>NZ_CP088273.1:2405000-3660000 GCF_020731415.2 Phyllobacterium sp. T1293 | reverse complement strand
TGCGTGGGGCTCATTCCAACGTATTAGGGCCAATGTATTATAGCGTGCCTCTATAGATATAGGCACAGTTCGGGTTCGGCGCGTTGACAGATGGAAGCTGCGAGGGCAAAACTGCGGCCTCGTTGACTTCGTACCAGTAAATGGCTGGTCGGCACGCGCCGGAAAATCAAGGTAAGCCTGCATCAATAACGGCGACAGGATCTACACTTAGTATCAGGATCGACACTTAGTATAATGAAAGAGTACGAGGGGCACTCATCAATCGATCCGGGCAACGAACCGCCGTTGATTACGGATGGGCGTCGCGGCCCGCCCGATCGCCGGGAAATTTCGGCGCGATGGCTGGCTGGTACTTTTCTGACGGGTATCACCTCGAGCATGTTGATGGGTGTTGCCTTGTTTGCGGCGCTTGATGGCCGGGAGCAATTGGCGACCCCGCCCGAACTGATGGCCCGCAATACAATGCCATCGGCCAAGGGCAGCAGCGATGTAACCAAAGGCGCCCGCGTTGCCGCAACCACACCGATTCGGCGCAACCGTGATCGCCGCCGCCTCGATGTATCAACCGTGTTTAAAGAGGGCGAACGGGACGTCATCCGCTCCACACCTTTTGAATATGTCCGCATAGCACTGGCCTCTGTTCATAACAGCAACCGCAAATATCCCGGATTCAATCCGCTGGATGTGTTTGCCGAGGCCAATGAAGGAACTGACCCCACGCCCAAAACAGGTTTGATCTATGGCGCCAAGGTTGAAAGCGAAGTCAGCCTGCGCACGGTGGATTTCCCGCTGGCCACGGCGCAGTTTGATCCATCCGACGATCTGAGCGCTGATGAGGTGGAAGAAGTGGTCCGCAACACCGGCGCTTTGCTGACCGACGGTGCGGTGCAGGTGGCTTCGCTGCATTATGTTGATCCGCTGCGCTTTGGCGCTGATGAAGATCCTTTCAATCTGCGCAATCCGCTCGCGGTCAAGATCATTCAGGAAAATGTCAGCGTCACGCCGCGGGCCAACGAAGATGTGGAAAGCCACGGTTACTCCGAGGAACTCATACCGTTCCGCAATGACAAGGAAATCCTTAGCGCTTTCAGTGACGCCGGCTACGAGAATGATGATGCCATCGGCATGTCCGAGGCAATTTCAAAGCTCCTGAATTCTCCACGCCTGAAAGGCGGTAGCGTTTTGCGGCTCGGCATTGAATCGCGCGACAATGTCGACCGCATCATGCGCGCCAGTGTCTATAATGGCACCACGCATATTCTGACCATCGCCCTTAACGATAAAGACCAGTACGTGCCTGCGGACGAGCCGGAAATGACGCCGGGCCTGCAGGTGGCTTTTGATGACAATCCACCTTCATCACGTCAGCCCGGTGATCTCCCAACGGTCTATGATGGCATTTATCGCGCGGGCATAGCCTATGGCATGACCGATACGATGATCCAGCAATTGGTCCGCATGCTGGCATCGGATGTGGATTTCCAGGCGCAGCTTTTACCGACAGACCAGTTGGAAGCTTTCTTCTCCCTGCCTGCCGATTCGGAAAAGGCCGGTGACGAATCGGAAATTCTCTATGTCGCTGCCAATTTTGGTGGGAACCTGCGTAAATTCTACCGGTTCCATTCCGGGGATGGCTCGACCGATTATTATGATGAGAACGGCAAAAGCTCGAAACAGTTCCTGCTGCGCAATCCCGTACCGAACGGTGTGTTCCGCTCGCCCTTCGGCATGCGGCGTCATCCGATTCTCGGCTATTCGCGCATGCACACGGGTGTTGACTGGTCGGCACCGCGTGGCACCCCGATTATTGCTGCGGGCAATGGCACCGTGGAACGAGCCGGTTGGACCAATGGCTATGGCAACCAGACAGTCCTTCGCCATTCCAATGGTTATGAAAGCAGCTACTCGCACCAGAACGCCATTGCGTCCGGCGTAACCCCGGGCGCCCGCGTCCGGCAGGGCCAGGTAATCGGCTATCTCGGTTCAACCGGCCTCTCAACCGGTCCGCACCTGCACTATGAAGTTATCGTCAACGGGTCCAAGGTCGACCCGATGCGTATCCGTCTGCCGGGCGGCAGGGCGCTTGATGGCGATGATCTTGTTGCCTTCAAGCGCGAACGCGAGCGTATCGATCAGCTCCTGAAAGATGACAACAACACCGCGCCGAAGATGGCAGCCAGCGGCTGAGTCCAATCCACCACTTATTCCTGAAACTCAACCGTCACGCCTTTTTGCACCAGCTTTGACAGCTCGGTTGCATCCCAATTCGTCAGTCGCACGCAGCCATGGCTGTTGGTCTTGCCGATCTTTGAGGGCTCCGGCGTACCATGGATGCCGTAGGTCGGCTTCGACAATGCAATCCAGACAGTCCCTACGGGCCCGTTTGGTCCCGGCGGAATGGTCAACACCTTATCGTTTTCGCCCTGCTTGAAGTTCAGCTTCGGATTATAGGTGTAGTTTGGGTTGAGGGCGATGCGCTCCACCTGAACGATACCCGACGGTGATGGCGTATCGGTTGAACCGATGGTGGCGGGATAGGCAACAACCAGCCGCCCCTCGGCATTATAGCCGCGCACTTGCTTGCGCCCCTTGTCAGCGATGATTTTCGTCACCGAACCACCGACATTCTGGCCGGTACTGGCAACCTGAATGGCCACGCCGGGCTGATTGAAATCAACGCCGGGGTTGATCTCTTTCAAATACCCTTCATCCATGTGAAAGCGCTCAGCCAGCATTTCGGTGACTGATGTAAAGGCCATCCGCTCGAGCTGTGCCTTATGGCTGTAATCCTCAGGGATCGATGCAACGAACGGATAGGCTGCATCTTCCGAGCTGATCGTATAGGAAACAAAGGCAGGGCCGCCGGTTTGTTCCAGCGATGCTTGGATTCCCGCATCATTGAGCGGATCAAATTTCTGACCGGTCATTTCCTCGAAAGCTGCCACGGCCTTGTCGACATTGCCGCCCTTGCGACCGTCAATCACACCCGGTGATACACCAATACGATCAAGCAGAACCTGAATCGCGGCAATCTTGGCTTTAGCGCCCTGCCCCTTTGGCAATTGCACAGTCGGCGCAGGATTGGGATGTGCCGGTATTGATTCCTGAGATGGCGGTGTCGCCAGATTCTCGCCGGGCATTTCTGGATCAATCAGACCGGGATTGGCGGGAGGAATGTCCGATTCGCCGTTTGCGGGCGGCAGCGGTGCGCGTTCAACCGTGCGATAGTCGCGTTCGGATGGCTGCTGCCTCTGATAGGGATCTCTTGGGCGATTCGCGTAAGGGTCCTCGGGGATAGAGCCCGTATCAAAGGAATCCTGCGGCGCATCGGGGAAATAATCAGCGCCCCGGCCATTATTGATATCATTGCGCGGCTCTTCGACCGAAACCACCCGGCCCCGGCGATCCAGCGTCACGCGCCGACCATACTCGTCAAAATAAACGCGATACTCATCACGCCGTGCCCGCCGATCTGATTCGAACACTTGCGCGACCATGTATGGTGCCTGATTCGCGCTTTCACGCGCAGGCAAACCTGCAGCCTGCGCAGGCGCGACAGGCACAAGCACCGCCAAAGCAGTGGTAAAAATCGATGCAAACACAATCAAATGACGAAGCGCCATATTTTCCAACTTCCGGTTTCCGCTAACCTGTCCTTAATCATAAATGACCGATTTTCCTGTCTTTATGGTTAATGCGGTTTTTTCGAGCCTTTTCTGCTGAATAAAACCGGTTCGATTTCAAACGACGGCTCTGTCATCGCATCTACAGGATGAACCGGACATGAAAATGGCCGCCAGACGGCGGCCATTTTGCTTCCATGCATCATTATATCAGGCGCTGTTATGCAGCTTCGCTCTTTTCCCGATCCGGGGCAGACTTCACTGACCGGAAATTGAGCCGGTCTGAACCTGCCGTGATCTTGACCGTGGAGCCATCCAGAATTTCGCCAAGCAGGATTTTCTCCGCCAGCGGGTCCTGCACCTGCTTCTGGATCACCCGCTTCAGCGGACGTGCGCCATAGGCGGGGTCATAACCCTTCTCGGCAAGCCAGTTGGTTGCATCCTCGTCAATCTTGATGGTGATCTTGCGATCAGTCAGCAAGGATTGCAGACGCTGCATCTGAATAGCCACAATGGCACCCATTTCGTTCCGCTTCAGACGATGGAACAGAATGATCTCGTCGACGCGGTTGAGGAATTCCGGTCTGAACGAGGCCTTGACCACATTCATCACGTCCTCGCGGGCGCTTTCCACATCCTGATCTTCCCCAAGCGCGGTCAGATATTCCGACCCAAGATTGGATGTCATGATGATCAGCGTATTGCGGAAATCCACTGTACGCCCCTGACCATCGGTCAGACGTCCATCATCAAGCACCTGCAGCAGAACGTTGAACACATCCGGATGCGCCTTTTCAATCTCATCGAAAAGCACAACCTGATAGGGTCTGCGGCGAACCGCTTCGGTCAGTGCGCCACCTTCCTCATACCCGACATAACCTGGAGGTGCGCCGATCAGACGAGCCACCGAATGCTTCTCCATATATTCGGACATGTCGAGGCGAACCATCGCCGTCTCGTCACTGAACAGGAACGAGGCCAAGGCCTTGGTCAGTTCCGTTTTGCCGACGCCGGTTGGTCCAAGGAAGATGAACGAGCCAATCGGCCGGTTCGGATCTTGCAGTCCAGCGCGCGCCCGGCGGACTGCCTTGGAAACGGCTTGAACCGCTTCACCCTGCCCGATGACCCGCTTGGCCAGCTCGTCTTCCATCCGCAACAGCTTTTCGCGCTCACCTTCCAGCATCCGGTCAACCGGAATACCAGTCCAGCGGGACACTACCTGCGCAATATGATCAGGCGTGACGATTTCCTCGACCATCGAGGTCGATCCATCCTGCTGTTCGGCCTGTGCAAGCTGCTTTTCCAGCTGCGGAATTGTGCCATAGGCAAGCTCGCCCGCCTTCTGGAATTCACCATTACGCTGGGCAGAAGCCAAAGCATTGCGCGCGTCATCAAGCTGACCTTTAAGGTCGGCCGCATGACCAAGCTTCTGCTTCTCCGCCTGCCACGTATTGGTCAGGCTGGTTGATTGTTCCTCAAGTTCGACCAGTTCCTTTTCAAGTCTTTCCAGACGATCCTTTGACGCATCGTCTTTCTCGACCTTCAATGCTTCGCGCTCGATCTTCAGCTGCATGATGCGGCGGTCGATTTCATCAAGCTCTTCCGGCTTTGAATCCACCTGCATGCGCAGGCGCGCTGCGCCTTCGTCAATCAGGTCGATAGCCTTGTCAGGCAGGAACCGGTCAGTGATGTAGCGGTTCGACAGGGTTGCAGCAGCAACCAGAGCCGAGTCGGAAATACGAACCTTGTGATGCTGTTCGTATTTTTCCTTCAACCCGCGCAGGATCGAGATCGTATCCTCAACCGTTGGCTCATCAACGAACACCGGCTGGAAGCGCCGCGCCAATGCGGGGTCTTTTTCCACATGCTTGCGATATTCGTCCAGCGTCGTTGCACCAACACAATGCAGCTCACCGCGTGCAAGCGCGGGCTTCAAGAGGTTCGATGCATCCATCGATCCTTCGCCTTTGCCTGCACCAACCAGCGTGTGCATTTCGTCAATAAAGAGGATGATGTCTCCATTGGCCGACTGCACTTCGGAAAGCACACCTTTCAGACGCTCTTCGAATTCACCGCGATATTTCGCACCGGCAATGAGTGCGCCCATATCGAGTGCCATCAACTGCTTGTCTTTGAGAGACTCCGGCACGTCACCATTAACGATACGCAAGGCCAGGCCTTCAGCAATCGCCGTCTTGCCCACACCGGGCTCGCCGATCAGA
This sequence comes from Phyllobacterium sp. T1293, assembly GCF_020731415.2. NCBI lineage: Bacteria > Pseudomonadati > Pseudomonadota > Alphaproteobacteria > Hyphomicrobiales > Phyllobacteriaceae > Phyllobacterium > Phyllobacterium meliloti. The sequence goes on along the minus strand of NZ_CP088273.1, from coordinate 3,654,155 downwards.
ACAGGATTGTTCTTCGTGCGGCGTGACAGGACCTGAATGGTCCGGCGGATTTCGTCATCACGTCCGATAACCGGATCAAGCTTGCCCGACCGCGCATCGGCAGTCAGATCCCGCGCATACTTTTTCAAGGCATCATAGGTGTTCTCGGCGGAAGCCGAGTCGGCTGTCCGGCCTTTGCGGATATCATTGATAACCGCATTGAGGCCCGCAGCGGTCACACCGGCGCGGCTCAATATCTCCGAGGTCTTCGCCGATTTTTCAACAGCAAGCGCCGTCAACAGCCGTTCGACGGTAACGAAACTGTCGCCAGCCTTTTTGGCAATTTCTTCGGCTGTGGCAAAAACCTTCGCCAATGGCTGCGCGAGATAAAGCTGCTCATTGCCGCCGGTTACTTTCGGCAGGGCATTGAGCGCTGTCTGCAATCCAAGCCGCACATCGGCAATTCGTCCGCCCGCCCGTTCGATCAACGATGCGGCAAGACCTTCCTCATCATCAACGAGAACCTTGAGCAAATGCTCCGGTGCAAACTGCTGATGGCTGGAAGAGAGCGCAAACGTCTGCGCGGACTGGATGAAGCCGCGAACGCGCTCCGTATATTTTTCAACATTCATTCTGTGTCTCCTTTTCTCCGGAGCCCTCAATCGGCACTCTGGAGTCCTCTGGTGACGGACCCCCTGCAAGAGGCAGATCCATACGCTTCTGGGCTCATATGGGAATGCTTTCCTGCCCCCGCAAGATACTCCCAAAGCCACAGACTTAAAAAAGAAAACGGCGCGGAAATCATTCCGCGCCGTTTTCAAAACCACGATGTATCAATAGATCAGACGTCAGATGGTTCAACCGCTGCCCGGCGTTTCTTGACTTCGGCAACAATGCCTGCCGGAGAAAGATCGTTTGACGTATCGGCGGGAGCAGCCGCTACTGGAGCATTGTTTTCATCAGCCGCCCGCGGTTCACGTGGACGGGCTGGCCTGCGGCCACGCGGCGCACGGCGAGCCGGCTTTGCCTCGGCCACTTCCTCGGTTTCAGATCCAGCATCATCGTCATCATTATTGGATGATGCATTGGATGCATTCTGATCATTGGAGGTGTTCTGATCATACTGCCTGCGCTGCTGATGGTGCGGCTGGCGCTGGCTGACCGGCTCCTCGCCATAGGCAACTTCAGCGGGCGTGCCTTCAATCACCGGCTGCGGTCCGCTGCCATTGATCTGCTGGTGCTGAACCGGGCGGTCCTGCTGCTGTTCATTGCCATCATCATCGTAAACGCCGTCATCGTCCTGATCATCGCGGTCATCGCGCTGATATTGGACAGGCGCCTGAGCCTGGGCAGCAAGAATGATTCGATTATAATGTTCGGCGTGCTGAAGATAGTTTTCTGCCATCACGCGATCACCACTGCTCTGCGCATCACGCGCAAGAGTGGTGTATTTTTCGGCGACGTGCTGAGCATTTCCCCGGATTTTAACATCAGGGCCGTTGCTCTCATAATTACGGGAAAGTGGGTTGGGACCTTTGCGGTTATTATTACCGCGTCCGCGCATGCGCCTATTCTGCTGTACTGGCCTCATACTTATCTCTTTTCAGAAAATCAGGGGCGCTAATTTGCTCACCATTTGAGTCAAAAAGCTTCGCTTCTCAAGTGCCGACCTGAAGCGCGCCCCGCGCTTCAATCGCATCTAAAGTTTCATAAAACTTTTGTGCTTCCGCAAAAACCATTTCCCCAAGAACAATTCCGATGAGAAATCAAACACCCGGAAAATTCCGTATCAATCTCTTGATAGGCAAAACCAGACTTGTTCGGTTTAGAGCGGTGATTGGAAACTAGCCGCCTTCGCGACAAATTCCAAGCCTTTTTTCAATAATTTTATGACTTCATGAACAACATTGCTCTTTCATGCCCCCCGATATCCTTCTGCAGACCTTTCAGAGCGAAGCCCGTTCTTGCAAAAATAGCTTCGACATCTGTCCGTTGATCAAAGCCAATCTCCACCGCTACTGCCCCATCAGTGCGAAGATGGGCTTCCGCCTGTTCCGCGATAATACGATAGGGTTCGAGGCCGTCAGGTCCTCCATCAAGCGCCAGAACGGGATCATGTACTGCGACTTCAGGTTGAAGGGCCGCAATATCGCCGGAGCGGATATAGGGTGGATTGGAAATAATCATGTCAAATCCGCCAGTTACCTCGGCAAACCAGTTGGAGCGCAGAGCGGCAAAGCGGCTGAATACATCGTTCAGGCAGGCATTGCTACGTGCGGTGGCAAGAGCGCCCGGCGCCATATCAACGCCGATTGCCCGCAGGTTCGGCACCTGACTGAGCAAGGCGATAGCGATTGCTCCCGTCCCGGTTCCAAGATCAACAAGGTCAGCAATTCCATTCTCGGTAACACGCTGATGCAGGAACGGCAGCGCAAGTTCGACAAGCGCTTCGGTATCCGGTCGCGGCTCCAGCGTGTCCACAGAAAGTAAGAATTCCAACCCGAAAAATTCGCGTTTGCCGATGATCCGATGCACTGATTCGCCGTTGATTCGCCGGATAAGCACGGCATCAAGCCTGGCCAGCACATCTTTCGTCACGATGTTATGCGGATTACGGATCGTTTCTAGTCTATCGAAACCGGTTAGCCATTCCACCAGAAGCCGCGCATCAAGGTCAGCTCCGTCAATTCCAGCTTTGGTCAGTGCCGAGCGCGCCTGAATATGGACGTCAGCAAGGCGAGCCTCAGCCATGCTTTCAGTATCCGTCATTCATCTGGGCGAGAAGCGCGGTCTGATAGTCCGAGATGAGCGCCCCGATCAGTTCGTCAAGATCGCCTTCCATAATGCGATCGAGCTTGTAGAGCGTCAGGTTGATGCGATGATCAGTCACGCGGCCTTGCGGGAAATTATAGGTGCGAATGCGCTCCGACCGGTCGCCCGAGCCGACCTGACTGCGCCGCGCTTCCGACCGCTCGCTGTCAGCCTTTTGCCGCTGCATGTCAAAGAGCCGTGACCGCAACACCTGCATGGCGCGTGCGCGGTTCTGATGCTGGGATTTTTCCGCCTGCACGACGACAATGCCCGATGGAATATGGGTAATGCGCACCGCGGAGTCCGTCGTATTGACGTGCTGTCCGCCCGAACCTGATGCGCGCATCGTATCAATGCGAATATCTTCAGGGCGGATATCGATATCGATTTCCTCGGCTTCGGGGAGCACAGCAACCGTTGCCGCAGATGTATGAATACGCCCGCTGGCTTCCGTATCCGGCACGCGCTGAACCCGGTGAACGCCCGACTCGAATTTAAGCTTGGCAAAAACGCCCTTGCCGGAAACCATGGCTATGACTTCCTTATAGCCACCGGCTTCGCCATCGCTGCCGGAAATCAACTCGACCCGCCAACCATTGGCAGCCGCATAACGCTCATACATGCGGAACAGATCACCACCGAACAGCGCGGCTTCCGAACCACCTGTTCCGGCGCGTATTTCAAGAATCGCATTGCGCTCGTCGGCAACATCCTTTGGCAGAAGCAGGACCTGAATCTCCTGCTCAAGAGCTTCGATGCGCTCATTGATCTCGGGCAACTCCGCCTCGGCCAGTTCGCGCATATCCTTGTCTGTCGACGCATCGTTGAGCATGCTCTTCAGATCATCGGCCTCGCTGCGCGATGCGATCAGATCGCGAATCTTGGCAACGACAGTCTCAAGCTCGGAATATTCCGAGGCCAGCTTCACATAGGTGTCGGAATCCGGATTGCTCGCCATCTGCGATTCAATCATGGAAAACCGCTTCAGCAGCTGATCCATACGATCCTGCGGAATGGACATCATTTTAGTTTGTTACCTCAGTAAATTTCACAGCGGAACGCCCGTTCGCTCTGCGAATTTGTTCAGGACATGCCGCAGGGAACCCGTATCGCCGTGATTGTCGATCACATCGGTCAATTGCGCATGCAACTCGCCGACATGAAGTGTGCCCAGCATTGCCTTAACAGGGCCAATAGAGGCCGGTGCCATCGAAATGGAGCGGAAGCCGAGGCCAATCAGGGCCATGGCTGAAAGTGGTTTGCCAGCCATTTCACCGCACAACGTCACATCCGTGTTGTTACGCACGCCCGCCTGCGCAATCTGGCGCAGCACCCGCAGGAACGGCACAGAAAGATTGTCAAAACGGTTGGTGATAATCGAGTTGCCGCGATCCACAGCCATGACAAACTGGAACAGATCATTGGAGCCGACGGAAACAAAGTCGACAACGGACATCAGTTCATCAAGCTGCCAAAGCAGGGACGGCACTTCAACCATCGCGCCGATCTTGACCCGTGTCGGCAGATTATAGGCAAAGCGCGACAGGTGCTGCACTTCGCGGTTGATCAGTTCGCTCGCCTTGCGAACCTCAGCCACTTCAGTGACCATCGGGAGCATCAGGCGTAATTCGCGCCCACCCGCTGCTTTCAGCAAGGCGCGAACCTGCGTGCGCAGCAGACCCGGACGGTCGAGCGTCAGGCGGATAGCCCGCCAGCCCATTGCCGGATTTTCTTCATTCGTATTGCTGCGGAAATAGGGAAGAACCTTATCGCCGCCAATATCGAGCGTGCGGAATGTGACCGGTCTTTCACCAGCGGCATCCAGCACCGAACGGTAAAGCCGCTCCTGCTGTTCCGCGCGGGGGAAAGTCGAAGCCACCATGAATTGCAGTTCGGTGCGGAACAGGCCAATGCCGGCTGCGCCCGCTTCCGTCAGCTGCGGCAGATCAACCAGCAACCCGGCATTCATCAGCAGGGAGATTGGCACACCATCCTTGGTAACCGATGGCTTGTCGCGTAACTCGCGATAGAGAGCCTGACGCTTGGCGCGGAACTTGACCTTTTCCGAATAGGCAGCTTCGACATCAGCCTGCGGGCGCAAATGCACGCGGCCATCATCACCATCGATGATAACAGCATCATTGTTTTCGGCCATGGACACGACGCCCTTGACCTGCCCCGCAACGGGAATACCCATCGCGCGGGCCACGATCACCACATGGCTTGTCGCCGCGCCATCTTCCAGAACCAGCCCGCGCAAACGTTCGCGCGGATAGTCGAGAAGTTCGGCAGCGCCCATCGACCGGGCAATGATAATGGCGTCCTTGGCCAGCGAACCGGCCATGGTCTTCACATCGCGTCCCATCAGCTGGCGCAGCAGGCGGTTGGCAAGATCGTCGAAATCGCTGAGGCGCTCGCGCATATAGGGATCGCTCAGATGCATCATCCGCGCGCGGGTATCGCTCTGGACTTTCTCAACGGCGGCTTCCGCAGTCAGACCATTGCGGATTGCCTCTTCAAGACGGCGCACCCAGCCCGTATCATGGGCAAACATCCGGTAAGCTTCCAGCACCTCACGGTGCTCGCCTTCAAATGCTACATCGCGGCGCGACAGCATGTCGTCAATGGAAATGCGCAGCGAACCCAAGGAGGTTTCAAGCCGATCGATTTCCGTATCGATGTTTTCGTTGAAAAGATTGGTGACAACAATGCGTGGCTCATGCAGCACCACATGGCCAAGACCGACCCCATCATTGAAGGCACTGCCGGAAAAGCTCATGGGCTTGCCGAGATCAAGCTCAACACCCGGCCGTGCCAATCGCGTAAGACTGCCTGCGGCAACCATTTCAGCCAGAACCATCGCCGTGGTTTCGAGCGCTTCCACTTCATCTTCGCGGTAAACGCGCTTGGTCCGGTTCTGCACGACGAGAACGCCGAGCGTGCGCCCTGCCCGCAGAATCGGTACACCAAGGAAGGAATTATAGATTTCTTCGCCCGTCTCCGGCAGGTAGGCGAAGGCGGGATGGGTCTGGGCATCCGTCAGGTTAAGCGGGCGGGCGCTTGAGGCAATCGTACCGACAAGACCTTGACCGAGGCGCAACTGCGCCAAGTGAACGGCCGATGGGTTCAAACCTTCGGTTGCATAGAGTTCGAGGACGCCATCAGAACGCAGCACATAAAATGAGCACACTTCGGCGACCATGTTCTGCGCGATTTCGCGAACGATACGGTCAAGCCTCTCCTGCGGCTCAAGAGCCTCCGCCATCAATTCGCGGAGGCGCTTCAGCATGACACGAGGACCTGTAATCTGCTCGCGCGTGGGCACCCATCTGCTCCATAATAATATCAGCAAGACCGGAATGGTCTCGCCAATCAACTCATTGATTCATCATGTCAGCCGAGACGTTCACCGACAAACAGAATCTCAGTCTTAGACAGTAAATTAATGCTTATCCAGACCGTAGACAGAATGCAAAGTCCGAACCGCAAGTTCCGCATAGGGACCGTCAATCAGAATGGAAATCTTGATTTCCGAAGTGGTGATGGCGCGGATGTTGATGCCCTTGTCAGCCAACGCGCGGAATGCCGTTGCGGCAACGCCCGCGTGGCTGCGCATACCGATACCGATCACCGAAACCTTGACCATACCGGCTTCCGACTGGATTACGTCGAAACCGATATCGGCCTTAACCTTCTCCAGAACGACCAGCGCCTTGTCGAGATCACCCGAGGGCACCGTGAAGGTCATATCGGTCTTTGAGCCGTCCTCGGAAATATTCTGAACGATCATGTCGACGTTGATATGGGCTTCGGCCAGCGGGCCAAAAATGCCGGCAGAAATACCGGGGCGGTCTGCAACACGGCGCAAGGAGATTTGAGCTTCGTCCTTGGCGTAGGCAATTCCTGTTACAACCTGCTGTTCCACGATTTCTTCCTCGTCGCAAATAAGTGTGCCGGGCGGATTGATCAGATCACCCATGCCCGGCGCATCGGGGTCTTCAAAACTGGATCGCACAAATGTGCGCACTTTGTGGACCATCGCAAGCTCGACGGACCGCACCTGCAGAACTTTGGCACCAAGCGAAGCCATTTCGAGCATTTCTTCGAAAGAAATGCGCGACAGCCTGCGGGCCTTTGGCTCAACGCGCGGATCGGTGGTGTAGACACCGTCGACATCCGTATAGATATCGCAACGGTCAGCCTTAACAGATGCAGCAATCGCCACGGCGCTCGTATCCGAACCACCACGGCCAAGCGTCGAAATGCGGTTATCCGGGCCAATACCCTGGAACCCGGCGATCACGGCAACCTGGCCTTCCTTGAACCGTTCGATCAGGAACGAGCCGTCAATATCGATAATGCGCGCAGCACCATGGGCATTGTCGGTTTTGATCGGGATCTGCCAGCCCTGCCAGGAACGCGCATGTACACCCATGCCCTGCAAGGCCACAGCCAGCAATCCCGCTGTCACCTGCTCGCCAGAGGCGACAATGGCATCATATTCGCGTGCATCATGCATCGGCGAGGTCTGACGGGTCCAGGCGACGAGTTCGTTGGTTTTCCCTGCCATTGCGGAAACGACGACTGCGACTTCGTGCCCAGCATCAACTTCACGTTTGACATGCCGGGCCACATTACGGATGCGGTCGATATCGGCCACCGAAGTGCCACCGAATTTCATCACAATGCGTGCCATGGGGAATACCGTTCTGGAAAGGCTTGAAAATGAGATTTAAAACGACCCGCCTTGTCGAAAGCGGAACGCGGTTTCCCATAACGAAATTATGACGCAACTGCAAGAACGCGTGATCAGACGGGCAATGTTTGTGGGGTGTGCGTTTCTCAAAGTCCAAATTGTGTCAACCACGCCCATCTAACAAATCCGCCGTGACATTGCGCCCGGCGTAGAAAACACCCAAGATTACTACGGTGTCCGCCGTGACAGCAAAAGCGATGCTAATGCTGCATCTGTAACCAATGACACGCACACTGCTCATTATGTCGTCGCGGACAGTTCCACGTTTTGGGGGAAGTTGAAAACCCAAGGCAATAATCGCGAATATTAAACAGGAATGTCTGCGCGCGCTCAGCACTGACATTAATTTCGATATAGTCGTAAAGCTCAACCAGTTCCTGTTCGGACTTGGATGGAAGACGCCTTTATAATCCATCCATTACTTCGCCTTCATCATCCGAGCGCGTGCCTCGAGGTTCGCAAATACCTGCTCGGCTGGAATACCGATATCGGGATTTTCCTGAAATTCGGCGAGACGGTTCGGTATTTCTTTCCGCAACCAGTTTTCCCGCGCTTCTTCGAAATCTTCCAACATACGCAACCCCGCCCGCACGACCTCACTGGCATTGTTATAGCGACCGGATTCGAGCTGTTTTTTGATGAACCGTTCGTAATGGTCGCCGAGTGCAATGCTTGTCATCGCATCTATTCCTCAAGTCCTGACGACCCCAATTGGTCGATCATTTGATAACAATAGATACTAATAGATAATACGATCGGCGCGAAGCCGAATTTGCATCTTGACATTTTTTGCCGGAAGGGGCCTCTCCAGAAGCAGTAAAAAGGACGTTGCCATGACCGAAGCCCAACGCAGCACAATCGATGCCGCCGAAGTAGATCGTTTTTCGCGCATGGCCGCCGAATGGTGGAACCCGCAAGGCAAGTTCCGTCCTCTGCACAAATTCAATCCAACCCGTCTTGCCTATATCAAGGAAAAAGTCTGCGCCCATTACGGTCTTGATCCGAACAGCCCGAAGCCGTTTACGGGGCTGCGTTTGCTGGATATTGGCTGCGGTGGCGGCCTGTTGTGCGAACCCATGGCGCGGCTGGGTGCTTCGGTTGTCGGCGCCGATGCGGGCGAAACCAATATTGAAGTTGCAAAAATTCATGCAGCCCAAAGCGGGCTCGATATTGACTATCGCGCCACAACCGCCGAGGCGCTGGCGGAAGCCGGTGAAAAATTCGATATCGTCCTCAACATGGAAGTGGTCGAGCATGTGGCCGATGTGGAGCTTTATCTCACCGCCTGTGCACAGATGGTCAAACCGGGTGGTGTGACCTTCGTCGCCACCATCAACCGGACTTTGAAGGCGCTCGGCCTTGCCATTTTCGGTGCGGAATATGTCCTGCGCTGGTTGCCGCGTGGCACCCACCAATATGAAAAGCTGGTTCGGCCTGAAGAGCTGGAGGGACCGCTGACACAGGCCGGGCTCGAAATCACCGAGACCGTGGGCGTGACCTATAATCCGCTCGCCGACAGCTGGAATCGCTCAACCGATACCAACGTCAATTACATGGTACTGGCGGTCCGTCCGCGTTAAAAATCAGGCTGTGGCCGTCGCTTTTGCCGCCATGCGCTGTGCCTTTGTCGTCATCAACACGCCGATGGTGATGATAACCGCCCCCACCCATGTCGCCAGTTGATAGACTTCGCCCAGAAACAATGTCCCCGCGATCAGCGCCACTGCGGCGCCAACATAGCCAATTTGGCTCAGATAAACGGGGCCACCAACCGCCTGCAACCGGAAGTACAGCGCAAACATGCAGGTTGAGGCCAATATCTGCGCGACCACCAGCCACGGCACATTGCCAAGCGGTTCAACGGCAAAACTACCGCTCACGTAGAAAATAACCGGGATCAGCAATATAGCGGTCGTCAGATGGCTGCCCGCTGCAAGCTCGGTCGGATCGGCTCCCTCGGGCCAGTCGATGGTGCGATAGACATTGCCGAGTGCAAGCAGAACGGGAATGAGCAGACCAATGATAATCCAGAATGGTTCTGCCGGCTGCCCCACCTGACCACGGGTGAAGCCCACAAGCACAGCCCCGGCAAACCCTACAAGAATACCCAAGAGCCCCAACATATTGGGCCGTTTGATACCGAAGAGCATCGACAACAACAGCGTAAAGACTGGCGAGAGCGTATACATGATGCCGGTAAAGCCGGACCCCAGATGCGGGATGGCCGAAAGCGTCATCAGATTGGGTACCGCATAGGAGATCAGCGCGGTAATCAGATAATACCGGGCCATGCGCCCATTGAGCAATGGTCGCTTGCCCATCGCCAAAAAGGCCGCCAGAAGCACAGTCCCCGCACCGGTTGAAATCACAAATGCCCAGACTGCCGGAGTTACCCCGGCACCGAAAGCCAATTTACCGAAGGGCAGCGTCAATCCGAGAAAAGCGCCGGTCAGGATGAGCAGCGCAGGAGCGGAATTCAGAAATGGCATGAGGAATTATCCGGCAGGAAGATTACGACCACGGCAGCTTAGACCTTCGTATCAAACGCGCAAGATCAATTATGGTCCTCAGGAAAGGTTGGCAGCGGCATGATATCGATGCCATCGTCGAGCAAGGATTTCACTTCATCGCCGGATGCTTCGCCGTAAATTCCGCGTTGGTCCGCTTCGCCAAAATGGATTTTGCGCGCCTCTTCAGCAAAATCAGCCCCGACATAATCGGCATTCTCGCGCACTTTGCGGGCAACTTCCTTCAACTCATTGACCATCGTGCTCATGGTAACGGCGATCTTTTCCTTTTGCCGTCCCGTCGTCACCGATGGCGCCATCAGCGCCTTTTCCACCTTGTGCGAACCGCACACCGGGCAAGTGACCAGATGTTTCTTCGATTGGCTGTCAAAATCATCATTGCTGCGGAACCACCCTTCAAATTCGTGGTCCTGCTCGCAGTGAAGGGAAAAACGGATCATGACGCAGCCGATTGTCTCTCGCTTTGGCCGTCATCCGATTGGATGACCAGACCAAAGGGACGGGCATTTTTAAGGTTGGGCACTTTCGAGCGAGCCGCAGCGCTTAATGTGGGATCAATATCTGCCACGATCACTGCCGGGTCCGCATGATTGGCTTCTGCCAGAATCTCGCCCCAGGGCGCAACAATGATCGAATGACCAAATGTTTCGCGGCCATCCTCGTGCACGCCGCCCTGTGCTGCCGAAACGACAAAAGCACCGTTCTCGATAGCGCGGGCACGCTGGAGAATATGCCAATGCGCTTCACCGGTCTGGCGCGTGAATGCGGCTGGAGCCGTCAACACCGAAGCGCCTGCAACAGCCTGCGCGCGGAACAGTTGAGGGAAACGCACATCGTAACAGATGGCAAGGCCAAGCCGCGCAAAAGGAAGTGTGGCCACGACAGAATCCGAGCCCGGCGCATAGACGGCAGATTCCCGCCAGCTTTCGCCATTGTCGAGATCGACATCAAACATATGGATCTTGTCATAGCGGGTAATAATCTTGCCATCGGGTCCGAACAGGAAGGCGCGGTTGGCAACCTTGCCATCTTCGCGCGCAATGGCCGTCGAACCGATATGCAGATGAATCCCGTGCTGTGCCGCAAGTTCCGAAGCCGCGCGCACGATAATATCGTCATCTTCGGCGCGCAGAATGCTCGCCAATGCCTTACGGTCACGCTGCAAGGCACCGGTCATCTCCGGCGTTTGGACATAAACCGCACCCTTGCCGACGGCATCGGCGACATAACCGGCAAGATCGGCGGCATTGCGCTGCGGATCAACGCCTGAGCGCATCTGGATGGCGGCTGCGCGAAATAAGCTCATTGTCAGGTCCTTACGCCAGTGCGCCTGTTTTCAACAGCGGATCAAGACGCCCCTGCTGTTCAAGCGCATAAAGGTCGTCACAACCACCGACATGAACCGCGTCAATGAAAATCTGCGGGAAGGTCGAGCGCCCATTGGCACGCGCCAGCATGGCCTGCCGTGCGTCCGGTTCAACCGTCGCATTGTGCTCGACAAAGGCTACACCCTTCTTGTCAAGAAGGCTCTTGGCAGCCGAGCAATAGCCGCAGCCATCGCGTGTATAGATTGTGACATCAACCATTATCGTACTCCAACTATAGCGTTTATATAAGCGCCCGTAGTCAAAGCGCAAAGACCCGTTTTTTCCTCAAAATAGCACTTAGACAGATAATTCTTTCGAAAGAACCCGCCCGAAGGTCAGTACATCGACACTGGAAGCTCCGCCGCGCAGCAAGGCGCGAGCCGCCGCTTTCACGGTTGCGCCTGTCGTATAGACATCATCGATCAAAAGAACATTACGGCCTCGCACCTTGATATCCTGCGTGTCCGGTACTTTGAATGCACCCCGCACATTGACCACACGCTCATTGGCGCCAAGCCCGACCTGTTGCTGCGTTGGTTTGATGCGCTTTAGGGCGCCCGGCTCAAATGGCTTGCCGCTGATCTTGCCGAGATTGCGCGCAAGCTCCGCCGACTGATTGAACCGGCGAAACCAGAATCGCCGCGCATGCAGGGGCACCGGCACAATGACATCACATTCATCAAGCAGTTCGCCGCCCGCACGGGCCATCCATCGTGCCATCCACGGGCCAAGATCAGTCCGGTCGCTATATTTCAGCCGATGCACCATCGTACTGATCGCCCCCTCATAGACCGCAACGGAACGCGCCCGGCGAAATGGCGGCGGGTCGGCAATTGCCTCCGCCGACAGGATTTCCGCACCCAGATCATGGCTGAAAGGAATGCCGAGCACCGGACAATAGGGCTTTTCGATAAAGCGAACCTTTGACCAGCACGCGGCGCACAGGCTTCCCGGTTCGCAGACAAGGCTCTGGCATTCCGCGCAGGTCGGCGGGAACAGCAGCATAAACAGGCGATTTGTCACGATGCGCGCAAAAGTGCGGGCAGTTTCCATTGCAATTCATTCCAGAGCGACGCATTTAGCGGATAGAACTATACATTGATCAGAGAAATTCGGAATGGATCAGCACAGGATCTTCGATCGAAATTTGCTTCGGCAAAGGCGCCTGCGCGCGCTGCACCAGCATGGCATGACGGGCGACTTTCTGCTCGCCCGCGCCGCTGACGATCTGGAAGAACGGCTTTCGGCGGTAGAGCGTACTTTCGATGTCGCTATTGATCTGGCAAGCCATACGGGCCTCGCAGCGAAAGCCATCGAACGCTCCGGCAAGGCCGAGACAATTATCCGGATTGAGCAGGATGCGCGTTTTCTGGATACGGACTTTCCGTCTGTCGTGGCCGATGAGGAAATCCTGCCGCTCAAGCCAACCAGTGCCGGGCTGATTGTTTCCCTGCTGTCCCTGCACCTGACCAATGATACGCCTGGCACTTTCTTGCAAATCAGACGGGCATTGAAGCCCGACGGGCTGTTTCTGGGTGCCATGGCGGGTGAAGCCACTCTGTCGGAACTGCGCGAAGTCCTGCTGGCTGCCGAGAGTGAAATCAGTGGCGGAGTGTCGCCCCGCGTGGCTCCTTTTGCCGATGTGCGCGATGTGGGCGGCCTGTTGCAACGGGCCGGTTTCACCCTGCCCGTCACGGATATCGAAACTTATACGGTGCGTTATGATTCACTCTTCGCGCTGATGCGGGATTTGCGCGCCATGGGCATGCAGAACGTTCTGTTCGGCCGGTCGCGCAAACCGCTGACCCGCCATTTCTTCATGCGGGCAGCCGAAATCTATGCGGAACGCTTTAGCGATCCGGATGGCCGGATCAGGGCGACGTTCTCATTTATCTGGATGTCCGGCTGGGCGGCACATGAATCCCAGCAGAAGCCGTTGAAGCCGGGTTCCGCCAAGGCGTCTCTGGCCGATTTTCTGAAAGATGTCGAAGCACTGGAAAAGAAATAGTTTTCAGCAATCGCCGCTTTTGCTGCCATCGCTATGCAAAATGCAGACGGAGTTGGGCGAACTCTGCAGGACGCTGCGACGAATGGTATATTCTGATGGAGCGGCTTTTTTGATGGAGCCTGTCGACATCTGGTCGATGGATTTGCTGGATGCATAATCCACCACGGATTTTGACTTGCGATCGGCAAGTGGAGCAACAACCAAAGCGAGTGCGATTGCAGCGGACCCGAACAGCAGGGTCAAGCGCAGAACGCCGGTTCCGGCACCCAGAAATGTTCTGGTCTGCGCCGAAGCTTCGTCGAGATTGTCGAATTTATAACCCATGCCCCACCTGGAAAAATTGATCCGGAATTGACTAAAAGTCGCCCATTCGCATGAAGGATCGATTAATGATTTGGGTTAATTTCGCGGTGATGAAATCTTAACCACGTTTCCCAGTCAAAGCAGGTCAATAAGAAAGGGAATAAGCGGGATATCCGCTGGCGGCATGGGGTAGTCGCGCATGTCTTTCGGACGTACCCATTTCAGTGCCTGACCTTCCATGGAGCGCGGAATGCCTTCATAGCGCCGACAGATAAATAACGGCATCAGCAGATGGAATGTCTCATAGGTGAAACTGGCAAAAGTCAGCGGCGCAAGGCAGGCAGGCTTGACTGTAATGCCCAGCTCTTCCTGCAATTCACGGATCAGGCTTTCCTCAGGCGTTTCGCCCGGCTCGACCTTACCACCGGGAAATTCCCAGAGTCCGGCAAGCGATTTACCCTCAGGCCGCTGCGTCAGCAGAACCCGCCCATCCGCATCGACAAGAGCGCAGGCCGTTACCAGCAAAATGGGATGTTTCTCACTCATGCGTCTGGTGCCCGCCGGTAAGCATATCGGTATGCCTCGGCAAAACCGAGCTTTTCATAGAGCGCAATGGCACCCGCATTATCAGCTTCCACCTGCAGCCAGCCTCGTTTCGCCCCGTGCTGCACGGCCCATTTGATTGCGGTTTTGACGATCATCCGGCCATGCCCTTTCCGGCGACGGTCGGCCAAAGTGCCGATATTGAACAGGCCAGCCAGCGCCCCATCCTGCACACAGATGGCAGTTGATACCGGCTCACTACCTTCCTCGATGACAAACAGCCCCCTTGCCGGGACAATGGCATTGATGACTTCAAACAGGCCGGGCTTCAACGCAGGATCGTCCTGATGAACCTCAATGGCCGCATCGATGAACCGGTCAATATCTTGCAATGGAAGCTGATCAATCGCATCGGAGAAGTCGATCTTCTCAAGGTCGGCCACCATGATGAAAGACTCATCAAATCGGGGCCAGCCAAGCCCTTCCAGATAAGCATCCAGTTCTTTGGGCGCGAGCGGCGACAGACGAAACACTGGCGGCCTGCCATGCGCCTTGAAGCGCTGGATGGCGTGCGCCACCCGCTCCTCCATATTGTCGGTATCACCCGGATCAAGCGGGTTGACCGAATTCAGCCGCTTGGAGGGGTGGTTAGCCGTTAAACGGATCGCCCAGCTGCCGTCATAATGCACCGATGAGGCGGGCCAGGCTCTGAACCCGACAGCCTCGATCTGCCTGATCTGCGCCAGCTGCATGGAACGCATCAGCTGCGATAATCGCCGTTGATCGCTACATATTCCTTGGTCAGGTCACAGGTCCAGACCGTGGCCTTGCCCTTGCCGAGCCCGATATCGACCTTGACGGCGATATCCTCGTTCTTCATGTAATCGGATGTTGCTGCTTCCGAATAATCCGGATCGCGCTCGCCGTGCCGCGCAACGCGAATGTCACCGAACCAGATGGCAAGACGATCACGGTCCGCAGGCTCTCCCGCCTTGCCGACAGCCATGACAATACGGCCCCAATTGGCGTCTTCGCCCGCAGCAGCAGTCTTCACCAGCGGTGAATTGGCAATTGATAGCGCAATGCGCTTGGCTGAACGCGACGACGTTGCGCCTGTTACGGTAATCTCAAGCATCTTGCGGGCACCCTCACCGTCACGCACGACTTGCAGAGCGAGGTTCTTCAGAACGCGGTCCAGCGCCTTGCTGAAGGCTTTCAGACGTTTGTCTTTTTCCTTCGTCACCGGCGCCGCGCCGCGTTCAGCGGCAGATCCGGTCGCGAAAAGCAGCAATGTGTCTGATGTGGATGTATCACTGTCGACGGTGACGGAATTGAAGCTCTTGCCAACAGATTTGGACAGAAGCTTTTGCAGAATATCCGAGGCAATTGGCGCATCGGTCGCCACAAAGGACAGCATCGTCGCCATATCTGGCGCGATCATGCCCGCACCCTTGGCGATGCCATTGATGGTGACAGGCACGCTGCCAAGCATGACGGTTTCTGTTGCAACCTTAGGGAACGTATCGGTTGTCATGATGGCGCTGGCTGCATCCTGCCAGCGTTCCGCTGTGGCGCTCTTGGCCATATCTGCGAGCAGATGGCTGAACTTGCCCGCATCCAGCGGCTCGCCAATGACACCTGTCGAGGCAAGAAAGATTTCACTCGGCTTGCAACCAACTGCTTTGGCAGCGGCAGCCGCTGTCAGCTTGGTCGACTCGCGTCCCTTCTTGCCGGTAAAGGCATTGGCATTGCCTGAATTGACGACCACCGCGCGGGCTTTGCCGCCGGTCAAACTGTCCCGGCAAAAATCCACCGCCGCTGATGGGCATTTCGAACGGGTAAACACGCCTGCGACAGCCACCGGCTTATCGAATACGATCATAACAACGTCTGTGCGACCCTTGTATTTGATACCGGCTTCAGCGGTTGCGATCCGCGCACCGTGGATTTCCGGCATGGCCGGTACATGTTTGGGAGCAAGGGGAGAGACAGACGTGGACATCGATTACCTCGAAAAGGTGTTTGACAAGGTTTGGTATAGGCGCGGGTCTAAGGGGATCAAGGCCCGGGAGCGAACCCCCGGGCCAAAATTTTACTGATCCTGCGATTGGGTTGCGGCGTTGATCGCCTTTTCCGTTTCCGGATCAGTGTACTGAATCTTCAGGTCGGCGCGTTCTTTCTTGACCAGATCAATATAACGCTCGCGGATGAGGATCGACTTGACCTGATCCTTGACCTGATCGAATGCCGGTGGCTGCTGCACGCGCTTGTCTTCCAGCTTGATGACGTGGAAGCCGAACTGCGTCTGCACTGGTTCTTTGGTGTATTTGCCGACGTCGAGAGCCATTGCTGCCTTTTCGAATTCAGGAACCATCTGGCCAGCGGAGAAGTAGCCGAGATCGCCGCCCTGCGCTGCCGAACCGTCGGTCGACTTTGCCTTAGCAACGTCTTCGAAGGATGCGCCGCCATCAAGCTGCTTGATGATCTCTTCAGCTTCTTCCTTTGTCTTTACCAGAATATGACGGGCGCGAACTTCGTTCTGCGGCGGCATCGCTGCCATTTCCTTGTCATAACGGGCACGCACATCAGCATCGGTGATCTTGTCGACAACCTGCTGCTTGAAGAAATCATTATGCAGGGCACGATCCTTCAGGAACTGCATACGCGCCTTGAATTCCGGTGTGGCATCAAGCTTTGCAGCTTCTGCCTTGGCAGAAAGTGCCTTGATGTCGATGATTGCATTCAGAGCGGCCAAACGACGCTGGTCATCAGGCAGACGGGCAAATTGTGGATCAAGGTCCTGAGAAATCTGGTCAACATCACCGGAGGTGATTTTGTCGCCATTGATGGTCGCAAGGACCTTCTTGGGGTCGACCTTGACGGCATCTGCCTTAGGGGCTTCCGCCTTTGGAGCTTCCGTTTTTCCGGCGTCCTGGGCCATGGCCACTGAGGAAACACCTGATAACAATACAGCAACAGTCATGAATGAAAGGGTTTTACGCAATTGGTTCATAGGTCTATTTCTCCTTGGGAGGACCGGTACGGGCTATGATTACGGCAGAATTTTGCCTAAACGAAGCGATCAACGGTTTGCTGCTTCAACATTGACATCATTCGAGCCCCCTCTTATCTGTCCATCGGCTTTGCGTCCAGATAGCTTGGCAAGAGATAGGCTTATACATTTGGCTTAATACCCATATTGTATCAGGCTTCCCAGTGTTAAGTATCGGATCATTAAAATGCCAGGTTCTCCTGGCGAAACGAACAAGAGAGGACCAGGGATGGTCAGTTTCGGCGGCCTTGCCCGCAAGATTTTCGGCTCTTCCAATGAGCGTCGTGTCAAAGGCTTCAAGCCGCGCGTTGATGAAATCAATGCACTTGAGGCTGAAATTTCGTCTCTTACTGACGAACAATTGAAGGCAAAGACCGCGGAATTCCGCGCAAGCCTTGCCAGTGGAACCAAGCTTGATGACCTGCTGGTACCGGCTTTTGCCGTTGTACGCGAAGCGTCCAAGCGTGTTCTCGGCATGCGTCCCTTTGATGTTCAGCTGATTGGCGGCATGGTTCTGAACGGTGGCGGCATCTCTGAAATGCGCACCGGTGAAGGCAAGACGCTGGTTGCAACATTGCCTGTCTATCTCAATGCGCTTGAGGGCAAGGGCGTTCACGTCGTTACCGTAAACGACTACCTTGCCAGCCGTGACGCCCAGTGGATGGGCCAGGTCTACAATTTCCTCGGCCTCAGCTACGGCATTATCGTTCATGGTCTTGACGACGAAGAACGCGCCGCCGCCTATGCCGCCGATATTACCTACGCCACCAACAACGAGCTTGGCTTCGACTATCTGCGCGACAATATGAAATATGAGCGCGCCCAGATGGTGCAGCGCGGGCACAATTACGCGATTGTCGACGAAGTGGATTCGATCCTTGTCGATGAAGCGCGCACGCCGCTGATTATTTCCGGCCCGCTCGATGACCGGTCCGATTTTTACAACCTCATCGACACGTTCATCCTGCCGCTTGAACCGGTTGATTATGAAATCGATGAAAAGCAGAAAACCGCAATCTTCACCGAAGAAGGCACCGAGAAGCTCGAAAACCTGCTGAAAGCCGCCGGCCATCTCAAGGGCGAAGGTCTTTACGACATCGAAAACGTTGCTGTCGTTCACCACGTCAACAATGCCCTGCGTGCTCACAAGCTCTTCCAGCGCGACAAGGACTATATCGTCCGCAATGACGAGATCGTCATTATCGACGAGTTCACCGGACGCATGATGCCGGGTCGCCGCTTCTCCGAAGGGCTGCATCAGGCACTGGAAGCCAAGGAACATGTGACAATCCAGCCTGAAAACCAGACGCTGGCTTCGATCACCTTCCAGAACTATTTCCGCATGTACAAGAAGCTGGCCGGTATGACCGGTACGGCATCGACGGAAGCCGAAGAATTCGGCAATATTTACGGTCTTGAGGTCACGGAAATTCCGACCAACAACCCCGTCAAGCGCATTGACGAGGATGACGAGGTCTACCGGACCGTCGAGGAAAAATACAAGGCCATCGTTCGCGATATTCACGAGGCACGCGCCAAGGGCCAGCCGGTTCTGGTTGGCACGACATCGATTGAAAAATCGGAACAGCTGGCTGAACGTCTGCGCAAGGAAGGCTTCAAGGACTTTCAGGTCCTTAACGCCCGTTACCACGAGCAGGAAGCCTATATCGTGGCACAGGCCGGTGTTCCCGGTGCAATCACCATTGCAACCAACATGGCCGGTCGCGGTACGGACATTCAGCTTGGCGGCAATCTCGAAATGCGGGTGAAGCATGAGCTTGCCGATATGCCCGAGGGCGAAGAGCGCAAGTCCAAGGAAGCTGCCATTCGCGATGATATTGCCCAGCTGAAGGAAAAGGCACTTGCAGCGGGCGGCCTCTATGTTCTGGCAACCGAACGCCATGAAAGCCGCCGCATTGATAACCAGCTGCGCGGCCGTTCCGGTCGTCAGGGTGATCCGGGCCGCTCGAAATTCTTCCTGTCGCTGCAGGACGATCTCATGCGTATTTTCGGTTCCGAGCGCATGGACGGCATGTTGCAGAAGCTTGGCCTGAAAGAAGACGAGGCCATTGTCCATCCCTGGATCAACAAGGCGCTGGAAAAGGCACAGAAGAAGGTCGAAGCGCGCAACTTCGACATCCGCAAGAACCTCCTGAAATATGATGACGTGATGAATGATCAGCGTAAGGTGATCTTTGAACAGCGCATTGAACTGATGGATGGCACGGATCTGAGCCAGACCACCGCCGAAATGCGCGAAGACGTCGTGGATGATCTGATCGCCCGTCATACCCCTGAAGGCGCTTACGCCGAACAGTGGACCGTGCAGCAGCTGAACGAGGATGTTCGCAACATTCTCAATCTCGATCTGCCGATCATTGAGTGGGCCAATGAAGACAATATCGCGCCTGATGATATCCGCGAACGCCTGTTCGAAGCGGTTGAAAAGGCTGCTGCTGATCGTGCCGAGCGTTTCGGCCCTGAAATCATGGCCTATGTCGAGAAATCGGTCATTCTTCAGACGCTTGATGCCCTGTGGCGTGAGCATCTGGTCAATCTCGACCATCTGCGTTCGGTCGTCGGTTTCCGCGGCTATGCGCAGCGCGATCCACTCAACGAATATAAGACCGAAGGCTTTGAGCTATTCCAGGCCATGCTGACCAATCTTCGCCAGAACGTGACCACGCAGTTGATGCGTGTCGAAATCGTTCGCGAAGCGGCTGAAGCACCAGCACCAGAATTGCCACAGATGGAAGGTCATCACTTTGATGGCCTGACCGGTCAGGATGACTTTGGTGACGCAGCCGTGCTGGAAGACCAACGCGTTGTGGACCCGTCCGAGCGTGATCCGAACAATCCGAGCACCTGGGGCAAGATTGGCCGCAACGAGACTTGCCCCTGCGGATCGGGCAAAAAATACAAGCATTGTCACGGCTCGTTCGCCTGATATCAAAACCATACAAAGCAAAAGGCCGCGTTATCAGACGCGGCCTTTTGCTTTTTCGATAGACTATGCAACTCTCGATATGGCCGAACCGTTCTTTACGGAATATACATCAGTAGGTTGTGAATGAGTGGGGGCTGCGAGTGCGATTTTCTGCGGTAAAAGCTGCAGACCGATTTTTGCCAGAAAAACTGTCACAGCGTCTTGGTCCCTGGTTGTCGCGACTGGATCAGTTGCTTGACGGGTCGAACGAACACGCCGTCGCCCAGCGCGTTTCCCTGATTGCGTTCCTTGTCCGCGTTGTCAGCGCCGGCATAGCCCTCGTTTCTCAGGTCATCTTTGCCCGCTGGATGGGCCCATTCGAATACGGTATTTTCGTCCTCGTATGGGTAACGGTCGTCATCCTCGGCAATCTGTCCTGCCTTGGCTTTCAGACCACAGTTATCCGTTTTGTCCCTGAATATCTGGAGCGCAAGCAGTTTGACCATCTGCGCGGCATCCTTTTCACCAGCAAGGCTTTTGCGGTCAGCATAACGACATGCATCGCGTTGGTTGGCGCCGCCGTCATCTATGCATTGCGCGACAAGATCGAGGTTTACTACATCGCCCCATTCCTTGTCGGATTGATCTGCCTTCCCATGATCGCGCTGGGTGATACGCTTGACGGCACGGCGCGCTCGCGCTCCTGGGTGCTGGTCGCCCTTACCCCGACCTATATCATCCGCCCGATCCTGACGCTCGCCGTCATGAGCCTTTCCCATTTTGGCGGGTTCGCCCCCACGGCCATGACCGCCATCGGCTCGGCCATTATCGCGACCTATCTCACATCGCTGTTCCAGCTCTATGTCGTTTGTGATCGCTTCAAGGCCGTGGTGCCACCGGGCCCCAGAGCCATTTATTTCAAGGATTGGTTCGCGGTATCCCTGCCGATTTTTCTGGTGGAAGGCTTTTTCTTCCTTTTGACCAATGCCGACGTGTTGATGGTCGGGCGCTATATGGAGCCTGATAAGGTCGCCACCTATTACGCCACTGTCAAACTTCTCGCTCTGGTGCATTTCGTCTATTTCTCGGTGAAGGCGGGCGCTGCCCAGCGCTATGCCGAGCTGATGCAGAATTACGACCACGCCCAGCTTGAGGGATTTGCCCGCGATACGGCGCGCTGGACATTCTGGCCCTCATTGGCAATGGCCATCGTGCTGCTCGTTCTGGGCAAGCCGCTGCTATGGCTTTTCGGCGCACAGTTCACCGAAGGCTATCCGCTTTTGTTCATCATGGTGATCGGCGTGGTGGCTCGCGCCTCGGTCGGCCCGGCGGAGAGCCTGCTCAACATGGCGGGCAAACAGAAGATTTGCGCGATTGTCTATGCGGTTACTTTGGCCGTTAATATTTGTCTCAGCATTGTTATGATACCACTATACGGCCTTGCAGGCGCCGCATGTGCGACGGCAGCCTCGATGGTATTTGAAGCGCTTGTTCTGGCGTTGACCGTTTACAACCGTCTCAACATAACAATGTTTGTTTTCGCCGGTGGACCGGGCACAAAATCCGCCAAGGAAGAAATCTGATGGCTGCAATACCGCTTCTCGAAGAACTGGCCGGTGGCCCTTCCTCGCAGATCATTTCGCAGCTGGCCGGCTTTGAGTCGCGTGATGCGGCCAAGCAGATCGAGGAGACGCTGGGCACGCGCGGCATCCCCCGCAAACTCTCCGTCTATTCCGCTTCCGCCGGGTTCGACCTTACCGAAGAACTCGAATATCTGAGCTACCGGACCATCGAACCAAACGTCTTCTTCAATCCGCGCTTTCTTGCGCCCGCAATGCCCCGGCTTGATGATCGGCAGGTGCGGTTCATGGTGGTGCGCGATGAAAATGAGGTGAAGAGCCGCCTGCGGTTTCTGATGCCCTATACGATTGAGCGTCCCGGCTTCACCTTTTCCTCGTCGATCCTGCGCGCCTGGGCGACACCTTTCGGCCCGCAAGGCACCCCGCTGATTGACCGCGATGATCCGGTCGGCGTTCTCAACGATCTGTTCGACATGCTGGCGCGCAAGCACCTGAAATTCCCGGAAGTGCTGGTTCTGCCCGACCTGTTGCTGAACCGTCCGGTCGCCCAGCTTTTCCGCGCTGTCGCCCTCGACCGAAACCTGCCCGTCACCACAATTGGCACGGTCGAGCGGCCGTTTCTTGAAAGCACCAAAGAGGGTGAAGAATATCTGCGCGAGGCACTTGGCACACGCCACGCCAAGGAATATCGCCGTTTATGGCGGCGCCTGTCGGAAAAGGGCAAGCTGACCTATACGGTCAGCCGCACCGAGGAAGATATCCGGGCCCGTCTTGAGGATTTTCTGGCGGTTGAGGCCAGTGGATGGAAGGGTCATCGCGGTTCAGCCATGGCGGTCGATCGTTTCCGCGCCGCCTTTGCCCGCGAAGCCGTCAACAATCTCGCTGGCCGCGATCTTGCCCGCATTCACACGCTTGAACTCGACGGCAAGACGATTGCCGTTCTCGTGGTCTTTGTCGAAGCCGGTCAGGCTTGGACGTGGAAGACGGCCTATGATGAAAGTCTCGCCGCCTATTCACCCGGGGTGCTTCTGATGATCGAGATGCTCAAGAACCATCTTGATGATCCGAATATCCTGCGCACGGATTCCTGTGCCGTTCCTGATCATCCGGTCGCGTCCCGCCTGTTTCAGGAGCGCGAATCCGTGGGCACACTGGTTATCGGTCTGACCCCGGCTTCCGATCGGGCAACCCGCCGGGCTGCGGCACAAATCCATCTCTACCGCCGTACCCAGAACTTTGCCCGCATCATCCGCGAACGCTTGCGTGCATTCACTGGCCGGACATAATGTGAACCCGTAGAGGGCTCACACCTTCTCTTTCTTTTTCACCGGACCCGTTTTCTCAGGCTCAACAGGGGCATCGGGTTTGGGCGCCAGCAGCTTGCGCAAGGAACCAATCTTGTCTTTGACAAGCGGGCGGAACCGCGTTGCCCGGTAGGGCATATCGGCAGCGCCATAGCCTTCAGGGCCATCATCATTGCCGCGATGGATTTCCTCCACCTTGATGCCAACAAACTCGCCATCGACATAGTGTTTATACATGCCAACCCAGCGAACAGTATAAATCTGACCCTTGCGGATCAACTGATCGATGCTGACATTCTTGAACTTATCATCAATGCAAACGACCTTCTGGCCGATGTGAAAATCATTCATCCGTCATACTCCGGCATATCAGGCAAACGTGTCACGCCTGGGCTTAGGCTTTCCCCAAAACGGCCTGCCGCAAGACGTCATTGATACGGTCTTGCCAGCCGGGACCACCCTCTTGAAAATGCTCCAGAACCGCGCGATCAATCCGGAGTGAGACAAGTTCTTTCGCATGGGGCACAACAGGCGCTTCACGCACCGGCACAACAAGCTTTTTGGCAACCGGCTTGAACAGCGCTTCGGCGGCATCCATCGGATTAACAGGTCGGCGCGGTGAATGTGCCATGCATATGCTCCTCGTTACTTCAAGCCAGTGCGTCAGGCCGGAATCTGACCCACGTTAAGACAATCGCCAGAGAACGCAAAGACATCAATGGGTTCATCAAGGCCCCGGAGCAAATGAGACCCCAAATTTTCCAGTTCACACTCAACCCCGGCAAGATCGACAAAGGCCTTTGACAGCAGAACAGGACGATGAACCTGTTTGGTCAGCGTTTCCAGACGTGAGGCAATATTCACAGCCGGACCGATAACCGTGAAGTCGAGACGCTTGCGCGAGCCTATATTGCCATACATGACATCCCCGACGTGAACGCCAATGCCATAGCCAAGCGGTTTGCGCCCTTCGCGCTCATGTTCTGCGTTGAGCGCCGTCATCGCAAGCTGCGCTTCGCTGATAGCATGCAGCAGATCGGAGCAGGCGGTCGGATTGCTCAACGGGAAAATGGCAAGAAGACCATCACCCATGAATTTGAGAATTTCGCCGCCATATTTCTCGATTGGTTCCGACATCGCATCGAAATAATCGTTCAGCAGCTCAATGACATTATCCCGCGGCCATGCATCCGAGATACCCGTGAAATCGCGCAGATCGCAGATCAGGATTGCCGCACCGACAGTGACGCCGCTGCCACGGGTCGTGGCACCGGCGAGAATCTGCTCGCTGGCATGCGGGCCGACATAGGTTTCGAGAAGCGTGCGGGCAAAACGGTTCTTCAGCCTGATCTCGCTGACCAGCGCAAGGGCTGGCATCAGGTCAGACAAGGCAGCGATATGCCCGTCGTCAAAGCCGCCGCGCCGGTCGGTGGAAAAAGTTACCACATGCCGCTTGCCCAGAGTGTGATCGAGCGGCCAGGCGACATAATCTGTCAATCCTTCCGCGCGCAACTGGTCATAAAGCTGGTATTTGGGCGCATTGGCGTCAATCACTTCAAGCCGCTGGCGAACCTCATTTGCCCCGCTAACAATATCGTTGATGGGGCTGTTGAGATATTCGGCGGTCTGTTCGGAACCATATTCGAATGTGCGGATTTCCGTCTCCGTAAGACCTTTGCGCCACAGAAGCCGCGCACCGCGCCATTGCGGATGCTGAATGCGAAAATGCAGCGATGCGCGGGCAACAGGTATCCCCGCAGCTTCAAGCTTTTCGCACATCTCCACGAGAATATTGTCGATGAACCGTTGCTCACGCGTTTCGATCATCAGCCAGTCAAGCAGCGCGCTCCTTTGCATAGGCCAGACACCGTCGCTCGCGCGAGGCGAACTCTTGTTCACTTCCAACAAAGATTGCATTGCATTACCCCGTCCTGATCACGTCTGCACACGATCTGGAATGAAGATACCATGGCAAGGCTGCCAGATCGAAACGTCAAAGCATATGTGGTTTATCACCCCTCCAATTATAAGGGGTCAAAGACGGCATGCATAGAACGTAAAATGCCCCCGCACCCTTAAGAATGCGAGGGCCTGAAAACGTCAGGAACCTATCACTGATATTTTGCAGCCTCATCGATGAATGCTGCAACTTCAACGGGCTTGGACGCCAGCGAAGCATGGCTGGCTTTCAGCGTGATGATCTTCTTGGCGCCGAGGCGGCCAGACATGAATTCCTGATTGGCCGGATGGATCATGTGGTCGTCACTGGAAATCTGATACCAGCTGTTTTTGGACTTCCACGCCGGATTGCTGATCTCATTACCAAAAGTGCTGGCAAGCGGCGCCTTCTGCGTCACACCCATTACAAGCCCTTCATCGGCAGTCAGATCCTGACAGAAACTTTCGTGGAACTTGTCCTGTTTCACCCAGAGATAGCCATCGCTGTCTGGCGCAAGATTGGCAGCACCAGCCGGTGGGTTCTTTTGCGTGATACCGCCGGGGCTTTCGCCAGCATCCGGTGCAAAGGCTGCAATATAAACCAGACCAGCCACATTCGGGTGATTACCCGCCTCGGTAATGACTGCACCGCCATAGGAATGGCCCACCAGCAGAACAGGACCGCTCTCCTGTGCAATCATTTTGCGCGTACGCTCGGCATCATCCGCAAGCGACGTCAAAGGCAGTTCAACCGCTTTGAGCGACGTATGGCCGAGCCGTTTCAATTCAACGATAACTTTGCTCCAGTGAGCCGCCCCACCCCAAAATCCATGCACGAGAATAATCGTCGGAGTCTGTGACATCTGGTTTTCTCCCTTGGCTGAAAAGCAATCAAAAATTGCACGCAAATCTGGAATACAATCTCAGTTTGCGGCCCGCAGAGAGAACCATATTCCTATCGGCACAACAATTCTGTGACGCTTCACTTTGTATTTATTTGGCAGACGGCAATGGCAAACAAATTCAATTTGTCCGCTCTCCGGATGGCCCATTAAAGTCAGGCGATGGAGGTGGCACATTTGATGGCATGGAAACTGGTATATCCAAACTCGAGTCAAATCTCACAGATATCAAGGTATTTCTCGCTCGCATCGTCCTCAGCAGACGAAAAGGAGTTGAAGGGAAAGGTAGATGGCCTCCCTACAACACTCCAGCTTCTTGGGTTTGTCAGAGCGGTCCTGGCAGTTGCTGGCTTAGCAAAGTATTTTGCCCTGTAGACACACCCATATGACCAGCCAGACAGCGTCATATGTGTGATTTTTGTAGCATTGATTTTTGTGATGGTGCCCCCTGCCGGAATCGAACCAGCACTCCTCTCGGAACCTGATTTTGAGTCAGGCGCGTCTACCAATTCCGCCAAGGGGGCCGCAATGTGCGCCAGCCATGGGCAAACCACAGCCGTAAAAGCCAAATACAGGCAGACCCCACTTCGGTCAACACCATTCAGACGTTTTCTGCCGGGATTAACATTCCGGATAACATCACTGTGTGTTGCGAAGGCGAAAGAGGGCCGGTAGAGCGGCTTTGCAACCGGAAAGGTCCAATTATCCCGCCTGTGATCCACCGATAACTGACAAATTCTACGCAAGCGATTCCGTTTTGCCCCGGCATGGGTTAAGGATCGCGAGCCTTACTGAACAAAGACCAACAGGAAACACCCTATGCTGCGCAGACTTTACGATTGGACAATGTCACTTGCCGCGCGCAAATCAGCCGAAGTCTGGCTTGCTTTCATTGCCTTTGTCGAAAGTTCCGTCTTTGTCGTTCCCGCCGATGTGCTCTATCTGCCAATGGCGCTGGCCCGGCCTGAACGCGCCTATCGCTATGCGCTTGTTGCGACAATTTTCTCGGTGCTCGGCGGTATCGCCGGATGGTTTCTCGGCCACTATGCCTATGAGGCGCTGGCAAAGCCGGTTCTCGAATTCTACGGCAAGCTGGATGCTTTCGAGCAGATGCGCGGTTCAACCAGCGCTGATGCGATCCTGCTATTGCTGATCACCTCGGGCCTTGCCCACCTGCCGCCCATGAAGATCGTGACGATCCTCTCCGGCGCCGCAAACATCAATATCTGGCTTTTCATCGTTTCTGCCGTGGTAACGCGCGGTGCGCGGTTCTTCTTCCTCGCCTGGCTCCTGCGCCGTTACGGCGAACCGATCCGCCATTTTATCGAAAAGCGTCTGGGCCTGATCGCCGCTGCTGCCGCCGGTGTGCTGATCCTCCTTTATGCCATACTGCACTATTACGCCTCCTGAACGACCCAACCTGAACACGGGAACCATCATGACGACGACCCGCACTTCACCGCACCTGAAAACGGCGGTTTTCCTGCTCCTGGCCATGATTGTCACTGTCGGCTCGGCGCTGGGCTTCCAATATATTGGCGGCTACCTGCCCTGCAAACTCTGCCTTGAGCAGCGCTTTCCCTATTATGCCGGTATCCCGTTGATGGCGCTTGCCGTTCTCGCATCGGCATTCCACTGGCCCGCTGCCCTCACCCGCACGCTTCTGGCGCTTGGCGGCATTTTGATGCTGATCGGCCTTGGCCTCGCCGTGTTCCATTCGGGCGTCGAGTGGAAATTCTGGGCGGGACCAACCGATTGTACGGCGGTCAGCATGTCGATCACCACCAATGCGGGCAATCTGCTCAATGACATGAATGCGATCCATCCGCCCGCATGTGACACGGCTGCCCTGCGGGTACTTGGCCTGTCCTTTGCCGGATGGAACGCGATTGCCAGCCTGATCCTCGCCGTCATCGCTTTTCGCGGCGCAAAAAAGGCGGCCTGAGGCCGCCTTTGCAAAGACGTGGGTAGCCCCCAAGAGACTGTTTGATAATTCGCCCTGCCGGGACATATGGCGTGGTTTTCGAGAACCGGAGCACAGCGTACATAGGTACGTGAGCACCGGAAGCGGAGAAAACTGCGCAAGATGACCGGCAGGGTAGAATTTGCGAACAGGCTCTTACGGCTCCAGTTCGACATCCCAGTAGAGATAATCCATCCAGCTTTCGTGCAAATGGTTCGGCGGGAACAGCCGGCCATTATTGTGCAGATCATGCACCGTCGGCGCATAGGGCTTTTGCCGTGGCCACATCTTGGCCCGGTCAGGCATCAACCCGCCCTTGCGCAGATTGCAAGGGGAACAGGCTGCGACGACATTTTCCCAGACAGTGGCACCACCGGCGCAACGCGGCGTGACATGATCGAAGGTCAGATCTTCCTCTGACCCGCAATACTGGCATTCAAACCGGTCGCGCAGGAAAACATTGAATCGCGTAAAGGCAGGCGTGCGCGACGGCTTTATGTAGGTTTTGAGGGAAACGACGCTCGGTACCCGCATTGCGAACGAGGGCGAGGAAACCTCATGCTCGTATTCAGCAACGATATTCACACGGTCAAGAAAGACCGCCTTGATCGCGTCCTGCCAGGACCACAGCGACAAGGGATAGTAGCTGAGCGGACGATAGTCCGCATTGAGTACCAGGGCCGGTAACCCGTCCGGCGAGACGGCTATTGTCAAGGAATCACCTCCTAGTCCAACCATCAGGCCCCATTATTGTAAGCTTGAGGTGACAGGAATGTGAAGCGACATTGCATCGCAGCACGCAAAAAACCCCGTTATTTCAACTTCATCCGACCGGTGTGCCATCCCGGCCACGGGTTGCGGCGTAATAAGCCCAGAAAAGTCGGGCTGCGACACCCCTCCAGGGCGTCCAACGCTCCGCCAAAAGTCGTAAAGCCTTGGCATCGGGCTTGACTGATTCGGCATAGGCATGGGCGTAGGCGTGCTGCAGGGCGACGTCTCCCGAGGGGAAAACATCCGCATGACCGGCTGAAAACAGCAGATAGACTTCCGCCGTCCACGGCCCGATCCCCTTCACATTGGTCATGACGGTCATCGCTTCTTCGATGGGCCTGTTGCACAGGTCGAACAGATCAAGCTCCCCGGCAATGATCGCCTCGCTGATCCGCGCAAGCGTTGCCTGTTTGGCACGTGACAATCCGGCCAGACGCCAAGCCTCCTCGCCAGCTCTGATATAGTTTTCCGGCGTCAGCGGATCGACATATTGGACAAGCCGCTTCCAGATCGAATCGGCACTGGCCTTCGAGACCTGCTGCGAGACGATCACCGAGGCAAGACTTTCAAAGCCCGGTTCCCGGCGGCGCAATGGCAAGGGCCCCGCACGCTCGGCAATGGCGGCAAGCTCCGGGTGCGCCACGAGCAAGGCAGCAAGGCCTTCGGCAACATCGTCAAGAGTATCTATCTTACGCATCGCAACCGCTCACTTTTCAACTCAAGACAAACACCGTATCAATCGATGAGGTCTTCACGCAACAATCCGAGTTCATGACTGTCCCGGTATTTCGCTTTGCTCCCAGTCCCAATGGCCATCTGCATCTTGGCCATGCCTATTCCGCCCTGCTGAACCAGCAGATGGCGCGGGCAGCCGGTGGACAGCTTCTCCTGCGCATGGAAGATATCGACCGCGAACGCTGCACACCCGAACTCGAAGCCGCGATGCAGGATGACCTGCACTGGCTCGGCTTCGACTGGGAAACACCGGTGCGCCGCCAGTCAGAGCATTTCGAAGTCTATCGGCAATCGCTTGACCGACTAATTCGTATGGAACTGGTTTATCCGGCATTTTTGAGCCGCAGCGACATCAAACACGAGATGCAAAGCGCAACGGAAAAAGGCATCGTCTGGCCGCATGATCCTGATGGTGCGGCGCTTTATCCTGCCGCTGACCGCGCGCTTTCCATGCGCGAACGCCAGCAGCGCATGAATGACGGGCATCCCTTTTCATGGCGCCTGCATATGGACCGCGCGCTTGAACATGTGGGGGAACCACTGTTCTGGCACGAGACCATTGTTGATTCCAATATCGAAGCGCACCCGCAGGATTGGGGCGACGTTATCATCGCCCGCAAGGACATGCCGACGAGTTACCACCTTTCCGTGACTATCGACGACGCCCTGCAGGGCATTACGAACGTGGTGCGCGGCAAGGATCTTTACCACGCCACCAGCATCCACCGCCTGTTGCAGCATATTCTCGGGCTGGAGCCACCTGTCTATCACCACCACGATCTGATCCTTGATCGTGATGGCCAAAAACTCTCCAAAAGCCGCAGGGATACATCGCTGAGGTCTTTGCGTTTAGAGGGTGTGACGCCGGAGCAGATTCGAGCGTTGGTTGGGGTGTAGAGCGTGGTTCGTGGTGCTCACAGGAGCGAAATACCTCCCCCTGTCATCCTCTGGCTTGCCCCAAGAATGACAGGATAGATGTGTTGCAGGGAGCTAAGTTCTTCAGCGGGGTTGTTCACCCCCTCTGTCCTGTCGGACATCTCCCCCACAAGGGGGAGATCAGCCTACAACACCGTCTTTGTACAATCTGAAATTGTTCCGGTTGTGGGAAAGCGTTCATGTCAGTGTGATCTCCCCCCTTGTGGGGGAGATGCCCGACAGGGCAGAGGGGGGTGAAACTTGGCCGACCATTTGTTCGTGGTTCGTGGTTCGTGGTTCGTGGTTCGACAAGCTCACCATGAGGAAGAGTGGGGATGCAACGATAATCGCCGACATTTCAGATCATAAACATTGCAGATCAAAAAGGTTGCAGAATATGGCTCCCTTACATCACCCCTCTCCCTCATGGTGAGCTTGTCGAACCACGAACCACACACACCGCTGCTCAACGAATGGCTGGTTGTTGAAAGGTTGTTCGTATAAACCTGCACCACACTTATCCCATCACCCGGTCCTCAATCATGCCCGTTCGCTATTTCCCTGCCCTGTTTGTCCTGTTGTGGGCCACCGGTTTCATCGGGGCCCGTTATGCCATGCCCTATATGGAACCGTTCCTGTTCCTCACCATCCGGTTTATCATCGCGGGCGCAATTCTTGGCACCTGGGTTGTGTTGGCGGGTAATAATTGGCCAAGCGGGCGCGGAGCGATGCATGCGATTATTGCGGGTTGTCTGATCCACGGCGTCTACCTCGGCGCTGTGTTCTGGGCTATACACCGGGGGCTGCCTGCGGGCATGTCGGCGCTGGTGGTCGGACTGCAACCACTGATCACGGCACTGATTGCCGGGGCAGTTCTGCGCGAGAAAATCCTGCCGCGCCATTGGGCTGGTCTGGCCGTCGGTTTTATCGGCGTTGCCATGGTACTCTGGCCGAAACTGTCCATCTCTGCCGACGGTATCACACCCGCAACGGTCAGCGCCTCCATCCTGTCGGTGCTGGCAATCAGCACCGGAACTGTCTGGCAGAAACGTTTTGTCGGTACAATTGACCTGAAAGCAGGCACCACCCTGCAATATCTCGGCGCGGCTGTTCTGACAGGCATTTTCTCGCTGCTGTTCGAAACCCACGTGGTGATCTGGGCTGCGCCGCTGGGCTTTGCCCTGTTCTGGCTGGTTGTCGTCCTGTCGATCGGCGCGGTGCTTCTGCTGATGATCCTGATCAATCAGGGTGCCGTCTCCAAGGTGGCATCACTGTTCTATCTCGTGCCCGGCGTGACCGCCCTGATGGCCTATGTGCTTTTCGGGGAGACACTGACACTGTTTCAGCTATGCGGCATGGTGGTGGCAACGCTCGGCGTTGCGCTATCGACCGGTCAGAGACGTTTGGCGACCCTGCCCTCGCGGTAATGAATGATCGCCGCATTGACCTCGGCGCCGATAATGAAAATCGCGGCGATAATGTAGAGGAACACGATCGCAACCATGATCGAGGCAAGACCCGCATAGGTGGTCACATAGGACGCAAAGGTTTCGAGATAGCTGGCAAAAATCGTTGCGCCGATGGTCCATGCGAGCAGCGTTAGAAGGATTCCCGGCAGGATATCGACGAGCCTGCGCCGACCGGCGGGCAGCCATAAATGCACGACGAGCAGCCCGACAATCAACACTGCTGATGCGATGCAATAGCGCCAGAAACCGATGGTGCCGGAAAGAAGATCAAGCTCAGGCACCCATTTCGTCGCAATGCGCAAGACAAGCGGTGCAAGCACCAGCAGAAAGCTGATGGCCATAATCCCAATGGTTGCCACGATCACATAGCCAAGACTCTGCAACCGGCAATAGATAATCGAGCGCGTATCAACCACACGATAGGCGCGGTTGAGCGCAATGCGCAGCGCTTCAATGCCATTGGAGGCAAAATAGGCGGCGGCGATCACGCTGATCGTCAAAAGCCCACCGCGCTGCACGTTGAGAACATTGCGCACTTCCTGCGCAATGGGCTGGGCAATCACCTCGGGCCAGGTGTCGAATACCACATGGACAGCCGTATCGGTAAAGGCGCTCGCTCCGAGAAAGCTGGCAAGCGACGTGGCGAAAATCAGAAAGGGAAACAGGGCCAGAATACCCGATAGCGCAACGTGGCTCGCCAGAGCCCAACCGTCATCCGTGCTGAAATGCCTCAATGTATCGAAGGCCACCCGCCGGAGAAAAACATATACTCTACGCATCGAAAATGGTTCGTCCCTTTGGCGTGACATTGCAAGGCACAGGCGAATATGTGAAGTCTTTTTTTGATTTCGTGGCTTGGTTTGCAGCAATCGGAAAAGAATGACCAGTTCCAGAACGGTTTTGATCACAGGTTGTTCCAGCGGCATCGGCGCCTATTGTGCCCGTGCGCTGCAGGCGGATGGCTGGCAGGTTTTCGCAACGGCGCGGCGGGATGAAGATATAGCAGCACTGAAAGCCGATGGTCTTTCCGCCCATTATCTTGATTATCGCGAACCGGATTCCATCAAAGCGCTGGTTGAAACTGTGCTCGCCAAGACCGGCGGAACGCTCGATGCGCTTTACAATAATGGTGCCTATGCACTGCCCGGTGCCGTTGAGGATTTGCCGATAGAAGGTTTGCGGGAACAATTCGACGCGAATTTCTTCGGCTGGCATGAACTGACCCGGCATATCGTCCCGGTCATGCGCCGTCAGGGTCATGGACGGATCGTCCATTGCTCATCCATTCTCGGACTTGTGCCGATGAAATGGCGCGGTGCCTATGTCTCGTCCAAATTTGCGCTTGAGGGCCTGATGCTGGTTCAGCGCATGGAGCTTGAAGGCTCTGGCATCCACGTATCCCTGATCGAGCCGGGCCCGATTGAGTCGCGTTTCACCTACAATGCGCTGAAGCAGATCGAAAAATATATCGACGTTGAGGGTTCCGTGCATCGTGCGGATTATCAGAAGCAGATTGCCCGCCTTTCGCAGGGTGGCACGAAGTCGCGCGCCAAACTTGGCCCGGATGCCGTCTATTCCGTACTGAAACACGCATTGGAAAATCCGCGCCCGAAACCCCATTATCTCGTCACACGGCCTGCGAAATTTGCTGTTTTTGTCCGCAGATTTCTGTCGTCGCGTGCGCTATACCGCATGCTTGCCGGCCAGTCTTGAAAAAGGGATCGGCCTGAAAAGGAAAGAACAATGGATATCATCTTCAAGTTTCTGGCGCTCATCGCCATCGCCGCTGTCGCAATTGTGCTGCTGATCGGTCTGCGTAACATGATGAAAGGCGGCGACGCCAACTTTTCCAACAAGATGATGCAGCTGCGCATTTTCCTGCAACTGGTGGCGATTATCCTGATCGTCGGCGCGATCTATTTCCACCGTGCTGCCAGCTGATCCGGAAACGCCATGGTCAAGCTCAACAAGATCTACACGAAAACCGGCGATGACGGGACGACGGGCCTTGGCAGCGGCGCGCGCCGTCTGAAGCATGATCTTCGTGTCGAAGCCTATGGCACTGTTGATGAGGCCAATTCCTGTGTCGGTCTGGCGCGGCTGCATACGGAGAAGGATTTTCCCGAGATCGATGCCATGCTTGCGCGCATCCAGAATGATCTTTTTGATCTTGGTGCTGATCTTGCCACCCCTGAAACAGGCGAAAAGCTTGAATACGAGCCTTTGCGTATTGTCGACAGCCAGACGGCGCGGGTCGAGGCGGATATTGACCTGTTGAATGAAAAGCTTGCGCCACTGCGCTCGTTTGTTCTACCCGGCGGATCGGCGGCTTCTGCCGCCCTGCACCTTGCCCGCACGGTCGCAAGACGCGCGGAGAGGCACATGGTCGAGCTGGCACAAAAGCCCGATGAGATCGTCACGCCAGCGGCGCTCAAATACATCAACCGTGTTTCGGATTTTCTCTTCGTCGCCGCGCGTGCCGTCAATGACAATGGCGCAAGGGACGTGTTATGGGTGCCCGGTAAGAACCGCTGAACGGGGGAACGGCGCCGATGTTCATACCACTCTACGACGCCAACAGCCTCAAATACATCAAGCTTCAATATGTCACCCTGACGCTGATTGCCCTGAATGTCCTAATTTTCTGCCTTACGAGCCTCTCCGATACCGCCTCCAACGCTGCCGCTATCGGCTTTGGCTACATTCCGGCTGTGACGCACCACACGGCAGTGCTTCCGCCGGAGTTTGATTTCGTGCCGCCCGCCTTTACCTATGTCACCTATGCATTCCTGCATGCCAATATTTGGCATCTGGGCGGCAACATGCTGTTCCTGTGGGTCTTTGGCGACAATGTCGAAGACGCAATGGGGCACATCAAATTCCTGATCTTCTATCTGCTTTGCGCCGCCGCCGGTGCTTTCCTGCATGGCACGCTTGATCCGATGTCTGAAGGGCCGCTCATTGGCGCATCGGCCGCTATTGCCGGGGTAATCATGGCCTATCTGCTGCTGCATCCCCGTGTCCGGGTCTGGGTGCTGGCCTTTGGCCGTATTCCCCTGCGCATCCCCGCGCTCTATCCACTGCTGCTATGGGTCGGCATTCAATTCGTCATGGTTATCACCCATGGCGAGGACCGCATATCGTGGTCCGGCCATGTTGGCGGCATTATTGCCGGTGCCCTGCTGTTGATCCCGTTCAAACGCCGAAGCGTGCCGCTTTTCGACCGCGCCATCATTTCACCGCGCGCTGTCGTGGTCGACAAGCAACCGGAGCCGACGCCGCCTGAACCGCCGTCAACCCGCTGGGGTCGCTAGAACGAGCAACTTTCAATCGTTTAAGGTCGGATAAGCGCAAACTCCGCGATTGACCTTTACGTTAGTCATATTTACGGTCCCGCACGATCCTGACACGCCAGCGTGTCGTTTTTTTCACCTCAATGTCGGCATCCGGCAAGCGGGTGCCATTGCCCGGCAGTTAAATCAGCTTGCAGTTTTTATGAGAGGGAGTCCCCATGAAAGTCCTCGTACCGGTAAAGCGGGTAGTCGATTACAATGTGAAGATCAGGGTTAAGGGCGACGGTTCGGGCGTTGAGCTTGCCAATGTGAAGATGTCGATGAACCCGTTCGACGAAATCGCGGTCGAGGAAGCCCTGCGCCTGAAAGAGGCTGGCAAGGTTGAGGAAGTGATCGTTGTCTCCATTGGGCCTGCTCAGGCTCAGGAAACCATCCGCACCGCCCTCGCCATGGGTGCTGATCGCGGCATTCTGGTCAAGGTTGACGATCTCGTCGAGCCGCTGGCCGTTGCCAAGATTTTGAAGGGTGTTGTTGACGCAGAACAGCCAAAGCTGGTCATTCTCGGCAAGCAGGCCATTGACGACGATGCCAACCAGACCGGCCAGATGCTTTCGGCATTGCTCGGCTGGAGCCAGGGCACATTTGCTTCGAAGGTTGAACTTGGCGGCGATACTGCCAACGTTACCCGCGAAGTTGACGGCGGTCTGCAGACCATCGAAATCAAGCTTCCGGCCATTGTCACCACTGACCTTCGCCTCAACCAGCCGCGCTATGCTTCCCTGCCGAATATCATGAAGGCAAAGAAGAAGCCGCTGGATGAAAAGACTGCAGCCGATTACGGCGTTGACACCAAGCCACGCCTCAAGGTTCTCAAGACCGAAGAGCCGGGCGGCCGCAAGGCAGGCGTCAAGGTCAAGGACGTTGCCGAACTCGTCAGCAAGCTGAAGAACGAAGCCGGCGTTCTCTAAGATCAGGAAAGGAATTCACCATGGCTATTCTTCTTTTTGCCGAACACGATAACGAGACCCTTTCCGACCAGACCGCCAAGGCATTGACCGCAGCGCTCGCCATCGGTTCCGATGTGCATGTTCTGGTGGCTGGCAAGGGCGCCAAGGGCGTTGCCGATCAGGCTGCCAAGCTTGCTGGCGTCAAGAAAGTCCTGCTCGCAGACAGCGATGATCTGGCCAACCGTTTGGCAGAAGCCACCGCTGCCCTGATCGTTTCGATCGCTGGCAATTATGACACCATCATTGCCGCAGCCACCACCAACGGCAAGAACATCCTGCCGCGCGTTGCAGCGCTGCTTGATGTCATGCAGGTCTCCGATATTATCGAGGTCATCGCACCCGATACATTCAAGCGTCCGATCTATGCGGGTAACGCTCTGCAGACCGTTCAGGCGACCGATGCAACGCGTGTCATCACCGTACGCACCGCGACCTTTGCGGCGGCTGGCGAAGGCGGCTCGGCTTCCGTTGAAAATGTTTCGGCTGCCGCCAATCCCGGCCTGTCGAAATTCGTCGAAGCCAAGCTTTCGGGCGGCGACCGTCCTGAGCTGACCTCCGCGAAGATCATCATCTCCGGTGGCCGTGCACTTGGTTCCAACGAGAAGTTCAAGGAAGTCATCCTTCCCGTTGCCGACAAGCTCGGTGCGGCCGTCGGCGCATCGCGCGCTGCGGTGGATGCCGGTTATGCTCCCAATGACTGGCAGGTTGGTCAGACGGGCAAGGTTGTTGCGCCTGATCTCTACATCGCTGTGGGTATCTCCGGAGCAATTCAGCATCTGGCAGGCATGAAGGACTCCAAGGTCATCGTTGCCATCAACAAGGACGAGGAAGCGCCGATTTTCCAGGTTGCCGATTACGGTCTGGTAGGCGATCTCTTCGTTATTCTGCCGGAGCTTGAAAAAGCTCTCTGATTTTAATCGCAAGATTGAAATGAATCTGCATGGCCGGGGTAGACGAATGCTACCCCGGCCATTTAGGGTCAAAACTCATTAATCTGGTCGAAAAGCCTCATGCTATTTTGACCAGATTAATGAGTTTTGACCCTGGTTTGGTGCTACAATAAATAGACGGATGGAAACATGGCTGGCTCGATCAAAACTGTAGGCATTATCGGTGCAGGACAAATGGGCGGAGGGATCGCTCACGTTTGCGCACTGGCCGGATATGATGTTTTGATCCACGACCAATCCGCCGAACAGCTGGAAAAGGCCATTGCCACCGTCAATGGCAACATGGCGCGGCAGGTTTCCCATGGCAAGCTTGAGGAAGCAGAGCGTGTGAAAGGCATGTCGCGCATCCGCCCTGCCCCGCGCATGGAAGACCTTGCGGGCGTTGATCTTGCCATTGAAGCCGCCACGGAAGACGAAACCGTCAAGCGCAAGATTTTTGCCCAGCTTTGCCCCAACCTTAACCCCGAGGCGATTCTCGCCACCAATACCTCATCGATTTCGATCACCCGGCTTGCCGCCACCACGGATCGCCCCGAACGCTTTATCGGCATTCACTTCATGAACCCGGTTCCGGTGATGAAACTGGTTGAACTGATCCGCGGTATCGCCACGGAAAATGTCACCTTCGAATCGGCACGCCAGTTCGTTACCAGCCTCGACAAGACATTGACTGTCTCCGAGGATTTCCCGGCTTTCATCGTCAACCGCATTCTCCTGCCGATGATCAATGAAGCAATCTATGTGCTGTATGAAGGCGTCGGCTCGGTTGAAGCCATCGATACGGCCATGAAGCTTGGCGCCAATCATCCGATGGGCCCGTTGCAGCTTGCTGACTTCATCGGCCTCGATACCTGCCTGTCGATCATGCAGGTGCTGCATGATGGTCTGGCGGATTCGAAATACCGGCCCTGCCCGCTTCTGGTCAAATATGTCGAAGCCGGCTGGCTTGGACGCAAGGCCGGGCGCGGTTTCTACGATTATCGCGGCGAAAACCCTGTTCCAACCCGTTGATAACTGCGCGTTGCGCGGCATTCTGTTCGGCTGAATTATTTATTTCAATCAAACCCTTGCATTGGTCTCTGCGTCTCCCCAACTGAAACAGAATTGCAGCACCGGGCCCCTCTGGCGGAAGTGACCGGCTCTTTCGTGATGTCGGAGTTGTAATCTGGAACCGATGCCGGCGGATCATTTTTCACATGGAGATTCTGTTTGTTGATGCCATGGGCAAGCCCCTATGGATGTGGCTTGGCTTTTTTGCCCTAGTCCTTGTTCTTCTCGTCCTCGATCTGGGCGTTCTCAATCGAAAAAATCACGATATAGGCATGACCCGGAGCCTTTGGCTTTCGGCATTCTACATCAGCCTTGGTGTCGCCTTTGGCGGCTTCATCTGGTGGGAACTCGGCAGCGAGGCCGGGATGCAATACCTGACCGGCTTTGTAGTCGAGAAAAGCCTCGCGATGGACAATATTTTCGTCATCGCCATGATTTTTGGCTATTTCGCCATTCCCAAGCAATTCCAGCACCGCGTGCTTGTTTACGGTATTCTCGGTGTTGTCATCCTTCGCGGTATCATGATCGCGGCGGGTGCTGCGATTGTCGAACAATATGAGTGGGTCCTCTATCTGTTCGCGGCGTTCCTGATCATCACAGGTATTCGCATGCTGATGGCCGGAGACGAGGAATACGACGTTTCCGCCAATCCTGTCTTCAAGTTCATGAACAAGCGCTTTCGTGTGACGAGCGAATTGCACGGGCAGAAATTCATGATCCGCCGTACCGACCCGCATACGGGCAAATCCAAAACCTGGATTACCCCGCTATTGCTGGCACTGGTCATGGTGGAACTCGCCGATGTCATCTTCGCGGTGGATTCCATCCCCGCCATTTTTGCCATCACCACCGATCCCTATATCGTCTTCACCTCGAACATCTTTGCGATCCTTGGTCTGCGTGCGCTGTATTTTGCCCTCGCAAGCCTGATCCATCGCTTCGTCTATCTTAAATATGCCCTGTCTCTGGTGCTTGTTTTCATTGGCGGAAAGATATTCGTGGCTGACGCTTTGGGACTGGCCAAGATACCGCCCATGTGGTCACTGTCGATCACCCTTGGCATTCTTGCCGCCGGTATCCTGAGTTCGCTCTGGAAAACCCGCAACGATGTGCCAGAGTCTGAATTAACGATAGATGCAGAACAGGCTTCGGCACTTTCCATCGCCGAGGTAGAGAGAAAAGCTTAATCCTATCAATGGAGAAACACCTATGAATGCTGGCGGAAAACCGTTTGATTGGGACCCTTCGGGAAACCCCGCCGAACGGCGCCTGTCCAGCGTTCTGGTCGAGCTTGGTGAAACAGACGCGGACAGGATTTCATTTGACGACATCCTGTCCGCGCTTTCCGAGCGCAGCTTTGGCGCCCTGTTCATTCTCTTCGCAGCGCTTAATCTGATCCCGCTGCCGCCGGGAACATCGACGATCTTCGGCATTCCCCTCATCCTCCTGTCGACCCAGTTGCTCATTGGCATGGAGAACCCATGGTTTCCGGCCTTCCTGCGCCGCAAATCCGTCAGCATCGAAACCTACAGGCGTATCGTCCGCAAACTCGAACCACTGCTTGCCCGCTTTGAACGGCTCGCACAGCCGCGCTATTGGCCGCTGCCGCAGGCAATCATGGAACGGATCATCAGTATCATCGTTCTTCTGCTGTCTTTCCTCGTTGTTCTGCCTGTTCCGCTTGTCAACCAGTTGCCGGCGCTCAGCATTGTGCTGCTCAGCATTGGCCTTGGCGAACAGGATGGCGTATGGCTTGGCACAGGCCTGCTTGTCGCTGCACTGGCTGTCGGATTTGCCATTGGCTTTGCCGCATCCGTCGGCATCGCCGCCCTTCATATATTTGGTTGAGCATGAACGATCAGAAAACCATCACCATCTATGTCGACGCCGATGCCTGCCCTGTTAAAGCGGAGATTTACCGCGTTGCCGAGCGCTATGGCGTCAAGGTCTTCGTCGTCTCCAATTCCTTCATGACCATCCCGCGCAATCCGATGATCGAGCGCGTTATCGTCAGCGATGGCTTTGATGCCGCTGATGACTGGATTGCCGAACGTGTCTCGCGCGGCGATGTGGTGGTGACGGCAGACATTCCGCTCGCCAGCCGCTGCGTCAAAGCGGGGGCCGATGCCATTTCCCCCACGGGCCGCGCCTTCACCGAGGCATCCATCGGCAACACATTGGCCACCCGCAACCTGATGGACGAGTTACGCTCCGCCGGACAGATCACCGGAGGCCCACGCCCCTTTTCGCCAAAGGATCGATCCGCTTTTCTTTCCGCGCTTGATCTTGCCATCGTCCGCCTGAAACGCGCGGGATTTGCTGTTTAGGTATTGTGCGTGGTTCGTGGTTCAAAACAACCACGACGAAGATACCTCTCCCCGTCATCCTCGGGCTTGACCCGAGGACCCATAATTTAAAAGCGCCCAGTATCCATGTTCGTTTGTTTTCTTTAGCCGTGGGTCCTCGGGTCAAGCCCGAGGATGACGGTGGGGTTTGTAAGGAACCAAATTCTGCGAAGTTGGCGATTAGCGATTGCATCACCCATCTCCCTCATGGTGAGCCTGTCGAACCACGAACCACGAACCACCCACCTACCCACTAAATAACTCCCATAATCGCCCCCGCAACACCCCCGTTCCCGCTCAATTGCAACCGAGCTATGCGTCGCTGCCATTGACGAAATGCCCCGCAACCTCTACGAGAGCGCAACAAAGCTATATGCGTGCCGCTCGTGCCTCAACATATGCCGAGCCGAAAACACCAGCCCAAACACGTACTTGAAAGTTCATTAATGACTATTTTCGATTCTATCGCCCCGGCGCTGTCCGGTGCATTGGCAGCCCGTGGTTACGAGACCCTGACGCCCGTGCAGACCGCTGTGCTTGCTCCGGAAGCAGATGGTGCCGACCTTCTCGTTTCCGCCCAGACAGGCTCAGGCAAGACAGTGGCATTCGGTATTGCCATTGCACCGACGCTGCTTGAAGGCGAAGACCGCTTTACCTCTATTGGCGCACCCTATGCGCTGGTCATTGCCCCGACCCGCGAGCTTGCTTTGCAGGTACGCCGCGAGCTGGAATGGCTCTACGAAAAGACAGGCGCGCGCATTGCCTCCTGCGTCGGTGGCATGGACATGACCAAGGAACGCCGTGCATTGCAGGGCGGCGCCCATATCGTCGTCGGCACGCCGGGCCGTTTGCGCGACCATATCACTCGCGGTTCGCTCGATATGACCGAACTGCGCGCCGTCGTTCTCGACGAAGCCGACGAGATGCTCGACCTTGGTTTCCGTGAAGACCTTGAATTTATTCTCGGCGAAGCACCAAAAGATCGCCGCACGCTGATGTTCTCGGCGACGGTCCCCAAACCCATTGCCCAGTTGGCAAAACAGTTCCAGAACGATGCACTGCGCATCACAGCCACAAGCGAAAAGTCCCAGCACAGCGATATTGAATATCACATCATGCCGGTCGCCCCGCGCGAACGCGAAAATGCGATCATCAATGCGTTGCTTTTCTATGATGCACAGAACACCATCGTGTTCGGCTCGACCCGTGAAGCGGTCAAGCACCTGACCAGCCGCCTGTCAAATCGCGGTTTCTCCGTTGTTTCGCTCTCAGGCGAACTCAGCCAGGCCGAGCGCACCAATGCGCTGCAGGCCATGCGCGATGGTCGTGCCCGCGTTTGCGTTGCCACCGACGTTGCCGCCCGCGGTATCGATCTGCCCAATCTCGACCTCGTTATCCACGCCGACCTGCCAACCAACCCCGATACACTGCTGCACCGCAGTGGCCGTACGGGACGCGCGGGCCGCAAGGGCATCTGCGTTTTGATCGTACCGGCATCGCGCCGCCGCTCCGCCGAGCGCCTGCTGCAGATGGCCAAGCTCAGCACCACTATGGTGCCGCCGCCGGACGCTGCCGCCATCAACAAGCGCAATTATGACCGTATCCTCAACGACGCGTCACTGACCGAAGTCATGACCGAAGAGGAAGGCGATCATGTCCGCGAATTGCTCGCGCTGCATTCGCCAGAACAGATCGCCGCCGCCTATATGCGTCAGCAAATGGCTGCACGGCCTGCGCCGGAAGAACTGTCGAACACACCAGCCCACGTCCTCGAGCCGATCCGCAAGGGAAGCTATGACGACCGTCCGGGCCGCGGTGATCGTAATGATCGCGGCGACCGTGCTCCCCGTTCGGACCGTTTTGAACAGTTTGAAAGCGGCGCCTGGTTCTCGCTCAGCGTAGGCCGCAAACAGCGTGCCGAGCCGCGTTGGCTGCTTCCACTGATCTGCAAGGCTGGCGATATCACCAAGACTGATGTCGGCTCGATCAAGATTCTTGAGACTGAAACCCGCTTCGAAATCACCGCCAGCAAGGCCGATGCATTTCTGGCCCGGATCAAGCAGTATGGCACCGGCGAAAAGGGCGTGAACATCACCCGCAGCGAGGGCGCAGGATCATCCTCCCCACGCAGCGATTTCAAGCCGAAGAAGAACTTTGCCGAGAAGCGTGAATGGGACGACCGCAAACCGGCCCGCGCCCGCGATGATCGTCCCCGTTCCTATGACGACAAGCCAAAAGCCGATTGGGCTGCCAAGCCAGCCAAAGCCAAGCCGGAAGGCTGGACCACGGAAAAGCCTGAAAAGGTCAAGAAGGCCCCAAAGGAACGCAAGCCCGGCGAACCCTCCGGCTTTGACAAATACAAAGCCAAAAAAGCCCGCAAGGCTGCTGCCGGTCAGGCTGAATAATCAGGCCGCCCAGATGTGATGAATACAAACCCGCCGTGGATGAAAATCCCGGCGGGTTTTGTTTTGCATGAAGATTTTGCGTGGTTCGACACGCTGACCATATCGATACAACAGGAACTGCGGTCCGCAACGGCAACATGTGATCACCCCCCTCTGTCCTGTCGGACTACCGGGGGTGAAGGCCGCTGTGGTTCGGGGTTCGACAAGCTTAGGGAGAGTGAGGATGCAACGCTAAACGCAGAGATTGCAGAGTTTGATTTCCTACAACTCTCCCCACCACCCGTCATCCTCGGGCTTGACCCGAGGACCCATAATTCAAAAGTGCTGAATAGATGGTTTTATCTGGCTTCCTTAGCCGTGGGTCCTCGGGTCAAGCCCGAGGATGACGGAGGTTAGGTGGATTGCATGGAGCTCTATTGTGCAACGTCGGCGATTGTCTTTGCAGCCCTCCCTCTCCCTCATCCTGAGCTTGTCGAAGGGCGCGACAAAGGTTCTGCAATCACCTATTTTCAAAAAAATCACACCAACTTATCCAACGCCATCCCACCTCGCTTATTCTGATGGTGTCCTTTCCGGCGGGAATGCTCCGGAAAACTTCTGAAGTCAGGAAAGGATCGGTGATTTCATCTGCGGGGAGAACCCAGCCGCAGGGGAAAGGTTTTATCTCACAAGGGTAAAACCAGTCATCGGGACGGGTGATCCGGTTGTTTTCTTGACAAAACAGGAAAATATCCGGGGAACGCATGACTACACTACCAATACCAAGACTTCCGCGTTCCCCTTATGGGTCGCCCGTCTTTCCCACCTTTCAATAGCCAGACGCAAAAGCGGGCGTGGTAATGGGGAGGTATGTTCTGCAACTGCCGCCATCTTTCGTGCTTCTACAGAACTACTGCGCCGATATCGCCGCATCGATCAGTTTGGCAGCATCTTCACTTTCCCAAGGTGCAGGGCCATTCATCGCGGCGATCTGGCAGCCTTCCTTGTCGACGATCATCGTCACCGGCAAGCCAAACGCCAGATTCTTGCGCTTCAACTCATTGAATACGCCCATGGTTGGATCGCGGTAGAGCGTCAGGGACTTCACACCGATATCGCTCAAAAAGCCCTTGGGCTTCTGATCGTCGCCCGTAT
The DNA here is from genome assembly GCF_020731415.2 of Phyllobacterium sp. T1293. Taxonomy (NCBI): domain Bacteria; kingdom Pseudomonadati; phylum Pseudomonadota; class Alphaproteobacteria; order Hyphomicrobiales; family Phyllobacteriaceae; genus Phyllobacterium; species Phyllobacterium meliloti. The sequence continues at coordinate 3,610,121 of NZ_CP088273.1, read as the reverse complement.
CAATATTGATCGTCACGACCTGAAAATTATCGCCGCCCTTTTTGGTTTGCAGCGCATCAAGCGCAGGCATTTCCTCACGGCACGGCGCGCACCAGGTGGCCCAGAGATTGACGAGGATCGTCTTGCCCTTGAAGTCGGCAAGCCGCATCGGCTTGCCATCGGGACCGGTAAACGAAAGCGCCGACATGGATTGCGGCTTCTCGGCGCCGCGCATGGCGGCAACGGCGCCAGTGGCTGCCGCATCGATTTTCCGGGCTGTATCGGTCTTTGCAGCGCATTGATCGGTGGTGTTTGTTCCGGCAACAATATTGCCAGAGGGCCGCTCCATCACGTATACCCCAACCGCACCGGCAACTATGCCTGCGAGCGCAGCAAGAAGAATGATTTTCCTGTTGCCGCCTGACGTGGTTTTCTGTGGTTCGTTGCCGTCGCTCATATTTTACACTTTCCGTCTATCCACCCCGGTTCACCAAAGGCTCACCCAAGGTTTACAATGTCCGACAAGAAAAACAGCAATGAAATGTGGGGAGGCCGTTTTGCCTCGGGTCCGGCTGCCATTATGGAAGAAATCAACGCTTCCATCGGTTTTGACCAGAAACTCTATGCCCAGGATATCGCCGGTTCTCTTGCTCATGCTGCCATGCTTGCAAAAACCGGCATAATCGCAGCTAATGATCACGACAAGATCGCAAAGGGCCTGAACACGATATTGTCAGAAATCGAGAGCGGAAAGTTCGTTTTCTCACGCAAACTTGAAGACATTCACATGAATGTCGAGTCGCGCCTTGCCGAACTCATCGGCGCACCGGCTGGCCGCCTGCACACAGCCCGTTCGCGCAATGATCAAGTTGCCGTGGATTTCCGCCTCTGGGTCAAGGAAGAATTGCAGCGGACAGCGGCCGCACTGAAAAAGCTCATCGAAGCGTTTCTCAAGCGTGCCGAAGAACACGCAGCAACACTCATGCCCGGCTTTACCCATTTGCAGACCGCGCAGCCCGTTACCTTCGGCCATCACTGCATGGCCTATGTGGAAATGTTTGGCCGTGATTTGAGCCGGGTGAAGGACGCCATTGAGCGTATGGACGAGTCGCCGCTCGGTGCTGCCGCCCTCGCCGGTACAGGCTTTCCCATCGACCGCCATATGACGGCAAAGGAACTTGGCTTTCGCGAGCCGACCCGCAACTCGCTCGACAGCGTATCCGACCGCGACTATGCGCTGGAATTCCTGTCGCTGGCGGCGATTGCCGCCACCCATCTTTCGCGTCTGGCCGAAGAAATCGTCATCTGGTCAACGCCGCAATTTGGCTTTGTGCGCTTGTCGGATTCCTTCTCCACCGGCTCATCCATTATGCCGCAGAAGAAAAACCCTGATGCCGCCGAACTGGTGCGCGCCAAAACAGGCCGTATCACCGGCTCGCTGGTCGGGTTGCTCACCGTCATGAAGGGTCTGCCGCTGACCTATTCCAAGGACATGCAGGAAGACAAGGAAGCCGTTTTCGACGCCGCCGAAACGCTTGAACTGGCGCTGGCCGCCATGACCGGCATGGTCGGCGATATGACCATCAACACCGCGGCCATGAAGAAGGCTGCAGGCTCCGGTTATTCAACGGCGACCGATCTTGCCGACTGGCTGGTGCGCGAGCTTGGCCTGCCCTTCCGCGAAGCGCATCATGTGACTGGCCGTGCCGTGGCACTTGCCGAACAGAAGAAAGCCGAGCTAGGCAAACTGACGCTTGATGACTTGAAGGGCATTCACCCTGGGATCACCGATGCTGTGTTTGGCTATCTGACCGTGGACAAATCCGTGCGCAGCCGCAAATCCTATGGTGGCACGGCTCCGGAACAGGTTCGCAAACAGATCAAGTTCTGGCAAAAACGCATCACGAAATCGTAAGTCTGATGATGGGGGATGCAAATAGCGTTCCCATACGTTAGACAGGACAACATATTTCCGGACGACAGGATCAAAATCTATGAGAAGCCGTTCTTACCTCACGACAATTCTGATGGCGGTTGCAATCGTAAGCGCGGTATCGGCCTGTGGCCGCAAGGGCCCGCTTGAACTGCCGCCAGCATCGGTGACTGCACCGGCACCGGGCGAGCCCAAACCTGCCAAACCACCTGTTGAAGACAAGCGCTTTTTCCTCGACTCGATAATCTAGGCTGATTTTTCGTGAACCATTTCGATTATAAGGACGGCGTTCTCCATGCCGAGAACGTCAGTATTCCCGATATCGCCAAGGCGGTCGGCACCCCCTTCTATTGCTATTCGACGGCAACCATCGAGCGGCACTACAAGGTGTTCGCCGCAGCCTTTGCCGAAATGGATTCGCTGGTCTGCTATGCGCTGAAAGCCAATTCCAATCAGGCCGTGCTGAAAACCCTTGCGCGTCTCGGCTCCGGTGCCGATGTGGTGTCGGAAGGCGAAATGCGCCGCGCGCTGGCAGCGGGCATTCCAGCCAGCAAGATCGTCTTCTCGGGCGTTGGCAAGAAGCCAGGCGAAATGGACTTTGCGCTCAGCGCGGGGATTCACTGTTTCAATGTGGAATCCGAGCCGGAGCTGGAACTCCTTTCAAGCCGGGCCGTCGCGGCAGGAAAGATCGCGCCGGTGTCGCTGCGCATCAATCCCGATGTGGACGCCAAGACGCATAAGAAGATTTCGACGGGTAAGTCCGAGAACAAGTTCGGCATTCCCTTGGCCAAAGCGCGTTCCGTCTATGCCCATGCGGCAAAGCTGCCCGGTCTCAAGGTCCGGGGGGTTGATATGCATATCGGCAGCCAGATCACCGATCTGGAACCGTTTGACGATGCCTTTGCCCTGCTCGCACAGTTGGTCGGCGATCTCAAAGCCGACGGCCATGATATCAACCATGTCGATCTCGGCGGCGGCCTCGGCATTCCCTACCACTTCGACAACAACCCGCCACCCCTGCCCGATGCCTATGCGGCCATCGTTACCAAGCACATCAAGCCGCTGGGGCTGAAGACCATTTTTGAACCGGGACGCCTGATCGTCGGCAATGCGGGTATTCTGGTCAGCGAAGTCATTTTCGTCAAAGAGGGTGACGCGCGTAATTTCATCATTGTCGATGCGGCGATGAATGACCTTATCCGGCCAACACTCTATGACGCGTTCCACGCGATCCGCCCGGTCAAGGAAGCAACGCCAAGCCACCCACGCATTCGCGGTGATGTGGTCGGCCCCGTTTGCGAGACTGGCGATTATATCGGGCTTGACCGCGACCTTCCGCGTCCAGCGCCGGGCGACTTGATCGCCATCGGCACGGCTGGAGCCTATGGCGCGGTTCAGGCAGGCACGTACAATACCCGGCTGCTCGTTCCCGAAGTGCTTGTGAACGGCGATCAGTTCCATGTTGTGCGCCCGCGCACGAGCTACGAAGAACTGATCGGCCTCGATTCGATACCCGACTGGCTTTAGAGCATCGGCATACACACAACGGTGAACAGCTTTTTGCGCCAAGGCCTCGCCTTTGCCACGATGAGTGGTATTCTCAAGGTTAAGTCGACGCGTCATAAAGATTCATGCAGTTGACGAGATGGAGTGAGGATGACCGGTCAACACCCGGACCAACGGGACGCTGAAAGGGTCAGGTTCGATATTTTCAAGAATATCGATCGCCTTCGCTTGTCCGCGTGGCTGACCATCGCCTTTGAACGGCTCTGGCCGCTGGTGCTGCCGACACTGCTCGTCATTGCATTGTTCGTGATCTTTGCCTGGTTCGGCATTTTCCGCAGCCTGCCCGATCTGGCGCGGCTTGGATTGCTGGCGCTGTTCGTGCTCTCATTGCCGGTCTGCCTCTATATCCTGCTGAAATTCCGCCTGCCTGATCATGCGGAAGTCAGCCGTCATCTCGAAGACGTCAACACACTTGATCACCAGCCCATTGCCGTCCAGTCGGAAACGATAGCCACGAGCAAGGATGATCCGTTCGCGCAAGCCTTGTGGGACGAGCACCGCAAGCGTATGGCGGAGCGCATCAAAGGTCTGAGAAGCGGCCTGCCACGCACGAATATTCCGGAAATCGACCCTTGGGGCCTGCGGGCTGTCGTCGGATTGCTCCTCGTTATCGCCTTCGCTTTTTCCGGTGGTCCGCTCGGTGGACGCCTCAGCGATGCATTCAAAAGCCACAGCGCCAGCAACGCCCTGCCGCCTCGCATTGATGCCTGGGTTACGCCGCCGCGCTATACGGGCCGCCCGCCGGTTTTTCTCACCTCGGCTGCCAACAATCAGGAAAAGCAGTTCACTGTTCCGCAGAACAGCACGCTGGTTATTCGTATTATCGGCGGCACCGGCTCGGAGAAAGTCACGAAGACCCTGCCTGATGGCAAGCCCACCGAGGTCGCCGTCAAGGACGCGGCAAAGCCGGAAGAGGCCACAGCTGCCAAGGATCAGCCGCGCAATTTCGAAGTGGCACTTGAGACGAACACCGCCATCAAGCTGACTGACAGCAGCAATGTCGATTCCGAATGGGCATTTACAGTTCTGCCGGATCAGCCGCCAACGATCCACTTTACCAAGGAACCATCAAGCGCCGTCAATGGCACGATGGAGCTGACATACGAGATCAAGGACGATTACGGCGCTGCCAGTGCGCAGGCGAAGGTCGAACAGATCGCGCCACCCGCCAAGGATGCGCGGCCGCTTTATGCCGCCCCTGAAATACCGCTCAGCCTTCCAAAACGCGGCGCGCAAGGCGGCGACACCAAGACCACCAAGGACCTCACCGAGCATGTCTGGGCCGGATCGGAAATCCGTATAACCCTTCTTGCAGTTGATGATGCCAAGCAGGAAGCCAGAAGCGAAACCAGAACCTGGGTCATGCCGGAGCGGCCATTCTCCAATCCGCTGGCCCGCGCAGTTGTCGAGCAACGGCGTGTTCTTGCCCTCAATGCCAATACCAGGACTGATGTGCTCAACATGCTGGATGCCATCACCCTCTGGCCTGAGGAAACCATCAAGAACCCGACCCATTATCTGGCCCTGCGCAGCATCCGCTCGCGTTTGAACATTGCCCGCAGCGATGATCAGTTGCGCGATGTCGTTGCCTATATGTGGCAGGTGGCACGCGGTATTGAAGATGGAGCGCTCTCCGAAGCGGAACGCAGCCTGCGCGAGGCTCAGGAAGCATTGCGGCAGGCGATCGAGCAGAATGCCAGCCCCGAGGAGATCGAAAAGCGCATGGCCGATCTGCGCAAGGCCATGAACAAATATATGCGCGAGCTTGCCCAGCAGGCGCAGCGTAACCCGAAGATGGCGCAGGCTGATCCCAATGCGCGCGAATTGCGGCAGGAGGATATTGACCGCATTCTCAAGCAGATCGAGGAACTGGCCAAACAGGGATCAAAGGAACAGGCCCAGCAATTGCTGGAGCAGCTCAATGACATGCTGAACAATCTGCAGATGCGTCAGGCTCAGGGCAAAGATGGCCAGGGCGATTCAATGAAGCAGCAGATGAACAAGCTCGGCGACCTGATGCGACGCCAGCAGCAAACAATGAATGAGACGCACCGGCTGGAACAGCAGCGCCAGAACGGCATGATGCAGGACAATGGCCAGATGGGGCAGGATGGCCAGCAGGGCCAGATGTCCGAGGAAGAGATTGCCAAGGCACTCAAGGGCTTGCAGGAAGGTCAGGGCAAGCTTCAGTCGGACCTTCAGCAGCTGATGGATGACCTGAATGGTCAGGGCATTACGCCCAACAAGGATTTCGGCGAGGCCGGGAAATCCATGGGCGAGGCCAAAAAATCACTCGGCGATGCGGACAGTGGACAGGCACTTGACCAGCAGAGCAACGCGCTTGATTCCCTGCGCAAGGGCGGTCAGGACATGATGAAGCAGATGCAGGCCATGGGGCAGACGGGCAAGGGCAAAGGCGAGCAAGGCGGGCTCGATCCCCTCGGACGCCCGCAGGGCAAGGACGGCACCAGTTCCTATTCCGATGTTGACAGGCCCATGCTCCCCGGCGAAGCCGATATCCAGCGCGCCAAGCAGATCCTTGATGCAATCCGCCAAAGGCTCGGCAATGCGCTCAGTCCGCAGATGGAAAAGGACTATCTGGAACGTCTGCTTAAATTCGATTGACCGGGATCAGTCGCGCACGACACCCACATAGGGCAGTTGCCGGAACGAATGCCCGACATCCATGCCATAACCGACAACAAAATAATCAGGGCATTCAAAGCCTTTGAAATCCGCTTCAATATCCGTTTTGCGCTTCACGCTCTTATCGAGCAGAACAGCAATGGAAACGCTGCGCGCGCCGCGTTCCAGCATCAGTTCGCGCGTAAACTTCAGCGTTTTGCCCGATTCCAGAATATCGTCGATCAGAAGTACGTCGCGGCCATGCACATCGCTGTCAATATCGCGCAAAAGCCGCACTTCCTTGCTCTCCGTGCCCTTGCCATAGCTGGAGACGGTGATGAACTCCACATCGGGCTCGGCACCGGCATCATGCATGGCGCGGATCAGATCGGCGGCGAAAATAAACGACCCCTTGAGGATCGAGATGACAAGCAGATTGTCGAAATGTTTTGCGACGATATCCTTGGCAAGCTCAAGATTGCGCGCGGCAATCGTCTCGGCGCTGAACAGAACATCGATATCTTTCTCGCCAACCTTCGGCATGCAACTTTTCCTGATTTTCCGACAAGTGAGGCTCCCTATAGCCCGATATCAGCCAGAAAAGCAAAAGCTGAACGGCTGTCAGAAAGGAAATCAATGCCCGGTGGTGGAATAACGTTGCTGCGACGGAGCAAGCGCCGTTGACCCTGATACGTGCGGCTTGGCGGTATATGGCGGGCTGAACAATACATATCCGCCGCAAATCCAGAAAGTTGACGCCGCAACCAGCAATACCAGCAGCCAGTATGCAAAGCCGGGCATGCGCGCATCCGCCTGCTGCGACTTTTGTAGAATTGCCATACGATTGTTTGCGGGTGATCCTGCTAATGGCACGCCTTGTAAAATCTGGGGCGACAGTGACTCATACATCGCATCTTCCGCTCCCCCTTTGTCGAAGTGGAGGGAGGGTCCGATATGCGAGGCACAATCGCCGCTGGTCGTTTTAAATCGTGCAATCATGCATTTTCCGGTCGCTCTGCCATGTTGCAGTCATGTTCCTCCGAATCATGGCCCAAATCTACCGCTCAATAATTAATGTTTCGACGAACCGATGCGGCGATTGATGGGTGGTCAAATCCGTCCGCGCTGAATAAAACACGCTTGGATGAAAAACTTGGAAAGTCTCGCTTGATTCGTTTTGAGAATGTCGGTTTGCGATACGGGATGGGCCCGGAGGTTCTGCGTGATGTCAGCCTCCACATTTCACCCCGCTCGTTCCAGTTTCTGACCGGCCCTTCGGGCGCGGGCAAGACCTCGCTATTGCGTCTGCTGTTCATGACCCTCAAGCCCACACGCGGCCTTATCACGGTTTTCGGCAAGGATATTGCCACCATTTCATCGAAAGAAATGCCGATGCTGCGCCGCAGGATCGGTGTGGTGTTCCAGGACTTCCGTCTGCTCGATCATATGACGACCTATCAGAATGTCGCCCTGCCACTGCGGGTGCGCGGCAAAGAAGAGGCGACCTACCGCGCCGAGGTCGAAGAGCTGTTGCACTGGGTCGGCCTCGGCGAGCGGATGCATGTTTTGCCGCCGGTTCTGTCGGGCGGCGAGAAGCAGCGTGCGGCCATCGCCCGCGCGCTCATCGACCAGCCGGAAATCCTGCTGGCTGACGAGCCAACAGGCAATGTTGATCCGCCGCTGGCCCGCCGCCTGCTTCGCCTGTTCGGCGAGCTTAACCGTTCCGGGACCGCCGTTGTCATCGCCACTCACGATCTCACCCTTATGGATCAGGTCAATGCCCGGCGCATGATTCTGGATCAGGGGAGGCTCGATATTTATGATTGATGTCGCCCGCCTCCGGGTACTCGCCCTCGGTCTCATGGACCGGGCGATAGAGTTTGTGCGTGGCAAGACGGGTCAAGCGCCGATTGTGCCTGCTGGTAACGTCGTCGGCCATGCGCTGATGATCGTCATCGCCATCATGACGTTCCTCGCCTGCCTGACCATTGGCGCGGTCAGCCTTGTCCAGTCAACAGCTGCCACATGGCAAAGTCAGATATCGACCGAAGCCACCATCCAGATCCGTCCCGTCGAAGGACAGGATATGGAAAAGCTGCTGGTGCAGGCCAGCAAGCTGGCGGAAGGTTTTGCCGGGGTTAAATCCACCCGTGTGATTGACCGCGCGGCAACGGCCCGGCTGTTGGAGCCATGGCTTGGCACCGGGCTTAACATTGATGACCTGCCGGTTCCCCGGCTCGTTGTCGTGAGCCTTGATGAAGCCTCGCCGCCGGATTTTGCCACGCTGCGCAGCGAGCTTGTGAAGAACGTTCCCGGCGCCAGTTTCGATGATCACCGCAACTGGGTCGACCGGCTTGTCTCCATGGCCCGCTCCACGGTGCTGATCGGCATGGCAGTGCTTGGACTGGTTGTCGCAGCGACGGTGCTGACGGTTATTTTTGCCACGCGCGGCGCCATGGCCGGTAATGGTCACATCATCGAAGTGCTGCATTTTATCGGCGCGGAACAGAAATTCGTCGCGCGGCAATTCGAGCGGCATTTTTTCTGGACTGCCCTGAAAGGCGCTTTATGCGGCGGGGCGCTGGCCATTTTGATCTTCCTGATCATCGGCTGGTGGTCGTCGCGTAATCTGGCAACCCCGGAAGCCGATCAGGCCACAGCTCTGTTTGGCAACTTTTCCATCGGTTCGGGCGGCTATACCGGCGTCGTCCTGATCATACTTGCAGTCAGTGTTTTGACCATGATTACAACACGAATGACAGTCATAGCGCATTTGCGGCAGGTTGATGGAAGGGCTGGCGAAAGTCACGATAACTGAACCCCGCCGATTCGATTCAATTTGACGACAAAAATTTAGGGGAGGTTTGCCGGCAAGGCCTATAAGCTCCCGGTAACATGACCCACGAACAAGGCAATGCGTGACCCGAAAATGGACGGCGCGAACGACAGCAGCAATCAACCACCCGCAGGCCCAGAAGGCCGCACCGGTGGGATCGTGTCTGCGCTGCGCAAGCGGATTGCCCGGCCGTTCTTTTTGCTCGGGGTTCTGGCGCTCGGCCTGTTCCTTGGCGGCTTCATTGTTTTCAGCGATCATGTCAGCACCATGCAGACACCGGATCTGGTTGAACCGGCGGATGGTATTGTCGTTCTGACCGGCGGCTATTCGCGCATTGAAGGCGCTCTCGATCTCCTCAAGAACAAACGTGGCGAGCGGCTTTTCATCAGCGGCGTGCATCCTTCCACCAAACGCGGTGAATTGCAGCGGGTGACGCGCGGCGATGCCACCTTGTTTGAATGTTGTGTCGATATCGATCGCTCCGCCATGGATACAATCGGCAATGCATCCGAAAGCATCAAATGGGCCAAGGCCAATCACTATAGCCGCGTCATCGTGGTCACCAATAATTACCACATGCCCCGCACTCTGGTTGAACTCAGACGCGCCTCGCAGGATATCGAATTCATCCCCTACCCCATCGTCAACAGCGATCTGCGCAACGGCGACTGGCTGGCCCGTGGGCAGGTCGTGCGCGTGCTTGTGGTGGAATATGTAAAATATCTTGGTGCTGTCATTCGGTCGGCTCTGCCGGATAATCTATCGGCTGTCACACAAACCCTCGTCCGTTGGGTCAAAGACGTCTGATAGTGGTTCACGGCGAGGTCAACTTGCTGTAACGAAGACCTATCCAACCGCCATGACCGGGACCCCCATGACGATCATCCGATCAATTGTTTTCAACATCGCCTTTTATATCAATCTGATCGTTCAGATGATTATCTTCACCCCCTATTATTTCCTCAGCCCGCGCAAAAATGCGTGGAGCGTGCCAAAGAACTGGGCGAAGTCAAACCATTGGTTGCAGAAGGTACTGGCGGGCACCGATCACGTCATCGAGGGCCTCGAGAATATCCCTGACGGTCCCTATATTTGCGCGCCAAAGCACCAATCCTTCTGGGATGCCTACGCGTTCCTGCCGCAGATTGCCGATCCGGTTTACATCCTCAAACGCGAGTTGATGTGGATACCGCTGTTCGGTTGGTACATTCTCAAGATGAAGATGGTGCCAATTGACCGGGGCAAGCGCTCCGTTGCCATGAAGGCGGCTGTCCGGGGCGCGCGGGACGCGGTTTCGCAAGGGCGCCAGCTGATGATCTATCCGGAAGGCACACGCACGGCCCCCGGCGCACCGCCAGCCTATAAATATGGCGTGGCGCATATCTACAGCGAACTTGGTGTGCCTGTTTTGCCCATTGCCCATGTCGCCGGCCTGTACTGGCCGCGCCGCAAATTCCGGCGCTTTCCCGGCACAATCCGCTGCCGCATCCTGCCACCAATCCAGCCGGGTCTGGATGCGGAGGCTTTCCTGCGAAAGCTGCAGGAGGTGACGGAAGCCGCCTGTGACGAACTGTTGATTGAAGCAGCCAGATCAGACAATCCACCACCCATGCCGCCAACGGCAGTGCAGCGGCTGAAGGAACTGGGTGTGATTGTCTGAAGCTACAAGCCTCTTTGCGTGAATAGTGTGCGTGGTTCGACATAACAACCATGAGGGAGATGGGTGATCGATAGTCGCCAACGCTGCAGAATAAGGCACCCTGCAATCCACCTATCTCCGTCATCCTCGGGCTTGACCCGAGGACCCACACTTTAAAAGCGCCGGGCATTCAGGTTCGTTCGAACTCAATTCATGGGTCCTCGGGTCAAGCCCGAGGATGACGGTGGGGTGGGTTTGTAAGGAGCCAAGTTCTGCAAGATCGGTGATTGGATATTCTGCAACGCTGGCGACTATCGATGCATCACCCCTCTCCCTCATGGTGAGCCTCTCGAACCACGAACCAATCCCCCACCAAGCCCCTAAATTTGCACCTATCCCTGCTTGCTATCAATTGCAGCCACCAGCGTTTCAAACCAGTGGTCACGGATATTCATTTTGCGCATGTGCTCCAGCGTGCTGTGCACATAGTCCTCGTTGCGGCCTGACTGGCCAACCGAACCGCGCACAGCAGCAGCGGCTTGCTCCACAGTCAGCGCACCGGCATATTGCACATGTTTGCGGTCGACCACATAGGTCAGCGCTTCGACCTTGCGTCCGTCCTTGAGACGCACCGCCAGCCGCTTTTCGAGATAAACATTCGTTACCAGTTCCCGCTCGCGCAGATAGGACACAACTTCCTCCTGGAGATCGCCGGGAACCCGGAAGGCGAGGCCGAGACATGAACCGCCGTGATCAAGCCCAAGCACCAGTCCGGGACGCTCCGGTGTTCCGCGATGCACATAGGAATGCACGCAAAGCGCCCGGCGGTAGCCATGAAGACGCGCATGCATCGTTTCAACATGTGCAAAGCCGGGCTTCCACATGAGAGACCCATAGCCAAAGACCCAAAAATCGCCCATATCCGTCCTGATAGCTGTGCTTCGATGCGAAGCTTCTTTACTGACCGATAGCGAGACACGGACCATGACGTCAAGGACTCCAGACAAAAGCTACAATGCCGGAAGGCGCATCCGTTTCCTTGCCGCAGGTATCGTCATTGTCGGCCTGCTCTATACGGGCGGATGGTATTATCTCGCCAATATGCTGGAAACGCGCGTTGCCACCAATATTGCCGGTCTGCAAGCCAAGGGCATCAACGCCGCCTGCGAAAATGCCGGGGCCAGTGGCTATCCCTTCCGCCTTGGCCTCAACTGCTCCAGCGTTTCATGGGTTGATCAGGCCAAGAATGTTTCGGTTCATACGGGTGCTTTCCGCTCGGCCGCGCAGATCTATGCGCCATTCCACATCGTCAGCGAGGTTGACAGCCCTGCCTCGGTCAGCGTGCCGGGTATGGCACCGCTTGATCTGAACTGGGACAATCTCAAATCGAGCGTTCGGCTTGATAAACCTATTCCCCGCCGTCTCTCGGTTGAGGGGCGCAATGTCGTGATCAACCAGCACAATCCAGATGGTGCCGGTACACCATTGGCAACGCTGAAGGATGGCCAGCTGCATTTCCGCGCCATCGAGCCTGTCATGGACATTGCACTGTCTTTCAGCAGCCTGAAAATTGCCGACAACACCGTTTACGACAAGCCCTTGCCGGAACTGACCGGCGCAGCCGATATCCAGCTGGCAAATGGTTTTGCCCTGATCGGCAAGCCGGAGCGCGATCTGTCAGTCTTGCGCGGACAGTCCGGCATGCTGCGCCGTGTTGATCTTGCTTTGCCCGATGGTAGTGGCATTGCTATTTCAGGGCCGTTTTCCGTGGCGGATGATGGCCGTATCAGCGGTGACTTCAAGATAACCATGCGCAATCCTGAAAGCGTCGCCAGCACCATGAAAAATGTGCTCCCCGGTCAGGACAAGATCATTTCATCCGTGGTGCAGGCCATGGCCTTTGTGCCGAAGGATGCCAGCGGCGCCCCCACCCTTCCCGTCACTGTGAAAAACGGGAAGATGTCGGTGGGCTTCATCAGTATCGGGCGCTTGCCTTCATTGTGAGGGTAAAGAGGTTGGCTGCGATGCCTCACCCCAAATCAACGCCGGAGCGCTGGTAAAGCACCCGTTGTTTCAACCCGGTGAGCTTCCTGAGCTTGCGCGCGCCACACGACATCAAGAACTTGAAGCGCTGGCTTTCTGCCGGCCAAAATCGGGCGCATCCACTTCCTGACCCGCATCGATAATCCCGCGCCTGACAGCACGGGTGCGGGTGAAGAGATCGAACAGCGCATCGCCATCACCCCAGCGGATCGACCGCTGCAGCGAGGCAAGGTCTTCGGAAAACCGCGCCAGCATTTCAAGAATTGCATCCTTGTTATGCAGGCACACATCGCGCCACATGGTCGGGTCTGAAGCCGCAAGGCGGGTGAAGTCGCGAAAGCCGGAAGCGGAATATTTGATCACTTCCGAATTGGTCACTTCTTCCAGATCACTTGCCGTGCCGACAATGTTGTAGGCAATGATATGCGGCAAATGCGAAACAATGGCCAGCACCCGGTCATGGTGCGTGGGGTCCATCGTATCCAGACGCGAACCGCAGGCTTCCCAGAATTTCGTCAGCCGGTCGAGCGCCACAGGATCAGTCCCCTCAAGCGGCGTCAGAATGCACCAGCGATTGGAGAAGAGTTCGGCAAAGCCCGCATCGGGGCCTGAATATTCTGTACCCGCCAGCGGGTGGCCTGGAATGAAATGGACGTTTGTGGGCAGTTCCGGCTGCATCTGCGCGATAACCGAGCCCTTGGTCGAACCGACATCGGTGACGATTGCACCCGGTTTCAGCGATCCGGCAATATGTTTGGCAACAGCACCGGATGAACCAACGGGCACGGAAATGATGACGAGATCGGCATTCCTGACCGCCTCGGCGCTGTCGAGGACGTAGCTGTCACCAAGGCCAAGCGCCTCTGCGCGTTTCAGCGTGCTTTCGCTGCGGGTTGAGATGACGATGTGATCGGCCAGACCTTCGCGTTTGATGACGCGCGCCAGCGACGAACCGATCAGACCAATGCCGATCAGTGCAATTGTATCGAAATGAATTTTAGACATTTGCTACTTCATGAATTCGGAGAGTGCAGCGACTACGCCGCGATTGGCTTCCTCGGACCCAATGGTAAGGCGCAGCGCGTTCGGGAATCCGTAGCCCGTAACGCGGCGCAAAATATAGCCTCGACTGGTGAGATAGGCATCGGCCTTTTCCGCCGACTTCGCCGCATCATCAGGAAAGTGGACGAGCAGGAAATTGCCAACCGACGGTGTTACCCGCAGGCCCAGTGCCGACAGTTCATCCGTCAACCAGGGCAGCCACTTTTCGTTGAAGGCGATAGCCTTATCCACATGCGCGCGGTCGCGGATAGCCGCAGCACCCGCAGCGATGGCAGCGGAATTCAGGTTGAACGGACCACGGATACGGTTGACCGCATCGATGACATGCGCAGGCGCGAACATCCAGCCAATGCGCAACGCGGCAAGGCCGTGGATTTTCGAGAAAGTGCGGGTCATCACGACGTTTTCGAACGATGAGACAAGTTCAACACCGGCTTCGTAATCATTGCGGCGCACATATTCCGCATAGGCCGCATCAACCACGAGCAGCACATTCTTTGGCAAGCCCGCATGCAGACGCCGCACCTCTCCGAACGGAATATAGGTGCCGGTCGGGTTATTCGGATTGGCAAGGAACACGATCTTGGTCTGCGGTGTCACCGCAGCAAGAATGGCGTCGACTTCCGCCTGCTCATTCTTTTCCTTGGCAATAACCGGCGTTGCGCCAGCGGCCATGATGTAAATCTTGTACACCATGAAGCCATGCTCGGTGTAAATGGCTTCATCACCCGGTGCGAGATAGGTCTGACACAACAGGCCAAGCAGTTCGTCCGAGCCATTGCCGCACAAAATATTATCGGCGTTCAGGCCATGAACATCGGCAATTGCCTTCTTGAGCAGCGCAGCCTGACCATCCGGATAGATTTCAAGGCGTTCAGAGGCAGCATGATAGGCCTCGGTCGCGTGCTTGCTCGCGCCCAGAGGGGTTTCATTGGAAGAGAGCTTATAGACCTTGGCAACGCCGGGAGCCGATTCCTTGCCGGGCGTATAGGCGGCAATATCGAGAATGCCGGGCTTCGGAGTAGGACGCGTGTCTTTCAATGTGGTTGTCATGATTCTCAAGATCCGTAGCATCGTTGAAATCGATGGTCATTGCAGGCGCGCCTTTTCTGTTCAAACAGGAAAGGCTCAAGTCACGGGGCATAACCGCCAATAGGCCCGATGTCGAGCCCAACTTGCGACACGCGGCCTCGAAAATCAAAGAAACCATTGACTTTGCGGGTAGCGCGACCATAGCTAACCACCCATAAAGATATAACCATGTGAACATGACCAAGCCAAGCAAAGCGCCCGCCGGTAACGACCAGAGAAGTCAGGAAGCGACAAATCCCCATAGTCCTGTGGTGGATTTTGGCGCCGACAAGCCGTTGCGTCTCGATAGCGGTGTTGTGCTTTCGCCATTCCGCATCGCGTATCAGAGCTATGGTACGCTCAATTCAGACAAGTCGAATGCCATCCTCATCTGCCATGCGCTAACAGGCGACCAGCATGTGGCAAATGCCCACCCTGTGACCGGCAAGAATGGCTGGTGGGAGACGCTTGTTGGACCCGGCAAGCCTGTGGATACGGACCGTTTCTTCGTTATCTGTTCCAATGTGCTTGGCGGCTGTCTTGGCTCCACAGGCCCAGCCTCAATCAACCCCGCCACGGGCACGCCCTATGCGCTTGACCTGTCGATCATCACCATTGCCGATATGGTGCGGGCACAGGCCATGCTGGTCGACCATTTTGGCATCAAGCAGTTGTTTGCTGTCGTTGGCGGTTCCATGGGCGGCATGCAGGTGCTCGAATGGGCCTCCAGCCATTCCGACCGGGTTTTTTCCGCCGTTGCCATTGCCACCGGTGCTCGCCACTCCTCGCAGAACATTGCGTTCCATGAAGTGGGCCGTCAGGCAGTCATGGCGGACCCTGAGTGGAAGGAAGGCCGCTATCTGGAACAAGGCACCATCCCGCGCAAAGGCCTCTCTGTGGCCCGCATGGCGGCGCATATCACCTATCTGTCGGAAACGGCCCTGCACCGCAAATTCGGACGCAACCTGCAGGACCGGCAGAATGTGACTTTTGGTTTTGATGCGGATTTCCAGATCGAGAGCTATCTGCGCCATCAGGGCATGTCATTCGTTGATCGTTTTGATCCCAATTCCTACCTCTATATGACCCGCGCCATGGATTATTTCGATCTGGCGGCGGAGCATCAGGGGCGGCTGGCCGAGGCTTTTGCCGGATCAAAGACGCGTTTCTGCATTGTTTCCTTCACCAGCGACTGGCTGTTTCCAACCAGCGAAAGCCGCACCGTTGCCCATGCGCTGAATGCCGCCGGTGCATCCGTATCGTTCGTCGAAATCGAGACGGATCGCGGCCATGACGCTTTCCTGCTGGATGAGCCGGAGATGTTTTCGGCCATCAATGGTTTCATCCGCTCCGCAGCGCGCGCCAAGGGGCTTTTGCAACCATGAGCATCAACACCACACCCCGCGTCGACTTTGATGTCATCGCATCACTGGTTAAACCCGGCGCACGGGTGCTTGATGTCGGCTGCGATGATGGCCAATTGCTCGAACTCTTGCAGAACACCAAGAATGTCGACGGGCGCGGTGTCGAACTGTCGCAGAAGGGTGTCAATGAATGCGTGGCGCGCGGCCTTTCGGTCATTCAGGGCGATGCGGATAGCGATCTGAAATATTATCCCGATGATGGCTTTGACTATGTGATCCTGTCGCAGACATTGCAGGCCACCCGCAATCCGAAGAATGTTTTAAGCGAACTTCTGCGTATCGGCGAAAAGGCTATCGTATCCTTCCCGAATTTCGGCCATTGGCGCATGCGCGCTTCGCTGCTGGTCAATGGCCGCATGCCGGTGACGGAAGAACTGCCCTATAGCTGGTACGACACGCCCAACATCCATTTCTGCACCATCAATGATTTTGTCGACATGACAAAGGAAGTCGGCGCGCAGGTGGAAACAGCTGTGGCCCTGAATGCATTGGGCCAGAGACTTGGTTTCAATATGCCCTGGGGTTTCTGGAACCTCTTTGGCCAACAAGCGGTGTTTTTGCTGAGACGTTGAGCGCTGCCGCTGCTTGGGTGGTCCGTGGTGCGTGGTTCGACAAGCTCACCATGAGGGAGATGGGTGACGCAACGATAATCGCATAGATCGCAGATCATGAAGGTTGTAGAGATTGCAATTCATAAAAGTTGCAGAACCTGACTCCCTTTCATCACCCATCTCCCTCATGGTGAGCTTGTCGAACCACGCAACACGAACCAAGCACAATACTGATGCAGACTACTCAGTCTTCATGAAGCTTATGATGCATTGCTGTACCCTGTGGTGACAGCACAGGCACGAAAACACGGCGTGACGAACGCTTGGCCACCGGCAAGCCCTGATAAATTCGCTTTTGTGCTTCCACGATAAGCACACCCGAAAAAACAGGCCAAAAACGCCGTCCGATCCGCTCGAACAATCCGGAAGGACGCATTATCCAGCGCTTTGATGATGGCGGAAAAAACAGGGCCTCGGCCCATGGCCCCGGCGTGAAATTGGTTTCCCGCAAAATACGGATCAGCTGCCCGCGGCTATAGGGCCGCCCGCTGCCAAACGGCGTATGTTCGAAACGCGCCCAGAGCCCGCGCCGGTTCGGCACGACAATGACAAGCCTGCCATTGGGCGCGAGCGCCCGCCACATTTCTTTCAGGGTTTCGCGCGGGTCTTCCGCATGTTCAAGCGCATGCACCATCAAAATACGGTCTACGGCGGAGTCAGGCAGCGGTAAATCTTCTTCAAACACCAGTGCCGTGGATGAGGCTTCGGCTGGCGGCCAGCTGATGGCGCCCTGCCCGGCAGGCATGAAGGCAAAGGTTCGCTCGGTGTCGCCGCGAAACCGGTCGAGATAGGGCACGACATAGCCAAGACCGACGAGGCGCTCCCCCGGCAATTTCGGCCAGATCGGCACAAGAGCCATGGAAATCGCCCGCTCGGTCAGATGACCAAGAGTGGAAGCATAGAAGGCGCGAAGATCGATAATGTCGAGATGCATGGGATCAGCCTAGAACAACGGATATTCAAATGGAACCATCTGACTATCCGTTGTTCCAGATGGCAAATCATAACATCAAGAAAATGGCTTGAAGATGGGTTGCACCTTGGAGACAGCTAGCTATCCTGACGGCAAAGTTCAAACCGCACAGGCCCTCCCATGTCGAATCTCCAGATAGAACAATTCACCGCGCTCAGCGATAATTTCGGCGTGCTGATCCACGATCCTGAAACCGATCTTACGGCATCCATCGACGCGCCAGAGGAAAAGCCCGTATTGGAAGCCCTGAAACGCCGGGGCTGGAAACTCACGCATATTTTCTCGACCCATCACCACAATGATCATGTCGGTGCCAATTTGGCGCTGAAAAACCGTTTCAAGCTGGAAATTCTCGGCCCTGATGCGGAGAAGGCCAATATACCGGGCATTGACCGGACGCTGAAACACGGCGACCATTTCCGCTTCGGCAATTTTGATGTCGAGGTCATTTCGACACCCGGCCATACGGCGGGCGAGATTTCTTACTATATCCCCGATGCGAAGGTCGTCTTCACCGGCGATACGCTGTTTTCACTCGGTTGCGGGCGCCTGTTCGAGGGAACACCGGCGACCATGTTCAAATCCTTGAACCATCTGGTCAAGCTGCCGGTCGATACCCAGATCTATTGCGGCCATGAATATACGGAAAGCAATGCACGGTTCGCCGTAACCATCGATCCGGATAATTCGGCGCTGAAGGAACGGGTGAAGGAGGTATACGCCCAGCGTGAAGCGGGCTTGCCGACCCTGCCCACCACCATCCTGCGAGAAATGGCCACCAATCCATTCCTGCGCTGGCACGATCCGGCAATCCGTCGAAACCTGAAACTGGAAAATGCCAGCGACGAGGCTGTTTTCACTGAAATCCGCAAGCGGAAGGATAATTTTTGATGACATTGACCGCAGATCAAATCCGCAAAGCACTCGGGCTGGAACGGCATCCGGAAGGCGGAGCCTATATCCAGACTTTTCGCGACAATCAGGGCGACTGGCCGGTTGGCGGACGCGGGCATTCCACAGCCATATATTTTCTTCTGGAAAAGGGCGAGGTGTCTGCCTGGCACCGGGTAAAGGATGCAGCCGAGGTCTGGCACTGGTATGGCGGCGCACCGCTGGCGCTCACCATTGCCAAGGAAGGCGGCCCGCATGAAACGCACAGGCTTGGGCTTGATCTTCTCGCCGGTGAACGCCCGCAAGCCGTGGTTCCCGCCGGGCAGTGGCAGACGGCCAAATCTCTTGGCGACTGGACGCTTGTCGGCTGCACGGTTGCGCCGGGCTTTGAGTTTGCCCAGTTCGAACTGGCTGAACCGGGCTGGCAGCCCTAAGGCTTCGGTTTGCGCAAGATCATCTCCTTGGCGGCAAGCACAGCGCCAAGGGTGATGAGCAGACAAGCCACGAGAACACGAACCGTTGGTTCTGCTGCGCCGGCGATGATCAGCACCAGCGTCGACAAAAGCGGCGATGCATAGCTCAACGCACCCAGAACCTGAATATTGCCGCGCTTGACGCCAAAGTCCCAGCAGTAGAACGCCGCGCCGACAGGGAAAAGCCCAAGCCCAAGCACCGCCAGCCATTGCGTTGGCGATTGGGGCCATACGGTCTCTTCAAGCCGCAAATGCGCAATCAGCGACAAAACAGACGTTGCCAGGCAGAATCCTGTCACCGCATCGGTGGGCACGCTGGCAAAGCGCCGCGACAGCAGCGAATAGGCAGCCCATGTGATCGCACAGAGCCCGGCCATCGCGTAACCAAAGGCATATTTGGCTTCAAAGCCCACATTACCGCCCTTGGTGATAATCAGCACCGTACCGGCAAGGCCGAGCAATGTTCCCGCCACATGAAACCAGCGTAGGCGCTCGCCCGGCATCAGCGCCGAGCCGACCACGATGAACAGCGGCCAGAGATAGGCAATGAGGCTTGCATCAACCGCAGGCGCATTGCGCAGGGCAGTAAAGTAAAGGAAATGATAGCCGAACAGGCCGACAACGCCGAGCAACCAGACTTTTGCCGGTTGGCGCAGATGCTTTGCGGCGCCCGGCCGCCAGAGCCATGAAATCAGCCCGAGGCTGGCACCAATGGCAAATGTCATGGCTGTCAGCTGAAACGGCGGCACCTTGCCCGACATATCGGTGAAAAGTGCGAGCATCGCCCACATGATTACCGCAAGAAACCCGACAAACGTAGCCACGCGCCGCCCCCATTAGGAAAGAGCGGCGCCCCTGCCGCTTCTATTGCATCTTTTCAAAACGGGTCGCGTAAACGGTAACCGTTCCAATCTGCGTGCTGATCTTTGCCTGCACGGGCGAATAGATACCGGACTTGCCGAGCGATGCAAAGGTGAGACTGATCTTGCTCTTGTTTTTCAGATATTCGATCGCATCGCGACCCTGCCGGTAGCCGCCGATGGGAATGAATTTGACCGAGCAGGTGACCGCATCGCCCTTGAAACCTTTGGTAGAGAACGGTTGTGGCGCGCCCACGGGAGAAAGCTTAAGGTCGACCCGCGTCTGCCCGTCATAAAGATGCAAAGTCTGGGTGCAGACCTGACCGATATTATCGGCTGCGACCATGACGCCGGAAATCGGGTCCGCGGCGCCCAGCAGGGACTCAGGCGCGAGCTCCACCCATTTGTCTTTCTTTTGAACGGGCGGAACATTGGTGGTCTCGGTCACATTGCCCTTGGCGAAGGCAATCGAAGTGCTCTTGTCTTTCTTGCCATGCCGGTATTTGACCACATAGGAGTTCGGCACTGCTCCGGTTTTGGTAAATTGACCTTTGACGTCGATCGTACCTTTGGTGTC
Source organism: Phyllobacterium sp. T1293 (assembly GCF_020731415.2). NCBI lineage: Bacteria > Pseudomonadati > Pseudomonadota > Alphaproteobacteria > Hyphomicrobiales > Phyllobacteriaceae > Phyllobacterium > Phyllobacterium meliloti. The sequence goes on along the minus strand of NZ_CP088273.1, from coordinate 3,589,558 downwards.
GTCAAACACCGTAACCAGTCCTGAACTGCGCAAACTGCCCGAGACTTCATAGGCACCGTCCGCAACGCGGGTCGTGAAGTACGACTTGGCGATTGTCAGGCCAAGCAGGGAAACCCGGTAGTCGGATTTGTAGCTTTCCTCTGCGCTGGCGGGTGCTGCACAGAGAATCGCCAATAATGACGCCGCAGCCAACACTGTCTTCCCGTAGCCGGGCCGCTGAATGGGACCAGTCATGTCCTGCTCCTAAGTCGTATATGTAAGAATTGCCTGTGGTGAGACCGTACAAAGCAGGCAAAGTTGTGTTAAACATTACGCGAGGTCGGTTAAATACACAAAACCAGAGCACAAGCACACTTGACGCGCGCGGCTCATATCACTATAGAAACGCGACTTCCCAATAGGCCGCCTGTCCGATAAGCGCGCCGCTGCACGGCGACGTGTGATGGTAAAAAGAACATTCGGGCTATAGGTAATGAATTTTGAAGGTGAGACCCAAATGTCCCGCACATGTGAATTGACCGCTAAATCGGTACAGTACGGCAACAATGTGAGCCACGCGAACAACAGAACGCGCCGCCGCTTCCTGCCAAACCTGTGCCACGTTACGCTGATCTCCGAAGCTCTCGGTCAGAGCTTCCGTCTGCGTGTTTCGGCCCATGCCCTGCGCACCGTTGAACATCGCGGTGGTCTGGATGCATTCTTGAACAAGGCTGACGAGAAGGAGCTGTCACAGCGTGCCCGCCTCCTGAAGCGCCAGATTGCCAAGAAGTCGGCTGAAGCGCCTGTTGCTGCCTGATCGGGCAATACAGCTCTAAAATTATAATCGCTTGAGGCCAGCCTATGCTGGCCTTATTGTTGCTGGTTCCATTACCCAGGATAAAAAAATGCCGCTTTCGCGCGCCTATACCGTTTCGGATTTCATTTTCCCTGTTCTCGCCATGTGCGCCGTCGTGGCTGCATCCAATATATTGGTGCAGTATCCGTTCCAGCATTTCGGATTGGGCGAAATCCTGACCTACGGGGCCTTTACCTATCCCATCGCCTTCCTTGTCAATGATCTGTCGAACCGCCGTTTTGGGCCGGAATTCGCCCGCAAGGTCGTCTATGCCGGTTTCTTCATTGCGGTGATTCTGTCGATCTGGCTGGCAACGCCGCGCATCGCAATCGCATCGGGCACGGCATTTCTTTGCGCTCAGTTGCTCGACATCACGGTGTTCAGCAAGCTCCGTCAACTGACATGGTGGAAAGCACCATTTGCGTCAGCCGTCTTCGGCTCGCTGCTTGATACGCTCTTGTTCTTCTCCATCGCCTTTGCCGCGCAATTTGCATGGATCGATACGGCCACGGGACAGGCCGATTCGTCGCTGGCAACGCTCGTGCCCTTCTTTGGCGGCCAGATTCCCCTGTGGGCATCGCTCGGTTTCGGCGATCTGATGGTCAAGATTGTCATGGCTGTGGTGATGCTGGTGCCCTATGGCGCGATCCTTGCCATTTTCGCCCCGGCGATCTATTCGGCCAACCGGAATTCCAAATAGAGATTTCTCTGCAGGATCGACGTGTTGTCGTCGGAGATCATTGAGATGCGGGTCGAGCCATCCCCGGCCCGCCAGACAGCCAGACCTTCCATATTGTCGATCTGATCACGCATATCCGCCTCAAGGATGAACGGACCATCGACAGTCGCACCCGGCTTGATATCGGCGGCGGCAATGCGGCGGATGCGCAGCATGACCCCGCTGGCAAGATTGAACCGGCGCTCCAGCAGCAGCAGGTCGCCATTGGGCAGGAAATCCCCGTCGCTGATATCGAAACTATCCAGCCGCTTGACGAAGAAGATGCCCTTGCCGGGCCCTTCCAGCACAGCGGCATAGATATCACCCGCCTTATTGATGCTCTTTTCTGTAACTGCGACCCGCGCGCCCTTCAACGGGCTCGCCGCTGGTGCATAGGCGACCGTTTCAAAACCGCGATTGTTGCGCAGTTCGGTTTTCGGAACAGGAAGCGGCAGATCTTTCGGCCGTGAGGCGAAATCCTTCAGATCAAGATCAAACTCGGCAATGCGGTGGATACGCTCGAACGAGACCGTAACCGTTTTGCCTGAAACGGCCATGCCTTCCGCATCCGCATCGCGTTTGCCTTCAACGGCATTGCCTTTGGCATCCTGAATCGGGGCCAGACGAAAATCGCTGACGGAGATTGGAACACCCTTTGCATCCCGCTGCATGTCCCCCGCATACCAGAATCCTGTGTCGGTGATGCCGAGAAAGGATTTGCCCTGATCGAGATAGCGGAATGCCGACATGCCGCCAAAATTGCCATTGCTGGATCGCAGTTCCAGACCGCCGACAAATTCGAGGTCGCCGAAGCGGGTTTCAGTCGAACCAATGCGGAAATAGGCAATAGGCCGGGCCGTGACCAATGCCGTTGCGACGGCATTTGTTTGCGCGAGGGACGGCAACGCACACAGAACGGCAAGAACGGGTAAGAACCGTATGCGCCGCAAGTTCAGCGCAATACGGTTCATGCTAACGTTTCCGCGCAGATGATCTACCCGCACCGCGGCGTTGTTCCTGCTCTTCAAACAGCGAAGCCAATTGCTCGGTCATTGCCCCAGCCAATTCTTCCGCGTCAACGATAGTCACGGCACGGCGATAATACCGCGTCACATCATGGCCGATACCGATGGCGATCAGCTCGACCGGCGAGCGTGTCTCGATCTCTTCAATGACCGCGCGCAGATGCCGCTCAAGATAATTGCCGGGGTTAACCGACAGGGTGGAATCATCAACAGGCGCACCGTCAGAAATCATCATCAGGATCTTGCGCTGTTCAGGCCGTCCCAGCAAACGCTGGTGCGCCCAGATCAGGGCTTCGCCATCGATGTTTTCCTTCAAGAGGCCTTCGCGCATCATCAATCCGAGATTGCGCCGTGAGCGGCGCCACGGGGCGTCTGCACGCTTGTAGACGATATGGCGCAGATCATTGAGACGGCCGGGATTGGCGGGTTTGCCGCGCTCCAGCCATGCTTCGCGGGCCTGACCGCCCTTCCACGCCTTAGTGGTGAAGCCGAGAATCTCGACCTTCACACCGCAGCGTTCCAGCGTGCGCGCCAGAATGTCGGCACAGGTCGCCGCAACGGTGATCGGACGGCCACGCATGGAACCGGAATTATCAATCAGCAGCGTGACGATTGTATCGCGGAAATCCGTATCGCGTTCCTGCTTGTAGGAAAGCGGCTGGGTGGGATCAATGACAACGCGCACGAGACGGGCCGGATCGAGATAACCCTCTTCCAGATCGAAATCCCACGAGCGATTCTGCTGCGCCATCAGGCGGCGCTGCAAACGGTTTGCCAGACGCCCGACGACACCGGAAAGATTGGCGAGCTGCTTATCAAGGAATGCGCGCAGGCGTTCCAGTTCCGCATCGTCGCATAGTTCTTCCGCATCGGTGGTTTCGTCGAACTCCTGCGTGAAAACCTTATAGCCGCTCTCGCTGCCAAGATTGGAGAAAGGCTGATTCGGACGGCGCGCCTCACCGGGCATTTCCGCCTCCGTATCCGCGTCATCATCTATATCGTCAGACGACGCATCCGCCGCTTCGGTTTCACCCGACTGGCTGTCATCGCTGGCGCTTTCCGAATCATCATCCTCGGAGGCATCGCTGCCCTGATCTTCGTCGGAGCCGCCCTCATTGTTCTCTTCGGGCTCAGGCGCGTCGTCGTTGTTTTCCTGCTCGTCGTCCTGCTCGCTTTCCTGTGAAAGCTCTTCCGCCATCTCCATGGAAGCCAGCATTTCACGCACAACCCGGGCAAAGGCGTTCTGATCGTTGATCTTGGCACCGAGGTGTTCAAGATCAGCTGAAGCTTTTTCCTCAATCCAGTCGCGCCAGAGGTTTACGACATTACCAGCCGACTCGGGCGCTTTGCGGCCCGTCAGCTTCTCGCGCACCATGAGCGCAACCGCTTCTTCCAGCGGCGCTTCGGCCTTGTCAGTGATGGCGGGGAAATTGGCCCGTGAATATTTGTCTGACAGCATGGAGGTCAGATTCTCAGCCATGCCATCCATGCGCAAGGCACCGATAGCTTCAACACGCGCCTGTTCGACCGCATCGAAAATCGCCCGCGCCTGCTTGCCCTCAGGCGCCAGCGTCGCATGGATACGGTCATTATGGCACGCCTTGCGCAGTGCCATGGAATCGCCGATGCCACGGGTGACTGCAATATCGTTCGCCGTTGGACGCTTGGGCAGATCAGGCAAGCGCGCCCGGTGCCCTGTCAGCGCCGGACGATCATTGCCAAACCCGACTTCCATCTCATGGTCGCCGGCAATGGCCCGCATGCAGGCCGTAACCGCGCGCTTGAAAGGCTCGGAATCAACCGGACCTTTCGGGTTTGTGCGTGAATTGTCTCCGGGACCCGCCATGCTCTGATGACGCTCAGCCTATGACCACGTTGGCCGTTGACTCAGGCAGTTCCTTGCCGAACGCGCGCTGATAGAACTCGGCAACGATTGGACGCTCCAGTTCATCGCACTTGTTGAGAAAGGTCAGGCGGAACGCGAAACCGACATCCTTGAAGATATCGGCATTCTCGGCCCAGGTAATAACGGTACGCGGGCTCATCACCGTCGACAGATCACCATTGATAAAGGCCGCACGGGTCATGTCGGCAACGCGGACCATCTTCGAGACGATCTCCTTGCCTTCCTTGTTCTGGTAGTGCTTGGCCTTTGCCAGAACAATGGCTGCCTCATTGTCATGCGGCAGATAGTTGAGCGTCGTCACGATGGACCAGCGATCCATCTGCGCCTGATTGATCTGCTGCGTGCCGTGATAAAGACCTGTCGTATCGCCAAGACCAACGGTGTTTGCCGTCGAGAACAGGCGGAAAGCCGGGTGCGGACGGATAACACGGCTCTGGTCGAGCAGGGTCAGGCGGCCGGAGGATTCAAGAACGCGCTGGATAACAAACATAACGTCGGGGCGTCCGGCATCATATTCGTCAAACACCAGCGCAACATTGTGCTGATAGGCCCATGGCAGGATGCCGTCACGGAATTCCGTGATCTGCATGCCTTCCTTGACGACGATCGCGTCCTTGCCGACGAGATCGATACGGCTGACGTGGCTGTCGAGATTGACGCGCACGCAAGGCCAGTTGAGGCGGGCGGCGACCTGTTCGATGTGGGTTGATTTACCTGTGCCGTGATAACCGGACACCATGACGCGTCGGTTAAAGGCAAACCCGGCCAGAATGGCGAGCGTGGTCTGCTTGTCGAACAGATAATCCGGATCGGTCTCCGGCACATATGCATCGCCTGCCTTATAGGCAGGAACCATCATGTCGGTATCAAATCCGAAAAGCTTTGCGGCAGAAACCGTTGTATCCGGCAAATTCGCAATATCGCGATCAACCTTATTCATCATGCCTCCAGCGCGACTGCACGCGCAGACGCAATAAGATAGTCACACCCATGAAGCCTCAAATGGGAGGCTTCGAATTCAGCCAAACACGGTCCTAGCAAAAACCAGCCTGTTTGAGCAATTGATAAGCCTGGATAACGTCGCGGAAACGATCCTCGGAAGCCCGATCACCGCCGTTTGCATCGGGATGATGGCGCTTCACCAACTCCTTATAGCGCGACTTGATGTCTTCGCCAGTGGCTTTTACATCAAGACCCAGCGTATCCAGCGCTTTTGCCTCCAAAGGCTTGGCTTTGCGCAGGCGCGCAGCCGGCCTTGCATCGCCGAACACGCTGTTCGGGTCACGGAAGCGATTCTGGTAGGCCGCACGGCCTGAACGCAGTTTGGAAAAATCAGGCGATGTCTTCGCGCCGCCCGCTGCGGCGGCTGCCGCACTGGCACCAGCGCCGCTTCCCGGCAGACCTGCAACGGTCCAGGTGGGCCGGTCGCCGGTCAGCGCTTCCTTCTGGTAGCGTGCAACTTCGACATCGGACAGGCCGGAAAAATAATTATAGCCTTTGTTATATTCGCGAACATGATCGATACAGAAATGGAAGAACTCGCCTTCTTTCATGCGTCCAACCGGCGCACGGTGTGGACCGGGCTTGTCACAGCCATCCCACTGGCACACGGGAATGCGCGATTTCTCCTCCTCCGCCTTTTTCGGGCGGATACGGATGCTGTCAAAATATTTCGAATTTGAGGTCATTGCGTACGATTATCAACGGATTGGTTTACAAGACAAGAATTGACAATTGCCCATGGATCAACCTAACGCCTGAAATGGCGGTAAATTTGTGATCATGTACGGATTTGCCAAATGAAACTACCATATGGGCGCAGGAGAACGAAATGTCCACTCAGTCAGCGATCGAAAACAAACTGACGCAGGCTTTTCATCCTGTTTCACTGACCGTCATCAACGAAAGTCATCTGCACGCCGGCCACCACCATGAAGACAGCGGGCATCATGGCACATTCGACGGTTCCGGTGAAACGCATTTTCGCGTGCGCATTGTCGCAGAAGCTTTTTCCGGCCTGTCACGCGTGGCACGCCACCGGGCAATCAACGACGTTCTCAAGGACGAACTGGCTGGCAGCGTCCATGCTCTGGCGCTGGAACCGACAGCGCCGGGCGAAGCGACACGCCGCTAAACCTGCACCAGCTGGCGCTTGAGACGTGAAATCATTCCCGTTTGCAATTCGCTCGCTTCGCCATAGGCAGACGCCGTTTGCCGCAACATGTCTATCAGTTGAAAGCGCTCGTCCATTGTCAGGCGGTCGCGCAGCATCGGCACCATTTCATCGGCCATAGGCGAAAAGAACCCCCGTTGCTTTGTATATTGCCAGGCCCTCTTGAACATTGCATCGGGGTCGTCGATCTGCAGCGGGCCACTGATCAATTCTATGATTTTCAGCTTTTCGTCCATGGTGAGTGGTGTGCCGGTGCGCACCAGCTGGATCATCAGAACCGTTGCCGCCAGCCGCGGATCACGGATTCGCCGGTAGCGAGAGCCGATCAAGCCTTCAAACCTATATTTGGCCTTGCTCCTCAGACCCCGTGTATCCCGATCCAGTTCACGCACCGCGCGGGCGGCTGATTGCGCTCTCAGTATCCAGTAAAAAATCAAAGCGGCTGCACCTAGAACCGCAATAATAATATGCATGCAACCCTCGATACATTTGCTGGGAATTCGGTCTGTAACAGCCTCGATCAGAGATCGAGATTAATTCGGTTTGGCTTTCTCGTCATCCTCCAAAGGTCGAATGCGAAGCCGCGTAATGCGGTTTTTCTCCCGCTTCAGCACGGTGAATCGCTTGCCATGGAAAGTGAAGGCCTGCTTCTCGGTCGGAATGCTCTGGGTCTCGTGAATGACAAGACCGGCGATGGTTGTGGCCTCCGCATCCGGCAAATGCCAATCCAGAGCGCGGTTAAGATCGCGGATCGGCACGGAACCATCGACCAGCACCGACCCATCGGGCTGGGGACGAACGCCTTGTACATCGATATCGTGCTCGTCGGCGATATCACCGACAATCTCCTCAAGAATATCTTCGAGCGTGATCAGACCCTGCACATCGCCATATTCATCAACGACGATGGCAATATGGGCCTTGCGGCGCAGGAAGGCATTGAGCTGGTCCTGCAAAGTGGTTGTATCGGGCACAAACCACGGCTTGGTTGCCACCTTCATGATATTGATCTTGGAAAAGTCCCGATTGGCATCGCGAATGGCGCGCACCAGATCCTTGGCGTGAACAACACCGACAATATTGTCATTGTCACCGCGCCAGACGGGAATACGCGTGTGATGGCTGGCAAGGATCTGGTTGACGATATCCTCGATCGGATCGTCAGCATTGATTGAATCCATGTCCGTGCGGTGGATCATGACGTCATAGACTTCAAGCTCCCGCAGATCGAGCAGACCACCGATCTGGTCACGGTCGCGTTTCACCACCGAGCCGTCCCGATGCAGAAGATCGACGGCGCCGCGCAATTCCTCCTGCGCCGAAAGCATTGATTTGACCGAACCGAGATCAATGCCAAACAAGCGCAGGATAAGCCGCACGATCCAGTTGATGAGATCGGATAATGGGCCAAAAATGAACACCGCAAGTTGCGCAAACCGCACCAGCGCCAGCGCATTACGATCAGGGCTGGAGATTGCCCAGGATTTCGGCAGGACTTCGGCAAAAATCACCAGAAGTACGGTCATGATCGCAGTCGCATAGGCAACACCCGCCTGCCCGAACAGGTTGAGCAGCATGCTCGTTGTCAGGGACGATGCGAGAATATTGATCAGATTATTGCCAATCAGCATGACGCCGATCAGCCGGTCGCGCTTCTCGATAAGACCTTCGACCACCGTCGCCCGGTCATCACCGCGCTTGGAAAGCCGGTGCATCCGGGCACGCGACACGGCGGTCAGCGCTGTTTCAGATCCTGAAAAAAGACCAGACATCAGGATCAGAAGGAAGATGATTCCGCAAAAGATCCAGAGTTCAAGGTTCATTTTGGGTGCTTCTCCTGCAAAAAGCTGAGCACTGCCGATGGCGGCACGTCCTTGGCAATGAAGGACTGCCCGATGCCGCGCGTCAGGATAAAGGTCAGCGCACCGCGCGCTACTTTTTTATCCTGCGCAATATAGTCCATGAGCTTTTCCGCCGTGGGCAATTCACCCGGAATGTCGCCGATGGCCACAGGCAGGCCTACATGACGCAAATGCGCCTCGACCCGCTTGGCATCATCAGCGCTCGCAAGGTTCATCTTGACCGAAAACTGATGCGCAAGGACCATGCCGATGGAAACACCTTCACCATGCACGAGGCGGGTGGAATCATAATGCGTCGCGGTTTCCAGTGCATGACCAAAAGTATGGCCGAGATTGAGCAGCGCCCGGTCGCCGGTTTCGCGTTCATCGCGTGCCACGACATCGGCTTTTGACTGGCATGATACAGCAATAGCGTGGGTTCGCTGCGGACCGCCGTCAAAAATGCCCTGCCAGTTCTTCTCCAGCCATTCAAAGAAATCCGGCCTGTCGATCAGGCCATATTTGGCAACTTCCGCATAGCCGGCACGAAACTCGCGCGGGCTCAGCGTATCCAGCACATCTGTATCTGCAAGTACCAGTTGTGGCTGGTAGAACGCGCCGACCAGGTTCTTGCCGTGCGCCGTGTTGATGCCCGTTTTGCCGCCAACGGACGAATCAACCTGTGCCAGAAGTGATGTCGGTATCTGCACAAAGCCCATACCGCGCCGTGCAATGCTTGCGGCAAAACCGGCAAGATCGCCGATCACACCGCCACCGAAGGCAATCACGATGTCACCGCGCTCCAGCCGTGCGGAGAGGATCGCATTGGTAACGGTTTCCAGTGTGGCAAAGCCTTTCGACTTTTCACCCGGCGTTACGAGGATCGGCGTTGAATCAATTCCGCTAGTTTTGAGGCTTTCGGTCAGGCGCTGCAGATGCAGGGCTGCAACATTGTCGTCGCTGACAATGGCAACACGGTTCGCGCCGGTGCGCGCGGCAATTTCCTGCCCTGCCCGTTCGATCAGGCCCGAGCCGATGAGGATATCGTATGAGCGGTCTCCCAGTTTTACGGGAACTGTCGTCTGCGCGCTCATATCAGCGATTCCTTGTCGTCCAGATGCTGTGCAACGGCCTGCATTGCCTCAAAGGCAATGATTTCCTTCTTTTCCTCACGCGAATGAATGGTGAGATCCGCCTGTGCATATATTGGGTAGCGCTCGCTCATCAGCCTTTCCATGACCGCGCGCGGATTGTCATTTTTGAGAAGCGGCCGGTTCTGCTTGCGCACCACACGGTTCATCAGCACGTCGAGTTCCGCATTGAGCCAGATCGATATACCTTCCGCAGCGATTGTACCGCGAGTCTGCTCGTTCATATAGGCGCCGCCGCCCGTCGCCAGAACAATCGGCCCATCCTCGAGCATACGCGCAATAACCCGGCGCTCCAGATCACGGAACTCCGCTTCGCCATAGGCCTCGAACAGCTCAGGAATGGTCATGGTCGAGACTTTTTCAATCTCATTATCGGCGTCAAAAAATGGCAATTCGACCAGCGAAGCCAGTTTCTTACCCACGGTGGATTTGCCTGCACCCATCAATCCGACGAGCACAATAGACCTATGGCCCAGCCGTTCACGGATGGATCGTGCCAACTCCGGAACCTGTGCTGTGCCAAGAATATCGTCAATGCTGTTCATAAATGCGTTTCGACAGGAAAACCGGGCTTTCGTCAAGCAAACTATGGGCAAAGCGCAGGTTTCTCGGTCTGCCGGACCTTCATCAATTCATAAGAGTTTCCATTGCAAGATTATGGAACACCTGAAGCAAGCCTGCAAAGACGATTTGATGCCGACACTGACCCGACTGATCCTAACCCTCGCGGTTCTCGCCGGGCTCGTTTACGCCGGTATGCTGGCGCTCGTCACCTTTGTACATCCCACACAGACCGAACTGACCATTCGCATCCCCACCGAAAAGCTCAATCCTAAACCTGGCAATCCAAAGTAAACCCATGCGCGCAGCAGCAGCCATAGAGACGTTTCTTGAGATGATGAGCGCCGAACGCGGTGCGGCGCAAAACACGCTCGATTCCTATCGCCGCGATCTGGATGATGCCGCTGCCTTTGCCAGCGCGACCGGCATACAGCTGACACTGGCGGAACCGGGAACAATCCGCGCCTATCTCGATGATATTGCCGGGCGTGGCTATGCAGCTACCTCGCAGGCCCGGCGTCTGTCCGCCCTGCGCCAGTTCTTCCGCTTTCTCTATACGGAGAATATCCGCACCGACGACCCGACAGGCACGCTCGATGCGCCAAAGAAGGACCGCTCACTACCCAAAATCATGAGCGAGACCGATGTCGAGAAACTGCTCGGGCGTGCTGAACTGGAAACCCTCGATGCAGCAGCACCGGCAAGTGATCATTTGCGGGCTCTGCGTCTGCATGCGCTGCTGGAAATTCTCTACGCGACGGGGTTGCGCGTTTCGGAACTGGTCGGGCTGCCCGTGACAGTGGCGCGTTCCGACCATCGGTTTCTGATGGTGCGCGGCAAGGGCTCGAAAGACCGCATGGTGCCCCTTTCGGGCAAAGCGCGCGAGGCGATGAGCAAATATCTTGCCGTGCGCGATGCCCTGCCTAACCTTGACGATAATCCCTGGCTTTTCCCGGCAATTTCCGAAAGCGGTTTCCTCGCCCGGCAGGTTTTTGCCCGCGAATTGAAGGGGTTGGCCGCTCGTGCCGGACTTGTTACTTCGGCAATTTCACCCCACGTGTTACGGCATGCTTTCGCCAGCCATCTCCTGCAGAATGGCGCGGACCTGCGTGCGGTACAACAATTGCTGGGTCATTCGGACATCTCGACGACCCAGATTTATACCCATGTCATGGAGGAGCGGCTGCACCGCCTTGTCACGGAGCACCACCCTCTGGCAGACTAACCCATCTACCCGCGAGACAGGCGGGACCATAGACCTTGGCGGGAAACTCTATGTGGCGGCTGTTGAAAAAGCTGTTTTCGGGACCGGAACCATCGACTGTCACGACTGACAGCGAAGTGATCCGCTTTGACGAAACGGGGTTCACGCGGTCCAGCCAGTTGATCCGCGACATGGGCTGGCGGGAGCATTGGAACTGGGACGAGATCGACGGTTTCGGCTTTTCATTCAAACAGGCCATGTTTCCCGACCCGTGGTTTGGCGATTACATGGAGAGCGAATGGTTCATCATCGTTGAAAATGAAAATGGCCCTGAACACATCTATTTTGATGCGGACTGGCTGAATATCGACAATCTTCCGCCTGCCCTTTTGCAGAATATACCCGATCTTGATCGCGACGAACTGCGCAAGGGCCTCCACAACGCAGCAGGCGGCTTTCATTATTATGCTGGCGAGGGCCAGTGGGTCGGCTGGCAGCGGACCAAACCCACCAAGCACGTGCGCACGGCAAAGAAGCCAGCCGCAAAACCGAAAACAGCGCCGGTCAAACGTCCAAGATCACCCAAAAAGCCGGGCGCATAACGCCGCGCAAGAGCCTGATCGCCACCCTTATCCACGGGATTCCACCACACCTTCGCCGGAATTATCTCTATAACTGACCCCGCGAACACGCCTTGTAAGCCTTGCTTCCTTGACATGCGCGTCCGCAACAGCCAGTTAGGTCGTGAAAAATCCACCGTTTTGCAGGCAGACACCTCGTCCATGTACAACTATCTCGATTTCGAAAAGCCGGTTGCTGATCTCGATGGCAAGATCATCGAACTGAAGAAGCTCGCTGAAGAAGGCGGTGCCCTCGACACCAATGACGAGATCACCCGTCTGGAAAAGCGCTCGGCAGAAGCTTTGCGCGATCTGTATCGCAAGCTGACGCCATGGCAGAAGGCACAGATTGCCCGCCATCCGGATCGTCCGCACTGCGTCGACTATATTGCCCGGCTCTTCACCGACTTCACACCACTGGCCGGTGATCGCAATTTTGCCGAAGACGAAGCCATTCAGGCGGGTCTTGCCCGTTTCAACGGTCAGGCCGTCGCGGTGATCGGTCAGGAAAAGGGCAACGACACAAAGTCCCGCCTCAAGCACAATTTCGGCATGGCCATGCCCGAAGGTTATCGCAAGGCCGTGCGTATCATGGATCTGGCTGATCGCTTCAACCTTCCTGTCATCACACTGGTTGATACGGCGGGCGCATTCCCGGGCATTGCCGCGGAAGAGCGCGGTCAGGCGGAAGCCATTGCCCGCTCCACAGCGGCATCGCTCAACCTGAAAGTACCGATGGTTTCGGTCATCATCGGCGAAGGCGGCTCGGGCGGCGCCATCGCGATTGCAACCGCGAATCGCGTCTACATGCTCGAACATGCGATTTACTCGGTGATTTCGCCTGAAGGCGCCGCATCGATTCTCTGGCACGATTCCACCCGCGCCAAGGATGCCGCCACAAACATGCGCATCACGGCGCAGGACCTGTACGAGCTGAAGATTATCGATGGCATCATCCCCGAACCCACGGGCGGCGCCCATCGCGGCAAGGATGCTGTAATCGAGGCAACCGGCAACATCATCAATGTTGCGCTCAAATCCATGGCATCCATGGACCGCGAAGCGCTCAGAAAAGACCGGCGCGACAAATTCCTCGCCATCGGACGCAACCTTTAAGAGTAACAAAAGGCCCGGACATTCTCCGGGCCTTTTGTTTTCCAACCGGTAACGCACCTGATAGCAGCGCAAAAACCCGGATTTGTTGAGTTAAGCCGCCGAATAATTCGGGGCGCGACAGTCTGGCAAAAAATTGTTGCGGTTTTTTTGCCAAAGCTGCTTGCAATTCACAGCCCAACCGATTACGAACCGGCCTGCGCAGACGAACGCGCATTTGTGGCACGCGCCCGTAGCTCAGCTGGATAGAGCACCAGACTACGAATCTGGGGGTCAGAGGTTCGAATCCTTTCGGGCGCGCCATTCCTTCCCTGCATAAGAAAGAGGCTCGCAATTTGGCGAACCTCATTCTCCAAGAAATCAGGCAGCTTGTTGTGACAAGCGCGCAGCCAGATGACGGGAGACCTTCTCTACAAACAGACAGCGAACGGTAGCGGGGAAAATCTGATCGCGCCCGTCAGTTATCTCTCCCCAGGCATCTGGAAACGAGAAGCCGTCCATTGCACGTAGAAGGGTTTCACCCGCATCACGCCAGATACTAGCGCTCAGCACCTCGCACAGCGCTTCAATGATGGTAGCGCGAACAAATCCTGCATTGCCATCTGCAGTTTCGGTAATGCATTGAAGCGCCGTAATCAGCGTTTCGCGGCCATACTGCCGAAGACAACGGTTGAGAGCACCGACAGCCTGTGTCTGACCGACACGCATTTTTGCCAAAATGAGATTTCGCCTGCAAATCTCGACACCTGCGGCAGCGCAAACATCTGCGAGAGCCTCGGCATCCGCATCGCCCGCTGCAAGTTTTGCATAGAAAAGTTGCTGGGCCGTCGTTTTTGTAACGTTCCCGTTCACAGCGGCATATGCTGCTGCCTGTTGGGCTCGATCAGCTTGAACCACCTGACACGGAACCTGTTCAATACCACGCAAGATGGCCGCCGTTGTACGATGTTGACCGTCGACAATAGCAAACATGCCACCTTCGACAGGAGCTACAATAACAGGAGCAAATTTTGACCAGTCAAAATGTTCCGCAATATGTTGAACATTTTGACGCCCGCGCCGACTAACTTCCCGCTGATATGTATGATCAACGACGAATTTCTCCGTTGATATCCAATTCAGTATTGGTGCTGGACCGGGGGAATATTGGGTTTGAGGCGCGGGAATTTGAGCTGGGTCTAATTTCTGAAACATAAAATACTTCCTATTAAAAAATGCGCGAAAAAAAGTACGCATTTCCATTCTGAGGACAGATATTAACGATCAGACAACATGCTCAAAAAAGCGATTGATTATCAGCCAGTTTGGTTAAGGCAGCGCTATCAGCCAATAGAATGGCAGACTTCACAAATCAGCACGGCAATACCAACGACAACACCGAATATCAGCAAATGGACCCAGACGGGTGTCGTGTAATGGAAATATTGCTTGTCTTCATATTCTTCGTGCAAGGCGCCGTACTCTCGTGGACTTCAGGAGCTTTATCCTGACGGGGACAGCCATAAACAGACAGCAAGCCCATGCTCATTCCACGGCCAATGGGGAATTCCGATTTGCCGAGTCGGCGTCCCAAGTGAAAAGTCTGTCCTCGATAGCGGATATATCCTCAGACAAATAAACAACAACACGGGAGTTGTGTGCAGGCGCGGGTTCATTATCCTGCACCGATATGAGACTGACACTATCGGGAGCCTGACATGCTGCTTGGAGCCATTGCCGACGATTTCACCGGCGCGAGCGATCTGGCCAACACTCTTGCCAAGGGCGGCATGTCGACAGTGCAGTTCGTCGGGACAGGCCATGCCGCCGTGCCTGATTGCGAAGCGGGCGTCGTTGCCCTCAAAACAAGGTCACTACCTGCCAATGTGGCGGTACACCAGTCGGTTGAAGCCGCACGGTGGCTGCTCGATCAGGGCTGTGAGCAGATCATCTTCAAATATTGCTCGACATTTGACTCAACGCCCCATGGCAATATCGGACCGGTGGCCGAAGCACTGCTTGATCTTCTCGGCGCTGACATCGCCATTGTTTGCCCGGCCTTTCCGGCAACGGGACGACGTCTTTTTATGGGGCACCTGTTTGTGGGGGACCAGCTGCTGAGCGAATCCGGCATGCAAAATCACCCGCTCACACCCATGACCGATCCAGACATTCGGCGCTGGCTGCGCCGCCAGACCGATGGCGAAGTGGGTAGTATCCTGCTCGATACGGTTCGCAAAGGCATTTCCGCCTTGACCGAAGCCTTCGCAGCGGAATCCAGTGCCGGGCGACGGCTTGTCGTGACGGATGCAGTAACCGATGATGATTTGCGCGTAATCGGCACCGCAGCTGCCGATCATAAGCTCATTACCGGCGGCTCAGGCATCGCCATTGGCCTGCCGCAGAATTTTCGCGGCCAAGGCAAGCTTTCGGACAGTCCCCGCTCCCTGCCCCTCGCCAGCGGTCCCGGCATCGCGCTTTGCGGCTCATGTTCAACCACGTCACAGGCACAGGTTGCAAATTATCTGCAAGCGCATCCCGGCCTTGCCATTGATCCGGCAGCACTGATGGCCGGGAAAATGACCGTGGAAAACACCCTTGATTGGGTTCGCCAGCAAAACGGCAGCACACCCATTGTCTATTCGACTGCCAATCCGGAAACCGTTTCCGGCGCCCAAAAAGAATTCGGCCGTGAAGCGGTTGCGGTAAAAATAGAACGGTTTTTTGGCGAACTAGCGCAACGTCTCGTCGGTCAGGGCACACGGCGCATCGTTGTGGGCGGTGGTGAAACATCGGGCGCGGTGGTCGAGGCGCTTAATCTGCAAAGCCTGCATATCGGCAAGGAAATTGATCCGGGCATTCCAGCATTGGTGGCTGATGGCAAACAACCCATCGGCCTTGCGCTGAAGAGCGGCAATTTCGGCGCCGAAGACTTTTTTGCCAAAGCGCTTCTCCAGGTGGGAACAGTATAATACATTGAAAACACATATTGAATTGAAGTGAGCCATGCCAAAATTCTCCGCAAATCTCGGCTTTCTCTGGCCCAATCTCCCGCTGCTCGACCGCATATCAGCCGCCGCACGCGCCGGTTTCAACGCCGTGGAACTGCACTGGCCCTATGACATTCCGGCAATTGAAGTGCGCAATATCTGCGCTGCCCATAACCTTGCTTTGCTCGGCTTGAACACCCCAACCGGCGATGCGGCGAAGGGCGAATTCGGCCTTGGCGTATTGCAGGGCAGAGAGGCAGATTTCGAGACATCGCTCGATCAGGCAATCGATTACGCCCGTATCGCAGGTGCATCGGCGATCCATGTCATGGCTGGTGTTGTTGCACCGGAGCAAAAGCGGCAGGCAAGAGCCGTGTTTGCCAGAAATCTGGCGCTCGCGGCACGCAAGGCAGCGGATTTCACCCTGCTGCTCGAACCCATCAATCAGCGCGACAAGCCGGGCTACTTCTATTCGACGATTGAGGAAGCCGTTTCGCTGATCGAGGAAATCGGTGCGCCCAATTTGACTGTTATGTTCGACGTCTATCATGTCGGCGTCAGTCAGGGTGACATTTTCAAACGGCTGGAAAAATATCTGCCGCTGATCGGCCATGTCCAGATTGCCGCTGTCCCGAGCCGGGCAGAACCCGATGAGGGCGAAATTGCTTACACCGCCGTTCTGGCGGAACTGGACCGGCTTGGATATAGCGGCTGGGTCGGTTGCGAGTACAAACCGCGCGCTGCAACCGATGACGGGCTGAGTTGGGTGCATACTCTGGGCGTTTCTCTGTAACGCCGTTTCTGGAACGAATAGGCGAGCCAATAGTTCTCTTCTCGACGTGAGAGGAGTGGCATGATGCGAAAACTGTTTACCCAAGTCGCCAATAGGGTTGCCATATATGCCGGCAAGCCGCTGACCTTTATCCTGTGTTGTCTGATTGTCGTCGTCTGGGCGGTGAGCGGCCCCCTGTTCGGCTTTTCCGATACGTGGCAGCTTGTGATCAATACCGGCACCACAATCATCACCTTTCTGATGGTCTTTCTCATCCAGAACACGCAGAATCGCGACGGTGTCGCCATTCAGGCCAAACTCGATGAACTGGTCCGGGTGTCGAAGGGTGAAAACGTCTTTATCGGCATCGAGCATCTAACCGAGGAAGAAGTGGAAGAATTCCGCAACCGGTGTGAAGCTGCAGCGCGCAAAGCCGACAGGGAACTCGCCGCCCGAAACAAGAAATGAACAGCTGTTCAAGACTGTCACAATTGACGTGATTCCGCCCGCCGCAATTTAGCCATCCACTCCTCACTTCCTGCAAAGCAGCTATGCATTCTTGTCACTGCAAGTTTTGCAGGGCATCGACTATATGCAGCTCACGATCAAGAAATGATCCAACAAACAATAAGTTACCAAGGTGAGTGAAATGAACCTGATCCGCTCTTACAATAACTGGCGCCGTTACCGTGACACTGTCACAGAGTTGAACCGTCTGTCCGCACGTGAACTGAACGACCTCGGCATCTCCCGTGGCGATATCGCCTTCGTTGCCAAGAAGGCCGCAGCAGCGCGCTAATAGCATTCTTAGAGTTAACGTTCGGGATTACCTCCTCCCAGGTCCCGATCGTTCAAAGGCCGGCACTCCTCCTCCCAGTCGGCCTTTACAAATAGCACCCACCGCACCTCCTCCCGCGGTGGGTGTTGTTTTTTCAGGCACTGCCTGATCGCAACACAGTTTTCCCCAATATTGCACCCCGCCTCCTTTCCCCGTATCAGTCGAACCGACTCACCGGCGGAGGAATTTCATGACAAGCGGCATTCATCACATTACCCTGATCACCCGTAACGTTCAGGCGAATGTGGATTTCTATGTCGGCTTTCTTGGCCTTCGTCTTGTCAAACGCACCGGCGGTTATGAAGACGCAACCCAGCTTCACCTCTTCTACGGCGACACATCGGCAACGCCGGGTTCGCTGATTACCTTTCTGGTCTGGGAAGATGGATCGCTCGGGCGTGTCGGCTATGGCCAGCCCAGCGAAATCGCGCTTGCCATTGCCCCCGATGCCATTGGCTTCTGGCTGACCCGCGCCCTTCAGCACAATATTGCGACGACAGGCCCCTCGCAGGAATTCGGCGAAACAGTGCTGCGTCTCAAAGACCCTGATGGGGTTATCGTCAAGCTTGTCGGCACATCCGAGGTAAAGGCGTCTGATATCTGGACCGGTAATGGCATATCTGAAGCGGACGCCATATTGCGGATTCGCGGTGCCACTGTTTTGACCGAGCAGCGGCTTGCCACCTGCACATTTCTCGAAACCTATTTCGGCTTCACCGCCGGTGAGCAAATCGACACCATCACGCGGATGGTCTCGGCCTCCGGTGATTGTGTCGATGTACGGGACGCAACCGGGTTCTGGAGCGCAGCGCCCGGCACCGGAACGATCGATCACATCGCCTTTCGTGCGCCCGACATTGCCCATGTCCAGACCATCTATGACAGGCTGATCAAGGACGGTTCGGACGCAACGGCCATGCACGACCGCAAATATTTCCATTCAATCTATGTGCGGGAACCGGGCGGTACCCTGTTTGAAATGGCAACCGACGGCCCCGGCATGCTTCTGGATGAGACACTGGAAACACTTGGAAGCAAATTGTTCATTCCGCCGCATTTTGCCCAAGAAACCGAAAACCTCAAAATCATGCTGCCGCAGTTTGGTCTGCCCGGTGAAGAACGGTTTATCTACCGCGAGCTGCCTTTCGTGCATCGTGTCTATACGCCTGAACATGCGGGTGGCCTGACCCTCGTACTTTTGCATGGCTCCGACGGCAATGAGACAACATTACTACCGCTTGGCGCCAATGCTGCACCACAGGCAACGCTCATTGGCTTGCGCGGACGCAGCAATGAGGAAGGTATTGGTCGCTGGTTCCGGCGTTTTGGTCCTTTGAGCTTTGACCAGAACGATATCCGTTCGGAAGCCGAAGCACTCGCTGGTTTCATCGAAGGCGCGGTTGAGGCCTATCACCTTGATCTGCAACAGACCGTATTTCTCGGTTATTCCAACGGCGCCAACATGCTTTTTGCAACCATGCTGCTGCATCCGGGTCTTATCAGAAATGCGGTTCTCCTGCGGGCAATGAATGTACTGGAGGAAACGCCGCAGGTTGATCTGAGCAATACGCATATTCTGATGGTCAATGGTGAGCACGACCTGTTCGGCGCCAAGACCCCGGATCTTGAAGTCCTGTTGCGCGAGGCCGGAGCAGACCTCACAGTGAAAAGCGTTTATGCCGGGCACGAAACCGGCCAGCACGACATCGACGCCGTACATCAGTGGATTGAAGCCACCTTCTAAATAGAAAAAGCCCGGCATTTTCACGCCGGGCTGTTTATCCGGGTTAGACCAGAGGCTTCAGGTTCGCTTCGATGGAAGCCCGCTTTCCCTCAAGGAATGGCGGCAGCGACAATCCTTCGCCCAGTGTTTCCAAAGGCTCATCGACGGTGAAGCCCGGACCATCCGTGGCAATCTCGAACAGAATGCCATTGGGCTCGCGGAAATAGAGCGAGCGGAAGTAGTAGCGCTCGACCTCACCGCTCGACGGCATACGGAAACTCTTCAGCCTTTCGGTCCATTCATGCAATTGCTGCACATCCGGCGCGCGGAATGCCACGTGATGCACAGCGCCCGCTCCCTGCCGCGCCACCGGAAGACCGGGCTGCACCGCCACATGCAGTTCGGCAGCAGGACCGCCCTCGCCCATCGAAAACACATGCACATGACCGGCCCCATCGGGGGACGGATAGCTACTGGTCTGGCGCATGTTCATCACATGCAGAAGGATGGCTTCCGTATTGGTGATATCGGGCACGCTGATGGTGATCGGTCCAAGGCCGCGAATCTGGTGTTCAGCCGGAACCGGGCTTTTCTCCCATGGATGCGAAGGGGCTGCGCCGCCATCATTGATCAGGCGAAACCGCTGGCCTTCGCCATCTTCGAAATCCAGCGAGTCGTAGCCACCGATTTCGGTGACTTCACCTGATTTGACGCCAAGCTCGATAAAGCGTGCCTTCCACCAGTCGAGGCTGGCTTTGCTGCCAACACGCAAACCTGTGCGTGAGATACTATGCGTGCCGCGCTGTTCCGGGCCGACAGGCCAGTCGAAAAAGGTCAAATCGGTGCCGGGCGTTGCTTCACCGTCCGCATAGAACAGATGGTAGGCACTTGTATCATCCTGATTGACTGTCTTTTTGACAAGCCGCAGGCCGAGGGTCTTCGTGTAGAAACGCAGGTTCTCCGGAGCATTCGCCGTAATGGCAGTCAGATGATGGATGCCGGTCAATTGTAAGGACATGAAAGCCTCCTGAATTGGTTTGCTTGGCGCTCATTCGCCGTTGGGGTGAATATCTGCGCTGTCGGCCGGCATATAAAGACCGCTTCCATGCAACTCATGTTCGATAAAACAGAACGATATCACGCATACAGGCTTTAAAATTCACCATTAGTCCGCTATGGAAGAACCATGAAATGGCGCTTCGACGATTTACTGACTTTTCTTGATGTCATGGAGACCGGCAGCATCACTTTGAGTGCCGCGCGGCTTAACCTGTCAAAATCGGTTGTCAGCAAACGCATCACCGATCTTGAGGCGGCACTGGGTACGGAACTGTTCCAGCGCTCGCCGCGCAAGCTGCTCGCCACGGATAACGCCCACGCCTTTGTCGAACGCGTCCGCCCGCTGGTGCGCGACATTATGGAGGCGGCTGATACGGCAGGTGAACGCTACAGCGCCATTCGCGGCACTTTGCGCATTACCGCGCCCATGACCTTCGGTACTTTCTATCTCAGCCGTATGATCGCAGATTTTGCCCGGCAATATCCGGATCTTGAAATCGCCGTCGAGCTTGATGACCGCATGGTCGATCTTGTGCGTGGCGGTTTCGACGTTGGCGTTCGCATCGGTATTCTCAAGGATTCAAGTCTGATTGCCCGCAAACTCTGCACGGACGCACGCGTCATTTGTTGCAGTCCGGCTTTTGCAGCGGCGAACGGGTTGCCCAAAACCTTAGATGAACTTGGCTCGTTCGCCTGTATCGATTATTCGAACGTGAATACCAGCCAGCTCTGGCAATTTGAGAATCCTGTATCGTCAAGCGAACCGGTTTCCGTCGCCATGCATGGGCGCATCGTCGCCAATAATGGTGAGGCCATGCGCGACATGGCCATTGCCGGACTGGGACTGGTGCGGCTGCCCATGTTCATCGCGGCTGACGCCTTGCGCAATGGAACGCTCATCTCAGTCCTGCCGCAAGTCAAGCCGCTGCCCTACCGTATCCATGCGGTCTACCCACCGACACGGCATGTATCGGCCAAGGTCAGGGCCTTTATCGATCACCTTGCGCGCCATATTGGGGAGCCGCCAATATGGCAAATGCCCGACGCTCTGCGGACTGGTCAGCCCTGAATGAACAGAATCAGAGAGCGAATCACCTGGGGCAATTTGCAGGCCCGATCCGGTCCTCATCCGAAAATTCATAGCCGGATTTGCAAAAAACCCTGTAAACACTGGGTATAAACCCCGAAAATGCGTTCTATTCCTGATGACAGAGGCGGCAACGCGTGCCATACAGACGCCTTCGATCAACGAATATACTGAGGAAACCGCCAACATGAATACGTCCGATCTTATCGAGAAGCTCGTCGCTGATCAGGGTCTTACAAAGGTTCAGTCCAAGGCGATTGTAGATAGCGTTCTTAAGGGCATCACCGATGCCGTCGTCGCAGGCGACGAAGTTTCGCTGCCAGGCTTCGGCAAGTTCAAGGTACAGTCGCGCGCCGCTCGCGAAGGCCGTAACCCTGCAACTGGCGCAACGATCAAGATCGCAGCCTCCAAGAAGGTTGCCTTCCAGCCTGCAAAGGCTCTGAAGGATGCCCTTAACGGCTAATCCCCGTTGGTGCTGATTTCTTAAAAAGGCGGTGCTCAGGCGCCGCCTTTTTCATTTTCTGGCTGGTCTTAATCCCGCTCGAACCTGAGAACGATGATGTGGTCGCCGCCTTCATCAAACTCATCAATGCGCGTGAACCCGGCAGTTTCCGCTGCCCCAATCGCCTCAAGATTCTCCGCCTCATAGGAGACATAGGCAAAGCGCTCATCGGCGAAATGCGGGAATGCGATCCGGGACAGATATTCCTTTAGCATGAGGTGCTCAAACCCTCTTCCAAGATAAACAGCTTCGCCGATGAAAAGATCAAGGCTGATACCGGCGTCTGCTCCCGTTGACTCAACCCACTCCTCGTAATCCGCATTGCTGTAGCATTGCAGATAACCGAAGGGCTGTTCGCCATAATAGGCGATATGGCAAATATCGGGCGTCTCGCCCATTAACATCGGGCCATATTCCTCCGCCACTTCCCGTGGCGTGATAGGATCAGGTTGATAAAACGCGCGCACATGCGGCGTCATCAGCCATCTTGCCATCAAAGGCAGATAGGACAGCGAGGCCGGGCGGAAGCTGATTGCAGGGTTCTCAGTCATGTTCGGCTACCCCCGGTTGCGAGAGAAACCGCCTGTTGTTCGATAAACTTTTCAAGACTGTCGAGTGCCCCGCTCCAGCCCTCGTGATGGCGATCACGCGCTGCTTCATCGAAAAACCGCTCGTGGATCAAAGTGAACAACGTGCCGCCATCCACTGGTTCAAGCACCAGCGTTACCAGCGATTCCCGGTCAGGCAGAGTGATCCAGACCCATGTGAAAGCCAGACGTTTTTCGATCAGCACTTCGCAATAGACGCCGCTGACATTGTGCTCTTCCCCGTCAGGCGTGAGAAAAATGACGCGAAACGTGCCGCCCACACGCGGATCAGCTTCGGCTTTCAGGGTTTTGGCACCGGTCGGGCCCCACCAATGTACAATCATGGCAGGGTCGGTCCAGGCAGCCCAGACCAGTCGCGGCGGTGCTTTCAGATGGCGTTTGAGCGTCAATGAAGGTGCAATTGCCATTCTGTTTCTCCCGGGAAGGCTGACGAAAGATGCACACGGCGGGTGCCGTAACAGGTCGGTAAACAACAATTGATGAGCGCCGTTGCTTCCTGTCAATGGGCGCATTCTGGAAGATATACTGGCAACAAAATGCGGATCATACTGGGAAAACAGTGCATTTCGCCATAAAACCGCCCTGTCTTCATTGCAGGTGACGATTGTGTGATTGAGCAATTTGACTCATTGCGGTAAGGCTTTATCAACTATAACGGATGCAAATAGGGGGTTGTGGATAGCAATCCACACAATTTCGACGAAGCGAACTGGTAACAGCTGCGAAGATGAAAATACCGACACATATCCTTGCGCCGTTGATGCTGACCCTGTTTCTTGCGGGTTGTCAGGGCGCATCCGTTTCTGATCTTGCACCAAAGTCTGAACAGCAATTGTCCGAGAAAATGGTCAAGCTGATGAAGACCAAGGGCATGAGCATGACCGCGCCTGTCATGGTTCGTATCTTCAAGGAAGAGAACGTTCTTGAAGTGTGGAAGCGCAAGGACAATGGCCGTTACGATATCGTCACGAGCTATAAGATTTGCAAATGGTCGGGCAAGCTTGGCCCGAAATTCATCGAAGGCGACCGGCAGGCACCGGAAGGTTTTTATGCCGTGCGCCCGGGCCAGATGAATCCGAAATCCAGCTATTACCTGTCCTTCAACACAGGTTTCCCCAATGCGCTTGATCAGGCCCTTGGCCGCACCGGCGCCAATCTGATGGTGCATGGCGCATGTTCATCATCCGGTTGCTATTCGATGACCGACGCGCAGGTTCAGGAAATCTATGCTTTCGCCCGCGACGCTTTCAAAGGCGGTCAGGAATCGATCCAGCTGCAGGCCTTTCCGTTCCGTATGACCGCAGCCAATATGGCGCGCTACAAGGACGATCCGAACTATGCTTTCTGGAAGAACCTGAAGGAAGGTTACGACCACTTCGAGATCACCAAGGTGCCGCCAAAGGTGGATGTGTGCGAGAAGAAATATGTCTTCAATCACACAACTGACCCGAATGCACCGATTGCAGCGACGGCTATCTGCCCGCCTATGCAGCAGCCTGAAACGCTGAAGATGGCCTATCAGAGCTATCAGAACAATTATGAAGCCGCCTTCTCCACCATGGCAGGCAAAGGCAGCATCACGCCGCCAAGCCGTTCGATTCAGGGACTGAGCGAAGCCAAGATCATTGCTGACTGGAGCGCTCGCCGCGCCCGTGGTGAACGCGTCACGCAGGAGCCGCCATCCCTGTCGCCACAGGACAAGGACGCAGCGCTGAAACCGCAGGTGATGGTCCGCCTTGCCTCTGCCGTGGCCGCCGACAAGGCGCGCGACGAAAAAGAAGCAGGCAAGCGGCACCGTATGACCGTTGCCGCCATACCGGCTTCAACTGCCAATCAAGTTGCAACCAATGCATCAGCACCGGTTGTTGCCCAGACAGTAGCACCCGTGCCATCCGTTGTTCCAGCTCAGGTACAGGACGTTTCAGCGACTGTTGCTGAGCAACCTGCCAAAAAGGCCTGGTGGAAAATCATTGGTAACTAAGTGAGCCATCCGGAGCATTCGGCATGAGCGCTGATATCTACGACCTGCGCGGCCTGAATTGCCCTTTGCCGGTGCTCAAAACCCGCAAGCGTCTGGAAACCATGCCCGAGGGCACGCGGCTGTGGGTTGAAACCAGCGATCCTCTCGCCGTGATCGACATGCCCAATTTCTGCATGACCGATGGTCACAGGCTGATTGAAACGGTGACTATTGATGGTGGCCACCGCTTTCATATCGAGCGTGGTTAGATCGCTAATTTTCTATCCGCATGGTGATTGGTATGTCCATGGTCCAGTGGTTCGTGATTCGACATAACAACCATGAGGGAGATGGGTAGCTGCAATGATAATCGCCAACGTTGCAGAACTTGGCTCCCTGCAGCCCATACTCTCCCTCATGGTTGTTATGTCGAACCACGAACAATAGATATGCCAATCACGATAAGTGGGCACATCTCGGCTACCAGCGTAAGCCTAAATTTTCATGCCCGGTATGGCCAAGGGATTTTCAAACAGCCCGGCCCGATCCGGCGTATCGATGTTTGGCTCATTGAGGAATGCGCTGAAAAGCTGCGTGATATAACTCTCAGGCAAATCTTTCACGATCATCACCAGACGGGTTTCGTGTTTGCAGTCAGGCCAAGCCAAAAGGCGAACTGGCGGGTGGAAAATCTGCTGCACGCCATGAATGACCATCGGGCGCTCCGGGTCATCGGCCAGTTGCACGATGCCTTTGACGCGTAGCAGCTTCTCACCATGGGCTGAACGCAGAAGATCAAGAAACATCTCGAAACCAGCGCGTGGCACCGGCTTATCATGCGTCAACGAGAATGATCGGATCGCCGCATCATGGCGATTGACGTCGTGATGATGATGCCCATCGTGATCATGATGATGCGCATGGTCATGATCATGATGGTGATGGTGATGGGCGTGATGCTCGGCTTCCTCGCGTTCATGCTCCCGGTCACGAAAAGCTTCGGCTTTCAGCCAGCGCTGCACATCGATGGTTTTTGTTTGCGGATTATAGACACCGCATTCAAACAGCGCCGCATAGCCCGTGCGCGCGTCGCCAACATCGATAATATCCGCACCGGGATTAAGCGCCGCAAGCCGGGCATGCAATGCAGCCAGACTCTCCGCAGCTTCCGGCATGTCGGTTTTTGTCACCACAATACGGTCGGCAACCGCCGCCTGTTTGACGGCTTCCTCATGCGCATTGAGCGTGGCCATGCCGTTGACCGCATCCACAGTGGTAATAACCCCGTCAACGCGAAAAGCCTGCAATAGCACCGGATGGCCCATGATCGCATGCAGGACTGGCGCAGGATCGGCAAGACCCGTTGTTTCAATGATGACCCGCTTGAGCTTTTTCAGTTGTCCCGTCTGCAGACGGTCGATGAGATCGGCAAGCGTATCAACCAACTCCCCCCGGACCGTGCAGCACAGGCAGCCATCGGAAAGCTCGATAACACCCTCGCTCGCCGTTTCCACCAGAAGATGATCAATCCCGACATCGCCAAACTCGTTGATAATCACGGCCGTGTCGGCAAGAGCAGGATCTTTCAACAAGCGGTTGAGCAAGGTGGTCTTCCCCGACCCCAAAAATCCCGTGAGTACAGAAACCGGAATGGGAAGAGGCAGGCCACTCATGATGTCATCCTAAGCTTGAATTGTTCAGTTCACTGTTTTTGCAGTATCCGCCGCATCCGTTACCGATGCACGATCAGGACGCGGGATTGGTATGGGAATGCGGCTCATATCCTTGCCTTTGGGAGCAATCTTCGAAGGCAGCAGCGCAACGAGTTCCGCCTGTGGCTGGTGATCCATCCGGTACATATAGGGCGAGCCCTGAATGATATGACCTTCCGCGTCCTTGCCATCCCAGCTATCGGAAGCGGCAGCCTCCTTGGAGCAGACGGTCGGGCGCATGTTCACCGCGACATCACGCGTTGCCGGACCATAGGGCTGCAAAGCTTCCAGCCTATTGCCGGTGCCGCGTGTCTCAAAACCTTTGGCCAGCAATTCCGCCGCCTTGGTGGCGCGATCCGGTTGCTTCAATTCACCCAGAACAACAGTAATGACATTACGGCCATCGCGCGTGGCTGAACCGACCAGATTAAAACCGGACGGGCAGACAAAACCGGTCTTCATGCCGTCCGCACCCTGAAACCGGCCAATCAGCGCATTGAAGTTGGCCTGAATCTTGTTGCCGGAATCAATCGCTTCAATATCGAAGTAATGCATATATTGCGGGAATTCACGGCGCATCTGAACGGTCAGGACAGCCAGATCACGGGCAGTCGTATAATGATCATCCGAATGCAGGCCATTGGGGTTGACGAAATGCGAGCCATACATGCCAAGGCGCTTGGCTTCCGCATTCATCAGCACGGCAAACTTTTCCGACGAGCCACCCAGCGTCTCGCCGACAGCCATGGCCACGTCATTGGCGGATTTGACCATCAGAATCTTGAGCGCATTGTCGAGCGTCAGCTCTGAGCCCGCCTTATAGCCCATTTTGCTCGGCGGCTCTTTTGCGGCGCGCGCTGTCATCTTGATCGGCGTGTCCAGTGTGATCTGGCCTGATTCGATCATGCGAAACGCCACATAGGCCGTCATCAGCTTGGTAAGCGACGCCGGATACCAGCGCTGGAACGCATCTTCCTGCGACAAAATCTCGCCTGTACCCACATCAACAGTGATGTTCGGGCCCGCAAGCGCTGCTGTCGACAGGCCCGCAATGGTTGACACCATGCAAGCTGAAAGAAAGAGTGTTACAGTTTTACGCATTCCAGATATCCAGCCTGTCTGTATAAAGAACCAGGGAAATGGCCTTGTGATTTCATTGCCGGGCTTCCCGCCGGGTCGCAATGGCCTTATCTATCCTATGTGGCAGTCAAAAGGCAAAACACCTTTGAACTGTTCACTGAATTGTCAGAGTCCGCACGTCTTGGAGTTGTACCAGAATGCCTTTGCTCAATCGCGCCATCGAAATGCAGGAAGAGGTTTCACAGTGGCGCCGCCATTTGCATGAGAACCCGGAACTGATGTTCGATGTTCACGAGACCGCGAAATTTGTGGCTGACAAGCTGCATGCATTCGGCGTCGACGAGGTCGCAACCGGCATCGGCCAGACAGGCGTGGTCGGCATCATTCATGGCCGCCACGGCGAAGGCCAGACGGTCGGTCTGCGCTCCGACATGGATGCACTCCCGCTCAATGAAATCACTGGCAAGCCCTATGCGTCGAAGAACCCCGGCAAGATGCATGCCTGCGGTCATGACGGCCACACCGCCATGCTGCTCGGCGCGGCGCAATATCTGGCTGAAACCCGCAATTTCAAAGGTTCGGTGGCCGTGATTTTCCAGCCCGCCGAAGAAGGCGGCGGTGGTGGCCGCGAGATGGTCAAGGAAGGCATGATGGAGCGCTTTTCCATCTCCGAAGTCTATGGCATGCACAATATTCCCGGCCTTCCCATTGGCCAGTTTGCCATTCGCAAAGGCCCGATCATGGCCGCAACCGATGAATTCACCATCACCATCGAAGGCCGTGGCGGCCATGCGGCCCAGCCGCACCGCACGATCGACCCGGTTGTCATCGGTGCGCAGTTGGTCAACGCGCTGCAAACCATCGTTTCGCGCGGCACCGACCCGCTTGATTCCGTTGTATTATCAGTGACCAAATTCCACGCGGGTGATGCGCACAACATCATTCCGCAGAAGGCGGAGCTTGCGGGCACTGTACGCACATTGCGCCCGGAAATGCGCGACTTTGCTGAAAAACGCCTGCGCGAAGTGGCCGAAGGTGTGGCAGTGGCGCTCGGTGCGGTTGCCAAGCTGGAGTATGACCGCAACTACCCCGTGACATTCAATCATGATCAGGAGACGGAGTTTGCCGCCCGCACGGCACAGAGCGTGGCTGGCAACAATGCTGTCAATCAGGACGTTGCACCGATGATGGCTGGCGAGGATTTCTCCTATATGCTTGAAGCACGCCCCGGCGCCTTTATGTTCATCGGCAATGGCGAGAGTGCCTCGTTGCACAATCCGGCCTATGACTTCAATGATGACGTCATTCCGCACGGCATCAGCTATTGGGTACAGCTTGCCGAAAGCGCGCTGCCCGCGGCATCCTGATTATCCATCAAGCAGTTTCTGCCTGAACCCACGCAGAAACTGCTCCAGGAGATGTGCGTATTTCCTGCATCTTGAGACTTGGCGTTGCCGCTGAAAAACAGTATGTCTGGCCGCATGGTCCCGTAGCTCAGTAGGATAGAGCGACAGATTCCTAATCTGTAGGCCACTGGTTCGAATCCAGTCGGGATCACCACCTCATCTGTGAATGATCAAAGTGCCTTGCGCTTCAGGACGGCATTGTAGACGCCAAGTGTTTGGTCGGAGATGCTGAGCCAGCCATATTCCCTTTCGACCACACTGCCCTGTTCTGCCGCCTTATCCGTATTGAACGGCGTGGCGAGTTTTGAACGCATGGCATCGGCCAGTTGTTCAACATCACCAAGCGGGAAGTAATCTTCGGGCGGCAGGCCTATTTCGAGGTTGGCGGTAATATCGCTGGCAAGAACCGGCAACCCCACCCCCATAGCCTCCAGCAAGGCAATCGGCATGCCTTCATGGCTGGATGGCAGGACAAACAAACGGGCATTCTCGTAAAGAATGGCAAGATCATCGCCTGTCTGCATGCCGGCGAGAATAACACCCGGCACGTTTCCCGCCAGCTTCTCGACCTCCTGCGAATAGGCAGCCATAAATTCGGCCGACCCCACCAGAACCAGCTTGACCGAGGGGTCGGCGAGTTTGGCAAAAGCTGTTATGAGATCATGCTGGCGCTTTTCCGGAACGATGCGTGCAACCATAATGATGTAACGGCGCGGCGTCAGTCCCAGCTTTTGCAGAATGCCCGTATCCGTCACGCTCCGGCGAACCGTCACGCCATTGGGCACCGCTTGGACGGGCACGCCATAGCGTGTTTCCATAGTCCGGGCGATATCATTGGATACGGCAATGCGTGCATTGGCAAACCGCATTCCCGCCTGCTCACCCAGCTTCAGGATGCGCTTGGCAAAACCGCCCCATTTTTGCCTGTCATAATCATAGCCATGATGAGTCACGACGACTTTCAGGCCCATGAGACGCGCCAGAGGCGTCAGCAGTGCCGGTCCGACGGCATGAATATGCAGAATATCGGGACGATGATACGCCGCGAAAAGTACACCAAGCGCCGTATGCGCAACCGCCTCGAATTTCATGGAGGCGGGTGACCAAAGCGGGAAAACCTTCACCCGCTTCCAGACATACGGGTCCGGCGTCAGCAGGTAGCGCCTGCGGCCGAGAACCGAGACATCCCAGCCTTTATCGACAAACTGCTGGCTAAGCTCTTCAACGTGTTTTTCCACGCCGCCCTGCACATCGGGAATGCCACGCAAACCCAGCATCATCACCCTTGGTTGTCTTCCGGAACCGCTTCCATCCGCCATCACGACACCCCCAGCGTTGCATAGAGATCGATCATGCGATTGCGGTAGGCATCGGCGGAAAAGTCCCGGGCAATCCAGTCCCGGCCATTCATACCCATGCGGGCGCGGGCAGCAGGTGTCAGATCGGCCATGGCCAATATGACGCGCCCCAGATCATCTGCGTCACCGGCAACCGCAGTCATGCCCGTTTCACCTTCGCGGATCATTTCCGGAATACCGCCAATGGCTGCACCGATAACAGGCCTGCCCAGTGCATAAGCTTCCAGAATGCTGACAGGCGCATTCTCGTACCATTCGGAAGGCAGGATCAAAGCTTTGGATTGGCCGATCAGCCGCGTCAGGTTTTCACCCGATACGTAGCCGGCAAATGTCACATCCGCATTCAACTCCTGCACCAGTGCTTTGAGCATAGCCTCATCGGGACCGGTGCCAGCTATGACCAGACGCTGCTTCGCCTTGGCCGCAGCGTGGATCAGCGTTACCAGACCCTTTTCGGGCGCAAGCCGCCCGGCAAAAACGAAGTAATCGCCTTCGTCCCAGCCCGTCGCAAATGCCTGCGTATCCACGAAATTCGGGATATAGACGAGTTGCTCGCCCGGCCAGCCCCATTCCATCAGCTTTTCGCGATAGAATTTGCTGGGAACAACGAATTTGTCGACCTTGTTCCGGTAAAGACCAAGGCCGCGATGCACAATCGTTTCCAGAAAGACGAGACTGCTCAGCACCAGTGAACCGTAGATACAGCGATGCCGGACGACGTTGTAAATCCTGCCGCCTTTGCACTCTTCGCACACATGCCCGTTCACCAGCATTTTATAAGCGGGACAGGCAAGCTTCAGATCATGCACCGTCATCACAGTCGGTATGCCAGCTTTTTTCAGCGTGGCAAAAATCGACGGCGAAAGGTGGTGGTAGACATTATGGGCATGGGCGATATCAGGCCGGGCCTGTTCAATCAAAGCCTCGATACTGCGCTGCGCTTCGAAGGAGTAAATGATCTTTCCGGCCTGCGCCACCTTGGTCAGCGCGCTGCTTTGGCGGCCATATTCGATTTCAGAGACAAAATATTCCGACCACGGTGAATCGTTATTGTCAGGGTGCTGCATGGCAAATGGAACAACATCCCAGCCAATTTCCGAAAACAGCTGCATGTGTTCGAGAAAGATCGCTTCCGCACCACCGCGCTTATAAAAGTAATTATTGATTGCAAGCAGACGTTTCTGCGGTATCGGGGTTTTCAGGATAGTGGCCTCCCTGCGCTGAATTGATCCAGCGCATCCTTGACAGGCAGCACCATGCATCCGCGCTCCAG
Source organism: Phyllobacterium sp. T1293 (assembly GCF_020731415.2). Classification (NCBI taxonomy): domain Bacteria; kingdom Pseudomonadati; phylum Pseudomonadota; class Alphaproteobacteria; order Hyphomicrobiales; family Phyllobacteriaceae; genus Phyllobacterium; species Phyllobacterium meliloti. The sequence continues at coordinate 3,558,064 of NZ_CP088273.1, read as the reverse complement.
CGTATAGGCAACGAGCCGTTCAAATGTCTCCGGTGTGCAACCGAAATCCGTTGGCTGTGCCGCTATATCGTGGGTGAAAAAAATCAGCCAGCCGGGCTCTGCAATCAGAGTATCGATCCAGCCTGTGAGGCCGAGCGCATGGCTCTCCGGCTGCCTGATCTCGACCCCGGACAGAAAGACGGGATTGACCGAACCGCGATTGATCCGCTCGCCGCCCGAGCGGCAGGTCTGGAAGTTTTTTTGGAAGATACCACGTCCCCATAGCGAGCCAGCATTGTAGGGATAGGCGAAATTGCGCCTGTCATCGCGCGGATCAATCGCGTCGAGGTAATCCTTGTTCTGCTGCAGATCGGCGGAAAGCCGCTGCCTGCCCATATGGGAAACTTTCGTATGAGAAAACGTATGGCATCCAATTTCATGGCCCTGCTGCGCCAGTGCCCGGCATCCGTCGCGTGAAATCAGCGTCCGCTTGGGTTCCACCTGCCCTTCCAGCGATCCAGCAATGTAGAATGTTCCGCGCACCCCATGGCTTTCCAGTATATGGGCGCCATTGGTCAGCGCCGTATCCGGCACGTCATCGAAGGTAAAAGACACGATTGGCCGCGATGTAGGGATATGGATACGTGGCCCAGGCAACCGGCGCATCAGCCTGTCGGTAATCCGGTCTGACCAATAGTCCAGCTTGTTCAGGATTTCAGGCATGGGCTACCGTCAATTTGGCCTGTGAAGGCGCTGCGCTCACAACACTTGCACGCGCCTGCAGACGCAGGCCGAACACCGCAAACAGGAGGGCAAACCACAATGGGCTGCCATTCTGGAAGAACATGCTTTCGACGCAGGCCGTATAAATTCCATAGAGCCAGATACGAACGAAGAGCGTCGTAAGTGCCGGATTATTGCCCGTTGCGTCTGCCCTGCCAATGTCACGCAAGGGCAGGAAAAGCAACCATATGACCGTAAGAATCAAGCCGGGAATACCGGTTGTCAGAAGCGTATCGAGATAGCCATTATGCCCATTATAAGCCGCAACAGCCCATGTCTCGACATTGCCGCCACTATAAACAAGTTCTTCCGTCTGCCAGAAGGATTGAAATCCGTAGCCGGTAATCGGCTTTTGGGCGATGGCGGAGAAGGCAAAACGCCAGATATCGGTTCTATTGGTAAAAGTGGCATCGATACCGACGGCATTGATCAGTGAACGGATCGGTTCAAAGACCGCCGATCCAATGGCGAGCACATTGAACGCGACGATCCCGCCAATGGCGATCGGAAAGCGTGTCCATTTCCAGTGCTGGAAAATCCACGCAAGGATCAGAATGCCCGGCAAGGCCGCGGTCGAGGTTTTGCCGCCCGTATGCAGCAGAAACAATGTCGACAGAACGATAATGGCTGCACCCGCCAGTTTCTGCCCGACGCTATAGACAAACAGGCCAAAGAAGACTGCGGCCACCATGACGGCGGCGGCTTCGTTCTTGTGTGCATATTGCCCGCGCCAGAAACCGGCATTCATCGGCTCGCGTAGTTCCGACGCCTGATGAATTGCGCGCAGCGGCAGAAAGATCACACCGAAATAAGCAAAGCCCAGCATGATCAGCGTTGCCAGAGCCAGCAATTTGCCAAAATGTGCGTCGGATTTTGGCAGAAGCAGAAACACGCTCGCATTGACGCAAACCATGATGGCCAGCACAACACGCTTGAGCGCAAGGTCCGGATGAGCCGACAGGGCCGACACAAGAATGTACCAGATGAACAACGATATCAGCAGGCCGCGCGGCTGCAGGATGGCGCTGCGCATGGGACTGCTAAGACCAAAGGCAAGCAGGCTGCCCGATAGGACAAGCGTCACAAGCTGGTTGACCAGATTGGAGTTTCCAGCACTGGGATCAACAGCGGCTGCGCCGGTCAGATCGACAAATGGTGTCGTGGTGATCCAGAAGAACATGAAGATCGCCAGAAACAGAAGCGCGCCAAGGCCACCCGCCGAGGCGTTGTCCCGTTGTGCGCTGTTTTCAATTCTATCCATAAAGGACTAGCCTTACGCCTTCTGTGTCTTCCGGTCGTTGCGCATCGCACCCAGCAAACCCACGCCTATCGCGAGGAATGCGCCAATACCCAGTCCGGCAAATGTGCCGCCGGCTGCAAGCAGCGCCGTGCGCGGTGGCCAGCTACGGCGCATGGGTGGGACGGCTGACGAGATGACACGAATATTGGTACTGTTTAACTGTTGGCGTTCGGTTGTTTCGCCAGCGCGTGTCAGGAACGTCTGGTAGATAGCAATCTTCGCCGCCATATCCCGTTCCAGATCACTCAAGCGCACTTGTGCGTCATTGTCCATGGAAACCGACGAGCGCGCACTGGCGGCCTGCTGTTTAAGCGCATCGACAACGGATTTTGCCTGTTCAAGGTCTACCTGCGCGGCCCGCAGGATACGGCCGGTCTCCTGCGAAATCTGCTGTTCCAGACCGCTGAGCTGGGATCTCGCCCGGATCAATCCGGGATAGCGCGCGCCATAGGTCATCGACATGGAATCAACCGTTTGCTTGACCGCTGCATATTGTGAGCGCAGGCCTGTCAAAGTCGGTGACTGCAATGTGCCTGATGGGTTCGACTGATTTGGCTTCGACGCGGTCAATTCATTATAACGCGACTGGGCCTCCACGAGCCGCGCATTGGCATCCACCAGCTTCATGTTGATCTGTGCCATGGACTGCGAACTGATCAATTCGCCTGATGTTGTCTGAAGCCCATTGTCGCGTTTGAACTCCGCAACCTTTGCCTCAGCTTCGGATGCACTCTTCTTCAATTCCGCCAGACGTTCGGTTAGAGCAGCCGCTGCACGGCCAGCGCCATCGGCTTCGGCCTGCGCTACTTCCTCTTCAAATGCCTTGGCCAGAGTGTCGGCAACTTTCACAGCCGTATCCGGGTTGTTCGCCCAGGCCGATATTGTGATCATATATGACCGCTCCTGACGCCGCGCCGAAATCCGCTCGGACAGGCTGCGCATGGCAGCAAGGGTGTTGTCGGCGACCGCAGGCTTGCTTGAGAATAGCGAGCCAAGACTGAAGCCCGATGCCCCGGTGCCAACAAATTCCGGATCATTGGCAAGTCCAAGTTCATTCACAACGCGCCGCAGCACATTGCCCGATGTCAGCACAAGCAATTTGCTTTCCACATCGAGCAGCTGGCTATCGCTTTGCTGATTCTGCAAGTAAACATCATTCGGCAGCACTTGCAGATTGGCTGGCGGGACCAGAAGATCCGTATAAACAGTATAGCGAGGCTTGGCGCTCATTCCGTAACCAATACCGACCAGCGCACCAATGACTGCGGCGATCAAAATCCAGTGCCAACGGGCAAGAAGCCAGGAAATCAGGCTGCTTACATCGATCTGCGGCAATGAAAATGCGTAGGATGGCTTGCGTGGCGGCTCGCTACGCACGCGACTTTCAACCACTGGTTCCTTTATTGGAGCCACCGGTTGCGCTTTGCCTGACGCGTCGCGTAGTTTGTACATTCAGCAATACTCTATAAGCATCAATCAAACCGTAACGGTTTGCCAGTAATGTATATCTAAACCATAGATTTCAAAGTTTGGTTAATAAATGGCTATCTCCCACCAAGTCGTATAGCGAACAGATGCAAATTCCAGTCTTTCGATCAGATCGCAGAGCCCGATGAAACTGAGTGTTGCCGAGATCATCAGCCGTTTGCCACGTCTGTTTCCCATGGTCCTGTCCTATGCCGCGTCAAGCGGCAGCCTGCTGACGGCCAATGTCGCACAGCTGGTGACGTTCGCTATTCTTGCCCGCTCATTTGGCGCGGTGGAATTTGGTGTTTTCGTTTCTGTGACGGCTGTGACCAGTATTGCCGTTCACCTCTGCGGCCTTGGCGCTTCGGAATGTCTGGTAAGGCGGGTTGCGCAGGATCACTCCATGTATCCTGTCATGCTGGGTCACAATCTCATTCTCACGCTGACAAGCGGGGTCCTGCTCGTCATTCTCGGCATCATCATTCTGCCATTCTGGATGAAGCTTTCAGCTGATCCTGTCGAAAACATCATCGCGATCCTGCTTATTCTCATCACAAATATCATTCTGGTTCGCATCATCCTTTTGACCGAGCAAATCTTCATTGGCCATTCGAAATTTTCCGAGGCGAACCGTTCGGTGGTTGGCTTTGCCTTTGCGCGTACAGCTGCAGCAGCGCTTGCCTGTCTGGTATTCGGCGTGACCAGTCTGGTTGACTGGGCAATCTGGCAATTTGCCGCCCATGTGCTGGTGCTGGTTTTCTACATGTGGTCGTTGCGCAAGCTCGGACGACCGCAATACCGTATCGTGCGCGAGGAAATTCGCCTTGGCATCCTGTTTGCCACTCCCTTTATCTTCCGCGCCATTCGCCAGAATGTTGACCTTCTCATGCTCGGCATCATGGCCAATCCCGAGGTTGTGGGCAGTTACGGTGTTGTCCGGCGTATCATCGACAGCAGCTATCTCTCGATCGATGCGATGAACCGCCTTGTTTATCCCGGTCTTGCCCGCTTGAGCACTGATGGCATTCACAACGCGATCGGGCGCACCAAAAAGATATTGCTGGCAGCTCTTGGCATCGGCTTTGGTTCGGCCCTGATCATCTATATCGCCGCGCCGTTCCTCCCGCTGCTCTTTGGCAACGAATATGTATCGCTCGTTTCATTCTGCCGCATTCTGAGCGGAACCGTTATCTTCCTTGCCGTTTGGTCGGTGGCAATCGATGCATTGGGGGCTGCAGGTTATCACGGTCCCCGCGCCGCCATTCTCAACACCGGCAACGCATTGGGCGCCGGGCTGATCGCATGGGCAACCTGGATAGCGCCGCCGCAAGGTACGTTCATTTCGATCTATCTGATTGAAATCGGCATTATGATTGCTGCCTGGCTTGTACTTCTCAGATTGGCACGAAACAGTCGCGCGGCGGCACAGGATCGCGTACTTACCAAGTAGATATTCTACCAATAACAACTATAAAATCACAGTGATTCGATTGCATTAAGTGTCCATACCGTCAATCGGGAAATCCTGACACATAGTCCGGACAGATAATTTGCACGGGAGCGATGATGGGCGGAAGAAGGCAGATACGTCCCATGATTGTGGAAGATATTCCGCAGGTCGGACGGCTGTTTTACAAAATATTCCGCAAGAAGGCAGTCAATTCGCCCGATACATTCAATGATTACTTCGAGAAGCTGTTCTTCGGCAGCCCGATATACGATCCGCAATATGGCAGTTTTGTTCACGAGACGGCGAGCGGAACCATAAGCAGCGCCGTATCCGCCATTCCAATGCAATATATGGTCGAAGGCGAGATCATAACGGCACGGCTTCTGTGTGCTTTCATGACAGACCCTGACGTATCGTGCCTTGGCGCTGCCGAACTGGCATTGACCATGCGGCCCCGTCATCAGGATCTGTGCTTCACTGACAGCGCATCACCTGTCAGTGCCAATCATTTCAGGGCTGTGAGCGGTGCAATCCTGCCGTTGCACGGTCTGGAATGGTGCCGTGTGTTTCAGCCCGCCGCTTACCTTGCGCAGTCTGCCGCCAAGCGATCCTCTCTCGCTCGCTACGGCGCGCGCCTTCCACTGGCACGCCCGCTTGATTATCTGACCAGACGCGTGATGCCTGCCCTTCATATTGAGGGCGATCCTGTCATGTATGATGAAGAGATGTCCCAAGACCTGTTTGTCACAAGTGTTCAGGATTTCCTGCCTGACTATAAGGTGCGGCCTGTCTGGTCGAAACCGGAACTCAACTGGATTCTTGAAGTAGCCAGACTCAACACAGGAGATGGCTCTCTGCACATACGTTCAGTCTGGGATTACAACGCTGAACTTACCGGTTGTTTTGTGTATTTCGGCCGTGCGGGTTCCATTGCGCAGGTGCTGAACATCTTCGCGAAAAAAGGCAAGGAACACGCCGTTATCAACCAGATGATGTATCATCTGGATCAATCAGGATTTGTCGCAGCGCAAGGCCGCGTTCAACCCGCGCAACTGGATGTGCTTTCCCGTCACCGGGCAATGTTTTACCGGCACCGCGCCCATGTGTGCGTCTCAACGCGTCACAAGAGCGTCACGGACGCCATCCAGCGCAACGATATATTTATTGGCGGGCTTGCCGGAGAATCCTGGAGCCGCCTTGTAACCGACTTTTTCTAAGGTTGCCGCTCAATCAGGAAATAGGTCGTTGGGCCATCCGGCCCATCATTTGCAAGGCGCATTGAAACCATCCCGTCCCCTTGCGCCACAGTGGTCTTCACCTTGCCATCCAGACCCACGGGCGAGACAGTCCAGCGCCCTGCACCCGGCAGAGAAAAATCGATACTGCCAAGTTTGATGCGCACCGGCAAATGACCAAAATCGGCAATGACACGCTCCTGCCTGTCTGAAAAGCGCATATCGCTGTTCTGCGCATCCGTCGCATAAATAACCAGCAGGCGGTGACTGCTTTTGATAGGTTGATCATCAAGAGCCGACACGGCAAACAAACCTTTACCCGTGGCGTTGCCTACGGTCAGATTGTCAAGCGTGATGGTGTCCGCAAGATCGGCAAAAGCGATTGCTTCCGTGCGCTCGGTCTTTACGGTGATGCGCAGCCTGTTCTGATCAAGAACAATCTGGTCGGTATCGCTCTCGAAAATCCCCTTATTGGCACTGGTGATATTGGCCGGATCAAGCAGCCTGGCGCCATGCAACGCCGACATGATTTTTTCGGCAGAAGCACTCTTGCGGGGTGACGGAACTGCCAGATCGGCCGATGACGCAGATACGTCCTTTTGCAACCCGATTGCACCCAGCAGAGCAAGCCCGGTCAATGCATCGGGCTCCCGCTCCTGCGCACTTTGTGTCAATTCCTCAACGCCTTTGACCATGAATGGGATCGAGACGGGTGATCCTGCTACATCACCACGCCGGAACAGCAATGCCGCCAGCGTTTCACCAGCGCGGGCAACCGGATCAAGGGCAATCGCATAGGGCAACATCTGACGCTTGTGCGGCACATCTTCGCCATAGGCGAGCACGATGGGACCATGACCGTGACGGCACAGCACATCCCAGTTCTGCAGGGCTGCATAAGCGGGCATCACAATACCGGCCTCATAGCGATACTTGCTCCAGAAAAGATGGTCATATTCGGTGACGATAAAGGGGCGATTGAGCCAGCGGGCAGCGGCAATCGCACGCACATAGAAAGCCCCATCGGCGATCGAGCTTTTCTGCCCCATCGTGCTGCCGGGCTCGTAGGAGCCGACCCAATCCTGATAGGTATTCATTGCAATAGCCTGTTGACCCGAACGGGACAGGCTCGTTTGTACACTCGGCCAGTTATTATAGGGCGCGATCACCCCTTTATAGCCGAGATCACGCAGCGCCGCCGTCATACGTTCGGCTGAGCGCGTTTCCACATCGATAAAGAAAGCTTGCAGATCACGCATTCGCGGCGTCTTTTCGTAGCGATTGGCGGGAAGACTGATAGACCCATCTTCCAGACGTTCACCCGCCTTCACCCATCCCCAGGCATCAGCGAGCGCTTTTGTCGATCCATAGCGTGCTTGCAGCCAGATATTGAACGCGGGCGCCAATAGCTTTGAGTAATGTGGCTGCCCATCCCGTTGATGTACGATGCTGTCAAATTCGATGCCATTTTCATTGAACGGGACAATAACAACCAGCGCCGGGTCGCGGATTGGCGCGATACCCGTATAGGGATTGACCCTTCCAAGCACTTCCTTCTGGAACCGCAACCAATGTTGAAATGATTTCTCGTCGATCTGAACTTCGATTTTCAATTCGCCCGCCAGATCCCAGCGGTCATCAAACCCGCCATAGGCACCGCGGGATGAACTCAAGCCATCCATGATCCAGTAGATGCCATTTCGTTTCAAAGCAGCCATCAGATAGTGGATGCGATCAAGCACCTCCGGGTCGAAATCGAAATCCGCACTGCGCCCAAACATCAGCGCCGCATCGACGAAATGAAAGCGGGCAATATTGTAGCCATGCATTTTCAGCTGGCGTGCATAACGATCCGCCCCATCATGATCCGGAAAGCCACCCGAGGCCGGGCTCCAGCCCAGCGACGCACACAAAAAGCGCACCGGCTTTTCCGATGCATCGGCATGCGCCAATCGCCCGTCTTTGTTGATGACAATGCGGTTCTCCTCGCCAATTGAGGGATTGGGAAGCAGGGCCGAAAAATCAAGCGGGCTGCCGGTTTGAAGTTCGAGCGATATCTCCCGGACCGGCGACCACACATCTAGCGCGGCAGCCGAACCTGCAAACAGCAGAAAGCATGATGCAAATACTGCCACTATCCGTTTCCACAGAAAGCGCTGGCCCATCATGACATACCTGCCTCACGGGTCCTTTGAAATAACCTGACTTTCGATCCAGTCATCGGGCTGACGCCTCGGGTGAAAAAATCCGAGCGGCAACGCCGCCGCATGAAAGAACCAGGCCACAACAGCATAAATGCCGAGGGAAAGACTACGCTGCTTCAAGCTCATCGCGGCAACAACAAGCACGATCAGTGCCACATCAATCAAAAGGGCCAGCTTCTTGTCCGGCAGGAAAATCAGCAGGGCGATCATCAGCAACAGCCAGACATACACGCCTGCCCACAGGCGCAATTCCGGCAATTCCTGCACCAGCTTGCTCCAGTGCGGGCGACCGAGTGCAGCGCGAAGCAATTCGCCCACGCCGCGCAAATATTTCGACTGCCAGCGCCGTACCAGCAATTTATATGCATTGATCGAATGGCCGAAATGCTCGACGAACCGCCGGTCCAACCGGTAGAGTTCCCATCCCAACGCCCGCAACCTTACGCCGAGGTCAAACTCCTCATAGCCATGCAGGTTGCGATCCGAGAAGTAACCCGCCTGCTCAATCGCCTTGCGCCTGTAGAGACCACCACCATTCATCCGGTCGATTGATCCGATCCGATTTTCTGGCGATGCCCGGCGCACGCGGCGGGTAAATTCGAGATTATCGACATTCATTTCCGCCACATGCCCGGTGACACCCGCAACCCTTGGGTTTACTTCCAGAAAGGCGATGGCTTCCGTGAGGAAATCCTTATCGAGCAGCATGTCCCCATCCATCAGGCAGATGAGATCATGATGGCTATATTGAAAACCCAGTTGCGGCCCGATCCCACAGCTGGGTTGCGCCGGGTTCACGATCTGCGCAACGATAACCGGATACGTCATCGCGATTTCAACGGTACGGTCAGTCGATCCGCTATCGGCGACGATGATTTCAACCTTGCCATCTGGCAAAGCCCGCAATGCGCTTTCGATAGCCGCTGCAATGCGCTTTTCTTCATTGAGCGTTTTCATGATAATCGAAACGGTCATCAATCGTATCCTGTAGAATGGAAGTGCAGCTTAAGTTGTTAGACTTACACTATAAAGAAAGCATTTTTTTATAAGATATGCGATATACAAGCCGTTACCTCCATCAGTCAGGGCGAACAGGTCGATTGGTCAAATTCTCTGCGCACATTTCTGAAAAAGGCCACAAGGTCAACTTATCGTCGTGAACATGAATTTCACCATCCACGTACATGACAGTCTCGACAATCTGTCGGCAGAATGGCCAACCGGATCACCCGCGCCTGTAGCCAATCCGCATTATCACGTTTTTCAATCCCGCACATTTCTCGAGGTGTGGTGGTCGACATTCGGTCAGGTGGGCGACATCCGCGCCTGTTTCATTGAAGTGCGTGATGAGGCAAACAATCCGCTCATCTTCATCCCGTTATGCATTACCACTCGCAAGGGCGCAAAAATACTCGGGTTTATCGACGCTGATGCCGCCGATTATAACGCGCCGATTCTGTTTCCGCGATCGCCGGATTGGACCTACGATACGGCCGTCGACCTTTGGGAAAAAATAACCGCCGCGCTTCCCGATTTCGATGTGATCATGCTGGACAAGATGCCAGCCCGGATCGGCGGTTTGGTGAATCCGCTTGATCTGCTTGCAGACGGTCCCAACGACGTTTTCTGCCATGGCAATAATCTGCAACGGCCCTGGGAAGAGATCGACAAGGCGCAGCCCTACCGCAAGACGCTGCTCAAGAAAATGCGCGGGCTCGAGCGCCTGGCACCCACCCAATATATCATCGCAACAGACAAGAGCGAGCAGGCAATCATTGTCGATCAGCTGCTCAAACAGAAACAGCGCCGTTTCGAAGACACGCAGGTGCCGGGTTTCGACGCCGAACCGGAAAAATATGCATTCTTTCACGATGGGACGGAACAGTTTGCCAAAGCTGGGATGCTGCATCTGACAGCCCTGAAAGTTGGCGACGAGATTGTCGCAACCTTGTGGGGTCTTGTTCAAGCAAAGACCTATTACGCCATTATGATCGGTTTTGAAGGTGATGATTGGGCAAAATATTCGGTTGGACGAATTATATACTACAGAACACTTGAATGGCTGCACAAAAACGGCTTTGAATACATGGACCTTGGCATCGGCAATGAACCATGGAAGCTTGAACATTGCGACACAACTGTTCCACTTTCCAAAATGACCAGTATCATCAGCTGGAAAGGCCGCATGTTCATGCGACGTTTGCAAATGATGGAACATCTTCGCTCGACCGGAGCGTGGCAGAAACTACGCCCGTTGAAATGGACTGTTTTGCGGACGTTGCGCCAGTGGCGCAAAAAAGACTGAAATCAGGAAAGTAAGCGGAACAGGCATGGCCGAAACCGAGCTGCCAGCAAGGGAACTACAGACACCAGTTCAGGAAACTGATGTGCTGATCATCGGTGGTGGTCTGGCCGGTGTCTGCGCGGCAACCGCCCTCTCCCGCAAAGGCTATGATGTAACGCTGGTCAGCACTCATGACCGCCATCCCCCTGATTTTCGCGCCGAGAAGATTGGCGAAGACCAGATGATCCTGTTTGAACGCCTTGGTCTGGGGGATGCGGTCCATGCCCAGATGACCGCATTCGACGGTGTTTGGTTGCATCGCTTTGGCCGCATAATCGAGCGCGGCACCAAACGCGAATATGGCAGCGACTATTCCGATCTCGTCAATGCGCTTCGCCGCGCGCTTCCCCCAGAGGTGCGCTCTGTCATAGGCAGGGTTGAAACCATGGAGACCAGTGCCGACAGGCAGATTGCAGTGCTTTCTGACGGGCGAACATTCAATGCACGCCTGCTTGTTGTGGCAACGGGCCTTGGCGATGCCGTCCGCAAAAAGCTCGGCGTCGAACGGGAAATCATCAGCCCGCAGCATTCACTTTGTTGTGGTTTTGACCTTGAGAAACCACGCGGAGATTTTCCGTTTCCCTCCTTGGTCTGGAACGGCGAACGTTTTAATGATCGCGTATCCTATCTGACCCTGTTTCCGATTGAGGATAAGATTCGCGCCAACTTCTTCGTCTACCGGAACTCCTCCGAAGAATGGACGCGGTCGTTTCGCGATCATCCCGAACAGAGCATGCGTGAATTGATGCCTGACCTTGAGAGAATGTTCGGCGAAATCAAGGTGACGGGCCCGGTTATCGCGCGGCCCATCGATCTTGTGAAGGTCCATAACCACGAACGTGACGGCATGGTCCTCATTGGCGATGCCTTTTGCGTTGTCTGCCCCATAACAGGCACAGGGATCGACAAGGCGCTCACCGATGTCGACCGCCTGTGCAATACCTATACTCCACGCTGGTTTGAAAGCCCTGGCATGCCCGCAGCGAAAATCCGCGCGTTCTATGCTGATCCCGTAAAAACGGCGCGGGATGAATCAGCGATGAAGATGAGCCTCAATTCAAAGAGTATCAAAACCGAGACCGGCCTTTACTGGAAGTTGCGCCGACTGCGCAGCAACACGCTCGGCCGCGCGCGTTATGCCGTTCGCGGCGCGCTCAAACGGCTGAAATCTCCGGCATAGTGTTTTGGCACCCGGTCATGGCCACTCGGCGATAACCACGCCTGACAGCATATCCATCTGCATTTCGGGCCGATCAAATGGCGACGCCATTCCCGCAACAGAGCGCGCCAAATGCTCAGGCGCTATCGCACGGGCATTGATGACACGAACATTTTTCCAGCCATTCGCTTCGAATGCCCTGACATAATCCACTGGCCGCCGCCTGTTCGGCTGCCCCGGAAACGAGAATAGCCGGTAGAGCCCTTCGGAATAACGATAGATATTGTTGGGATCAGCTTCGCGAATCCAGCGCGAATGCGTCTGATAATCGACGATGTGCTCCGCAATGCATCCGCTGCGCGCAACCTTGGACATATTGGCGATGGTTTCTTCAATATCGTCATAGTGTTCGAACGCGGCGCAACTCAGGATAAGGTCATATTTCTTGTGACCGGCCAGTTCGGGAATGTCGAAATTGCGCCCGACACGATAGCTGAACGAATCCGAATCCAGATTACCAGTCAGTTGTTTTGCCCTGATTATGCTTGCCCGGTCTTTCTCATCTTCCGGAAAACGATCGAGCAGCGCCGAAAAATAAGCGCCTGATTCCGTACCGGCGAGTTCAAACACATCGACGGCACGATAGGATTTTGCGCCATACCCCAAAAGAATGGCACCGGTGCCAAGGGATGAGCCTGGGCAGAGTTCAAGCACGTCCTTGTCTCTTACATCAAAGCCGGACGGAAAATAGCGTCTCCACGAGGCAACGGTATCGTAGACATATTCGATACGGCCTTCCGTGTCGGAGCGATCAACCTTATTGGGCGTGGTGTAGCCGCGCAGCTTGTTTTTCGCCCATGCGAGACCCAGAAAAACAATTCCGGCCACGTACATGGCCGTGTTGCGGATACTATGTTCCATTTGTCACCTGCTTTATGGCTCACATCCAATCGGGATGCGGGCATCGCATGTATCCTGGCTGTGACATCCTCACACACCAATCCTTTCCAAGGTGTTGACCGATTGCGGCAGGGGCGTGGCACGACACGCTGGCAAGCCCACCAACCCTATAGCGCTGCATTGCCAAGAAATTTTTCTAGACCGCGTGTCGGGATTGACCATAGTGGTTCGTCTTTAGGGAGAAGGAGTGTACCCGCATGCTTTACGCCATACTTTGCTACAATATGGAGGACGTCGTCGGTTCCTGGACAAAGGAGGAAGACGATCTTGTCATGGAACGGCTTGGTGCCGTGCAGGAGAAGCTGGCTAAATTGGGCAAACTCGGCCCCGTCGCCCGCCTGCTGCCAACCACTGCTGCGACAACGCTGCGAAAATCCGGCAGCGAGCCCCTTGTCATCGATGGGCCTTTTGCTGAAACCAAGGAACAGTTTCTCGGCTTCTACGTGGTTGATTGCGCCTCGCTTGATGAAGTGCTCGATATTACGCGCGATCTTTCCGAGGCCAATCCCGGTCAGGGTTCTTATGAAATACGGCCAATCGGGATATTCAGACCCGGATCGAATTTCCAATGACAGACCCATCGTGGATAGACGCGGCACTAACGGCAGCGCGCCCGCAAGCGGTGGGCGCACTGCTCCGCTATTTTCGCAATCTTGATGTAGCGGAAGAAGCGTTTCAGGAGGCGTGCTTGCGCGCGCTCAAGAACTGGCCAAAAAATGGTCCGCCGCGTGATCCCACAGCCTGGTTGATCTTTGTCGGTCGCAACAGTGCAATCGACACGGTTCGCCGCCAGACCAAACAGCAGCCGCTACCACCTGAAGAAGTGCTGTCCGATCTTGAAGATGCCGAATCAACGATCGTCGAAAAGATCGACAGTGCTGATTATCGTGACGATATTCTGCGCCTGCTGTTCATTTGCTGCCATCCTGATCTTCCGGCTACCCAGCAAATCGCATTGGCATTGCGGATTGTTTCGGGTCTTTCAGTCAAGCAGATCGCCCGGGCGTTTCTCGTTGGAGAAAGCGCCATGGAGCAACGCATCACCCGTGCCAAGGGCCGCGTTTCATCCGGCGAGATTCCGTTCGAAACACCCGATGCATTTGAGCGGGCTGAGCGGCTCGCAGCCGTCGGTGCCATGATCTATCTGATCTTCAACGAGGGTTATTCCGCTGGCAGTAGCGAAGTGGAGGCACGCTTTCCACTCTGCGACGAGGCCATAAGGCTGGCACGGCTGCTCCTGCGCATTTTCCCGACCGAGCCTGAAATCATGGGCCTGACGGCATTGCTCCTGTTGCAACATGCCCGTGCAAAAGCCCGTTTTGATGGGCAAGGCGCGGTCGTTCTTCTGGATAATCAGGACCGCAAGCTGTGGAACCAGACAATGATTGCCGAAGGGCTTGCCCTGATCGACAAGGCCATGCGCCACCGCCAACCTGGTCCCTATCTCATTCAGGCGGCAATTGCAGCGCTTCATGCGCGGGCAAAGCGTCCTGAGGATACGGATTGGCTGGAGATCGACCTGCTCTACGCCGCGCTTGAGCAGATTACGCCTTCGCCTGTCATCACGCTTAACCGCTCCATCGCGGTGGCAAAAGTGCGCGGTCCCGAAGAGGCACTTATTCTCATCGAGCCTCTGGAAGACCGCCTTTCCGGATATTTTCACTTCTTCGGCGTCAAGGGTGGACTGCTGATGCAGCTTGGCCGCAAGCAGGAAGCGCGGGTGGCTTTCGACCGGGCGATAGCTCTTGCCAATACACCCGCCGAAGCCGCTCACATTCGCATGCACCTTGACCGTCTGAGCCAGAACTGAATCAAAAAACACAAAAATTCGATGCAATGTCGGATTCGTCGGTTGCCGTTCGTCCTTGGATCAGGAAACACCAACACTGGAGACCATCATGACTTCCGTCACCGAAACAAGCCAGATTACCGACCGCGACCTCGTTTTGACCCGCATCATCGATGCTCCGCGCAAGAACATTTTCCGGGCATGGACCGAGGTTGACCTTCTGAAGCAATGGTTTGCACCGCTGCCATACACCACGCCACATGCCGAGCTTGACGTGCGCGCGGGCGGCGCCAGTGTCGTTGTCATGCGGGGTCCCGACGGCACCGAATTTCCGAACCATGGCATCTATCTTGAAGTCGTCAAGAACGAGAAGATTGTCTTTACCGATGCCTATACGAAGGGCTGGGTGCCGACAGAAAAGCCGTTCATGACCGGCATCATCACACTGGAAGATCTCGGCGGCGGCAAAACAAAATATACGGCTCTTGTCCGCCATTGGACCGTGGCTGACCGCGAAGCCCACGAAAAGATGGGCTTCCACGAAGGCTGGGGCATTTGCACCGATCAGCTTGCCGCTTTGGCCGCTAAACTCTGATTCGGCTGGCCAATTCCTGCCAACAAAAAAGCCATCCTGAAACAGGATGGCTTTTTGCTGCATTGCTGGAAGGGATCAGGCGTGTCCCAGTTCCTCCGGGTTCCGTCGCCGGTAGCGGATCGATGACCAGAGCGAGAAGATGATCAGGGCAGCGCCGATAAGGCCGGTAATGACCTCCGGGATATGGAACAGTGTCTGGCAATACATGATCACCGCCAGAACAAGGATTGCGTAAAACGCTCCGTGTTCGAGATAGCGATATTGTCCGAGCGTCTCCTTTTCCACCAGCATGATGGTGAGAGCACGAACATAAAATGCACCGATACCAAGGCCAATCGCAATCACAAACAGATTGGTCGAAAGCGCGAATGCACCGATGACGCCATCGAATGAAAAGCTTGCATCGAGCACTTCCAGATAAAGGAATGCGCCAAGGCCGCCCTTGTGGACAGTGTCCATCTGCTCCTGCGTTGCGTCGAGAACCGCACCAAGCCCTTCAACCAGAAGGAATGTCAGCAGACCATAAATTGCCGATGTCAGAAATGTTACGGACTCGGCACCCTCAAGCTGTCTGGAGAAGAAGATAATCAGCGCCAGAACCACGCCGACTTCAATGCCTTGAATCGAGGCAAAGCGGGAAGCGCGGCTTTCGATGATGCGAATCCAGTGTACATCCTTCTCGTGATCAAAGAAGAATTTGAGACCAACCATCAAAAGGAACGTGCCGCCAAAAGCAGAAATGCCGACATGGGCGTCCTGCATGATCCGCGCATATTCTTCCGGATTCGAGATCGCAAGCTTCAATGCAGAAATGGGATCAATCCATGCGGCAATGGCCACGATGGCCAGCGGAAAGATGATCCGCATGCCGAAAACGGCAACAATAATGCCCCATGTCAAAAAGCGGCGCTGCCAGACCGGCGTCATATCGCGAAGGATCTTGGCGTTCACAATCGCATTGTCGAAAGACAGCGAAATTTCAAGAATACCCAGAACCGCACAGATAAAGAGGACTGATAGCATTCCCTCGATCGTGCCCGAATAGATAAAACCTATCCATGCACCGAGTGCCAGTCCGGCCACAGTAAAGAGAAACGGCCAAGTAAAATATCGATAAGTTGCCATACTTAATTCCTGCTAGAGTCTCCCAGATTGCTGTCAGCGCGGGAAATCAAAACGGCTTTACGAACAAAACGATGTACCGTTTGAATAGGAATTCCCGCCCAATAGCAATCACCCACAACCCTTAGACTGTATAATCCTGTCTCTATCCTGTCGTGCTGCGGATTGGATTATCAAACGGCGGGTTTGCGGGTGGAATAGATCACAACCGGCAAAGCAGAGCGCCATGCGTCGAATGAACCAAGCGGCTGCGCCTGCGCAACGGCAATCTTTGTCAGGTCTCCGCCAAACCTGTCGCGCCAGCCAAGCAAAGCCATTTCGCTTTGTATGGTCACGGCATTGGCCACAAGCCGTCCGCCCGGTCTCAGTGCGTTCCAGCAGGCTTCCATAACGCCGTCATTGGTCACACCGCCGCCGATGAAAATGGCATCCGGACTTTCGAGGGCGTTGAGTGCCGATGGCGCCTCCCCACGGATGAGCTTCAAGTCGGGAACACCGAGCGCCCGGGCATTGCTCTCGATGATCTCCTGCCGCTTCGCATTGGCCTCCACCGCAATTGTACGGCAGGAAGGATGAGCCCGCATCCATTCGATTCCGATGGAACCGCATCCGGCGCCCACATCCCAGAGCAATTCACCCGGAAGCGGTCCGAGCCGCGCCAATGTCACCGCCCTGATATCCCGCTTGGTCAATTGGCCGTCATTCTCGAAGGCTTCATCGGGCAGGCCCGAAAGTGTGGAATAGGCTCGCGCCTCGACGGCCGCTGGTCCGCAATCCACCGCAATAACGTTGAGATCGGCGCTCCGGGGATGGCTCCAATCCGCGGCCAGCCCGTCGACGCGATGCTCCGCCTCGCCGCCCAGATGTTCCAGTACCGTAAGCCGGGCCGAACCGAAGCCACTTTCAATCAGCATCCGCGCCACCTGAACAGGCGTGCCGCCATCATTGCTGAGGATCAGCAGCCTTGCCCTCGGCGTGAAGGATTTGAACAGCGTTTCCACTGGACGCCCATGCACGCTGAGCAGATGCACATGCTGTATTGGCCAGCCCATAGCAGCGGCAGCAAGCGAGAAGGATGCCGGCGCAGGCAATATTCGCATCTCGCCCCGATCAAAGAACCGGGTCAGGGTTGCGCCCATGCCAAAATGCATCGGATCGCCGCTGGCCAGCACCACGACATTTGTGCCGCGCAATGCTTTGAGGGTCGGATAAACATCCGAGAATGGTGTTGGCCATGCAATCTGCTTGGCCGTCACCGTACCGGGCAGGAATTCAAGGTGCCGCTTGCCGCCGAAGATTGTTGCCGCTTGACCCAGCGCATCACGGGCATTGGCACCAAGCCCGCTATAGCCATCCTCACCAATCCCGATAATTGTCAGCCAAGGCGTCATTTTGCATCCCATTGCTTGCTGGGCTATGCATGCCCGAAAGCATCTGACGGGTCAACGAAGCTGGCAGGAGTGGCAAGTTGCAATTTCAGATCATATTTCTTCCCTCACCACCGCCCATCCTGTAAAACCCTGATGCAATGAGCCAGTTAAGCACCATAATCGCTGCAACAAGCGGGATCGAGGACCGGCGATCCGCCTGCCCCGGATTGTTTCGCATGGCCAAGGCGCTCGACGGTTCGATATGCCGGGTTAAACTGACTTTTGGTAACTTGAGCGCCGAACAGGCACACCGCATTGCCGATGCATCGCGTCAGTTCGGCAATGGTATTATCGAAATCACCAACCGTGCCAATCTGCAAATTCGCGGCGTGCGACCGGATACGGAAAACCCGTTGATTGCAGCCCTGCTTGCCGCAGGGCTTGGACCGCTGACTGACCGGGGCGATGATGTCCGCAATGTCATGATCAGCCCGATTGCAGGTGTTCTACCCCGCAAGGTCGATGTCAGGCCACTCGCATCGCAATTGCTTGAAACCCTGCAGACCAGCCCTGCTTATCAAACCCTGTCGCCGAAATTTTCTATTTTTGTCGATGGCGGCGAAAGCGTCGCCATGGTGGAACATCCGCATGACATCTGGCTGAGCGCACTGGACGCAAATAGCGACAATCCACGTTTTGCCTTTGGGGTGACGGGCACGCCGCCAACGCAAATGGATGATATCGCCGCCCTTGGTATTGTTGGTTCATCGCAGGCCTTCGATCTCGTCACGGCAATGCTCGATCTCTTTATCCAGTGGAATGCGACAATCCCGGCAGCGTCGCGCCTGCGCCATAT
This sequence comes from Phyllobacterium sp. T1293, assembly GCF_020731415.2. Classification (NCBI taxonomy): domain Bacteria; kingdom Pseudomonadati; phylum Pseudomonadota; class Alphaproteobacteria; order Hyphomicrobiales; family Phyllobacteriaceae; genus Phyllobacterium; species Phyllobacterium meliloti. The sequence goes on along the minus strand of NZ_CP088273.1, from coordinate 3,539,451 downwards.
GATGGCTGCCATTGGAACCGATGCATTTGTCACCGATCTGGAAAAGCGCGTGAATTTCCCGGTTCGCAATGACAGTGCCGCCAAATGGCGCAGAACCTTACCCCGCTCGTATGGTCATCTCGGCCTTTTGCCGGAACGAAGCGATGCTTTCCGTCTTATCGGCGCTATGCCGCCATTGGGTCGGCTTTCCCCGGACAAACTGGATGCCTTGGCGCGGCTGGCTGAAAAAGCCAGCAAAGGCAAGCTGCGGGTAACGCCTTGGCAAAGCGTCCTTCTGCTCGACATACCCGAAGCCGCGACCGCACATAGTTTGCGAGAGCTTGAAGCGCTTGATTTCGCCACACAACCCGACAATCCGCGCGCAACCATGATCAGCTGTTCAGGTTCGGCGGGCTGTGGATCGGCACTGGCGGCAACCCAATCTGATGGCCTGAAGCTCGGCACTCTGTTGCAGGGCAAAGCGGCAAATCTCGCGGTGCATCTGACCGGCTGCACCAAATCCTGCGCCTCGCCTTCGGCCAAACCTGTCACGCTCGTTGCAACCGAACCGGGGTATTACGACATATTTCTGCGTGCGACCAATGGACCGTCGCGTTTTGGCAAGCTATTGGCAGCACATGTAACTATCGAGGAAGCTGCCGACTGTATCGGCAATCTTCCGCCCAATTCCGGCTCTGGGGGGCCAACGCATGCTTGATTATATCCGCGACGGTCAGGCGATCTATGATCGCTCCTTCGCCATTATCCGCTCCGAGGCTGACCTCACCCGCATTCCCGCCGATCTGGAAAAACTCGCCGTGCGTGTCGCCCATGCCTGCGGCATGGTGGATGTGATCGAAGATCTGGCTTTTTCCGCTGGTGCCGGAACGGCAGGAGTAGCCGCACTGGCAAAAGGCGCACCAATTCTCTGCGATGCGCGCATGGTGCTCGAAGGTGTTACGCGCGCCCGGCTACCTGCCAATAATGATGTCATATGCACCCTCTCCGATCCCTCGGTTGTTGGCTTGGCCCGCGAGATGGGTAATACCCGCTCGGCCGCAGCACTGGAATTATGGCGTCCACATCTTGCGGGAGCTGTTGTCGCTTTTGGCAATGCACCGACTGCCCTGTTCCGCCTTCTCGAAATGCTTGATGAAGGCGCACCAAAACCGGCATTGATCCTCGGCTTCCCGGTGGGATTTGTCGGCGCCATGGAATCAAAAGCGGCGCTTGCTGAAAACAGTCACGGTGTTCCCTTCGTGGTTGTGCATGGCAGGCGGGGCGGCAGCGCCATGGCCGCCGCTGCGATCAATGCACTCGCTTCGGAGAAAGAATAATGCCGCAGCCAGGCCGGCTCTTTGGACTGGGCGTTGGTCCCGGCGATCCCGAACTCATCACCCTCAAGGCACTGCGCCTGTTACAGGCCGCGCCAGTCGTTGCCTATCATGCAGCCAAGGGTAAGAAGGGCAATGCATTGACCATTGTTGAGACCTATCTCAACGAAAACCAGTTGCTTGTTCCGCTTATCTATCCGGTGACGACGGAAAAGCTGCCCGCCCATATGAATTACGAAGCCATTGTCAGCGATTTCTACGGCGAGATCACCGGCCTTCTGCGCACCCATCTCGATGCGGGCAAAGATGTCGCTGTCATCGCCGAGGGTGATCCGTTCTTCTACGGCTCCTTCATGTATATTCATGACCGGCTGGCCGAGGATTATGAAACGGAAGTGGTCCCCGGCGTGTGTTCGATCCTTGGCGGTGCAGCTGTGCTTGGCGCTCCGCTGGTTTATCGCAATCAGACGCTGACAGTTCTTTCCGGCGTGCTTCCTGCCAATGAGCTGAAAACGCGGCTTGCCGCAACAGAAGCGGCTGCCATCATGAAGCTCGGTAAAAACCTCGCCAAGGTGCGCGATGTCATTGCCGAACTCGGTCTGATGGACCGCGCCCTTTATGTCGAGCGCGCCACCATGGACGCGCAGCGCATTGTTCCCCTTCGTGATGTCGACCCAGATACCTCACCCTATTTCTCGCTGATTCTGGTGCCCGGCGAGAGATGGCAGGGCGGCGGCGAATGACACAGCTTGTGCTGATGGTCCTGAGCGCGCAGGGCATGGAAACGGCCTTGCGGATCAAGGCGGCCTATCCCGGTGTTGCCATTTACGGGCTTGAAGGCCGCGTTAACGGCGCGGATCAGATTTACAGCAATTTTGGTGAAACGCTGCGCGAACATTATCGCAATGGCCATGCGATTGCCGCTCTGTGTTCTGCCGGGATTACCATCCGGTCATTGGCACCAATTCTTGAAAACAAGGGCGCAGAGCCGCCTGTCCTTGCGATCGCCGATGATGGCAGTGCCGTCGTGCCGCTTCTGGGCGGGACAACCGGCGTTAATGTATTGGCGCGGCAGTTATCGACAATTCTTGACGTCTCTCCCGCCATCACCACATCAGGGGAATTGCGGTTCGGCACCTGCCTGCTTAACCCACCTGCGGAATTTCGTCTGAAAAACCCTGAGGATGGCAAGCGTTTCATTGCTGATCTGCTTGCTGGCAAGACAGTGCGCATTGATGGGCCAGCGCCGTGGCTGGAAGAGGCACGCCTGCCGGTTGATGAAAATGGCACGATGCATATCCGCGTCACGCCCTTTGATGTTCTGCCGCAGAAAAGCGAGTTGGTCTTTCATCCGAAGGTCGCTGTCATTGGTGTGGCCGGAATTGCCAGCGCCGATGATCTCAAGGCTGCTCTTGCTAGAGCTGGCATTGCTCTTGCCTCGGTCGCGTGTCTTGCCATTTCTGAAGAGGACAGTGCAAAGGCTTCGTTCCACCTGACAGCAGCAGAGCTTGATCTGCCACTGCGTATCCTTGCGGCAAAAGAAAACGATGCGACTGATATCGTATCGGCCTTCATCAAAGAGCCGGTCAGCCTGAGCGGCAATGGAAACCTGGCTATCGCCATCGCAGCTACCCCTGCGGATGTGACACTGGCCGGGCATCGCCGGGGCCGCCTTGCGGTTATCGGTCTTGGGCCGGGTGATCCGGATTTCATGATACCGGCGGTCAAACAGGAACTGCAACGCGCCGAAGACATCCTTGGCTACGAAACCTATGTGCGCATGGCCGGAACGTTCCGATCAGATCAGATCATCCATATGACCGATAATCGCGAGGAAATGCAGCGCGCCCGTCATGCCTTCGAACTTGCCGCTTCTGGCCGGTCTGTGGTGATGATTTCCTCAGGCGACCCCGGTGTGTTTGCCATGGCCGCCGCTGTGGTCGAAGCACTGCATGAATCGGATAATCCCGCATGGCACGGCGTTGATCTGCAGATTCTTCCCGGTGTTTCTGCAGCACTCGCCGCCGCCAGCCGCAGCGGCGCACCACTCGGCCATGATTTCTGCATCCTGTCGCTATCAGACAATTTGAAGCCGTGGGACATTATCGAGAAGCGCATTGCGCTGGCTGCCGAGGCGGATTTTGCCATGGCCTTTTACAATCCGATTTCCAAACCCCGTCCGTGGCAATTGCCCCGCGCCATCGAAATATTGCGCCAGCACCGCGGACCGGAAACACCCATCGTACTTGGCCGGGATATTGGCCGCCCGGCGGAAACGTTGCGTGTCATCACACTTGATGACCTGACCCCCGAACAGGTTGATATGCGCACGGTCATCCTCGTCGGCTCATCGCTGACCCAGAGCTTTGATCGTATAGATGGCGGCAAATGGGTCTACACACCACGCTGGTACGGCACAAAGCCAGCTCACTAGGTGAAATCTCATCATTCTGTGACGAAAGATCATTTGACCGGACAGGAGAATGCCGGAAAAAGGACTGAGCGCTTCGCATTTGTATCGACGCGCTCAAGCAGTCGTCACTATGATCCCCGCCAATTATCCGCATCCCGGGAGCCTCACATGCCAAACAAGAACTACGTCCTCACCCTCTCATGCGAAGACAAGCCGGGGATTGTGGCATCGGTGACAACGGAGCTTGCGGCACTTGATGCCAATATTGCCGAGAGCAACCAGTTCTGGGATCGCCAGACCAACCGCTTCTTCATGCGCATTGCCTTTGCCGCTTCGGAAGCCACCTCCAAGGATGATGTCGAGCGGGCATTGAAACCTGCCGTCGAGCGTTTCGGCATGAAGACAACCCTTGTTGATCAGGCGAAGAAGCCAAAGATCGTCATTATGGTATCAAAATTCGACCATGCACTGCTGCACCTGATTTACCAGATCAAGGTTGGCTGGCTTGATGCGGAAGTGGCCGCCATCGTCTCCAACCACGAGGACAGCCGCCGCTTTGCCGAGCATGAGGGTATTCCCTACCATGTCCTGCCCGTTTCCAAGGACAACAAGAAGGAGCAGGAAGAAGCGCTTCTGAAGATCGTCAAGGACACCGGCGCTGATCTGGTCATTCTTGCCCGCTATATGCAGGTGCTGTCAGACAACATCTCCAAACGACTGTTTGGCAAGGTGATCAACATCCACCACTCCTTCCTGCCAAGCTTCAAGGGAGCCAAGCCCTATCATCAGGCCTTCGAGCGCGGCGTGAAGCTGATCGGTGCGACGGCACACTATGTCACCCCTGATCTGGATGAAGGTCCGATCATCGAGCAGGAGACCGAGCGGGTCAGCCACGCCATGAGCGCCGAGGACTTTGTTGCCACCGGCCGCGATATTGAAAGCCGGGTGCTGGCACGGGCGGTCAAAAAACACCTTGAATCCCGTGTCATGCTCAATGGCCATAAGACGGTGGTGTTCGGCTAAATCCCAAATCGGGCTTGCCGAATCTTCTCGACAAGCCCAGCTGGCCCTTAGGGCTTTTCTGCGAAATACGCTTCCAGATTGGTGACAACACGATCCGCCATGGCCCGGCGTGTTTCTTCCGTGGCGCTGCCCATATGCGGTTGCAATATCACATTGTCGAGTGTGAACAGAGCTTCCGGCACATTGGGCTCATCGGCGAATACATCGAGCCCGGCACGGCCAAGTTCACCCGATTGCAGCAGCTCCACCAGCGCCACCTCATCCACCACCGTTCCCCGCGCCACATTGATGAATGTTCCGTCAGGTCCGAGCGCCGTCAGTACCTCGCGCGAAATGACCCCTTGCGTTGCGTCGCCACCCGGCAGAATGGCGATCAGCGCCGCACTGTCTCGCGCAAGATCAACAAGATTGCCATAATAGGTATAAGGCGCATCGGGCTTTTTGTTGCGTGTGTGGTAGGCAACATCGCAGCCAAAAGCCAAAAGCTTTTCAGCGATCACGCTGCCGATACGCCCCAGCCCGACAAGCCCAACGCGCTTGCCTTCAATACCCAGAGCCAATGGCGCGTTCTCGCCCTTGGCCCAGCGTCCTTCGCGTACAAAGCGGTCATTTTTCACCAGATCACGCGTTGAGGCCAGAAGCAGCAACAGTGCCATATTTGCCGTGTCTTCGTTCAGGACGTCAGGTGTATTGGCAACCTTGATACCCTTCGTGTTGGCATAGGCCACATCGAGCGAATCCGTACCGACGCCAAAGGACGAAATGATCTCGACCGCAGGCAGGAGATCAATCATATCAGCCGTAATACCGGTAAAAGTGCTTGTTACCGCAGCGCGGAAACGACCGGCATTCTCCTGAAGAAACCGTAACGCGTCCTTTTCCTCATAGAGTTTTTCGACCGCATATCTTTTCTCCAGTTCAGCCAGCAAATAGGGCATGAGGCGGCCGAGCACGAGAACCGGTTGTTTGGTCATGAATGGGTATCCTTTGGAAATGACACGGGTAGGAACCCGATCATAATCAGACTGCCGGGCTTATGCCAAACGTTCGATTTAAATTTACCTGTAAAATAAATAATCGTATATGACTTTTGATGCGCATTCATACAATTCTAGTGATTGTCGCTCGATCATTGCTATTGTCACAAACAAGAACAGAAACCTCCGGACGGAACCGATGACCAATCCTATTGAAATTGCTGATCTGAAAAGGCTCGCCCAGCGCCGCGTACCAAAAATGTTCTTCGATTATGCGGATTCAGGTGCCTGGACGGAGAGTACCTACCGCGCCAATGAGGAGGATTTCCGCAAGATCCAGCTGCGCCAGCGCGTCGCCGTGGATATGACCGACCGGACGCTGCAAAGCACCATGGCCGGACAGACCGTCTCCATGCCTGTTGCTCTCGCTCCGACAGGCCTGACGGGCATGCAGCACGCGGATGGCGAAATGCTGGCGGCACAGGCAGCGGAAGAATTCGGCGTTCCCTTCACCCTGTCCACCATGAGTATCTGCTCGATTGAGGATGTCGCCTCGGTGACGAAGAAGCCTTTCTGGTTCCAGCTCTATGTGATGCGCGACCGGGATTTCATCTACAATCTCATCGACCGCGCCAAGGCTGCAAAATGCTCGGCCCTTGTGCTGACCCTTGATCTGCAAATTCTTGGCCAGCGCCACAAGGATGTGCGCAATGGTCTGTCCGCTCCACCCAAATTCACCGCCAAACATATCTGGCAAATGGCAACACGCCCGCAATGGTGCCTTGGCATGCTCAAAACCGAGCGCCGTACATTCCGGAACATAGTCGGCCACGCCAAGGGTGTGGGCGACCTGTCCTCGCTCGGCACATGGACGGACGAACAGTTTGACCCACGCTTGTCCTGGAACGATGTCGCCTGGATCAAGGAGCGTTGGGGCGGCAAGCTGATCCTCAAGGGTATTCTTGACGTTGAAGACGCCCGCATGGCGGTTTCAACCGGTGCAGATGCAATCATCGTGTCGAACCATGGCGGCCGCCAGCTGGATGGCGCGCCCTCCTCGATCTCCGTTCTCGCTGATATTGTCGATGCGGTTGGCGACAAGATCGAAGTGCTGTTTGATGGCGGTATCCGTTCGGGACAGGATGTGCTCAAAGCACTTGCCATCGGCGCCAAGGGCACCTTTATCGGCCGCGCTTTCCTTTATGGGCTTGGTGCAGGCGGCAAACAGGGCGTCACGCAGGCGCTGGAGATTATCCGCAAGGAGCTGGATGTTACCATGGCGCTGTGCGGCGAGCGTGACGTCAAGAATCTCGACCGCAATAATCTCTACAAGAGCGGCCTTGAAACCAAGCCTCGCGTGGCCGCAGCAAAGAAAAAGCGCGCTTGATCAGACAAGCCACGCCCCGAACCTATTGTCGGTTCGGGGCGCGGCTCCCCACCCAATTGCTTGATTTTATGTTCGCCTGACCATTTGAAATTATGATTCACCTGCTGGTGGTTCGGCCATTTCCGGTCGATCGTCATTCCATTTTCTTGGTAATTGGAACAAGTTTGTCACGCGGGACAAATCTGGGCGGATCAACGTGCCAGGTTCTTTTCTTCCACATGCTCCGGTCTTCAAGCCGTTTTCCATTGAACATGTAAAGCGACTTGTGGGTATAAAGCACCTGCGGCGTCTTCGGACCCCAGATATAATCATGTTCGGTTACGTCGGTAACGAGGGTTACGTTTCCGTAAGGCTCGCGATTATTGTAACTGGTTTCGTGGATCTCGATGAGGACCCAATCCTTTGGGACCATCGCATACTTCTTCTGTACGGGAAGCTTATGGTCCATGATGGCGTCAGCAAGATCAGCCCATTTACTTCCTTGCAGTTCGAACCCTTTCTCCTCAACAGAAGGATTGCCGGCTCGTGCGTAAACAACACGCCGTATCATCGCGGGTGCAGCATTCGCAGATGGTTTGGCAAGAGGTGGCGGCGTAATTTTTGTCCATGCAGAGACTTCTACTGCCCGATAAAACGCATCTTCAGTACCGTCCGCCACGCCGGATGCCGCGGCTACAGATTCGCCCTGGCCGTACACAGCCTCCCCGACACGCGCACGAACAACACCCTTTGTTGCAGCTTTCAAATAGTCATAAGTTGCGTAAGCTCTATCGGTCGAAAGCTTGGAATTGAAATCAGTTCCCCCGCTTCGGCTTGCCAGTCCCGCGATTGAAACGCTGCCACCGGCTTTCAAAATCGGGACGATTTTTTGATCCAGCGCTGTTTTGTGCGTGTCCGTCAGAACTGATGAGCTAATGGCAAAGCCAGTTAAACGAATCTGCGCGCGTTCCACCGTCGAATAATCGTGTATCGCACCTTTGATCGGCGAACCAACATTGGGCATGATTTCCTCGCGAGCTGGGTTCAAACGACACCCGATCTTGCGTGGTTAGCGATCAATACGAAACGAAAAATAATCACTAGTGAATTGATTGGTACGCCCAAGGGGAATCGAACCCCTGTTTGCGCCGTGAGAGGGCAAACTTGCACTCTGCTCATATTGTCAGGATTGTGCGCCAGTATCCGGGAATATCCGAAATTTAATGGGATTTGGTGGGTGCATATTATTCATTTGTCTCATATTGTTTGATGTCGTCCATGGGTGTATATTTGACGGATATTTGATTAGGTTTTGTCTGTTTATGTCTCGAACACTCAATGAAGCAACTATCTCCACAAGGAATGCGCGCGCCAAGCTCGACGCTGGCATGCATTGGCGAGGTTTGGATTCCGACGTGCATCTTGGGTACAGAAAGGGCAAAAGAGCAGGCCGTTGGCTTGTTCGTTGGTACGTGGGCGCGCAAAGGTATAAACAAGAAACACTGGCTACTGCTGATGATGTATTGGAGGCGGATGGCATTAATTGTCTGAGCTTTGATCAAGCAAAGCTTGCCAGCGTCAAATTTGTGCAGCAAAAGCGGGCGGAAGACATCGCCACGGCGAATGGCCCTCTGCTTACTGTGCGTTCAGCGGTTTTTGATTACCTCGAGCACAGAGACGCTAGAGACGGCATAATCAAGAAAACTGGTAACGCTAAGAGTGATGTTCGTCGCAGACTAACGAAACACGTTCTTGGAAGCAGTCCTATCGCGAACACGGCCCTACATTCGTTAGTGGAGGGTGACCTGAGACAATGGCGCGCGAAACTGCCAGCTGAGTTGGCCCCGGCCACCGTTAGAAGAATTATCAATGACTTTAAAGCAGCGTTGAATGCAACTGCAGTTAGTCATCGTTCTCGTTTGCCCGCTGAGCTGATTGTTGTAATCAAAAATGGACTTGCTACGAGTGAGGCACAGACACCTACTGCCCGCGATGCTCAAGCTTTATCAGACAACGAGGTTCGCACTCTGATCCATTCCGCTGCCATCGTTGATACTGACGCGGAGTGGAATGGCGACTTATCCAGATTGGTTCTCGTCCTAGCCGCTACAGGTGCACGATATTCGCAGGTTGTGAGAATGACTGTGGCAGACGTGCAGGTTGAACATCTGCGCTTGATGGTTCCTACTAGCCGCAAAGGTCGTGGGCAAAAGAAAGCTTCGCACATAGCGATTAGAGTGGGGCAAGATGTAATAGACGCGCTATTGCCTGCAATCGTCGGGCGTAGAAAGAGTGAAACGCTCTTAGAAAGATGGCGTCATAAGCAGATGCCCGCGAGCGAAGGAAAGCCTCCACATTGGACAAAAGATGCAAGGGGACCGTGGCTGAACGCGTCAGAAATGTCCCGACCATGGTCGGCGATTGTTACTGCCGCCCAAATGGGAAAAGACGTTGTCCCATATTCCTTGCGCCATTCGTCGATTGTTCGCCAATTGAGAAAAGGGCTTCCAGTTCGGTTGGTTGCTGCACTCCACGACACGAGTACGGCGATGATTGAATCGCATTATTCCGCAGCAATTGTAGATGCTTTGGATGGGCTCGCTGCCGGAGCCGTAATCCCGCTGATGAACAATCCAGACAACATTGTGAAATTTCGCGGTTAGTAATGGCTGACAACACAAAACCAAAACAACAGTTTATGTTTTTGGGCGAAGCTATCGCATGGATTATTAGTCGCGGGGATGAGATGTCATCCGAAGAAACTGCACATCATTGGGATGTTGCGGAGCGCGAGCTATTCGATTTTCTAGCTGCGGGGGCTATTGCCGCCCAAGGGTTTCCAGCCCCATATTCCGTGCAAGTCTACGAAGATTTGCCTGCGGGCATTTGGAGCATGATGAATACGGGGCAAAGCAATCTAACTTTTTCCCCGCTCGATGACTCTCTACAACGGCACGACGGCGGCAGCATTAATGTTGGTCCCAATAGATGGGACGGGGTGCGGTTACATACGAGCGAAATGCTCGAAAGGTGGCCAACTAAGTCCAATGAATCAATTGCAAATAACAATACCGACAAAGCAGATCATAAAGAACTTTGGCGATTAGGTTCCGATTGGTTCAAGACGCAGATCACAAAATGGCAAGAAGGCGAAGAGCGCCCCACACGTAGCTCTATTGAGAAAAGCCTATTCGATAAGTTCAAAATTGCGTCACCACTGGCGCGCGCCATCTGGGCCGATTTCGCCCCGCCTGAATGGAAAAAGCGGGGGCCGCACAGTAAAAAAAACTAATTGCGCAATCTTTCCCCGAATTGCGCAATGGCACAATTGGCCTGCGCAATTCGAGAGGTTCATTCTCCGGATACACCTAAATACGGGTGCGTCCATTAAGGAGTTTGGAACGTTGAATAAGATTGCTGTAACAATACCCGAGGCAGTAGCAATGAGCGGCATAGGCCGGTCATCTCTTTACACCCTGTTCAAAACAGGAAGTCTCACTCCCCGAAAAAATGGCAAGCGCACCTTGGTCCTGGTTGAAGACCTTGAGCGGTATGTCAAAAATTTGCCAATGGCAGGGTGAGGTGAACCATGATCCTACACAACGAAACCGCCGCTCTGATGACGCCAATCATCGGAAACGGCGGAAGCGATAGTTCAATAAGTTCAGCAGCTAAAAGCTATCGCATCTCCCCCGAAAATACAACTGATTTCACCATTCGGCTTATCGCCAGACGTTATCGATTGACCCCGTCAATCGCGCGAACTGTCTGCAATCTGGCCGGTATTGGAGGTGCATTATGAGCAAGATCAAGCTCCGCGTAAGAATTGAAAAAGACGGGCCAGAAATGACCATAGCTGGCCGGTATGCATGGTGCTTCAAGCGATTAAAGGAGTGCGGCGAAAGGGGTTGTACGCCAATCGAACGTCCTGCGCCTCGTTGGTCCCATTACGTGTGGGTTTTGAGAGGCTTGGGGCTTGAAATTGAAACCATTACCGAACCGCACGATGGTCCTTATGCGGGAACACACGCGCGTTACGTATTGAGGTCCGACGTTGAAATCGTGGAAGATTGCGAGGTGCCTGCATGAGCACCGAACAACTATCTCCGAGATTTGCGGAGGCAGTGGAGTGGCTTATAGCCACTCCCCGTGACCGCAGTATTCCAACCATTGTTCAGCTTCGGGATCGTTTCGGACTAACACCTCTCGAAGCATGTTTAGCTCTCAAGGAAGAACGCTTGCGGATCGTGAGGGCCATATGAGCAAACGCGAGTTCTCCAAAGTCTCTCCGGCCCTTTGGCGGTCGGAGAGGTTCACGTCGCTGGAGAGCACGGATCAAGTGCTCCTCCTTTACTTCATGACATCAGACCATCAGAACTCAGCGGGTTGCTATCGCCTTCCAGACGGTTATGCGTGCTCGGACCTCAAATGGGCGATTGCGGATTATAAAGCCCATCGCAGAAGGCTAATTGAGGCTGACCTTATTGCCTTCGATCAAGTCACCCTAGAACTCTATATACGGCGTTGGTTTCAGCACTGTCCGCCCATGAATGATAAACATGCTCAGGGCACAATCCGTCTAATTTCGGACATCGATAGCGACGTTCTACGCGAGACTGTCGAAACCGATTTCACAACAGCAAACGAAATGCGGATGTCAAAGTTGAAGCCCGCAAACGACGCATCTTTACGTTCCATTGCAGAATTCAAAAGCCGTCAGGCGGGTAATGGAGGTCGATTATGAGCATACCCGATCCATACGGTATCGAGACTGTATCGATATATACAGACACAGACAGAGACCACAGACAGAGACACAGACAAGACACAAACCCAGAAACAGAAAAAGACTTAGACTGCGCGCCAAGAAATGGAACTGACGGAGCGGTGGGAAGAAAGGGGCTTTGGAAAAAGGAAGGGGTAATCTCGGTGAAGGATGCAGCTTATAGAGCCAACAAATCGCCAGACACCATCGCTCGATGGTGCCAAAGATATGGCATAGGGAAACAACTGCACCCCAATGCTCCGTGGAGAGTCGATCCTGTTGGGCTGGCCATCGTCATAGCGGGTGATGCCGATGCTCTATTGGCCTATCGCTCAGGTGATCAGGTTAGTACTGCCATAACGCCCTATCAAAAGCCATCCCGATTAGACCGGTGATGAAATGCGGACTTTGCGGAATATCTCGTAAGATGCGTGCCGCAACCCCTTGGCATTTGTGGCAAAAAGACTTACTGTCATTAATATTGTGGTGAGAAGTCTGAAAAGACACCACATGTAGAACTAGGCCGTCCATTTGGGCGGCTTTTTTATTGCCCAGGTTCCCACTGCATCTCCAAAACCATCTTTTTTCTCCACTCTAGAATTGGAGTACGCACCCATGCGACTTGCAAAACCAATGATCGAAGGTTTCCACGCCAGAATGTCTCACGAGGAGCGCCAACTGTTGGAACAAGCCGCGCGCAAGCGTGGCATTTCTTTCGCTGAATTTGCCCGTGAGGCAATCGCGCAACGTGCCGCTCTTGAACTGGAGGCTTAAGTCATGACTACCTCAGTTCCGAAGAATGCCTTCACTGTCACCACCAACGCTTTGTTTCACGGAACCGATTATGTCGAGCCTGCCCCATCACCGGGCCGGATAACTGTCCGAACTTCTGGGCCAATTCCTTTGGATGAGTACGGAATAGCTGCCGATGTGAAGGAGGCTAAATAAATGGTTAGCATTCCGCCTCATACGCACAAGTTCGACCTTATCGAGGCAACTGCCGCCGATGTACTCGCTGGAACTGACTCGACAAAAATTGTCACCCCGAGTGCAATTTCGGCAATCCGTCCGCCCGATTATGACACGTTCGCCTTGGCCGCCGCTGCCAGCATCAACGCTGTTGTTCAAGCGGTTCGCACGAACGGCAGAGATGCAATTGGTGATGGCGGTGGCGCAGACTTCAAGCGAGCTGCTTCACAGCCAAGCCACCACCTGAAATTTATTGACGCCCTCGGGCAATGGTGGGAGGTAAGCAATCTCTGGATTAGTCCGCGCATGTATGGTGCCAAGCCAGACGGCTCGAACAGTACAGACGCACTTTTGCAGATGGTGGCCGATCCCTTCACCAAAATTGATTGGGGGTATGGGGAGTATGTTACCACAGACACGCTCATAGAATCCAAACCTAACGTGACGTGGAGAGGCAATGCAACTCTGCGGATGGATTTAACCGCACAGACTGCCAAGAATCTGGTTCGATCCACGCAATCAGCAACTGGCTTCAAAATTCTCAGTGGCATGACTTTTGATCATAATGCGGAAGGAATACCTTCGCCGCTCTTTGTTCAGCAACTCGCTGTTTCTATCACCGATTGTATTTTGATCATGGGTAACGATAGTGAAGTCGATTGCGTAGTGAATAACGCTTACGGCAACGGTGTGTCTTTTGGCGATTTCACATTTTCAGGGGATGGCTCTGTCGCTCATCCATATGATGCAACCACCACACCTTACTACCCCGTGCGCTGTCGGTTTGGACGGATTTACGGGACTAATAACGGCTGTGGTGATGCCGCAGGCGGTCAGTTTGGCGAAGTCGGCAAAAAGGGCTCCGTGGTCAATATCCTGTCCGCATCTGGCGTTTGTGGTAACTACGTCGGCGGGAGCCACAACTATGGTGGTTTCATTGTTGATTACGCCTCCGGTGCCGATTGCACCGTTGGTATGGTGAGCTTCACCAACACCCTGATCGACGCCACTCACCCCTTTAATGGATCAGGCATAGCGGTAAGCATACAGGGACAATGCAGCATCGGAACACTGCACTCCAGTAATGCACAGCGCGCCGGTGTAGCTGTGCCATTTGAATTCTCTGACCTGCATGTTGGCACCGCATTTATTTGGGCTTCGCAACAGCAAGGAGTTCTAGTCAGCGCAGGCAAGATTTCAGGCCAATTCAATATTGGCAACTGCAGCCTTGGCAATGTTGGTGTGTTGAATGCGTTTGATGTGAACGCAAGTGGCGACGTTCAGTTGCAAGTCGATATCAACGTGTATGGAAACACACACGCCTTCGGGTACTACGGCAACCCCAACGGTCATGTTATTTCCGGCAAAGTTAACCTTATTGACAATAACGGTGTACTGGATCGCTTCTCGACAACAGGCAAAGAATTTGTGACCGCCTCAATGAAGTCTGGTTTACCCGGACAGCAGTTGGCTGGGGCGGTACTTATCGGCGGCGGAGCTATGGTTCAAAGTACCACGTCGTATTTGCAAGTGCAGGACAGCATTACTCTTAAGAAGGGGTTTGCCCAGCCTGCATATTGTTACAATCTCGTATGGGACTTTTCCAATTGGCGCTACGTTGGTAATGGCGCTGGCGCTTACCTGAAAATGCAAAGTGATGGCACAATCGTGCGAGGCCGGGCCCCGTTGGCGTCGCCGGTGCGATAGCTTCGGTTACTGAAACCACCTTGTGATTCTTGAAACCCCACCGACGGCTGACCACACAGTGCCGCGCACGTTTGATGCTCGCGCCAAATTTTCCGCTCCAATTCGACTATTAGAGGATCGCAGATGCCAATAGTTCAAATGCCCGATGGCGCACATGTGCGCTTTCCCGATGAGATGCCGCGTGAACAAATCCGAGACATGATTGCGAAGAAGTTCCCTGATGCAGTTCCGGGTAGCCCGCACGGAGCGCAATTACCTGATGGCTTTGTTCTCGATACACATACCCCATCGAAGAACCCGCAAGAATTACCGGAAGGATTCACTCTTGATGATCCTATAAAACTTGCAGCCGGGGGCGACATGCGCAATCAGCAACTTGCGGTTTCTCGCGGAGCCGTCAACGGCCTGCCAATTATTGGCCCATATGTTGCGTCTGGCGTTGAACATCTGGCCGCTGGGCTACGTGCGCCGTTTACAGACAAGACTTATTCTGAAGAATTGGCAGGCATTCAAGACCGCGCTCATTATGCTGAAACTGCCAATCCCGGCTTAACCAAAATTGGCGGTGCAGTGGGTGGCGTAATTGGCTCCGCTCCTTTTGTCGCGGCAGCACCAGCATTGTTTGGGGCGGGTACTGCAACACTTCCAGTTCGGATGGGTATTTCTGGCTTAACCGGAAGTGGCCTTGGTGCTGCGGACGCTACCGTGCGTTCTGGCGGCGATCCAGACGCTATTAAAGAGGCGGCTCTTTGGGGCGGTGGGCTTGGTATGGCTAGTCCAGTTGTGGGCGGATTGATCGGCAAGGGGGTTGGGGCTCTAGCAAGCAGATATGCGTCCCCAAGGGGGAGTGTAGGGCAATTTGCCCGCGCCGCGATTGATGACGGAATTTCCGCTGAAGAGTTTGGAAGTCGTCTCAAAGGGCTTGGTGCCGACGCATTACCCATAGACCTCGGCCCTAATTTACAGCATCAGGCCGGTGCACTGGCCGCGACGCCGGGTAGAGGCCAAGAGGTGATTCGTTCGGCCATTGCCAATCGCACCGCTGCATCAGGCTCACGCATTGCCAACAGTCTTGATAATGCCCTTGGTCAACCAGTCGATACCGTTGCCTTGGCAGATGGCATTATTGCCAAGCAGTCAGCAGCAGCCGAACCTCTATACAAAGCAGCATATGCGAAGCAGGTTCCGGTGACGCAGGAATTGCTTGATCTCTTCAAGCGTCCTGCCGTGGCAGAGGCATTCACTAAGGCATCCAAACTTGCAGCAAATGAAGGCATTGCGATTAATCCCCGCGCGCCTTCGACGGAAGTATTGGACCTTACCAAGCGCTCGCTTGATGATATGATTTCATCGGCCACCCGCGCTGGTAATGCAAATGAGGCGCGCATACTCACGCAAACCAAGAACGCGCTGGTAAAGCATATTGATGGTGCGGTACCGGAATATGCCGCCGCCCGAAAGGCCTTTTCAGGACCGGCACAAGTACTTGACGCTATTGAAGAGGGCAAAGCTGTCTTTTCAAAGAAAATGACGCCCAATGAACTCAGAACACAGATGCTTCAAATGAATGATGCGCAGAAGGAGGCGTTTGTTCAAGGTGGGCGCTCTGCTGTTGCCGACATTATGGGTACTGCTCGCAATGATGCCCTTGCCGCCAAAAACCTGTTTGCCAATGGCTACAATAAAGAGAAACTGGAAGTTCTCGTAGGAAAAGATCAAGCCGCCAAGATGCTTGGTGTTATCGATGCGGAACACGTATTCACCAAAACTCGTGACGTTGTAACCGGAAATAGCGAAACAGCCGCCCGCGCCGCAGCCATGAAAGATGTAACCGTTAACACTGGTGACGGCGGTGTATTAAAAGAAGCTGCCAACTTTAACTTTGGGACCGCCGCTGCATCGTTGATGAGTAAAATAGTGGGCTCGTCTCGTTCTGCTGCTCAGGAGGCGAGAAATCTAACTTTGGCGCGAATGCTCACAAATACGGGCAGAGACACTAAGTCGATTACACAAGCTATTAAGGCATTGCAGTCTGCACGTCAGAGAGGTGATGTTTCATCTCAGCAAGCAAATCAGATTGTACAAATATTCCGATTTGGATCGGGCGGCGAAATCTCTCGCAAGAGTCCGCCGATATCGAATCTAGCGAAATAAGAAAAAGAACATAAAGCCTGCCAGCCCTAAAGAAAAACCGACGGAAAGCACCCGTGAGGTCTTGTCCATCCAGACACCGCGCCAAATACCTTGGTAAAAGCCCAATACTATGAGTGCCCCGATACCCTCGCCGATCAAAGCCGCAATAAATCGTCGATAGCCGTCGGGTAAGTGAAACTGGCTGCCATACCACATGCTTACAGCGACAAGCGCGGGTGGCAGCAATAGCCATAAGTATTGTTGAATACTTTCGTCGCCGGGCTTTCCATCGCGCTTGGAAAGATACCACATGCGAGCAAACCATAGGATGCCGACAATAGTTGCGGCGGCTATTGGTGGGTACTGCTGTAAGTCAATCATGCGGTGAATATGGGCTCAGTATTCATTGTTGAAATATAGCAATCAATGCTTTGGATAGAAAGAGTCTGCCCCGACTATGGCGGTGGAAACGAGCCAATTGCACCGAAACCGTTTTAGGTCACGGGACGAAGTAACATACATAAAATAGGCGAGAATACGGGAAACCGTGGCAAGGGACGCCCTCGCGGCTCTCCCAACAAGGTTAGCGCCATGCTGAAGGATGCAATCATAAAGGCCGCTACAGAGGCCGGAGACGGCGACATAGTGGAATAAACCTCAAGAAACAGGCCCCTCGCGAATGCCGGACCGTTTATGGCCCTTCTGGGCAAGGTTCTTCCCATGCAGATAGCAGGTTTAGCTCCGGGTCATGAAAACAGCGAGAGTTGAACTGCCGTTTCCTAACGGAGAATAACAAACCCATAGCAACAGCGGCGACTTGGTCCGCCCTGCTTCCATTCTCGAAATTTCAGACGAAGCACTTTGAGGCGCTCCAATTCTCGTACGCAACCCGTATATTCTGCCTCAGTCACATCGACGGTTTGACTCGAACTGCCTCGACGGAAACGCAATCCCTCATCGATCTGGCGAATAGTTTTCAATAATTCCTGTTCTCGTTCTACGATTTGTTTCATAGCAATTATCCTCCCTGACATTATGCCAACAGATCAAACAACGGCACCTATTGGTGTGCTCACAATCTAAAAGGGTAATCGCTAAATGCGTCACATTGGTATCCAGGGTATGCGATTCTGGTTCTCATAACAAATGGGTTTTACGTCGAAGGCGTCGCTGAAAGAACAGCGTGGAAACTGGTAGCCACTGCTGTAGCCACTGCTAATGTATACAACCCAAGTAATTTGTTCCAAATCGCGCCAAAACAACGGCCTTTAGCTCCTCGCTACAATCTGGATCGAGATACAAGCCATAATTTTCCAGATCAAAGGTTGCACTGACTAATTGATCGTGAGATTCAAGCTGTTGCGGGCTAATCAATCCTTGGAAGAAGGAATTTCGAACAATAGTCCAGATTTCAAATCCGAGGCTTATCTCTGTTCCATCTGCATAGCCGTAATTTTCACCAACGATGATTTTTTTTTGTCATCATCGTTGGTCATTTCGTCTTTAAGCATTGTTGCTAGATAGTGGGCAGCAAGGTCAGCAACTTGGATTCCTCCAACTTCCTTTGAGTCGCACTGATCCTTGATTATGCAATTCCCGAAGGAGGCACGCTCAAGTCGGGTAAGATTTATACCCTCGTCGAAGTACACCTTATGCTGTGAGTCCAATAGAGAGTTTGCCCCCAGTACCTTCGCTAAGCACGCAATAGCAGCGCTTCCAAGACGAGCTCGTTCAGCGCTGGGAATGACCACAAGCGCGGTTCTTACGTGTAGCTGTAGCAACTTAGCCATTCGGCTACGCAATTCTCGTTGTTGACTATTTTTACTCATCGGCAAGCTGCTTTTATACTCGTCTAGCTTGGGTCGAAGGCCAGCGGTTTCTATTGCATCCAGAACTAATGGGGTGAGGTCTATCTCGGAATATACAAATGCTCCCACAATGAATCCGGCTGTCTCATGAATACTTTCATCAAAATAAAAATACCCCACGCATGCCCCCTTTGATTTCAATCTGAATATTACGTACAGGTGAAAACCCCTGACTTGATAGAATCCGCCCACTTTGGCCCCAGTATCTCACGCGCGGGTATCGCCGCACTCCCATTTGGATCGCCTTCTTTGAACATACGAATGCCTAGTGATTGCTGATAGCCTCCCGTCGTAATCACGGCACCAGGTTGATACGTGGTGGTGGCTTGATAAGTACCGTAGTTCCCATACACATTGGCCGATCCGTATGTCTGATATGTTCCCGGTAGCTGCGTTGTGCTGATGTTGTTACCACTCGCCTCCCCGAGGATGACATATCGGTCGTAGCCCGCCTTCAAGGTCTCGATGGCGGCTTGTTTCTGGGCAACTTTGGCCGCTCCACTACTGCCACAAATTGGAGCGGCACTTGTCTTGATTATGATTTCATTGGCCGAAACCCGCATGGCACTCGAACCAGCACACGCAGTTAGCAATATGCAGGGAAATACCTGCGCCAAAACTCGATAAACCATTTATATTTCCCCCCAATTTTCTTTTTTTGTAGGCCAGTTAGGCATCTTAATTGCAGCAGACTTTACGGACATATGTATTCGGAAACGTCAGAAACGCGTCGTCAGGAATGCTATGAGCATCCTTCAGAAGCTGAACGCGCTGTTTGCCGTCCGTTTCATTGAAAGTGTCGTTGAGCGTCACTGCAAACCAACCATTGGTAACGAGATATGCTGATGTTTTGAGCGGTGAACTTTTCACGAAGCGTTCAGCGTCCTCAAAATTGTTGAAGCTCTTGATCTGGATTCGGCGGTCGCTGAAGTTACCCCCATCATACTGTTGTACCCAGACCCATGTATGATGCATGAAGCCCCGCAATCCCGTTGAAGTCGTTACTTCATACCAGCGTTCATGACCTCCTTGGATCGTCACTGAAGTTCCATTTGGAAGGTCGGCAATTATCATCGATTTTCCATCTGGCTGGGCTTTGATAGGTGCTTGACCTTTTGGATGGCGAACTCGCCCAGACTTCGCCTCCGGCAGGGTGAAACGGTTGCTTGCAACAGATGTGGTCTGTTGTGCAGGCGCAATGGTACTTGGCGGATTAGCCTGAGCAGACACGGTTTCGCTTTGAGCGGCAGTGACGACCTTAAACTGCGCCATTTCGCTGCCCGATAAATACCGAATATCGTTGCTATCGTACTTGAGAGAAAGTTGAAGCAGACCCGGGTCTATTCCCATTTCGATCATGTAGGTAATGACATCTGCTGTAATTTGCTGAACTTGGGAAACAGCATCATCCACACTCATTCCGTCAGACGTACTAAATGAAGACTTATGGACACCAATGGAGCCCGGTGCAGCCAAGCGAGAGACCCCGCCGATAAAGGCCAATGAACAGGCAGACGCGCATTCCATTCCCCGTATCTGAAGCGTGTTCAGGTGGTGCGTTCTAATTAATCGCCCCAGTTCCATTGCCTTGAATAGGTTGCCACCAACTGAGTTGAAGGTGACAACCGATGGGTTATGAGAGCGAACAAGCGTATTGAAGGCACCCAAGTCGTCTGAGTAGTCAAATTCCCCACTTACGAGAATGTACCTGA
Source organism: Phyllobacterium sp. T1293 (assembly GCF_020731415.2). Lineage (NCBI taxonomy): Bacteria > Pseudomonadati > Pseudomonadota > Alphaproteobacteria > Hyphomicrobiales > Phyllobacteriaceae > Phyllobacterium > Phyllobacterium meliloti. The sequence continues at coordinate 3,519,205 of NZ_CP088273.1, read as the reverse complement.
TGCCGCCTGATGTTGTTTGTGGCTCATAGATGAGCGCAGCATGCGCCAATGTTACAGACGACAACACAATAAACAATACACGTGCAATTATCTGCGTTATTATAAAACGCATCATTTTTATTTCCCAATAGACCCCTTTTTCTTTTTAATGAGATAATACCAAATATACAAGTGTGGCTATGAAATAATGAGGGGCGTAATGGCGAGATTATATGTAGTACTTATGATGATAGTTGGATTAACCAACCATGCTGGCGCGCAGTCATTCACTTGCCCAATGGCAGGCCAGCCTGCGTGCCTTAATTACGGTGATAAGGTTTGTTCGAGTCGGGGAAAGTGCGTCACGAATGACGCGGTTTGCTTCGACAGCTTCACCTGCAATTATGGAGGGTTTGTATGCAAATCTGATATGGACGGTTTAGCAAAGAAAGCAAAATCCATGGCGTCAAACTACGACGACTTCCGTAATTGTATCTCCAGCTCCACGACGATGGACGACGTAAGGTCATGTTCACAAATGGATCTAATCCGCCAATAAGGTGTATGTCAGCACACGATAACCTGCCATATCGCTTCTGATATTTATATCAAAACAATAAGTTAGCGGTTGAAAACAAGACATGACATTTAGGGATTGCTTGAGATCGACGCCCACATGTCTGATACACCATTGGCTCCCAATGTCTCCGCCTCTTGAATCAATGCAGCATTATCAACAATTATTGCACGATTGGTCATAATGAGGGCCACTATCGTGAAAGCAAAGGTAATATCAGCCCTGAATTTGCTCTTCCTGAAGTGAGAGATTGTCCCGACAATGCAGGCAGTAATCGCAAAACAAACTACGGTTTGGACGATACTGTAGCCAAACCCAATTGCTGATTCATAAACGTAAAAATGAATTGCGATCATAACTGCAACAAGCGTAGCAAAAGCGATTTTGCTTTGATTTGTCATCGCGCCCCCAGAGTAACCACACACCACATACTATTAGGCAGTATATTATTGTGTTGTCCTGAATAACCTGCTTTCATGCCAAATTACAATTCCAAACAAAGCAGACACTAGATGTATCAAACCGGCCCAGTTTTGACGATAAATAGCGGCGGCGGTTACCACTGAAAACAGTGAGGAGGATAACCACACGTTCGGATTATTGCCGGGCGTCTTCAAGATAAACCACCGCTCAAGAAAACAGTATGTTAGGTGAATTAAATGGCAAGTTTTAAGCAGTCTGGGAAAGCGGCTCGGATAGCGTTTATCGAAACGGTGGAAGATGCAGGGATATACGCTCGAGAAAGAACATTAAGTGCGCATCATCACCATTAATACAAGCAGATAGGCATTTTAAAATGGCTGGAAACCAGAACAGCGGGAGTTGCGCGCTCATGCGAGTGAGCTTTATTTCGAAATTGACGGCGTTGTTGTTATAGGAAGGATTGGTAGGAACACTAATTGTGGATAATGCGTCTTTTCAGGTACGTTGAATGCAACGAGTGAGCATTGCGTTCGCGGGCCGGGGGGTGAACGAGTTTGGAGCTTATTTTTGCAGTTGGAATTGCTCGGTTCCTGATGGCGATCCACTATGTACCCTTGGTCATCATGGCGGTGATTTGGGTTAGGCGCGAGGTCAAGGAAACAGATTGGTATTGGCTTCCGAACGGTATCGGTATTCTGGGGATTATGTTTGCGGTGGCCCTCTATTTCGTAATCTCCAACGATCAAGGCCCCGAACTGCCCCCAGCGGGACTGTTCTTAATGCTATCTATGTTTACGTTCGGATTGCTGCCAATTTTAACAATCAGTCTCCATTGTTTTGCTGGGCGGTTGATCGGCAGGGGTATAAGGCGCCTCTTCGTTGATTAATCGGCGCTGCTGGCAATATGTAGATCATCGAGAACGCGAAAAATAACTTCAAGTCAGGCCCGGCAGCGACTGCTTTTCGAAGGTAGGCGTTAACCGGGCCTCTGCCTGCTTTCCCGCAAGCGTTGGCCATATGCCAAAATACTCCGTCGTGATCAAGCCCTTGCATGTTTGGATGCGGAGGCTATTTTCACTTCCCGAATAGCATCTTTGTGTATTTGTCAGATACCGGGCTGCGTTGATTGTTGGTGCCATAATAGCGGTCTTTTCTGCACAGGCGCTCTTTCGTGTCGCAGAAAATACCATTCATAAACGTAAATTCTGTCAGGTCGAAATCACCTTGCGAGAAGAGTTTGGTTGCTGCCTGCTTGCCAAGATATTTTTCAGTGAGTTTCTTGGATACTCCCCTACTGTCGGCGCACGTGTGTTTGTCGCACAACACCCCCTGTTTAGGTGAATAAACTAACTCGCGAGGTGCGGCTTGCACCGGCAATACGCTTGCCATTGATAGAAATATCAATGCACATGAAAAATATCCCTTCATATGAGACGACTCCTCTCTAAAGATGACCTAATTGATGGATCGTAGCCGGGAAAAAGGCGAAATTGAGCGGCGTCTTTATCCTCTATCGTCAAGGACGGACTTGCGAAGGTGGAAGCCAGACCTTCGGCCCCGGAAACTTAACTATCGGCAGAAGATTGACGCCGAAAATTTTTGCCCCCTCAAATTGGCTCGAAAAAGTTCGTGCCGCCGTTTCTCCGTCTGCGTGGAGTTTTTGTATCTCGGGAACTGAATGCAATTGCATGCGTTTTCAGCCCATGCGCAAACACCCATTTGAATCTGTAACCGTTGAAACGAAGGAAGTCGGCCAACTCCGAAATATCACTTCTGTTGAGGAGGCGGCAGAATTCTTACTTTATGATTGGCCAAAACGGGAGGGCCCGACGTACCTCGCCGCACAGCAATCATGTTTGGACGCGCTGGAAGAGGAGCGCTCAGTCGATGAGGCGAGAGAGGCTTTTGTAACAGCGGCAAAGGCCGCTTATATCTTCGTCAAAGAAGGTCGCTGATTGAAGCTGAGAAGATGCCAGGATAAACGTTCGGGAACCTACATCGATTTCAGATCATCACGAGTCTTCAAAGACTGTTCTGGCAAGAAGCCACTTGAGAGCCTCAGCAGGTACATTTTCCGTTGGCAGTGAAAAGAATTGGTTTTGACCAATAAACACCATCCAGCATTCATCGCGTTGCCAGATTTCAGTAATTGCTGACCAAGGCATCGTGCTTGATCCGAGATCAGAGCTCAGCGTAAATTTATCATCTGAAAAAACGACGTGGCCGTAGGGTTTCTCCATGCGGCGCAACTTTCCCACAGTATTGGTAAAATGGTTTTGCCACAGGACCGCTACAAAAAGCAGAATGCAGATCATTAAGCCGCTGAATGCGGCGAGCGGCCATGCGGGTGCGCCGGTCCAAGTGACGTAGAGAAGCAGCAACCAGCCACCTCCCAACAAAAGCCACCAGATCCATTGGCTTAGGAATACTCTACGCCAAATGAAGGTTCTAACAGCCCGTTTGAGCATGCTTTCGGTGTAGCGTACCGAAAATTGATACTTACTCGTCTCGTGTTCTTCTTGTGGCGTGGTCAGGATTGCCCCCTCGAACTTCGATGCCATCGCATTTGATTCAGTGCAACGCTCTCTTTGTTTTGCTCAACTCATTCTCAATGTCGGCAATCACCTTATCAACTGGTACAACTGGCCCGTCTGTGGTGCGGTCGAAGCATATCCCCACGTCCAACCCCTGTTTTCTCAGATCAGGCAAAAACTCATTGAGCATCACGTCAAGCTCGAAGGCCGCGACCTCGGAGCCAAGAAGCTGATGCGGTGCAAATGCCTCTGGTCCTGCCCATAGCTCGGCGAATATGACGGCGGGCCACAATGGACAACAAACTGTTTTGCCGCTGTCGTCGTCCAGCATCACATAATTGTTGCCAACGGCGATAGCATGGACCACGCCAGTCTCAACAATGCGCTCGATAAAATACTTGTAGCGCTTGATGTTGGATAGTTTGAGAACTCGCAGCGCTTCCTCAAGTGTTGGCTCGTTCGGCATGTCATGCTCCCGTTTGCGGCAATAGGATCAAATCTGCATCGGGCAGGGGCTTTTGCAGGAATAGGGCCTTTTTGGCAGGCGCATTCATCCATATGTCTATTTCTTCGGGCGATTGCCGATCCTCTTGAAGAGGTCGCGCATTGCCTGAAAACCAGTGGTAATTCTGTTTAGGTTGCACATGCCTAACTACGACCTCGTTCGTTTTCTTGTTCGGAGGTGTGCGTTTGGGTCATCTCACGAATCTCAGAAGCGGTCTGCTGTAGCTTGATTATTGTTTGATCAAGAAGCTGAAGAAATTCATCAATTTCATAATACTTATTGTCGATAAGGTTGAATCTCGTTGCAACGTATCTCTTTGAGGTGCCGTATTCCTGTTTAATTTTGACTGACGCTCTAACGCGGAGCGCATGATGGAAGTCGATGCGCTTAAGTATTTCGTCGCCTCCGACGTCGTACCTTAGGGTCTTAAGAAAACCAATCGGCAATTGCACCTCCCCGCCTGTCCCAGTTCTATCCAATGATAGTTGAACCCTTGTCGTTCACAAGATGCAGATTAGCGCGGCCCGTTTGCCTTCCCGATAACTGAAACCGTCCTTCGGTCACATGCTTTGCAGATGAGCTTGGGCCTGATGACATTGATTGGGCTATGCAGTCCGTACTTCTTTGCCAATTCGTAGCGGTCTATTTGCTTTGCGCGGGTGCATTCGGTGCAGACGGCAAACAGTATCTCCCAACTGGCGAGGTCGCCGAATGTCTCCAGATTGCTTACCATCATCATATAGACGCGCAGCTTGCCCACGGCTCAATCCCGCGCCCGGTTGTTGGTGCCAAACTTGTTCATAGTCTTGCCCTTGCACAAGACACATTTGAGTTTGGGAGTAAGGCTGTTGATCCGCCGCCGCGTTCCATATTTTCGCTCAAGCTCGTATCGATCAACCAGCCCCATTCGAATGCAATGCGCACAATAGCCGTAGAGATCATCCCAGCTTTCCAGATCACAAAACCTGTCTGTGTCCTTCAAGCCGTTCAAGAACTTCTTCCTAGCCAAGACGGCCTACCTCTATCCGCCGCCAGCGAGACACCCATTTTTGGCGCATGCGTTCTTTGGGGTCGACCCACTCTGCGTCGAAAGCCTGCAAGAACGCTTCGGCCTGCGACTTGAGCGCAAAGCAGTAGATGACGTAGCCTTCGTTCCAACACCACGCAGTCCTGTTCAGGCGGCTACATTCGAGCTGGCGGGATAAGCTGTTCACCTCATTAAATCGCATCTGAACCTCAAGGGCGGTCAAAGCCACCTGATAGGGGTAAATCTGGTTGAACAGCGTTTCGGAAATATCGCCTCTGCTTCGTCCTGACATCTCAATGCCTCGACGTTCTGGGCTTCCAGCCCCGCGCATAACCGTGCCCGGCAATGAGTGAAGCGTATTCAATCTCTCTTATAAGAAATGCATTGTCCTTCAACAGGGCATCAATGGCCGCGCGGAAATCGCCACCATGTTTAGCAATCAGCAATTCAATTTCATCTTCTTGTTTCAGTACTGGCTCGTTCATCGGCCCGTTTCTCCTTCCAGAGACAAAGCCTGTTCGCTCCCCATCGCGCGAGACAGTTGGGGTTATCAAATTTCAAATTGTGTGGTGAACGTCGCCGCAATAGCGTTCCGTTCTACATTTGTTCTTATTGAGGAAAAGAGTCAAGACCGAAAAAGCAAGCACATTCGGACTTTTGCGACGCCATAAAAAGGGGAAAAAATCTGAAGGGCGCCCATGGCTCTCAGGTCATAACTCCGAGAGCCATCTGCAAACTCCTTAAATCACATTGCGTGCGGGTTGTGCTAAACGCAGAATGGAAGCCGCCAGTTGAGGCGCCCACTTTTCGGAACCGATGGTAAATATCTCATCTGTTTTCCCCCACGCCGTAAGCGCTTGAGCTTGTATTAACGCATCGGTCATGTTGGAAGCGGGTTCGGCCATTATCTGAAACATGAGGCCCTTGAGTGCTGCAACTGCGGCTTTCTCCCTGCCTTTGGCCGCAGCGCATCCCGACGCGTTCCTGATATGCTCGCAGTCTGCTTCATATTTTTTTGCAAGGACGAGACGATGATGATCGTTCTTGATTGCTTTCTCCAACGCAGCGCGGCTTTTCTTAGATATGGACCTTTCCACCTGCTCCTCTGCTCTATGTATCTCCGAGAGCAGGTCTTTTGAGTGCCACACTCGACGGGTTTTGTCTTCCCCGATTCGCGGAGCGCCATATCCGCGCAAATCTCGCTCTAAGTCGAGATTTCTATACGCATAAGAGCGCGCTTCGGTAATTTGATCGGGTGCTACTGGCCAGTGTGGGGACCAATCTAAAATTACATCAATCAAAGCGTTGTAGGCCGCGATGTATTCCGCCTCTGCCGCATACAATTTATCCCCAAGGCTAAGCAATTTAGGGCGTTGGTTTGAGGCGGATGCTACCGTACCCCCTGCGCTCGCGGCTACAGTCGATGCCGCAGCAAGGCCAAGAAGCAAGCTGCGACGATTCATTGTTGGTAAATTTTCCGAACTTGTTTTGTTGATCATTGATATCACTCCTTGCTGATTTCTGAATACAAGTGTAGTTATAACTACAAGCGTATTCATCGTCAATAACTACAAGTGTATTCAATGCGGAGAAACATATGGCTGAACTTACCCCCGAGGCAAATCGAGCAGCCCGTGCCATTTTGAAATGGTCTGTGCGAGAGCTTGCTGAAAATGCCGGAATTGCATTTTCAACAGTACATCGTTTTGAAAACACCGGCTTGGCGTCCGAAAAGATCAAGGAGAAGATTAAAGCTGCGTACGCATTGCATAACATTGAAATAACAAACGGGAACGGTACTGGAGCAAGGCTATTGCTTTTGAGGGATTGATACAAATTTGAAATTTAAGAATTAGCCCTCTACGGCTCAATTTCACAGGTACAATTGACCCATGAAGTATTCAGTGATTCTATTCCTCCAGGGGAGGAATGAATGGCTAATAGATTTCTGGTCTGTGCCTATAGAACGTGCGGGCAGAATGCATGCCGTTAACACTCCGGCATTTCCTAATTTCCGATAATTCCGAGCCTCTACGACTTTCGCAGAGGCTTGTTGATGGATTGGTTCACGGCTCAGATTCCATGCCGCAGTATGCCAATTCTCGTCAAAAGGTAATGGCTTTGCTACTGAATAATGTAGATGGGAAGCCGGTTGAAATAGATAGCAGCTATGGCGCGATTTGGACCTTTGACGATGCTGGTAAAATAACTGCCGGACTCCAAGAAGTCATGGCAGAGCTGATGAACTCGATCCATGACATGACGTCGACATCTGCCACTGTTGTTTCAATAAGGCCGCAGCTGAGCAAGAAGCGTATAGCAGAGAAGTATCGTTGGACGCCATCAGTTGCTGACATTGAACGGGTTAGCAGAGACATATGGCCAAAAGTGAAGGCTGACCGCCTGAAAGATGCAAGGGGTGTCTCCCAGCGAAGGCCGCCCTTAACTTTTGACGCAAAACAGGCCATGCGCAGGGCGTCCAAGAGCTTTTGGGAAACCGCCAGCGCCCTCCAGTTTTTAAAAGAGCCAAGTATGAAAGGCTTTATCTATGAGGCCCGACAACAAGCCCAAGATGACCCAGAACACCGCCACCTGTACGAAGCCTTAGCCAAAATGGGCGAGGATCAGTTGGAACTTATGCGCCGACGAAAGAGTGGAAAGGGAGTTTGGTACGCGATTATCGAGATTTTCCAATCCCAAGAACAGGGCGTTATGGAGAGTATTAGAGTAATCAACGAAAAATGCGAAGGACGGGCGGCGGCGGTTGTAGCGACACGGCGATTGCTGGCAGCGCATGCCAATCTGTTTGGAGACAATATTACCCTAGAGGCCACCGTCCTTACGGATATCGAATGGCACCTGCGCGCCAACGGCAACAACGGATAATTGGCACCATGTCGTTTCTTAGGTCGCCTTGGCTCATTGGAATAGTTGTATGGCTGGTCACTTTTATGGGTGTTTCTAGCGTGCAGGGCCCTCGAACGTGTGAAGATGGTTGGCACTCCATGTCCATAGGGAGACAAGGGGCATGTTCGCATCACGGCGGCGTAGACCGTACTCCCGGTTCGATCAGGTTTTTCATTAGCCTATTAGCTGGGCTCAGCGCAGGTTGGAGCATAGCCAAATTAAATAAGCGCCTAGGCGATGGGGAATTCATCCCCAATAATCACCGGCAGGCCCAGAATAAATCGGCAGAGGGAGAACAAGGACCATTCAAAGAACAACGTTATATCGATGCCCCAACAAGTTTGTTGGAAAACGAGCTTCGAATCGACGGACCGCCAAGAATATTTGAAAGTCATGCTAAGGCCTGCCCCAAATGCTCCAATGGAATGAGGTCGATAACAATTCACCAACAGGGAGAGCGCAGCAAGCTTGTTTGGCAATGCCTGAGCTACCCGGCATGTCAAGAAGAAGAGCTAATTCAATACATCGGCGACTCAACCAGACCTACTAAGTAGGCAGGTAAAAATGCGATTTCTCAATGTTTTCTATGGGGTAGATCAATTTAAATCGGCTCTGCAGTGAAATCATTCGGATTGACAAGTTAGCTCCAAACAATATTCATTTTCAGATGCTTACCCCTTTAAAGCGCGTTTACTAGAAGTGGTAAACGCTAACGATGTGCGGATTAGTTTATAACCCTCCCGCTCCACTGCGCTGAAGAATTTTGCCTAGCACCCAATTTCTTACAATCGGTACAAATACTAAGGCTGGGTTGAAGACCTTTTGTAAAGTGCTGGATTGTTAACACAGCAGTTCGTAACATACTTAGTCACATCTTGCTCATGGGGGTTGCAAACTGCCTTTTCCAATTATCCATAGACCGATAGTTTCACTCGGTACCAAATATAATTTGCACCACCTGCAACCCTTCACTGTAAAACTAGTGGGGCAAGGACCGGAGGGGCGCGACATCACTGTCCGCGTTTCCTACCATTCCCATGTGTATTCAAAGGCCGACAGCGCGGATGATCCAGTTGAGGAAAGATTCCAGGATGAGGGCGGCAGATGGCGCGAATTCTGTACACTTCGCTACGGTTGGTCTTTGACTCTTCCTGACCATTGCAGAGCTATGATCGATCAGAATTATCCAAGCTGGGAATCGCGAGACAAAAATAACGTCAACAACTTGGTGATATGTAATGCTCAGCCTATTAACGGCACCCACTATTCGATCATGTATCAGTTGACGCCAAGTCGGTCTAAGAGAATTGATACAGAGCTTGTTGTGAAATCAGCATACGAACGCTATTTTGATATGTCGAAGACAGGCAAGCGCGAGAAAATCCGCGTGCTCATCAAGAAGTCTCATTACAACGGCATTACAATTCCGAAGCAATAAAAAAGGCCCCGTAAGGAGCCCTTTTTATAATCACTAATTAGATCGTGCGAGTGTCGCTTACCGTGGTATGCTGGCCTCTTGGGCGGACTTGCAATAGCGACCTTACGGAAGTCTCGCTGTCTATTGCTGCTTTCTAAAATAGTGTTATTTTCTGTTATGTCAACTCAGTACACCGTATCAGTACTCTATATCTGCTTTCAAAGCCTGTATCCTTCACGTCGAGATTCGAGATTTTCCTGATTTCTTAGATATGGATAGTGCAAACGTTGCCACTCATGAAGTGGTTTTCGATGTCGAGGTTCATGTGACAGTTGGCCAGAGCGCAGCAACCCAATGGCCATTCGAATTGGCTTATTTGATGCTTATTGCATGTATCTACGACACGCCACGCCAAGCCATTGAATTGATTGGTACGCCCAAGGGGAATCGAACCCCTGTTTGCGCCGTGAGAGGGCGCCGTCCTGACCGCTAGACGATGGGCGCGCAGTCGATTGGGCGGGTATAATCAAGCAAATCAAAAAGCGCAATGACCAATTGATAGAGATTGATCATCGCACCTTCATCGATGCCTTAATTGGCGGCTTCCGAAATGCGCGCAACCACGCGCTTGGTGGCCACATCATAGACGAGAATCTGCCGTGTACCGTTGGCCAGCCTTGTTTCCAGCGACAGCATAGACCCCGAAAGATTATGCGACAGAACCCGAGTGCCCGGATCTAGCGTGATAGCTTCCCCCACCAGCGCATCGCCAATCGGCTGCCCCGACGCAGGAGCGGCAATGGCCGTTTGCTTGGCTGTTCCACCCACCGGCTGGTTAATCTTGTAGACAATGGCTGCAAGCACCGCCATAAGACCAATCACCATAATGCCGATGGAAACAGCCAGAAGCCGGATCATCTTGCGGCGCACCCGTTCCATTGCAGGATCGAGCGGCTGCTCTTCCGTTTCTGTATCAGCATTGATATTGGCCATGTATGGCATTCTCCGAGGTTTCGAAACCAAGCCTCTGTAACGAAGGGACGCGGTCTTTGAAAGAGCTAATTACCGATAGTGAGGCAACGGGCAAGCGTCTTGACGCTTGGCTTTCAGCACAACTCGCACCGGATTTGTCCCGCAACCGCATTCAGGTGCTCATTGCCGATGGTCAGGTGACAGTCGATGGCAAGGTTGTGCGCGAGACAACACACAAGCTGCGCGAAGGTATCAGCATCACCGTTGAGATACCCGAACCGGAAGACGCAACGCCTGCGGGCGAAGATATCGCGCTTGATATTCTCTATGAAGATGCGGACCTCATCGTTATCAACAAGCCAGCAGGTCTTGTGGTTCACCCCGGTAACGGGAACTGGACCGGCACCCTCGTCAACGCGCTGATCTATCATTGCGGTGATACGCTTTCCGGCGTTGGCGGCGTGAAGCGGCCCGGCATCGTTCATCGCCTTGATAAGGAAACCAGCGGCGTCATGGTCGTGGCCAAGAATGATCTTGCCCACCGCCATCTGAGCGCCCAGTTTGCCGATCACGGCCGCACCGGCGATCTGGAGCGGGCCTATCTGGCACTCGTTTGGGGCACACCGGACCGCAAGACCGGCACCATTGACGCGCCGCTCGGCCGTTCGCATCGCGACCGCACCAAACAGGCCGTCGTGCATGAAGAGCGCGATGATGCGCGCCACGCGGTCACGCATTTCGATGTGCAGGAACGCTTTGGCGCCAAAGAGGATTCGACGGCAGTTGCCTCCCTCATTGAATGCCGTCTGGAGACGGGCCGCACCCACCAGATTCGTGTCCATATGGCGCATATCGGCCACCCCCTGCTTGGCGATGTCGAATATGGCGGTGCCTATAAGACCAAGGCCAACAAGCTGGCTGAACCGCTGCAAAGCGTCGTCAAGGGTTTTTCAAGGCAGGCGCTGCATGCGCAGGTTTTGGCTTTCGAACATCCATCCACCGGCGAAATCATGCGATTTGAAGTCGGCGCCCCTGATGATATGGCTGAATTGCTCGAGGCATTCCGCACCACTCCCCTCTAGGCCAGCGCACACAGAAAAAATCAAAAAGACTTGCGGAACTTTATTTCATACCGTACGTTATAGAACGCAGGCGGAAATCCTGACTCTATTGTTCACATTTATGTGACAAAATGTTTCGGTTCTTAATGCATCGTGTTTTTGACAAAATGCTACCTATATATGGATAGCATTAATCCGGTCGTGCCGCGCAATGCGGGCGGCCGGTTGCTGCGAACCCGCCGGTAATGGGGGTTCATTTCACAATGAGGAGGGGTGCTCAGTGGCCCAAAATCTTCCAAGTATTGTAGCTGGTGACGGTGGTTTGACCCGTTACCTCGAAGAGATTCGCCGTTTTCCCATGCTCGAACCGCAGGAAGAGTACATGCTCGCCAAGCGGTATCTGGAGCATGCCGATCCGAAAGCGGCTCATAGACTAGTGACCAGCCATCTACGGCTCGTCGCCAAGATTGCCATGGGTTATCGCGGTTACGGCCTGCCAATTGGCGAAGTTATTTCCGAAGGCAATGTCGGCCTGATGCAGGCGGTCAAACGCTTTGAGCCGGAACGCGGCTTCCGTTTGGCAACCTATGCCATGTGGTGGATCAAGGCCTCGATTCAGGAATATGTCCTGCGGTCGTGGAGCCTTGTGAAAATGGGCACGACAGCCAACCAGAAGCGCCTGTTCTTCAACCTGCGCAAGGTGAAGAGCAAGATTCAGGCGCTTGATGATGGCGACCTTAACCCTGAACAGGTCAAGGAAATCGCAACACGCCTCAGCGTATCCGAGGACGAGGTCGTATCGATGAACCGCCGGCTTTCCGGCGATGCATCGCTCAATGCTCCAATCCGCTCCGCCGACGGCGAAGCTGGCGGCGACTGGCAGGATTGGCTTGTTGATGACCACGACAGCGCCGAGGAAATGCTGATTGAACAGGATGAACTGGAGAACCGGCGCGAAATGCTCACCGGAGCCATGTCATCGCTCAATGATCGTGAACGGCGCATTTTCCAGGCCCGCCGTCTGGCTGATGATCCGATAACGCTCGAAGATTTGTCGACCGAATTCGGCATCAGCCGGGAACGTGTACGCCAGATCGAAGTACGTGCCTTTGAAAAGGTGCAGGACGCGGTGAAAGCCGCTGCCATCAAACAGCAGAAGGCGCTCGTCTCGACAGGTTCCGACGCCCGCTAAACACTGCCCCACGAAGAACATAAAGGCTCCGGATTTCCGGGGCTTTTTTTGTTTCAATCCTGCCTATCAACTGGAAAATATCACGCGGATTTCTTCGCGTTATAACAAACGAAGGCCAGCTTGTTGCCGTCAGGATCGCGAACATAAGCTCCGTAAAAGCCTTCTCCATAATGCGGTCGCCGTCCGGGCGCGCCCTCATCACTCCCACCATTCCGCATCGCCAGTGCATAGAGGCGATCAATGATATCAGCATCGTCGAACCTGAAGGCGGTCATCGCGCCATTGCCAATGGTTGCCAAGCCGCCGTCGAAGGGATACCCCACGAAGAAGCGTGGCAAATCCTCGTCTGCTCGCTTACCCCATGAAACCGACTGTTCGTCACGCCAGCACTGATCAAGGCCCATCTCAGCCATGATCGGATCGTAAAACCGAAGAGATTTTGGCAGATCATTCGTTCCGAACATCGTGTAACCGATCATCGCGTTCCCCATGAATATCGTGTTCTGACGTAGATAATATTGACAAAAATACCGAGTAGAATCAGCCTGACGGCAAACGAGTCACCACAGGCAGTTTTCCATGTTCACCCTTATACCCGCGACTGTAGAGGATTTTGACCGGCTCCTGCAATTACGCCTTCGTTGTATGCGCGAAAGTCTGGAACGCATTGGCCGCTTCGATGAATGGCGTGCCTATGACCGTTTTCGCAACTCCTATCGACCGCATTATACCCGCCTGATTATGACGCCGAATGGGCGCATGGCCGGATGTGTAGCCATGGGTCCGGTTGATGGACATTTGCTGCTTGAGCATTTCTATGTCGAGCCTGAACAGCAGGGCAAAGGTTTAGGCAGTGCCGTTCTACACCAATTGCTTGGCGAAGCTGACACCGCCAGACTACCCATTCGTTTGAGCGTCCTTCAGCAAAGTGAAGCTGGGCGCTTTTATGCACGGCATGGCTTCAAACAGACGGGCGAGGACGAGTGGGACGTTTATTACGAACGCCAGCCGAAGACGGCACCAGTTCGGCAAACGGATGCCATCGCATGAAGATCAGGGCCGCAATTCCTGCCGAAAAGGACCAGATTTGCAACGTGCTCCGTCGTTCGATCGCAGAATTATGCACTGCCGATCATGCCGGTGATCCTGCCCGGCTCGATCCATGGCTCTTCAACAAAACCCCTGAAAATGTGCTGGCATGGATGAACGATCCAACTGCACGCATGCTGGTGGCTGTCGAGGGTACGACAATACTCGGTATTGGCTCGGCCAACGCATCCGGCGAAATCACCCTCAATTATGTCTCGCCGGATGCGCGCTTTCGCGGTGTCAGCAAGGCCATATTGGGTGAGCTTGAAAATTACCTGCGAGAGCAGGGAAACAGCGTGAGCAAACTGACAAGCACAAGCACCGCCCATGGCTTTTATAAAGCCTGTGGTTACAGGGATAGTGGTCCGGCACAGAAACACCGGCAGATCAACGCACAGCCGATGGAAAAACAACTCTGACAGATAAAAGGCCCCGTTTCCGGAGCCTTTATCATCATCAGGTGACAGCGATATATTAACCGCCAGCTTTTGCTGCCCAGGATTTCAGGACATCGTCGAAAGCCTTCTCACCGGGCAGACCCTTTTCAAGGGTCAGGAGCGCGCGGCGTCCCGTCTTGTAGGCAATCGGGATATCGATCCACGACTGACGGCGCAGCAGGGACATGTTTGTGTCAACAGCAGTCTTGGCGTCATTCATTGCAATGATGAAGAAATTATCGGCAATCTTGGCCGGAATGCCGACAAGCGGGCTGCCCGGAGCCTGTTCCGTATCCTTCAGCGTCATGCGTGACACGGTGTCGATTGAACCACCGGGGAAGCCATCAGGAACCGTGAAGATCATTTCAACGAGATGGCTTGCTGGCAGCGTCTTGTCACCATTGCGGCGGATGACCATACGCAGCTTGATACCGCGATCCGGAATCGTCACTTCAGCGCGAATTGCCGGTTCCGGTGGCAGATCATTGCCGGGTGATTCCTGCACCACGGACCAGACAACGCCGCCCGCATCCGCAGTACCGGCATCCTGACCGGAGCGCTCCTCATAGAAGAACGCCTTCTGACCAATCGGCAAGGCAGCCGGAGGCTGTATCTGGCCAGCGGGTGCTGCAGGTTGCTGCGGCTGCCCCTGTGCCGCTGGCGGCTGGGCAGGCTGCTGATCCGGCGTAGAAGCTGCAACCGATGTGCCCTCACCCAATGATGGCGTATCATTGGCCGGGCCCGGATTGATTTCCTGACCATCCGGCAACAGACGCTGCGTCAGTTTCGGTTCGGGCTTCGCATCCGATGCGCCCGGTGCCGTAGGCGTTGCCGGTGTCGGCTGAGCCGCCGGTTGTGCAGGCTGTTCCGTCTTTACAGGTGGTGTCGCAGGCTGGTTAGCGGCTGTCTCAGCTGGCTTTGCAGGCGTTTTGTCGCCGCCGCTGGTGAGGCTGGCAAGATAGGTCTTTACCGACGCGGCCCGTGCCGAAATCTGGTCTTTGTAAGTCCAGCCCGCATAGGCTCCGCCTGCGATAATAACCAGCAGGCCAAGCAGGCTCAGCAGCGGCACCAGCGAACGCTTCGGCTTTGGCTGCTTCAGCGGACCGCGTATGTAAACGCCATAATCACTGGGGCCACGATCGGTTGAATCAAGCTCCGGCTCATTATCAAACTCTTCTTCCGGACCGCGACCAGCTTTCAGATCGCCCCCCGAGAACGATCCGGCAAGCGGACGTTCATCGCGGAAACTCTCTTCCTTGGGCTCGATCGGCTTGGCACCTGTCGAACCATGGGTCGTCAGAAAATCTTCAAGCGCATCGGATTGAGCAAGCGGCTTGGTAAAGGACGGCGCAGGAACCACT
Organism: Phyllobacterium sp. T1293; assembly: GCF_020731415.2. Taxonomy (NCBI): domain Bacteria; kingdom Pseudomonadati; phylum Pseudomonadota; class Alphaproteobacteria; order Hyphomicrobiales; family Phyllobacteriaceae; genus Phyllobacterium; species Phyllobacterium meliloti. Next base: position 3,503,724 of record NZ_CP088273.1, on the reverse strand, counting down.
GGCGGCGCAGCAACAGGCGCAGGCTTTGGTGCTTCCGGGGCCGGTTCTGGTTTTGCGACAATGGGTGCTGCCACAACAGGCGGCGCCGGAGCAGGAACCGGCGGCGCAACAGGAATGGGTTCGATGACAGGCTTTGGATCTTCCAGAGCAACTGCAAAACCGGACTCGACCTCAATGATCGCATCTTCCAGTGATTGCTTCTGACGGACGGCCACAGCCTCCGGCGCATTCAGCGTCGCAAGCTTCTGCTCAATCGTTGCGCGAGCCTTTGCATACACACGTTGGCGAAGCTCCGGAGTTGGGTCCGCGAGCCCGTCAATTGTCTTTCTCAATACTGCAACGAAATCTGCCATTCACCCAAACCTATGGTTTTGTTGTGAGATTAACCTCGAAACCTGTTTGCGACTCTAATCATGAAACGGGTCGGTAACAAGTATTGTATCGTCACGTTCCGGGCTGGTCGAAAGCAACGCAATCGGCGCGCCGATCAGTTCTTCCAGATAACGCGCATATTTTACCGCCTGTGCGGGCAGTTCGCTCCAGCTGCGCGCACCGGCTGTGGTCTCTTTCCAGCCCTCAAGTGTCTCGTAAATCGGCTTGACGCGCGCCTGAGCGCCCTGGCTGGCAGGCAGGTAATCAATGATCTCGCCATCCAGTTCGTAGCTGGTGCAAACCTTGATCTCGTCGAGCCCGTCAAGAACATCGAGTTTGGTCAAGGCAATACCGCTGATGCCATTATTGGCAACGGCCTGACGTACGAGAACCGCATCGAACCAGCCACAGCGGCGCTTGCGGCCGGTGACAACACCAAATTCGTGGCCACGCTGGCCGAGGAACTCACCAACTTCGTTCTGCTGTTCCGTCGGGAAAGGACCTTCACCCACGCGGGTCGTATAGGCCTTGGTGATACCCAGCACGTAATGCAGTGAGCCCGGTCCGATACCGGAACCGGCAGAAGCCTGACCGGCCACAGTGTTGGACGAAGTGACAAAAGGATAAGTGCCATGGTCGATATCAAGAAGCGTGCCCTGCGCACCTTCAAACAGAATGCGCTCACCTGCCCGCTTCTTCTGGTCAAGCACGTACCAGACGCGATCCATGAACGGGATGATGTGTGGAGCAGCGTCAAGAAGTTCAGCTAAAATCTTGGAACCATCGACTTCTTCAATGCCAAGACCGCGACGCAGTGGATTGTGATGGGCCAGCAGCCGCTCGATCTTCGCAGGCAGCGTATCGGGATCGGCAAGATCAAGCACATGAATGGCACGGCGGCCAACCTTGTCTTCATAAGCTGGGCCGATGCCGCGACCCGTTGTACCAATCTTGGTGCCGGAATTGGAGGCTTCACGGCGGCGATCAAGCTCACCATGGAGGGAGAGGATCAGCGTCGTATTTTCGGCAATCTTCAGCGTTTCAGGGGTAATAACCACGCCCTGCGCTTCGAGTTTCTTCTTTTCGGCAATGAATGCATGCGGGTCGAAAACCACGCCGTTTCCGATGATCGAGAGCTTGCCCTTGCGCACCACGCCCGATGGCAACAACGACAATTTGTAGGTGACACCATCAACAACCAGCGTATGACCGGCATTGTGCCCGCCCTGAAAGCGGACAATGATATCGGCCCGTTCGGAAAGCCAATCGACAATCTTGCCCTTGCCCTCATCACCCCACTGGGAGCCGATCACCACAACATTAGCCATTCAAAACTCCTCGAGTCACAACCTCGTCATGCATTTTTTGCCAAATGCGGTGCTTCTATACAGGCTGGTTCATAAAAGCGCGACAATTCTTTCGGCTGAAGCGTGGTGAATTTGCCATTATCAAACGAATAAACCTATTGTTCTTGCAGTGAAGCAACACTTCCTCCGCCAGTATAAGCAGCAACGCACCATGAACCGTACCGCATACATCTTTTTGCTAATGACTGCTCTTCTGTGGGGCGGCAATGCCGTGGCGGGTAAACTTGCGGTCGGACACATATCGCCGATGCTTTTGACCTTGCTGCGCTGGATGCTGGCATTTCTGTTCATCGCTGCAATCAGCACCAGGCAAATCCGCAACGACTGGAAAGTGCTGCGTGCAAACCTCCCCCTTCTCGCGGCGTTGGGGGCTTTTGGCTTCACCTTCTTCAACATGGCTCTCTACAGCGCACTGAACTATACTTCAGCGATCAATGTCACCATCGAGCAGGCAGGCGTGCCCATGGTGATTTTTGTCGCCAATTTCCTGCTCTTTGGCATGGCTGTGCGACCCGGCCAGATAGTGGGCTTCAGTCTGTCGCTTATCGGCGTGGCTTTAACCGCTGGCCATGGCAGTTTTCTCAAACTCGCCGAACTAGAGGTCAATGAGGGCGACGCGCTAATGCTTCTCGCCGTGCTGCTTTACAGTGGCTACACGGTGGCTTTGCGCTTTCGCCCGGCCATTCACTGGCAAAGCCTGATGACAGTCATGACATTCTTTGCCTTTATCACCGCCATCCCCTTCACAATCTGGGAATGGCGGGACGGCGCAATGATCGCCCCTGATTTCACCGGTATCATGATTGTGCTTTATACGGCTATTCTGCCCTCGCTTGCCGCGCAGGTACTGTTCATCAAGGGCGTTGAATATATCGGTGCCAACCGTGCAGGCCTGTTCATCAATGCCGTGCCCATCTTTGGCACATTTCTGGCGGTCATCCTGCTGGGCGAGGCATTTCATCTGTACCATGCCATCGCTCTGGTGCTGGTTCTCGGCGGAATTGGCATTGCCGAAATCAGCGGGCGCAAGCACGCAGCTGCGTGATCAGATGAGCTTTCGCACCATGAAACAGGCATCATCAGAATAGGATTTGAGCTTTGCGTCGAGTTCCGGGCGGCTCACCACCTCAAATCCCTGCTTCTGCCAGAAGCCGACCGAGTTGTTGACCGAGACCAGCGACATGGTTTCAAGCCCTTCCGCCTTTGCCTGATCGGCTAAGATCGAAACAATGCGCGGCGCAGCGCCACTACCGCGTGATGCGGACATCAGCGCTATATCGTGCAGATAATAGGTTGTTGGATGTTCGGGTATCTGCCCAAGCAGGCTATTGAGCGCAGGCGTTGTGTAAAGCTGCCATGGATGGGTAATCGCATAGCCAAACAATTCGCCGTTGTGCCCTTCCAGCACAGAGCAGCCTTTACCATAAAGACGCATACGCTCCAGATAAACCGCATCATCCTCATAAAAATCCGTATGGATGACGGCCGCCATAGCGATGACAGAAGCGAGATCCCCCGCTTCCATCAAACGCCAGTTCAGTGCATGTGTTGAAGATGCTGCCATGCAACGTCTCTACAATCAGCCGATGTCAAATTCCAGCGGCTTGGCCGAAACAATGGCCTTATTAACACGCAGTTCTTCCAGAACATGATCCGGAATCCGCTCATCGAGATAGAGCATGGCGATGGCATTTCCGCCCGGATTATCGCGGCCCAGCGAGAAGTTGGCAATGTTGACGCCATTCTTGCCGCAGATCGTTCCCAGCATGCCAATCATACCCGGCGTGTCGTTGTTGGTCGTATAGAGCATGTGCTGGCCAACTTCGGCATCAAGATTGATACCCTTGATCTGGATGAAACGTGGCTTGCCATCGGAGAAGCATGTACCGGCAATGGAGCGGGTTAGCGATGCGGATTTGACCGTCAGCTTGATGTAACCGTCAAACACACCTGATTTGTCACGGCGCACTTCGGAAAGGATGATACCCCGTTCCTTCACCATAACAGGCGCCGAAACCATGTTCACATCGGCCACCTGCGGGCGGATCAAACCGGCCAAGGCGGCACTGACCAGCGCCCGCGTGTTCATTCCAGCGGTCGAGCCGTCAAACAGCACTTCGACTTCCTGGATCGGCTCGTCAGTGACCTGACCAACGAAAGCCCCCAGCACTTCCGCCAGCTTGACGAAAGGCTTCAGGCGCGGCGCTTCCTCTGCCGTAATCGATGGCATGTTAATCGCGTTGGAAACGGCACCCTTGATCAGATAATCCGACATCTGCTCGGCAACCTGCAACGCGACATTTTCCTGTGCTTCGCTTGTCGATGCGCCGAGATGCGGGGTGCAGACAACGTTTGGCAGGCTGAACAGTTCGTTCTCTGTGGCAGGCTCCACCTCGAACACGTCGATACCGGCACCGGCGACCTTGCCTGCTTTCAGTGCTGCAACCAGATCTTTCTCAACAATCAGACCGCCGCGAGCGCAATTGATGATACGAACACCATCTTTCATCTTGGCAATGGATTCAGCATTGATAATGCCGCGTGTCTTGTCGGTCATCGGTGTGTGCAGGCTGATGAAATCTGCCCGGGCGAGCAATTCGTCAAGTTCGACCTTCTCAACACCCAATTCCTCGGCTCGGCCTTCCGACAGGAAGGGGTCGAACGCGATGACATGCATCTTGAGGCCGACGCCGCGCGTGGCAACAATCGAGCCGATATTGCCGCAGCCAATAACACCCAGCGTCTTGCCGGTGATCTCGACACCCATGAAGCGGTTCTTTTCCCACTTGCCCGCACGGGTCGAAGCATCAGCCTCAGGCAGTTCGCGCGCCACGGCAAACATCAGCGCTACGGCATGTTCCGCAGTGGTGATGGAATTGCCGAAAGGCGTGTTCATCACGATGATACCGCGACGCGAGGCAGCAGGAATATCGACATTGTCGACGCCGATACCAGCGCGGCCAATGACTTTCAGATTGGTCGCGGCAGCGATCAGCTTTTCCGTGACCTTGGTGGCCGAACGGATGGCAAGACCATCATATTGGCTGATCACTTCGGCCAGTTTGTCCTTGTCCTTGCCAAGGTCAGGCAGATAATCGACTTCAACACCGCGATCCTTGAAGATCTGTACGGCGGTTGGGGAGAGCTTATCAGATACGAGTACGCGCGGTGCCATCATGGCCTCCATCGTTGAATCAGGAATGAAATGATTGGGGGAGTGACCGCACCCGAATGCGGTCACATCATGCCGATGAAATCAGGCGGCCTGTTTCAGCGCGGCCTTTTGCGATTGGAATGCCCAGTCGAGCCACAGCGTCAGCCCTTCAAGATCAGCCGTTTCAACCGTTGCACCGGCCCAGATGCGAAGACCTGATGGAGCATCGCGATAGGCGCCGATATCATAGGCAACGCCCTCTTTCTCCAGAACCGCAACAAGGTTTTTCGCGAAATTGGCCTGTGCATCCTTGTCGAGCGCCGTGATCTCCGGATCGACAATTGTCAGGCAAACGGAGGTGTTGGACCGTGTGGCCGGAACCTTTGCCAGATTGGCAATCCATGGCGTGCGTTCAACGAAAGCATCGAGAGCGGCAAAATTCCTGTCCGCACGTCCGACAAGTCCATCAAGACTGCCAAGCGATTTCGCCCAATTCAACGCATCGAGATAATCCTCAACGCAAAGCATCGATGGCGTGTTGATGGTCTCACCGGCAAAAATGCCTTCAATGAGCTTGCCGCCCGATGTGAGGCGGAAAATCTTCGGCAAAGGCCATGCGGGCTTGTAGGTTTCAAGCCGCTCGACAGCGCGCGGACTGAGGATCAGCATGCCGTGTGCGCCCTCGCCGCCGAGTACTTTCTGCCAAGAAAAAGTGACGACATCGAGCTTGTCGAAATCAAGCCGCTGCGCGAAAGCTGCCGACGTGGCGTCGCAGATGGTCAGACCCTTGCGATCAGCAGGAATGAAATCGCCATTGGGAACGCGCACGCCCGACGTCGTACCATTCCAGGTGAAAACAACGTCGCGGTCAAAATCGACTTTGGAAAGATCAGGCAGTTCGCCATAACCGGCTTCAATGCTGCGGACATCGGTGAGCTTGAGCTGCTTGACCACGTCGGTGATCCAGCCTGCGCCAAAGCTTTCCCAAGCAACCATATCAACACCGCGTTCGCCAAGCAGCGACCATAGAGCCATCTCCACAGCACCGGTATCGGATGCCGGAACAATGCCGATGCGGTAATCAGCCGGAACCTGCAGGATTTCGCGGGTAAGATCGATCGCCTGTTTCAGCTTCGTCTTGCCAACCTTCGCGCGATGCGAGCGGCCAAGCGATGCGTCGGAAAGCGCTTGAAGCGACCATCCGGGGCGTTTTGCACAGGGACCTGATGAAAAATTAGGGTTAGCCGGGCGCTGCGCCGGCTTTAGAAGCGTCGTCATGTTTTCTCCTATCCTTACAGATAGCACGCCTCTCGTTGGGGAGAGGTGGCCCACTCTGGGAACTAGGAGAAATGTCGTTCACAGTCAAGAAATATGTTTGTGCGCGACATTAAATTTATCCGATCCGGCGGAATGAAGCACAAACAAAAACGGCAGGAGAAAGCCTCCTGCCGCTCGAAAAATCATGTTGTTTCAATCAGAAAGCGTAGCGCACGCCCACCTTGAAGTCATGCGACGTGATGTCTTTGAAGGTAACAGCCTGATTGCGGGTTGAGCCATTCAAATTGTAGAACGTGCCGGTCTTGGCGTCACCCAGATCAACATAACTATATCCAAGATCAATGGTCATACGGTCGGTCGCCTTGATTCCCACACCGGCATGCAGTGCCCAGGCAAGGTTCCATTTGGAACCATCGCTGGCATATCCGCCCCCGGCATTGAGGATGTTATCATCCGTGAAATTGGAGATCGTGTTACGAGATGCACCGATACCAGCACCAAGATAGGGCGTAATGCCACTGAATGTACCAAGATCAGCATAGGCGTTGGCGAGGAACAGCCATTCGGATTTCTTCGCGTGGTATTGATTCGTCCCGTACTGCCCCAGTGATGGGTTCGAATAAAAATCAAGAGCGCTGAACTCTGTCTTGCCACGATACTGACCTGTTACGTCAGCGCGAAGCCAATCGTTGAACTGATAACCGATACCGATCTGGCCCGTGATGCCTGAGTCAAAATCTCCCTTATCCAGAAAACCATGCTGCTCCGCATTGGCAAAGTCGAAATAATCCAGCTTATCAAGTCGCTGATTGCTCATGCCGATATCGCCGCGCAGATACCAGCCACCAAACTGCTGAACTTCCACAACTGGCGCTTCCACGAGATCCGCAGCGTGGGCCGGGATTGCCCCGAGGCACAGTAGAGCTGCACCAATCGCAGCATATTTGTTGAGAATGCCCATTTTCATTTCCCTTATCCGGCCCAAAATCTAGATGTAGCGACTGCTACCAAAGTTCTAGACGGCAATATGAAGGGAAAAAGTTAAATCCCGCTTAACCGTGTTTATTCACCATACTCATTAACGTTAATGAAAACCGAACGGCACTGCGCGGCTACATAAATGCAAATGGGCCCGCTTGGGGCCCATTCAAATCAATCACACTCCCGGAAATCAGGCTGCTGATTTGACCGATGAAATCACCGAGATAATGTCGTTGACAACCGTATCTACGAGCTGGCTGTCATCCCCTTCAGCCATAACGCGGATAAGAGGCTCCGTGCCTGACGGACGAATAACAAGACGCCCTGATTTGCCAAGCCGATCACGTGCATCGTCAATCGCAGTCTTGACCTTCTTGTCGTCAAGCGGCTTGCCACCCGCCGTGCGAATGTTCTTGAGAACCTGAGGCACCGGTTCGAACTTGCGGCAAACCTCGCTCACAGGCTTTCCCTCTTCCTGAACAACCGCCAGAATCTGCAGGGCAGAGACAAGACCGTCGCCGGTTGTCGAGAAATCAGAGATAACAATATGGCCTGATTGTTCGCCGCCAATATTGAAACCATGATTGCGCATATGCTCAACCACATAGCGATCGCCGACATTGGTGCGGGCCAATGTCAGGCCGCGATCCCCCAGAAACCGTTCAAAACCAAGATTGGACATAACCGTTGCGACGACGCCGCCGCCGATAAGCCGGTCGGATTCCTGCCATGACTGGGCAATCACCGCCATCAGCTGATCGCCATCGATGATCGAACCTTTTTCATCAACGATAAGAACCCGGTCCGCATCGCCATCAAGTGCAATGCCGATATCTGCCCTGACTTCATGGACTTTCTTGATCAAGCTCAAAGGATGGGTGGAACCGCAATCTTCGTTAATGTTCGTGCCGTTTGGCTTGTCATTGATCGTAATGACATCGGCGCCAAGTTCCCACAGCGCGGCAGGAGCAACCTTGTAAGCAGCGCCATTGGCGCAATCCACGACGATCCGCAGGCCATCCAGCGAGATGTTTTTTGGCATGGTCCGCTTGGCAAATTCGATATAGCGATAAATATCACCATCAACACGCTTTGCCCGCCCCAATGCGTCAAAGCTGGACAGGCGACTTGAGAGATCCTCGTCCATCAGACGCTCAATCTCAAGTTCGATCTCGTCGGAAAGCTTGAAACCATCCGGGCCAAAAAGCTTGATGCCATTGTCATGGTAAGGATTGTGCGATGCGGAGATCATCACGCCGATATCAGCGCGCAACGAGCGGCAAAGCATGGCTACAGCAGGTGTCGGAATGGGTCCAAGCAGGAACACATCCATACCCGTTGAGGTAAAACCTGCCACCAGGGCGTTCTCGATCATATAGCCCGAAAGACGTGTATCCTTGCCAATCACCACCCGATTACGGTGATTGCCACGTTTAAAGGCGAGCCCGACAGCCATGCCAACCTTCATCGCAATATCGGGGGTCATGGGATAGGCATTCGCCAGTCCACGAATACCATCGGTGCCGAAATATTTTCGAGCCATATTGTCTATCCAAACTCTACGGGCTGTCACTCATCTGGCAGTGCCAGAGATCAGCCCTATTTTGCTTATGCTTGATCTTCACGCTTATTGCAGAAGACCCCTACATGCGCATCTCACAAATTATGTGGCGATTATACTATCATTCAACCCATGAACAATTGGTGCAAAAACGGCCGGTAGATACCGGCCGTTGATGACTATTGCGGGTCTGAATCAGGACTGCGGCTGTGGCTCGAGCCCCTTGTCAGGCTCGTCGCCCTTGCGCGGCTTCTTGGCTGAACCGGCTTTCGGAACAGCCGAACCACGCGACGGAGGTGTATCGTCGCCGAGATCACGGGCCGGTTTATTGCCGATCATCAGTGCCTTGATCTCTTCGCCGGTCAGCGTCTCATATTCGAGCAAGCCTTCGGCAATCGCGATCCATTCCTTCTTCTTCTTCGTCAGAATGGTACGCGCCTGCGTATAGGCATCTTCGATCAGTTTACGCACTTCCGCATCAATCAGCTGTGCCGTTTCTTCAGACACATTCTGCGTGCGGGCAACCGAGTGACCAAGGAACACTTCTTCCTGATTCTCGCCATATGCCACCTGACCGAGCTTGTCGGAGAAGCCCCAGCGGGTGACCATCGCGCGGGCAAGTTTCGTTGCCTGTTCGATATCGGATGATGCACCAGACGTGATGTTCTCCTTGCCGAACTTCAACTCTTCGGCAATACGGCCGCCCATCATGATGGCCAGACGCGAGATCATCCACTTATAGCTCATCGAATAGCGATCACCTTCCGGCAACTGCATGACCATACCAAGTGCGCGGCCGCGCGGAATGATCGTTGCCTTGTGCAGAGGATCTGCAACAGCAACATTCAGAGCCACAATGGCGTGACCGGCTTCGTGATAAGCGGTCAGTTCTTTTTCCGCCTGGGTCATGGCTGTCGAGCGGCGCTCGGCGCCCATCATGATCTTGTCCTTGGCATCTTCGAATTCGAGCATGGTGACAAGGCGCTTGTTGCGGCGCGCTGCCATCAGGGCGGCTTCGTTGACAAGGTTCATCAGATCAGCACCGGAGAAGCCGGGCGTACCGCGTGCCAACACTTTCAGATCGACATTTGGTGCCAGCGGAACATTGCGGGCGTGAACTTTCAGAATCTTCTCACGGCCAGACACATCCGGGTTAGGCACGACAACCTGACGGTCGAAACGGCCCGGACGCAGCAATGCAGGGTCAAGAACATCAGGACGGTTGGTGGCTGCAATCAGAATGACGCCTTCATTGGCTTCAAAGCCGTCCATCTCGACCAGCAACTGGTTCAGCGTCTGCTCGCGTTCATCGTTACCGCCGCCAAGACCGGCGCCGCGATGACGGCCAACCGCATCGATTTCGTCGATGAAGATAATGCAGGGCGCATTCTTCTTTGCCTGTTCGAACATGTCACGGACACGTGATGCGCCGACACCCACGAACATTTCAACAAAATCGGAACCGGATATGGTGAAGAACGGCACATTGGCTTCGCCAGCAATGGCGCGCGCCAGAAGCGTCTTACCGGTACCGGGAGGGCCTACAAGCAGCACACCACGCGGAATGCGTCCGCCAAGCCGCTGGAACTTCTGCGCATCGCGCAGAAACTCAACGATTTCTTCCAGATCTTCCTTGGCTTCATCAACGCCAGCAACATCCTGAAATGTCACGCGGCCATGCGCCTCGGTCAAAAGCTTGGCTTTCGACTTACCAAAGCCCATGGCACCGCGCGAGCCGCCCTGCATCTGGCGCATGAAGAAAATCCACACGCCAACGATCAGGATCATCGGCAGCCAGTTGATCAACATGCTGACAATGGATGTCGAGCCATCATTTTCCGGACGCGCGGCGATCTGCACATTCTTGCTCTCAAGACGCGCAACAAGACCGGTATCGCCGGGAGAATAGGTCTGGAACGTTGTAGTGCCGTCAATATAGGCGCCGGTAATACGGTTGCCAGCAATCACTACACTTTTAACCTTGCCATCATTCACATCGCTGATGAACTTTGAATAAGCCACATCGCTGGATGCCGAACGTTGAGAAGGGCTTTGAAAAAGATTGAACAACGCAATCAGAAGCAAAGCGATAATCGCCCACAGTGCGAAGTTCCGGTAGTTAGGATTCATTATCGGGTCCCATCAATCACAACCGCAAGGACGCGGAATTTACACGTAACATAGGTTCGAAGCATGGCCTTGCCAAGGCTGACAATCAAACTCAAATCATTTCTTATCAATCTGGTTTACAGAAAATCGCCTGTAATCCTGCAAACCAAACAATTTTGCCACGCTGGCAGCAAGTATTTCATCATAGCCTGAAAGGATATGATCGAACAGGGCAACATGCCTGACCACCACAACACCGGCGGGCACATTCCCGTGATCCTTCAACGCCGGGACAGCCATAATCCGGCCATTGGACAGCAGCATGGGGCTGGATGTAACCGAAGCCCGATGGACCTCCCCGATCCCGCTATCCTTTAAAAAAGCCAATCCTGTGTCACCGCTCGCCATGATCCGTACTGGTTCTCGTGTACCGTTCGATATGCGGTAACGGCCATCCCAGATAAGCGAACTGTCAGGCTCAACCACGATATCCGGGATTGATCGCATCTCCCGGTAAATGGTCGCAATTGTCTTGCCGCGCTGAATGATGCAACGGCCAAGGCTCATGCGACCGGAAATATCCGTCTCGCAAAGATGGCGCACCACCTTGGCGCATTCTTCTGCCGATGGGAGGAATGGCTGACCGCCCAGCACCGACAACAGCACCCCTACGGCAAGATATTGTGCCTCATCCGGACGGCTGCAAAAACACTCCAGCTTCACTTCAGCGCGAATACCGTTGACGACGGTAACGCAATTTTGCAAAAGCGCCGCCGCCTCGCTGTTGAGCGTCTGCCGCTTCAAGGCTTTTTCCGCAATCAGCGGCTGAATGCCATCACGATCATGCTTTTGCAGCGCATCCCTGACGCGCACCCGCTCATATATGGGGTTTGTGTTGGAAGGGTCGTCCCGCCATTCAATACCCCTATCCCGCAGATACCGGCGAAGCCGTTCGCGTGTGATGCCGAGCAGCGGCCTGATGAGCCAGATTTCCCGGTCCAGCAGGGTAGCAGGCGCCATGCCGGCAAGACCTCTTTCGCCGCCACGCGCAGAGCGCATCATGAAGGTCTCGTTCTGATCGTCGAGTGTGTGACCGGTCAAAACCATATCGGTCCCGGCCTCGCTGGCAGCCTTGCACAGAAGCGCATAGCGAATATCCCGGGCCTTGGCGGAAATGCCCGAAGCGGGTTTTGGACCAGTCCAGTTCAGGACCCGGTGCGAAAGACCAGCTGCCTTGCACAGCCCGGCCACATACAATGCCTCTTCAGCCGATTCCGGTCGCAACTCATGATCAACAGTCACAGCCAGAATACGGGGAAAGAACGGCCTTGCCTTGCGCAGATCGTCAAGAAGGAAAAGCAATGCGAGGGAATCGCTGCCGCCGGAAACGGCCACGACGACCGTTGTCAGCCTGTCAAAGTCGATCGCACCGAAAATCGCTTCCGGATCAGGGCGATTATCAGCATTTGTTGGCGGCACGTTCATTCTTCACGCGCTCTTTGAGCGCGGCTGAGAGACTGGGGTAACGCGTGCTCACAGTGGCAAAGGTAGCGCAGGCAACATCGTGATCCTGCATCTTCGCCAGAGTCATGCCCAGCTTGAGAAGATTTTCTGGGCTCTTCTTGGCGTCAGGAAATTGCTTGTGATTGTCAATGAAAACAGAAGCCGCATCCTGATAGCGCTCCTGACCGTAGAGCGATTCGCCAAGCCAGTAGCGGGCATCAGGGTCGGAAGGGTCTTTCGGGAATCGCTCGATATGGCTGCGGAAGGCCGCCTCGGCATTGCGATAGTCTCCGGACAGAAACAATTGATAGGCCTGCCTGTACAGTGCATTGGGATCATCGGTCTGCGGCAGCGAAGCAAGGTTCGGATTGGCCCCAGACGCAGGCGTATCGTTCTTCGAACCACCGATTACGTTGCCATTGGCATCAAACTCGATCTGCCCGAGCTCGCGCGGCGGTTCGCCTGGCTGCGCGGTAGCGGGAGCATTGGCCTGAGGATCAATAGCAGCGGAATCGGTGCTGTCTGACGGCGACGTCCGTGACGGCGCCGCGGGATAAGCGGAGGCATCTGGCGATGCCTCCCCCGTTGTCCGTGAAGGCGCAGCATCGGCGATCGTACGATCGCCCTTGCCACCGGCGTCCGTTTTCTTGCCGCCGCCACCCTTCTTTTCCAGTTCCTGAAAACGGAACTCGTTATCTTCCTGCACCTTGCGCATCTGCTCCTGCATTTGCAGCAACTGGAAATTGAGGTCTTCGATCTTGCCTGTCAGTTGCCTGATCTGCTCCTCGAGCTGGCTGACACGCGGATCGCCCGCCTGTGCCATCTGGATTGGCGCATTACTCGTTCCGACATTTGCCTTTGGCGCCGACGGGAAAAAGTTGCCATCAAAGTTCGAGGCATGGGCTGCGCCGGCCGCCAGAAAAGGCAGCACCGCCATAGCCACAACCATTCTTTTCAGTCGTTTGTTCATTCCTTTACCGCCCCTGATATGGGAATTTTAACCACCGCAACGATTTACGGCGAGCCTATCTAACACGAGCAACGCGACTTCGGCCAAATTTTGTTGTGATCACGGGTGAGACAAAAAAAGCGGCCCGAGGGCCGCTTTTCTCAAGTCCATATCCGTTGGAAAGGCTTAGCTGCCTGCGCCGCCGAGAACGGTAACGGCACGGCGGTTCTGCGACCAGCAGGAGTCCGCATCGCAAACTGCAACCGGGCGCTCATTGCCGTAGGAAATTGTCTTGATGCGGGAAGCTGGAAGGCCGCGCGAAGCAAGGAAGTTGCGCGCAGCAGCGGCACGGCGCTGGCCAAGAGCCAGATTGTATTCGCGTGTTCCGCGTTCGTCCGCATGGCCTTCAACGGTGATTGCGTAGTTAGGATAACGCTGCAGCCACTGAGCCTGCTTGGAAAGGGTCTGCTGGGCATCGGCACGGATAACGGAGGAATCAACATCGAAGAAAATGCGATCGCCAACGTTTACCGTGAAATCCTGTGTGGAGCCCGGCCGCGCGCTACCGGCACCGTTGAGGCCAAGATCACCGGCACTATTGATAGGTTTCTTCGCACAGCCCGCAATAGCGAGAGCCATGAAAAGGGCGACGACAACTGGACTGCGGGCGATCATTTCGAAGCGGCGCATAGCCTGGACTCCTTAGGAATTGAATTGTTTCGGTGAACAAGCAGTAACCATATCGAGGTTAAGGCCAATTCAAGAAACAGGGTTAATCCACTCTTAACACCAGGATTAACGGCGAAATATATGAATGTTCTGCATCCTTAATGCAAACAATGCGGCGGAAAAACGACATTCGCGGCGGTGTTGGCACAACACCGCCGCGAATGGGCATAAATCAGCAGTAAATCAAGATTCGATCACTCAAGCAGCGGTGACCAGGCCGGATCGGAAGCGAGGTTCGGCGTCTGGATCTGGCGCAGGTTACGCCCGGTCAGATCGATCGTGAACAGATGCGGGCTGTTTGAGCCGGGAGGGAACCGGTAGAACATCAGAACGCGGCCATTGGGTGCCCAGGTCGGACCTTCATCATGGTATCCGCTGGTCAGGATACGCTCACCTGAACCATCTGTTTTCATGACGCCAATGGAGAACTGGCCGCCAGACTGCTTGGTAAAGGCGACAAGATCGCCGCGCGGTGACCAGACCGGCGTGGAATAGGAACCATCGCCAAAGGAAATGCGCTGCGGGTTGGAGCCATCTGCCCCCATCTTGTAGACTTGCGGGCGGCCGCCACGGTCGGATTCAAACACAACCTGACTACCATCCGGCGAATAGGATGCACCGGTATCAATAGCGCTCGTACTCGTCAAACGTGTTGTCGTGCGGCTACGCACGTCCATGGTGTAGATGTTCGCGCTGCCATCATCCTGCAGCAGGCTCATGACAACTTTCTGGCCATCGGAAGAAAAGCGCGGCGCAATCGTCATGCCGGGGAAATTGCCGACGAGTTCGCGCTGTCCGGTTTCGAGCTGCAACAGATAGACCTGCGGCTTGTTGCCTTCGAAGGACATGTAGGTGATTTCCTGCCGGCTTGGCGAAAAGCGGGGTGTCAGAACGAGATCCTTGCCATTGGTCAGATAGCGCACATTGGCACCGTCCTGATCCATGATCGCCAGACGCTTGACCCGCTTCTCCCGCGTGCCGGATTCATCAACAAACACGACGCGCGTATCGAAATAGCCCTTTTCACCGGTCAAACGCTGATAGATAGCGTCGGCGATAATATGGGCAACACGGCGCCAGCTGTCAGGAGAGGTAAAGAACTGCTGCCCATCAAGCTGCTGACCGGCAAATGTATCCCAGAGACGGAATTCAGCCTTGAGCCTGCCATCCGGCTGCTTGGTAACGCGTCCGGTCACCAGTGCCTGCGCATTGATGACTTTCCAGTCCTCAAAACGCGGAGCCGCATCCGGGTTGGAAATCTTTTCGATAAAGGCACCCTTGTCGATCGGTGCAAAAAGACCGGATCGTTCCAGATCCGCCGCGATGACACTGGTAATATTGGCACCAAGCTGATCACCGGAAAGGAAATCCGTGATTGCTATGGGCATTGGTTCAACATTACCCTTGCTAAAATCGAGTTTCAGGTCCGCTCGCGCGGGCACGGTAGTTAATGCTGCGATCGCTATAATCACAGCAAAAGCTGAAAAAACTGTCCGGATCATTTTATTCATCAGTTCGGGGCCCTTTTGTTGCTGGCCGATTGCTTTCAATTATTCTGTGCCTGGGTGAAATGTGTAATCATTTATTGCCCAGTCGTCGTATTTGTCCTGCGGCAAATTAAAGGGCAGCGACTTCAGTACGGCTCGCCGTGCCCCTTCGATTGCAGTCCGTAAGAGCGCGGGATCGCCACCCGAACCGGAAACCTCAGGCGCACCCTCAAGCTCTCCATCTTTTTTGAGGCGGAATTTAACGCGGACAATCATGTCTGGATAATCCTGAGCACCCACCGGCTTGTTCCAGTTGCCGTCTATCAAATCATGAATCGCTTGTTTCTCGTCTTTGCTCAGCGTTGCCCCGCCCGTTGACTTATTGGTACCTAGCGAAGCTTGATCTGCCGAACGTTTTGCACCACCGCCGGATGCTTTTTCATGATTCAGCAAATCCGCCATTTTTTCCGCTATGCCATCCTTCTCTTTGGACGGCGTTGGCGCGGTCTTCGTTGGCTTCGGCGTATCCTTGTTGTCCTTGCGTTCAGGCGTTGTCGCAGTCTGCGCAGGGGCAGGCTTTGGCTTGTCCTCAGGCTTGGCCACATTTTCCGGCAGCTTGAATGCTTCCTCGGCTGGCTTTTCCGCCTGCGGGGTCGGCTCTGCCTTCGGTGCGTCAGGAGTTGGCGCTGGCTTTGAATCGTTGATCGCTGATGTAATCGGGTCCGGCGCAACCTCCTGTTTCGGCTTTGCCTCAGGCGCTATTTCCGTCGCTGGAACGGGAACGGGCTTTGTTTCCGGCTGAACGACGGGCTTAGGATCAGGCTTGGTGACAGGCACTTCCGATGGCTTCGGAGCCTCCGCCGACTCTACAACCTTTGGCTTCGTCGTCGGAATAGGTTTTGATTCAACGTCATTTTCGCTGTCGCCAATATTCTGGGCGTCAGGTTTTGTCTGCGGCTTTTCCGTCGGCTTTGGCGCAGATTTCTCAGCCTTCGGCGCTTTGGTATCGCCCTTCTGTAACTGGGTCGTATCGGAAATGATCTCGATGGGCAGCGATTCAGAATTGGCCAAGTCCATCGGCGTTGGCGCAGAAAAGGTCAACAGCCCCCAGCCGAGTAAAACGGCATGGATAATGGCGGAGGTTGTAACGCTTGTCCTCATGGTCGATCAGCTGCCTTCCGGAAGACTGACGAGACCGATATTCTTGAATCCTGAGCCGGAGATACGCGCCATGACCTTCATGATCGTGCCATAATCGGCAGACTTGTCACCTTTGACAAAAATGCGTTCTTCATAGCCGGTCTTGGCGATGGCCTGAAGTTTGGGGACGATTTCTTCAATCGGAATCTCGGTTTCCTGCAGGAATACCTGACCTTTTTGATTGATCGTCACGTAAATAGGGTTGGTTTCGCTGTTCAGCGCCTTGGCCTGTGTCTCAGGCATATCGATAGGCACGCCCACCGTCATCATCGGTGCGGTCACCATGAAAATGATCAGGAGCACGAGCATGACGTCGACGAGCGGCGTCACGTTGATTTCACTCATCAACGCCTTGCTGGCGCGCCCGCGCCGGCCGCGTCCACCTGAACCTTTGTTACCAACAGACATGCCCATGGCAATTAATCCTGCACTTGTAAAACCAATTGCTTAAGAACGCGGCGCCAGCTTCTCATCGATTTGCCGCGAGAGTATGGCGGAGAATTCGTCCGCAAAGCCCTCCATGCGAGCGGTCAGTTTGCCCGCATCGCTTGACAGTTTGTTGTAAGCAATAACCGCAGGAATAGCCGCAACCAGACCGATAGCCGTCGCCAGCAGCGCTTCGGCGATACCGGGCGCGACAACCGCAAGGCTTGTCGATTTGGAACCGGCAATGCCCATGAACGAGGTCATGATACCAATGACCGTGCCGAACAGACCAATGAAGGGTCCGGCAGAACCAATGGTTGCCAGAAATCCGAGACGCGCCGCGAGAATATCACTTTCACGTGACAGAGCGACGTCCATGGCCTTATCGATACGCATCTGCAGGGCAATGGGAGAACGCGCGCCCTTCTCAAACGACTTTTTCCATTCGCGCATCGCGGCAATAAAGATCGAGCCCATGCCGGTGGTGCGCTTTTCGCCAAGATTGCGGTAAAGCTCTTCGAGGGACTGGCCGGACCAGAAGACCTGCTCGAAACGGTCAAAGGCGCGCTTGGCGCGGCCATAGCCGAGCACCTTGTCGATGATGATCGCCCAGGTCCAGATGGAGGCCCCGAGAAGGCCGACCATGACCAGCTTGACGATAAATCCGGCCTGCCAGAACAGTCCCCATAGGGAAACATCCGATGTCTGAACAGCAACCGCTAAATTTTCCATATCCACTACCCTCGAATCCGAAAACCCGGTATTTCAACCGGGCTGCAATCGTCTCTTGTACCCGTGCATGGTCCACCGAAGTATAAATGGTTCGGCAATACGGCCACGCGCCAATTTATTTCTTTGGAACTCGGCCGAACGCCGGACCGGCATCCATACTTGCTGACTAAATTCCGAGAGCCACGTTCTGAGACCGGACTTTTTCCAGTATTCATACCGCGGCTTCTCACGGTTAATTTTGGTAAAACGAAGGCGTTAACGCGAAACACCCCGTTTCATAGCCTTATTCATGGTTTGTTATGGTTAAGGATCAGTTATGATTCTGCACCGAAGCGGCATTTAAACGCGCTGAATTCAGGTTACAGGCTGAAAAAGCTTGATCCATTCGGCAGGAAACCGGCGCGGACGTCCGGCATTATTGATCAGCGCCGCTTCAACAGTGGCTGAAATCAGCAGATCATCGCCCCGCTTTATCGCTTGTGCCATCTTGACCCGCGCACCTGAAATTTCGGCAGTGCGGGTTTCAACCGTCAGCACATCGTCAATACGGGCTGCACCCTTGAAATCAATCTCCATATGCCTGACAACCCAGACAATGCTCTCGCCGTGCTTGCCATCGGCAAGCTCTGAATGATGCACGCCGAGCAACCGCAGGTAGTCGGTGCGCCCGCGCTCCAGAAACTCCAGATAGCGTCCGTGATAAACGATCCCCGAGAAATCGGTATCGGCATAATAAACCCGCGCCAGAAGACGATGCCCGAACGGTGTTAGTTCGCCAGCAAGGCCGCCAATGGGCGGAACGGAAAGATTGTTTTCACTCATGATCCTTCCCTTTTGCAGGCACGACAGGCATTTTGTCCAGAGCCATTACCAGAGGTTGTGAAGGAAACTGACCTTGCCCGCATTCCGCGCCCTTCTCTGCCTCGCATGGCTTCTGGTCTTTACCTCGGGCGCTTTGGCAGCCACGTTCACCATGCAGCGCGGCCTCAATCTCGATATCTGGACCACATGGCCCGGCCCGGAGCACTGGGATGACGAGGAGGTTTTGGCCAATTTCCCAGAATGGCGCAAAGGCGTAACAGACCGCAATCTTGCCGATATACGCAAAGCGGGTTTTGACTTTGTGCGCATGCCTGTCGATCCCGCGATCTTTCTGGAGGATGCATCGGAAGCACGCATAACAAGGCTGATGCGGGAAACACTTGCCGCCGTCGATCAATTGCACAAAGCCAGATTGAAGGTGATTGTTGATTTTCACCTGATCCCGAGCGACTCCCGCAAAATTGGCACAAAGCAGGTGATTGCGGACGAAGCCCTGTTTAACCGCTATCTGGCCATGGTCGAGCGGCTTGGCAAAGCCCTCTCTGTCACCGATCCCGCCACAACGTCTTTTGAAGCGCTGAACGAACCGGTGATCGATTGCGACCCCACTGCAGCGCCTAAATGGCCACCCATGCTGAAACGGCTTTATGCAGCCGCACGCAACGGCGCCCCCGTTCATACATTGGTGCTGTCAGGTGGCTGCTGGTCCAGCGCCTGGGGTCTCGACAAGATTGATCCGGCTGAGTTTAACGACGACAACATCATCTGGACATTCCACAGTTACGAGCCCTATTTCCTGACGCATCAGGGTGCCAGCTGGACCGGCGATGTGATGAGTTATGTCGAGCACCTGCCCTATCCGCCCGATTTGCTGGGGCCGAAAGCTCTTACCGAACGACTGGCAGCCATTCGCAAGAAGATCACGGAGAAAGCACCCGAAGCACAAAGGCCTGAATTGCTTCAAGGGCTCGACAGCATGGCGGGCGGCGTCATGAACGCGGCACAGACACAATCGAAGCTGGATGAGCCTTTCAAAAAGGCCGAAAGCTGGGGCAAGGCGCACAAGATTGCGCCGGAGCGCATACTGCTCGGCGAGTTCGGCATGATCCGGCAGGAATACCAGAAGGAGTTCCACATGCCCTCCGCCTGGCGCGCCGCCTATCTCAGGGATATGACACAGGCAGCACAACAACGCGGCTTTTCGTGGTCAGTCTGGTCATGGGGCGGTGCTTTCGGCATCACCCTTGATGATGACAAGCGCCAGCTTGATCCGGTTATCCTGAAGGGGTTGGGATTGAGGGGACGGTGATGGATGTTCCCGTGGTTCGTGGTTCGACAAGCTCACCATGAGGGAAAGTGTGGATGCAACGATAATCGCCGATATTTCAGATCACAAACATTGCAGATCAAAAAGGGGGTAGAATTTAGCTCCATTTCATCACCCCTCTCCCTCATGGTGAGCTTGTCGAACCACGAACCATCATTATACAGCCACCATCGACCAAACGAACAAATCCAGCCCTAGTCCTCATCTTCCTGAAACATGCTGATCTGCTGCTGGATAATCTCCGCAGGTGCATTCAGGCCCAGATGCTTCCACGCATTGGCGGTCAGCACGCGTCCGCGCGGGGTGCGCTGGATAAAGCCCTGCTGGATGAGATAGGGCTCGATAATATCCTCGATGGCATCGCGTGGCTCGGAAAGCCCCGCCGCAATGGTTTCAATACCAACAGGCCCACCACCGAAATTATGGGCAATCATTGAGAGATAACGCCGGTCAAGCTGGTCAAGTCCCAATGCATCCACTTCAAGCCGCAACAGCGCGGAATCGGCGGTCTGGCGGTCAATGGAATCCTTGCCGTCCACAATGGCGAAATCCCGCACCCGGCGTAAAAGCCGTCCGGCAATGCGCGGCGTACCGCGAGCCCGGCGCGCAACTTCCAGCGCGCCATCATCGGTCATGCCGATACCCATGATGCGGGCACCGCGCCGGACGATATGCTCCAATTCCTCAACCGTATAGAAATTGAGCCGGACAGGAATGCCGAAGCGATCGCGCAAGGGTGTTGTCAAAAGCCCGAGACGCGTCGTCGCCGCGACCAGCGTAAATTTGGCCAGATCAATCTTGACCGAACGCGCCGCCGGGCCTTCACCGATGATCAGATCGAGCTGATAATCTTCCATGGCCGGGTAGAGAATTTCTTCCACTGCCGGATTAAGACGATGGATTTCATCGATGAAGAGAACGTCATTCTCTTCAAGGTTGGTCAAAAGCGCCGCCAGATCGCCCGCCTTGGCAATCACCGGTCCGGATGTCGAGCGGAAATTGACGCCAAGCTCCTTGGCCATGATCTGCGCCAGCGTCGTTTTGCCAAGACCGGGCGGCCCGACAAACAATACGTGATCCAGCGCCTCACCGCGTGACTTGGCAGCTTCGATAAAAACTTTCAGATTGGCCCGCGCTGCTGCCTGCCCGACAAAATCATTCAGTGTTTGCGGGCGCAGCGACGTATCGGCATCTTCGCCGCGTTTGTCGGGGGTTATCAATCGGCTGACATCACTCATGCGGATGTCCTCGCATAGCGCGCTTGATCAGGCAACCGTATCACCGGGAAAGTTCCTTCAAACCCAAACGGATCAGCTTGGCGGAATCAGCATCTTCGCCCGCATCCCGGAGCGCTGCAGCAATCGCATTGGCAGCCTGATCGCGGGAATAGCCAAGATTGGTCAACGCCGAAACCGCATCGGCAACCGGGGCGGGGGCAACGCCCTCACCCAGCTCCTGCTTGAGACCAATTGTGCCCATAGCTTCACCGGCAAAGGCAGGCGCCTTGTTTTTCAGCTCTATGACAATGCGCTCGGCCACTTTCTTGCCGACACCCGGTGCGCGGCTCACCATCGCAATATCGCGCAGCGCAATGGCATTGGCGAGATCGGAGGGCGTCAAGGTCCCGAGAACGCTCAAAGCCACCTTGGCACCGATACCCTGCACGCTCTGCAACAGGCGGAACCATTCGCGCTCCAGCGCAGTACCGAACCCGAACAGGCGGATCAGATCTTCCCGCACATAGGTTTCAATCAGAAGCACGGCTGCTTCGCCGGGCGCGGGCATGTTCGACAGCGTTCGTGCCGAACAATAGGCGACATAGCCCACCCCATGCACATCAAGGATCACATGATCCTCGGCAATCTCATCAACAGTGCCCTTCAGTTTTCCAATCATAGCTGTGCCGCCAGTTTCTGTTCGATGGCAATCCGGCCAATGGCGCTCTGTCTGTGATGCGCATGACAGATAGCAACCGCCAGCGCATCCGCCGCATCATCCGTATCGAATGTCGCCTTGGGCATCAGCACCTTCACCATCATGTGAATCTGCTGCTTTTCTCCATGCCCGACACCGATCACCGCTTTCTTGACTGCGTTGGGCGCATATTCGGCAACCGGCAATCCAGCCAGTGCAGGAACAAGCAGGGCAATACCGCGTGCCTGACCGAGTTTCAGTGTCGCGGTGGCATCCTTGTTGACGAATGTATGTTCAACGGCTGCCTCATGCGGCATCTGGCCATGAATGATCCCGGCAAGTCCGTCATGCAACTGGCAAAGCCGCGATGCGAGATCAAGTTTGGCATCGGAAAGGACTGTACCGGCTGCCACGAAACGCAGGGAATTACCGAGCGTTTCAATGATACCCCATCCGGTACGCCGGAGGCCGGGATCAATTCCAATGATGCGAATCGCTTCTTTCATGTCGAGACCTTATCGAGCTGTCAGGGAACTTGACAGCAGAAAGGTGAACAAAAGAGAAACAAATCTATATGTTGTACACGATTATCATATGCCAGAGCCTTTCCAGCCTAAACAGAATTGCTCTGCGGAAAGGGATTAGCGATGGGCGAAAGCTGTGGCGAGCAGGCTGATCTGGTCGGAAACAGGATTGGTCGTCAGCGCCCGCCTCGGGCCGGTGCTGGTACCCTCATTATAAATTTCGTCATCCATCTGCCTGACACGGGCCTGCAAGCGCAGTGAACGATGGACGAGATCGCAATAGTCGAAGGGGATTTCATCCCAACCTTCCACATCTTCCGGTGCTGATTCCGTATCGAGGCGAACTTTCGCCTTCTCCGACAGAACCTGTTCCTGCGTCATTTCTCCGCTGCGCGAGGCCCGTTGCAGCAATAGCCATGAGGCAACCTGCATCAGACGTGTGGTCAGACGCATTGATTCGGCGGCATAAAGCGTTGCCGCAATACGGCTCAAGCGCTTGGCTTCGGCGCGGCCTTCCCCGTCGAGATAGGCAGCAGCTTCCTCAACAAGGCTCATGCCTTCATCATAGATGTGATTGAACGTTTCCGAGCGGACCATGCGATCGGCCAGCCGGATTGTATTGTCAGCGTAATATTCCCGTTCAGCCATTTCATGCCCTGTCATTAAAAATCCGCTGATTCTCAAAGCAGCGCTCTCTTACTGGGACAGCAAGCGGGGCACCACAACGGTCAACGGGCGGTATTCCCCAGCAACCTGCCCGCATGCACACATGAGCGCAAGTTTATCCTTAATAAAGGGTTAACGTCAGGGCCGCCGGATAGATATGAACATAAAAAAAAGAGCCGCAAAACGTGGCGGCTCTCAGGAGTCTAACAGGGAGGCGTCAAACAAAGTGGCCAAACCACTTGGTAAGAATCCAGAAAACTGGATGATCAATTTATAGCTTGTAATGCTTAACAAGCGGTTAATGCCGACATTGAAGTTGAAACCATCCGCATCCAAAAGGTTGCATCAAGCAATCAGCTTCCCATCAGTTTTGCCCGCTTTCGCAGTTCAAACTTCTGGATTTTTCCGGTCGATGTCTTCGGTATTGCCTCAAAAAGCACATGCCTTGGCACCTTGAAACGGGCAAGCAATGTCCGGCAATGGGCGATCAATTCTTCCTCTGTCGCCACCTGCCCCGGCTTGAGTTCCACAAAGGCAAGCGGTGTCTCGCCCCATTTATCATCCGGCCGCGCCACGACGGCGCAGGCACCCACAGCAGGAAACTTGTAAAGGGCATCTTCGACTTCGATGGAGGAAATGTTCTCGCCGCCGGAAATGATAATATCCTTGGAGCGATCCTTCAGCTGGATATAGCCATCAGGATACATGACGCCGAGATCGCCGGAATGAAACCATCCACCGGAAAAAGCTGCATCGCTGGCTTGCCGGTTTTTCAGATATCCCTTCATGACAATATTGCCACGGAACATGACCTCGCCGATCGTCTCGCCATCGGCAGGCACCGGCTGCATGGTTTCAGGATCAAGCACAGCGAGGTCCTCAAGCGAGGCATAACGCACACCCTGACGTGCCTTCTTGGCGGTACGGGAGGAGGCTTCCAGCGCATCCCACTCATCCTGCCATTCATTGACGACCGCAGGACCATAGGTTTCCGTCAGGCCATAGAGATGCGTGACCGCAAACCCTGCATCAGCCATACCGGCCAGAATGGATTCCGGCGGCGGTGCTGCGGCTGTATTGAAGGTTACTGTTTGCGGGAATTCGCGCTTGTCCTTTTCAGCCGCGTTGATCAGCACCGACATGACGATGGGCGCACCACAGAGATGTGTTACGCCAAGATCGGCAATCGCATCATAAATCGGCTTTGCCCGGACCCAGCGCAGGCAGACATGGGTGCCGAATTGCAAGGCGAGCGTCCATGGAAAGCACCAGCCATTGCAGTGGAACATCGGCAGGGTCCACAGATAGACGGGATAACGCCCCATGCCGGATGCCACCACATTGCCATAGCCCATCAGCGCCGCGCCGCGATGATGATAGACCACGCCCTTTGGATCGCCTGTCGTACCCGACGTATAGTTGAGCGTGATGGAATCCCATTCATCATCGGGCATTGACCATGCATAGTCAGGGTCGCCGCTCGCAACGAAAGCCTCATAATCGATTTCGCCGAACGGCGCACCCTGCGGATAGGGCGCATCATCTGGATATTCCGTATCGACGAAATGAATGACCAGTGGTTTGACTTTGGCGAGTGCGAGAGCCTCGCGGAAAACCGCGGAGAATTCCGTGTCGACAATGGCGATCTTCGTTTCCGCATGGTCAAGCTGGAAGGCGATCACCGCCGCATCGAGCCGCGTGTTGACCGAATGCAGCACGGCCTTGGTCATGGGCACACCGAAATGCGCTTCCAGCATCGGCGGGGTATTCGAAAGCATTACTGTAACAGTATCGCCCTTGCCGATCCCGCGACGGGACAGCGCCGACGCCAACTGGCGGGTACGGCGATAGAACGTGCCATAGTCATAACGTTGAGAGCCGTGAATGATCGCCGTTCTCGACGGGTAAACCCGCGCTGCCCGTTCCAGATAGGTCAGCGGCGTCAGCGGCTGGTAATTGGCCGCATTGCGCTCAAGATCACGATCAAAAATTCCACCACCCATATACGCCTCCCAACGCTTTGCATGAGAAGCTTAGACCATGGAAACAAATGATGGCTAACGGTTTTTCCTGACCACCCAACAAAAACCCGCCCTGAAAATCAGGACGGGCCAATAGTCGAAACCGGGAAGAGCAATCAGGAGATAGCGGTCTTCGCTGTTACGGATTTCATTCCCGAACTCCTCGCCGCGCTATGAACAGGCCTGCCAGCGACAACCAGCTTTGCTTTTGCTACGTCAGCCTGCGGAACAGGACGCTTGCCCCAGCCAATACTCGGCAACCATTCAAGATAATGGGCGAGCGCAAACTGCGCCATGATTCCACTCGCAATCAGCAGCGTATCATCAAGCACATCGCCGGGGTTCATCTCCTTGACGATCTGCGCAACCATGGCAAGGATTGTCCCGGTGATAAACACCGGCAGCGAATGCTTGCCGAGAATAGCCAGCGGATGATCTTCCGGCGTGCGTGCCAGATTGGAAATGGCCGGGACCGAGACGATCACATAGGCCAGTGCCAGCACATGGACGAGACGGGTCAGCGACAGGAACGTCTTGTCAAAACCTGTCACCACCATCGGCAGACCCATCGACGTATCAATGCCCCAGAACGGCACCCGTACCCAAAGCAGCGCAAGCAGGATGTAGCCAACGGAAAATCCGAACAGATATTTGTTGAACGGTATCTGGCCGCCCCGGCGCACATGCATCACACCGGCAATGCCGATGACGAACAGAAACTGCCAAGACAGCGGGTTCAGGAACCATACGCCCGGAGTCGGGTAATTGGGTGGGGCAATCTGGTAAACACCCGATACCAGCCACAGCAGGCCGGAAAAGCCAACCATGGCTGACAGGCTGACATTACCGAGGAACAGGAACAGCGGCAGCATGAGAAGCAGCACGCCATACATCGACAGGATATTATTATAGCCGAGCTGGTGCCCCATCGTGGCAAGGCCAATCAGCGCCTCCGCCGGTTGATCCATCAATGGTCCGATATTGATGAAGGACATGAATTCCGGACGATTGAGATAAAGTCCGGCGGCGCAAAAAATCGCCAGCGTTGCCACTGTCGTCAGGATATGCGCGCTATAAAGCGTCGCCGCGCGGCGCCAGGCTTTCAACGTGATAAGAAAGCGGTTGCCCGCCTCGAACTTCGAGCCATAGGCAAGACCGACCGCAATACCGGAGATCAGCACGAATGCTTCGGCAGAGTCCGAAAAGCCCAGATTTTTATGGGTCAGATGCTCATAAACGGTTCCCGGCACGTGGTTGATGAAGATGGTCAGCAGTGCCAGAGCCCGGAAAACATCAATGCGGGTATCCCGCTGTTGGAGCTGTGTCTGTGTCATAGCATTCACCAATTCCTGTCATGCAAGATTCAACCACAGCACTCCCGGCCTCGTAGGGGAGCGGTTCTTCGACGGTCGTGATTGATAATGTTTACATAGTCCGAAAGTTGCGATTCGGCCGATCAACTTTAGTTCATAATTATAACAAAGCGGCCAATCCATCGTAGGAAAGCTTCAATCCCATCAATAGGATCATGATATACATGAAGGGATAAAACACCTCAGGGCGCATGCGTTTTACAATCCATGCACCCGCAAAAGTTGCAAGCGGCGCTATGGGCATCAGAACCGCTGCAGCCTTGAGATTCTCGGCGTCAAACTGGCCCAGCGCAAAATATGGGATGACTTTTATCGCATTAACAATCGCGAAAAAGATAACGCTCGTGCCGTTGTAGATCTTCGGGTCCTGCCGCAGCGGCAGGGCATAAACCTGATAGGGCGGACCGCCCGCATGGGCAACAAAACTTGTGAACCCGGCAATGGTCGACCAGAAGGTTGCAGCCGCTGCATTGTGCGGTTGCGCCGCGGCACGTTTGGCCGCGCTGGTGAAAATATAGCGCGCAAAAAAGATGATCGCGACGGCACCGACAATGAGTTTCACCATGTCATCGGTCACAACAGATGCGGTCAGCCAGCCGATGCCGATACCAAGCAAAGCGCCCGGCAGCATCAGCTTCAGGGTCCTGTTGTCGCGATAGCCCCGCCAGCTCCACAGGCTCGCCACATCCATGATGATAAGGATTGGCAGCATGATCGCCGCCGCCTGCACTGGCGGCATGACCAGCGCCATCAGCGGCACACCGACCTGCCCCATGGCGCCGCCAAGGCCGCCTTTCGACAACCCGATCAGGATCGTGGCCGGAACGGCAGCGGCATAGAACCATGGGTTCAACAGGAGATCATGCATGATGGAAATCCGGTAAGGAGGGTCTTTCATCCTTAACTGATCACATCGGCAATTGAAAAATGCTTTTTGGCGGCAACCACCTGTTTGCTACTAAGTAATTACGTCGTAAGACTAATATGCAACAGACGTGTGGGAGATGAGGCATCGAAAAGACTGTTCAAATGAACGGTCATCCTCTATGCCCGAATTCCATCACGATTGCCCATTCTATAGAGAACGATTGTAAGGTTGCAGCCAATGAACAATGACCAGACACCCCAACGCTGCCGTATCGTTCTGATCGCGCCCCCGGTTGCGAGCGCCGACGAACTGGCAAAAAAACTGACCGACGCGCTGTCTGGCGGCGATGTCGCTTCCGTGCTGCTCTCAGCCTATGAGACGGACGAAACACTTTTTCAGACCATGGCGGAGACCGTTGTCCCGATCATCCAGAGTGCCGGTGCTGCCGCCATCATCGTCGGCAACACACAGATTGCGGGCCGCGTTAAAGCCGACGGTCTGCATCTTGAAGGCCCGGCCAGTGACCTTGCTGCAAATGTCGAGAAATTCTCGCCCAAGCTGATCGTCGGAACCGGTAATATCAAGAATCGCCACACCGCTCTCGAAATTGGCGAAGCCCAGCCTGATTATGTACTTTTCGGCAAGATTGGCGCTGATACCACGCCTGAAGCCCATCCGCGCAATGTTGAGCTTGCCGACTGGTGGGCGTCAATGATCGAGATTCCCTGCATCGTTCAGGCGGGCAATACGTTGGAAAGCATCACTGACGCAGCGGCAACCGGCGCAGAATTTATAGCGCTCGGCGCAGCCGTTTTCGGCCATGACAAACCGGCAGACGCCATCAAGGAAGCGAACCGGCTGCTTGATGAGCACGCGCCGCGATTTGAGGACTAGGCCCATGGGAGTAAAATCCGGAAACCTCGTTTGCGCCATCGCGGCAGTGCTGGCGATATCACCGGTTTTCATGCACGCGGCTGCAGCCCAGACAGCGCCCGCTCCAACAGCCACGGAAACACCAGCTGCTCCTGCACCGGCTGCACCAGACACACCTGCTCCTGCCGTCAATCATGCTCCATCATTAACGTCGGCACCAACCGACGCACCACAGCCGCTTGAAACACCGCAAACGACCCCGAAGCAGGACAAGCCGAAACTGGCCAGTGATCCCACGGTCGACATTGTCAATCCGACACGCTTCGGCAAGGGCGCCATCGACGAGGCTTTTGGCGCTTATCAGCGCGGCCTTTACAAGACCGCCTATAATCTCGCCCTACCCCGCGCCGAGAGCGGCGACGGTGCAGCACAGGTGCTGATTGCTGATATGCTGGCGCGTGGCCTCGGCATACCTGTCAATCTGGCTGAATCGGCAAAATGGTACGGCAAGGCATCTGAACAGGGCAATCCGGAAGCGCAGTTCCGCTATGGCACCATCCTGCTTCAGGGAAAATATGCGCCGAAGGACCCCGCCAAGGCCAAGACCCTGATGAAGGCTGCTGCCGATGGTGGTAATGCCATGGCGCAATTCAACTATGGCCAGATAATGATGCAGGAACACCCGGGCGCGCTGGGTATTGAGAATGCTTATCCATGGTTTCTGAAAGCTGCCACGCAGGGGCTTCCCGACGGGGAATATGCCGTTAGCCAGATTCTTGCCAATGGGACACTGGCGGTTCCGCGCGACGATGCGAAAGCCCGCGAATATCTCATCAAGGCGGCAAAACGCGGTTATGACACGGCCCAACTTGATCTTGGCCGGTGGTTTGTTGAAGGGCGCGGCGGCCCTCGCGACTATGTATCCGGTTTTGGCTGGACACTGCGCGCTGCCGTAGGCGGTAATGTCGCAGCACAGGCACAGCTCGCCAAGCTTTACTATCAGGGCCTTGGGGTCGAAGGTGATTCCGTCAAGGCCGCCGCCTGGTACATGGTTGCCAGACGCGCGGGATTGACCGACCCCGAGCTTGATTCTTTCATGGACGGCCTCGACGATGACCAGATGAAGGCCGCGCTGACTGAAGCCAACAAGCTGCGTTAACACCGCAATGACCGAACAGAAATGGGAAGCTGAACATGCCGTTGATTAACCGAGCCCATGAAATGCAACCGAGTGTCGCCGAATGGCGCCGGCATCTGCATGAGAACCCGGAAATCCTTTATGACGTGCATGAAACTTCCAAATTCGTCGCGGAAAAACTGCGATCTTTCGGTTGCGACAGCGTTGAAACAGGCATCGGCCAGACCGGCGTCGTCGGCATTATCCGTGGCCGTCATGGCGATGGTCCGACCATTGGCTTGCGCGCCGATATGGACGCCTTGCCCATCGTTGAAGCCAGCGGCAAGCCTTGGGCTTCGAAGACAGCGGGCAAGATGCATGCCTGCGGCCATGATGGCCACACCGCCATGTTGCTCGGCGCAGCACAATATCTTGCTGAAACCCGCAATTTCCGCGGTTCGGTAGCCGTGATCTTCCAGCCCGCAGAAGAAGGCGGCGCTGGCGCACTGGCAATGATCAATGACGGCCTGATGGACCGCTTCGCGATCAAGGAAGTCTATGGCATGCACAATGCGCCCGGCCTGCCCGTTGGCCAGTTTGCATTGCGCAAGGGCTCCATCATGGCGGCAACGGACGAATTCGAGATCAAGGTGATCGGTCGTGGCGGCCATGCCGCCAAACCGCATACAACTGTTGATCCCGTGGTTGTATCGGCTCATACGGTGCTTGCCCTGCAATCGCTCGTATCGCGCGAACTTGATCCGCTCAAATCCCTCGTTATTTCCGTGGCAATGATTCACGGCGGCGATGCGACCAATGTCATCCCGAATGTCGTGACTCTATCGGGTACGGTTCGCACCCTTGCACCGGAAATTCGTGAATTCGCCCGCAAGCGTGTGACAGAAGTCGCCGAGGCCACAGCGGCTATTTTTGGGGCCAAGGCCGAGGTCAAGTATGATCAGGGCTATCCCGTCACATTCAACCATGATCGCGAGACGGATTTCGCCACGGGTGTCGCCCAAATGATTGCCGGTGACAGTGCCGTCAATACCAATATGCCGCCGGTTATGGGCGCGGAAGATTTTTCCTACATGCTGGAAAAGCGGCCCGGCGCTTTCATTTTCCTTGGCAATGGCGACACGGCTGCCCTGCACAATTCAGCCTATGATTTCAATGACGATGCCATTCCCTATGGCATCAGCTATTGGGTTTCCGTGGCGGAAACTGCACTGGCTGCTTGACGTTTCGGGCTTAGCCGCGAAAAGGGTCTTAACAGGCTCTTTTTGCGCTTTCTCTTGCCTATCGCGCGATTTTGTGGTCTTGGAGGCGCCAATATCGGCTGCCGCCGCCATGTCGGCGCCCGGTCCTCAACAGCAATCCGGATAAACAAATGAAAATCAACGGTAATGAAATCCGTCCTGGCAATGTGATCGAACATGATGGCAGCCTTTGGGTCGCCGTCAAGACGAACGCAGTCAAGCCCGGCAAGGGCGGCGCGTATAATCAGGTTGAACTGAAGAACCTCCTCAACGGCACCAAGCTCAATGAGCGCTTCCGCGCCGCTGAAACCGTTGAAAAGGTCCGCCTTGAGCAGAAGGATTTCTCCTTCCTCTACGAACAGGGCGAAGCGCTCATTTTCATGGACACTGCCAGCTATGAACAGCTGGAACTGCAGAAGGATTTCGTCGGCGACCGCGCTGCGTTCCTGCAGGACGGCATGATGGTCACTGTCGAACTCTATGACGAACGTCCAATCGGCATTTCCCTGCCTGACTACGTTACGCTTGCCATCACCGAGGCAGATCCCGTCGTCAAGGGCCAGACCGCAGCGTCGTCCTACAAGCCGGCTGTGCTTGAAAACGGCATTCGCGTTCTCGTTCCACCATTCATTTCTTCGGGTGAACGCATCATCGTCGACACCAACGAACTGACCTACGTCCGCCGCGCTGACTAAGCCGGTGTCGGGCGCCGGGATTTTCGGCGCCCTGATCAACAAATTCTGACGGAGAATGACCTTAAATGGCGCGTTCAGCGATCCTCAATGTAATGGTTCAGGCAGCGATGAAGGCTGGCCGTTCCCTGGCGCGCGATTTCGGCGAAGTGCAGAATCTGCAGGTTTCGCTCAAGGGCCCCGGCGACTATGTCAGCCAGGCCGACCGCAAGGCCGAAGAAATCATCCATGCCGAACTGAGCCGGGCCCGTCCTGATTACAGCTTCCTGATGGAAGAGTCAGGTGCGATCGAAGGCAGCGACAGCCAGCACCGCTGGCTGGTTGATCCGCTCGACGGCACCACCAACTTCCTGCACGGCATTCCGATGTTTGCTGTTTCAATCGCGTTGGAACGTCAGGGCCAGATCGTTGCTGGCGTTATCTTCAATCCGGCAATGGACGAACTCTACACGGCAGAGCGTGGCGGCGGAGCGTTCCTTAATGATCGCCGTCTGCGTGTTTCGGGCCGCATCAAGCTGGTTGATTCCGTTATCGGTACCGGCGTTCCGCATCTGGGCCGTGGCCATCATGGCGACTATCTTGTGCAGTTGCGCAATGTCATGGGCGAAGTCTCCGGCATCCGCCGCATGGGCGCTGCGGCGCTTGATCTGGCGGCGGTTGCAGCGGGCCGCTTTGACGGTTTCTGGGAAGATGGCCTTTCCCCTTGGGATACGGGTGCGGGCATCATCATGGTGCGCGAAGCCGGTGGCTTTGTCACCGATCTCGAAGGCAGCCAGGATGTCGTTGAAAGCAAGTTCATTGTTGCTGGCAATGAAGCCATCCAGCGCGCCCTGCTCAAGACACTGAAGAAGCCAATCTGAGCATTTTGCCTCTCTGCAGCTGAATTTGCTTAAAATCAGAACAAATTCAGCTGTCACCGCATTCCACCTTCCATTTTAACCATAATTTCGGTTAGGGTCGCATAAACCGATTTGGGTTTGTGCGATTTCCGCTCGTCCAGTGACACGAGCGAGGTTGCTTGGCGTGTGGCGAATGCGGAGACGATGTAATGGCTGATTTCAGTACAACCCGCCGGGTCATGGACGGTGACGACTATGATCCTTACAGGCTTTCCAGCCCGCGGCTTGTGCTTTTGTCGATGGCCATCTTTCTGGCCATTGTCGCTTTTATCGCCGCCATTCTCTCCCGCCAGATCAGTGGGTTCTTCACCACCAATCCCGGCCTCAACGGCCTCATCATAGGTGTGCTGATCGTCGGCATCCTTTTGGCTTTTGGTCAGGTCATCAGGCTTTTCCCCGAGGTGCGCTGGGTTAACTCCTTCCGCGAAGGTAATTCCGATCCGAACTCCAAACCGGTGATGCTTGCGCCCATGCGCGCTTTGATCGGGCGGCGTCAGTCCATGGCACTTTCAACCAATGCCATGCGTTCCATGCTCGATTCCATCGCCACCCGCCTCGATGAAACCCGCGACGTCTCGCGTTACCTTATCGGTCTTCTGGTGTTCCTCGGCCTGCTTGGTACATTCTGGGGTCTGCTCGAAACCATCCAATCGATAGGAACAACCATCCAGTCGCTCGACCCACGCACAGGCGACGCAAACGGCGTTCTCGATGCATTGAAGGCTGGTCTGCAATCGCCGCTCCGGGGCATGGGCACAGCGTTTTCATCCTCGCTTTTCGGCCTTTCCGGCTCTCTCGTACTCGGCTTCCTCGATCTGCAGGCCGGACGCGCGCAGAACCGCTTTTACACGGAACTGGAAAACTGGCTGTCGAGTGTGACTGATCTTGGATCGGACCTGCATGCGCTTGATGGCGCCAATAGCGGCACGACCGACGAATTGCGCTCGCTTTCCGAACGCCTCCAGAACATTCAGGAAACCGGCGGCTCCAGCCAGCGCACGACAGCCGCATTGGCAAGCTTGGCGGAGGGCATTCAGGGTCTCGTCAAGAATATGCGCTCCGAACAGCAGATGATGCGCGACTGGGTGGAAAAACAGGCTGAAGAGCAGAAATCCATGCGCGAGACGCTGGCGAAACTCAGCGAGTCCGTCACCCGCAGCAAGGACAACTGAGAATGGCGCTCGGTCGCAACCGCCGCGCTATCCGGCATGTGGATTATTGGCCGGGCTTTGTCGACGCCCTGTCGACATTGCTCTTGGCAATCATGTTCCTCCTGTCGGTTTTCGTACTGGCGCAGTTTCTGCTCAGTCAGGAAATCACCGGCAAGGATGCCGTACTCAACCGGCTGAATTCGCAGATCAACGAACTGACCCAGATGCTGTCGCTCGAACAGGGCAACAAGCAGGATCTGGAAGACACCATTGCCAACCTGCAGGCTTCGCTAACCAAAGCACAGAACGAGCAATCACGCCTGCAGGCGGTTCTGTCACAGGGTGCCGGAGCCGGTGCTGTGGCGGATGGCAAAATCAGTGAACTCACCGCTGGCCTTGAAAACGAAAAGCAGTTGAGCGCGCGCGCCCTCTCGCAGGTGGAAATTCTCAACCAGCAGATATTGGCACTGCGCAAGCAGATCGGCGCACTGGAAGAAGCCCTTAACGCGTCGGAGTCCCGCGACAAGGAATCCAATGCCAAGATCGCCGATCTCGGCAAGCGCCTGAATGTTGCCCTTGCCCAGCGTGTGCAGGAACTCAATCGCTATCGGTCCGACTTCTTCGGCCGCCTGCGCGAAATCCTGTCTGACCGCGAAAACATCCGCATTGTCGGCGACCGTTTTGTCTTTCAGTCCGAAGTGCTGTTTCCGTCAGGGCAAGCTGTCCTGAACGAAGCGGGCACTGGCGAAATGAAGAAGCTCGCACTCGCGCTGATTGATCTGCAGAAGGAAATCCCTGACGATATCAACTGGGTTCTGCGCGTTGATGGCCATACAGACAATGTGGCGTTGTCAGGCACCGGCCAGTTCAAGGATAATTGGGAGCTTTCCGCCGCCCGCGCCATTTCTGTGGTGAAATTCCTCATCGCCAATGGCGTTTCGGCCAATCGTCTGGTGGCAGCAGGCTTTGGGGAATATCAGCCGCTTGAGCCCGGCGATACGCCGGAAGTGCGTTCGCGCAACCGCCGTATCGAGCTTAAGCTCACCGAACGCTAAAGCAGGGTAAGGGCAGCCAGCGCAAGAATTGCTGGCACGCCCTGCACGATGAAAATCCGCCGGTTGACACTGAGGCCGCCGACAATCCCCGCCACAATCACACAGCCAAGAAAAAAGACCTTGATGGCAAAGCCTGCCTCGCCAAGCCAAAGCCCCCAGACGAGACCCGCAACAAGAAAACCGTTGTAAAGGCCCTGATTAAGCGCAAGCCCCTTGGAAGCTGAGGCAAATTCCTGCGTCAGCCGGAATGTTTTCAAACCAAGCGGCTTATCCCACACCACCATTTCCAGATACATGAAATAGACATGCAGCAGGGCGACCAGCCCTATCAGAATATTTGCAACCATCCCTGTCCCCTTTTCACCCCTTAACGGCACCATTCCACTCTTGCGTGCCAACCTTAGCCGCGCAATCATGCCGCACGTAACCACTGGGAGGTGTGAATGGCAATGGATGCCGATGCAATCATCGTTGGAGCCGGGTTGTCAGGGCTCGTTGCCGCAAATGAGCTGGCACAGGCGGGCAAGAAAGTCATCCTGCTCGAACAGGAAGGCGAAAATTCCGTTGGCGGACAAGCCTTCTGGTCGCTTGGCGGCCTGTTCTTCATCGACAGCCCGGAACAGCGGCGGCTCGGTATCAAGGATTCCTTCGAACTCGCCAAGCAGGATTGGCTCGGATCGGCACAGTTTGACCGCGCCGAGGACCACTGGCCCAAGCAATGGGCCGATGCTTACCTGCAATTTGCCGCCGGTGAAAAACGCAGTTGGCTGCATTCGCTTGGCATGCGCTGGTTTCCTGTTGTCGGCTGGGCCGAGCGCGGCGGCGCGCTGGCGAGCGGCCATGGCAATTCCGTGCCGCGCTTTCATTTGACCTGGGGCACTGGCCCCGGCGTTGTCGCGCCTTTTGAAAAACTGGTGCGCGAGGCCATCGCCAAGGGTCTGATCACGCTCAAATGCCGCCACCGCGTCAATGCATTGATCACCACCAACGGCGCTGTCACAGGCGTGAGCGGTGACATATTGGAACCATCGAAAGTTGACCGCGGTCAACAATCAGCCCGTGATGTCTCCGGCAGTTTCGAACTATCAGCGGCCAGTGTGATCGTCACATCAGGCGGCATCGGCGGTAATCCGGAACTCGTCAAGCGTAACTGGCCGCGCGACAGGCTTGGTAATCCACCCGAGAACCCGGTTATTGGCGTGCCCCATCATGTCGATGGCCGTATGATCGACATTACGGTCAAGGCGGGCGGCAGCGTGATCAACACCGATCGCATGTGGCACTACACCGAAGGCCTGAAGAACTGGAATCCGATCTGGCCTAACCACGGTATCCGTATTCTTCCCGGCCCCTCCTCCCTGTGGTTCGACGCCAAGGGCAATCGTTTCCCCGCACCTTTTCTGCCGGGTTTTGATTCGCTGGGTACGCTCAAGCATATCCTTTCGACCGGATATGATTATTCCTGGTTCGTGCTGACCCAAAAAATCATCAAGAAGGAATTCTCGCTTTCCGGGTCGGAGCAAAATCCTGATATTACAGGTAAGGACTGGAAGCTTCTTCTGAAAAACCGCCTTGGCAAGGGCGCACCGCCCCCGGTGGAGGCCTTCAAGCAGCATGGCGAGGATTTTATCGTCCGCGACAATCTGCAGGAACTGGTGAAGGCGATGAATACGCTGACCGGCGATAATCTGATCGACCATGATCATCTTAAACAACAGATCGAGGCGCGTGACCGCGAGATCAATAACAAATATTCCAAGGATGCGCAGGTCATCGCCATGCGCGGCGCGCAGAACTATATCGGCGATCGTCTGACCCGCATTGCCAAGCCGCACCGCATTCTCGATCCAAAGGCCGGGCCGCTCATCGCCGTACGGCTCAATATCCTCACACGCAAGACGCTGGGCGGCCTGCACACCAATTTGAAGTCGCAGGTGCTGGATGCAACCGGTAGCCCCGTGCCGGGCCTCTATGCGGCGGGGGAAGCGGCTGGCTTCGGCGGTGGCGGCTATCACGGCTACAATGCGCTTGAGGGCACATTTCTGGGCGGCTGTATCTTTTCAGGCAGAGCGGCGGGACGTGCGGCAGCAGGCAGAGGATAGCGGCTATTCAGCCGCGCCTTTGAAAGCATCCGCACCGGCTTCAAATTGCAGCTTGGCAAGGTTCGCATAAATCCCGTTCTTCTTGACGAGGCTCTGATGCGTGCCTTCCTCGACAATCTTGCCATCCTCCATGACAAGGATGCGGTCCGCCTTGAGCACTGTCGCAAGCCGGTGCGCGATAACCAGCGTCGTGCGGCCCTGCATCAGGTGTTCAAGACCTTTCTGCACGAGAATTTCGCTTTCCGCATCCAGCGCTGAGGTTGCTTCATCCAGAAGCAGGATCGGCGCATCGCGCAGGATCGCGCGGGCAATGGCGATACGCTGGCGCTGGCCACCGGATAGCGTCACACCCCGTTCGCCGACCTGCGTATCATAACCATGATCAAGCGCCTCGATGAAATCATGAGCGAGCGCCGCCTTGGCTGCAGCCTCAATATCGGCGGTGCTGGCACCCGGACGGCCAAACCCGATATTGTCACGCGCCGTCGCGGCAAAGATGGTTGTATCCTGCGGCACGATAGCAATGCGCGAGCGGATAGCGGCAGGATCAGCTTCGCGCAGATCAACCCCATCGACGCGAATACTGCCTGACACCGGATCGTAATAGCGCAGGAGCAATGAAAACACCGTGCTTTTGCCCGCGCCGGAGGGTCCGACAATGGCAACCGTTTCCCCCGGCTTCACATCGAAGTCGAGACCGCGCAGCGCCGGTGCATCGGGGCGTGTCGGGTAATTGAAACGCACATCCTTGAATGTGACCGAGCCCACAGCCGGTTCCGGCAGCGCGACAGGCTTGAGCGGCGCGGCAATAGCAGGCTCTTCCGCCATGATTTCCATCAGGCGTTCCGCTGCACCTGATGCCTGCGACAGCTCACCCCAAACCTCGGAAAGAGCGCCAAGGGCACCGGCGGCAAAGACCGCATAAAGCAGGAACTGCCCGAGAGTGCCGGGCGAAATCGTACCTGCCAGCACATCGCGCGAGCCGAACCACAACACGGCCACAACACTGGAGAAGATCATGA
Organism: Phyllobacterium sp. T1293; assembly: GCF_020731415.2. NCBI lineage: Bacteria > Pseudomonadati > Pseudomonadota > Alphaproteobacteria > Hyphomicrobiales > Phyllobacteriaceae > Phyllobacterium > Phyllobacterium meliloti. The sequence goes on along the minus strand of NZ_CP088273.1, from coordinate 3,466,191 downwards.
AAATCGCGAAGGCTGTCAGGACCGCCCGTGCTTTGACCGATGAGCGGGCAGCGGTAAAAGCGTCCTCGACGGCAGCGCCAAACCGCCCCGTGGCCAGCGCTTCATTGGTAAATGCCTGCAGGGTGCGCACAGATATGATGGATTCGCTGGCATAGGCAGTGGCATTGGCCAATGTGTCCTGCGCATTGCGTGAACGGCGGCGCACTGAACGGCCAAAAGCCACCAGCGGAATGATGATAAGCGGGATAGCTGCGATCACCAGCCCCGAAAGCTTCGCACTGGTGATGACCATCATGACGATGGCGCCAAAGGCCAGAATGAGATTGCGCAGGGCAATGGAGGCCGTGGCACCGACCGCTGACTTGATCTGCGTCGTATCAGCGGTCAGGCGCGAAACAATCTCGCCGGACTGGGTGCTGTCGAAAAATGCAGGTGATAATCTGGTCAAATGCGCGAAGACATCGTGGCGCAGATCCGAGACGATGCGTTCTCCAAGCGTGATGACGAAATAGTACCGGCCAGCGGAGGCGACCGCCAAGGCTGCGGCAAGAACAATCAGCATACCGAAATAATTATCGATGAAAGCGCCGTTTGACCCGGTGAACCCATGATCGATCATCCGGCGCACCGCCAGCGGAAGTATCAGCGTCGTCACGGCGGCAATTGAGAGCGAGATCAGCGCGCCGATCACCATACCCCGGTAGCGGGACATATACGGGAAGATACGCTGCAAGGGCTTCAATGAGCGCCGTTTCTTTTCTGCTTCTGCAAAAGCCGTGTCGGCCATACCAAGAGTCTTCCTGTATCCTGCATCGCATTGCGACTTTGCGGCCAGATGGCCTTGTTATTGTTTTAAGGCTGATGTATAGGCTCGCCAACAGTTTTGGAAGCCCACGTTTGTGTGACGTTTGGCTTCATCTCTACCAATCGGCTCCGAACCGGCCTTCCGTCTCTTGTACGGGTCTGGTTTTGTGCCCCTTAAGTTCAGGATTAAGACAGATGAGAGCCAATATTCATCCAGACTACCACAACATCAAGGTTGTGATGACCGACGGCACCGAATACACGACCCGTTCCACATGGGGCAAGGAAGGCGATACGATGAACCTCGATATCGATCCTAGCACGCATCCAGCATGGACCGGCGGTTCGCAGCAGCTGACAGACCGCGGCGGCCGCGTTTCCAAGTTCAAGAGCCGTTTCGCCAATCTGGGTATTTAATCCCTTCGGCATATGGAATTTCAAAACGGCTCCGTTCATTCGGGGCCGTTTTGCTTTGTAGGTCGCTGGGCTCCATCAGCCCCGCTCTGCAATGACGATAAGCTCAGGGCTATCAGATCCCACAGGTCCTTCCAGCCAGTCACCATACCAGACGATCCGGGCAAACCCTGCATTTCGCAATTGCGTCCCGATTTCGCTTTGAGACAAAAATCGTAACCTGCTGTGGTTGATCATCACCTTGCCGGTTTTCCTGAAAAAATGATCCGTTTCGAACGAAACCAGATCACCATCCACCGATATCAGCCGGTGCTGCACATCAACCTCTCCGATGCCTTCGACTGACACCGTTTTCGCGGTTTTCTCAGAAATCCAGTCGTCCCATGCTCTGGCCTCGGGGTTGCGGCTTTCAAACACCAGCCGCCCGCCACTGTCCAAATGATGAAGGGCCGTTTTGAGGACGCGACTGACATCTTCGTCGCTGTGAAACACCTGAAACACATGACCGGTCATGATGACGAGATCAAACGTCTCCCCAAGGTCAAGCGAGCGGGCATCACCCTCTATCCACCTGACATTTTCAGCACCACTCCTGTTTCGGGCCACATCAAGCATTGCCCGGGCAGGCTCAACACCCGTCACCATATGCCCTTCATCAGCAAGCATACAGGCAAGAAGGCCCGTACCGCAGCCAAGATCAAGCACCCGTTTTGAAGCGCCAGCGATACGAAGATAGAAAGCGGTATCATCCCGCGCCGGGTTCAGCGCGTCATAGAGAGCGGCCAAATCCTGACTTGTATAAATCTCATCCAACACGCTGCTCCTGGTTATTGTTCAAAGAATTCAACCGCGGTCCCGCGCCAGTTGCTTGCACCGATTTTCAGACTCATGTTTCTTATTCCCATCGGTGGATGGAGAAAATATTGGGAAACAGACCTGAAAAACTGATACGGGCAAAAACCGGCGATGCGACGGCGGTTCGCAATCTCGTTCGCTCATCCTATGCCAAATGGATTCCCGTGATTGGCCGCGAGCCCAAGCCAATGACAGCCGATTATGATCGAGCAGTCGAACATCATCTTGTCGATCTCCTCTACGTGGAGGGTGAACTGGCTGGCCTCATCGAGACGGTTGCGAAACCCGATCATCTCCTGATCGAAAACGTCGCCGTCTCACCTACGTTTCAGGGGCGCGGTTATGGCAGGCAGCTTCTCGCCCATGCGGAAGAACTCGCTACTTCCATGGGCTTCACCCAGGTGCGACTCTTCACCAATAAAATGTTTGCCGAGAATGTGCAGCTCTATCTCAAGACAGGCTACAATATTGACCGCGAGGAAGCATTCATGGGCGGCGTCGCGGTTTACATGAGCAAGCCTTTACCCCAAGCCTGACTTACTCTTCCGCGTCGCTCACCTTGCATTCGGAAAGCAGTGTCTTTTCCGGTGCGCCGGGCGCCGCATCGAGATAGGACAGGATCGCCGCATCACCCTTGGTGTGCCAGCGATAGCTGTCATCCTGATCAACCGCGATATAAAGCGCACCGGAGCCGCTTTGCGATGTCCGCATCGGCACCTGCTTGTTCTCCACATTGATCACAGCAAACGAGGAACCGTCCTTGGTGTTGATATAGGTCGCATCGACAATCACACCGCGTTCACACTGATAGGTTGTTTGCTCGATCCGGTCTTGCGCCGCCTGCTCCGCCGCCATCACGGGCAGGGCCGGAACCAGAAGACCGGTAAAGGCTGCAGATACCAACAGTTTTCTCATGTTCGATCCTCGCGCTGTCGCAGGCCTAATTCATAGCGCGAAAAGCCCGCTGAATTGAAGGGCACGATGAAATTTCGCACGCCTGTTGCAACAAAACCCCGCCTCTGTCAGTTGCCCTAGGGAGGACAAGTAAAACCACGGCTGGTTTGACAAGCTTGAACAACGTCCATAGCGTTTCAAAAGCTTATCTGCGTGTAAGGGAGGGACACCCAATGACTGACGTGACCACAGGTAGCAACCCCGCTGTATCAGCGCCAATAGAACCAAGTCTCCACCGGGTTATGGGGCCCTGGCTTCTGCTTCTCTTCATCGTGGGTGATATTCTCGGCACTGGCATCTATGCCCTGACAGGTCAGGTGGCAAAGCAGGTCGGCGGTGTTGTCTGGCTGCCCTTTCTTGTGGCGTTCATCGTCGCTGTCGTCACCGCCATGAGTTATCTGGAACTGGTGACAAAATATCCGAAGGCTGCGGGGGCAGCCCTTTATACCCACAAGGCATTCGGCATCCATTTCATCACCTTCATCGTTGCCTTTACCGTGATGTGCTCCGGCATCACCTCGGCCTCAACCGCCTCACGGGCCTTCGCCGCCAATCTGTCCGGAGCATTTCAGCTCAATCTGGAAACCGGCATCGGCATCACGCTTGTGGCGCTCGCCTTTATGGCGATTGTGGCAATCGTCAATTTTCGCGGCGTCGGCGAAAGCGTCAAGGCCAATGTGGTGCTGACGCTCGTTGAACTGACCGGCCTTCTGATCATCATCTTCATCGGCCTTTGGGCCATTGTCGGCGGACAGGGCGATGTATCACGCGTCATGCAGTTCACCACTGCACCGGATAGCAGCGTCTTCTGGTCTGTCATGGCAGCGACCACCCTGGCCTTTTTTGCCATGGTTGGCTTCGAAGACTCAGTCAACATGGCCGAGGAGTGCAAGGAACCATCGAAAATCTTTCCGAAGGTTCTGCTGATCGGCCTTTTCATCACGGGGGCGATTTATATTCTCGTTTCCATTTCAGCGATCACGCTCGTATCGCCCGCGGAATTGGGGGAAGGCGAAACGCCGCTTCTGAAGGTCGTACAGGCGGGTGCGCCCAACTTCCCGCTCTGGATATTCGGCTTCATCACCATGTTTGCCGTGGCCAACAGCGCCCTCATCAACATGCTGATGGCCAGCCGCCTCGTCTATGGCATGAGCCGTGAACATGTGTTGCCGCCACTGCTCGGCAAGGTACATGCGGGTCGCCGCACGCCCTATATCGCCATTGGCTTTACCACGTTGCTGGCCTTTGCCCTCATCACCTTTGTCGGCGAGGTTCCGGCACTCGGCGGCACAACGGCGCTTCTGCTGCTGTTCGTCTTCACAATCGTCAATATCGCCGTGCTGATCCTGCGACGCGAAAAAGTTGACCACGAACATTTCCGCACTCCGACAATCCTGCCGGTGCTTGGTTGCATCTCCTGCGCCTTTTTCGCTGGTCCCTGGACTGGCCGCGATCCGGTTCAGTACAAGATCGCCGGTGTTCTCATCGGCGTTGGTGTCGTGCTCTGGGTGATCACCGTTCTGGTCAACCGCGCTACCGGCGTTACACCTGATGAACCGGACATGGAAGCGCTCGGTGGTGATGGCCCGGTCAACTGAGGCATGGGGTTATGAGGGGGTGCGTGGTTGGACAGGCTCACCATGAGGGAGAGTGGGGATGCAACGATAATCGCAGAGATTGCAGATCACCAATGTTGCAGAACTTGGCCCCTTGCAATCCTCCCACCCCCTCATCCTGAGCCTGTCGAAGGGCGGAACAATGGTTCTGCAACACTCAGTCCAAACAAACAAAAAGCCCGCCAATGGCGGGCTTTTTTATCGACATAACCAAATGGATCAGGCGGCGCTGAGCTTGGCCAGAACTTCGTCGCTGACTTCGAAGTTGGCGTAGACGTTCTGCACGTCATCGTCATCATCAAGCGTTGCGATCAGGCGCAGCACGGATTGTGCTTTTTCTTCATCCACCGGTGCGGTGGTCTGGGGCTTCCAGATGGCCTTGATGGATTCAGCTTCGCCCAGAGCGCTTTCCAGCGCCTTGGAGACATCGCCAATATCTTCAAAGGCGCAGAGGATGACATGACCGTCTTCGTCGGTCTGCGCATCTTCAGCTCCAGCTTCAATCGCTGCATCCATGATCTTGTCGGCACTGCCGGCTTCAGGCTTGTAGGTGATTTCGCCAACGCGGTTGAACATGAAACCGACCGAGCCGGTTTCGCCAAGCGCACCACCAGATTTGGTGAATGCTGCGCGCACATTGGAGGCCGTGCGGTTGCGATTATCGGTCAGCGCTTCGACGATAACAGCGACACCGCCCGGACCATAGCCCTCGTAGCGTACTTCTTCGTAATTATCGCCATCGCCGCCCGCAGCCTTCTTGATGGCGCGCTCGATATTGTCTTTCGGCATGGACTGGGCGCGCGCATTCTGCACCGCAAGGCGCAGACGGGGGTTCATGGCCGGATCGGGCAAACCCTGCTTGGCGGCCACGGTGATTTCGCGTCCGAGTTTGGAGAAAATCTTCGACCGCACGGCGTCCTGACGCCCTTTGCGGTGCATAATGTTTTTAAACTGTGAATGGCCTGCCATGGCACCCCTGCGTGCTTAGATATGGTTCTGCCGTTTCCCTCTAAAGCCTGCGAACCAAGTCTGCAGGCCGTTCAGGCGGAAACATGCGTCTGGAATGGCGCCCTTATAGGTAAAAACCGGCGTCTCGTCCAGCACCTCAGCAATCACAATGAGGGAAGTTGCAGCCGCGTATCGGCATAGTCGGCTTTGGATATTGTCGAACAGAGATCGAACCACTCGCATCCTGCACAGGCAGTGCGTGTCGTGCCCTGCCCGAATGCGCCGCGAAACCGCGCAACCGTCTCACCGTCGAGCGTCAGCACATCACCGGCTTGAATGGTTTTACCCAGCAGGCGGCCGACATCCGCAGCTGCTTTGGCATCACGCTCGACGACACTATCGCGAAAACAGTGCGGATCACTGTCGCCGAGAAGGGGCTGGCACACGTCATCAGGCCCCTCCTGAATCAGAATATCCTCACCCGCTGCAATCCGGGCAATGATCCTGTCATAGTTCTTGGTAAAGGCCACGCTGTAGCCTTTACCAACATAAGTCAGCATGCACAGAAGATGATGCGCACGCAGTTTTATGGTCAAGACAGGCGCACCATGACGCCCGAACGACGCAGCAACTCGATAGTAGCAGCAGCCAGACCTGATTTGAGAACCGCGCCGAGAAGGAACGGCGCAACACCTGACGCCCATGCGGTTTCAAGACCGAACAAATGTGCCAGCCACGATGCACCGAGAACGAGGCAAAGCACATTGCCGAACAGCATGATTGCCGCCGATACGAACGGGTTGCGGGTCAAGCCACGCTCGGCCAAAAAGCCGACAGCTGCCGCAACAATCGGGAAGGCGGCGAGATAACCGGCTGTCGGTCCAACAAAATGGATGAAGCCGAAACCACCGCCTGAAAGGACTGGCATGCCGATCATCGCTTCACCGAGCCAGGCGAGAACCGTCAAACCGCCGAGACGCCAGCCATAGAGTGCGCCAATCAGCGTCACGGCAAATGTCTGCATGTTGACGGGAACCGGGAACATCGGCACCTCGATCCACGAACTGACGGCAAGGAATGCAGTGCCGATCAGAACAGCAAGCGTCTGGAAGGCAATGGAACGATCTGCCAGCTTCAGCGGCACGAACGCAGTGGAAAATGTTGTCTGGGTCATTGAAGTTCTATCCTCAAACGAGTGTTACAGAATCGGGCGTGATTGGTTTCAACGCTTTTTCTTGGCCTTGCGTGCCAGCATATTAAGGGCTTCGACCAGCGCCGAGAAGCCCATAGCCGCATAAATATAGCCCTTGGGTACATGAAAGCCAAAGCCATCGGCAATCAGCGTCATGCCGATCATCAGGAGGAAGCCGAGAGCCAGCATGACAATGGTCGGATTGTTGGCAATGAACTTCGACAGCGGTTCGGCTGCCAGCAGCATCACAGTCACCGCAGCAAGAACCGCAATAACCATGATCGCGATCTCGTCGGTCATGCCGACGGCGGTAATGATGGAGTCCACCGAAAACACCAGATCGAGCACCAGTATCTGGAAAACCGCTGCGCCCATGGTGAGCGTAACAGTCTTGCCGATCACGTCTTCCTTGGCATCCTCATGATCAACCGTGTGGTGGATTTCCTTCGTTGCCTTCCACACCAGAAACAGACCACCGGCGATCAGGATCAGGTCGCGCCACGAAAACCCATGGCCGAAAGCCTCGAACACCGGCTGCGTCAGTTGCACAATGATCGAGATGGTGAACAGCAACACGAGGCGCAGGACAAGCGCTGCGCTGATGCCGATGCGGCGGGCGCGGGCCTGCTGCTCCTTCGGCAGCTTGTTGGTCAGAATGGAGATGAAGATCAGATTGTCGATGCCAAGCACCACTTCCATGACCACGAGTGTGACCAGAGCGATGAGGCCTGATGGCTGATAGATGAAATCAAAATGCGAGATAAGGGTTTCCATGGGGTCGTTCCTGAGCTGTTAGAGACCGGATGGGTGTAAACCGATGCCTTGATTTAAAAGGTTGTGGTGAGTTGTATCAATCTATTTCCAGAATGCGGGAATGGTTTCCTCCAGCCGCGGACCGATCCGCAGAGGAGAAATCTTTTCAGCTAGGCCGGTGCGGTCGGAAATATCCACGCCAACACCGCAGATCGTTGCCTTGCCGCTTGCCGCCTCAAACCGGCCCTTCGGCACTTTTGACAGAAACCGGTTCAGCGGCTCTTCCTTGTCCATGCCAAGCGATGAATCATAATCGCCGCACATGCCCGCATCGGACATATAGGCCGTTCCGCCATTGAGGATTTGCGCATCGGCCGTCGGTACATGTGTATGCGTGCCGACAACAAGGCTGGCGCGGCCATCGACGAAATGGCCAAAACATTGCTTTTCGCTGGTGGCTTCCGCATGGAAATCAAACACCACTGCATCCGCCTGTTCGCCGAGCGGACAGGCAGCCAGAATCTCCTCGCCAATGGTGAAAGGATCATGCAAATCCGGATGCATGAAGACGCGGCCCATAATGTTGGAAACCAGCACACGCGCACCATTCTTGGCCAGAAACACGCCAGAACCTTTTCCGGCGGTACCAAGCGGGAAATTGGCCGGGCGCAGGAACCGCTGCTCGCGAGCCGCAAAGACCAAAGCTTCCCGTTGGTCCCACACATGGTTTCCCGTAGTGACCACATCGGCCCCGGCATTGATCGTATCGTGGAAAATCTCTTCGGTGATGCCAAAACCACCGGCTGCATTTTCGCCATTGACGATGACAAAATCGAGTTTCAGATCGGAGATAAGTCCCGGCAATTGTTCGTAGACCGCTGTCCGGCCCGACCGTCCCACCATGTCACCAAGAAAGAGTAATCTCACGCCTATATCCTGAAAGAGAGGCCCGGTCGCTGCCGCAGCCTGAAATGATCGATTGGCTTTATCCGTCTAGCCGAAACGGCGCAACCCGCTTTCCGTCAGGATTGCCTCGAGCGGCACATCATGCGGCTCATCGGGAACGGTTTCAACCTGCTGGCAGTCAAATGCCACGCCAATCAGCCGCGGGTTCACGCCTTTGGCCTGTAAACCGGCAATCGCCCTGTCATAATAGCCCGCACCATACCCAATGCGATGGCCCCTGATATCAAAGGCGGCAAGCGGCACCAACATGACCGATGGATCAAGCACGGCAGCATCTTCAGCTGGTCCTGATGTACCAAACCCGGTATCGATCATCGGCACATCCCGCACCAGTTCGCGAAAGAGGATCGTCTGCTTATCGATAATTGCGGGCAGGCAAAGCCGCGCCCCGCGCTCGCGCAAACTGAAAAGCAGGGGACGCAAATCCACTTCCGAGCGGATTGGCCAGAAACCCGACACAATCGTTCCCGCATCAAGGGTAAGCACTGCCAGACCAAAATCGGCAATCCGCATCGAGGCTTCACTGCGGAATTCTGGTGTGAGCGCATCCCGGCGGCCAAGGGCCTCCAGACGGAGTTTCTTCTTCAGCTCTTTGATGGGGGAATGGTGTTGCACTGGCTTGATTTCATGAGGCGCCAGCAACCGCCAGCTCGGGATGAAACAAAAGTGGCGTCCACACAACCGATGGAGAAGTCGATCCCGGGAACCTACAAAGTAGGTGGGTGCCGTGTGAAGAAGCCCACGGGCCTCCTCAGGGACAGCTCCCTAAGGGATCATTAAGGCCCGGGGAATATGTCTCTCCTGTCGAGAAGCGCAGAGCGCCGATCCGAATATAGGATGGATGCATGCATTGCACCAGTGCGCGCAGAGCGATTTTCCACTGCTGACACAACTTGTCAGCTGTCCGGTTGTTGGCAGCGCCTCGGCACGCTACGATTAGCCGGGTAAGCGGGGGATACGCGCCATGACGATTTCCATGTATCAGGCTTCAGTGCCGGTTTTCACGCGTTTGCTCGGCAATTGCGCGGCGTTCCTCCAAAAGGCCGAAGCTTACGCATTGACGCGCGACACGGATGCCTATCCCCTGCTGGAGCAGAGACTGGCACCGGATATGTTTCCCCTGAAAATACAGGTGCAAATTCTGACGGATGGCGTCCGGGGCTGTACGGCCCGGCTTGCCCGGCATGAATTGCCGGCGCCCGATGACTGGCGGTTTGCTGTGTTCAATCGTGGTTATCATCAGGACTTTCACGAGTCGGAGCAGAGTTTTGCTACTCTCATTGCCTATCTCCGCGACACGGTTGACTACCTCCAGACCATCCGCCCCGAAGAGATTGATGGAACAGAGGAGTTGCCGGTGGAGGTGACGTGGCGCGGCAACACGCGGCATTTTCAGGGACTGCCCTTCCTGCGCGATTACGTGCTGCCCAATTTCTATTTTCACCTGACAATCAGCTACGCCATCCTGCGCATTGCGGGCGTTCCACTGGGCAAACAGGATTTTGAAGGTGTGCCTGTTTATGTGAGTGTGCCTGCATCGTGATGAGGATGAAACCTGGCAGAACAATGATGCATGGTTCGACATAACAACCATGAGGGAGATTGGGTGGATGCAAGGCTGATCGCAGAGATTGCAGCACATAAAGGTGCAGCGCAATAGTTGAAGGTGTAGCGCAATAGTTGCAGAACTTGGCTCCCTGCAACCCTCTCTCTCCGTCATCCTCAGTCCTCGGGTTAAACCCGAGGATGACCCGAGGACCATGATCGAGAAGCACGAAAATTGTAGTCGTTCCTTCCCCTTTGTCGTGGGTCCTCGGGTCAAGCCCGAGGATGACGGAGCGGGTTGAGGTGATGACGGAGCGGATTGAGATATCGGGAGCTATATTCTGCAACCTTTATTCTGCAACCTTTGCGATTGTCGTGCATCTCCACTCTCCCTCATGGTGAGACTCCTGAGCCTGTCGAAGGGCGAACCACGCACAATAATTGCTGCAACCACCCATTTTCAAAAAAATCGTGCCAACTTATCCAACACCATCCAGCCTCGCTTATTCTGATGGTGTCCTTTCCGGCGGGAATGCTCCGGAAACCTTCTGAAGTCAGGAAAGGACCGGTGATTTCACCTGCGGGGCTGTTAACCCTGCAGGGGAAGCGGTTTTATCTCACAAGGATAAAACCAGTCATCGCGACGGGTGATCCGGTTATTTTCTTGATTGAAACAGGAAAATCTCCGGGGAACGCACCAACTACACTACCAATACCAGGACTTCCGCGTTCCCCTTTTGGATCGCCCGTCTTTCCCACCTCATCAATAACCAGACGCAAAAGCGGGTGTGGTAGAGAGGGAAATTTGCAAAACCGTTGTTGCGCCCTCCCGAACGACTGCATTGCTCTCTCTTGCCCTCGCCGCGTCACATCCTTACTCTTTGCCCATCATGAAAGGGAATGCGATGCGGTTTGAAGGAACAGCGGCTTATGTGGCCGATAAGGATTTGATGGTGGCGGTCAATGCGGCGATTGCGCTGGAACGCCCGCTGCTGGTCAAAGGTGAGCCCGGCACCGGCAAGACCGAGCTTGCCCGGCAGATTGCTGCGGCGCTTGATCTGGAACTGATCGAGTGGAACGTCAAATCCACCACCAAGGCCCAGCAAGGTCTCTACGAATATGATGCGGTCAGCCGTCTGCGCGATTCGCAGCTTGGCGATGCCAAATTCAACGATATCGCCAACTACATCAAACCGGGCAAGTTGTGGAATGCCTTTACGACCGACAAAAAGGTTGTGCTGCTGATCGATGAGATCGACAAGGCCGATATCGAGTTTCCCAATGATCTCCTGCAGGAACTCGACCGCAACGAATTCCATGTTTACGAGACGGGCGAAACAATCCGCGCCGTCCATCGGCCAATTGTCATCATCACTTCAAACAATGAAAAGGAACTGCCCGACGCTTTCCTGCGCCGCTGTTTCTTCCACTATATCCGCTTCCCCGACGTGGATACGCTGACCAGAATCATCGAAGTTCACTATCCCGGCATCAAGCAGAATCTTGTTCGTGCCGCCCTCACCCAATTCTACGAGATCCGCGATGTCGCGGGGCTGAAGAAGAAACCCTCCACTTCCGAAGCGCTGGACTGGATCAGGCTTCTCGTTGCCGACGACATCGCACCGGAGGATCTGCGCGCCGATCCCAAGAACGCACTGCCCAAACTGCATGGCGCCTTGCTGAAAAACGAGCAGGACGTGCATCTGTTTGAACGGCTGGCCTTCATGGCAAGACGGCAGGGCTAGCATTGTGGCCCCCATTGAAATCAAGAAGGTGCTGATCTATGCGACGCATCGGGAAAAACTTCTGGTCTTCGACGAACCGGATTTTCCCGATGTCGCATTGCAGGTGCCCGGCGGAACCGTTGATCCCGGCGAGGATATTGTGACCGCTGCCGGGCGGGAATTCTGCGAGGAAACGGGCCTGCCCTACCCCAAACAGATGAACCATCTGGCAACCGTCCTCTATGAATTTCACAAGCCAAAAGGCCTGCAACATCATCGCCGCAGTTTTTTCCATGCGCCGCTCAATCCGCCTCTGGCAGATACATGGGAACACTACGAGAATTTCTCGCATGGTGGTGAGCCGCCGGTTCGTTTCCGTTTTTTCTGGATGAGCCTTGCAGAAGCGAATGACAGACTTGGCTTTGGCATGAATCAACTGCTTGATCGGATACCCCAATGAGTTTGACCATCCGTCCCATCGAGAAAGCCGATGAACCCGAATGGCGTCGCCTCTGGACAGCCTATCTGACGTTCTACGAAACATCCGTAGCCGAAGACGTTTATCAGACGACATTCAAGCGGCTGCTTTCCGGCGGCGAACACGAATATCGCGGCTTTCTCGCCGAGCTTGACGGCAAGCCTGTTGGTCTTGCGCATTACCTTTTTCATCGCCACTGCTGGACCATCGCCGATACCTGCTATCTGCAGGACCTTTACGCCGACCCTGACATACGCGGTCAGGGCATTGGCCGCGCGCTGATCGAGGCTGTTCATGTCGAGGCGACAAAGGTTGGCTCGCAATACGTCTATTGGACTACTGCCCATGACAATGAAACGGCGCGCAAACTTTATGACCGCATCGGTGAACTGACCCCATTCATTGAATATCTGAAAATGGTATAATCACCTCATGTTCATTCCCTTCTTTCTTGAACTGAAAGCTGCAAAAATTCCCGTATCGCTGCGGGAATATCTGACATTGCTTGAAGGACTGGATGCCGGGCTGGTGAGCTACGATGTCGAGGGGTTCTATTATCTCGCCCGCTCGGCACTGGTAAAAGATGAGCGGCATATGGACCGCTTCGATCAGGTGTTCGGCCATGTGTTCAAGGGACTGGAATCCCTGACCGGCGAGAATGGTATCGACATTGCCAATCTCCCTGAAGAATGGCTGCGGCGTCTTGCCGAAAAACATCTCACGGAAGAAGAGAAAAAGCTGATTGAGGCGCTTGGCGGTTTTGACAAGCTGATGGAAACATTGCGCCAGCGGCTGGAAGAGCAAAAGGGCCGGCATCAGGGCGGGTCAAAATGGATCGGCACCGCTGGCACCTCGCCGTTCGGCGCCTATGGCTATAATCCGGAAGGAGTGCGGATCGGTCAGGATGAGGGCCGCCATGGCCGCGCGGTGAAGGTCTGGGACAAGCGCGAATTCAAGAATTTTGATGACAGTGTGGAGCTTGGCACCCGCAACATCAAGGTCGCGTTGAAACGCCTGCGCCGCTGGGTGCGTGAGGGCGCGGATGACGAGCTTGATCTGTCAGGCACCATCAAATCAACAGCCGAGCACGGCTATCTCGATGTGCAGACCCGCCCGGAACGGCGCAATCACGTCAAGTTGCTGATGTTTTTCGATGTCGGCGGTTCCATGGATGAGCACATCAAGATCGCTGAAGAGCTGTTCTCCGCCGTGCGCTCGGAATTCAAACACATGGAGTATTTTTATTTCCACAATTGCCTCTATGAGGGCGTGTGGAAGGACAATCGCCGCCGCCATGCGGAAAAGATTCCGACCCTTGATGTAATCCACAAATATGGACCTGACTACAAGGTGATTTTCGTCGGCGATGCCGCCATGGCGCCCTATGAAGTGTCCCATCCGGGTGGGTCCGTCGAACACTGGAATGAGGAAGCCGGTGCCATCTGGCTTGGCCGCGTTCTCGATCACTGGAAGAATGCCGCCTGGCTCAACCCATCAAAAGAACAGTATTGGGGCTACACCGCCTCAACCGCAATGGTCCGCAAGATTTTCGCTGATCGCATGTACCCAATGACCCTTGCCGGTATTGAACAGGCAACACGGGAGCTTTCGCGCAGGCATTAGGTTGTGAGCGGTAGGGGATGTAGTTCGTGGTTCGACATAACAACCATGAGGGACAGTGAGGATGCGAGCTAATCGCAGAGAGTGCAGAACTTGACTCCCTGTAGCTCCGAATCTCCGTCATCCTCGGGCTTGACCCGAGGACCCATAATTAAATAGCGCCCAGCTCCGAGTTCGTTTTGAGCTTCTTAGCCGTGGGTCCTCGGGTCAAGCCCGAGGATGACGCGGAGGGATTGAGGTTAAGGGAAGCCATGTTCTGCAACCTTTGCGATTAGCCTTGCATCCTCACTCTCCCTCATGGGTTGTTATGTCGAACCACGAACCACACGTTGTACAGCTATTTTAAACCCATCAACCAAACGAATAACCGGCACCGCGCACAGTGCGGATCGGATCGATCGAGCGGCCAATATTGATAGCCTTGCGCAGCCGTCCGACATGGACGTCAACCGTGCGATCATCCACATAGATGTCAGCGCCCCAGACATTATCAAGAAGCTGACCGCGTGAGAAAACCCGGCCTGGTGATTGCATCAAAAATTCCAGCAGACGGAACTCGGTTGGACCAAGCTTCAACTCGCGTTCCTTGCGGAACACCCGGTGCTGCTCGCGATCAAGCTTCAGATCGCCAAAACTCAGCACATGCGACAGGAGGCTCGGATTGACCCGGCGCAGCATGGCCTTGATACGGGCGAGCAGTTCCGGGGTCGAGAACGGCTTGACCATATAGTCATCAGCACCCGTCGCCAGACCGCGCACCCGTTCGCTTTCTTCGCCACGCGCTGTCAGCATGATGATCGGCAGGATTTCCGTCTCGCGCCGCGCCCGCAGACGGCGGCAGAGTTCAATGCCGGAAAGGCCCGGCAGCATCCAGTCGAGGATGAGCAGATCAGGCACTTTTTCACGCAGCGCGATCTCGGCCTCGTCGCCACGTGCGATTGTCTCGACGACATAGCCTTCGGCTTCAAGATTGTACCGGAGAAGGACGCTGAGCGCTTCCTCGTCTTCGACAACTGTGATTTTGGGAGCTATCGCCATTGCTGGATTCCTGATTAAGGCTGTCTGGCTTCATCAACGATGATGCTGTGGGTCTGGTCTTCCTTGGGCCGTTCGGCTGGAAGCTGCGCACCCGTCACGATGTAATAGACCGTTTCAGCAATATTCGTCGCATGGTCTCCGATGCGCTCGATATTCTTGGCGCAGAAGAGAAGGTGCGTGCAGGCAGAAATGTTGCGCGGATCTTCCATCATGTAAGTCAGAAGTTCGCGGAACAACGATGTGTAGAGCGCATCGATTTCGTCATCACGCTCGCGGACAATATTGACCTGCTGCACGGAACGCGTCGCATAGGCGTCGAGCACATCCTTGAGCTGTGTCAGGGCGAGTTCGGCGATGGTCTGCAGACCGCGATAGACGGAGAGCGTCTGGCGCGTATCGGTGACGGCAACAACGCGCTTGGCGATGTTCTTGCCCAGATCGCCAACCCGTTCGAGATCGGACGAAATACGGATGGCACCGATGATTTCGCGCAGGTCAATTGCCATGGGCTGACGCTTGCCGATGATGGTGATGGCCTTCTCGTCAATCTCGCGCTGTCCGGCATCAAGAATGAGGTCATCGGAAATAACGCGCTGGGCCAGCGCATTATCGGAATTCACCATGGCGGTGACGGCCTGTTCGACCATGCGTTCCGCATGGCCGCCCATCTCGGCAATCTTGTGGGTCAGGAACTTCAGTTCGTCGTCATAGGAACGGACGGTGTGTTGCGTCTCGGTCATTTTTTTATCCCTGTTTCCCGTGATTAGCCGAAGCGTCCGGTGATGTAGTCCTGCGTGCGCTTTTCCGTCGGATTGGTGAACATCATTTCCGTATCACCCACCTCGACAAGATTACCCAGATGGAACATGGCCGTGCGCTGTGAAACGCGGGCGGCCTGCTGCATCGAGTGGGTCACGATGACAATGGTGTAGTTCTGGCGCAGTTCGTCGATGAGTTCTTCGACCTTCGCCGTGGCAATCGGATCAAGCGCCGAGCAGGGTTCGTCCATCAGGATAACTTCCGGGCTGACCGCTATGGCGCGGGCGATGCACAGGCGCTGCTGCTGACCGCCGGAAAGACCTGTACCAGCTTCATGCAGGCGGTCCTTCACCTCGTCAAAAAGGCTGGCGCGGCGCAGGCTCTTCTCGACGATTTCTTCCAGCTCGTGCCGGTTCTTGGCAAGGCCATGGATGCGTGGGCCATAGGCAACATTTTCGAAGATGGATTTCGGAAATGGATTGGGCTTCTGGAAGACCATGCCGACACGGGCGCGCAGTTCAACCACGTCGATCTTCGGATTGTAGATATCCTCTTCATCGAGCGTGATCTTGCCGCCGATCTTGCAGCCTTCAATCGTGTCATTCATGCGGTTCAGCGAGCGCAGGAAGGTGGACTTGCCGCAGCCGGATGGACCGATCAGCGCTGTGACCATCTTCTCAGGCACATCGAGGCTGACACCAAACAGGGCCTGCTTTTCACCATAGTGAACGGTGACATCCTTGCCCTGCATTTTGATCGTATTGACCTGTGCATTCATTTTGTCGTTTACCGCTTTTTCGAGAGATCGTTCTGTCATCAGATTCATGGTTCGCTCCCGTTTTACCAGCGCCGCTCAAAGCGGCGACGCAGAATGATGGCTCCAATATTCATGACTGCGAGAAACAGAAGCAGCACGATGATAGCGCCTGACGTGCGTTCCACAAAGGCGCGTTCCGCCTCGTTGGCCCACATATAGATCTGCACCGGCAGCGCAGTCGAAGGATCAAGCGGCGTGACCGGATAATTGGCAACAAAGGCCACCATGCCGATCAGCAGCAGCGGCGCCGTTTCGCCAAGCGCATGGGCGAGGCCGATGATCGTCCCGGTCAGGATGCCGGGTGCAGCGAGCGGCAGTACGTGATGGAACACCATCTGCGTTTTCGATGCACCAACACCCAGCGCCGCCGAGCGGATGGATGGCGGCACGGCGCGCAAGGCGGCGCGTGTCGCGATGATGATTGTCGGCAGCGTCATCAGGGTCAGAACCAGACCACCGACCAGCGAGGCGGAACGCGGCAGGCCGAAGAAGTTAATGAAGACGGCAAGCCCGAGAAGACCAAAGACGATTGACGGAACAGCCGCCAGATTGTTGATATTGACCTCGATAATATCGGTCAGGCGGCTCTTCTTGGCATATTCTTCCAGATAGATCGAAGCGGCCACGCCAATCGGCAGCGAAAGGCAGAGCACAATCAGCATCATGTAAAGCGAGCCGATCAGCGCAACGCCAAGACCTGATGTTTCCGGACGGCTCGATGCGCCGAAGGTGAACAGGCCAGTGTTGAACCGCTGCGCCATCACACCTTCCTTGCTAAGGGTGTTCATCCAGGCGACCTGACGATCCGAAACCTTGCGGTTTGCCTGATCAACGGTCAGATCAATCTGGCCTTTAAAAGCGGAGTCGATATCGCCGCCGGTCAGGACCCAGAGATTCTGTGTCGTGCCGATCAGCGCCGGATTTCCGGCAACCAGTTCACGCAGCTGGCTGCGCGAACCATCCGATACAAGCTTGCTCAATTCGCGGATACCAGGCTTGTCATCAAGGCTGACACCGAGCTTTTCCGCCAGTGCATTGCGCACCAGAACAGGATAGTTCGCAGTCAGCAAAACCGTCGGATCGGTGGCGCGTTTGTTGGTCGGATCAATGATCTTTTCGTCGAGCTTGACCGAAAGATTAAGCTCCGTCTGCCAGAAGGCAGTATAGCCGTTCGAGATAACCGAATAGAGCAGCGCAACCAGAAAAAACAGGCCGATGGCAATGGCTATGATGCCGTAAAGTTTGAACCGGCGTTCCGCAGCGTAGCGGCGCTTGAGACCAATGTCGCGCCTGATCACTTTGGCTGGAGCAGTTGTTGCAGGATTGAGAGTTGTGTCGGTCATTCGTACTGCTCCCGGTACTTACGCACGATGTAAAGCGCGAAAATGTTCATCGCCAGAGTGATAAAGAAAAGGGTGAGGCCAAGGGCGAATGCCACCAGCGTCTGCGGTGAATTGAATTCCAGATCGCCCGTCAGCTGGTTGACGATCTTGACGGTGATCGTTGTCATGGCATCGAACGGATTGATATTGAGGTTGGCGGCAACACCGGCAGCCAGAACCACGATCATGGTTTCACCAATGGCACGCGATGCGGTGAGCAGCAGCGCACCGACAATGCCCGGCAAAGCGGCGGGAAGTACGACGCGGCGCACCGTTTCCGACTTTGTCGAGCCAAGACCAAGCGAACCATCACGCAAGGAACGTGGCACAGCGGTGATAATGTCATCCGACAGTGACGAGACAAACGGGATCAGCATGACGCCCATGACGATACCGGCGGTGAGTACGCTCTGGGCCATGATGAACGGATAACCGCCCGAGATCGCCGCACTGAGATCGCGCAGGAACGGCCCGACTGTGACAAGAGCAAAGAAGCCATAGACAATCGTCGGGATGCCCGCGAGCACTTCAAGCAGCGGCTTGACCACCGAGCGCACACTGCGGCTGGCATATTCAGCCATATAGATCGCGGCAAACAGGCCAACCGGAACCGCAAAGAGCATGGCGACCAGCGCGATATAAAGCGTACCGGCAAGCAGCGGGATCAGACCAAACTGACCCTGCGTCGCATCCCCACCAGCGGCGGAAAAACGCGGGTCCCATACGGTACCGAAGAAGAAACTGGAAGGCGTCACCGATTGGAAGAAGGTGATTGTCTGGAACAGCATCGACAGAACGATACCGACTGTTGTCAGGATCGCGATTGTCGAGGCGGCAAGCAGTGCCCAGAGAATGATCCGTTCAACATTGTTGCGTGCCCGCGTGCGGACATTGACGCCGGACAGGCCGAAAACAGCACCGGCCAGTGCAAGGACAATGGCGACAACCGCACCGATATTGTTGGCGCGGGCCGTGCTCTTGTTCCATTGAATGGCAATCGGGATCATGAAATCCTGACCTTCCGTCGCAAGGGCAACGCCCTTTTCAGACAGAAGCGGACGCAATTCGGAAAAGGTCGTTGGCAGATTTGCACGTTCCTGATCGGTCAGCTTGTTGAGGCCGCGCGCGATACCGCTGACCATGCCGATTTCAAGACTCTGACTGGCAATGACGCTCTGGTCGTTGTGAACGGGCAAACTGGCAACCGCCTGATGTTCGATATAGAAGCCCGAGGCAACCGCCCAGACTGCAATAAAGATAACCGCTGGCAATACCGAAACCAGAAAAACCCACCAGCCGTGATAATGCGGCAAGGAATGGGCCTTGATGCTTCTGTCGTCCTTGCGGACAGCGCGCTGGCGTCCGAGAACAAACCCGACAATACCAATCGCAATGACAATCACTAAAACCAACAAGCTGGACATCAACGCTTCCCCGATCTGTCCTGTAAACTAGGTCGCAAGCTCATGGATGCGGTCGAATATTAAAAGACCAGATTCAAAAGCGTACCGCCTGAAGAAGAACTGGCGCGGACGGGTATTCCCGACCGCGCCAATTATGGGGCTTACTTGCCAGCCATTGTCTTGCCGGCGGCAAAGGCAGCGCGCTGAGCTTCACGCTCTGCATCCGGTGCAGCAACCAGACCATATTCTACCAGCGGGCTTTCCGGACCAACCATCTGGTCAGCAAGGAAGAAGTCCACATATTCCTTCAGGCCAGGAATAACGCCGAGGTGTGCCTTCTTGACGTAGAAGAACAGCGGGCGCGAAACCGGATACTTGCCTGTAGCAATGGTTTCGGTGCTTGGCTTGATGCCGTTGACGGTTGCAACCTTCAGCTTGTCAGCATTGTTTTCGTAGAAAGCGAGGCCGAATACGCCAACACCTGTCTTGTTCGCATCGATACGAGCCAGTGTTTCTGGATAGTCGCCATCGATGTCGATTGCCTTGCCGTCCTTGCGGATGGCGATGCAGGCAGCAGCGGCAGCCTTTTCGTCAAGGCCAGCAGCCTTGATGGCATCAGCAGCGCCAGTTGCCTTGCAACCGCCGGTCATCAGCTTTTCTTCGAAAACTTCACGGGTGCCGTGCTTTTCGCCAGGAATGTAAGCGGCGATGTCCCAAGCTGGCAGCTTAGGGTTGACCTGATTCCACTTGGTGTTTGGATTGGCAACGAGCTTACCGTCAACAACGATCTGTGCAGCAAGTGCTGTGTAGACGTCCTTAGGCTCCAAAGCCCAATCTGGACCCTTGATGTCGGTCGCAAATACGATGCCATCATAGCCGATGCGGATTTCTTCAACGTCCTTGACGCCTGCATCAACGCAAGACTTCAACTCTGTGTCCTTGATCGGACGCGAGGAATTGGCGATGTCGATGGTGTTTTCGCCGACGCCCTTGCAGAATTCCTTGATGCCGGCACCCGAACCACCGGATTCAACAACCGGGGTCTTGAACTTGGGGAAAGTCTCGCCGAAAGCTTCAGCGACGATCTTGGCATATGGCAGCACTGTGGATGAACCGCTGACCTGAATCTGGTCACGAGCGGATGCGCCAACTGTCGTGGCAATCACGGAGATCGCAATCAGAGCAGTGGTGGAAATAAGCTTGTTCATAGGAGCAGCTCCTGTTGGATTAACTGTGTGACGCCTCCGACGTCGTCTGCCGTCTATAGAACCAATATAACAGTCATATGACAGTAATGTTACAGTTCTGTAGCGCGGTCTGCGCCCGAGCCGCGCCCGGCGCGGAATCAAAAATCCTTCTAAAACCATCAAGTTAACCGTCTATGCACTTTGCACAGCTTCGCGCTCTCAAGAGAAGATCAACGATTCCAGTAGGTTCATGCCATTCAATTGCGACACCCGCAGAGGTTGCGCCTCCCGACTGCGTGGGGGGACAACGCCGTCCCCTGACACTGGTCTCAAAAAAACTTGATTGCAAGCGACGGATTGTCCTGCTCCTGCCGTTTAAGCCTGAAACAGATGACAATCTCCCGAAAGGAAATTCCTATGAAACCAAAAAGCACAGCCGCCCTTCTTGCTGTTCTGTTGTTGCCTTTGGCAGCACCCTTCGCGGTGGGGGCTCCAAAAGCTGATACCAATGGTGATGGCACTATTTCGCTGGCTGAATACCAGACGGCGGCGCGGACACGGCTGCTCAAGCTTGACACGGATGGGGACGGCAAGCTGTCGCTTGAGGAATGGCTGAAGCGCCCGGCACCGAAGAATGCCAAGCGCGACCCGGCGGCAGTCTTCAATCGCCTCGATACCAATCATGACGGCTTCATCGATGCCGCAGAAATGGATACTGTATCGAAGAAGCGGTTCGAGCGCCTCGACAAGAATTCCGATGGACAATTGTCGAAGGAAGAACGCCATCCGCACAGGAAGGGTGCTGCAGACAGTTCGCAGGAGTAACGGCAAGCGTGCAAAGCCTTGGACAATCGCAAGACGGATGAAGAACTGCTGGTCCAGATCGGTCAGCACGACGACGCTGCCATCAGGACCATGGTATCGAGAAAGCTGCCGCGCCTGCTTGCCATGGCCGTGCGGATGCTTGGCGACAGGCACGAGGCCGAAGATGTAACGCAGGAAGCCTTTGTCAGGCTCTGGCGGCAGGCAGGCAAATGGCAGTCCGGCCGCGCGACATTTGATACGTGGTTGCACCGGGTGACGCTCAACCTCTGCTACGACCGGCTGCGCCGCCATCGCGAACAGCCGGTGGCCGAAGCACCTGAGCGTGCCGATCCGGCACTCGGTCCGGAAGAGACGCTTTCAACCCAGGACGAAAGCGACAGGATCAGGAAAGCCCTAGCCTCCCTGCCAGACCGGCAAAGGGAGGCGATTGTGCTGCAATATTATCAGGAATTCACCAATATCGAGGCGGCTGAGATCATGGATATAAGCATTGAAGCACTGGAAAGCCTTCTGGCCCGCGCCCGCCGTAATCTGCGGACGATTCTGCAAGAGGCCGATGAACAGGAGAAAACCCGATGACACCGGAGCGTTTTCACGAACTGACAGAGATCTATGGTGCTGATATCAGACGATGGCCACCGCCGGAACAGGCAGCGGCTGTCTCCTTTATCAAGGACCATCCCGATCTTGCCCAACCTGCTCTCAAGGCCGCCGCAGAACTCGACAGCCTGTTGTCTGGCTATCAGATCGCCCAGCCGGACGCGGCACTGCGCGAGCGGATCATCGCCGCATCGGGCAAATCACGGTCGGGCTGGATGCGGGCACGTCTTTGGTGGCAAGGCACGGGCCTTGCGGGTATCGGCCTCGCTGGCGCTGTCACCGGCGCGCTTCTGATCGGCGTCATCCACTCGGCGGAAACCCGCGGATATGAGGATCAGGCCTATGCCGTCACGGCTTTCAACATCTCTGATGAACTGGACGAGTAAATGAGCGAACGATCACGCAATATACTCCTCGTCGCCTCGCTTGCGCTGAATGTCTTCATTGCCGGAGGTGTGATTGGCGGCGGATATATCTGGCACACATTCGGCCACTCCTGGGCAACGGAAAATCGACGCGGCATCCGTTTTGCTGCCGAATATCTGACACCGGAACAGCAGAAGACCTTGCGTCAGAACCTGTCGGCAGCACGCAAGGACAATATACCTTTGGCCGATGCGGGACGCGCAAGCCGCACCGAGATTGCCCGCTTGCTGGCGCAGGATGTCATCGACCCTGCGGCGGTCAATGCCGAACTGACCAAGGCACGCGAAGCGGATTTCGCCCTGCGAACCCGCATTGAACAGACGATCGTCTCCTTCGCCGAAAGCCTTTCGCCCGAGGATCGCAAGGCGCTGATCGATGGCCTGAAGAAGCGCAACATCATCATCAGGCAGACGCCCGCAAAAAAAGAATAGGCACCGGCGACGGATTCTTTTGGCTCCCCCGTTCAATGACTGTCGATGCCAGACAGGCGGCGAACGGAGAAGACCATGGGTACCACGCCAACAGATGCGACAGCTGCCATTGCGGTCAATCGCTTTGGTTTGGGCAAGCGGGCAAGCGAGCCGCTTCCATCCGATCCGCAGCTCTGGCTGCTTGACCAGATCGGGCAATACACGGCCCAGCCGCCAGCCTTTGCGGCAATGCAAGCCACCCGCGACATCGCAACAAATTACGCCAATGACCGGGAAAAACTGCAGACGCTTGATGGCGACGCGAAGATTGCGCTGCGGCAGGAGCTGAACAAAGCGGCGCGGTTGCTTTATCGCAGCGAGATCGACGCGCGCGGTCTTAATGCCCTGCAAACGACAACACCCTTCATGGAAGCGCTCGTCCATTTCTGGTCAAACCATTTTGCCGTTTCAGCTGACAATCCCCCGATGCTCAGCCTTGCCGGTGCATTTGAGCGCGAGGCAATCCGCCCGCATATAACAGGGCGCTTTGCTGACCTGCTCTTTGCCGTCGAGCAGCATCCCGCCATGCTGATCTATCTTGATCAGATACGCTCCGCTGGCCCGGATAGCCCGCTTGCCAATCGAGCCAGAAAGCGCAATGCTGACAGGCTGCCCGGCATCAATGAGAACCTTGCCCGCGAGATCATGGAGCTGCACACGGTCGGCGTCGGTTCCGGCTATACCCAGAAGGATGTCACAGAATTTGCGCTTGCCCTGACCGGCTGGTCTGCCGGAGGGATGGGGGGTAAGGCCGATACCAGCGAGGCCGGTATTTTTCAGTACCGTCCCGGCCTGCACCAGCCGGGCGACCGGTTGATACGCCGCCGCGTCTATGGACCATCTGGCGAGGATCAGGCGGGTGCCGTTCTGAAAGATCTGGCCAGCGATCCGGCAACTGCCCGGCACATTGCAACAAAACTCTGTCGCCACTTTATCTCAGATACGCCCTCAAAGACGGCTGTCGATCGGGTCAGCAAGGCATTCCTCACTTCCGGTGGGGATTTGCCAACGGTTTACAGAGCACTCGTTGAAGCGCCCGAAGCGTGGGCAACACAGGCCTCCAAGATCAAGACCCCATGGGAGTGGCTGGTTTCAGCCATGCGCGGTCTGGACTATCCCGATCTTGGCAAAGCCAGTTTCTCCAATCTCTTGAACCAGCTTGGACAACCGGTCTGGCTGCCGCGTTCGCCCGCCGGTTATGACGACATCGCCGCCAGCTGGCTTGCACCTGACGCATTGGTTCGGCGGGTTGAAGTATCGCAGCGGCTGGCCGCGAAGGCAGACCGCAGTCTGAAGCCGGACGAATTGGCCAGCAATCTTCTTGGAAACACACTGACCAGCACGACGGCAACGGAAATCAACCGCGCCGAATCCATCCAGACGGGCATCGCCCTTCTGCTTGTTTCACCGGATTTTCAACGGAGATGAGCATGACCAACCGCCGTGACTTCCTGCGTCTGGCCGCAATCGGTGCGGGATCGATGCTCGTTGCGCCCCGCATTGTCTTTGCCAATGTGGCAACGGATCGTCGCTTCGTCTTCATCATCCAGCGCGGCGCCGCCGATGGCCTCAACATCGTCATTCCCTATGCGGACCCTGCCTATGCACAACTGCGTGGCAAGCTTGCCATTGACGTCGCCGATGCCATCAAACTTGACGGCACATTTGCTCTGCATCCTTCGCTTGGTAATATGGGAACGCTCTATACCAACAGGCAGGCGCTGTTGGTCCATGCCGTCGCTTCGCCCTATCGCGAACGTTCCCATTTCGACGGACAGAATGTCCTGGAAACTGGCGGCACCAGCCCCTACCAGCTCCGGGATGGCTGGCTGAACCGGCTTGTGACCCTCCTGCCGAAATCCGCCGACAAGGCCATTGCTTTCGCTCCGACGATACCTGCCGCCCTGCGCGGTTCGGCTGACGTTACATCCTATGCACCGTCGAGCCTGCCCGACGCCCCCGATGACCTGTTGCTGCGGGTTGCGCAACTCTACGACAAGGATCAGCAGTTTCACCCTGTCTGGAGCGCCGCCATGGAAGCACGCGGCTTTTTCAAGGACATGGAAACGCGCCAGAACCCTGCAGCGGCGGGTAGAACAGCTGCCGAAGCGCTCGTTCGCAGCGATGGGCCACGTATCGCCATGATCGAGACCAGCGGCTGGGACACCCATAGCGGGCAGGACGGCCGGCTCGCCAATCAGCTTAAGGCGCTTGATGCGATGATCGATGCCATGCGCGACGGCCTCGGTGATATCTGGCAGCAGACCACCGTCCTCGTGGCAACCGAATTTGGCCGCACCGCCGCTGCCAATGGCACGGGAGGAACCGATCACGGCACGGCGACAACGGCGCTTGTTCTGGGCGGAGCGGTGCAAGGTGGCCGCATTCTCGCCGATTGGCCGGGCCTTGCCGCAAGTGCCCTTTACGAAAACCGCGATTTGAAACCCACCATGGATCTCGATGCGCTGATTGCGGCTCTTGCCGCTGAAACCTTCGGCCTCGACCCGGAGCGCACCATGAAAACACTCTTTCCGAACCGCCCCTTTAACCGGTCCCTGCACGGACTGATCAACACCTGAACCATCAACCAACCCCAGAAGAGGTTATTATGAGAACTGTCCTAAGTATTATCACCGCTGGCCTTATCGCCGTCGGCACCCTAGCCGGAGCGCAAAGCGCCAGCGCCATGCCACTCCTGCCCGTGCAGGGCGATCATCTGCAATCCCAGGCTGAACCTGTCTATTGGCGGCGCGGCTTCCATGGCTGGCATGACGGTTATTATTACAATGGGCATCGCGGCTATGGATATTTCCGCCCCGGTTATCGCTTCTATCGCGGTTACTGGTTTCCACTTGAAGCCTTTGGTCCCAGAACCGTGATCATCGAGCGCCCGGCACCGATTATTGTGCATCG
Source organism: Phyllobacterium sp. T1293 (assembly GCF_020731415.2). Classification (NCBI taxonomy): domain Bacteria; kingdom Pseudomonadati; phylum Pseudomonadota; class Alphaproteobacteria; order Hyphomicrobiales; family Phyllobacteriaceae; genus Phyllobacterium; species Phyllobacterium meliloti. Next base: position 3,440,502 of record NZ_CP088273.1, on the reverse strand, counting down.
TCGGCCCATCATTATTTACCGTTAAAGGCCAGTGCGAAATTTGATGAAACGTTTCATCTGACGGTTATGCCCAGATCGATCCCTTGACAGACACACCCAAGTCCCATAGTTATCAAGTCATCCGATGACTTTGGGACTTGATCCGAATGCAACCCGCAGCCCGCACCAATCTGGCCGAAACAGCCATTGATAATATCCGCGCGGAAATCATCACCAATCGCTGGCCGATTGGGGAGCGCATCCCCAATGAAGCCGCGCTGGCCGATATGCTTGGCGTCAGCCGCGGCACAGTGCGTGAAGCGGTGCGGGTGCTTGTCGCGCAGGGCTTTCTGGAAACCAAACAGGGTTCGGGCACCTATGTCCGCTCAATCAGCAATCCCGATGAAAGCCTGTTGCGTATCCGGCGCACCGGCCTGCGCGATCAGGTCGAGACGCGCTGTGCGCTGGAAGTTGAGGCGGCAAGACTGGCAGCCATGCGCCATACACCGGAAGTCATTGCCGAGTTGCGGCAGCTATTGACTGAGCGCGGTGAATATAACGCTTCCAGACATGATTTATATGTCGAACAGGACCTCGCTTTTCACAAGGCGGTTGTCGCGGCATCGGGCAATTTTGCCCTCATCGAGGTCTATGAATTCTTCTCGGTTTCCACTCAGGAAATCATCCGGGCGACGGTAACCGGCGAACTCCCCGAACCGGATATGGCCGCCCATGCAGCCATTATCGATGCGATTGCCTCGGGAGACCCTGACAGGGCCGCTTCGACCACCCGCACCTTCATGGCCCCTATTCTGCTCGAACTCGATCGGTTGCTTGCATCATGAACCAGCATTCCCGGACTGAACATTCCCGGCTTTCGGCGGATCTCGATATTGCCGCTGAACAACTTGTCGATGCGGAAGTAGACAGCGTTCCCCAGCCGCGCGTGCCGGACTTTAAAAGCCGTGGCGCGCAGGTTCTGTTCGGCCTTAGTCTCGTGCTCATCGCCTATAACCTCCGTCCTGTTTTCTCCAGCGCATCGGCGCTTCTGCCCGAGATCATTTCGCAGACCGGGCTTTCGTCCTTTGGTGCTGGTGTTCTCACCACCCTGCCGGTTTTGTGTCTTGGTGTATTCGCCCCGTTGGCCCCACGCCTTGCCCAGCGGATCGGTGCGGAGCGCACGCTTTTGGGTGTTCTTCTGCTGCTTGCTCTCGGCACGGCCTTGCGCGGACTGGAATCCCTGCCCTTGCTGTTCATCGGCACGGCACTGGCCGGCGCCTGTATCGCCATTGGCAATGTGCTGCTGCCCGGTCTTGTCAAACGCGATTTCGCCAGCCGTACCGGGATGATGACCGGCCTTTATACCATGGCGCTTTGCGCCGGAGCCGCAAGCGCTGCGGGACTGACCCTGCCCGTTCAGAAGATGCTTGACGGATCGTGGTCACTTGCACTCAGCGCCTGGGCACTCCCCGTCCTCATTGTCGCCGCGATCTGGCTGCCACAGGCCCTTGCCCGCAAGGTGCGTACCAAACATGCGGGCTTCAAGGTGGTTGGCCTGTGGCGTGACCGTCTGGCATGGCAGGTTACCCTGTTCATGGGGCTGCAATCCGCGCTCGCCTACTGTGTTTTTGGCTGGCTTGCGCCAATCCTGCGCGATCGCGGGCTGGATGGAACAACCGCCGGTGTTGTCGTCTCCGTCTCTGTTATGGCGCAGGTCGTCACCTGCCTGCTCGTTCCGTCCTTTGCCGTCCGTTGCAAGGACCAGCGCCTCATCAATGTCGGGCTTGCCACGATTGCGGTTATCGGTCTGCTTGGCCTGTTGTTCGCACCGCTCTCCACGGTCTGGTTGTGGGCTATTATTCAAGGCATCGGTCAGGGTGGCCTCATTGCCATCGCAATGACGATGATCGTGCTGCGCTCGCCGGATTCGCATGTCGCCTCACATCTTTCAGGCATGGCCCAATGCGTCGGCTATATGCTGGCTGCCATTGGCCCACTGCTCGTTGGCCTGATCCACAGCGCCACCGAAAGCTATGCATCAACGGCTATCCTGTTTGTTCTGCTGGGGATGGGCGTCGCCATTTTCGGCTGGGGCGCAGGGCGCGCCTTGCATGTGAATGCCCGCACAACCACCCTGTGAACGGCAGCTAACGGCGGCATTCATCACCGGTTCAGCCGAGGCGCTTTATATCTGTGGTCAACACTTAATGTTGAGGACCGCATCATGAAAAAGACTCTCGCTGCTCTGCTGGTTGCCGCCGTATCGTTCAGCGCAATCAGCCTCCCATCGGCTCCGGCCCAGGCAGGCGGCTATTATTCCTACGACGATGACAGCTGGTCCGGTGATCGTTACTACCGTGATCGTTACGACGATGATTATCGCGACCGGGATTACTATCGTGACCGCGATTACCGTTCTGATCGCCGCCATAAAAACCGCGATACCGCAATCATCGCCGGTGTTGCAGGTCTCGCGCTCGGTGCCGTGATTGTCGGATCGCTTGCCAAGCAGAACCAGAACCGCGCACCGGTTTATAATCGTCCGTTAAACCGTGACCGCCTGATCTATAATCCGAATTACTAAGCCCAAAAGAAAAGGCGCGGCAGCTTCGACAGCTTGCCGCGCCTTTTTCATTTCGGAGCAGTATCGAACTAAGCTTCCAAAGGGCAATAGCGATAAAGGGGGCAACTGCGGCGCCGAGAATGGACGAGACATTGTAGGAAATACCCGATCCCATATAGCGCATGCTCACCGGGAACAGATCCGGAAGCAATGCGCCCATCGGGCCAAATGTCATTCCCATCAGGGCAAAGCCCAGTATCAGCCAAGCCATGACGCCAGCTGAACCCAACGACAGCATTGGCACCCACAAAAGCCCGAATACGGCAATCGCAAGCGTGACCCAGATCAGTGTTTTACGGCGACAGCTGAGGCGGCTGCCCCAACGCGAATGTCGGCAGATCACATCATTCGAAAGAAGTGGATCGTGAAAGAATAGGTGGGCGCGTTGACGAGTATACCCGGCGCGCAGGCAGTTCAAGCGATATCAGTCACCGCTGGGCGAGACGCAGATTTCGTGCCGCTTGTCAGGGGAAGCCGAGTTGGAGTAACTTTGGGCCAACAACACTCATTCATTTGCTTGAGGTACAGATCATGTCGACCCGATCAGCGGTTGAATTTGCGGCCTTCGTTGCCAAGAATGGCCCCGGACCGATGAGAGTGATGCAGTCGCAATGGCGCACTGATCGCACCCTCATCGAAATGGCGAAAATCGTCATGATGAAAAGCGGTGGCAGGGCCGAAGAATACATCAACCACTATATGGACGGGACCGGAACGCCCAAATATTTTATGGCCAGCCAATTGTTGAATGAAGATTCAGGTGTTTCCCGTGGCTTCATCAATGCAATCAACAACGAGGCAAAAAAATCCCCAATGAAGCCGGGGCAAAAAGGCCGTTATTGGGTAAAGCAGGAGTATTACACCAACAAAGACTGGTGGATGGCCCTTGGCTCATTTCCACTCGACTGGGTGTATATGGGAGAGCGCCAGAGCAACGGAACCACTATGCTGGAACTCACCATATCCGGCAAAAATGAATATAAGTGGCATCCGGACGAAGATCGCGAAACAAAACTGGTTCATCAGGCCGCCGACCGGTTGCGTCATCCGCAAACCAATGTGCTGGATATTCTTCAACCAACCCAACCTGCCGCCAATTTCTGGATGTATGCAACGCCTTGCACGTATCTCGTGCCCTACTCCGGCGCCTATGCCTATTAGAATTCGAGAGCGATAACGCACCGATGCTTGATGGCATTTGGGGGAAACACGACAGGCTTCAGCGTTTAAAGCGGCAAGAGAGAACCGAAAGTTCTCTCTTGCCCAAAGACCTCAAATCCGGAAGCGCTGATCAGACCATGCCGAGCGCGTTCATATAAAGCTCGAGGATCGCTTCTTCTTCCTTGCGCTCATTGGCGTCTTTCTTGCGCAGGCGAACGATCGTGCGGATGATCTTGGTGTCATAGCCGCGCCCCTTGGCTTCCGCCATGACTTCCTTGATGTCGTCCTGAAGCGTGGTCTTTTCTTCCTCAAGGCGCTCGATGCGCTCAATGAACTGCCGCAATTCCGCAGCCGCAACACCTTCGACACCACCCTGTGGCGCTACATCATCCATGCTCATATTCTGCTCCGTAAAAATTGATTGTGCGACTCGGGAGCGCCGCCTCTGGGGTTCCGATGCCCGACCCGCCTAGGATGAGTCAAGACACATAGAGTTTCATCGCAAGATAGTTGTGTTTGATTCATCCCCTGGAAGCTCGGGTGTGTGTGGTGAGCTTGTCGAACCACGAACCACGCAACTACCCCAAACTCGTCACCACCACCCACACCCTCAATGGGAAGGCTTGTTCACTTCAAAGGCGGCTTTCTGTGCATCGCTGGCCTCGCGCTGATGCTTGGCCTGCCATTCGGCATAGGGTTCGCCATAGATGATCTCGCGGGATTCATCCTTTGAAATGGCAATACCCGCCCCGTCGGCGGCTTCACGATACCAGTTGGACAGGCAGTTGCGGCAGAAACCGGCCAGATTCATCAGGTCGATATTCTGAACATCGCTGCGTTCGCGCAGATGCTCCACCAGACGCCGGAACGCCGCCGCCTCGAGGGCAATACGCTGCTCTTCCGTAAGATCGTTCATGTTCAAACTTCCTCCAGTGGGCCGGTCCGCGAACCATATTGCCTGACAACATGCATATCGGGATCAGCATTGATGGCTTCAAGGATCGGTGCCAGACGATCAGCCCATTCACCAATCCCGGTCTCATCGGCGATCAAATCCTGCCGCACCTCGATCAAGGCATGGGCGAGGCCCGGCACGATACAATGTTTGAACATCGTGTCATTGCGCAGTGCCCCGTCATAGGGCTCATTATCCCCGACCACCAGTTGTGGATCAGCCTCCAAAGCCTTGATGAGCGGCAGAACCACGCGCGGATCGCTGTCCCAGAGAATACCCGCATGCCATGGCCTTGGCGTTGTCTTCCAGAACGCGGTGAATGAATGGATGGAAATGACCAGCGGTGCCTTGCCGCTTACCTTGGCAACCGCATCGATCCTATCCGCGACCTCATCATGATAGGGGCGATAGAAATCATTCACGCGTTTTTGATGTTCGGCTTCCGGCATTGGATTGTTTCCCGGAATGATCGCGCCATCGGACAGGCGCATGATCAACGTTGGATCGTCCTCTCCCCGGTTTGGATCGATCAGCAAACGGGAAAAGCCGCCAAGCACCGCCGGAACATCCAGCATAACAGCCAGTTTCCGGGTCAAAAGCTCGACACCAATATCATAGGCAATATGCCGTTCAAATTGCTGAGGTGGCAGACCAAGCGAGCCATATTCCTCAGGCAAATCGCGGCGGGCATGGTCAGCCAGCAGCACCAGACCTCTGGCCTCGTTGCCATGGACAAGATGGAAAGGGGAAAACGGCATATGAACGTTCTCTTGCGCGATTATTCGGGAGATTTTTTTGTGTTTCACGCCCTGATTGCGAATGCAACCACCAATCTTTTGTCGCAGTGCTCAAGGAACTGCATGTTAGGCCGATTAGCGCGTTGACAATGCACGTGAAACTGCGGAAAAGGAGTCTAAGACGGACGGAGGCAATATTGCGCAGGGGCATCATTTTCCGCGCTGACCAGCATCAGCGGACGCGATTGAGCAGCTTTCTAGCGGCTTTTTTATTCATTTTCGTAGCAGGCAGTGTCTTTGCGCCGGAGAAAGCCCATGCCGATTTTCGCGTGTGCAACACCACACAAAATCTCGTCGGCGTCGCGCTTGGTTATCGGGCGAAGACGGGCTGGATCACGGAAGGCTGGTGGCATGTCAATGCGTCCTCCTGCACCACACTGGTCGTCGGCCCGCTGACGTCGCGCTATTACTATCTCTATGCCGAGGACGCCCAGAGCGGCGGCCGCTGGGATGGCAAGGTGAACATGTGCGTGGCGGAAAACCAGTTCAAGATTACCGGTATCAATGACTGTTTTGCGCGCGGGTTCCAGCGCGCAGGATTTCAGGAGTATGATACCGGGGAACAATCAAGCTGGATGGTCCAGCTTACGGAAGAAACTCCTCCCTCAGCTCCAATTGTAACGGATACCCCTCCTCGATGAGACGTCGCCGTAAGGTCAAAATCCTCGCCACTCTGGGTCCCGCTTCTTCAGACGAAGCGATGATTCGCAAACTGTTTGAAGCCGGTGCCGACGTGTTCCGCATCAATATGAGCCATGCCAGCCATGAACTCATGCGCGAACTTGTCCGCCGCCTGCGCAACGTCGAAAAGGAAGTGGGTCGGCCAATCGGCATTCTGGCCGACTTGCAGGGACCGAAACTGCGCGTCGGCAAATTCGCCGAAGGTAAGGTTGACCTCGTTCCGGGACAGATTTTCACGCTCGACAACAATGAGGCGCTGGGTGACAACACCCGCGTGTTCCTGCCGCATCCGGAAATTCTGGAAGCGGTTGAAGCCGGGCACCGTCTGCTTGTTGATGATGGCAAGCTCGCTCTGGTCGCGGAAGCCTCCGATGGCAAGTCCATCACCTGCCGCGTGGTATCAGGCACCAAGATTTCCGACAAGAAGGGCGTCAGCCTGCCCGATACAACGCTCGGCGTCAGCGCGCTGACGGAAAAGGATCGCCGCGATCTTGATGCCGTCCTGCAGGAAGAAGTCGACTGGGTGGCCCTGTCCTTTATTCAGCGGCCGGAGGATCTTGCCGAAGTACGCAAGATCTCGCGCGGCCGCGTCGCCCTGCTCTCGAAGATTGAGAAGCCGCAGGCTGTGACCCGCCTTGCGGAAATCATCGAACTCTCCGATGCGCTGATGGTGGCGCGCGGCGATCTCGGTGTTGAAATGCCGCTTGAATCCGTTCCCGGCATTCAGAAGCAGATCATTCGCGCCTGCCGCAGGGCTGGCAAGCCTGTTGTCGTTGCCACGCAGATGCTGGAATCGATGATTACTGCAGCGGTACCGACGCGCGCCGAAGTTTCCGACGTGGCAACTGCCGTGTTCGAAGGTGCCGACGCCGTGATGCTTTCCGCAGAATCCGCAGCGGGCGATTATCCGGTGGAAGCTGTATCGACCATGGCGCGTATTGCCGAAGAGGTTGAGCGCGACCCCAACTATCCCGGCATCATTCACGCCCAGCGCCCCGAGCCGAATGCAACAGGGGCCGACGCCATTTCGCTGGCAGCCCGCCAGATCGCTGAAACGCTCAACCTGTCCGCTATCGTCACCTACACGGCGTCAGGCACCACAGGTCTGCGTGCAGCGCGCGAACGGCCATTGCTGCCGATCATCGCCCTGTCGCCGGTTGTCGAGACAGCGCGCAAGCTCTCGCTCGTCTGGGGCCTGCACTGCGTTGTGACCGAAGATGCGACCGATCTTGACGATATGGTCGATCGCGCCTGCCATATCGCTTATCAGGAAGAGTTCGGCAATCCGGGCGACCGCATCATCATTTCAGCCGGTGTGCCGCTGCGCACCCCAGGCTCAACCAATATGCTGCGTATCGCCTATATCGGCTCGGACGGTCTGACCGGTATCTAAGACTTGCGTATCGGGCTGGCAGTCGCCACCGCCAGCCCGATACAATTTTTCAAACGAATTTCCTGCTTATACGGCTGAGAAAAACTAGGTGCGCTGACCCGCCAGATCGTCAGCCAGTTCGCCCGCCTGTTTCTGCGCCTCGCGCATCATGGGGTAAACGCTGAGAACCTGCTCGAAAGCATGCAGGGCGGCTTCCTTCTTCCCCGTATCCTTCAGAATGGCAGCAAGCCCGGCCAGAGCGCCAAAATGGCGCGGCTCCAGCGACAGCGTCTTCTGGATATCGGCCATGGACCGCCCATAATCATTCATCAGGAAATTGACCGTGGCGCGCCGGTTCCAGCCTTCGGCAAAGTCCGGCTTCATCACCGTGACCTGATCGAGGAAATCCAGCGCAACCGAATATTTCTTTTCGGCCATGGCACCAGCGGCCCATTGCATCATCAGATCAATGCTTGCACTGCCGGAGTTCTGCCATTGGGTCTGTATCTGCTCGGCGATACGGGTGGCCTTCACCTCGTTGCGTTCGCGCTTCAAGGCGGAAAACAACTCATTGAGGCGGTCGGCCCGTTTTTCTGCCAGGGTCTTGTCAGGCAGCGAAGCGACCTGTGGCGCTGCCGCAGAGGGGAGTGTTTGCGGCGCAGCCGCAGGGATATCTGTCCCGGATTTGTCCTGCGCCAGCGCAGCCGCTGACGGCATCACAAGAAAAGAGCTAACCAGAATAGCAAAAACGTTCCGCATGATCAGGATCGTAATCCGTATCAGCGAAACGTCAAATGCAAATAACCGTGAAACGGTAAATCAGCCCTGGCGCGCTTTGAAACGCGGAGCAGTCTTGTTGATGATGTAGATGCGGCCCTTGCGGCGCACCAGCTGATTGTCACGATGACGGCCTTTGAGAGCCTTAAGCGAATTCTTGATCTTCATTTCAGCACCGGTATCTTTACGCCCGAAACCGGGCACCAATAATAAAGCGCGCCTCATAAGCGCGCCGGAAACACGTTGCGGGGAAATAGCCAAGGAATGCCCCGATTGTCAACTCCCGACTCATGATTCATATGGCGATTCATGGGTCAGGAGCAAATTTATTTGCCGTTACAGCCGCTTTGTGATGCGTGTGACGTGGCCCATCTTGCGGCCCGGGCGCGCTTCAGCCTTGCCATAGAGATGAACCACAGCGCCACTTTCAGCAAGAATCGCCGGTAATTTCTCCACATCATCACCGATAAGATTTTCCATCACGCAATCGGAATGACGCCGCGTATCACCAAGCGGCAGCCCGGCAACTGCGCGGATATGCTGCTCGAATTGCGAGACCGCACAGGCAGCTTCAGTCCAGTGGCCGGAATTATGCACACGCGGCGCAAATTCATTGGCGAGCAGCGTTCCATTGGCCAGCACGAAGAATTCCATGCCGAGAACGCCGACATAATTGAGCGCCTCCAGCAGCTTGCGCGCCGAATCGGCAGCGGTTCCCGCTATCGTTGAGGATACGGAGACAGGCACCGTTGAGGTCGCCAGAATACCGTCCCTATGCACATTCTCCGCAATGTCATAAATGCGGATATTGCCTGCCTCGTCACGCGCCGCAATGACTGAAATCTCACGGGTAAAATCGACAAGACCTTCCAGAATGGATGGAACGCCGCCGACGGCGGCAAAAGCGCTCTTGGCGCTTTCACCCTTCGCACCGGAGAATTTGACCTGCCCCTTGCCGTCATAGCCGAAACGGCGGGTCTTGAGGATGCCTTTGCCCTCAAAGGCCAGTAGCGCCGCTTTCAGATCACCTTCATTCTCGACAATGCGCCATGGCGCCGTCTGGATACCTGCCGCGTTGAGAAAGCGCTTCTCGGTTACACGATCCTGCGAGACTTTCAGTGCTTCCGGTGGTGGAAATACCGGCTTGCTCTCATTCAGCGTTTCAGCCGAATCAACAGGCACGTTCTCGAACTCATAGGTGATGACATCACTCAGATCAGCCAGACGTTCCAGTGCGTTGGGATCATCATAGGCAGCGACAATCTGCTCATTGGCAACCTGTGCTGCCGGGCAATCCATCTGCGGCTCCAGAATAACCGTGCGATACCCGAGACGGGCCGCAGCCATGGCGAGCATACGGCCAAGCTGTCCACCGCCAATAATGCCGATAGTCGATCCTGCTGCAATCATCTTATGCCTCGTCAGACGGCCGTTCGGCGACCTTTGCGCTCTGCGCCGTGCGCCAGTCATCAAGCCTCTTTGCCAGTGCGGCGTCGTTCAGCGCGAGGACAGCTGCAGCCAAAAGCGCGGCATTGACTGCACCTGCCCGGCCAATTGCCAAAGTGCCGACAGGAATGCCTGCCGGCATCTGAACGATGGAAAGAAGCGAGTCCTGTCCGGAAAGGGCTTTTGATTCCACCGGCACACCGAAAACCGGCAGCGGCGTCATGGAAGCAGCCATACCGGGAAGATGGGCAGCGCCACCCGCACCGGCAATCACAACCCTGAAACCGGCATCCCGCGCGCCCTTGGCAAAGGTGACAAGCCGGTCTGGCGTGCGGTGGGCGGAAACAATGCGGTCGTCGTGAGAAATGCCGAGTGCATCAAGTGTCTCGGCGGCGTGGCGCATGGTCGCCCAATCGGACTGGCTACCCATGATGATTGCGACGTCAGCGCGTTTATCGGCCATTGAACATCCTCTGATCAGCGGAGTGTGCAGGAATTAGAGCAAAAGCGGAGGCGCCGCAAGTTATGCACGGCCCGCTTGTCCCAAGCTGTGGAATATTAGGCGATAATGTCGGGAATGATCTTGTCTTCAAGCTCGATGAGCTTGTCTTTGATGATCAGCTTCTTCTTTTTCATTCTCTGAACTCGAAGCTGGTCGCAACCAACCTGGATCATCGCTTGTATGGCGGCATCAAAATCCAGATGCTCCTGTTTCAATCGTGCGACTGCCAATCGAATGTCAGCCTGATCCTGGTCGGACATGCAGTGATTCCCGGTATTTTGTTATAGAAGAATCCAATGTCTGGTCCGGCGTTCGAGAATACCGGATCAGGACGTGGCCATATCATATTTTACATGACAAGAAAATCCTACGAAACAAATTCGACAATTGCTTAAAGTGATGGCAGAGTGTCACGGCTCTGTCATAATCTCGCCTTTTGGCAAGCAGAGCATGAACGAGTAGGAAACCAACCAAGGGAGAAGCCGGATGGCCATTGAGTCTCATCTTGAAACGCTTGAACGTAAGCATGGTGCGCTCGAGAAGGAAATCTCCGAAGCGCAGGCTAGTCCTGCCACTGATGATCTGAAAATTACCGATATGAAACGTCGTAAGCTCATGCTGAAAGAGCAAATCGAAAAACTGAGATCGACCGCCACACGTCACTGACCGCCTTTGGCTGACGTTAAAAAGAATTCCAGCCGGTTGCCGGAAAGGCAGCTGTGCAGGCACTAAATCAAAACCCGGTCTAGCGACCGGGTTTTTTATTTGTCCGCATGCGAATTCATTCGCTCCAGAACTGATCCAGCCACAAATTCAGGTGAACGAAGCCACTATCATCGACCGCATAGATCCGGCGCGTGCCTTCGGATTTAACCTTGACCAGCCTTGCATCGAGCAGCGCTTTGAGATGCTGGGAAACAGCGGGACGGGAAATAGGTAAACCAACCGCAAGCTCGTTGACCGTCTTGGGTCCGCGCCGCAACTCTTCCAGCAGGTAGCGGCGATTTGGATCAGAAATGGCTGCAAATGCATCTGTTTCGACCATACCGAATAGTCGTTTTAAATTGCTATCAATGTCAACGTATTTTGTACAAAAAACGACACCAAAACCTAGTCCGGCTGGGCTTCAGCGCGAGGATCAAGCTTGATGCCTTCCGGCGTTGCCCGTTCCGACGGAACGGTCTGGAAATTGTCTCGCATGGCAATCGGCATGGCCGCGCGCATACGTGAGCGGATAATCGCGTGGGTCATGATCGATACATGCGCCAGAGCCGTGATCGCAAACAGGCCCTCCGGCGCAATATATTCCATGGACCAGGCACCAAGGATCGGGCCGATCATCGTACCGAACCCGTAAAGAAGCAGCAGACCGCCAGTTACCTTGACGAAATTCTGCGTGTCCGAATAGTCATTGGCGTGGGCCACGGCGACCGGATAAAGCGTATAGGCCAAGCCGCCATAGATGGCGGTCATGAACAGGATGACCGTTGCCTGACGCGAACCAATCAGGAAAATCAGCATGCCGACAATGGCGGCAGCACCGGCAACGAAGGCCAGCACGTAGCGCCGGTCTGTACGGTCAGACATGCGCCCCACAGGAATCTGCATCAATGCACCACCCATGACCGAGGCGCTCATCATCAGGGCAATCTCGGTCGTTGTAATGCCTGTCGCTGCGCCATAGACGGCACCGAGCGTACCAAAGGCACCATTGGCAACACCGATCAGGATACAACCAACAAAGGCCACGGGCGAATTGCGGTAAAGCGCTCGCAGATCAAGCTGCACTTCCGTGAGCGGTTTCGGACTGCTGGCAGTGGAAATCGCCGTCGGAATGAGGGCCAGACAAAACAGAATACCCGATAACATGAAGAAAGTGCCGTTGCGCACATCGCCAAAGCCAATCATCATCTGACCTGCGGTGATGGAGGCAAAGTTCACCACCATGTAAAGACCGAATATCTGGCCGCGATTGGCATTGGTTGCCCGCTCATTCAGCCAGCTTTCGATCACCATGTAAGCGCCCGCCATGGCAAAGCCGGTGAGCGCACGCAGGACAATCCATGCCGTCGGATCAACAAGTATGCCGGTGCTGAGGGCAACAATAGCAGCAATCGAGGCAAAGGCGCTGAAGGCACGAACATGCCCGACCCGGCGCACCAGACGCGGTGCAAGTAGGCAGGCGGTGATAAATCCGCCAGCCCAGGCCGTGCCCAGAAGACCGAGCGATGTGGTGGAGAAGCCTTCCGCTCCGCCGCGCAAGGGCAGCAGAAGCCCGTGCAGGCCTGACGCCATGACCAGAAACGACGTGCCGCATAAAAGGGCAAAGACCTGTACGAACGAGCGGAACACAGCGATACCCCTATGCTTTGACAGAACCGGTAACAATACCGATACAGGTTCGTCTCAGTCAGCAATGCGGAGACATCATGACATCCGCATCATTTACGTTCCGTTTCAGCGAAAAAGTGCTTCGGCCGCCATCTTGCTGTCGCCTTTGCGGGCGCGCTCTTCCTCAAGCCGCGTGATTTCGGCGCGCAGGATGCCAATACGCTCGTCCAGTTCACCCACCGAAAGCAGCGAAAGCTCCTGCCCGATTTCATGGGCAATCTTGCGTTTCGGTTCCTCATCGAAAAGTGACATAACATCCTCCACTTGTCGCTCTATGCTGAAAGGATACAGTCCCCCCGCTTCGAATTGCAAATCATTCAAGCGAATCAACTGAAGGAGTATTTCATGGCCAGCAAGATTCCGACGACGATGACCGCAATCGAGATTACCCAACCGGGTGGTCCGCTGGTCCTCAAGCCGGGCAAGCGTGGCGTTCCGGAGGCAGGTCCAAACGAACTTCTGGTTCAGGTACATGCCGCAGGTGTCAACAGGCCAGATGTTTTGCAAAGGCAAGGCCATTATCCGCCACCGCCCGGTGCGTCGGATATCCCCGGCCTCGAGATTGCGGGCGAAGTGGTTGCTGTGGGTGCCAGCGTCACCCGCTTTCGCATTGGCGACCGCGTGACAGCGTTGGTGGCGGGCGGAGGCTATGCCCAGTATTGCACGGTGCATGAAACCGCGGCTCTGCCAATCCCTGCAGGATATGGCTTTATTGAAGCAGCGGCAGTGCCCGAGACGTTCTTCACGGTCTGGCACAATGTTTTCGAGCGTGGCGGCCTCACGAGCGGCGAGACATTTCTCGTGCATGGCGGCACATCCGGTATCGGCACCACGGCAATCCAGCTTGCCAGCGCCTTTGGCGCCTATGTCATCACAACAGCAGGCTCCGATGACAAGTGTGACGCCTGCCTGAAACTGGGCGCTGACAGGGCCGTCAACTACCGCACCCACGATTTTGTCGATGCAGTGAAGCAAGCCACCGGCGGCAAGGGTGTCAACCTGACGCTTGATATGGTCGGGGGAGATTATGTCGAGCGCAATTATGACGCCGCGGCTCTTGATGGACGCATCGTCCAGATTGCCCATCTCAATGGCGCAAAGGCCAATGCCGATGTTTCCAAGATAATGATCAAGCGGCTGACCCATACGGGATCAACTTTGCGTAGCAGGCCAATCGAGTTCAAGGCGGCAATTGCCCGTGAACTGGAGCTGAAAGTCTGGCCGCTACTGGTGGAGCGCCGTGTCGCGCCTGTTATCGACATGGTCTATCCGCTGCATGAAGCCTGGCGCGCGCATGAGCGCATGGAAGAAGGCCAGCACGTCGGCAAGATCATGCTGGATGTGGGCTGACCCAAACAAAAGGCCGCGCACAAAGCGCGGCCTTTTAGTCTCAACACTCCGGTCAGTTCGTGGCAGCGACCTTGCCGATGCCGAAAAACAGAGTTTCACCGGATGAGTTGTCGACGCCGTCATTGTCAGTGACCGCGTAGCCATTGCCGTCGGCATCGACAGTGAAGCCTTCCAGCTTGTCGACGACAAAACCATTGGTGCTCTTGAGGTCGGCGATGAAATCATGCGCCAGCTTCTTTTCGACGACCGGCAGCTTCTCGCCAATCTTCGCGGGCTTCAAACCCTCCAGCGCCACGCGATAGAGCTTCTTGTTGGCAGCCTTGTCGCCAATGAGATTGTCGCGCTCGATGATGAAGAGTTGGCCGTCATGGGCGGTGATTTCGGAAAGACCGACCCAACCATCCTTGGTCTTGTCGAGCGGATAGGCAACAGCGCCCCAGCTCTTGTCCTTGATGTTGTAGCTCAGGAGTTTGACGAATCCCTTTTCATCATCCTTCCATTCCCGCTGCACGGCCATCCACAACACCGTTGCGTCACCTTCGCCAACGCGGGTGATCCCCTCAAGGCCAAAGCGGGTCTGATGCGGGAGCAATTCCTCGGGAAGTGCGATTTCCTTCTTGATCTCACCCTTCTCGTTTACGTTGAAAATGGCATGGGGAACCAGCTTGGACTGGTCGCCTTCATTGGCAAGCCAGTAGCCGCCTGCTCCGTCAGTGGTGATGCCTTCAAGATCGAGCTTCTGTGCAGGCTGACCACCGCGTGTCACCACCAGCGCATTGGTGATCTTTACCGGGGTCTGCTTGGCATCGATGGTGTAGATGGTGGGCGCAGCGGAATAGAACGAGTCCGAGACGGCATAAAGCTTGCCCGGCTCTTTCAGATCAGCAACCAGACCCGACAAGGCACCCCAGCCGAGCGGCGTGCCATCATCCTTCGATTTTGACACGATCTTTGGATAGGACGGCTGCTGATCTTTCAACTCGTAGACCATGACGTGAGAACGCGCACCGCCATCCTCGACCAGATCGGCCTCATTGGCTGTCACGAACAGGTTGCGCGATGGAATGGCAAGAATGCCTTCCGGAGCAATGCCGGACGGCAGCAGCTGTACAAATTCCGGGTCTTTGCCCGTATCCTTGTAAACACCAACAACAGAAGCGCGCTCGCTGGCGATGAACAGATAGTTCACATCACCGAATTTGGCGACTTCAGCGCCCTCGAGTTCAACGCCTTTCTTGTTGCGCTTATCGGGATAATGACCAGCTTCGGCAATCTTGTGCTCGAGCGACGGGCCGGATTCATAGAGAAGCTTGCCGTCCTTGGAGAAGATCGTGAAGCTGCGTGAACCGCCCTTGTAGTCACCTTCATTGGCGATGACGATCCGGTCATTATCGAGCCATTTAACAGTATCCGGCTCACGCAGCACGCCCTTCATGCTGCCATCGAACTTCAGGACGCCATCGTTCTTGACGTCAATCTTGTCGAGATCAACCGTACCCGCCGAGAAATGCGAGGTGATCTTGCCGCTTGCCGCATCGATAATGGCGATATGGTTGTTTTCCTGCAGCGTAACGGCAATCTGGTTCTCGTTGTTGATGGACACGAACTCAGGCTCGGCATCATCAGGTGCAATTTCAGACAGGCCAGTCAGCGTCACGCTTTTCATGCTGGCACAGTCAGGGGCGCCATCCTTCAGCGCAAAAATCTTGAGATCGCCCGAGGGAAGCTGCGGGATTTCACCGTCATTCAGTTTTTCATCGCGCTCATTTTCAATGGCAATGGCAGCGAATGTCTTGTCGGGCGAAACGGCGACTGAATCCGGCTGGCCGCCAAGATCACAACTTGCCTGCACCTTGCGCGAAGCCAGATCAATCACATCGAGCCGTCCCGAGGGATTCTTGTGGTCCTTGGAGGTATTAACCGCAGCCAATACCTTGCCACCAGCAACGGCAACAGATGTGGGCTCGCCTTCAACCTTGATCAGGCCGCCGGCCTTCGGCTTGGCCGCATCTGTGATATCGACAAAGCCGATCGCGCCATAAGGGCTATCGGAATAAATAAGCGTCTTGCCGTCTTCCGACGCCGTGATGATCTCGGAGGATGTTGCCTTCGATTTGTCTGCATCTTTTGGTAGATTATCTGCAACGGGAAAGCTGGCGATGCGGTTGAAAACCGGTTCAGCGGCGGCAGGCAGGGCAACGGATGCGGCCAGAGCGGTCCACAGCCCGAAGCAAAGGAATTTGTGCGACATGGGTTGAATCTCCTCTTTTTTATCAGGGATGAGTCACCCGGTTGCATTGCAGTGCAATGACAGTTTCGTGACAGTTCGATGAAACCGGCAACGGCATTGGGGCGTAACGAAAACCGATTCTTGCCGAACGAGGAATTTAAGGCTATATAACGCCTCGAATTCCCGGAAATTGTGGTTGAACCCACGTCCCGCCTCACCGGAGCGGACGAACGAGAGGACTATATTCAATGGCCACCCAGCTTCTTATGCCAAAGGCAACGGCCGTCTGGCTTGTCGACAACACCGCTCTGTCTTTTGACCAGATCGCAGGTTTCTGCAAACTGCACCCGCTTGAGGTGAAAGCTATTGCGGACGGTGAATCGGCGCAGGGCATCAAGGGGCTGGACCCGCTGATCACAGGTCAGTTGTCGCGCGAGGAAATCGCCAAGGGCGAAGCAGATATCAATCATAAGTTGAAGATTCTTGAGCCGAAAGTGCGTGTGCCAGAAGCCAAGCGTAAGGGCCCGCGCTATACACCGCTGTCCAAGCGTCAGGATCGTCCGAACGCTATTCTCTGGCTGGTACGCAATCATCCGGAACTGAAAGATGCACAGATTTCGCGCCTCATCGGCACGACGAAATCGACCATCGAACAGATCCGCAACCGTACCCACTGGAACTCAAACAACCTTCAGCCAATGGACCCGGTAACACTGGGCCTGTGCTCACAGATCGATCTCGACCTTGAGGTCGAGCGTTCCTCACGCAACCGTCCAGTGCAGCCAGGCGAAGGCGGCGACACATTGCTGCCAGCCTCCGCCACGGAAAATCTGGATATCCAGCCAGTTGCCCGTGAAGAGGATGAAGAGCTTGATGCGGACAAGGTTTTCGCCAAGCTTTCCTCGCTCAAGGGCCGCAATGCGGACGAAGACGAAGAAGAATAAGCACCACGATTGCCTTGACGGGCAGTTCTGAAATCAGGAAAGCTCCGCCTCTGGTGGAGCTTTTTTGTTTTTGGAGAGAACGGTTTGCTACCGACATTTGAAACGGAACGCCTTTTCCTGCGTCCGCGCATCATGGCCGATCTTGATGCCAGCATGGCGATGGACCGCGACCCGGAGGTTACGAAATATGTTCCGGGGCCGTGGCACGATCCGGAGGAACACCGTCGTTTCGTTACATCTCGTATTGAGACAGACTTCGGACCCGGTCTGGGCTATTGGTCTATTTTTACCAAACAACAGCCGGAGTTGTTTCTCGGCTGGGTTTTGCTCATTCCTGATGATGCCGTGGGACCCGATATTGAAATTGGCTGGCGGCTTAACCGCCATGCCTGGAGCAAAGGCTATGCGACCGAAGCGGCGTGGCCCCTTATTCTTCACGCCTTTAACACCGTGGGTGTCGATCGCGTCATCGCCGAGATTCATCCTGACAATGCGGCATCGATCCATGTCGCACAAAAGATCGGGCTCAAAGCCGAGCAGGATGGTATTCCATACAAACGTTTTGTGATGACCCGAGAGGATATGACGCCTTAAGACGCTTTCTTCGCATCCGGGGCTTCACTCAATTCCACACGGCGATAGAAATCGGCCAGCGTCTTGCCACGCTCCTGACGGAAAATACGCAGGGCTTTGTCCGCCTTGGATATCCGGTCGATGCGGAATGTACGGAAATCGTTGCGCAGCTCGCACCAGCTGATAACAGTCCAGACCTTACCCCAGAACCACAGGCCAAGCGGGCGGATATCGCGCAGGCTTTCCTTCCCATCAAGGTCCTTATAGGTGATCGACAGCACCTGACACTGGTCTGCAGCGTTTTCAGCCAGATCGATCATTGCCCGGTCATGGCCGCTGATATTGGTGCTGGATGAATGAATATGCGTATTGGCGATGCGCGGGCGGTCATCCTTGGGCAGGACAGCGCCGATCTTGATAATGGCTTCCTCGGCAGCACGCGCCATGGAAGCACCGCCCCAGGCCGTAATCAGCCGGGCTCCGGCAACCAGCGCCACCACCTCATCACGGGTAAACATCAGTGGAGGCAGGTCAAATCCCTCGCGCAGGATGTAACCGACGCCCGCCTCCCCATCGATTGGCACGCCCGTTGATTGCAGGTCGGCAATATCGCGATAGATAGTACGCTCGGACACTTCGAGCTTTTCCGCCAGCTGGCGCGCGGTGACAAGGCGTCCGCCGCGGAGTTTCTGCACAATCTGAAAGAGACGGTCTGCTCGTCGCATGTCACTATTCCTTCAGGCCTTCATTCAGGCGCTGTTCGGTTACAAAAGCCGCCCCGAACGACAATCGGGAAACGGTGGATGTACTGGAATCAAGGACCCTCCAGAATGGCGTCACCGAGCAGATATCGCCCGACCGTTGATAATCTTCGAATGCCGCCTCAGCGACCGTACGCAAATGGAATCCCAGCGTGATAGGACAAGTCACTTCAGCTCCATGCTGTTTGGCCATAGCCTGTCGCAAGGTTTTCACATCCATATGCCTGCCCTTCGGGAGTGTGCGAATAAAATCATCCACCAGACGAGGGGTCGGAACCAGCATGATCTCCCCAGCCTTCATACCGGCAATATTGACCGGGACCGGTTTGACCTCGAAGGGGCCGCTCGCATTCAATTTCTCTGCCCAGCTTTTCATGTCATTCCTCCCTCGATGTGGCGATCAACCCGCCGCCTGATATTCGCGCGCGATAAAGCTGCGCATTTCGGCAATCTGCCCAGCCTGCTCAGGCAGAACCGCTTCAAGAAACTCTGTGGCAAATGTGCCGGGAGCCGACCCGGCAGCGCTGACAATATGCGCGTCACGCACCGCATAGGGCACATCCTGATAGAGGGAAGAGCCCGCATATTCGCCCATGACCGACTGTATCCAGCCAGCCCCATTGCTGGTGTGTTTGCGGCCCTCGAAAAGACCAGCGCGCGCCAGCGCCAGCGTGCCGCCGCAAATGCCGCCAACAATTCCGCCACCTGACAAAACTGACTTTAAAAGCGGTGCAATGTCAGGAGCGTCTTCCGAAGGCCATGTGTTGGCACCGATGACAGCAACCGCATCCAGATCGGTATTATCCTGCGGGTCAAGCCCGCGATCCGGCACAAGATGCAAGCCGCCAATGGATTTCAGTGGACCTGATGTCGGAGCCAAGGCAATTATCCGCGCGCCAAACCATTCGACAGCCGAGCCAGCCAACAAGCCGAATTCCCAATCAGCAAACTGATCGATGAATACGAGGCCGATTGTCTTTTTCTGGTCCATGGCAGATGCTCCCTTTGGCTTCAATAATTAGTATTCTAGCGTCAAATGACCGTTTTGGCTTGTTTTTCTGCCTCTATGCGGCGTTGGGCGCAGCAGGCGATCGGAACGGCGAATCGCGCTGGCATTGTCATTGCCAGCTGCGATGTCCTTCACCGAATTGCGCATCGCAAGACGTTCTGCATAGGCATCGGGCCAGCCAATGTCTTTCAGCAGATAGTCAGGAAGATTGTTGATGGCGCGTTCAGTCCGCATTTCCTCGCGTGTGTGCGTGTATCCCGTCCACAGACGCTTCACCGTATCTACGATGCCGAAATCAATCATATTCATGTCCGTGTCTCCTTTGCTTATGAAGACACTATCGCATACCCCTACTGACAACCTTCTGTCAGTAGCCTGTCAGCAGGGGGTGAAAAATAACACCTATGATTTGACGGGAACCGTGTAATTGAGAGGCAATCGCCCACCATCGGCATAAATGGTCTGGCCGGTGATATAGCTGGCATAGTCGGAAGCCAGAAACGCGGCAATCGCAGCAATTTCTGATGGTTCCCCAATCCGGCCAAGCGGCGTGCGGGAAAGCATGCGCTGCTTCGAAGCCGCATCGGAATTCACAGCCTCCAGCATATCCGTATTGATCGAACCGGGGCCAATGGCATTGACCCTGATCCCGTGGATGGCGAGTGATACGGCCATAACCCGTGTCAATTGGTTCACCCCGCCCTTGGAGATGGAATAGGGCACCTGATTGCCCAGACCAAACAGGGCATTGATCGAAGACAGATTGATGATTGCGCCGGGCGACCCGCCCTTCTGCACCTTGTCCACCATGTGACGGCCTATCGCCTGCCCACACAGGAACGAGCCTTTCAGGTTGATGCGCAGAACCCGGTCGAAATCCTCTTCCTTGATATCGAGGAATTCGGCCTTGTGAACAATACCGGCATTGTTGACGAGAACATCGATATCGCCAAATGCATCAAGGGTCGCTGCAACCAGATTATGCACATCGAGTTTGCTGCTGACATCCGTGGAGGTGAACCGCACCTTGCCAAAACCGCTGAGGTCCTTGACCGCCGCAAGCCCGCGTTCATCATTGCTGTCGGCAATCATCACGCTCGCGCCATCCTGCAGAAAGCGCCGGGCAATGGCATTGCCGATACCCTGAGCACCGCCGGTAACAATTGCAATCTTGCCATCCAAAGCCATATTCGATTCTCCTGATCGGGAATCGAAGCTTAACTCTCACGCCCCGGGGGTCAACCGGCGGGAACGCCAATACCCCTTGCATTCAGCACCGCCTTGATCTCATCCAGAATGGCAGGGTCATCAATGGTCGCCGGCATGTTCCACGGCTCCTGATCGGCGATCTTCTGCATTGTGCCACGCAGAATCTTGCCGGAGCGCGTCTTGGGCAGGCGCTTGGCGGTAACCGTGATCTTGAAGGCGGCAACCGGCCCAATCCTGTCACGGATAAGCGCCACGCAATCCTTCTCAATGTCTTCAGCTGCTCGGGTAACGCCGGATTTAAGCACGATGAAGCCGCAAGGTACCTGCCCTTTGAGATGATCGGCAATGCCGATAACAGCACATTCGGCCACATCTGGATGGCTTGATAACACCTCTTCCATAGAGCCAGTGGAGAGGCGATGGCCCGCAACATTGATGATATCGTCAGTGCGGCTCATGATGTAGATATAGCCGTCCTCGTCGACGATCCCGGCATCGGCAGTTTTGTAGTAGCCGGGGAATTCCACCATATAGGCATCGCGAAACCGTTGATCGGCCTTCCATAATGTTGGCAGGCACGCGGGCGGCAGTGGCAGCTTGACGACGATATTGCCAAGCTCGCCCCGCTTTACCGGATGTCCGGCATCGTCAAGCACCTGCACGTCATAGCCGGGCATCGGCACTGTCGGCGAGCCGTATTTGACGGGAAGCATACCAAGTCCTGCCGGATTGGCGGCCATCGGCCAGCCGCTTTCCGTCTGCCACCAATGGTCGATGACCGGAACGCCGAGTTTTTCCTCGGCCCATTTGATCGTGTCGGTATCCGCCCGCTCGCCCGCCAGAAACAGGTATTTGAGCGAGGAGAGGTCATATTTCCCGATAAACTCGCCCTTCGGATCTTCCTTTTTGATGGCGCGAAAAGCTGTTGGCGCCGTAAACAGTATCTTGACCTTATGATCTGAGATCACCCGCCAGAATGTTCCGGCATCGGGTGTTCCAACCGGCTTGCCCTCAAACAGCACGCTTGTTGCGCCTATGAAGAGCGGTGCATAGGTTATGTATGAGTGCCCCACGGCCCAGCCTATATCGGAAGCAGCCCAGAATACCTCACCCGCATAGGTGTCATAAATCGCACCCATGGACCAGGCCAGAGCCACCAGATGCCCGCCATTATCGCGCACCACGCCCTTTGGCTGGCCCGTCGTGCCCGATGTGTAGAGGATATAAAGCGGATCGGTTGCCTTTACAGCCGCGCAGGGCACCTTCCGGTCTTTCGCCGCGCTGACTGCTTGCGCATAGTCGAAATCGCGCCCCTGCACCAACTCATGCGGTTGCTGCGGGCGCACCAGAATGAGGCAGGAACTGACCTTGTGCGCCGCCTCGTCAATGGCCTTGTCGAGCATCGGCTTGTAGGCCACCACCCGGCCGGGCTCCAGACCGCAGGAAGTGGCGATAATCATGACGGGCTTCGCATCATCAATACGCGTTGCCAGCTCATGCGCGGCAAAGCCGCCAAACACGACGGAATGAACAGCGCCGATACGCGCGCAGGCAAGCATCGCCACCACAGCTTCCGGAACCATAGCCATGTAGATGATAACGCGGTCGCCTTTTCCGACACCTCTGTCGATCAGTACAGCCGCCAGCGCATTCACCTCATCGAGCAGCGCCGCATAGGTGATCTTGCGCCCTGTGCCGGTAATCGCGCTGTCATAGATCAGGGCGACCTGATCAGCCCGTCCACGCTCCACATGGCGATCAACGGCATTATAGCAGGTGTTGCATTCAGCACCCGGATACCAGCGCCCATAGGGCTCCTGTGTGGCATCAAAGACCTGTTCCCATGGCCGCATCCAGTCAATAGCCTGAGCAGCCCCGGCCCAAAATCCCTCCGGATCGGATTGCCAATCCCGATAGACCTGCGCGTAACGTGATGTCATAAATATCCTCCCAGATACCGCACCTTCCTCAATGTATGCGGCAGAGTCAAAGGCCTATTTGACAATTGGCGGGGGATCGCACACTTGTCGAATCCCACTTTATCCATTCCCGTCAGGCTGCAGGCTCTTTAACCACAATGCTCAAGATTTTGCCCCTGCTGCTGATTCTCCTGATGGCACTCCATCTCATCAAGCCACTGGGATGGCCGGGCATGAAAAAGCGCGGGGATTTCTGGAAAATCGCCGCCGGAGCCATTTTTGCCATGCTGATTATCGTAATTGCCAGTCATAGCGGGTTGTAAGTCGGATAGGCTGGGCTCCCATCTCCTCCAGCCCCACCCCACCGTCATCCTCGGGCTGGACCCGAGGATCCAATCTCGGATTGCGCCAGATAGTTGTGATTGTCCGAACGTGTTGCAAGTGGAGATATCATTGCTCACAACGGTGGGTCCTCGGGTCAAGCCCGAGGATGACGGTGTAGCGAGTCAAGTTCTGCAACCTTCGCGACTAGCGTTGCATCCTCACTTTCCTTCATGGTTGTTATGTCGACCACGCAAAGCCTCAGCCCGCCCTCTCACCATTCGTCAAATTAAGCACATATGGCACGAGATGTTTTGCCCAGGCATCATAGCCAAGCGCCGAAGCGTGAAAACCATCACTGGAAAAGCCTTCCGGCCCTTCCACCGGCAGGCGCGTTGCCGGTATTGCCATCCGCTCCCGGCAAAGCCGTTCACCCATGGCATTGATCGCACCTGCGCGCCCTTCCAGAATGCGCCCGAGCAGCGGCGGCATGGCAGGCACATCACGAAAATCGATAACCGGGGACCAGACAATAGAAGTCTCCGGCCATTTGGCTTTCAAAGCATAGAGCAGCCCGCCGAACTCCTTCTTGAAACGGGAAACCGAATGGAAATTCTTGGTGTCATTCGAGCCGGTTGTCAGCACGATATGGGTCCACATACCCCGTTCGATATTGGGCACCACATGATCACGCAACTGGCCTGATGTAGCCGAATTGAACCCGGCAGCGCGCCAGATAATCTTGCGCCCGGTCCTCCCCTGCAAATGGACGGCGAGCCGCACGCAAAGGCTTTGCCAGACATCGCTGACACCCACACCGGCCGCAGAGGAATCACCCAGCACCAGCAGGCGGATCGCCGGTTCCTTGCCTGCGATTTCGCCAACGGGAAACGCACCCGGCGGCACCATGCGTTCCGTATTCAGGCGTACCGCTATTCCCTGCCAAGCATAGACGGGAAACAGCAGCCAGCTGACAAGGGGATGGAAAGCCGATGGTTTGGTCAAACGCACCTCATAAACATAAAAAAGCCCGGACCTGATTCCGGCCCGGGCTCTATGAGAGACGTTTTTAGATAAAAAACGCTTAAGCGGCCTTTTCCAGGTCCTTTTTCCAGCCGCCTGTTGCGGCAAGGCTGTTCATTTTGGCGCGGTGCGCAAAGGCGCGCTGACCGGCTGCAACATTTTCCGATTTGCCATTCCAGGCGCTCAGAGCCGCGGCCTGCAGGGCACGGCCATAGGAGAAAGTCAGCTTCCATGGCAGGTCGTGAGCAGCATTCATCGCCGAGAGATGCGCCGTTGCTTCTTCATCCGACTGACCGCCGGACAGGAATGCAATGCCGGGTACAGCGGCAGGAACCGTCGACTTCAACAGACGAACCGTCTGCTCGGCAACCTGTTCGACCGAAGCCTTGCGCGCATTCTTGCCATCGATAACCATGTTTGGCTTGAGGATCATACCTTCAAGCACAACGCGGGCATCATAGAGTTCGGTGAAAACGGTCTTGAGAACCCATTCCGTCACATCGTAGCAGCGCTCAATCGAATGCGTGCCGGGCTTACCGTCCATCAGCACTTCAGGCTCGACGATCGGCACAATACCAGCTTCCTGGCAAAGGGCGGCATAACGGGCCAAAGCCTGCGCGTTCTGCTTCACAGCGCCCCACGTCGGCAGATTGCCGGAAATATTGATAACGCCGCGCCATTTGGCAAAGCGCGCGCCAAGCTTGTGATATTCAGCCAACCGGTCGCGCAGGCCATCAAGACCTTCCGTGATCGTCTCACCAGCAAAACCGGCGAGATCCTTGGCACCCGCATCGACCTTGATACCCGGAATGCTACCGGCAGCTTTCAGGAGCTGTACGAAAGGTGTGCCATCCTTGGCATTCTGACGGAGGGTTTCGTCATAGAGAATGACGCCGGAGATGTAATTCTTCATGGCATCATCAGAGCGGAACAACATTTCGCGATAGTCGCGGCGGCTATCGGCTGTCGATTCAAGCCCGATTGTATCGAACCGCTTCTTGATCGTTGCTGTACTTTCATCCGCAGCAAGCAGGCCCTTGCCGTTGGCAACCATTGCAATTGCGATATCTTCCAGGCGTTCACTCATAGATCATGCACTCCGTTTCTAGTCGACTGGCCCATACCAGAAGCTCATATCAAACGGAATGGCAGTTCAAGCCTTTGAAACGATTGAAATTTTTTCAACCGATTTAACAGGATAACATTTTCTGTTCTTCGTTAATCCGGGGACCACGAAAGCCCCCGGATTAGCTTGAATGCGCCATTAACGCTTGAGTACATCAACGCCCGGCAGCGGCTTGCCTTCCATCCATTCAAGGAAAGCGCCGCCTGCGGTCGAAATATAAGTCATATCATCGGCAACGCCCGCATGGTTGAGAGCGGCAACAGTGTCACCGCCACCCGCAACCGAAACGAGATGGCCTGATTTTGTCCGTTCTGCCACATGCCGGGCTGCGGCAACGGTTGCCTTGTCAAAAGGTGTCAGCTCAAAAGCACCAAGCGGGCCGTTCCAGACGAGTGTTGCCGCATCATCAATCGCACCTTTGATGCGCTCGATCGATTGAGGCCCGACATCGAGGATCATGCCATCCTCAGGGATTGCATCCAGACCATAGGCGTGGGATGGCGCATTGGCTTCGAAATGCCAGGCAACAACGGCATCTACAGGCAGAATGATGGTGCAGTTGGCGGCCTGCGCCTTGGCCATAATTTCGCGGGCGGTGTCGGCAAGATCATGCTCGCACAGCGATTTGCCAACCTTGACACCCTGCGCGGCCAGAAATGTATTGGCCATGCCGCCGCCGATAACAAGCGCGTCGACCTTCTGCACCAGATTGCCGAGGAGATCGAGCTTGGACGAAACCTTTGCGCCACCAACAACGGCAACAACCGGGCGCTTCGGACTGCCAAGACCACTTTCCAGCGCTTCGAGTTCCGCCTGCATGGTGCGACCAGCATAAGCCGGTAGCACATGCGCCAGACCCTCAGTCGAGGCGTGAGCGCGGTGTGCTGCTGAAAACGCGTCATTGACGTAAATATCGCCATTGGCGGCCAGCGCCTTGACGTAAACAGGATCGTTCTTTTCTTCGCCCTTGTGGAAACGCGTGTTCTCAAGCAGCAGAATATCGCCGTCATTGAGTTTGGCGACGGCTTCCGCAGCCTTATCGCCAATGCTGTCCTCAGCAAAATGCACATTCTGGCCAAGGACCTTGGCAACCGCATGGGAAATGGGCTTCAGGGTAAATTCCGGCGTCGGACCATCTTTCGGGCGACCGAAATGCGCAAGCAGGATGACCTTGGCGCCCTTCTTGGACAATTCGAGAATGGTGGGAGCAACACGCTCGATCCGGGTGGCATCCGTTACATGGCCATTGGCAACCGGCACGTTGAGGTCAACACGCAGAAGAACGCGCTTTCCCTTAACATCGGCATCATCGAGAGTCTTGAAAGCTGGCATGGTCGTCATCCCTGTCTGGATCGGAGACTATCCGGTCACTTGCAGACCGAACACTTCCGTTATCATAAGCAAAAACAAAAATGGCGGGTGTTGTCGACCCGCCATTTTGCAACATATCAGGCCTCAGTCACTCAAATGACCTTGCTGAACGCGACAGCCGTGTCGGCCATGCGGTTCGAGAAGCCCCATTCATTGTCGTACCACGACAGTACGCGCACAAAAGTTCCGTCCATCACCTTGGTCTGGTCGAGATGGAATATGGAGGAATGCGGATCATGGTTGAAGTCGATGGAGACATTCGGCGCATCCGTATAACCAAGAACACCCTTGAGCTTGCCATTGGCAGCCGACTTGATCGCATCATTGATCTCGGCAACGGTTGTCGCACGCTTGGCAACGAACTTGAAATCCACAACCGAGACGTTCGGGGTTGGAACGCGGATCGAGCTGCCGTCAAGCTTGCCATTGAGTTCTGGCAGAACAAGGCCAACGGCCTTGGCAGCACCGGTTGAGGTGGGGATCATCGACAGAGCAGCAGCGCGGCCGCGATAAAGATCCTTGTGCATCGTGTCGAGCGTCGGCTGATCACCGGTATAGCTGTGGATCGTGGTCATGAAACCATGATCAATGCCTACAACTTCGTTGAGCACAAAGGCAACTGGTGCAAGGCAGTTGGTGGTGCAGGATGCATTGGAAATAACCAGATGCTCCTTGGTCAGCTTGTGATGGTTCACACCGAAGACAACGGTCAGATCAGCACCGTCAGCGGGAGCCGAAACGATGACGCGCTTGGCACCGGCTTCAAGGTGAGCCGCAGCCTTGTCGCGGGCCGTGAAGATACCGGTGCATTCAAGCGCGATATCAACATCAAGCTCTTTCCAGGGCAATTCTGCCGGGTTGCGCACCGCAGTTACCTTGATCGGACCCTGACCAACATCGATGGTGTCGCCGGATACCGTAACAGTACCGGGGAAGCGGCCATGCACGGAGTCATAGCGCATCAGATGCGCATTGGTTTCGACTGGACCCAGATCATTGATGCCGACGACTTTAATGTCAGTGCGGCCGGACTCGATAATAGCGCGAAGAACATTGCGGCCAATACGGCCAAACCCGTTGATTGCAACGCGAACAGTCATTTTTTAGTTTCTCCTTGGGGGTTGAGGGTCAAGACCCTGGGCGCCCTTGCTTAAGCGGTAAACCGCCGATTATTTCAACTTGCCTTCTGCCGCCGAAACGATGGCTTCCGCTGTAATACCGAAATGCTTGTATAGCTCTTCAATCGGGCCGCTGGCACCAAAGCCCGTCATGCCGACGAAGATGCCGTCAATGCCGATGAAACGGTCCCAACCGAGGCGAATTGCAGCTTCCACCGCAACCTTGACTGGCGCATCACCAAGCAGGGCACGCTTGTAGTCTTCACTCTGCTGTTCGAAAAGTTCGAAGCAGGGCACGGACACAACGCGGGCCGGATGGCCGTTCGCTTCCAGCTGCGCGCGGGCGGCGAGAGCGATCTCGACTTCCGAACCGGTCGCAAAAATCGTCACTTCCGCCTTGCCGCTTGCTGCAGCGAGTTCATAGGCACCATAGGCGCACTTGTTCTCGTCCACATGCACGGTGCGGACTGTCGGCAAGTTCTGACGTGTAAGCGCCAGTGTCGACGGTGTCTTGCGCGACTCCAGCGCCAGCTGCCAGCACTCGGCAGTTTCGACGGCATCGGCCGGACGGAACACGTAATTGTTCGGAATGGCACGCAGCGCAGCCAGATGTTCAACCGGCTGGTGCGTCGGACCATCCTCACCCAGACCGATGGAATCATGTGTCATCACATAGATGACCCGGATGCCCATCAGGCTCGAAAGACGCATCGCACCGCGCGCGTAATCCGAGAATGTAAGGAACGTGCCGGAGTAGGGAATGAGACCGCCATGCAGCGCAATACCGTTCATGGCAGCAGCCATGCCGTGCTCGCGAATGCCATAATGAACATAACGCTGACCGTAATCATCAGGGCTGATGTTCTGCGTCTGGCTGGTCTTGGTGTTGTTGGAACCGGTCAGATCAGCAGAGCCGCCAATGGTTTCGGGGACGACGGCATTGATGACCTCAAGCGCCATTTCCGATGATTTACGGGTAGCAACCTTCGGCTTGTCTTCCGAAAGCTTCTTCTTGTAGGCAATGATGGTGGCATCAAAATTACCGGGCAGATCGCCGCGCATGCGACGGTCGAACTCCGCACGAATTTCCGCATCGGCGGCGGCCAGACGCTTGTCCCATGCCGCATGTTCCCCAGCGGAACGCAGGCCGGAAAGACGCCATGTATCAAGAATATCAGCAGGAACCACGAAGGGCTCGGATGTCCAGCCCAGCGCCTTGCGGGCACCGGCGAGTTCTTCCGCACCCAGCGGCGAACCATGGACCTTGTTGGTGCCGGCCTTGGTCGGCGCACCGAAACCGATTGTCGTCTTGCAGGCGATCAGCGTTGGCTTGTCTGATTTATGGGCCTTTTCGATCGCAGCGGCGATTGCATCCTGATCATGGCCGTCCACATTAATGGAATTCCAGCCTGATGCTTCAACACGGGCGCACTGGTCCGTATTGTCAGCGAGTGACACGGGGCCATCGATGGAAATGTTGTTGTGGTCCCAGAAAACGATGAGCTTGTTCAGCTTCAGATGACCGGCAAGCGCAATGGCTTCCTGGCTGATGCCTTCCATGAGGCAACCGTCACCCACGATCACATAGGTATGGTGGTTTACCAGATCATCGCCGTACTCAGCGTTCAGCACGCGCTCGGAAAGCGCCATGCCGACAGAATTGGCCAGACCCTGACCGAGCGGGCCTGTTGTGGTTTCGATACCAGCGGCGTGGCCATATTCCGGATGGCCGGCTGTGCGCGAGCCAAGCTGGCGGAAATTCTTGATCTGGTCGATGGTGATGTCTTCGTAACCGGAAAGATAGAGCACCGAATAGAGCAGCATCGAGCCGTGTCCTGCGGAAAGGACAAAGCGATCACGGTCAGGCCAATGCGGCGCTTTCGGATCATGCTTGAGGAAACGGGTATAGAGAACGGTCGCAATATCGGCTGCGCCCATGGGAAGGCCGGGGTGGCCAGAATTGGCCTTCTCCACTGCATCCGCCGACAGAAAGCGGATTGCATTGGCCATTTGGTTTGATTTTTCAGAATTGGTCATGTGTACCGTCTTTCGAAGAGGATAGGAAATGCCGTTTCTGGACGCCGGTTCAGACAAAATCCAAAAGGCACGCGACACATAGCAGGTGTCATCAGGGAGTCAATAAAACCTAAGTCAAAATGGAGCGTTCGAAAAGCGGGCTCTTTCGTCGCATAGGCCCTCTCTCGTTCTATTATCAGTGCATGACCGAACTGTGACAGCGTGGATTGATTGACGCGGTGTTGATGTGCCCTCTAGACTTCGGCGCATAAGTTGTTCTTCTTTTTGCGATTCGCGTAAAAGAGCGACACACAGGGGAAACACGAAAATGGCAGAGGAAGCCACCCTCAAACAGGTTCTGGAAAGACTGGCAAAAGCCTTGGCTCATCTTGAGGACGCTGTTGATATGCGCCTTGAGCAGGAAGGTGATTTTGCCGAAGCTGAGGAAGAAGTCCAGCGCATGAACATGGACCGGCGAAGGCTGGCACAGGAGCTGGATGCATCGGAAGGACGTGCAGAACGTCTGGAAGCGGCAAACAAGGAAGTCTCTCGCCGTCTCGTAACGGCGATGGAATCCATTCGCACCGTACTGGACCGGTAGTATCGACATCAGTTGAAAGAGACGACCATGGCCACTGTAACAGTTACGATTGACGGCAAAGCATACCGGATGGCCTGTGACGAAGGCCAGGAGCAACACCTGACTGGCCTTGCCGAACGGTTCGACCGTTACGTTACGCACCTTAAATCATCATTTGGTGAAATTGGTGACCTGCGCCTGACTGTCATGGCTGGCATTATGATCACGGATGAATTGCACGAATTGCAGATGCGCGTGAAAGGCCTTGAAAACGAAGCCGATGCCCTGCGCAAGAGCCGTGACGAGGCTCTGCAAAAAGCAGATAAGAACGACACGGCAATAACAGGTGTTCTTTCCGAGGTCACAACCCGTATCGAGAACCTCGCTGCAAAGATTGCGCCAAAGGCCAATTAAGATCGTTAGGTAACGAAGCTGGAGCAGCCCTGTTTAAACGGAAACTGCTCTAGCCGCCGATTTCCTCGCGCAGCATTTCGAGTTCCAGCCACTCTTCCTCGAAACGTTCGAGGTCATGCCGTTTTTTGCCGATCTCCTCGACTGTCTTGTTGAAAAGCTGCGGGTTCTTGGCAAAAAGATTGGGGTCAGCCAGCTTCGCCTCAAGCTTGTGGATATCGGCGTGCAATGCCTCCATCTTGCCCGGCAGATTCTCCAGCGCAAATTTCTGCTTGTAGGAAAGCTTGCGCTTTTCCTCGCGCTGCGCCGTTGGCTTTTCACCGGAGGCATCGGCAGACGTTTGTGGCTTGGTTGCCTTAAGGTCTTTGCGCGTCGCCAGCGCTTCCTTGCGCTGTGCCAGCATATCCGTATACCCACCAGCATATTCCAGCCAGCGGCCATCGCCCTCAGGCGCGATCACTGACGTTACGGTACGGTCAAGGAAATCGCGATCATGGCTGACCAGCAGCACCGTTCCGGCAAAACCGGAAACCAGCTCCTGCAGGAGATCAAGCGTTTCCATATCGAGATCGTTGGTCGGCTCGTCGAGTACCAGCAGATTGGCCGGACGCGCGAGGACGCGCGCCAGCATCAGCCGCGCCCTTTCACCACCGGAGAGTTCGCGGATCGGCGTGCGCAGCTGCTCCGGCTGGAACAGGAAGTCCTTCATATAGGACGCCACATGGCGCTGCTCGCCATTGACAATGACATTCTCGCCGCGACCATCGGTCAGATAATCGGAAAGCGTCTGCTCAAGGTTGAGACTATCGCGCTTCTGATCAAGCACAGCAATTTCGAGATTGGTCCCGAGACGGATAAAACCGCTATCGGGTGCCAGCAGACCCGTCAGCATGGAGAGAAGCGTGGTCTTGCCAACACCGTTCGGGCCAACAAAGCCGACACAGTTGCCGCGCTGGATACGGGTGGAGAAATCCTTGACGAGCACGCGCTCGCCGTAAGCCTTGACCAGATGTTCCGCCTCAATGACCAGCTTGCCGGATTCCTTGCTGTCGCTGGCTTTAAGAACCGCCGTTCCCTGCGCGCGGCGATGATTGCGGAATTCGCCGCGCATCGTGTGCAACTCGCCGAGGCGGCGCATGTTGCGTTTGCGCCGTGCCGTAACGCCGTACCGTAACCAATGTTCTTCGCGCACGATCTGGCGGCCAAGCTTGTGCAGATCGCGCTCTTCTTCCTCAAGCACCTTGTCGCGCCATTCTTCGAAGGCGCCAAAACCCTGATCGAGCCGTTTCGTAACACCGCGATCAAGCCAGACAGTGGAGCGGCTGATGTTTTCGAGAAAGCGCCGGTCGTGGGAGATGACCACGATACTGGAGCGGATCTGCCTGAGTTCACCTTCCAGCCATTCAATGGTTGTCAAATCCAGATGATTGGTTGGCTCATCGAGAAGCAGGATATCCGGCTGCGGTGCCAGAACCTTGGCCAATGCCGCACGGCGCGCTTCGCCGCCCGACAGATTGTCAGGCTTTTCTTCTCCAGTCAGGCCGAGATGTTCGAGGATGTAACTGACCCGGTAGAGATCATCCGCCGGTCCAAGACCTGCTTCAACATAGTCGCGGACATTGGCAAAGCCTTCCATATCGGGCGCCTGAGCCAGATAGCGAACCGTCACGCCGGGGTGGCGGAACACTTCGCCGTCGGTTGGCGCAATAAAGCCCGCCGCGATTTTCAGCAAGGTTGACTTGCCCGAACCGTTGCGGCCAACAAGGGCGATACGGTCGCCCTCGCTGACGGAAATAGCCGCATCGGTCAAAAGCGGTGTGCCGCCAAACGTCAATGCAATCCGGTCAAGACGAAGAAGTGGAGGAGCCATGGAGTTTTTTCAGTTCTGGAAAATGAGCGCTATTGCCTGACATCACTGCCGACGGGCGCTTGTCGGCGAGATTGGCGCCGCTGTCAAATATCTTTACCATATAAAACAGAACAGGCCGGAATCCGGCCTGTCTGCATTCATTCAGCAACGGGGCTGGCTGCTTAGTAGCCGCCGTTGTTGTAGCCACCGCCATTGTTGTAACCGCCATAGGCTGCACCACGGCCACCATTGCCTTCACAGGGAGCATTGTAGATGCTGCCATCGGGCCTCTGATAACGGCAAAGGTTTTGATTGCCATTACCGCTGCCACTGGGAGTTGTTGCTGTACCAACAGCTGCACCCAGAAGCGCGCCGCCGGCCGCACCAATCACAGTGCTTTTGGTATTATGTCCGAGTGCCTGTCCGGCAAGCGCACCAACACCGCCACCGATCAACGCGCCCGTCCCGGCACGCTGGTTCTGTTCGCTCGTTTCACAGCCGGCCAATGACATGGCCAGAAGCGCTGAAACCGCAATCGCGGTTAAACGAAAACCCATTGTGAATCCTCTCAACATGAATATAGCAGGCAAACCTTGAAGCCCTAATGCGGCAGAAGAAAGATCGGCCTTGGCAGGCTCTCAGGGCCCACAAACAGAAACAGGCCGGTTTCCCGGCCTGTCCTGTATTCCCTGATGGGGAAGAATTAGTAACCGCGGCAAGGTGCGCGATAACGCTCGCCATAGCGGTTTTCGTATGTGCAATAACGACGGCCACCACCATCATTGTTGGCTGTTGCGGCACCAACGGCAACGCCGCCAACACCACCGATAGCTGCACCAGCAAGTGCGCCACGGCCACCACCGATTGCACCACCGGCCAATGCGCCAAGGGCTGCACCGCCAACACCATAACCTGCAGCGCGCTGCTCACCAGTTGTACAACCAGCCACTGAAAGTGCCAGAACGGCTGCAACTGCTACTGTCGACAAACTTTTCAACATGGAAGACCTCTCCCGTTTTAAAACTAAACCTACCAGCTTGCGTCCCCAATGCTGTACCGCAAGAATTGCATTTTCCGCTTTGTTTTACAAGCGTTGGGCAATTTTACGGCGCCGCAATCAGAACTGCATTGCCTGAACGAAGCGATACGTGGAGATTTCCACACACGGCATTCGACACTGTAAGCGATGAACCGAAAGAAAGTTCCATATTTTCCAGCGGCCATCGCGCACCATGGATAAAT
This sequence comes from Phyllobacterium sp. T1293, assembly GCF_020731415.2. NCBI lineage: Bacteria > Pseudomonadati > Pseudomonadota > Alphaproteobacteria > Hyphomicrobiales > Phyllobacteriaceae > Phyllobacterium > Phyllobacterium meliloti. The sequence continues at coordinate 3,406,766 of NZ_CP088273.1, read as the reverse complement.
AATCCACGCATGGACGTAAATGCAACAATGCTGAACACAGTTCCGTCAGCAAAATCGAACGAATATTCCCCTGCAACCAGAGGGTGTGCTTCTTCGGTTCCGCTCGACAGGATGATCTTTCGGCCTTCCGCCGCATAACGGGTCGCCATGGTCAGATGCAGCAGCGTATGATCGGTGCGTTCACCGCCAAAAGCGCCGCAGAGAATCACTTCCGTCGCCCCCAGCCGGTAGGCTTCATTGAGCGCCAGTTCGCCATCGGTCATGTCTTTGGCCGCAGGAAATACCGAACGTGGTATGTGGGCGTAGCGTTCTGCCAACTCAGGCGATGTCGAATCGAAATCGCCCAGCCACAGCTCCGGTTCAAGGCCCAGCGCGCCCGCATGGACTATCCCACCATCGGCGGCAAGAATGCGCGCTCCCGCCACGAGACGCCGAAGACGATCGGTAACGTGAACGGTGCCACCAAGGAGAAGAACGAATTTGCTCATGCACCGGCCATAGCATGGCAAAAGCCGGTCGCACAGGGCTTGCGTGAAGCGGTTCTACCCCAGCCGACCAAGCAGGATTGCCGCAATGCCTGCAATCGCAACACCCACGGCCAGAAACAGGCTTGGATTGAGTGCCGCGAGGAATTTTTGACGGCGGAGACGCAAGCGCATCGAATTATTCCTTGAGGCTGCACTCTGCTGAACCCTGACGCCGGAATGATAAAAGCCATGACCCCGAAACATGATTGAACCTTTCTTTTGGAAAACAGGCCGTGAGGGGACGTTTTCGCGGCGGAAGATAGAGCCGGGAATGTCAGCTTTCGATTTGGCAGATTGGGCAAAACATAAGGATTTCATAAGTATCGACCGCTTGCACCGCTCTGGCCGAACCTCTATCCTTGCGGTGCTCTAACGGGGTGCCGGGTGTGATCGACCGGCTGAGAGGCTTCAGGGGAAACCCTGCCAACCCGCGGAACCTGATCCGGTTTGTACCGGCGGAGGGATTAGACGCGGCAGATTTGCCGGCGCACCAATCCTTTTGAACCATGAACGATAGGAGGCGCCGATGCGGCCATTTGAGACTATTGTAAAAACGGCGGCTATTTTGACCGCAATTCTCGGCCTCATGCCGCTTGGCGCGGCGCAAGCCGAAGGCAAACTCACCGTTTACACCTATGAAAGCTTCACCGCCGAATGGGGTCCGGGACCGAAGGTCAAGGAGGCTTTCGAGAAGCAATGTGCATGCACGGTGGAATTTGTAGCCGTTGCCGATGGTGTCGCGCTGCTCAACCGCGTCAAACTCGAGGGCGAATCGACAAAGGCGGATATTGTTCTCGGGCTCGACACGAACCTGACCTTTGAAGCGAAAGAGACCAATCTTTTTGCTCCCCATGGCATCGATACCAGCGCGGTGAATATCCCCGGTGGCTATAAGGACGATATTTTCGTTCCCTATGACTACGGCTATTTCGCCGTCATTTATGATTCGGAAAAGCTGAAAACGCCGCCCGAGACTCTGAAAGAACTTGTGGAAGGCGATTCGACGCAAAAAATCGTCATCGAGGACCCGCGCACCTCGACGCCGGGTCTTGGCCTGCTTCTCTGGGTTAAATCTGTTTATGGCGATAAGGCCGGTGAAGCCTGGGCCAAGCTGAAAAATCGCGTTTTGACCGTCACACCGGGCTGGTCCGAGGCCTATGGCCTCTTCACCAAGGGCGAGGCACCGCTCGTTCTTTCCTATACGACCTCTCCGGCCTATCATCTGATCGCCGAACGGGTGGATCGCTACAAGGCGATTTCATTCAGCGAAGGGCACTACCTGCAGATCGAGGTTGCGGCTCAAACGGTCAACGGTGCGAAAAACCCGCTATCGGCGCAGTTTCTAAGCTTCATGACCAGTCCGGCATTTCAGGATGCCATTCCTGAAAACAACTGGATGTACCCTGCGGCCAAAACCACCGATGCCCTCAATCCAGCCTTCGAGAACCTTGTGAAACCGGTCAAGACGCTGATCTTCCCAGCTGAAGAGGTTGCCAGGAACCGCAAAGCCTGGATCGATGAATGGCTTGCGGCCATGAGCCTGTAGCAGCATGACTGCCACCCGCATGCTGAAACCATGGGCCGGGGCCATCGCCCTCGCCTTTCTGGCAGTGCTTGCGGGTGGCGCTCTTCTCAGCCTTGCAGTGGAAGCGCTGCGAGGAAGCACCGAAGGCTTTGCGGCTTTCGACAGCTATTTATGGCGTGTGGCGCGCTTTACCCTCATGCAGGCGCTATTATCGATGCTGCTTGCGGTTGCCTTTGCCATTCCCCTCGCCCGCGCATTGCATGAACATCCCGTCTTTCCGGGCCGGGCGCTCATCTTACGCCTTTTTGCCCTGCCATTGGCCCTGCCCGCGCTCGTCGCCGTCCTTGGCATCACCAGCATTTATGGCCGTAATGGCCTGCTTGCTTTTGGTTTTGACAGACTTGGAATCGATGCCAGACCCAATATTTACGGCCTTACCGGCATTCTGATAGCCCATGTCTTTTTCAACCTGCCCCTGGCGACACGGCTCATACTTGCCAGCCTAGATTCCATTCCCTCCGACTATTGGAAACTATCCTCGCAGCTTGGCATGGGCAGTTGGGCCCGGTTCAAACTGATCGAATGGCCTGTTATCAGGCGCAATCTTTCCGGTATTGCCGGGCTGATCTTCATGCTCTGCATCACATCTTTCACCATCGTCCTGACACTGGGCGGCGGGCCGCGCGCAACCACGCTGGAGGTTGCGATCTATCAATCCCTGCATTTTGATTTCGATATTGCCCGCGCCGTATCGCTTACACTGCTGCAGTTGAGCTTGACGATAGCCGTTCTGCTCCTGCTTAGTCTGACGGGCAAACCGGCAGAAGAGGGTTTCAGTCTTCTAACGACTGCCCGGCGGTTTGATCAGCCGAACCGGACGACAAAAATCGTCAATACAGCAATAATCATCTTTGGCCTGCTCTTCGTCGGTCTTCCCATGGCAGGAACCATTGTTTCGGGGTTAGGTGCCGATCTGTCCCGGCTAATGACGGAATTTGCTGTCTGGCGCGCCATTGTCACAAGCATCGTACTTGGCGCTGGAGCCGCCCTCCTTTCTGTGCTCATCTCACTCTCACTTGTCATGGCGCGGGAATATCTGCAAAGCCAAAGGCAGGCAGCGGCACCTGGCGTTTTCGAACGTTCGCTGGATCTCGGCGCGAGCCTGATCATGGTCGTACCGCCCATCGTCATTGGGGCTGGCTGGTTTATTCTCTCCCGCCATGCGATCGACCCGTTCAGCCTTGCTCCCGTCATGGTCATCTGCGTCAACGCTGCCATGGCCGTACCCTTCGCCTTCCGCATCTTGCGCCCGGCATGGGATACGGCCGCAAGCCGCCACAACAGGCTTTGCCTTCAACTCGGCATATCAGGGTGGGACCGGCTGCGCCTGATCGACTGGCCCGTCTTGCGCCTGCCTACAGCTGTTGCCTTTGCCTTTGCCATGGCCCTGTCGCTTGGCGATCTTGGAACCATCGCGCTCTTCGGCAATGATTCCATCCAGACCCTGCCTTTCCTGCTCTTGCAGCGCATGGGAAGTTATCGCACACAGGACGCAGCAGGATTGGCGCTGATCCTGGGCGCCCTGTGCCTGTTGTTGATGTTCACGGCAGATCGCGGCGCCGCCAGCCTCGCCAGACAGAACAGTGATAGAGATGATTGATCTAACGGCAAATACAGAAGCAGGTGGAGCGGCCATCCGTCTTGACGCCGTTCGCTTCGACTATGGCGACATGGCCATGCATTTCGACTTTGCCATCGAACCATCATCCATCGCTGCGATCATTGGACCAAGCGGTGCAGGCAAGTCGACCGTTCTCAATCTGATAGCCGGATTTGAAACGCCGGTTTCCGGCCGGGTGTTCATCGCCGATCAGGACATGACCGAGGTCGAGCCCTCACAACGACCGGTTTCGATGGTGTTTCAGGACAACAATCTGTTTGCCCATCTCGATGTGGCCGCCAATGTCGGTCTTGGCCGCAAATCCAATCTTCGGCTCGGTGAAGCCGATCATGCCGCGATCCGTGATGCCATCGCAAAAGTTGGTCTTGCCGGCAAAGAGACGCGCAAACCACAGGCATTATCGGGAGGCGAGCGTCAGCGTGTGGCCATTGCGCGTGCGCTGGTTCGCAACCGGCCTGTGCTGCTGCTGGATGAAGCCTTTGCTTCGCTAGGTCCGGCGCTGCGCCATGAAATGCTTGATCTCATCGGGCAATTACACACAGACACTCGCATGACCGTTGTCATGGTCACACATCACCCTGAAGATGCCCTGCGCCTCCCATCAACCCTGTTTTTCCTTGAAAATGGCCGGGTTGCAGCGTCAGGACCTGCACGGGAATTGTTATCGGCGACGGGTCCTGCGCTGTTGCGAAAATATCTCGGCTCGCAAGAGTTATCACTTTGACATATTTTGTACTCAATGGGTCTCATAAGAAATCAATGAAATTCTTGCTCCCGCCTGCTCAACGGGTTAGCTAGAAAGTAAGCACGCCGATTCCGCAGGCAAAAGACGAGTGAGAACTTGATTTTAGCGTTGGCACTGGCGCCGTACGACATGAGGACATGATTCTGGGCTCGCACATTCTCCCGACAGGCAATCGACGGTTCTTTCCGGCAGGGCGAGGCACGACTGTGGCTTCGGCAACGCTGCTGCTTGCCTTTCTGTCGGGCTGCCAAGTCCTGAATGTAACAAAGGAAGATGCGCTTGGACCATCGTCCAGCCCTGTCATCGTTGACAACGTCTCGAAGAATGACCGACTGGCAAAACTCAGTGCCGAACAGCATCCGCGTATCCTTGCCACCTATGGCGGCGAGTACAAGGATGCAAAGCTCGAGCGCATGGTCGCCAAGGTTGTCGGCAATCTGACCACCGTGTCAGATAATCCGACCCATACCTACCGCATCACCATTCTGAATTCGCCCAATATCAATGCCTTCGCGCTGCCGGGCGGATATCTCTATGTCACACGCGGCTTGCTCGCCTTGGCCAATGACAGCGCGGAACTCGCCGCTGTTATCGCCCACGAAATGGGCCACGTCATCGCCAATCATGGTGTTGAACGCCAACAGCGCGAGGCGGAAGCGGTTATCGCCGGGCGTGTTGTGTCGGAAGTTTTGCAGGATGATCAGGCGGGCCGCGAGGCCCTCATTCGCGGCAAGCTGCGCATGGCGCAATTCTCGCGCAATCAGGAACTGCAGGCTGACGCCATCGGCATCAAGATGATCGGTGAAGCCGGTTATGATCCCTTTGCCGCCGCGCGCTTCCTGCAATCCATGGCCGCCTATTCGGATTTCCGCAATGTCTCCGGCGCCACCGATGCCAGCCTCGACTTCCTTGCCAGCCATCCCTCGGCGCCGCAGCGTATTGAGCTTGCGCGCGGCCATGCCCGCAAGATCGGTGCGCCGGGTGTCGGTACGACAGACCGCGACTCCTTCCTGCAGGGCATTGACGGGCTGCTCTATGGCGACACGCCCGAAGAAGGCTATGTCCGCGGCCGCACCTTCGTGCATCCGCTGCTTGGTGTCAGCTTTACGGTTCCAGACGGTTTCGTCATCGACAATTCTGCAGCGGCTGTCATGGCAACAGGACCCGGCGAAGTCGCGATCCGTTTCGATGGAACGCAGATATCCGGCAAGACATCCATGGTCGATTATATGCGCAGCGGCTGGGTCACGGGCCTCGACAATGCCAGCGTCAAGGCAACGACCTTCAATGGCTTGCCTGCCGCATCGGCAAAGGCCAAAGCGGATCGCTGGGAATTCGATATTTTTGTCGTGAACTCAGGCGATCGTATCTATCGCTTCCTGACAGCAGCACCAACGGGCAGCACTGCATTGATGCCAGCTGCACAAACGGTCACGCAGAGTTTTCATCTGCTGACGCCGCAGGAAAAGGCCAATATCAAGCCGCTGCGTATCAGGGTTATCACGGTCAAATCGGGCGATACGCTTGCCAGCCTGTCCAACCAGATCATGGGAACAGACCGTAAGCTCGATCTCTTCCGGCTGATCAATGCCCTGCCACCGGGCGGTACGGTTTCGGTCGGCGATAAGGTCAAGATCATCAGCGAATAACAAAAAAGCCCGGTAAAACCGGGCTTTTTGTTGAAATAGATGAACCCGCTCTTATGCGGCTTCTTCCTGCTCGTCTTCCACGGAAACGTCCGCATCAGCCTCTGCTTCAGCCTCATCAGTCTTCGCGCCGCGCTTGGGACCTTTGGCGAGATTGACTTCAATCAAACGGACAGCTTCGGTTTCCGACATCTTGTTGACGGCGGAAATTTCACGAGCCATGCGGTCGAGTGCTGCTTCATAAAGCTGGCGTTCGGAATAGGACTGCTCCGGCTGGTTGTCGGCACGGAAAAGATCGCGAACAACTTCTGAAATTGAAATCAGGTCGCCCGAGTTGATCTTCGCATCATATTCCTGCGCGCGGCGGGACCACATGGTGCGCTTGATACGGGCACGTCCCTGAACGACCTTCAGAGCACGTTCAACATAATCTGTCTCGGAGAGCTTGCGCATACCAATGGCGGTTGCTTTTGCGACCGGTACTTTCAAGCGCATCTTATCTTTTTGAAAGTCAATGACAAAAAGCTCAAGCTTGTGGCCTGCAACTTCCTGTTCTTCAATATTGACGATCTGTCCTACACCATGAGCCGGATATACAATAAACTCGCCCGTTTTGAATCCGATACGCTGGGCGGTCTTTTTCTGCGGAACTGCTGTCATGCGCTTCATTACTCCCTGCTGCGCCCGGCAAAACGCACCGGTTAAACCAATCACTGGAAACCGGAACCCGGTTTGTCGGCCGTCAATAATGTCGCGCAAAGCAATCCAGACCAAACAGCAGGACAGGTCACAACCAAATAACCTCAACCTGAACTGTTAAGTCCGGAAAAAATCTAGCCGATTGGTGATTTATGCTTTAGCGCCACGAAATTGACGTCCAATGATCAACATATCGACAGACCATAACACGAAAAGTGATCAGAATCAACTTTTTGCTGCACATGCTCAAATTAAACGTATTGCAAGTCTTGATTTTCAGGGCAAATCAGTCTTGCGGGCAAGCATGGCACTTTGAACAGGTCTAGTCGCCTTCGCCTGGCTCCGGTGAGAAATACTTCTCCAGTTTACCGGTTACACCGTCCATTTCCTTGGCGTCGTCAGGCGCATCTTTCTTCGCCGAAATATTTGGCCACTTTTCCGCATATTCCGAATTCAGCTGCAACCAGCTGTCGAGCCCCGGCTCAGTGTCCGGCTTGATGGCTTCGGCGGGGCATTCCGGTTCACAAACGCCACAGTCGATGCACTCATCCGGATGGATGACGAGCATGTTCTCACCTTCGTAAAAACAATCGACCGGACAGACCTCAACGCAATCCATATACTTACAGCGGATGCAATTGTCGGTCACAACATATGTCATTTACTGGCTCCTGAAGACACCATAGTCAGTGTGTCAGCGGTTGAGGTAACGATTTGGCACCGGGCTGACAAGAGGGGAAGAACGGACTGCGGCACCAGAACGCGGCCCGAAAAATCTCGACGTGCAAAGGATTGTCTTCATCACATCAGGACATGAGCCAATGTTCAAGTCCGCAGAGTGCCATTCATCGCATCGCGATGACCCGCCGACAAGCAACCATTGCCTCCTAATATAGGTATTCTGGAAATATTATTTTAGCCCCGCCGACGAATTGGGAGAGAATTTCGATATTCCCGCATTTTTTGTCGCAAACTAATCTTCCGGCTCTTCGTTCCGGCCCAGCATCAGCCTGTCGACTTCCCGTCGCTCGCGCTTCGTAGGGCGGCCACTGCCCGCATCACGCCGCGGCAAAGTATCAAGGCGGCTCAGCGCATCTTTGGGTGGAGGTGGTGGAGAAATATCCTCATACAGCGTTCGGGCCTCTTCAGCCGGGCCGCGCCGTGTGCCACCCGAGAGCACCTTGTAGATGAGGATGCGTCTGTCCAGGGTGATTGTCAGCACATCACCAGGTTTGACCCCGTGTGATGGCTGATCGATCTTGTCCTTATTGACCCGGACATTCCCGCCCGATGCCAGTTTTGCCGCCAGGGAACGGGATTTAACCACCCGTGCAAAAAACAGCCACTTGTCGACGCGCTGCCGGTCCGTTCCCGTCATTTAGAGGCAAAACCTCACTTTTTCATCTGCTCCTTCAACGCCAGCAATTTGGCGAAGGGGGAGTCCATGTCGATCTTGACCGGCCGCTCTTCATGTTCCGGCCGCTTACCGTGCTGCTGAGGTTTACCGGATGGCTTGCCGCCATCCTGTTTGAAGCGGTCAGCTCCAACAGGCTTGCCGCCCTTGCCACGGAAATCCCTGCGCTCGCCGCGCTGCTCGCCCTGCGGACCGGCATTGCGGTTCGGGCGACCTTGGCGCTCTTCACCCGGTGCGTTGCCATTGCGAGCCTGCGGCTCACGCTGATTCTCACGCGCACCCTGCGAACGGCGATTATTGTTGTTGTGGCGGCCTTCAAAGCGGGGAGCCTGACGCCAGAGAAGAACAGGCTTGGGAGCCTCTTCCGCAACTGCAGGAGCTGCCGCAGTTTCAGCAACAGGCGCGGATGCTTCTTCTGCTACCGCCACCGCAACCGCTTCCACAGCCTCAACCACTGGTTTGACAATCGGATCGCCGACCGGTTCAGCTGCTGGAGTGGTTGACGCAACTTTTGCCGTTTCCTGCGGTGCAGTTGTCTGGGCCACCGCATCAAGCTCGGCAACCTTGGCGGATACCACGGTCGCATCGGTTGCTTCCGAGCGATAGCCAAGATTCTTCAGGATTTCTTCCATATCGTCGGCAGTTGCACCGAGAATGGACATCATCGCAGGCGTAACGACAAAACGGGTGCCATCATAAGCGCCATCGGGCCGTGTTCCCACACCCGGCTTCCACGCCAGTGCCGGACGGATAAGATCAGCCAGACGCTCGAGAATATCGATGCGCACTGCGCGCCGTCCGAGCAGCCTGTACCCGCCAAGGCGGTAAAAGGATGGATCGAAAGCAGGATCGGTTACAACCGACGTGCGACCTGCGGAAAGCACCTGCACGACATCGCCGTAACCCGGACGATCCTTGGCATCTTCCTTGAGCGCCCATAGCAGCGTCAGAAGACCCGCGGGCGCAGGCTTGAGCAAGGCAGGCAGGAAAACATGATAGGCACCGAAGCGCACGCCAAGACGGCGGAGCGCTGCGCGCGAATCCTGATCGAGACCGCGAACGTCCTCGGCCACATCCCGGCGCTGCAACACGCCAAAGTTTTCAACCAGCTGAAACGCCAGTCCCCGCGTGATCCCCACCAGCGCATCGGCATTGGCAAGATCGACCAGCGGTTTGAGAACCGTATCCACATGATGGGCAAGGAAGCGGTCAACACGCGCAGCAACCTTGTCGCGTGCCGGTCCCGTCAACTGCTCATCGGCCAGAAGCACCGCGCGGGGCTTCAATGGCTGTTCGCCCGAGACCACGGAGGCAACAGGCGCGCCAATCCAGCGCAACGTCCCATCCGAGGCAAGAGCAAAATCGCCATTCGCGGAGGCGGCAAAGCGCTCGGCGCGATTGTCGAACTCTGTCGCCAAGGCTTTCTGTGCAGCGGCCTTCACGGCTTTTGCATCGGTTCCATCAATCTGGCTGTCCGTCGTAAAACGGAATCCATCCAAACGTCCAACATGGTGCCCTTCGACAACAACGTCCCCGGCAGGGCTAATTTCGGCTTCTAGCATTGTATTCTCTCTCAGGCGCCTCATAAGCACGCTTGTCCTGCGGTCTACGAAGCGTTTCGTCAACCGTTCATGCAGTGCATCTGATAATCTGTCCTCAATTTCACGCGTCTTTTCTTGCCAATGTGCCTGATCTGCCAGCCATCCGGGCCGATGAGACACAAAAGTCCAGGTTCTGATCTGGGCGATCCTTCGCGACAAAGCATCAATATCACCATCGGTCGTATCAGCCCGATGTACCTGTTCGCCCATGTAGGTTTCGTTGACATGACCATGTTTCACGAGGTCTGTATAGATCGATGCGATGATATCGGCGTGCTGAGCAGGCGCAATTTTCCGGTAGTCCGGCAAGGCGCAGACATCCCAAAGCAATGCCACCCGTTCCGGCGTATTGGCCAGCGGGGCAATATCAGGGTCTTTTGACAGATATTCGAGCGCCTGCTGATCCACCGCAGGTAGTGCGCGCGTCAGTCCCTCAACCGGTGCGGGCGTATCAATCGACCGCTTCAATGCATCGATACTGGAAAAGTCAAACCGTGCCGTGCGCCACTGCAAAATCTTGACCGAATCGAAATTGTGCGATTCCACCCGCTGTACCAGCTCTTCGGAAAAACCGGAGACCTGCCCGGTGACGCCAAATGTACCATCGCGCAAATGCCGACCGGCACGCCCGGCAATCTGGCCAATTTCGCCCGGCGACAGATCGCGGAACTGATAACCGTCAAATTTGCGGTCCTGTGCGAAAGCGACATGATCAACGTCGAGATTGAGCCCCATGCCAATCGCATCGGTCGCCACCAGATAATCCACATCGCCCGATTGATAGAGGTCCACCTGCGCATTGCGGGTGCGCGGGCTCAAAGCCCCCATAACCACAGCCGCGCCACCATTCTGGCGGCGGATCAGTTCGGCGATGGAATAGACTTCATCGGCAGCAAAGGCGACGATGGCCGTGCGCGGTGGCAGGCGTGTGATTTTCTTGGAGCCCGCATAGGCGAGATTGGACAGGCGCGGACGGGTGACGACGGAAATGCCGCGCAGCAGCTTTTCCAGTATGCCGCGCATGGTTGCCGCGCCCAGCAGCAGCGTTTCCTGACGCCCACGCAGATGCAGGATGCGGTCTGTAAAGATATGGCCGCGTTCAAGATCATTGGCGAGCTGAACTTCATCAATGGCAACGAAGTCCACATCGGTCTGACGTGGCATCGCCTCGACAGTACAAACCGCATAACGCGCGCCGGGTGGCTGAATCTTTTCTTCGCCTGTTATCAGCGCAACATTGGCAAGCCCGACCCGTTCGGCCACACGATTATAGACTTCGCGCGCCAGCAGGCGCAGTGGCAGGCCAATCATGCCTGTCTGGTGCGCCAGCATCCGCTCAATGGCGAGGTGAGTCTTGCCCGTGTTCGTCGGCCCCAGAACGGCGGTGACGTCACGACCGCTCAGGATCAGAGGAAGTTCGGGGGTAGGCATAAGGTTCATCAAAAATATCCAACACCGGCACGACGGCCTTACCAAAACCAGCAAGGCATGCCGGGCATGCACTATCCGATAGCATTATCGGTATCAGACAGAAAGTATGCGGCGACCTCAAGATAAACAATTGCGAACCGATTCACGGAGTGTTCCATTAAGAAATAGAACGCGAGCAGAACGAATCAGCGACGAATCAGCTATAGGACCAGATTCCTGCTTTGTTCACGGCCATATCTAGTTTTCTACGACGAGAGTCGTACAAGATGCTGAATCGATGATCGTGAGAATCCCTTGAATCTGCGTTCCCGTATTAACCTTTGAAATTTCGTGACTTTGCAAGTCCAACCATATGGCGCTGGTCTCTAGTCGAATTAAGAAAACAGTAATATTTCCTTACACTTAGTTAAGCTATGCAAGGCTCAAATGGCCTTTTCCGTTAACATTACGATCAAAGCCAGAACGAATCAGCGACGAATCAGCGCTTTACTCGTTTTCCCGTTTTGTTCACGGCTACATCTAGTGCGACTCGAGCGGGACTCGCACCAATCGCCTCTGATGGTGAACTGAAATAGGACAAGATTCAGGCAAAACCGTTAACCTCTGATCGTAGAAACGGGAATCACCGGCGCAGAAAATAGAAACGCCGCAGACTGTCTCCAGCCTGCGGCGTCATTCGATTTAACATCGGATCAGCTGAAATACTGCCCGCCATTGGCTGATAGTGTCGAGCCTGTGATGAAACCCGCATCATCAGAAGCAAGGAACACGACACAGCGCGCGATTTCTTCCGGTTCACCCAGACGACCGACCGGGATTTGCGGAATGATACGCTCGTTGAGAACCTTCTCGTCGATAGCCCGCACCATTTCTGTTCCGATATAGCCGGGGCAGATGGCATTAACGGTGATGCCCGCACGAGCACCTTCCTGCGCCAATGCCTTGGTGAAGCCAATATCACCCGCCTTAGCCGCGGAATAATTGGCCTGTCCGGCCTGACCTTTCTGACCGTTGATCGAGGAAATATTGATCACCCGGCCGAATTTGCGGTCGCGCATACCCGTCCAAACAGGATGGGTCATGTTAAAGAGGCCGGTGAGATTGGTATTGATCACCTCGCCCCACTGGCCCGGCGTCATCTTGTGGAACATGGCATCGCGGGTGATACCCGCATTATTGACCAGTACGGAAACCGGACCAAGATCCGCTTCGATCTTGGCGATACCTGCCGCACATTCCTCATAGTTGGAAACATCCCACTTATAAGTCGCAATGCCGGTCTTCTCCGTAAATTTCTTCGCCGCATCATCATTGCCAGCGTAATTTGCCGCGACCTTGTAACCTGCCGCTTTCAGAGCCACGGATATGGCTGCGCCGATACCACGTGTTCCACCCGTAACGATTGCCGTTTTGGTCATATTTCCCCTCCCTAATGCATGTTGGATTTCAAAGTCAGTGTTGTTGAAAAAGAGACGGAGCAGCTGTCCGGAAATTTAGTGCTGCCAAGACACCGGTCCGATTTTCACCGGACCGGAGCTTATTTTTACAGATCAGTCTTTTGTACGCTCAATGCACAGGGCAACGCCCATGCCGCCGCCAATGCAAAGCGTGGCAAGGCCTTTTGTGCCGTTGCGGCGCTTCAGTTCGAAGAGCAGCGTATTGAGAACGCGGGCACCCGATGCGCCAATCGGATGGCCGATGGCAATGGCACCACCATTGACATTGACGATGTCAGGATTGAGCCCAAGATCCTTGTTGACGGAAAGTGCCTGCGCAGCAAATGCCTCATTGGCTTCAACCAGATCGAGGTCCTCCACCTTCCATCCAGCCTTTTCCAATGCCTTGCGCGATGCGGGAATGGGGCCCGTACCCATGATTGAAGGGTCAACACCTGCCGTTGCCCAGGATACAATGCGCGCCAATGGCTTTACATTGCGGCGCTTGGCTTCCTCTTCACTCATGAGAACAACCGCAGCGGCGCCATCGTTCAGACCGGACGCATTGCCTGCGGTCACTGTGCCTTCCTTGTCAAAGGCTGGCTTCAGCTTTGCGAGGGAATCCAGTGTGGCACCATGGCGGATATATTCATCATCAGCGACAATCACATCACCCTTGCGGGTCTTGACCGTGAAGGGAACGATTTCATCCTTGAACTTGCCAGCCTTTTGCGCGGCCTCAGCCTTGTTCTGGGACCCAAGGGCAAACTTGTCCTGATCGTCGCGTGTAAACTGCCACTTGCGGGCGATGTTTTCAGCGGTGTTGCCCATATGATAACCATGGAAGGCATCTGTCAGGCCATCCTTGATCATCGTGTCGATCATCTTGAAGTCGCCCATCTTCACGCCGCCGCGCAGATGCGCGCAATGCGGAGCCATGGACATGGATTCCTGACCACCGGCAACAATGATATCCGCATCGCCCGTTGCGATCTGCTGCATGCCGAGCGCTACTGCACGCAGACCGGAACCACAAAGCTGATTGAGCCCCCAAGCCGTGGCTTCCTGCGGAATGCCGGCTTCCATGGCGGCCTGACGCGCCGGGTTCTGCCCTTCGCCAGCGCTCAGCACTTGTCCCATGATCACTTCATCGACATCGGCACCATCGACACCGGCGCGGCTCAGCACTTCCTTGATCACCGCAGCGCCAAGCTCATGAGCCGGCACATTGGCAAAAGCGCCATTGAACGAACCGACGGCGGTTCGCGCTGCACTGGCGATAACGATGGATTGGGTCATGGACGTCTCCTCATATGGACTGCTGAATTTATTCAGCTTGGTTTCCTGAACAGAATTCCCTCCCTGCGACCGTTTGACAAGGGGCATTCGCCCCGAAGGCAAATTTAACGTCTCCCGGTAGAGAGGGGATAGAATGATCTACGCGATGGATGCGCTGCACAAATCACTTTGAATTGTGCAACTTTGCCCCTATCCTCGCATGTATATGAGTTAGCGGGCACGCAAATTCGGACCGTTCGAGTCTGATGACATGAGTTGGGGAGTTCTCAGATGGCAGCCAAAACCGGCGAAATCGTCATTAAAAAATATGCCAACCGGCGCCTCTATAACACCGGCACAAGCACCTATGTGACGTTGGAAGATCTGGCCGAGATGGTGAAGCGAAATGAGGATTTCACCGTTCAGGACGCCAAGACAGGCGAAGATATTACCCATCCCGTACTGACCCAGATCATCTTTGAACTGGAAAACAAGGACGGGCAGAACATGTTGCCGATCCCCTTCCTGCGCCAGCTCATCGCCTATTATGGCGACCAGATGCAGGTGGTACTGCCGACATTCCTCGAACAGTCGATGAGCGCCTTTGCCAAGGAGCAGGAGCGTATGCGCGAGCAACTGACTACCGCGTTTGGCAAGTCACCCATTGACATGATGGACATCAGCGCGCCGGTCAAGCTTGTGGAAGAGCAAGTCCGCCGCAACACGGAAATGCTGCAACACGCGATGCGCATGTTCACGCCTTTCCCGCTCAACAAGACGGCTGGAGCAGCCGAGGCTGACGAAGCACCTGCCGCCGAAACCGCCAAGAAGGACACAGGACTGGACGAGCTGAAAGAACAGATCGCTGCCATGCAGCGCAAGCTCGATTCTCTCGACAAGTAATCAAGGCCAAAACCGTTTTCGACTGACCATCCGGCTCTCGCGGCGGATCGGCTTTGCCTATTCTACAATCAACGCATGACCCAAGAGGATATTATGGCTCAGCTATCACTTTCCAAAGCCAATACAATTATCAAGACTGCACTCGCCAAAGGCAGTGAAGCCGGGATGCGCCCGCTTTCCGTTGCAGTGCTGGATGCAGGCGGCCATCTCAAGGCTTTCCAGAAGCAGGATGGCGCTTCCATGCTGCGTTTTGAAATTGCTTTTGGCAAAGCTTTCGGCGGACTGACTATCGGTACGGGATCGCGCACCGTTGAGAAGTTTGCCAAGGACCGCCCGCATTTCGTCGAAGGACTGGTTGCAGCATCCGGTGGCCGCGTCATTCCGGTTGCTGGCGGTGTTCTCATCAAGAATGCCAAGGGCGAAATCCTCGGCGCCGTCGGTGTGACCGGCGATACATCCGATAATGATGAAATTGCCGCTATCGCCGGTATCGAAGCCGCTGGCTTCGTCGCTGACGGCGGCCAAGGCTGATCTCAGGCCTGTTCTTTTTGAACAGGCCTTTGTTTTACAATCGCGTCCCGGAAAACAACCGGGGCGCGATGAAATCGACAAAGACCCGCAGCTTGGGCGACAAGTGCCGGTTCGAAGGCCAAAGCACCCAGAACTGCCCGGTCTGAACAAAACAATCATCAAGCAGCGTGTGTAACTGACCGGTTTTTACCGCATCGGCCACAAGGAAATCCGGCATATAGGCAATGCCAAGGCCGCGAATGGTTGCCCCATAAAGCGCTTCCATATTGTTGCACACCAGCGCCGACGAGAGGCGCAGTTCAACATCCGTTGCCCCTCCCATAACCCAATCCTGCAATTTGCCACTTGTCGGGAAGCGATAACGCAGACATGCATGGTGTTCCAGATCACCCAATATCCGGGGCGTTCCGCGTCTGTCGAGATAAGCTGATGATGCCGTAAGCACCTGCCTGAACGGCCCAAGGCGGCGCGCCATCAGCGATGAATCGGGTAAGTCACCACTGCGGATGACCGCATCAAAACCCTCCTCGATCACATTGACAATCTGGTCGTTGAAATCGAGGTCAAGCTCGATCTCCGGATAAAGTTCCTCGAATTCCGGCAAGTGCGGCAGCAGAAAGCGATAACCAATCGTCGGCAGGCTGACGCGCAAACGTCCACGCGGCGCTTCCTTGGTCCGCGACAGCATGGATTCCGCATCATCAAGGTCATCAATGATGCGCCGGCAGCGTTCGTAGAACAGCTGCCCCTCTTCCGTCAGGCTGATACGCCGGGTGCTGCGCTGGAAGAGACGCACATCCAGCTTTTGCTCCAGCCGGGCGATGGTTTTTCCAACCGCCGAAGCAGAAACCCCCAGCGACCGGCCCGCCGCAACGAAACTCAAGGTTTCAGCTGAACGCACAAAAGCGAAGAGGCCATTCAGATTGTCCATATCAAGCCTATTACGGAATTATTGTCCTCTATCATCGGACATCAATGCTAATTCTCAGTGATTAAAGCCTGTGTATCATGAATTTTGCTTAATTCCTCTCACATTTGATATCGCAGGTGAAAAATGACTGCCCATGCAATTCCGCACAGCACTGCGGAAAAACTGATGATTTTGGCTGCTGTCTGCCTCGCAGCACTGGCCATGCCGATCAGCTTTACCGGACCCGCTGTAGCGCTCCCTTCCATCGCGCGCGCCCTCGGGGGCAGCCCCGTCGAACTCAACTGGGTTACCAACGCTTTCATGCTCGCCTTTGGCAGCAGCCTGATGGCATCCGGTGCGCTCGCCGACAATTACGGCCGCAAGCGCATCTTCCTGACCGGCCTCGGGCTGTTTGGCCTGTTCTCGCTGACCTTGTCGCTCGTCACCAACCTTGTCCTGTTTGATATATTGCGGGCAGCACAGGGCCTTTCCAGCGCTCTTGCCTTTTCTGGTGGCATGGCAGCGCTTGCTCAGGAATTCGAAGGAAATGAGCGCACGCGCGCTTTCAGCCTGATTGGCATCACCTTTGGTGTGGGACTATCCTTCGGGCCGATTCTCTCGGGCGTCCTCATCAGCCATTTCGGCTGGCAGGCGGCAATCCTCGTTACGGTGCCGCTTACGATTATCGCATTTGGTCTCGGCGCATCGCGGCTGCGGGAAACCCGCGATCCCGATGCTCGCGGCATTGATTGGCCCGGTGCCATCAGCTTTACGGCAGCACTGACACTTCTGACATCAGGCATATTGCAGGCGCCGGATATTGGCTGGGGACATCCTCTCGTCGTCAGCCTTCTTGCTGGTGCGATACTCGTATTCGGCATTTTCGCGATTATCGAGAAACGCGCTGCAAGGCCCATGCTCGATCTCAGCCTGTTCCGCTATCCACGCTTTGTCGGTGTCCAGCTTCTGGCAGCAGCTCCAGCCTATTCCTTCGTCGTCCTGCTCATTCTCCTGCCTATCCGCTATATCGGCGTTGAAGGCTTCAGCGAAGTTCAGACCGGTCAGATGATGCTCGCTCTCTCCGCGCCTTTGCTGATCGTGCCATTTCTTGCCGCTCTGCTCACACGCTGGTTTTCACCTGCGATATTATGCAGCGTCGGCCTGCTCATCTCCGCCGCTGGTCTGTTCTGGCTCAGCCGTTGCATGCCCGGTCAACCGGTAGAGCTTACCTTGCCTGCATTGGTTCTCATCGGTTTTGGCATCAGTCTGCCCTGGGGTTTGATGGATGGGCTTGCGGTCAGTGTTGTGCCGAAGGAACGGGCCGGCATGGCAACGGGCATCTTCAGCACCACCCGTATCGCTGGAGAAGGCATTGCGCTTGCCATTGTCAGTGCGCTTCTGACTGCACTGCTTAGCTGGAAACTGGGTGCGGTGCTTCCCGGCGGAACTGGCCCGAATGCCGTAGAGGCAGCCCAGAAAATCGCGACAGGCAATCTTGCGTCAGCTTTGTCCCTGCTTGATCCGGTCAGACGCGAGGTTGTGCTGCAGAGTTATGGTGAAGCATTCGGCCATCTTTTGCGAATCCTCTCGGAGATTACGGTCGTGACGGCGATCTCAATCTTTGTCGTCATGCGCATACCGGATAAACAAGCCGTAGCCGCTTGATCGACGGAAAGACCAAAACCCCGGCAGATGATCGCATCTGCCGGGGTTTTGCATGACAAATTAGCTCTAGCGAAAGTTGACGTCGCGGCCAGCGGAGCGCAGCGAAACGGTGAAGCCCGCCAGAATATCGAAGAAGGCCATCGCCATCAGGATGAAGAACAGTGAATGCGAGGCGGCTGGTACCAGCAGGAATTCCACCAGAAATGCCACGAAGACAAATGTCGACAGGAGATGGTCAACCACGGACGCATTGCTGGTGCGTGTTGACTTCATGATCTCGAAGAACAGCAGTGCGAGCGACAGGACGATCATCAGGTCGCCAAGCGTCATCCGCCAGACACCGCCTGATAGCATCTGCATGGAATAGAGCTGCGTTGCCCAAGGGTCCGCCCCGCCAATACCGGCCAATCCGGCGATAACCAGATTGAACACAACAAGCGGAACGATCATCAAAGGAATGTTGGAAATCACGGCATTCGCCTCCCCACGTAAACAAAAAAGACCGGCACAAGGCCGGTCCTCCTTATCACGAAATCCAGGAAGGGATTAGCCTTCTTTCGGCGTCAGAACCTGACGGCCGCGATACATGCCGGTCTTCAGATCGACATGGTGCGGACGGCGCAGTTCGCCTGAATTCTTGTCTTCGACGTAAGTCGGGGCCTTCAACGCGTCGGCGGAGCGGCGCATGCCGCGCTTCGACGGAGAAGTTTTTCTTTTAGGTACAGCCATTGTTCCTGCTCCAGTAATCAGTCAAAATCCGGCGCTGGCCCGATCGAGCCTGTCACAATGGACAAAATTCCGGAAAGTTCGGCTGGGCTATACACGTCTTGAGAGCTTTTGACCAGCAGGAGTCGCATATTTTTTGTCGCAAGCGTGGATATGCCGGGATTCAGGCCGATCCGGTGCTTATTTCACACAACCAATATATGCGCCAGCCCCCCGCGCACGACGTTCATTGAGCCTTGCCAGTGTTTGCAAGCCGCGCCCCGGCCTTGCCGGATTACGCACAATCGGGTTGGGCAGACTTACGGCGAGAAACGCCGCCTGACGCGGTGTCAGCCTTGCCGCGCTTACCTTGAAATGATGCTGGGCTGCGGCCTCGATACCGTAAATACCCGGACCCCATTCGGCAATGTTGAGATAAATTTCCATGACCCGCCGCTTGGTAAGAACAAGATCTGTCATCATCGCCAATGGCAACTCCAGCCCTTTACGGATAAAGGACCGACCATTCCATAGAAACAGGTTCTTGGCAGTCTGCATGGTGATGGTTGACGCACCGCGCGTCTGCTCGCCATCCATGGCATCGGAAACAACTGAATTCATCGCGTCCCAGTCGACACCCGAATGAAAACAGAAGCGTGCATCCTCAGACATCATGACGGAATGCACCAGCACTGGGGAGATTTCGTCCATCGACACCCAGCGGCGATCATACCCGGAAAATGTCACAAGATCTTTCACCATCAAGGTCGAAATCGGATGAACAAAAGGCAGACGGTACAGGCTGAGCAAGATGATCGGAATCATCATCAGGATAATTCCCGCCAGTATCAGGTAACGCATGATGCGCCCCAAAGGCGAGCCACCTGGGCTGACCAGATAACCTCCACCTCTTTTGTTTCTGACGAGTACCCTTGCCACACCCACCGCCTGTGTTGAAAGCCCTTCATGGACATAGAGCAATGCCTATCCAAAGGGAACCATTTCCGTGTGTTTGCAGCTATGTTCACAGGCACATCAAGGCAAAAATGCAAAAGAAATGCATCTAATCATTGACCAGCCGACAATTTTTCGCTCATTGCCAGATCATGATGACAGATCAATGTTCTTCCCTGTTCCAGATAACGTTGCAGCACCGCGCCGCTTCTGTGGAAACGCTGCTGACTGACCTGCTTTCTGATCGCCCGCTAAGTGGCGAGATCAGCCGCCCTCCCCGTCTGATGGCAGCCATGCGGCATGGCGTGCTCAATGGTGGCAAACGCCTGCGCCCGTTCCTTGTCATGGAAAGCGCCGCCCTTTTCGGTGCAGATACGCTTGCAGCGCTGCGGGTGGCAGCGGCACTTGAATGCATTCACTGCTATTCGCTCATTCATGACGATCTTCCCGCCATGGACAATGACGATATGCGCCGTGGCCAGCCAACGGTTCATCGCAAGTTTGACGAGGCCGCAGCGATCCTTGCGGGCGACAGCCTCCTTACCTATGCCTTCGAACTCGTTGCTGCCGAAGAAACGGAACTGGATGCGAAAGCAAAAGTTGCGCTGGTAACAACATTGGCACGGGCCGCTGGCATTGGTGGCATGACGGGCGGTCAGACGCTTGATCTGGAAGCGGAAAAGGTAAAGCCGGATGAAGCCGGCATTATCCGCCTGCAAGCCATGAAAACCGGCGCACTCATCCGCTTCGCCTGCGAAGCAGGTGCAATCATTGCCAATGCCTCACCTGAAGATCGTGAACGTCTGGCGGAATATGGCTCGGCAATTGGTCTTGCCTTTCAGCTGGCGGATGATCTGCTTGATGT
Source organism: Phyllobacterium sp. T1293 (assembly GCF_020731415.2). Lineage (NCBI taxonomy): Bacteria > Pseudomonadati > Pseudomonadota > Alphaproteobacteria > Hyphomicrobiales > Phyllobacteriaceae > Phyllobacterium > Phyllobacterium meliloti. The sequence goes on along the minus strand of NZ_CP088273.1, from coordinate 3,386,250 downwards.
CACGGCTGACGCGGCCAATATGGGCAAGGCAACCGGCAAGGATGCCGCCGCTGGCAAAGCCACGCTGGTTTCCATGCATGGTATCGACTGGACCAAACAACAGCTGAGCGGACTGGTAGCAGAAGCAGAAGAACTTCTTGCGCCTTTTGGTGAACAGGCATCCCTGCTGAAGCAAGCCGCCCGGTTCATCGCCGAACGGCAGAGCTAAAAGCTATTCCGCCGCGTGCGAACCGGCATTCTGGCCAAAACGGTTCTCGATATAATCGGCAACCATTTTCTGGAATTCCTTGGCAATACCGGCACCGCGCAGGGTAGCCACCTTCTTGCCATCGACAAAAACCGGGGCTGTCGGTGTCTCGCCGGTTCCGGGCAGTGAAATGCCAATATCAGCCATTTTCGACTCACCCGGTCCATTTACGATACAGCCCATGACGGCGACGTTCAAAGCCTCAACACCGGGATACTTTTCCCGCCAGACCGGCATGTTGTCGCGAATATCACTCTGGATTGACTGCGCCAGTTCCTGAAACACTGTTGATGTGGTGCGCCCGCAACCGGGGCAAGCGGCAACGATGGGGATAAATTGGCGAAAACCCATGGTCTGCAGCAATTCCTGCGCAACCTGCACTTCGCGGGTGCGGTCGCCATTGGGCTCGGGTGTCAGCGATATGCGGATCGTATCGCCGATGCCCTGTTGCAACAGAATGCCAAGCGCCGCCGACGAGGCAACAATGCCTTTAGAACCCATACCGGCCTCGGTGAGGCCAAGATGCAGTGCGTGGTCACAACGCCGTGCCAGTTCCGCATAAACGGCAATCAGATCCTGCACCTGACTGACCTTGGCGGAAAGAATGATTTTTGAGCGCGGCAGGCCGATCTCTTCGGCCAGTTGCGAGGAAATCAGCGCGGACTGGACGATCGCTTCGCGCGTGACCTGTTCCGCCGTCAATGGCGCACCGGCGGCGTGATTCTGGTCCATCAGTGCTGTCAGCAACTCCTGATCCAGCGAGCCCCAGTTGACGCCGATACGCACCGGCTTGTCATAACGGATCGCCATTTCGATAATGGCACCGAACTGCGCATCCTTCTTGTCCTTGAAACCGACATTTCCGGGATTGATGCGATATTTGGCCAGAGCTTCGGCGCAAGCCGGGTGGTCGGCCAGCAGCTTATGGCCGATATAATGGAAATCACCGACCAGCGGCACATCAAGGCCAAGCCGGTCCAGCCGTTCGCGGATTTTCGGCACTGCAGCGGCGGATTCATCCCGGTCTACAGTGATACGGACAATTTGCGAACCGGCCCGCGAAAGCGCAGCCACCTGAGCAACTGTACCATCCACATCGGCCGTATCCGTGTTGGTCATTGACTGCACAACGACAGGCGCGCCTCCGCCCACCATGACTCCGCCCACGTCAACACCAACAGAGGCGCGGCGGGCAAAAGGCTGCGAATAATAGTCAGACATCGTCAAACTCCAGATATTCCCCTCACGTGGCGCAGGGAATGCATTGTGTCAACACCATGTGACATTAACGCGGCAAATTCAAAGCAAATGCATCTGCCGATCACGGCACAGTGAACCACATGACAAACTGTTCACATGCCAAAGCTGGTAATTTTGCTGCAATGCAATATATTCCACCCACCTTCAACACGGGTTGTTAAGACGGTTATTTACACCAAAGGAAGTATCTCATGGCCAAGAAGACCGCAGTCGTTACAGGTTCCAACTCCGGCATCGGACTGGGTTCCGCCCACGCACTCGCAGCGGCGGGTTACAATGTGGTGATCAATTCCTTCACCGACCGCCCCGAAGATCACGATCTCGCCAAGGAGATTGCCGCCAAGCATTCCACCGGTGTTGCCTATATCAAGGCCGACATGTCCAAGGGTGATGAATGCCGCGCTCTGATCGATCAGGCTGCCGCGACATTCGGCAGCGTGGACGTACTCGTCAACAATGCCGGTATCCAGTTTGTTGCGCCCGTTGATGAATTCCCAACGGAAAAGTGGGATGCGATCATCGCCATCAATCTGACCTCTGCATTCCACACAACGGCTGCTGCGCTTCCCTATATGAAAAAAGCCGGATGGGGCCGCATCATCAATATTGCCTCGGCCCATGGCCTGCGCGCCTCGCCGTTCAAATCCGCCTATGTGGCGGCCAAACATGGCGTTCTTGGCCTGACCAAGACGGTCGCGCTTGAGGTTGCCGAAAAGCACATCACCAGCAATGCCATCTGCCCCGGTTATGTTCTGACGCCGCTTGTCGAGGCACAAATCCCCGATCAGATGAAAGCGCACAATATGGATCGCGAAACGGTGATCCGCGAAGTCATGCTCGATAAGCAGGCAACCAAGGAATTTGCCACCGTTGAACAGATCGGCGCGACGGTCGTCTTCCTCGCCAGCGATGCAGCTGCACAGATCACCGGCACATCCATCTCCGTCGATGGCGGCTGGACGGCTCAGTAATGAATCACAAACCCAAAGCCATCAACATCGCGCTTCAGGGCGGCGGCTCGCACGGCGCCTTTACCTGGGGCGTTCTCGACCGGATTCTTGAAGATGGGCGCTTGACCATTGAAGGCATTTCCGGCACCAGCGCCGGTGCGATGAATGCCGTGGCACTGGCCGATGGCTGGAGCCGCAATGGGGCCGAGGGCGCCCGCGAAAAACTGCACGAATTCTGGCGGGCGGTTGGCCGCACCGGGCAATTTAGCCCGGTCCAGCGCACGCCATGGGACCGGTTTTTTGGCAACTGGTCCGTGGAAAACGGCGTCGGCTATAATCTGTTCGAGCAGTTCTCACGCATGTTTTCGCCTTACGAGTTCAACCCGTTCAACCTCAACCCTTTGCGGGATGTGGTCGAGCGCGAGATTGATTTCGACCGGGTGAAAGCCTGTTCGCAGCTCAAGCTTTTCATCTCGGCAACGAACGTGGAAAGCGGCCGTCTGCGGGTCTTTTCCCAATCGGAACTGAACGCCGATGTTGTGATGGCTTCCGCTTGCCTGCCTTATATTTTTCAGGCGGTGGAGATCGGCGGCGAGCCCTATTGGGATGGTGGATATGGTGGCAATCCCGCGCTTTATCCCTTCTTCTATTCGACCAAAGCCGAAGATGTATTGCTCATCCAGATCAACCCGATCGAGCGACGCGGCGCCCCAAAGACCGCCCGTGAAATCACCGATCGTATTGACGAGATCACATTCAACGCGGCGCTCCTACGGGAATTCCGCTCGATTGCTTTTGTCAATTCGCTGATCGACGGCGGCAGGCTCGAGCACGGCGAATATAAGCATATCCGTATGCATCGCATCGACGCCGATGTGGCACTTGCGGGTCTGGCTGCATCGTCAAAAATCAATGCGGAATGGGCATTCCTTGAATATCTGCGCGATCTTGGCCAAGCGGCAGCCGATGACTGGCTGGAAGAGCATTTCGACGCAATCGGCGAACACGCCACGCTGGATTTGTCCGATGAACTGTCACCGGAAATGAATGTCGGCCTCAAGGCCAAAAAGACCGGGCGGCGGGTTACCGACTTCCTCCTCCAGCGCAAGAAACCCGTTGGCGCAGCAAGGCGCCGGGCATAGACAATGGCGGCCAGTTCAAAAACTGGCCGCCATAATCATCAAGCCTGCGAACTTTCATCCCGATCAGCACTTGATGCAAGATTTGCCATCAGGAAAACCACCACAAGCAAACAGGCAAGCACCATATAAACAGGACCAAAACCGGTCCGGCCACCCACAAATCCAATGGCGGATGGTGCGACGAGAATGCCGGAATAGCCCATCAGCGTGACGAGACTAAGAGCAACGCCTGACGACGTTCCCTTCTGATTGCCTGCCGCCGAAAAAGCAATCGGCACCATATTGGCAATACCCAGCCCCGAAAAAGCGAAGGCCAGAATGGCAATCCATGGCGTCGGTGCAAGGCTTGCGACCAGCATGCCCGATGCACCAATCAACGCGGAAACGCGCAAGGTCTTCACCGCGCCAAAGCGGTTGCGGACACCGTCACCCAGAAAACGCATCACCGACATGGTTCCCGAGAATGCTGCAAAGGCAAAGCCCGCCGTGGCAATATCCGCACCGCGCTCCTGCTTGAGATAGAGGGCAGCCCAGTCCAGCACCGAACCTTCGGGAATCATTGAGAACAACGCCATGATGCCGATGAGATAGATCAGTGGATTGGTCGGGAAAGCCAGCTTTCCCTTCTTTTCGTGTACGACAGGCGCGTCTTCCGTGATCATGTAGCGGAACGCTGCAAGGCCCAGAACAACGGCAATAGCAGTGACAACAGCCGCATGAATGAGATGACCATGGGCTTCAATGAGCAATCCGCCCAGCGCACCACCGGCAAAACCACCAAGGCTCCAGAAACCATGCGAGGATGACATGACCGCACGGGCCAGTTTCTTCTCCACTTCCACGGCATTGGCGTTCATAGCCACATCCATGCCGCCTATGACAGCGCCGAACAGAAACAGTGCGGGCGCGGCGACATAAAGATTGGGGGCCAGCGCCACCAGCAACAGCGAGAAACTGCAGAAGATCGCAAAGCCTTGTACCACCGCACGCGAACCATATCTGCCGATGAGATAACCGCACCAGGGCATGGCCGCCAGAGCGCCGAGGCCAAAGACCAGGATCATCAGGCCAAGCGTGAATTCGCTGATATGCAGCCGCGTCATAAAAACGGGGATCTGCGGCGCCCAGCTGCCGATCAGAAAACCATTGAAGAAGAAAGCACAGGCCACAGCCCAGCGGCCATAAACAGCTTTCCTGCGATAGACAGAGGCATCCATAATTTTATCACCGGCTTGAATTTCTGATAAAGCCGACATCACGCACCGCGACTGTCGGCTATGACGATTTCAACACCCATGCTGCCTATCCGTTCGACAATCGATGGATCGGCCGTTTCATCGGTGATGAGCGTGGAAATGATTGATATGGGAGCAATGGCAAAGGGTGCCTGCTTGAGCAGTTTTTCAGCTGTCGCAAGGAGAATGACTTCATTGCTCGCCTTGCTCATTGCCAGTTTCAAATGGGCATCTTCATAGTTCTCGGCGCGCAACGTCAGACTTTCGTCAATGGCGCAGGCACCGAGCACACAGTAATCCACATGCATGAGTTGCACTTCGGCAAGGGGCGATTGCCCGATAACGCTGCGGGTGAACCGGTTCAGCGTCCCACCGAGGAGAATGACCTCACACAATGGATGGTCGAGAGCAGCGGAGGCAATGTCAGGCGAACTGGTGATGATGCGCATTTGAAGATTGACGGGCAGAGCGCGGACAAATTCGAGTACTGTCGTGCTGGAGTCCAGCAGCATTGTCGAATTTGGAGCAATTCTTTCAGCTGCGGCCATGGCAATCGCCTTTTTACCGGCGGTTTCATCCTTGGCGCGCTGTTGAAAGCTGCGAAAGCTGGAACTGCTGCGTGCCGCACCGCCATGGAAGCGTTGAACGAGACCCGCCTCCGACAATTCGCGCAAGTCCCGGCGAATGGAATCCTCCGAAACGCCAAATTCCACCGCAACGGCATTCGCCAGAACACGGCCGGATTCATTGACCCGTTTGAGGATCATGCTCTTCCGCTCGTCTGGCGACAGGTCTTTGGTCATTATGGCAATACTCTGTAAGCGCGCGGTTCTGCGCTCGGCACAGAACATTAATTGCACGCACCATATTGCACATATGGTTTATTTTCAACGCCTGTTTATGCCGATATGCGCACAAATGGGCACGCGAGTGTTATGTTGGGTGATGAGAGGTGGTTATGGTTCGTGGTTCGACAAGCTCACCATGAGGGAGAGTGTGGATGCAACGATAATCGGAGAGATTGCAGCGCAAAGGGTGCAGAATATGGCTCCCTTACATCACCCCTCTCCCTCATGGTGAGCTTGTCGAACCACCAACCAGAACACCGTTATCTGCAATCGGCACTAAACAAAGTCATCGCGCTCTCAGTTTTAATTTAAGGGCGCGAGGCATTAGCAACGGGGATAGACCGACATTTACTCGTAAACGGCGAGCAGGTCCTTTGCATCGATCTGATCGCCAGCGCGCACCAGAATTTCGGCCAGCGTGCCATCACGCTCGGCGCGCAAGGCTGTTTCCATCTTCATGGCTTCAATGGAAAGCAGAACATCACCCGCATTGACCTTCTGACCAACCGTGACACCCACCGTGGAAACAATACCCGGCATGGGCGCGCCGACATGTTTGTCATTGCCAAGTTCTGCCTTGCGCCTGACGCCAACACCGCCAGCGCGGGTGCGATCAGGCACCTTCACGCGGCGCGGCTGGCCGTTCATTTCGAAGAACACAGTAACCATGCCCTTCTCGTCCGGCTCACCCACCGCAAGATTACGCACAACCAGCGTCTTGCCGCGTTCAATATCGAGGAAGACTTCCTCTTCCTGCGCCAGACCATAGAAATAGACATGCGTCGGCAACACGCTCGTCGGGCCATAGGTCCCGTGCGTTACCGCAAAGTCGGTAAAGACTTTTGGATACATAAGGTAAGATGCAAACTCCTGGTCACTGACCTTGCGTTCCAGCTTCTCCTCAATCTCCTTACGCTCAGCCACAAGATCAGCCGGTGCCAGCAATGAACCGGGCCGTTCCGTGAACGGCTTCTCGTCTTTCAATATCTTCTTCTGGATATCCTTCGGCCAACCCTTTGGCGGCTGGCCAAGATCGCCGCGCATCATCGATACGACGGAGTCGGGGAACGAGATATCCTTATCCGGGTTCTTCACATCCGCAACCGACAGGTCCTGACTGACCATCATCAGCGCCATGTCGCCAACAACCTTCGACGAGGGCGTGACCTTGACGATATCGCCAAACATCTGGTTCACGTCGGCATAGGCCTGCGCCACCTCGTGCCAGCGCGTCTCAAGGCCGAGCGAGCGTGCCTGTTCTTTGAGGTTCGTGAACTGGCCTCCCGGCATTTCGTGCAGATAGACTTCCGATGCCGGACCCTTCAGATCACTTTCAAACGCCGCATATTGTGTGCGCACCGCTTCCCAATAGAACGAAATGCGACGAATCCATTCCGGATCAAGGCCGGGATCGCGCTCCGTGCCCTTGAGCGCCTCGACAATCGAGCCAAGGCATGGCTGTGAGGTATTGCCTGATAGAGCATCCATCGCAGCGTCGACCACATCAACACCCGCATCCACGGCGGCAAGCACTGTCGCCGCCGAGATACCTGATGTGTCATGGGTATGGAAATGCAATGGCAGATCCGTAGCCTCGCGCAGCGCCTTGAACAATACCTTTGCAGCACCGGGTTTCAGCAGACCAGCCATATCCTTGATGGCGATAATGTGCGCCCCGGCCTTTTCGACCTCCTGTGCCAGACCGGTGTAATATTTCAGGTCATATTGGGGCCGGGCGGAATTCAGAATATCGCCAGTGTAACAGATGGAGGCTTCGCAGAGCTTGTTCTCTTCCAGCACCGCATCCATGGTAACGCGCATATTCTCGACCCAATTGAGACTGTCGAAAACGCGGAACACATCGACGCCATTGCGCGCCGCCTGCTGCACGAAATATCTGACCACATTATCAGGATAGCTCTTGTAACCAACGCCATTGGCACCACGCAGAAGCATCTGCAGCAGGATATTCGGCGCAGCTTCCCGCACTTCAGCAAGCCGTTCCCACGGATCTTCAGTCAGGAAGCGCATGGAGACATCGAACGTCGCGCCACCCCAGCATTCCAGCGAGAAAAGCTGCGGCAAAGCACGCGCATAGGTGCCCGCCACCCGGGCAATATCAAACGTGCGCACGCGCGTTGCCAGCAGAGACTGATGACCGTCGCGCATGGTGGTATCGGTAAACAGCGCGCGCTTCTCATTGCGCATCCACTCGCCGAACTTCTTTGGCCCAAGCTGATCGAGAAGTTGCTTGGTACCATCCGGGATCGGCGTTTCGATGAACGGTACCCGTGGCAATGCCGCCTCTTCCGGTGGTGTCGCACGGCCTTTGGTCTCAGGATGGCCATTAACAGTCACATCGGCGAGATAAGTCAGAAGCTTGGTGGCGCGGTCCTGCCGCTTCACCTGCTCGAACAGCTCAGGCGTCGTGTCGATGAACTTCGTCGTATAGCTATTATCGGCAAATTTCGGATGGGTAATGATGGCTTCAAGGAAGGTCAGATTGGTGGCGACGCCGCGAATACGGAACTCGCGCAGGGCGCGGTGCATACGCTGGATTGTTTCATCCGCTGTTGGCGACCAGGCGGTAATCTTTTCCAGAAGCGGATCGTAGTAGCGGGTAATGACCGCGCCGGAATAGGCTGTGCCTCCATCAAGCCGGATACCAAAGCCCGTTGCACCGCGATAGGCGGTGATACGACCGTAATCCGGAATGAAATTCTGCTCAGGGTCTTCCGTGGTGATACGGCATTGCAAGGCATGGCCGTTCAGTTTGATGTCTTTCTGGGCAGGAACACCAGATTCCGGCGTGCCAATGGTGGCACCTTCGAGGATACGGATCTGCGCCTTGACGATATCGATGCCGGTAACTTCTTCGGTGACCGTATGCTCAACCTGAATGCGTGGATTGACCTCGATGAAATAGAACTGGTTTGTGTCAGAATCCATCAGAAATTCGATGGTACCCGCACCGATATAGCTGGTTTCCTTGGCGATCTTCAGACCGTAATCCGCGATCTCCTTGCGCTGCGCCTCGTTGAGATAAGGCGCAGGAGCGCGCTCGACAACTTTCTGGTTACGTCGCTGGATCGAGCAGTCGCGCTCGAACAGATGCACCGCATTGCCATGGGTATCACCGAGGATTTGCACCTCGACATGCCGCGCCCGCTGCACCAGCTTTTCCAGATAGACTTCATCCTTGCCGAAAGCCGCCTTGGCTTCGCGCTTGCCCTCGGTTACTTCGCGGGCAATATCATCGGGAGAGAAGATGGCGCGCATGCCGCGACCACCGCCACCCCACGACGCTTTCAGCATCACAGGGTAGCCGATCGTTTCCGCGAGCTTCTTCACCTCATCCATATCGTCAGGCAGCGGGTCCGTTGCCGGAACGACAGGAACGCCGATCTCGATAGCCAGATTACGCGCTGCAACCTTGTTGCCAAGGCGGCGCATGGTTTCGGGCTTCGGGCCAATGAAGATGATCCCGGCTTCACCGCACGCTTCGGCAAACTCCGGACTTTCGGAAAGCAGCCCATAGCCCGGATGAATTGCATCCGCGCCTGATAGCTTTGCCACGCGGATGATTTCCTCAATCGACAGGTAGCTTTCAATCGGCCCCATATCCTTGGCAAGATGCGGTCCACGCCCAACCTGATAGGATTCATCCGCCTTGAAGCGGTGCAGCGCCAGCTTGTCTTCCTCCGCCCATATCGCCACGGTTTTCATGCCAAGCTCGTTGGCGGCACGGAAAACACGGATAGCAATTTCTGATCGATTGGCGACGAGGATTTTCTTGATAGGCAAAGCGAAAACTCCGAAATCTTATAGACGCAATATGAGCGATGAAACCCATGCTGGGCGGGGTGATTGCTGCACTGCAAACAATGCATATTGATCACAAGATAGTGAAATGTCCAACGGCAAAATGCCCCACATTTGGACAGCTATTTCACCGAGTGTGTCAGGACGAAAACTCATTGCTGGAAGTAGGTGTACTTGCCATCCGGCCCCTTTTTCCATTCGTACATTACATAGCCGGGAAACTTCGGATCGCCCTTCTCGTCAAAGGCGAGATCGCCCAGAACGGTCTTGAACGGACCATTGGCTTTCAGCGCCTTGGCGACCGTTTCCGGATCGTTTGATTTGACTGCCGTGGCAGCTGCTGCAATCGCCTGCACCGCGCCATAGGTGTAGAGCGTAAACGCCTCCGGTTCGAAGCCTGTCGCGCGGAATTTCTTGACCAGTTCGTCATTGGCCGGATTGTTGCGCGGATCGGGGCCGAAGGTGTTGAGTGTTCCCGCAATGGCATCTCCGGCAATTGCTGCCAGTTCATTGGAGACGATTGCAGCGCCCGACATGAACTGCACTTTCAGGCCCTGATCGGCGAGCTGCCGGATAATCAGTCCGGCCTCCGTGTGCAAACCGCCCCAATAGAGCAGGGTAACGCCATTTTCCTTCGCTTTGGAAACAAGAGCTGAATAGTCCTTGTCGCCCGCATGCACGCCCTCGAACAGGACTTCCGTCATGCCATGGGCATTGAGGGCTTTCTTCGTCTCATTGGCAAGTCCTTCGCCATAGGGCGTCTTGTCATGAACAATGGCGACTTTGGCATCCTTGAAATGCTCGGCAATATAGGCACCTGCCACCACGCCCTGCTGATCATCGCGCCCACAGATGCGGAAAGCATTCCACAATCCGCGCTCGGTGAAGTTGGGATTGGTCGAAGCGGGCGTTACCTGAAGAATGCCATTCTCGGCATAAACATCCGAAGCGGGAATGGATACGCCGGAATTGTAGTGCCCGATGACAAATTTGACGCCATCAGCTGCAAACTTATTGGCAATGGAAACGCCCTGCTTGGGATCAGATGCGTCATCGCCAAAGGTTAGAGCAACCTTTTCGCCATTGATGCCACCAGCCGCATTGATCTCCTCGAATGCCATCTCGGCACCCTTGCGCATCTGTGCGCCAAAAGCCGCATTAGGACCGGTCAGTGGTGCGCCGATGCCAACGAGAATGTCCGCATGGGCCTGACCGCCCAGCATAAGCGTAATAGCGACCGCAACGCCCTGTAGTGACAATGATTTCATGGAACGGCTCCCCCTGCGCCAGGAAATGAATAACATCAAAAGAGAAGGCAAAATCTTCAATGCGCAACATTTATTGCGTTGCACACGACACATAGTGCGCACAGCGAACTCAAATGTCCAAAACAAAATGCCCGGCACAAAGGCCGGGCATTTCGCAACTATATAGGGATCGGAAAGGCTTACTGCTGAACGTAAGTGTACTTGCCGTCCTTGTCCTTCTTCCATTCATACATAACATAGCCTGGAAGCTTCGGATCGCCCTTCTCATCGAAGGAAATATCGCCGAGAACCGACTTGAACGGGCCTTTTTCCTTCAGAGCCTTGGCAACGGCCTGAGGATCATTCGACTTTGCAGCGGTAGCCGCTCCAACGATAGACTGCAGGGCCGCATAGGAATAAAGCGTGTAGGCCTCAGGCTCGAAACCGGCCTTACGGAACTTCTCAACCAGTTCCTTATTGGCTGCGTTGGTGCGTGGATCGGGACCGAACGTATTCAGCGTACCGACAACAGCGTCACCGGCAATCGCGGCAAGCTCGTTGGTTACAATGCCATCGCCCGAGATGAACTTGACCTTGAGACCCTGATCAGCCAGCTGGCGGATAATCAGACCAGCTTCGGTGTGCAGGCCACCCCAATAAAGAACGTTAACACCGGCCTGTTTCGCCTTGGCGATGAGTGCCGAGAAATCCTTATCGCCAACATTGACGCCTTCATAAAGGACTGGCTTCAGGCCCTTTGCTTCAATCGCCTTCTTGGTTTCATCGGCAAGGCCCTGACCATAAGGCGTCTTGTCGTGAATGACAGCGATCTTAGCGTCCTTGAAATGCTCGGCAATATAGGCACCGGCAATGGCACCCTGCTGATCGTCACGACCGCATGTGCGGAATGTGTTCCACAGGCCGCGTTCGGTGAAAACAGGATTGGTTGCAGCAGGCGTTACTTCAACGATGCCATTTTCCGCATAGACTTCTGATGCAGGAATGGAAACACCGGAGTTGAAGTGACCGATAACGAACTTGACACCATCGGCTGCGAACTTGTTGGCAACGGAAACACCCTGCTTGGCATCGGAAACGTCGTCGCCCAGAACGAATTTGATCTTTTCGCCATTAACGCCGCCAGCAGCGTTTACGACTTCTGCAGCGGCTTCTGCGCCCTTCTGAATCTGCGCGCCATAAGCGGCGTTCGGGCCGGTCAACGGAGCGCCGATACCGACCAGAAGATCAGCATAGGCATGACCGCCCAAAGCGAGCATTGCTGCAACGGCAACACTCGAGAACAGTGACTTCTTCATTTGAAAACTCCCATTTTCTAGGTACTTACGAAACCCCTAACGATAGGATTTTCCCATCGCTTGAAGACCACATTTGCCGATTTTCCGGCGGTTGTCACGCTGATTCATTTCGCGTCAGCGAGATTGATTAGACCCCTGTTCTGTCCTTGAATGAGAAGGGAGAAACTTTTTCATAGAGCCAGTGATATTGCTGAACCATCTGGTTTGTACGGGTGTAGCGATAGCCCAATGTGCCGATGATAATCAGCACGATGGTATCGATGACGTAATAGTGCAGTGTCACCATTGTGCCCTCAAACAGGGCAAAATGAATGAAGCGCACGGCAACGCCCAGAAGCAGCATGTAGAAAATCAGGATCGTATAGGAGCGCCACGTCTTGGCGCACGCCCGTCCCGCCATCCATGCGGCCCAGCCTCCCATGAGGCAGGTCACCAGCACAAACAGCCAGAGTGAGGATTCTTCGTACAGAATGCCTTGCATGGCAATGTTCCCCTTGCAGCACCGGACTTCCCAGAACCCGCTGGAAAGCCGGTCCTATTCTTGTTAGTGACGTCCGCCTTCAAGATAGGCCGCGCGCACTTCCGGATTGGCGAGAAGGTCTTTGCTCGATCCACTCATCGTCACGATGCCGTTGACCATCACATAGCCGCGATCCGCCAGTTTCAAAGCACCGAAGGCGTTCTGCTCAACCAGAAACACAGTGAGACCCGTCGACCTGTTCAGTTCCTTGATCGCCTCGAAAATATGCTTGATGATCAAAGGTGCAAGGCCAAGCGATGGTTCATCCAGCAGGAGCAGACGCGGGCGCGCCATCAATGCCCGGCCAATGGCCAGCATCTGCTGCTCACCGCCCGACAGGGTGCCGCCACGCTGATTGATACGCTCCTTCAATCGCGGAAACAGCTCAAAGACCTTGCGCACATCCTCGTCATAAAATTCCAGATTATCGAGGCTGGCGCCCATCTGCAGATTTTCCTGCACGGTCATGCGCGGGAAAATGCGGCGGCCTTCCGGCGACTGGGCAATACGCAGACGCGCAATCTCATGCGTCGGCATTTGCGTAATATCCCTGCCGTCAAACATCACACGGCCGGTGCGGGCGCGCGGCATACCAAAAATGGTCATCATCAGCGTCGACTTGCCGGCACCGTTGGCGCCGATCAACGTGACGATTTCGCCCGCATCCGCATGAACGCTGACACCGCTGAGCGCACGGATATTGCCGTAATAGGTTTCAACATTCTCGATACTGAGAAGGGCTCCGCTCTTCGGAAGAGGTTGTGTTTGCGACATTACTTAGCCCCTCCGGTCTTTTTGGCAGCCGGTTTATTCTGGTTCTCTTTGGCAAGCTTCTTGGCCTGACCGATCCAGTCTTCGCGTGCGATACGCCCGTCAAAGGCAAGATAGGCTTCGGCGGCAATCACGTCGGCCTTCTTCCACGCGGCAATCTGGTCGAAGTGGAAAATACCATGCTCGTTGAGCTTACGCTCGTTAACCGGACCAATCCCTTTGATCACAATCAGACTGTCCGGCTTGCCACCGCGCGGCGCGGCGAGTGCATTGGATGTTGCTCCCGCCTTGATGGCTGGATCAGCAGGCTTTGCAGCCGTCTTTGCTTTCGCAGTGGCCGGTTTGGCTGGTGCTGCCTTTGCCGCTTTCGTTGCAGGCGTGGATATGAGCGGCGCAGCGGCTGGTTCCGCATGGGTCACTTCGATTTCGTGGATGGCTTCAGTCGACAACAGATCAACCGCTGCCGTGATGTCATCACTGCCGGTTGCCGCGGCATGTTCGATCAGTTCGACAACCTCTTCGTCCTCGACACCGAGATAAGCCGCAATAACCTTCGGATCGTTCTTTACCGTTTCGGGCGTACCGTCGGAAATCTTGGTGCCATACTCCAGAACGATGACGTGATCGGAGATTTCCATCACCACCGACATGTCGTGCTCGATCAGGATGATCGATGTTCCGGTTTCTTTGCGGATGTTCAGCAGGAGCTGATTAAGCTCTGCCGATTCACGCGCATTGAGGCCCGCTGCAGGCTCATCCAGGCAGAGAAGCTCGGGATCGGTACACATGGCACGGGCAATCTCAAGACGCCGCTGCGCACCATAGGGCAGATCGCCCGCAGGATCATCGGCGCGGTCAACCAGATTGATCTTTTCCAGCCAGAAGCGAGCCTTTTCGATCGCGTCTGCAGCTGCCTTCTTATAGGTCGGAAAGCCGAGAAGACCCAGAACCGTATAACCCGATGACAACATCAGCGGATTGTGCTGGGCAACCAGAAGATTTTCCAGCACCGTCAAACCCGAGAACAACCGGATATTCTGGAATGTACGCGCGACCTTCGCCTTCTTGGTGATGACGAAATCGCTCATACGCTCCAGAAGATATGTCTCGCCATTGTCGCGGGTCATGGTCAACATGCCCTCAGTCGGCTTGTAGAAACCAGTGATGCAATTGAAGACTGTGGTCTTCCCCGCACCGTTGGGGCCGATCAGGGCGGTAATATCCCCGCGTTTGGCTTCAAAGTTCAGATCATTGATGGCAACGAGGCCACCAAACTTCATCGAGAGATGCTCAACGCGTAGCACGGCATTGGGATTGTTACGCACTTCCGAAACCATCAGCCGTGCCCTTCTTTCGTAAACTCGCTGGAGATCATCTTACGTTCATGCAGAAAGGCGCTCGGTTCTCGATTGCCGACAAACCCGCGTGGCTTCCACACCATGACGACAATCATGGCGAGACCGAACAACAGCATACGATAAAGCTCCGGCGTAAAATCATTGCCAAAGATCAGCTTGAGGAATTCCAGTTCGCGCAACAGTTCCGTGCCGCCGATCATGACAGCCGCAGCAATGGCAATACCGATGAGCGAGCCCATACCGCCGAGCACCACGATGGCAAGAATGATCGCCGATTCGAGGAACACGAAGGATTCGGGGCTGACGAAGCCCTGACGGGCAGCGAAGAACGATCCGGCGAAACCACCAAACATTGCACCCGTGGCAAAAGCCGTGAGCTTCGTCGTTGTCGTATTGATGCCGAGCGACCGGCAGGCAATTTCGTCTTCACGCAATGCTTCCCACGCACGGCCGATCGGCATACGGCGCAGACGGATTGTTACCCAGGCTGTCAGCAGCGCAAGGAACAGGATGAGGTAATAGAGGAAGATCTTATAATAGACGCCGGAATTCGGCAGTCCGAAGGTAGCGGCAAAGCCAGTCGGGCCTGTCGTGAACGGAATGCCGAACATCGTGGCCTTGGCAATGCCGGATACACCGAATGTGCCCTTGGTCACGACGGTCCAGTTGATCAGCACCAGCCGGATGATTTCGCCAAAAGCCAGCGTGACAATGGCCAGATAGTCGCCTCTCAGCCGCAGGACGGGGAAACCGAGAACGATACCCCACATGGCGGCAAAAATACCGGCCATTGGCAATAGCAGCCAGAAGGACAGTCCGAAATGCGTGGAGAGCAAAGCGTAGGAATAGGCGCCCACCGCATAGAAGGCGACATAACCAAGATCGAGCAGACCGGCGAGGCCCACAACGATATTCAGCCCCCACGCCAACATGACATAGATCAGAATCTGGATGCCGAAATTATCGACATATTTCAGCGAGCCCTGCACACCACTCTGGAATGCCCATTGTCCCGTCGCTGCAAAATTGATCAACGCGAGGATAAGGATCACCAGAAACGGATAGATGAACAGCAAAGCCAGGCCAAAGCGTGAGACCGTTGCCTTGAGCGAGCGGCGGTCCGCTTTGGCAGCGGCAGACACCTTTGATTTTGCCAGCTTTGCCCGTTCCCGTGAGGGCGTGATGAAAGCTGCGAAAATGAAGCGGCCAATCGCAGCCACCGCCACGAAGATCGCCAGCAGGCCCCAGCGCTGAACAAGGACCAGCTCATTGTTGATGTTCTGGTCGGTGCGGAAACCGACAATGAGGAAGAACAGGCCGAAGGCGATCAACCCGGCGAAAACCGCCTCTTTGGTGGCCTTGAGGTAGACGGAATCCTGTCCTGAAGCTTGGATATCAGCCATAAGCTTAAACCTTTTCGACTTCGGGCCGACCAAGAATGCCGGAGGGCAGGAAGATCAGGACGATTGCAAGGATGGAGAAAGCGGCCACGTCCTTGTAATCAATGGAGAAATAAGCGGACCATAGCGCCTCGATCAATCCGATCAGCAATCCACCCACGACAGCGCCGGGCAATGAGCCGATACCGCCCAGCACCGCAGCCGTAAAAGCCTTGACGCCGGGTGTAAAACCATCGGTGAAGGAGATAACGCCGTAGAACATGAGGTAGAGCGTTCCGGCGACAGCTGCGAGCATGGCGCCCATGACGAAGGTCATGGAGATCGTCTTGTCCACATCAATGCCGAGCAGCGCAGCCATCTTGCGGTCCTGCTCACAGGAACGCTGTGCCCGCCCCAGCGTGGTGCGGTTGACCAGATACCAGAATGCGGCAAGCAGGATTGCAGTTACCACAACGATGACCATCTGCTTATAGGCGACGGTGATGCCCGTTCCGTAGATTGTAATGCCGCCATTGACGAGCGGAGGAATTGGCTTGTTGCGCGGACCCTGCGTGACCTGCACGAAGTTTGAAAGGGCAATCGACATGCCGATCGCCGTGATCAACGGCGCGAGGCGGAACGAGCCGCGCAATGGCCGGTATGCCAGACGTTCGATTGTCCAGCTCCAAAGGCCTGTCAGCAGCATGGCGACAAGCATCATCAGGAGCAGTGCAAGCACAACGGGCACGCCGCCAATAAAAGTGGTTAAAGCAAGAAAAACGATCATCGCCATAAACGCGCCAAGCATGAAAACATCGCCATGGGCGAAGTTGATCATGCCGATGATCCCGTAGACCATCGTGTAGCCGATTGCGATTAGGCCGTAGATTGAACCTAGTGTCAGACCGTTGATCGCTTGCTGGATGAAGTACTCCATCGCAACGATACCCCTCATTTTCATTGGGAAGTTTCTTATCCGGTTTTTTTATCCGGTTCCCATTTACCCCAACTTCTTTACACGTAACGTCTGCGTTAAAGAAAGCAACAGCTTTTTTACTGCAAACAGCGGCTTCACATTTGCTGGCATACTCTGCGCGAAATTTTTCACCAAATTTTCATCGATCATTGACGAAACTTATGGCAGATGCCTCATATTTAACGGAATTACCTATCCTCGCCTTATTATCCTGATGGGTTCGGCCAAGCTCACTTGACCACAAATCCGTGAGCAAAGGGATCGCGATCATCAATGAAGATCGTGTTGTAACCGGTCATCCGTGCCCAGCCTGCAACTGACGGTATGATTGCCTGCCGTTCACCCACATTTGTCGCTGCCTCGACACGGCCGTGGAACAGTGAGCCAATGATTGATTCGTGTACGAAGTCATCACCGGGCTTCAATTTTCCTTTTGCCGCCAATTGCGCCATACGGGCTGACGTTCCAGTTCCGCAGGGTGAACGGTCAATTGCCTTGTCACCATAGAATACAGCATTGCGCGCATGTGCTTCCGGCTTCGTCGGCGCACCGGTCCACAGGATGTGACTGAGCTTGTTGATATCCGGCTTTTCCGGGTGCTGGAACGAATAGCGTTCGTTCAGCCGCTCACGCAGGACCGGGCTCCAACCGATGAGGTCAAGTGCGCGATAATCGGCCATATCGCGGAAGTTTTTCTGCGGATCGACGATCGCATAGAAATTACCGCCATAGGCAACATCCACATGCAGCGTTCCAAGATCGGGGCATTCCACCTCAAGTCCTTCCGCATAAAGAAACGCAGGAACGTTGGTAATGCGCACGCCGGTGACATACTCACCTTCCTGCGTATACTCGGCGACCACCAGACCAGCTGGGGTATCGAGCCGCAGGACGCCGGGGGTTTTTGGTTTGATCAACCCGTGCTCGATGGCCATCGTCACCGTACCGATGGTGCCATGGCCACACATGGGCAGACATCCCGACGTTTCAATGAACAGCACCGCCACATCGCAATCATCGCGCGTTGGCGGATAAAGGATTGAGCCGGACATCATGTCATGCCCGCGCGGCTCAAACATCAGACCCGTGCGAATCCAGTCGAATTCACGCAGGAAATGCGCGCGCTTCTCCATCATGTTTGAACCGGTCAGGTTGGGTCCTCCACCCGCCACGAGGCGTACCGGGTTGCCGCAGGTGTGACCATCGACACAAAAGAAAGAATGACGCGCCATGATATTCTCGAAGTCCTAAAAGCGTTGCGGGTAAAACGGATCGATCGGGATAGCGGGTGTGCGGCCCTCGACCAGATCACAAATCAGTCGGCCCGTGGCAGCGGACTGGGTCAACCCCAGATGCCCGTGACCAAAGGCATAAAGAATATTCTTGCTTCCTTTTGCGTAGCCGATCACCGGCAGGGAATCGGGCATGGACGGACGATATCCCATCCACTGGCGACCGCCAGAGATATCAAGATCGGGCAAGAAGGTTTTGGCTTTCTGCAACATGACTTCCGAGCGCTTGTAGTTGGGTGGCAGGTCCAGTCCGCCCAATTCCACCGCACCGCCAACGCGCACACCGGTTTCAAGCGGCGTCACAACAAAGCCATGGCCGGAAAAAATCAACTGGCATTTGACGTCTATCGCACCCGTTGGCAGGGTCGTGTTGTAGCCACGTTCCGTATCAAGCGGGATATGATCGCCGAGATGGCTTGCTAATTTGTGTGACCATGCACCGGCGGCAATAATGAGCTTGGCCGCATCGATGGTTCGTCCGTCTGCCAGCCTGACAACCCCGCCAGCATTATCCACTGCAACTGAAACGACATCTGCGCGTTCGAACCGCGCGCCAAGCTTTTCCGCATAGGCCCACAGCCCCTTGCCGACATGCTGGGGATCGCTGACGGTTTTCCATCCGGGAACGAAGGTTCCCGCAACAAAGCGCGGTGACAGGCCCGGCTGGCATTCGGCCAGTGCGTCACCACGCAGGTGTTCGAATGCTATTCCGGCTTTGTCGCGCGCAGCCCAGCCGGGCAATGACAGATTAAGTTCGTGCTCGCTCTCGTAGAGTTCAAGCGAACCATCTTCGCGGACCATATGCCGTATACCGGCGCGCTGCATTAACCCAAGCATTTCAGGCTCGGCAAGGCGCATCATTGCGCCCTGGGCTATGGTTGTTCGCTCCAATACATCGGGACGGCTGGCGCGCCAGAACCGGTAGAGCCACGGCGCAAGCTTCGGCAAATAGGAAGGACGGATGGTGAAAGGTCCGAGCGGGTCCATCAGCCAGCCCGGAACTTTACCCATGACCCCTTTCGAGGCCATGGGCAGAATATCGGAAAAAGCCAACGCCCCGGCATTGCCGGAGCTTGTGCCTTCGCAAATGCCCTGACGGTCAATCACCAGGACCTTGCGTCCGGCTTCGCCAAGAAAAGCCGCGATAGCGATGCCGACAATGCCGGCACCGATAATGACGATATCCTGCTTGTCCCAGCGGGCGCTCATTGCCAGATCTCAGAGAACAGGCAGCTTTGGCCGTGATGCGATCGCATCCTTGACGATCTTGTCGACAGCCGCCCGGCGTTCACCGCGCAGAGGCTGGCGCGGCAGGCGCACACGATCATTGGTTCCAATTTCATGGACTTCCGCCAGTTTGATGTTCTGCACAAGATAGGTGGAGACATCAAGGTCGAGCAAGGGGCGGAACCAGCGATAAATCTCAAGCGCTTCGGCATAGCGGCCCGCGCCAATGAGCTTATAGATCGCAACCGTCTCCTTCGGGAATGCGGTGACAAGCCCGGCAACCCAGCCGATGGCACCGGTTGTCAGCGCTTCAAAAGCGAGATTGTCAACGCCGGTAAAGAGATCAAAACGTGTACCGAATGTGTTGATGATATCGCTCGTGCGGCGCACATCATCCGATGATTCCTTGATCGCCACAAAATGCTTGTCTGACGCGAGTTCAGCCAGAATTTCGCTGGTAATGTCGACGCGGTAAGCAATGCGGTTGGAATAGATCATCACAGGCAGATCACCGGCGGCTGCAACAGCCTTGAGGGTCGTGACGGTTTCTTCCGGGTCAGTATGATAAATCGGGCTTGGGACCAGCATCAGCCCATCGGCACCGGCCTTGGCCGCCCGCTTGGCCAGCGCAGCACCATCGCGTGTCGCAGCTTCATTGATGGTCAGAAGAACAGGCTTGCCCCTGGCAACATTCTGCGCCGTCTTCAGCACTTCAAGTTTTTCATCATGGCTCAGCATCGGGCCTTCGCCCAGCGAGCCCGCAACAATAAGGCCATCGCAACCCGCATCCATCAGGAGAGAGAAGCAACGTTCCATTTCCTTGTGATCGAGTTTATCATCGTCAGTGAATTTGGTTGTAACTGCAGGGAAAACGCCTGACCACATGTCTCTTCTCCTTCTTGATATATCAGAAATATATCTGTAGAGCGTGTGGCTGTCAATTGCCTTGAATAGAAAGTTTGTCTGATGGATCAAACCACCGCCCATTCCATTGCCCCAACAGGAGAAAGTCTTGCCGATCTGGCCTATCGCCAGATTGAGGAGATGATCGTGACGTTGAAGCTGGAGCCGGGAGCGATCGTCAATGAACGAACCCTGACGGATATGACCAATATGGGTCGCACACCCGTGCGCGAGGCCGTGCAGAAACTGGCTTGGGAAGGCCTGATGGAAATTCGCCCGCGTTCGGGTATCGCCATTTCAGCGCTTAATCCGCAGGATTTCGCCAAGGTTCTCGATGTCCGCGAGGGTGTGGAGCGGGTTCTTGCACGGGGTGCCGCGCTCTATGGCGCAGCCCTGCATTACGAGCGGCTCAAGGCGGCAGCTGATGCAATGACGGCAGCTCGAAGCGGTAATGATGTGATTGGCTTTCTCAACGCCGACAAGATTTTCGATACGGTGTTGGGACAGGCTGCGGAAAATCCTTACGCCGCCCGACTTGCCTCCCCGCTGCAAACCCATAGCCGCCGCTTCTGGTTCCGCCTGCAGCGACCTGGAAGTCTGGAGCAATCGGCAGGCGCGCACACGGCTCTCATCCACGCAATCATCACCCGCGAACCGGATAAGGCTGCCGATGAGGCAAGCCGGTTGATTGGTTATCTCAGGACACTGGCACCATAAGTCAGGCCATACAATAAAAACGCCGCCCGGTGCGAAACCGAGCGGCGATTTGATCAAGTCACAAAGTGACTTATTTCATCGTTGGAATGACGAACTCAGCACCATCCTTGACACCTGACGGCCAACGCGAGGTGACTGTCTTGGTCTTGGTGTAGAAGCGGAATGCATCGGGACCGTGCTGGTTCAGATCGCCAAAACCGGAACCCTTCCAGCCGCCAAATGTGTAGTAAGCAATCGGAACCGGGATTGGTACGTTGATACCGACCATGCCGACCTGAACACGCGAGGCGAAGTCACGGGCGGCGTCACCATCGCGGGTAAAGATTGCAACGCCATTGCCATATTCATGTTCGTTTGGCAGGCGGATCGCGTCTTCATAGGTATCGGCGCGGACAATGCCGAGAACCGGTCCAAAGATTTCTTCCTTGTAGATGCGCATATCAGGCGTAACGTGGTCGAACAGGCAGCCACCCATATAGTAGCCGTTTTCATAACCCTGCATCTTGAAGCCACGACCGTCGACAACGAGCTTGGCGCCTTCCTTGATACCGAGATCCACATAACCCTTGATGCGATCAAGTGCCTGCTGGGTGACGACAGGACCATAATCCGCAGTCATATCGGTCGATGGACCAACTTTCAGGCTTTCGACGCGCGGAATAAGACGCTCAACAAGACGATCTGCCGTGTCTTTGCCAACAGGGACGGCAACGGAAATCGCCATGCAGCGTTCGCCAGCCGAACCGTAACCGGCACCGATCAGCGCATCGACCGTCTGGTCCATATCCGCATCAGGCATGATGATCATGTGGTTCTTGGCACCGCCAAAGCACTGGGCGCGCTTGCCGTTGGCTGTCGCACGGGAATAAATGTACTGGGCAATCGGCGTTGAACCCACAAAGCCGACAGCCTTGATATCAGGATCATCAAGAATGGTGTCGACAGCTTCCTTGTCGCCATTGACGACATTGAAGATGCCCGCTGGCAAACCGGCCTCAATGAAAAGTTCGGCCAGACGCATCGGAACACCCGGATCGCGTTCCGAAGGCTTCAGGATGAAGGCATTGCCCGAAGCAATCGCCGGACCAGCCTTCCACAGCGGAATCATCGCTGGGAAGTTGAACGGGGTGATACCTGCGACAACGCCAAGCGGCTGACGCATGGAGTAAACATCGATGCCCGTGCCCGCATTGTCGGTGAATTCGCCCTTGAGCATATGGGCTGAACCGAGGCAAACCTCGACCACTTCAAGGCCGCGCTGAATATCGCCCTTGGCATCAGGAATAGTCTTGCCATGCTCGCGCGCCAGAAGCTCCGCAAGGGAATCATATTCCGCTTCGACGAGATCGAGGAACTTGCGCAAAACGCGTGCGCGGCGCTGCGGATTGGTTGCCGCCCATGCGGGTTGTGCCGCCTTGGCATTGGCAATGGCAGCACGCACTTCATTTGGCGTTGCCAGAGCAACACGGCCCTGAACGGTGCCGTCCATCGGCTGGAAAATCTCGGTCGTGCGACCGCTTGTTCCGGCGACATGCTTGCCACCGATAAAATGTCCAACTTCACGCATTGCGAGCAACCTCCCTATGATTGATTGAATTTCGTTACCCTATCATCGCGCTTCAAAATTTTTATTGCAAGCCGAGCAAAAGCGTATCCGTTGTGCAAAAATTGAAGTACCACTCTATAAGGAGGCTCATTCATGAACTGGGATGATGTACGGGTTTTTCTGAGTGTGGCACGCTCGGGGCAAATACTGGGAGCGGCCAAACGACTTGGCGTCAATCATGCGACAGTCGCACGCCGCCTGACCGCGCTTGAGAATGACATCAACACAAAGCTCCTGACCCGCCGCACCAATGGCTGCGAACTCACCCATGCGGGAGAGGAATTTCTTCTGTCTGCCGAGCGCATGGAAGCCGAAATGCTGGCGATCCGCTCCTCTTTGGGCGATGCGGATGTGTCAATTTCAGGCTCGGTGCGCATCGGAGCACCTGATGGCTTCGGTGTATCGTTTCTTGCGCCACGCCTTGCCACCCTCACAGCCCGCTATCCTGATCTGAAAATCCAGCTCGTGCCGGTTCCCCGCTCCTTTTCACTGTCGCGGCGCGAGGCGGATATTGCCATAACCGTTGACCGGCCTGACCAGGGTCGTCTCGTGGCAAAAAAGCTCGTCGATTATACACTCTGTCTTTATGCCAGCCGTGCCTATCTTGCTGAATACCCAGCACCGCAAAACATTGAAGACCTCGCAAAGCATCGATTGGTTGGTTACGTCGATGATCTCGTCATCAGCCCCTCGCTGAATTATGCGCCGGAAATCACCCGCGACTGGCGCCCCGCTTTTGAAATTTCCAGCGCTATCGGTCAGGTCGAGGCTGTTAAAGCAGGTGCCGGGATCGGTATCCTGCATACATTCATTGCCCGGGAATATCCCGATCTTGTGCCGGTACTGCCGGAACGCACCATTCACCGCTCCTATTGGCTCGCCTACCACGAATCCGTACGCACACTGCGGCGCATCACAGCCGTCTCCAGCTTCATTTCCGATCTGGTGAATAGTGAGACTGGACGCTTCACCTGACAAAGCATAACAAGCAACGGTAGAAATGTGATTGACCGGCGTGGAACAAACTCCACAATTGCGCCTTGAACACATGTAGGTTCGACATGTGTTGTCATCATATCGGAGAGGGAAAATGTACCGATATTTACTAGCTTTGGCTGTAACCCTGGGGGGTATGCAGTTCGTGACGGTGCCTGAAGCCCAGGCACAGGAACGCGCCGTAAGGTGCGAATCACGCAAGTTCCGCTACAATGAATGCGATGCTGATATGCGTCGGCCGCGTATTATCAGGCAGCTTTCCGGTTCGCCTTGCATTCCCGGCCAGAGCTGGGGCTTCAGCCGCGGCAGGATCTGGGTAGACAAGGGTTGCGGTGCTGTTTTTGCCGATAGCGGCGGGCGTCCGCGCTGGCGTGACCAGGATGATCGTCCTCGGCGGGATGATCGCTATCCGCGCCGCGATGATCGTCGCAACTATGGCGATGATCGTTATTACCAGCCTGACGATTATTGATCGAAATCACCAATCCTGTTTTTCGCCATCTCCTCCGGAGGTGGCGAAACTCCTTTAGACCCTGTGATATGGGTGGCCTGAAAGTATAGTCGTCGCACGGTAGAGTTGTTCCGCCACCAGAATACGGACGATCTGATGCGGCCACGTCATGGCCCCGAGTGCCAGAACAAGATCGGCACGAGCCCGCAGCGAAGCATCGTGACCATCAGGCCCACCAATCGCCAGAAGCAGTTGCCGTTTACCATCATCGCGAAAACGGGCAATGGCATTGGCGAAGTCTTCTGACGGCATGGTTTTGCCGCGCTCGTCAAGAAGGACAAGAACCCCGCCCTGATCAAGCGCTTCAAGCACTTTCGCCGATTCTTCCTGCTTGCGCAGTTCCGGCTGCTGGGCACGGCTTTCGGTGATTTCCGTAACTGTATTGAATTCAAGACCGAGTGGAGAACCGGTCTTTTTCAACCGGTCGAAATAGCGGTCTGCCAGTTCCCGTTCGGGGCCAGATTTCATCCGGCCCACGGCAAAAACGGTGATACGCATGGCACACTCCAGTCTTGCGTCACTCTGCGCAAACTATAACGCCCCGGTCCATGACCGGTCCAGATCCAGTGAGCCGTTTAAAGCGTCCACAAATGGCCGGATGCCCGAACGCTTCAATCCGTCAGAACTTTCTCACACCAGAGTGGTTTCGTGTGCCGTTACGGCACACGCTGTTCTAGTGTACGGTTTCGCCGTCGAGTTCAGGAGCGAGCCACATCTTCTCGAGATTGTAGAACTCACGCACCTCAGGACGGAAAATATGGATGATGATATCGCCCGTGTCGATCAGCACCCAATCACCGCTGGCAAGACCCTCAACCTTCGCATTATTGCTGTGACCGCTTTCCTTCAGCGCATGCAGGAGCTGATCAGCCACCGCCGTTACGTGACGGTGTGAACGACCCGATGCGATGACCATATGGTCGCCGATGACAGATTTTCCACGAAGATCGATGGGGACAATTTTTTCAGCCTTGGAGTCATCGAGACTGGCAAGGACTGTCTGGAGGGCAAGAGAAACGGAAGTTTCACCGTTCATCTCCGCCGTTGAAGGAGCCAAGGCATCCTTCTTCTGAATTGCTGTTCTCAGTGTATTTCCTTTCCAATAAGAACAACGCGCCGCAGCCTTTAATCGTGCTGCACGTTATTAAGATAGGCAGAGTCGCATGACACTTTCAAGACGTGACGACCGAACCTTTGTTCACTATTTCATTCCTGCTGTTTTGCCGCCCCGTTACGTATCGCCGTCGATGACAGCGAAGACCGTGGTCCATGGATGAAAGTCCATGCTGGCGCCGGTGCCCGCGCCAGCAGCGGCGCGTCTTCCTCATCGAAGCGGGCATAGTCGAAAGTCTTGGCCATGCGCGACGACAGGAACGCCAATGTCGAACCCGGACGGTCGATCACGGCGATGGGAAACGTCAGGGCGATCTTCTGCCAACGCTGCCAGCGGTGGAAATCCGCAAGATTGTCGGCACCCATGATCCAGACAAAATTCACGCCCGGATTGCGCGCCTTGATCAAGGCCAGCGTATCAGCCGTATAGCGAACGTTATAAGCAGCCTCGAACGCCGTTACCTTGATGCGCGGATCGTGTACCTGACGTTCGCACAGCTTGAGCCGTTCGGCCAGTGGTGCCAGATGGCGTTGGTCCTTCAGCGGATTACCCGGCGTAACGATCCACCAGAGCTGATCAAGCTGCAGGCGGCGCAATGAAATTTCCGCCACCAGCGCATGTCCGGCATGGGGTGGATTGAACGATCCGCCAAATAACCCGACGGTCATCCCCTTTTCAACGAAGGGCATGCGCAATTGCGCAGCGCTCACCCCCGGAAAATCGTGACGTAACGCTTCAATGGATGTCACGGGCGAATCTGGCCATTACCGCGAACGCGGTATTTGAACGAGGTCAATTGCTCAACACCCACGGGACCACGCGCATGCATCTTGCCGGTGGCAATACCGATTTCTGCACCCATGCCAAATTCACCGCCATCGGCAAATTGCGTCGAAGCGTTATGTAACAGGATGGCGGAGTCGATTTCGTTGAAGAAGCGCTCCACCACATGCACATCCTCGGCAATGACAGCCTCTGTGTGATGCGATGAGTAGCGGTTGATGTGCTCGATAGCATCACCGATGCCATCAACCAGTTTCACCGAGATGATGGCATCGAGATATTCCGTTGACCAGTCTTCCTCGCTTACAGGTTTCGCTTCGGCAAAAAGCGCGATGACAGCTTGATCGCCACGGATTTCGCAACCCGCCTGATGCAAATCCTCCAGCAATGGCAAAAGACGCACTGGCGCAATCAGCCGGTCCAGAAGCAGGGTTTCCGCTGAGCCGCAAACCCCGGTCCGGCGCATCTTGGCATTGACGATAATCCGCCGGGCCATTTCAAGATCGGCAGACGCGTCCACATAGACGTGGCAGAGCCCTTCCAGATGAGCAAAGACTGGAACCCGTGCTTCCGCCTGCACGCGAGCGACAAGGCTCTTGCCACCACGCGGAATGATCACATCGAGATTACCATCAAGCCCTTTGAGCATTTCACCAACCGCAGCGCGGTCTGTCACCGGAATAAGCTGAATGGCATCTTTCGGCAGGCCCGCCGCCTCAAGTCCCTCAATCAGTGCCGCATGGATAGCACGCGATGAGTGGGCTGAATCCGACCCGCCACGCAGAATGACGGCATTGCCGGATTTCAGGCAAAGTGCGCCCGCATCGGCAGTCACATTCGGGCGGCTTTCATAAATTACGCCGATAACCCCAAGCGGCGTGCGCACGCGCTCAATATGCAAGCCGTTGGGCCTGTCCCATTCCGCAATGATATCGCCAACCGGGTCCTTGAGCGCGGCAATCGTGCGAATGCTTTCCGATATCGACGCAACGCGGCTGGCGTCAAGCTTCAGCCGGTCCAGTAACGAGGCGGCCATCCCAGCCTTTTCCCCATTTGCCATATCCCGGCTATTGGCTTGCAAAATCTCTGCGGCATGGCGATCAACAGCGTCCGCCATGGCGATCAACGCTATCATTTTCTGTTCCGGCGAGGCGATAGACAGGGGCTGGGCAGCGGCACGGGCTCTGCGGCCAATTTCGGCCATCAGTTCAGCAACGTCGTCAATCGACTCGACTCGTCCCAGCATCTTCACTCCTTCGCAGCACGTTTTGCTGCGCGCACAACCAGATCATCCCGGTGGATCATCGCGGAACGGGCATCATAACCAAGGATCGCGGCAATCTCATTGGTTTTCCGCCCAGCAATCTTTACGGCATCCCCGGCATCATAAGCAATAAGGCCGCGCGCTGCTTCACGCCCATCAGGCCCTACGACTGCAACCGTATCGCCGCGCGTGAACTGTCCGGCCACCTCACGTACACCTGCCGCCAGAAGTGATTTGCCAGATTTAAGTGCTACGAGCGCACCCTCATCGATCACCAGCCGGCCCGCCGGTTCAAGATTGCCTGATATCCAGGTCTTCCACGCATTGACAGGATTTGAGCTTGGCTTGAACAGTGTCGACCGCTCGCCTGCATCGATAGCGCCCAAGGGATGCATGCGCGTACCCGAGGCAATGATCATCGCAGTCCCTGCCGCATTGGCAATCTTGCCAGCGTCGAGCTTGGTTTTCATGCCGCCGCGCGAATATTCCGAGGCGGCAGCGCCCGCCATGGCTTCAATATCAGGCGTAATCGCATCAACCACGGGCAGAAACTGCGCATCGGGGTTCTGATGTGGTGGAGCCGTGTAAAGTCCATCAATATCGGACAAAAGGATCAGAAGATCAGCACCCATCATCGTCGCGACACGGGCAGCAAGACGATCATTGTCGCCATAGCGGATTTCAGTCGTCGCCACCGTGTCATTTTCATTGATGACTGGCACGGCCTTGAGCCGCAGCAATGTGCCAACCGTGGCACGGGCATTGAGATAGCGGCGGCGCTCTTCCGTGTCGGACAGCGTCAGAAGGATTTGCCCTGCCCGCAATTGATGATGGCCCAGCACTTCGGCATAGGCCTTGGCAAGCTCGATCTGACCTGCTGCGGCCGCAGCTTGGCTTTCCTCCAGCCGCAAAGCGCCCTTTGGCAATCCAAGCACAGTTCGCCCCAGCGCAATGGCACCAGAGGAGACGATCATCACCTCGACACCCGCCTGCACCAACCGCGCTACATCGCTCCCAAGGCTTTCCAGCCAGTCGCGCTTCAATCCCTTGGATCGGTCCACCAGCAAGGCCGAACCGATCTTGACCACGATCCGTCGATAGCCGGACAATTTGAGAGGGGTATTGGTGTTCATATACCCTCCTCTGTCCTGTCGGACATCTCCCCCACAACGGGGGAGATCACATTGGCATAAACGCCTTTGCACAACAGGTGACTTTTCAAGTTTCGCAAAGGCGGCATTGTCGGCTGATCTCCCCCCTTGTGGGGGAGATGCCCGACAGGGCAGAGAGGGGTGGGCGACAGAACAACTTCTTCCGCAAACATCATGCTACTCAATATTTGAAGCGGGTATCGACCTCTACCGGGGCCTCTGACTGACGGGATTCCAGAATGATCGCCGATAGTGCTCGCAAGACCTGCTCAACACCCTCGCGACTGACCGCAGACAACAGCATCGGCTCACGCCCGGCTGCCTTTTTCAGCGCTGCAATCTTCTTTTTGCGCGCAGCCGCATCCAGCGTATCGATCTGGCTCAGCGCGACGATTTCCAGCTTGTCAGCCAATCCGTGACCATAGGCCTCAAGCTCAGTGCGCACCGTTTTGTAGGCTTGCGCAACATTTTCTTCCTGCGCCGAAACAAGATGCAGGAGAACCCGCGTGCGCTCGACGTGCCCGAGGAACCGGTCGCCAATGCCCACGCCCTCATGCGCGCCCTCGATGAGGCCCGGAATATCGGCAATGACAAATTCGCGCGCATCGATGCGGGCAACACCAAGATTTGGATGCAACGTCGTGAACGGATAATCAGCGATTTTCGGTTTAGCCGCCGTCACACTGGCAAGGAAAGTCGACTTGCCGGCATTGGGCTTGCCGAGAAGACCGGCATCGGCGATCAGCTTCAACCGCAGCCACAAATTGCGCTCTTCGCCCTCAAGTCCGGGGTTGGCACGGCGCGGCGCTTGGTTGGTCGATGTCTTGAAGTGCAGATTACCAAAACCGCCATTGCCACCCTTGGCCAAACGATAGCGCTGGCCAACGGCGGTAAAGTCAAAAATCAGTGTTTCGTTGTCATCTTCGAAGATCTGCGTTCCAATCGGAACTTTCAGCACAACGTCAGAGCCCTTACCGCCGGTCATGTTACGGCCCATGCCGTGCATGCCCGTTTTGGCTTTGAAATGCTGCTGGTAGCGGTAGTCGATCAGCGTATTGAGACCATCCACGGCCTCGGCCCAGACATCGCCGCCGCGTCCGCCGTCACCACCATCGGGACCGCCAAATTCCAGAAATTTTTCACGGCGGAACGATACCGAGCCGGCACCACCGTCGCCGGAGCGGATATAGACTTTCGCCTGATCAAGAAATTTCATGGAAGTTCAGTCCTTTTTGATGTCCCGAGGCATTACAGGAAAATGCACGAGAAGAAAACTGGCCGTCTCATAAGATTGAGGCGGCCAGTCATAATTACGCATTCCAGCTACGAAGCCCGATCCATGTCCGCCGATCCAGCATATAGCGTTCGACAGGCACGTTTCCGGCCGCAAGCGAATCCATCATGCCTGTGTTGGCATATTGGAATCCGCTTTTGTAGAGCACCCGCCGCGAACCCATGTTCGAGACCCGGCAGGAGGCATGCAGTTTTTCAACCTGGGTGGCACGGAACACGAGATCAACCAGCGCGTGCGCCGTTTCCGTCGCATAGCCCTTGCCCCAATAAGGCTCGCCCAGCCAGTAGCCGATTTCCAGCTCATCCTTGCGTGGCTCATTCATCCGCTGGTCCTTGCTGCGCCGGTAATTGATACCGCAGCAACCAATGAATGTACCGGATTGTGCGAGGGTAATCGCGTAGACGCATTTGCCGATCTCGCCCGCATTGGCGCGGCGCACGAAGTCCACCGCATGATCTTGTGTGTAGGGGTGGGGCATGCGGGAAAGCATTTCCGCCACACGAAGATTGTCGGCGAGACGGGCAATTGCGTCAACGTCCTCGGTGTGCGGCGCGCGCAGGACCAGGCGTTCGGTCACTAAAACCGGACAGTCTATCAGGTCCAGTCTGTCTTCATCGTCTTCCAGTAATTCGGCAACCATTTTGCTATCCTCCAGATGCGAAAAGGGAGATGGGTGGTAACCCCATCTCCCTTTGATCTTTTGGCTTGGTTGCCAGTCACCGGGTCCGATGGGGACGCCGGTGCTTTAAGCAGGACCAGCTATTCTGCTGCTTCGGCGATCGGGTTCACGATCGACACGAAACTACGGCCGTTGGCTTTGGTACGGAAAGATACAACACCGGCTTCAAGAGCGAAGAGTGTGTGATCCTTACCGAGGCCAACATTGACGCCGGGATGCCATTTGGTGCCGCGTTGACGAACGAGGATGTTGCCAGCAAGCACGCGCTCGCCGCCAAACTTCTTCACGCCAAGGCGCTTTGATTCGGAATCACGACCGTTGCGCGACGAACCACCAGCTTTTTTGTGTGCCATGGGATTTCTCCTTTAAACCTGTTCTTATTCGCCCGAAGCGGGCTTCTCAGCCTTGGCAGCAGCCTTCTTTGGCGCAGCTTTGGCTTTCGGGGCGGCTTTGGTCTCGGTTGCTTCTACAGCGGCAGCTTCCGCCTTCGGAGCAGGCTTCTTGTTGACCGGCTTTTCAGCGGCAGTCTTCGAAGGCTTGGCACCATTCGTCAGGATCTCGGCGATACGGATCGTCGTCAATTCCTGACGATGACCACGTGTACGCTTGGAGTTCTGGCGGCGACGCTTCTTGAAAGCGATAACCTTGCGCGCCCGGCCCTGCTCGACGACTTCGGCTGTTACCAGCGCGCCGCCAACGGTCGGAGCACCGATCGTAGCGTCTGCACCGACACCAACCATCAGAACTTCGGCAAATTGAACGATATCACCGGCATTGCCGGCAACTTTCTCGACCTTCAGGAGGTCATTGGCGGCAACGCGATACTGCTTACCACCAGTTTTGATGACTGCGAACATTTTATGCCCTTTCGGCGTTCGGTTCGGTTTTTTGCCGGTCTAAAGGCAATAACCGTCTTTTTGTCAGTCGTGACATATTAATCGAAAGATGCTTTCTATCCTTGCGAATTTGGGCATCCGGACTCAAAAACAAACGGCGCGGAGAATCCCCCACGCCAGTCGTTGGGCGCTTATAAGGTGAGGATTATAAGAGAGTCAAGAAATTTAACGCAAAATTGCTCTTGTATCCTTGCGCTTTGCCCGCTATCTAGCGCGTCGCACGCTCAAGCTAAGTCTTACGGATCAAACCAACGGACATCGCGGCATCGGCAGGGATTATCGTCCCGGCCACATCGAGGGTCTGTCAAAGGCAGGCACTTATACGCGGAGAGGTGGCTGAGTGGTTGAAAGCACCGCACTCGAAATGCGGCATGGGGGCAACTCCATCGGGGGTTCAAATCCCTCCCTCTCCGCCATATAAACTCAGTTTCCTGTATTTTCCTTCATTGATCAAAGTGGGATTGGCCGGATTGGCCTTACCGCCAGAGCAACAGCTGCGGCATGAAATGGCAGATCAATGCAAAAACGCCCGCGTCAAAAGCGGGCGTCGAGTGGTTATTGGCTGGTTGGTCGATCGCTATCAGCGAGCGACCGATGCGCGGGCAACACTGCGGATATCGGCGCGGTCGATGCCCAAATCCTGAAGTTCGCGGCTGGACATGCGGCCAAGTTCGGTAACGGTCTGACGGAACTTGAGCCAGTTGTTGAAAGAGCGTGCTACGTTCATAATGATCCCCTTTCTGAGGGTTGTCTGACGTCAGCAACCTTGCTTGGTCCCGGCGTCGTTTCGATGACTGGAACATAAGACTTTCAATCGATTTAAAACAGTCACAATCCCTCATTCCACCTATGCACCAGACGCAATGGTCGCAGTTCACAACAGTAGAGATCGAGCCGATAACCTCGTCTTTCTGTACGGCGTCATCACAAGGCTTGCATAAAGCGGACCTGTAACGACATCACGCAAACAGCTCCCACCGCCCCAGAAGGTTTAGGTCCCACCTTTATAACTTCTTGATATCTTTGCACTTGGTGCGGAATGGAATTCCTATCCGACACCATGGTATTTCTTGCCTGTACCCAAAGAATTGGAGTGCAAGGAAATGACGATGACGTCGAACCGTTTGTTGCCAGTCAACAATCAGACCATTGAAACCCGCCACATATCGAAGCTCGGCCCGACGCTGATCGCGTTGCTCGTACTTGCTTCTCTTTTATCCGGCGCTGCCGCCTTGAGAATATATGCGGCCATCGATCACTTCATCTGAATTGCAGGATTTGCGCTGATCCCACCAGATCGTCCAAAAGAGGAAATCCATGACCAATCCTATCCCCCCGCGATTATCGGGCATAATGACTGCCCTCGTCACTCCGTTCAAAAATGGTGTTGTCGATCACGACACCCTCGCTGAACATATCCAATGGCAGATTCTGTCAGGCATAGAGGGCCTTGTGCCCTGCGGAACCACAGGTGAGGCTCCAACCCTTTCCTGGGACGAACGTTTAAAGATCATCCGTACCACCGTCAGAGTATCCAAGGGACGTGTTCCTGTCATTGCTGGCACAGGTACGAACAGCACCGAGCTTACGGTAGCCTACACATCAGCTGCGGAATCATGCGGCGCCGATGCGGCTCTTGTAGTCACTCCCTACTACAACAAGCCAAGCCAAAACGGCATCGCGCATCACTTTGAAACGATTGCGCAGCGGGTGAAACTGCCCATCTTCATTTACAATGTTCCGTCAAGAACCGGTGCCGACCTGTCGCTACAGACCCTTGACCGGCTTGCACAGATACCTTCAATCATTGGTATCAAGGATGCGACCGGGGATATGAGGCGCGTCGACGAAGTTCGTCACACATTCCAGAACCGTTTTATCCTGCTGTCAGGACATGATGCGACCGCGCATGCGTTCAATCTGACTGGAGGCAACGGCACCATTTCAGTCATTGCCAATGTTTTGCCGCATGTCTGCGTCGCCATGCACAATGCCTGCAGGAAAAATGATTGGCCTACTGCCAGATATATCCAGCAGAGATTGCAGCCGGTCCTCAGCGCACTCGATCTCGATACGAATCCGTGCTCCATCAAGTCTGCACTCAAGCATCGACGCGGCATGAGCGACGAACTCCGCCTGCCTCTGGTTCCCGTATCAGAGGAAACGGCCCACCAGATCCGATTGGCTCTGGACGAACTCGGCGGTCCTGCAGCTGGTGGGCAAATTCCTCAGGACAATGTGAAAACAGATGCGGTCGAGGGTCTGTCCAAAATGCTCTCAGCGCCTCTTGCCTGGCGGCTGTGAGTGGAACGCCGAATTCCACGATCCTTATAACATCATCAAAACAGAAAACGCTTTGAGCCCCACTCAAGCGGAAAGTGACCAATCATGGCCTATGCTTATCAGAATCACGCCAATTCAAACTTGAGCAGCCGTTTTCTTGTCGGAAAAAATCCGGACGGATGCTGGATGGTATGCGACCGCAAACATCTGGTCGGCGGCCTGTTCGCTGACAAGGAAGCGGCGGTTCATTTTGCTACTGCTGAAAGCGATCATGTACCGGGAGCCGTCTGCTGTGCAGATGACAACGAATTTATACTCGCCGATGCCTGGAGTGATCTAGTACATACGTCCAGCGGCCAGCGGAAACGCGCTTGATACCAGAAGAGCGCATTGCTTCAAAGCGAGGCAGAACAAATCAACAGAGGCAGTTTCTGAGTGAACGGGAAGCTGCCGCCTGTTTCAGGGCCCGCTCTATGTGTCCATCACCAGACAATCCAATAATGTTTGTGCATTTCTGGTCGCCCTCATCCTCTTGAGCACATCCGGCGACCTGAGCTTTCTGGAAAAGCATGCAAGGACATTCAAATGTTCAGCCGGTGCCTGATCCGGTGTCAGCAGCGCAAGAATAATATCGACGGGCAAATCGTCTATCGCCTCAAAATCAATAGGCTTCTTTAATTTTGCAAAGGCCGCGACGGGCTTTGATATGCCGAGAATGCGGGCGTGCGGAATTGCGATACCTCCACCGACACCCGTGGAACCAAGTTCTTCCCGTTTCTGCAACGAATGAACGATCACATCCGCCGATACGCCAATCATCGGCGATATATTGGTCGAAATCGCTTGCAGAGCCTGACTCTTGGACGAGACGTCAAGATCAGGAACAATGCTCTCAAGAGCGATATAGTCGGCAAGCTTCATTACAATACTCATTCAATTTATGATGCGCAGCTTGGTGATCAAGCAATTCAAATGATGCTCAATCCACCTCCCTGAGACGGTAGCCAACGCCAGTTTCTGTCGTGATGTATTTTGGTTGATCTGGTGTCTGTTCGATTTTCTGGCGTAGCTGCCGGACGTATACGCGAAGATATTGCACAT
This sequence comes from Phyllobacterium sp. T1293, assembly GCF_020731415.2. Classification (NCBI taxonomy): domain Bacteria; kingdom Pseudomonadati; phylum Pseudomonadota; class Alphaproteobacteria; order Hyphomicrobiales; family Phyllobacteriaceae; genus Phyllobacterium; species Phyllobacterium meliloti. Next base: position 3,351,362 of record NZ_CP088273.1, on the reverse strand, counting down.
CGGTGGACCCTCCCCACACCTGATCAAGCAGGAACTGATGCGTCAGAACCTTCCCGGCATACTGAACAAGGATACGCAAAATGTCGTATTCCTTCGGGGAAAGCCTGATCTCCTTGCCATCCACCTTGACGATGCGTTTGACGATATCGACCGAGAGACTCCCGGTTTCGAACACCGGCTTTTCGCCCTGTTGCTGAAGTCGGTGGCGCAGAGCAACGCGGATACGGGCCACAATTTCATTCATTCCAAATGGCTTGGTGATATAATCATCTGCGCCAAGCTCAAGTGCATCCACGATGCCCTTTTCGTCGGTCCGGCTTGATAGAATAATGACCGGGAGTTCCAGCCCTTCGTCACGCCATCTGCGCAGCAATTCGTGGCCAGACAAATCAGGAAGGCCCAGATCAAGAATGATGAGGTCGGGACGCGTGAGGCGTACCTGCTCTATTGCCGACCATGCGTTTCCTGCTTCAAGAACGGTATATCCTTGGGTACTCAAACCTACCCGAAGCAATTTACGGATCGGCGATTCATCATCGACAACCAATATTTTGACATTTGAGTTGGTCATGTCAGTTCTTCTATTGTTGGAGTGTCCTTGGGGATTGGCATTCTGATCGTAAAGATCGCGCCAGAGCGGTCAGTTCTGCGCTCGGCGGTGATCGTGCCACCCATGGCTTCAATGAAACCTCTCGATATCGAAAGTCCGAGCCCGGTACCCGCAGTTACCCGATCGCCTTTCCTTACGCGATAAAACGTATCGAATATGCGCTCCAGATCCTCTTCGGGGATACCCGGCCCCTCATCCATAACTTGCAGTATCACCCAGCCATCATCGCTCCAGGCCTGTATCCGCAGACATGATCCTTCAGGTGCATATTTTGAGGCATTGTCGAGCAGGTTGAACAGAACCTGTTCGAACAGAACCGCATCCAGCCTCAACACGGGCAAAGCAGCAGGAATATCAATCTCCGTCTTATGCCGGCCAATAATTTTTCTGGCCCTATCGAGCGCCGTCCCAACGATATCACCAACATACTGGAAGGCGTAGTTTGGTTCCATTGCTCCGGATTCCAGCTTCGTCATATCGAGCAGATTGGAAATAAACCGATTGAGCCTTTCGGACTCATCAAGCACTGTCGACAACAGGTCAGCCTTGGCCTCCTCGGCAAGTGCGGGGGCAAATTCCTTCAACGTTCCAGCCGCTCCCATAATCGCCGCAAGCGGTGTTTTGAGATCGTGTGAAATTGACGTCAGCAGTGCCGAGCGCAGGCGATCTGCTTCCGCCGCTAGCTTTGCGCGGTCCACATCAGCGGCAAGCTGTGTCCGTTCAATAGCAACCGCCGCCTGATCAGCCAGTGCGTCCAGCAGCCGTTGCTGCTCCGGCGACAGAAGCGGACCTTGCTTATCATTGTCGAGACCAATGACACCAACCGCCATACGGCCCGTTCGCAAGGGCAAATAGAGCCGCTTTGCCCCCGGTAGCGTGTCAGCTCCCCGACCTGCCGCGCGGTTGTTTTCCCAAGCCCACCGGGCCGCTGCTATATCAGCCTCATCCAGCGTATCATCCGGCGGATATCCGGCCTTGACCTGAATGGAACCATGATCAGGCAAAAGAAGCACCACCCGCACTTTAAGCATCGATGCAATCTGAAATGCCGTCGCCCAAAGGACGTCATCAAGGGTACCCGTTCCTGCCAGTTTCTTGCTGAACGAATAGAGGTCTTCCGTGGTCCGAACCCGCTGACGTGCAGACGAGGCTTGCCGCTGGACCCGCGCCGTCAGATTGCTGGCAATCACCGCAACCACAAAGAAAAACCCGAGGGCGATCACGCTCTCCGGATCACTTATTACCAGCGTATAAAGCGGATCAAGGAAGAAGAAATTAAGCACCGCTGCGCTGACGACAGAGGCAAACAAGGCAGGCCATAAACCCAGTGTTACGGCTGATGCCAGCACTGCCATGAGAAATACGAGCGCGATGTTGCGCACATCGAGAAAGCGCGACAGCAGAAGACCAAAGCCGAGGGCTGCTACAACATACCCGGTACTCACGAGATACGGTTTGATCTGGAAGCTTGGTCTTGGCGCACTCGCTGAACGCCGTTGCGAGGAGACCACCTCCTGATCATTGCCTGAAATAACGTGGACGCTGATATTTCCGGCATGCCGTATCAGATCGTGAGATACCGAACCCTCAAACAGCTCACGCCACCGTGGCTTGTTCGGCTTGCCCGTTACGATATGAGTGACATTGTTCTCCCGTGCATGCCGGGCGATTTCTTCTGCGGCATTCCGACCGGGAAGTGTGATCGTCTCCCCACCCAATTGGTCGGCCAAACGCAGGGTTGATGCCAATCGGTCCCGTTCTGCCTCTGAGAGGCGAGCAAAACGCTGCGTTTCGACATGAACAGCGGCCCATGGAGCACGGAGCCTGTCTGCCAGTCGCCGGGCATAACGGACGAGCGAGGCACCGCGCGGCTGCTCGTCAACACATACCAAAACACGATCCCCGGCAGCCCAAGGTCCCGATATTGCATTGGCCTGCATATGTGTAAGCAATTGATCGTCAACGCGCTGGGCGGTCCGGCGTAAGGCAAGCTCACGCAGTGCGGTCAGATTGCCAGGGGAAAAATAGTTCTCTGTTGCTCGTTTGGCCGTTGCAGGCAGATATACTTTGCCCTCCTGCAACCGTTTGATGAGATCGACCGGGGTGAGATCGATAATTTCAACTTCATCTGCCTCATCAATCACCGAATCCGGCACGGTTTCGTGTACACGGACCCGCGTGATCTGGGCAACAATATCGTTCAGGCTCTCGACATGTTGGATATTCAAGGTCGAATAGACATCAATGTCCTGAGACAGAATCTCCTCAACATCCATATACCGCTTGGGATGGCGGCTGCCCGGTGCATTGGTATGTGCAAGTTCATCAACCAATACGAGAGCCGGACGCCGCGCGAGGATTGCGTCAATATCCATCTCTTCAAGTTGATGATTTTTATAGTCCACGCTTCTGCGCGGCACGACTTCAAAACCTTCGACAAGAGCCTGCGTCTCTTTACGACCATGGGTTTCGACAACACCAATCACAACATCTGATCCGTCGGCAATTGCCGCCCGGCCCGACATCAACATTTCGTAGGTCTTGCCTACACCCGGAGCAGCGCCGAGAAAAATCTTCAGTCGGCCGCGACGTTCACGATCGGCATTGTCGAGAAGCGCATCCGGAGACGGTCTTCGATCCAAGTCGCGATTGTCGTCAGGCATTTACAAAGCCTCTCCCAATGACGAAAGGCCGGAGCTATGCTTATGCAAATCTCCGGCCTCCATATTCAAAAGTTATTTGCCCAGGCTATCAAGGGCCTGATTCAATTTCAGAACATTCACAACCGGTTCACCCATGAAGCCGAGTTCACGGCCTTCAATATGCTGGTCAACCAGTTTGCGGATGGCCGCTTCATCGGCGCCACGAGCCTTGGCTACGCGCCCAATCTGGAAATAAGCCGCTTCAGGTGAAATGTCCGGATCAAGTCCACTTCCCGAGGTGGTCACAAGATCGATAGGAATCGGTGCGCCGGGGTTGCTTTCCTTCAGGGAGGCAGCATCCGTCTTGATGCGATCAATCAATTTCGGGTTAGTGGGCCCGAGATTGGAGCCGCTGGAAGCTGAAGCATTGTACCCGTCACCGGCAGCTGATGGCCGCCCATGAAAATACTGGTCGCTCGTGAAAGCCTGACCGATCAATTCAGACCCGATTATCTTGCCGTCCTTTTCGACAAGACTGCCATTTGCCTGGCGTGCGAAAAGGAGCTGCGATAATCCGGTCATCCCCAATGGGTAGAGAAGGCCTGTGATAATTGTGAGTGCGACTATCATGACAATCGCGGGCTTAAGTTGTTTGAGCATCGGGATATCCTTTACACAAGCCCAAGGCTTGTTATGACCACGTCGATCGCTTTAATTCCGACGAACGGAACAATAACGCCGCCAAGGCCGTAGATGAGCAGATTGCGGCTTAGAAGCGCCCCGGCACCCACTGCCCGGTATTTTACACCTTTCAGTGACAGGGGGATAAGGGCAACAATAATAAGCGCGTTGAAAATGATGGCCGATAGGATGGCGCTCTGAGGTGTCTGCAGACCCATAATATTGAGCGCGGCCAATTGCGGATAGAACGCCAGGAACATTGCGGGAATGATCGCAAAGTATTTGGCGATATCATTGGCGATGGAAAATGTCGTCAAGGCACCACGCGTCATGAGCAACTGCTTGCCGATACCAACGATTTCGATCAACTTCGTCGGGTCACTGTCAAGATCGACCATGTTTCCGGCTTCACGAGCAGCAACTGTACCAGTGTTCATGGCAACGCCGACATCCGCCTGCGCCAGCGCTGGAGCATCATTTGTACCGTCACCGCACATGGCGACCAGTTTGCCCTTGGACTGTTCATCGCGGATGAGCGAAAGCTTGTTTTCAGGTGTTGCCTGAGCGAGAAAATCGTCAACGCCAGCTTCAGCAGCGATAGCCGCTGCAGTCAAAGCATTGTCGCCGGTGATCATGACGGTGCGGATACCCATGCGCCGCAATTCAGCGAAACGCTCCCGGATGCCGCCCTTCACAATGTCTTTAAGATGGATGACACCCAGAAGTTTGCCGTCCCTGACAACTGCGAGCGGCGTTCCACCGGCTTTGGCAATCTGATCGGCAATCGCCTGCAGCTCGCGAACGGTTTCGCTGCTGGCGCGTGTTGCGCCTGTCGCAACAGTCGAGAGGTCGACATATGAAAGGACAGCCTCAACCGCGCCTTTTCTGATTGAAGAACCATCAATATCCACACCACTCATACGGCTCTGTGCTGTGAATGGCACAAATGTGGCGTGCAAGGTCGCCATATCGCGCGCACGGATTCCGTATTTTTCCTTGGCCAGCACCACGATGGAGCGTCCCTCAGGAGTTTCGTCAGCGAGCGATGCAAGTTGAGCTGCATCGGCAAGTTCCTGTTCACTCACACCCTTTACCGGACTGAACTCGGTGGCTTGACGGTTACCGAAAGTAATGGTGCCGGTCTTATCAAGCAGCAATGTATCCACATCACCAGCTGCTTCAACCGCACGGCCAGACATCGCAAGCACATTGAACTGGATGAGCCTGTCCATACCGGCAATACCGATGGCTGAGAGCAATGCACCGATCGTGGTCGGAATAAGCGTCACGAACAAAGCGACGAGCACCACAACAGGAATTGCGCCGCCCGCATAGGACGCAAAGCTTGGAATAGTCGCCGTTGCCAACACGAATATAAGCGTCATGCCTGCAAGGAGAATGTTGAGAGCAATCTCATTGGGTGTCTTTTGACGTTCAGCGCCTTCAACGAGCGCAATCATCCGGTCGATGAATGTTGAACCGGCTGCTGCCGTGATGCGGACACGAAGCCAATCGGACAGCACCTGCGTACCACCTGTTACCGCGGATCGATCACCACCGGATTCCCGGATGACCGGTGCAGATTCGCCTGTTATTGCTGATTCATTGACTGACGCGATGCCTTCAACAACTTCGCCGTCTGATGGGATGATGTCGCCAGCGTCAACCAGAACGACATCTCCAACCTTGAGGCTGGTGCCCGGAACCAGTTTGAAATTGGTGCGGCCTTCACCCGACAAGAGCTTTGCTTGGGTTTCTGTACGGGCCTTGCGCAATGAATCGGCCTGTGCCTTACCACGGCCTTCCGCGACCGCTTCGGCAAAATTCGCAAAAAGCACCGTAAACCATAGCCACACTATGATCTGAAACGAGAAACTGAGGTCATGACCGCCAGCGATGATGTCCTTTATGAACAAAATCGTCGTCAGCGCCGAAACCACAGCGACGACGAACATCACCGGATTTCTGGCAAGAGTGCGCGGATCAAGCTTTTTGAAAGCGCCTCCGACGGCTGGTAATAATATGCGAGCGTCCATTAGGCTCGCGGATTTGGACTGGCTCATTTGAGACTCCAGTTGTGACTGAACAGCGGTCGATCAGACCGGCGTAACCATGTGAATAAATGCGTATGCGATGAGCCAGACAACAAGCGTCGCCAGCATCATGCCGAGGACGATATCGGAAGCCCGCACACGTTTGGCTGCCCCCCGCGCCAGCTTTCGGGCGCGGGCATGAGCGTTGAATTGCAGATAGCCATGACGCATTGGACGCTCCATCAGAATGTCTGGCCAAGACCGATGGCGAGATGCTCGACAATCGGTCCGACAGCGAGTGCCGGGAAGAATGTGAGGCCGCCAACAATCAGGATCACACCCACCAGCAAACCAACGAACAGCCCACCATGGGTCGGGAAAGTGCCCGCGGATTCCGGAACAGTCTTCTTCGCTACCAGCGAGCCAGCGATGGCCAGAGCCGGGATGATGACAAAGAAGCGGCCCATCCACATGCCGATGCCGAGAGTGATGTTGTACCAGGGGGTGTTACCCGAGAGCCCGCCAAAGGCCGAACCGTTATTGGCTGCGGCAGATGTGTAGGCATAAAGAATCTCGGAAAAGCCGTGAGGACCAGCATTGGCGACAGAAGCAACTGCTGATGGCAGTACACTGGCAATGGCTGTAAAACCCAACATTGCCAAAGGCAGGCACAGGACAGCCAGCATGGCCATCTTGACTTCCTTCGCTTCGATCTTCTTGCCAAGATACTCAGGCGTACGGCCAACCATCAGGCCAGCCACGAAGACTGCAATGATCACATAAAGCAGGATACCGTAAAGACCGGCACCGACGCCGCCGATAACCACCTCGCCCAGCATCATATTGATGAGTGGGATCATGCCGCTGATCGCCATGAAACTGTCATGCATGGCATTGACTGCGCCACACGAGGCAGCCGTGGTAATCACAGCAAAGAGAGAAGATAGGGCGATGCCGAAACGCGCCTCTTTGCCTTCCATATTGCCGCCATCAATACCAAGGGAGTGGACCAGCGGGTTGCCGGCGGCTTCACCCCAATAGCAAATGGTCACACCCGCCAGGAACAATATGCCCATGGCAGCGAAGATCGCCCAGCCCTGACGCTGATTGCCGACCATACGGCCAAACACGTTGGTCAATGCTGCACCAATCACAAAGATTGAAGCCATCTGGAGGAAGTTGGAAATTGCATCGGGATTTTCGAATGGATGAGCGGAATTGACATTGAAGAAGCCGCCGCCATTGGTGCCGAGCATCTTGATAGCGAGCTGCGAAGCGACCGGGCCAACCGCGATCGTCTGCTTGGCCCCTTCCAGCGTCGTCGCCTCGACATAGGTCCCAAGGGTCTGCGGAACACCGAGATAAACATAAACAAGCGTCAGGACGATGCAGATAGGCAATAGAATGTAGAGTGTCGCTCTCGTCAGATCGACCCAGAAATTGCCAATGGAATTGCCGGATGCTCTGGCGAAGCCCCGGATCAACGCAACAGCGATGGCTATGCCTGTCGCTGCAGAGACAAAGTTCTGTACGGTGAGGCCAGCCATCTGCACGAGATACGACATCGTGCTCTCGCCGCCATAATTCTGCCAGTTGGTATTTGTTACAAAGCTGATGGCTGTGTTGAATGCGAGGGTTGGCTCTGTTGCTGTCATCCCCGCAGGATTAAAGGGCAGAGCCCCCTGGAACCGCTGCAGGAAATAAAGCACAAGGAACCCGGCCAGGCTGAAAAGCAACAAAGCCACCGTGTAGGTGGTCCAATGCTGTTCGTCGCGCTCATTCGTTCCAGCTATTTTATAAAGTCCCCGTTCAACAGGAACGAGAAGTGGCGAAAGAAACGTGCGGTCGCCGTTGAAAACGCGCGTCATGTAGCCGCCGAGCGGCTTCACGAGCAGAATGATGATCCCGCAATAAACGAGGATCTGTAACCAACCGTTGAGAGTCATGGTGAAGCTTTCCGAGCCGGGCGCCAGATGCGGTCAAAACCGCTCTGGGCGAACAAGGGCGTAGGTGAGATAGGCGAGAAGGAACAAGGTGACAGCACCACTGAGGATGTAATCGATAATCATTTGTCAGTCTTTCCGATCAAAGGATATCGCAGGCTTTTGTATAAGCCAGCGATAGAGCCAAGAACAAAACGCCCATTCCGAGAACAATGAAGTCCATCGAAGAAAACTCCTTTTATTGATTTTATCATTGCAAGACAGAACTGCATTGAAGACTTAGCTGATCTTCAATAAATGCTACGCTTGCTTGTGCGGCACATAGAATGCAAACCGTGGGGGAGTATGACTCCGAACGCCATAAAGGTTCGAGACGTCACACGTAGGAAAGATATAAAATTCCTATAAGGATTTGCCCGGCGGTTATCTGGCGAAAAACCTGAGAAGACCATCAATTGCGACCATCAACACAAGCATACCGAGCGCAATCGGTATCAATGATTTTATCCGCGCAGCGTCGGCCTTGACGTCATTCGTTGGCATCTTGGGGCGCTGCTTATCCATTTGCTGCTCCGACATGATTGTCTCCGATTGCGCAACAAACACGTTTCCACCACCACAAGGATGCGGGCTTCTCTTAGCCGTTACAGTCGCTACGGATTGCATCGATGGCGTGGAGTGGGTGCCCGTTATCTGAGCAGCCAGCTGCCGCACAGAATGACAGCAACGCCGGTGAGAATGACGCCCCATAGCCGCAGAAACACACCCAGCTCCTCGTGGCCGGGTGCGGCGTGAACATCATTCTGATTTGCGCTGGATGGAGGCAACCTTACGGGTTGTTCATTCTGTCTGTGATGCGCGAAATAATACATTCCGGAGCGCGTAAACATCGCATTCTGTCCTTTTGTTGAGTATGCCAGCTGTCGCGAGTAAATGCGGTTTTTCACTTTGGAAAAAGTTTATAACCACAGAGCAACAACGGCGTCTGAACACTAACGACGAACGGATATTTTTTCGATTGCGACGAAGTTGGAAAGAAATAAAAATCCTATAAACAAAATTCCGAATTTTATATTGGAACGACTATAGGAGAATATTTATTTGACTTATTGAATGGCGAGGTTCCTGCTTACAGGCACAAAGGACATCGCGAATTGAGCGTAGTCAAGAACGTGAACATGCAGATAGCAGCTTGGCCATGTGTTGTCCTTTGTAGCGGTAAATAGCCGCCTCATCGATAGCGTTGAGGCCTTCTGGTTGGGCGGCGCATCGGTGATTGATGCAAGGATTAAGAAATGCGTGATTTTACTTTTCTTCTGGCTTTGGCAGTGATTATTGTCTTGGTCTACGAGACAAAACCCCGTCACTGAACAAATGCTCTGCGAAAATCGGGCAGCCAAAAGCCCTACTGGCATTGGATGCCCGAAGGGCGATTGCAGTATCACCCGCTTACCATTCGGCAAAGCTGCCATCTGCGTGACGCCAGATCGGGTTGCGCCAACGGCGCCCCTCTTTGGCACGTTCCGCAACATAGGCCTCATCAACGTCAATACCCAATCCCGGTCCTTGACGAATGCTGACAAAGCCGTCTTCATAGTGAAAAACATCCTTGTTGCGAATGTAATCAAGAATGTCGTTGGACTCGTTGTAATGAATACCGAGGCTCTGTTCCTGAATAAATGCGTTGTAACTGACCGCATCGATCTGCAGACATGCGGCCAAAGCAATAGGCCCGAGCGGACAATGGGGCGCGAGAGCGACATCGTAGGCCTCAGCCATTGCTGCGATCTTACGGCACTCCGTGATGCCCCCTGCATGCGAAAGATCAGGCTGGATAATGTCGACATAGCCCTCCGCAAGGATTCGTTTGAAATCCCAGCGTGAGTAAAGGCGTTCTCCAAGCGCAATTGGCGTCGAACAATGGTTCGCAATCTCTTTCAACGCCTCATAATTCTCGGACAGGACCGGCTCTTCGATGAACATCAGTTTGAACTGATCGAGTTCCTTGGCAAGCACCTTTGCCATTGGCTTGTGAACGCGCCCGTGAAAGTCGACGCCGATACCGACATGCGGGCCTACCGCCTCGCGGATGGTCGCAATTGTTGCAACTGCCTTGTCGACTTTCTCCCAGCTGTCAACGATCTGCATTTCCTCGCATCCATTGAGCTTGATGGCCTTGAAACCCTGCGCAACCATTTCCGTTGCATTGCGGGCCACATCGGAAGGGCGATCACCGCCAACCCAGGAATAAACCTTGATCTTATCACGGCATTGACCGCCAAGCAGAGCGTGTACTGGCTGGCCGAGTGCCTTGCCTTTGATGTCCCATAAAGCTTGATCGATGCCTGCCAGAGCGCTCATGTGAATAGCGCCGCCGCGATAGAAACCACCGCGATAGAGAACGTTCCAGTGATCCTCAATCAGAAATGGGTCTTTACCGACCAGATAATCCGCCAGTTCATGGACCGCGGCTTCCGTCGTCAGAGCCCTACCCTCAACAACCGGTTCGCCCCATCCGGAAACACCTTCGTCAGTTTCGATTTTGAGAAACAGCCAACGGGGCGGGACAATGTAAGTGGTGAGCTTGGTGATCTTCATGGTGTCTGCACTTTCAGTGTTCAGATAATCTATCGCGGTTTGCTGTCGTTGAGCGCTGACGCCAGATCTCTGGCGGCAAGGTCGAGCAGATGCCCGGAACATCTGCGGGCAGCGGTTCTGTCACGCATACGCAACGCCTCAACAAGCTCTCCGTGGGCGGCTATCGCTTCATCCCGCGTTTCCACCGCCTCGTTGGAGGCCTGCAGCGAGTATTTGAGGCCCGCATGGATAATTCCCGACAATTGCCGGAAAACCTGATTGTGGCTGGCCTTGAGCAGAGTCGCGTGAAAATTCACGTCGGCTTCGGTGAACCGGCCAATATCGCCTTCACTGTCGCGCATGTCTTGCCAAGCCTTTTCAAGATCGGCGATCTCCTGTGCCGTCGCTCTATCGGCAGCTAATTCGGCAGCCATAGGCTCCACCGTGCGGCGTGCTTCAAGAATACAGCCGAGGAGATCGAAATTGGCTATGTTCGGGCCCATCCACTCCAGCACCTGCTGGTCAAGAATATTCCAGTCATCCTTGTCACAGACCGTCGTGCCAACCCGTGGTTTGCCACGCACAAGGCCCTTTGATTCCAGTGTTTTCAATGATTCGCGAATGACCGTGCGGCTGACATTGTACTGCGCGCAAAGATCGTTTTCGCGCGGAAGGAGTGAACCGGACGGATAACGGTCGGCACAAATCTCCATGGCAATGGCCGCTGTGACATTCTTTTGAACGCGCGGGCGCCGAAGCACTCCATCGGCGTCTTGCTCCGCTTGCCCCAAGATCACTGTCTCCACCCTGTCCTCCAAACCCCGGCACGACATCCCGCATATAAGTCGGCGCTATAATCCATACCCATCACCGTTGATGGGCTCCTCGTCCTATCACTCTACAGCACTTCTCTCTACTATCTCAATCATCATACATTGGCAATTGACTGGTATGATGATTTAACTTATTCCTATGGTGCTGCTGGGAGCAGCCAAAATTTTGGGAGAGAGATATGCGCTTTATAAAAGCAGCCATATTGGCTGGCACAGTCGCCATAATTGCAGCTGGCAGTGCTTTTGCTGCAGATGTCAAAATAGGTTTCATCGTCAAGCAGCCCGAAGAACCGTGGTTTCAGGATGAATGGAAATTTGCCGACGTCGCTGCCAAGGAAAAAGGCTTCACTCTGGTGAAGATCGGCGCGGAAGACGGTGAGAAAGTTCAGTCTGCGATTGATAATCTCGGTGCGCAGGGTGCGCAGGGTTTCATCATCTGCACACCCGATGTGAAGCTCGGGCCTGGCATCGTCGCCAAGGCAACAGCCAATGAACTCAAGATGATGACGGTCGATGACCGCCTTGTCGGTGCGGACGGCAAACCATTGGAAGATGTTCCGCATATGGGAATTTCCGCCTCCAAGATTGGCGAAGCTGTAGGCCAGGCAATGGTCGACGAAATCAAAAAGCGCGGCTGGGATATGAAGACCGTCGGTGCAATCCGGGTTTCCTATGACCAGTTGCCGACTGCCGTCGATCGCGTTGAAGGCGCCTTGTCGGTGCTCAAAGCAGCCGGCTTCCCGCAAGCCAATATCTTTGACGCCCCGCAGGCCAAGACTGACACGGAAGCCGCACTCAACGCGGCAACGGTTGTTCTCAACAAAAACGCTGGCATCAAACATTGGGTTGCGGTGGGATTGAACGATGAATCCGTGCTGGGTGCCGTCCGTGCTACTGAAAGTGTCGGCATTCCCGCTGATGGTGTCATTGGTATCGGAATCGGTGGTGCGGAATCGGCAATCAACGAGTTCAAGAAGCCAACTCCAACCGGTTTCTTCGGTACGGTGATCATTTCGCCAAAGCGTCACGGCTACGAAACTGCCCTCAACATGTACGAGTGGATCGCCAACGGCAAACAGCCGGAAAAGCTGACCCTGACAGCCGGGCAGCTGGCATTGCGCGATAATTATACCGAAGTGCGCAAGGAACTCGGCATCGAATAATCCTCGGAACAGGCACTAAACGCCCGGCAATTTTGCCGGGCAGTACAATCCTTGAGGGCTTGGCCGACCATGGCATCTTTTCTTGAATTCAAAAACATCAGCAAGGGGTACCCGGGCGTACAGGCGCTATCCGGCATTTCCTTCGCAGTGGAAAAGGGCGCTGTACACGGCCTCATGGGCGAGAATGGTGCGGGGAAATCCACGCTGATCCGTATTCTCTCCGGAGACCAGTCCGCTGACACTGGTGAAATCTCTCTTGATGGTTCCATCCAACACTATTCATCGACGCGCGATGCGTTTGACGCTGGCGTCATCGTCATTCATCAGGAACTGCAGCTTGTCGCCGAACTGACGGTTGCTGAAAACCTCTGGCTCGGACGGTTCCCTGCCAAGGCAGGCATGATCGATTTCAAGAAGCTTGTCTCGGATGTGTCGCAAAAGCTTGAAGCGATCGGCATTGATGTTGATCCCAGAATCAAGGTTGCAAATCTTTCGATCGGCCAGCGCCAGATGGTCGAGATTGCCAAGGCGGTCATGCTTGATGCACGCGTGATTGCTCTGGATGAACCGACTTCCTCCCTGTCGTCCCGTGAGAGCGAAATTCTGTTTGCACTGATTGGCAAACTGAAAGCGCAAGGCAAGATTATCCTCTACATTTCCCATAGGCTCGACGAGGTGTTTCGTCTTTGTGATAGTCTGACTGTTTTGCGGGACGGCAAGCTTGCCGCCCATCATGCCAGTCTCGCAGAGGTGACGCGCGATCAGGTGATTACGGAGATGGTCGGGCGTGAGATCAGCAATATCTGGGGCTGGCGCCCCCGCAAAATAGGAACCGAGCGCCTGAAGGTTGAAAAACTTGGCGGCAGGCTTCTACCCAGCCCCGTTTCCTTTGACGCTCGCTCGGGCGAGATTTTCGGTTTCTTCGGCCTGATCGGTGCCGGGCGGTCGGAAATGGCACGGCTGCTCTATGGCGCTGACCATCGCCATACCGGCACCGTCACGATCGACGGCGTGGCGGTTGGCGGTAACAATCCCCGGCATTCCATTGAAGCCGGTATGGTCTTGTGCCCGGAAGACCGCAAATTCGATGGCATTATTCAGGGCCGTTCCATCGAGGAGAATATTGCGGTTTCATCGCGCCGTCATTTTTCACCTTTGGGCATATTACAGCCGGGTAAAGAGGCAAGGCTCGCGGATCGTTTCATCGAAAAATTGCGAATACGGACCCCTTCACGCAAGCAGGACATCGTCAATCTCTCCGGCGGCAATCAGCAGAAAGTCATTCTTGGCCGCTGGCTTTCCGAGCAGGGCGTCAAGGTGCTTGTCATTGATGAACCCACACGTGGAATAGACGTCGGTGCGAAAGCGGAAATTTACAACATTCTTTACGAACTGGCCGAAAATGGCATGGCTATTATCGTGATTTCGAGCGAGCTGCCGGAAGTCATGGGTATCTCGGACCGAATTGCCGTGATGTGTCAGGGGCGTATCGCCGCCCTATATGATCGGGACGCTTTCGACGAGAGAAAAATCCTTGCAGCTGCCCTTCCCGACAGATCTGCCGCAGCCGTGGCCTAAACTGATTTGAAAAAGGTTTGATATGAGCGTGTCTCTCAAAAAGCTTCTCCTTGGCGAACAAGGTCTCGTTGTCATCTTTGCTTTGGCCTTTATCGTCGTTGCCGCGTTCGTTCCTAACTTTCTCACGGAACGCAACATGCTCGGCTTGCTGCAGTCGGTTGTGACAATCGGCATTGTCGCCTGCACAATGATGTTTTGCCTCGCCTCACGGGATTTCGATCTTTCTGTCGGTTCAACGGTTGCCTTCTGCGGGATGATCGCTGTCATGGCTTCAAACGCCACCGGTTCCATATTGCTCGGCCTGATCGCAGCGCTTCTGTGTGGCGCGCTCGTCGGATTGGTCAATGGTGTGGTCATCGCGCGCTTTCGCATCAATGCCTTGATCACGACGCTTGCGACCATGCAGATCGTTCGCGGCCTCGCGCTCATTTCGTCCGATGGCAGAGCTGTCGGTATCAACGATCCCAATTTCTACCAGCTTGCCCTGTCAAAATTCCTTGGAATTCCCGCGCCCATCTGGGTCATGCTTGTGCTTTTCATTGCCTTTGGCTTTATTCTCAACCGTACGGTCTTTGGCAAAAATACACTTGCTATCGGTGGCAATCCTGAAGCCTCCAGACTGGCCGGCGTCAATGTCGTTTCCATGCGCGTCTGGATATTTGCGCTGCAGGGCTTTGTCTGCGCCATTGCGGGTATTCTTCTTGCCTCGCGCATTACCTCGGGACAGCCAAATGCGGCGACAGGCCTTGAGCTATCTGTAATTTCGGCCTGCGTGCTTGGCGGTGTCTCGCTGGCCGGTGGCCGTGCTGCTATGGCGGGTGTCATTGTAGGCGTTCTGATCATGGGTATCGCCGAGAATGTCATGAACCTTTTGAACATTCAGGCTTTTTATCAATATGTTGTGCGCGGTTTGATTTTGCTTCTGGCGGTACTCCTCGACAATCTCAGATCTGGTGCGGTGGGCCGCAAAGGCTGATGGTCCGGCTTGGCAACAGCGAGCTGAACATTCAAATCAACCTTCAAGGTGGCTGCCTGATGGTAGCCACTTTCCGTGGAAAGCCCTTTCTGAAACCAGCACCTGTTGGATGCTTTCCACTGGTCCCCTTTGGCAACCGCGTCGCGGGGAACCAATTTCGCTTCCGCAACCAGACACATGTGCTCAGGCCCAATACGAAAGACGATCAGCTTTATCTGCATGGTGATGGCTGGCTGGCACCTTGGCGGGTGGTGGACGAAAGCCAAACGCATGTTCGTTTGGTTTATGAACATCAGGCGTCGCACCAATCTCCCTATTCTTATCGCGCTGATCAGACAGTTGCGATCAACGGGACCACGCTCAAACTTGACCTGAGTGTGGAAAACCGGGGAGACGTTGCGTTGCCTTTCGGACTGGGATTCCATCCCTTTTTTCCAAGGACACCGCAAACGCGGCTGCGAGCACCGGCAAAGCTATTCTGGAGTGAAAAGACGGGACATCTACCTGATACGGCAGGACCGGTCCCTGATGATTTGAATTTTGCGGCCTTCAATCACCTGCCGGACCGGTGGGTCAACAATGCATTTGCGGGCTGGGACGGAACAGCACAAATCGACTGGCCGGAAGCGCGCATGACTGCGGCAATATCAAGCGATCCTTTGTTTTCTCAATACATGATTCATGCCCCCGAAGATCGAATAGACTTCTTTTGCTTCGAGCCGATGAGCCATCTGCCGAACGGGCACCACTTGCCTGATCTGGGCGATCTCACCATTCTTGAGCCTGACGATAAATTAAGCGGCGGCATTACACTGCGCATCGACGAAATGAAGGACTGATACAGATGGCGGGTCGGCTTTCGGACAAACGGATCATGATCACGGGCGCCGCCCAAGGGATAGGGCTTGCCATCGCTCAGGCATCCGCCAGAGAAGGGGCGGGCCTATATCTCATTGACACGGACGAACTGCTCTTGCAGCAGGTTGCAGCCGACCTCCGCACCAGCGGTGCGACGGTAGAATCGAGTGCGGTGAGTATCACCGATGAGCCAGCCATTATGGCAGCGGTGATCCGGGCAAAAGCTGTCATCGGTCCGTTGAATGCCTTGATTAACAATGCAGGTATCAACGTCTTCAATGAGCCGCTTTTGACAACAGATGAAGAATGGCAACGTTGTTTCGATGTCAACCTGAAGGGCGCATGGAATTGCTGCAAAGCGGTTCTGCCTGACATGATCGCGAACGGTGGTGGCGCCATTTTGAATATTGCCTCCACCCATGCCTTCACCATCATTCCCCATACCTTCCCCTATCCTCTTGCCAAACATGCATTGCTCGGCATGACGAAATCTTTGGGGCTGGAATATGCCGCCAGAGGCATCAGGGTAAACGCACTGGCGCCCGGCTATGTCTCGACACAGAAGGTCATAGATTACTGGAATTCATTCCCCGATCCTGACGCTGCCAAAGCTGAAACAATGGCCCTGCATCCCGGCGGGCGGATCGCGTCCCCCGAAGAAATAGCACTCGCCGCCGTGTTCATGATCTCTGACGAGTGTCCCTTCATGAATGCCACATGCCTGACTATCGACGGCGGCTTGAGTGTACGGCAGCACGGCTAAATCCCGTGATCACAGCAACGAAAGCATCTGAGTCGGTCTTTATTGTTTTTCTGGTCGCAGAAACCGGATAATCCGATCATTGACATCGTCGGGTTGCGCCATGGCGGCAATGTGATTGGCATCTGGCACAATCGCACCTTCCAGAAGAGGCATGCGTTTTTGTGCCGATTTCAACATTGCAGACGGATCATAGCTCCGTTCCGCATCGCCGATCAACAACAGCGCGGGTACCGGGATGGCGCGCAGTTCGCGGGTGCTGAACACGGGCGGTGAAATCACGCTCATTCTGGCAAAAGCGGACATCGTTGCGGCCATCAGAGCACCCCACTTCGCGTCCCGTGGAGGCGAGACACCCAAATCCGCAAGACTGGATGGTTGTTTACCGCCCGTGAGCAGTCGCTTTAATTTCAGAATGGGCCGCTTGATCCGAAACACATAGAATAGCCGCCAGAATTGAGAGGCGAAGATACCAACCGGGCTGATGAGTATCACGCGGTTGATTCGCTCCGGCATCAGCGATGCCTGATTCAACGCCAGAAAGCCGCCAAAAGAACATCCCACGATTGATGTTCTTTCAATGCTCAGGGCATCAAGCAGTCCGGTAAGCCACTGCGCATAATCATACCTGTCACGCAATGGTTCTGGCGTCAGACTTTTGCCCGGTTGACCGATAACATCAACCGCATAGGTTCTGAAGTGACGGCTCAACCCTGCAATGTTCAAGCGCCAGACCGTAGCGCTGCCAGCAAAACTCGGCAGCAGCAAAAGCGACGGTGCATTCAGAGGGCCACTGGCGATAACATGGGTTGATCCAAAATTGGTCACAAAATCGAGTTCTTCATAGGGAACCGGCCAGTCCTGAAGCAAGGCATCATAAGCAGCCATATAGCGTTCTCTAGCCTCGTCGGTTTTAAACGAAGGCAGCATTTCAGGCGAACGCATTGTCGTTGTCCGACGAAAAGTTTTTGTAAGGTTCATCATCGCCCCCGAACAGAATGAAAGGGCGCTCTAGTTATACGAATTTCTGTAATTCAGACAGTCTTGTACTGAACTATATCAGCCCCATATTAGGTATAGGGACGGTGCTGTCTATTTCATCTGACAGCTTCAATCGCCTTCACCAGCTGCGCCGCATCGAAGCCGAGAACCCGTGCAAGCCCGATAAGCTCGACCACATCCACACGGCGTTGACCGCTTTCCAATCTGGCAACAAAAGACGGGTATTCGCCTAATGCGTCGGCAAGTTCAGCTTGCGTAAAGCCAGCAGCTTCACGCTTGGCAATCAGCATGGCAATGAGTGCCTTGTGCTGTTCCGTCCCAAGCGTTTTTCCCATCCGTTATCCTGTTGCCCGGAACAGACCGACAATCCGCCCCAGCAGAGACATCACCGGATAAAACAGGATCGAACTTACACCAGCTGCAAACACAAGCACCAGCACGAATTGCACTGGCGAGAGGAGCCCTGAACGCGGTGGCTGCGGCTCATCCATGCATCATCCCCTGGCTTTTCGTGCCTCAAATTCGATTCGCACTTTTTCCGCCTGCTTCAGCAATGTGTCTTTACACGCCTTGCGGTCCATATCCGTTGGCTGTTTGGACGAAGCAATCAACCCTTTCAGCCAGCCCCGCACTGTCTTGTCGGCATCTTCGGGCGAGCGACCCAGCGCCTTGAGAATGGTTTCGCTGCTTTCAATGGCGGAATAATGCGGCTCGCGGCCAAGTGCGTTCTGACATTGATAGGAAGTCGTCACCAGCTGTTTGACATCGGCGATCAGACTGGCTTCACCGCTCTTGCCACCGGATGGTGTCGTACAGCCCGCCAACAAGGCAATCACAAATCCCGTTCCGATCACCGCAAACCGCATCGCATCCCCCATCATGTGCTGCAACGCTACCCGTCGACAAGAAACCTGTCGAGCGCAACCTTGGTTGGTTAGCGCCGCCCGTTATATTCAGGTACTTTGTTTTCTCCGCCAAACAGCAGTTCCTGTGGATTGCTGTCGAAATTGGAAATAGCCCGTTCGATACTCTCCACCGAACGGCGGCTATCGGAAATAAACTTCTGCGCATTGCGCAGCTTTTCGCCCGTATAAGTTCCCAGGGTTTTCATGATCGGGGCAAGGCGCGCCTGCAGGCCATCAGCCGTGTCGCGGTAGGATTGCAGCTGTTCGCGGATGTTGGCAACCGTACCACCCTTGTCCTCGGAAAGTTCCTTGTCCAGCTTGGTCAGGGCATCATCGACTTTTAGCGAGGCCTCATTGATCCGCGACATGGTTTCGCGCGCATCCTTGATAACAGCCTGTACATCCTGCGCCCGCTGTCCATAACGGTTGATCATCTCAGTGCTATCAGCAAGCTGCTGGGTAAAATCCTTTGCCTCATGCGCCCTGTCGAGAGCCGGCCCCTTCATTTCGTCCAGATAGCTTTCGGTGGCGTCCATCGCGCGATCCACCTTCTGAAGAACGTCCTGCACCGTTTGCACCAGTGTTTTCAGGGATGAGGGATCAATATCGATACGCGCGACCGTATCTTCCTTTTCCGCCTCTTCAAGCAGCTTGGGCTCATAGCTCTTGCCGCCCTTCAACTCGATATAGGCCTGTCCGGTCAGCATGACGAAGGCCAGTTCCGCCTGAGTCGACCGCGTGATCGGCGTGGTTGAATCGATCTCTGTCTGGGCGATAACCACATCAGGGTTGCTTGCATCAATGAAAAGCCGCGTGACTTCGCCGACTTTCAAGCCATTGAACAAAACCTGGCTCTTGACGACCAGCCCGGTTACGGAACCGGGAATGCGGATTTCAAGCATTGATGTCGGACGGGTATCGCCCAAACGCTCGATCCAGTAGACAAAACCAAGGGCCAGCACGCTCACCAGCACGGTGAAAATACTGACCACAAGATAATTGGCCTTGGTTTCCATTCACGATTCCATTCATCCAGACCGACATGCTTACAACCACATCGTGCGATATCCCTAGCCTTGCATGTCACCAAACGCCACTATCTTCTTGATGGTTCCGATACAAGAACTGTCTTATTTGCTGTCATCAGGAGGCTGCGACCAACGTTACGTTTGACCTCTCACGTTACGGCAAGAGCCAAATCTCATAACATTCTCGTTACGTAACTCACGTAATCGTAACGGCTGTTATCAACAGTCTGTGTGTTACGTGACCATAATGTTGCCCGTTAGGGAACGCACCCTTATCAAGTTAATGTAAGTGATTCGCGTTCGTTACGGCACAGACATACCCATGGCATTATCCAACGCAGAGAGACAAAAGCGGCACCGGGAGCGGCAAAAACAGAAGCTCGCCACAGCCGCACCAAGTCTGGCAATCCAGTATGAGAATGTCGGCGCTGATCTGCGTGAAAAGCTCTATATCCTGATCGATACCGAAAATACGCGCCGCGAAAAGGCCGGATACAGTATGGAAAAAATGCTGGAACCGACCGATTTCAGCCGGGTTATTCTGGATATTGCCCTCGATGAAAACCATTCGGGGCTAGCCGACAAAGCACGCATGGTCCTGCTTGGTGCGCTGTGCATGGGCGAAAGTTCCGACAACGAAATCCTCGAGGCGCGCAGGCAGAAAGATGCCGCGCTTGCGCAGGATTTACATGACGATGATCGCGATGACGAAGCACGCGAACATATCAGTCCGCTGGAACATTATATTCGTGTGCCGAATTTCGGCTAAGCTCTGCCCCATCGCAAAGCCGAATTGAAATCCAGTCAGGAGAATTGCCATGACACATCCGGTTCTTATGCCGTCCAACATTGCTGTGGTTACTGGCGGCGCATCGGGCATAGGCCTTGCTGCAGCCATCCGCTTTGCTGCGCTGGGCCTTAAGGTCTGCATTGCTGATCTACCCGGCGAGAAACTGGATGCAGCATTGGCCAAGGTTCGCGAACACGGCAATCCGGCCGATAGTATTGCTATCGGAGTTGATATAACGAAGGTCGAAGACCTGCAGCGGCTAAAACGACACGTTGAGACGGAGCTTGGTCCTGTCAGCCTTCTTATGAACAATGCCGGCATCCAGCCCGGCAGCAGTATTTTTGAACCCGGCGGGTGGGACAGGATCATCGAGGTCAATCTGTTCGGCATTGTGCGTGGAACACAGGTATTCGGACCTGATATGATTGCCCGGGGCAAACCCGGTCTCATCATCAACACAGGCTCAAAGCAGGGTATCACCACCCCGCCCGGCGATCCTGCCTATAATGTCTCCAAATCAGGCGTGAAAACTTTTACCGAAGCCCTGCAACATGAACTGCGCAACATCGAAGGCTGTCAGGTGACTGCGCATCTGTTCATTCCGGGTTTTGTCTTTACTGCGCTGACATCAAGCGGCAGGACGGAAAAGCCCGCAGGTGCATGGACATCCGAGCAAACGGTCGACTTCCTGCTTGAGAGCGTAACGGCAGGAGATTTCTACATCCTGTGCCCTGATAATGATGTGGTTCGCCGTACCGACGAGCGGCGCATCCTTTGGGCAGCGGGCGATATAATAGAAAATCGCCCGCCTTTGTCGCGCTGGCATGCGGCGTATAAAGACGAATTTGCCGATTTCCTTAAGCGCGAGGAATAGCTGATCAGGCGTCAAACTGTTCGGAAACGAACTGCCAGTTAACAAGCTTGTCGAGAACCGCTGCAACATGGTCGGCGCGGCGGTTTTCATAATCAAGATAATAGGCGTGCTCCCAGACATCGATGCCAAGCACGGCCTTCTTGCCTTCCGCAAGAGGATCACCAGCATCTTTCATGCCCACGACGGCAAGCTTATCACCATCCTTGACCAGCCAGACCCAGCCGGTTCCAAATACATTGTCCGACTCGGCAACAATCTTCTTTTTCAAACCATCAATTCCGCCAAAGCCGCTTTCCGCTGCTGTCGCAAAAGCGCCCTTTGCAGTTGATGGCCCGCCCTTGAACTGTTGCCAGTAGAGATTGTGGTTCCAAGCCTGCGCCGCATTGTTGAAAATAGGCGCATTGCCTTCCTTCTTCGCCCGGACAACCACCTCTTCCAATGAAAGATCGGCATAGGGTGTCTTTTCCACCAGCGTGTTGAGCTTCTTGAAATAGCCCGCATGATGCTTGCCGTAATGCAGGCCGACAGTGCGCGCGGATATCACAGGCGCCAGACCATCTTCCGCATAGGGCAATTCCGGTTGCTTGAAGGGAACCGCCGCATGCGCCTGAATGGTTGGAGCAAAGAGCGTTGTCGCCGCCGCCGCGCCCGAGAGCACCAGCATATCGCGTCTGTTGAGATCCATCTTCTTCTCCTGATTGTTGAGGGCAAGGTGAGCGAAATTTGTCTTGAAGCGCGCCTTTCTCGATCTGAAAGAACGGTACAATTCAGAAGGAGTTCCGGATCGTGGCAATTTTCTGCTCCTTCTTATCACGCTTTGGTGCAGTTGCGTCGCTTCGAATCCATTGGATCGGATAAGCGTTTGAATTCTGCCTGTTGCTACCTTAAGACTTGAGTCAGGGAGTCCCCGTTCCAAACCCGATAAACGTCGTGCTGAAAATCTCAGCGGCACAGACGGTCAGTCATAGTCAAAGGTAGGAATTTCATGACCGATATTGCTGAAACCGCGCCACTCGCCGTCGCCCCCGATGTCAAAACCCGACTGAAATCCATCATTGGTGGATCGGCAGGTAATCTCGTCGAATGGTACGACTGGTATGTCTATGCCGCATTCACCCTCTATTTTGCGCCGGTGTTCTTCCCATCAGGCAACCAGACGGCAGAGCTTTTGAGCGCCGCTGCCGTCTTTGCCGTCGGCTTCCTGATGCGGCCCATCGGTGCCTGGGTCATGGGCATCTATGCTGACCGCAAGGGCCGTAAAGCCGGTCTGACACTATCGGTGACATTGATGTGCCTTGGCTCGCTTCTCATCGCTATCACGCCGGGTTATGCGTCGATCGGTCTGTTGGCACCGGCACTTCTGGTTCTGGCGCGCCTGTTGCAGGGCCTCAGCGTCGGCGGTGAATATGGCGCCAGCGCCACCTATCTCAGCGAGATGGCCGGCAAGAATCGCCGCGGCTTCTATTCAAGCTTCCAGTATGTAACGCTGATTTCCGGACAGCTGGTTGCCCTCGTCGTTCTACTCATCCTGCAGCGCATTCTCACACCGGAACAGCTTGGTGTATGGGGTTGGCGCATTCCTTTCGCCATTGGCGGCGTTCTGGCAATTGCGGTGTTCTATATCCGTCGCGGTCTTGCCGAAACCCAGTCCTTTCATAACGCCAAGAACGACACCGGGCCGAAATCCAGTGGCTTTGCCCTGTTCCGGCATTATCCGAGAGAAGCATTTACTGTTCTGGCGTTGACATCGGGCGGCACGCTCGCCTTCTACGCCTACACCACCTATTTGCAAAAGTTCCTCGTCAACACCTCAGGTTTCAGCAAGGAATCCTCCACTGAAATCACCGCACTGGCCCTTTTGATTTTCATGCTGTGCCAGCCAATCGCCGGTGCTCTGTCTGACAAGATCGGCCGCAAGCCATTGATGGTCGGTTTCGGTATTCTCGGTGTTCTCTTCACCTATCTGATCTTTTCGACTTTGGCAGTCACAACCAATCCCTATACTGCCTTTGCCCTTTCACTGGCAGGTCTGTTGATCGTCACCGGCTATACTTCGATCAATGCGGTGGTGAAGGCCGAGCTTTTCCCGGCACATATCCGGGCGCTCGGCGTCGCGCTGCCCTATGCCTTAGCCAATACGATCTTTGGCGGCACCGCTGAATGGGTGGCACTGAAGTTCAAGGAAATGGGCCATGAGACTTGGTTCTTCTGGTATGTGACCATCATGATCGGCTTGTCCCTGATCGTCTACGTCAAGATGCGCGACAGCCGGGATCACAGCCTCATCCACGAGGATTGATCAAATAAACATGCGGGGAAGTGATCCGACTTCCCCGTTTTCTTATCCCTCAGCTGACATTCTGGAACCGTCATGACCTTATCCGCGAAAATCAATCCCGTTGATCCCGTCAAGCTCGACCGTCTGGCAGAAGTCGCCGTCAAGATCGGGCTGCAGCTGCAGGCCGGGCAGGATCTTTTGATCACGGCACCGCTGGCTGCCTTGCCACTGGTGCGTCGTATTACCGAGCATGCCTACAAGGCGGGCGCCGGTCTGGTAACGCCGTTCTATGCGGACGAAGAAGCGACGCTGATGCGCTATCGTCATGCGCCAGTGGAGAGCTTCGACCATGCTGCCACATGGCTCTATGAGGGAATGGCCAAGGCCTTTTCATCGAACACCGCACGCCTTGCCATCGCCGGTGACAATCCGATGCTGCTCTCACAGGAAGACCCTGAAAAGGTTGCCCGCGCCAACAGGGCCACGTCGAAGGCTTACCAGCCAGCATTGGAGAAAATTGCCGGTTTTGACGTCAACTGGAACATCGTTTCGTATCCGAATCCATCGTGGGCGAAGCAGGTTTTCCCCGATCTTGACGAGAACGCAGCCATTGCCAAGCTGGCCGATGCCATCTTTGCCGCTTCGCGTGTTGATATTGATGATCCAGTCAGTGCATGGCGGGAGCACAATGCGGTGCTGGCCAAACGGCGGGAATGGCTGAACGGCCTTAACTTTGCTTCCCTGCACTTCAAGGGACCGGGCACGGACCTCGTCGTCGGACTTGCTGACGAACATCAGTGGCAGGGCGGCGCTTCGACCGCCAAGAACGGCGTCACCTGCAATCCGAACATTCCGACCGAAGAAGTCTTCACCACGCCGCACGCCCTGCGCGTTGACGGCCATGTTTCCAGCACCAAGCCGCTGTCGCATCAGGGCACGTTGATCGAGAATATCTCTGTTCGCTTTGAAGGCGGCAAAATCATCGAAGCCAAGGCTTCGCGCGGTGAAGAAGTGTTCAACAAGGTGCTGAACACGGATGAAGGAGCGCGGCGTCTGGGTGAAGTGGCACTGGTGCCGCATTCCTCGCCGATCTCCGCATCGGGGCTTTTGTTCTTCAACACCCTGTTTGACGAGAACGCAGCAAGCCATATTGCGCTTGGCCAGTGCTATTCAAAATGCTTCGTCAATGGCGACAAGCTTTCACCCGAAGAAGTCGCGGCACGCGGCGGCAATAAGAGCCTCATTCATATCGACTGGATGATCGGATCGGGCGAGATTGATGTGGACGGCATCAACAAGGATGGCAGCGCCATACCCGTCATGCGCAAGGGCGAATGGGCCTAAAGAGCCTGAACCGCATGCGTTGATGGTTACAAAATGAGCCGATAGAACCTCCCGGGGATAATAATACCTTGGGAGGAAAATTCATGGCTCAGGACGGATTCGGAAAACGCGCGCGGTTGCTCTTTGCCAGCGCTGTTGGGACCATCATCGAATGGTATGATTTCTTTATTTTCGCCACATGTGCGGTGCTGGTTTTCGATAAGGCGTTCTTTCCGACCGCCGACCCGGCAATAGGTGTTCTGTTGGGGCTAAGCACCTTTGCCATCGGCTTCATCGCCCGCCCGCTCGGCGGCATTATTTTCGGCGTGCTTGGTGATCGCATTGGCCGCAAGAATGCACTGGTGGTCAGCCTTGCCATGATGGGCGGTTCGACCTTTGCCATGGGCCTGTTGCCGACCTACGCATCGGTTGGTGTTCTTGCACCGGTTCTACTGGTTCTGCTGCGGATTTTTCAGGGCATCGCTGTTGGCGGCGAGGCCACTGGAGCGCTGCTCATCGTTGCCGAATCCATGCCGGGCAAACAGCGTGGCTTCTGGACCAGCTTTCCGATGGTTGGCGGACCAGCCGCAAACGTGCTGGCAGCAGCCACCATCAGTTTTCTCACCCTGCGCTTCGGTGAACAGGCCTTTATCGATTGGGCTTGGCGTCTGCCTTTCCTGTTCTCGATTATTCTGGTTGTTCTCGGCTTCTGGATGCGCCGCAAGGTGGAAGAATCGCCCGCCTTCATCGAGCTTGTTGAAAAGCGCAAATCCGTACCCGCCGCACCACTGTCGGAAGCCTTCAAACATTTCAGCAAGCCCATGGGTCAGGTTTTTCTGGTCAAGACTGCCGAGAACACATTGTTCTATCTGTTTACAACGTTCTTCCTCGTCCTCACCGTGCAGTATCTCGGACTTGCCCGGTCAGTGGGTGTAGGGGCACTGTTTTGGGGATCGATCCTTGAAGTGGTCGTGATCATGGCAGCCGCCTATGCTTCGGATCGCTTCGGCCGCAAACCACTGATGTTGCTGGGGCTTGTCGGCGGCCTCGCTGCAGGTGCCTACCTGTTCAGCCTGCCGCATGGCGCTGATCCGCAACTGGTCCTGCAAGCGACACTGCTCACCCTGACATTCCATGGCATCATCGTTGGCAGCATGGCACCGTTCTTTACCGAACTCTTTCCGACCCATGTGCGCTATTCCGCCATGTCCATCAGCTATCAGGTCGCCTCAGTGGTTGGCGGATCGGTCGCGCCGCTCATTGCAACGCTGTTACTCGGCGCAACAGGCTCGCCCCATTCGGTGATCATCTATGCGGCGGTTATGGTTATTCCCGGCATCATCTGCGTGCTTCTGTCGAAGGAAACCCATGGCAGAGATCTCACGGCCATCATCTGAATATGGGACCGCCATCGGCATTGCCGGTGGCGGTCATCTCAACGGTTGGTAATAACCGAGGTTTTGGGCCGCCAGACAAGCAGTCTGTTTTCGACCAGCGTCACCAGCCAGTCCACCAGAATGACAAACCCCATCAGCACGAACATCCCGGCGAAAACACCGGTAACATCAAACACACTCTCAGCCTCGTGAATGAGATAACCAAGACCGGCAGCTGACCCGAGATATTCGCCCACCACCGCACCAACCACGGCAAAGCCCACCGACGTGTGCAACGATGAAAACATCCACGAAAGAGCTGAGGGCATATAGACGTGGCGCAGCAATTGCCGCTCATTCATCCCGAGCATGCGGGCATTGGAAAGAACCGCTGGGCTGACTTCCTTGACGCCCTGATAGACGTTGAAGAAGACAATGAAGAAAACCAGCGTCACGCCGAGCGCCACTTTGGACCAGATACCGAGACCCAGCCACAGCGCAAAAATCGGCGCAAGTACAACACGCGGCAAGGCATTGGCAGCCTTGACATAGGGATCAAACACCGCTGCCAGCAAAGGCTTGCGGGCAAACCAGAATCCGATGATGACCCCGCCCAGCGAGCCGATGATGAAGGCCAGTGCCGCTTCAGTCAGTGTAATGCCAAGGTGATACCAGATCGACCCTTCCATGAACCACTGAACCATGCGTTTGCCCACCGCAAGAGGCTCGGCAAAGAAGAAACTGATGGTTTTCGGATTACCGATCAACGTCGTTGTTGATGCGATATGCCAGAAGACGAGAGTGACCACGGCCACGAGGACCTGAAGGCTTATGAGCGTCAGCCTGTTCATGACTGCACCTCTTCGCTCTGCCGGTAGCCCTTGAGAACTTCCTCCTTCAGTGCATTCCATATCTCGCGATGCACTTCATGGAATTGCGGTTCCGACTTGATATCAGCCATATTGCGCGGGCGTTCCAGCGGGATCGTATAATTGCCGAGAATACGGGAGGACGGACCAGCTGACATGATGATCACACGGTCGGCAAGGCCAATGGCCTCATCAAGATCGTGGGTGACGAACATCACTGCCTTGCGATCCGCCGACCAGAGACTGAGCAGGAGATCGCCCATGATCAGCCGCGTCTGGGCATCCAGCGGCCCAAATGGCTCGTCCATCAGCAATATTTTCGGATGACGGATAAGCACCTGCGCCAGTCCAACGCGCTTGCGCTGCCCGCCCGACAGCATGTGCGGATAGCGATCAGCAAAAGCTGCAAGCCCAACCTTGCCAAGCCAGATACGTGCCTGTTCCAAAGCTTCGCGGCGCGGTGTACCTGACACCTCCAGCCCGATTGCTACATTGTCGATGGCGGTCTTCCACGGCATCAGCGAATCCTGCTGGAAGAGATAGCCCGCATGTTTGTTCAGGCCCGACAAGGGCTTGGCGAATGTCCTCACCTGTCCCTGCGCAGGCTTGAGAAGACCTGCCGTTGCATTGAGCAATGTCGATTTTCCGCAGCCGGTTGGCCCGACAATCGCCACGAACTCCCGGTCGCTCACCACAAGGTTGGTTTCGCCAACCGCCTCATACATGCCGCCATCTGGCAGACTGAACGCGATATGGACACCATTGAGTTCGACGGCGTTGGCGTCTTGTGCCGCGTTCAGCCCTGATGTGGTCTTATGTGCAATGATCATCGGTCCTTATGCCCTATCCCTTGATGAAACGGTCATCATAGGTCGCGGCAAGATCGATGGTTGCATTGGCAAATTCGGGATCGAGGATTTTCAGCGTATTGAGAACGGATTGCATGCCTTCCATGGGAAGAACCCCATCCAGCGAATAGGTGGGCAGCGAATTGGCAATCGCCTTGAGATAGAGCGGCTTATCGCCAAGCTGATATTCGGCAGGAACACTATCGGCAATCTCTTCTGGCGAGGCTGTCTGCAACCACTTCAGAGATTTGACAAAGGCTCCAACCAGCGCTTTCGAGGTGTTGGGATTGGCGTCCGCAAAATCCTTTTTCACGTAGAGAACTGCCGCCGGATTGGAGCCGCCAAACAGCGCGCGCGTGCCTTCCTCCGTGCGTGTATCGATAAGCACCTGGATATCACCATCGGCTTCAAGCTTGGCAATGACAGGATCGAGATGCGAGATCACATCCACCTGACCCTGCTTGATTGCAGCAACAGCACTGGCACCGCCGCCAATACCGATCAGCGGTGCATCGCTGGCTTTCAGACCAGCCTTGACCATTGCATACTGGATAGTGAGCGCAGTCGAGGAACCCGGTGCCGTAACACCAAGTTTCAAACCGGCAAAATCCGCCGGAGACTTAACTTTGTCAGCCAGTTCCTTACGCACGGCAATGACAATAGCGGGGAAACGACCGAGTTCACACAGGGCCCGGACATCCTGCCCCTTGGCCTGCATGCGGATGGTGTGCTCATAGGCGCCCGTCACCACATCGACAGAGCCGCCAACCAGTGCCTGCAGAGATTTGGCACCACCGCCAAAATCATTGATTGTCACGTCAAGGCCAGCATCTTTGAAAAAGCCGCGGCGCTCGGCAATGGTCAGCGGCAGATAATAGAGAAGCGGCTTTCCTCCAACGCCCAGCGTCAGACTGGTCTTTTCCAGTGCCCCGCCTGTCTGAGCCATAAGCCTGGTGTTTGACGCAGCCAGCATCGACAGTGCTGCTGCGCCCACAAGAAATTCACGCCGTTCCATTCTCTTCCTCCCGGCATCACTTTCCAGCTCACAAGACGATCGAAACGCCTTGACGATCCGCGTGATGTCCACCTGTTTTCACATGTTTTCAAAACGCTACCACCCGGATTCCAGAAGCGCAAGGCAAGGAAATGGACGAAATACCGCAACAAAAAACGCGCCGGACACAGGGCCAGGCGCGTGATTTTATTCTGTGCGGTCAGATGAAACGATCAGGCGACGAGGCGACCTGCTGTATCGCTCTGGGCATAGGCCTTGCCGAAACGATTGGCGAGGAAGGCATCAAGCGCAATGTCTTCCTGCTTGAGGAAGCCCTGCTGCGGCAGATCGCCATTGGCCAACATGTCGAGAACAGCACAGATAGCCGAAGCCGTGGTAATCTGAATGCCGCTATAGAGCATCTCACCAATGTGACCGCTATAAACCTTGTTGGCATAGGTTTCCTGCAACAGACGGCCCTTCTTGCGACCGCTGACTGTTACGAAAATAACCACAACGTCCTGCATCGTCGAAGGCAGCGCATTCTCAAGGATGTCCTTGAAAACGTCACGGCGATCACGCAGGCCAAGATCGTTGAGCAGAGCCTTCATGATGGCCGCATGGCCGGGATAACGGATGGTGCGGTAATTCAGGGTGCGAACCTTGCCGAGGAGCGTTTCGCACAAAGTGCCGAGACCACCCGATGTGTTGAAGGCCTCATAGGTTACGCCATCAAGCGAGAATTCCTCGCGCTCTTCCAGCGGCGGTACTTCGGTCAGTTCGCCATCGACAATGGCTTCGCATGGCTCGCAATATTCATTGATAACGCCGTCCGTGCTCCATGTAAGGTTATAGTTGAGTGCATTGGACGGATACTGCGGCAGCGCGCCAACACGCATACGCACGCTTTCCAGCGTATCGAAGCGCTTGGCCAGATCATTGGCAACAATCGAGATGAAGCCCGGAGCCAGACCACACTGGGGAATGAAGGCGGTCTTTGCCGTTGTGGCAAGCTGCTTGACGATACGGGTGCTGGCAACGTCTTCGGTCAGATCGAGGTAATGTACGCCTGACGAAGCCGCAGCCTGGGCAATGCGTGTGGTCAGGTGGAAAGGAGCGGCGCTGAGCACCGCGAATTTGCCGGCTAGAACCTTTTCAAGCGCACCTTCTTCGCCGATTTCAATACAACGCGTAACGACGAGCGGGGAAACTTCAAGAGCATCAAGCTGTGCCTGGGCCCGGTCGACGACGGTTACGCGGTAATCTCCGGTGTTTGCGAGCAGATTGGCGATTGTTCCGCCGATTTTGCCTGCACCGACAATGACGATCTCTTTCATGTGATTCCCCTCAGGATTTCAGAACTTTCATCATTATTCCACTCTTGCTCGGCGAAATGAAGCGTGTAAACTGACGATATGCCACCCTATTTTTGGTCAATATGCCGTATGAGTTTGACATTATGCTGACAGATGCCGATCACGCCCTGCTTTCCCTGCTACGCGAAAATGCCCGCGCCTCCACCGCTGACCTTGCCCGTAGGCTCGGTGTATCGCGCACCACCGTGCAAAGCCGGATAGAGCGGCTGGAAAAACGCGGCATGATTCGCGGCTACAGCGTGCTGCTGTCGCCTGAATATGAGCGCGATCTGGTCAAAGCTCATGTGCTGGTGACGGCTTTGCCCAAATTTGCCAAGCGGGTTGAAATAGCCTTGCGCGAGATTGCCTGGGTGCGCACCCTGCATTCGGTCAGTGGGCAGTATGATATGATCGTCATCCTCGAAGCCCCCTCCATCAGTGAACTCGATACCCTACTGGATCAGATCGGCGCGTTGGAAGGCGTGGAACGCACCATTTCTTCCATTATCCTGTCCACACGCATCGACCGCTAAACTATAGAATCCGCCTCTTGTAGAGTCCGCTTGACTCTTTGACCCAATGGATTCCATAATAGAACATATCATGAACATTCAGGGGAAACCGTGGTGACAACCGTCGACCTTACGGCGTTGCGACGCGATATCGCGTCTTTAAGCGAGCGAGATGCGCTGGAAGCGCATGCGCAGCGCAGCGCCTTTGGTTTTGGCGACAGAAGCATCGACAAACTGCTTGGCAAAGGCCTGCAACGGGGCGCCCTGCACGAGGTCTTTTCAGCTGAAATGAACGATGCAGGAGCAGCAACCGGATTTGTCATCGCTCTCGCCTTGCGTTCTTCCTCAGGTCAAAGCCCAATTATCTGGCTCGAAGAAGATTTTGCAGCTCAGGAACATGGTTTTCCTTATGCGCCGGGGTTGAAAAATCTCGGACTGGACCCGGAACGTCTGGTGATCGTTCGCTGCTCGTCACCACAGGATGTTCTGAAAGCCGCATCGGACAGTCTTGGTATCAGGGGAACGGGTGCTGTCATCATTGCACCATGGAGCAATCCAAAGTGCCTTGACCTCACTGCCACCCGAAAATTGCTGCTCACCGCCCAACAGACCGATGTGCCCGCCTTACTTCTCCGGCTGGGCGCCGTTCCTATCGACAATTCCGCCGTGACCCGCTGGATGATCCGCTCTGCACCTTCGCAGTCGAGTGGCGCCAATGCACCCGGTCAGCCAGTGTTTGACGCAACCCTTATCCGCAACAGGCAGGGCATGACAGGCCATTGGATACTGCAATGGGAGAGTGATGATCATGTTTTCAGACAGATCGAACCGGTTTCTGGCGCTGTGGTTTCCGCATCTGCCCACCGACCGCCTCAAACGCGAAAATCCGCAACGGGCTAAATCCGATCAGTTTCTGATCGTTGTCGACAAGGTGGCCAATGCCCTGCGCCTGACTGCACTCGATGAGCGCGCCACCAAGGCAGGATTATACAAGACCATGGCTTTGACCGACGCCCGCGCGCAATTTGAACAGCTGGATATTGCCTTTGCTTCACCGCGCAAGGATGCCGCTTTGCTGGAAAAACTGGCCGACTGGTGCGACCGGTATACGCCGCTGGTGGCGCTTGATGGCTCCGATGGGCTCATGCTTGATATCACAGGCTGCGTGCATCTTTTCGGTGACGAAGAGACTATGCTTGAGGATATCCACCAGCGCCTGAACCAGCATGGCATGATTGTCCGCTCTGCCATTGCAGGCAATGCCCCGGCTGCCCATGCCTTTGCCCGCCATTCGCCGGGTGGTGTGATTGATGATGCATCACTCAACGAGAAATTGCGCCGTTTGCGTCTCATCAGCCTTGATATCGAAGACGTGCATCTGGCCGGATTGAAACGGGCCGGACTGCGCAGTGTTGGGGATATTGAGGTGCTTCCCCGCGCAGCCCTTGCCGCCCGTTTCGGCTCCGAATTGATTGACCGTCTGGATGCACTTTTCGGCTACGCGAACCACCCGATCTCCCCTCGGCGTATTGTACCGGTCTGCATGGTCGAGCGGCGAATGGCCGAGCCGCTGATCGTCATGGACTCTGTTGAACTTGTACTTCACGGGCTGGGCGACGAACTCTTCAGACAGTTGCAACAGCGCGTCGAGGGCGCGCGGGAAATCGAAGCCTCCTTTTTCCGCGTCGACGGAAATGTCAGGCGTATCAGCATTCAGGCGGGACAGCCGCTTGTTGATACCAAAACCCTGTTCAGGCTGTTGAAGGAACGGTTATCGACGCTTTCCGAACCACTCGATGCCGGTTACGGTTTTGATATTATCCGCCTCGCTGCCGTACGGGTCGAGCGAACACAGGCCCTGCAGAGAAGTCTCGACAATAATATTCAGGAAACCGAGGAAATCGGCAGCCTGATCGACCGGCTTTCCATTCGTCTCGGCACGAGCCGGGTCTTGCGCCCGCATGCCGTCGATACACACATTCCCGAACGTGCCGTTTCGCTGGAACCTGCATCACAGACAACGACAAATCTGCCTGTTGAATGGACACCGGATCATCATCCGGGTGAACCACCCGAGCGCCCCGTCCGGCTGTTTCAGCCGCCGGAGCGGATCGAAACCATGGCAGGCGTTCCCGATGGCGCTCCGGCACAATTCGTCTGGCGAAAAATCAGGCACAATATTGTTCTTGCTGAAGGGCCGGAACGCATCGCTCCGGAATGGTGGCGTGAACATGCGGGTGCCCTGACACGGGATTATTATCGGCTTGAGGACAATCAGGGCCATCGTTTCTGGGTGTTCCGTGAAGGTCTGTATGAGCGTGGCCAGACCACACCGCGCTGGTACCTGCATGGGCTTTTTGCGTGATGGCGAGCTATACGGAACTTGCAGTCACCAGCAATTTCTCCTTTCTCGAAGGCGCATCACAGCCGGAAGAACTGGTACAGGCGGCGGCATTGCTGGGGCTTGAAGGCATTGGCATTGCAGATCGCAATACGCTTGCCGGGGTGGTACGCGCCTATAAGGCCCATAAGGAATTGACGGAGGAAGAAGGGGTAAAGCTCAATCTCTATATCGGCTGCCGGCTAATGTTTACCGACGGCACACCCGATCTGATTGTCTACCCGCGCGGCCGCGCAGCCTATGGTCAGCTTTGCCGCCTTTTGAGCGAGGGCAAAGAACGCGCCAAAATCAAAGGCCTGTGCCATCTTGTGCTTGAGGACTTCCTCTTTCGCGCCAAAGATTTCCAGACGGTGGTTATGCCTCCGGCAAACCCCGATAAAGGCCTCGGATCTTTACTCAAAAAAATTGCTGTGGTTGCTCCGGGCTGCGTCTGGCTTGGGCTCGCCATGCCCTATCAAGGGGCTGACCGGCGCTATGGTGAGCGGCTGGAGCGAACAGCCCTTGCTGCTGGCGTTCCTCTGCTGGCGGTCAATAATGTGCTCTATCACACACCTTCCCGTCGTCCCTTGCAGGATGTGCTGACCTGCATTCGCGAGCATGTAACCATTTATACGGCGGGACGCAGACTGGAACAGAATGCGGAAAGACATCTGAAATCACAGGAGGAGATGCAGCATCTTTTCCGGCATTTCCGCTCTGCCCTTGAGGAAGTCCCGCGCTTCGTCAAACCGATCACCTTCTCCATGGGTGAGTTGCAATATCTCTATCCGGATGAACCGGTCCCACCCGGTAAAACGCCGCAGCAGCATCTGGTCGACGAGACGTGGAAAGGAGCCGCAAAACGTTATCCTGACGGTATTCCTGATATGGTCCGCGACCTCCTGAACAAGGAGCTGACGCTGATCGGAACGCTTGGATATGCGCCCTATTTCCTGACGGTGCATGATATTGTCACCCACGCACGGTCACTGAACATCCTGTGCCAGGGACGCGGTTCCTCCGCCAATTCAGCCGTTTGCTATTGCCTGCATATCACTGCTGTTGACCCCACCAACGGCAATGCGCTTTTCGAACGCTTTCTTTCGGCTGAACGTAAAGAGCCCCCCGACATTGATGTCGACTTCGAACACGAGCGGCGCGAAGAAATCATGCAATGGGTTTATGAGCGCTATGGCCGGCATCGCGCGGCTATCGTTGCCACTGTCATCAGCTATCGCCCGCGCAGCGCCATCCGCGATGTCGGCAAAGCTTTGGGACTGACGGAAGACGTAACCGCTGCCCTTGCCAATACGGTGTGGGGCAGTTGGGGTACAACCGTGGAACAGCATGAGGTGCGTCAGGCGGGGCTCGATCCTGATAACATCATGATCCGCCGCGCCGTCAAATTGGCGACGGAGCTTATGGGTTTCCCCCGCCATCTCTCACAGCATGTGGGTGGTTTTGTACTGACACAGCAAAGGCTGGATGAAACGGTTCCCATTGGTCCTGCCGCCATGAAAGATCGCTCTTTCATCGAGTGGGACAAGGACGACATTGACACACTCCGGATCATGAAAGTCGATGTGTTGTCGCTCGGCATGCTCACCTGCATCCGCAAGGCCTTTGATCTCATTCATCTGCATAAAGGCGGCGAACGCTACGAACTTGCGACCGTCCCGCAAGGGGATTTGAAAGTTTACGACATGCTCTGCGAAGCCGATTCCCTTGGCGTGTTTCAGGTGGAAAGCCGTGCCCAGATGAATATGTTGCCGCGCCTGCGCCCGAGGGAGTTTTATGATCTGGTCATTGAAGTTGCCATTGTGCGTCCGGGACCTATTCAGGGCGATATGGTTCATCCTTACTTGCGACGCCGCAAAGGTATAGAAAAAGTCCACTACCCGTCCCCATCCCCTGAGCATGGTGACAAGGACGAGCTGAAGAACGTTCTGGTAAAAACCCTTGGCGTTCCGCTGTTTCAGGAACAGGCCATGCGTATTGCCATTGAAGCCGCAGGCTTTACCGCCGATGAGGCCAATAAATTGCGCAGCGCCATGGCCACATTCCGCAATCGCGGCACCATTCATAAAATGCAGGAGCAGATGGTCGAAGGCATGGTGCGCCGGGGCTATGAGCGTACCTTTGCCGAGAATTGCTTCAACCAGATCAAAGGCTTCGGTGAATATGGATTCCCGGAAAGCCACGCGGCAAGTTTTGCCATTCTTGTCTACATTTCCTCGTGGATCAAATGTCATCATCCGGAGGTTTTTGCTGCCGCTTTGCTGAACTCCCAACCCATGGGTTTTTATGCTCCGGCTCAGATTATTCGCGATGCACGGGATCATGGGGTCAAAGTGCTTCCTGTTGATGTCAATTTCAGCCAGTGGGACAATACGCTGGAAAGAGACGCCCATAACCAATTGGCCATGCGCATGGGCTTTCGGCAGGTCGATGGATTCTCGAAAGACTGGGCGAAGGAGATTTGCACAAAACGGTTGCGGCCTTATGCGGACATTGAAGAAGTGCGGCGCATGACACGACTGGAGCGCCGTGCCTTTGTCCTGCTTGCCGATGCGGATGCGTTTCGCTCGCTTCGTATCGACCGGCGCGAAGCACTTTGGGCCGTTCGCAGGTTTCCCGACAACACAACCCTGCCATTATTTCAGATTGCTGAAACCAACGAACTCGCACAGGAGCCAGCGACGCTATTGCCGCAAATGCAAATGGCCGAACATGTCATTGCCGATTATGAATCGATCCGGCTCTCACTCAAGGGCCACCCCATGCAGTTTCTGCGTGAATCTCTTATTGCAGAAGGCATTGTGACCTGCAGACAGGCAACTTCGATGACCAGTAAAAAGCGCGTCAAACTTGCCGGTGTTGTCACTGTCCGGCAAAGACCTGGTAGCGCCAAGGGCGTCGTCTTTATGACGATCGAGGATGAAACCGGCATTGCCAATATCATCGTCTGGTCAAAGATAATGAGCATCTACCGCAAGGAAGTCATGAGTTCCCGTCTCATCCTCATTGAGGGTATCGTGCAAAGCAGCGATAACGTCACGCATATCGTTGCTGCCAAGCTGATTGATCGCACGGCTGACCTTTACCGTCTTTCCGAGCAATTACCATCTTTGCCCGTATCTCGGGGCGACGAAGTGGTGCATCCGGTTCCGGATCAATCAAGAGCGCGCCATCCGCGCAATGTGCGCATCCTACCCAAATCCCGGGATTTTCATTAAGCCTGTTTGCGGCCTTTGACCAAGGCGGTCCGATCAATGGCGGTGATCATGCAAATCTCCAGATCACCAATACCATCAAGTATTTCTTCACTCGAAATACCGGCTGCCTCCGCATCGGCGGTGCATCTGGCGACAAGCTGTTTTGGCCTTGGATCATGATGCGCCATATCCGCCGGACGCGTTGCATGGACATTGGCTTCAATCCAGTTATTGACGAAATCAATCGCGCGTTGGCTCATACTGTCCTCCTATATACCTCCAGTCAAAACTGCCGGCGGCGGAGAAGGTTGCGAAAAAAGCAGAATATCACACTGCCTCTTTTGCCCAAACAGTGAACTTGGTCAGCACATTGGGGCCAAAAACATTGGTCAGCGGAACATCGGCAGCATCCCGCCCATGCGCTACCTTCACCCGTCCGATACGAGGCCTGTTGTTGCGCGGATCGAATGCATGCCACTGTCCGCCAAGATAAACTTCCATCCAGGCGCAGAAATCCATGGCGGCGTGCGGCGGAGGAACACCGATATCGGTTATATAACCGGTGCAATAGCGGGTCGGAATATTGAGGCTCCGGCAAAATGCCACCGCCAAATGGGTAAAATCCCGGCAAACGCCACGGCCTTCCCAATAACCCGATGCAGCGGTGCGCGTCGGATTGGAAAACTCATAGCCGAATGTAATGTGATTATGGACATAGTCGCAAACGGCCTGAACCCGCGGCCAGCCTTCCTGCGTGGAACCGAAAAGCCGCCATGCGTCCTCACTCAATACATCCGTCTCACAATAGCGGCTACCCAGAAGATAGACCAGAGTTTCAGCGGGCAAGTCCTGTACCCGGTGCTGAACGGCGTCCACAACAACTGGATCAGGCATTCCGCTGTCGTAAACCACCGCATTGGTCGAGCAGGTGAATGGACCGGGCGCGGCAAGGATTCGATTGCACCAATTGCCGAACTGGTCGTGATAACCATCAACGCTGGAGCCCCGTGTCGCCTCAAATGTCTCAATGCCTTCAATGTCATTCACCCGCGAATGATGCACATTCAAAATGGCAATCAGGGGTGTTTCCTGCGCGAAATCGAAACTCAACTCACACCCGACACTCAGTCTCATCAGCAGGCCCCTCAAGATATTGGATTATTATTTTTTGAATGATGTTCAGGACGACAGACTATCGGGCAAAAAGCAACCGGCTCGATGAGGAGCCGGTTAGAACGTTAAACCATATCGGCGATTACGCCCGGTCAACGACCTTTTTGACCGCATCCTTGGCCTTGCCCTTCATCTGCTGGGCATCGCCCTTCAGCTCCTGAGCCTTGCCTTCGGCTTGCAGTTTCGTCGAACCTGTCGCCTTGCCAGCTGCCTGTTTGATGTTACCGGCTGCCTTGTTTGCAAGTCCGGAAATCTTGTCACTTGTGCTACCCATCGGGGAACTCCTTGCGTATTTATTCACGCATTCTAAACGGCCCACATGGCATCAGGTTCCAACGGCCAACGAAATATTCAAGATATTGAAAATAAAGTGAAATATGAATTTTTTATACGAGAAAACCCGGCGCCCACGGGGGAACAGGCGCCGGGTTCTGAACGTACCGACCACCATGTGATCAGCTAATCCGAAACGTCACAGAATTGTCTTGGTTCCCATCAAATTATTGCTTTAGGCAATCAAAGCGACAGCTTCTTTGATAGACGAGGAAAAATAGCAATTTTTGGTCGACCCAACGATCTTTTCACCCTCGACATTCCCGGAATCTTCCGCCCAGAACCCGATGATGATTTTAATGCGCGCGTTGCGCCGCCGTATCCGGCGAACGAGATAGCGGGCATGCGCTATGGAAGACGTGTTGAGATAGCTTACATAAACAGCGCTCGCATCGGTAAGATCAAGTTTATCGATATTAACGGTCTCAAGTTCATCGTGGGTAATGTCACGAACATCGAAATCCTGCCGCTCCAGAATGTCTCCAACAATTACTGCCGCTGCATCGTCAAGATTGCCACGCCCGCCCGCCGAGATGATCGTCTTCGGTTTTTTGGTTGTATCGTCCTTTGCTTGTGCAGGGTCGGCACTCCTAGCACCCTCCTCTGCTTCCTCTTCCATATCCTCATGATCGGATAGGTTTTCAACGAGGCGTATCATGCTCTGCACAACCCGGCCGCGACGGGACGCATCCAGCACACCCCGCCCCCGGTCGTGCTCGGCGAGAAACAGTGCGGGGACAGCAACCGATACATAATAATCGCTGATTGTTGACGACTGGAGATAGTCTTCTGCCTTCTCCGTGGCTTCATCAGGATCACCTGATAATAACCGCTGATAAAGCTGTTGTGGCGGCAAAAGCACAGGCTCATTGCCCAGCAGCACATCGAGAAACTCGAAGCGCGGCACATGGCGGCCAAGCACGACAAGACACACGGTCAGGGGAGTGGAAAGAAGAAGTCCGATAGGACCCCATATCCAGGTCCAGACAATGGCCGCGAGCAGAATGGCAACCGGCGAGAGCCCGGTCCTTGAACCATAAAGCACAGGCTCCATAATGTTGTTGCTGATAAGTTCCAGAACGATGAACAGGGCAGCGGTCCACAGCAAAAGCATCCAGCCGGGGTCGACCGCCAGTGCAAGAATAAGCGGGAAAGACGCGGCGATGAATGGGCCGATATAGGGCACAAAGCGCAGCGCAATCGCCAGAAGCCCCCAAAGCATGGGATTGGGAATACCGATAAGCCAAAGACCAATCCCGATCGGAACACCAAAGCAGATATTGATTACCAACTGCATCAGGAGATATTGGCCGACACGCTTGCCCGCATCATGCAAGGCTGTAGTCGTGCGATGAATATCGCTGGCTCCTACGAGCTTTATAAAGCGATCACGCAAATCCTCGCGCCGCAGCAACATGAAGATGACAAACACAACGACAATGCCAACCGTGGCTAATGGCTGGATCAAGGGTCCGGCAACGGTTTGCAGCAATTGCAGGGGATCAGGCGCAGGATAGCGAATTTCCACCGGAACGGGCTTGTCGGGATCGTCCTTGCGCAGAGGGGCCCGGTTTTGCTGGTCCGCCGGTGCCACATTTTGCGGCGGCTGGGCCTTTTGATCCTCATTATTGTTGGCAGCAAACCGCTCCACTTCATCGGACCGGCCAATTTCCTCGCCAAGGCGTTTGAACATGCGCACGCCGCGATCAAAAACACCGTTGCCCGACTGAGCATCTTTGATGGTCCGGATCTTCGCCTCGATATTATACTGATAACTTGGCAAATTCTGCGCCAGCACCGTCAACTGGCCAACCACAATCGTGGCAAACAGGAATATTGCGATAAAGGCAGTCAGCACAACGCTGATAACCGACAGAACTTTCGGAATTCCGAAGCGATGGAGATAAGTGACCAAAGGCGACAGGGCAAAGGTCAAGAGCAGTGCCAAGGCGAGCGGCACCAAAATATCACGGGCAAAATAGAGCGCACCAATCACGGCAATGGCAACAATAACGGGCGGAAATTGCATTCGCCCGTCAATCTCAGCCTGGCTCGGCGCATAAACTGATTTTTGCGTAACGCGCTCTACCGCGCGAGGCGAAGTCTTCCGCGTCGTTTCAGAAGGCATAATTGCCCCACTCCCCCGAAATCATACAATCCCTCTCCTTTTGAAACACGCCACTGAAACGAAGCCGGCTGAATTTGGTTGCATCAGCCATGCTGACATCACTGCAAAGCGGACAAAATGATCGTCTCGCGATCAGACGGTCCGAAATGGAAGCTGCAATGCCCCGGAACAAAAAACGATATCGGAAGTTTTCAGAATAACGGACCGCTCAAAAGGAGAGAGGCAGACATGCCAGTGACCACCATTCTGATTGTCATTCTGATACTGGTCCTCATCGGCGTATTTCCCAGCTGGCCCTACTCGCGGGCATGGGGTTACGGCCCGTCCGGCCTGTTTGGAATTGTGCTGGTGATCCTGCTTATCTTGCTTCTTTTGGGCCGCATCTAATTGAAATGCTTGAATTCTGACCTGACCCACAGATCAGACATCACAATAAGGAGTTATTGAATATGCTGCGTGGAGTTTTGCTTTGGCTCATCGGCTTGCCATTACCGATCATTCTCATTCTCTGGTTCCTTGGCTACCTTTCATAGGAGCACTTCAACCCATGTCCTTTGCGCCGGCCACTGGGCCGGCGTTTCTTTCTCATCACCACATTGCAAAGGAATCATATTCCCATGATGAAACGCCTCTTGATCACCACCGCTTTGATGACAGTTCTGACCACTTCCGGCTTCGCCCAGAGCCAGAATTCCAACTCAACGGAAATGCACGGAATTTTTAACGAGGCGGCCAAGCCAGTGCCAACAGCCGGACGCTATCTGAAAGCTGAGCGAGGACAAATTCTGACATCAGGACTGATCGGGCAGAAAGTCTATACCGGCCCTCAGGATGATGCTGTCTCAATCGGCGGCGTAAAAGATGTGGTGCTCGATGCCAATGGTATGGCGCAGGCTGCAATCGTCGGTGTGGGCGGTTTCCTCGGTATCGGCGAGAAAGATGTGGCTGTTATATTGAATGACCTGAACTGGGCAAACCGCGCGGACGGCAGCCGTTGGCTCGTTATCACCACCAGCAAGGAGGAGCTCGAAAAAGCACCCGCCTTTGACAAGGCTGCATTGGCTGGCGAAGGCGTTTCTGCAGAATTTGCAAAACCCGCACTTCAGCCCGCAAAGCCCGTGCCGGAAGCAACAACAAGCGTGCGAGATGGTTTGAAAGCCGTACCGGCAACTGCTGTCAGCGCCGAAAAGCTGATTGGCACGACGGTTTACGGTTCTGACGAAGAGACATTGGGCACTGTAGGAGATGCCCTGATGACGCCTGATGGTCAGGTGGAAGCATTTGTCGTGGATGTTGGTGGCTTTCTCGGTTTGGGAAAGAAACCAATCGCTATTTCAATTGAGAATCTTGACCTGCTCGCTGGCAAGGATGGCAAGATCGCTGTCTATACGCCGTTCACCAAACAGCAGCTTGAAGCGCATCCTGCCTATACCGAGGAGGCTTACAAGGCAGACAGCGAGAAAATTCTTCTGCGCGGCAGCGCCGAATAGCACCTGTTTACCATGACGAAAAATGGGCTGCGGCACCGGCGCTGGTCTTCGCGCCGGTTTGGAACCAATATCTGTGCGGGGCGTTTCCACCCATGAAACCTATATTTCTCAAGGAGTTCCTTTAATGGCGTCAGTATCTTCAAAAGTTCGCAAAGCCGTGGATGATGCAACCGAAACCAATCCTGATCTTCAGGCACAGGTGGCGGCATTGAAAGAGGATATTGCGAGTATTGCTGCGACACTCGCCAAAATTGGCAAGAATTCGGCGAGAGAGGCGACAAGCAATGCATCCTCAAGCTTTGAAAACGCCCGTGCGCGCGGTGAAGACGCTTTGGACGAAATCCGTTCGCAGGCAAAGGCACTCGAAGATCAGTTGACGGAGACTGTACGGGAAAATCCGTTGACGACGGTCGC
The DNA here is from genome assembly GCF_020731415.2 of Phyllobacterium sp. T1293. Lineage (NCBI taxonomy): Bacteria > Pseudomonadati > Pseudomonadota > Alphaproteobacteria > Hyphomicrobiales > Phyllobacteriaceae > Phyllobacterium > Phyllobacterium meliloti. Next base: position 3,309,421 of record NZ_CP088273.1, on the reverse strand, counting down.
AGTCGCTGCGGGTGTCGGATTTCTTCTGGCTCTGATAGCCCGTCGCTGACATGCTGAAATTGCTGGCCCCACTTCTGTCCAGTGCTGTTTCTGGAGAGCTTGGTTCTGCGGTGAACCGGGCAAAACGCCGCGCCATTTTTCTGGCGCTGATTGGCATTCTGTCGGTAGTTGGCGCGATCTTCCTGCTGGTGGCAGGCTACATCGCGCTGACAGAACGTTTCGGCGAACTGCATGCCGCCCTGATTCTGGCCGGAGGCGCGTTTGTTCTTGCACTGCTGGCCTATATCGTTATGAAAATTTCCGAAATGATTGCCCGCAAGCGCCAACGCGAACGGTCAAAGGTTGATAAGTCAACCCTTCTGACCATCGCTGCGCTGGCAGCAGCACCGACCGTATTGAAATCCCGCGGACTGCTGATGCTCGCCGTTCCCGTCATTGCTTTTGCCGGCCTCTCTCTCCTTACGAAGAAAAAGCCTTCAACCAACGACGATGTTTGAGCTTTCCTTTATCGGCATGGAAATCAGAACTTCCATGCCGGTTTCAGGATAACTCAACCGGACACTGCTCGACAAAACCTTATCCAGACTGCGCTCAATCAATCGCTCACCCAGACCGCGGGCTGCCGGAGGCGTGACACGCGGACCGTCTGTTTCCACCCAATGGATAACGACACGCGATTCATCGAGACCGGGTTCCGTCTGCCACGAAACACGCACCCGGCCATGTGCTGACGACAGCGCACCATGTTTGGCTGCATTGGTAGCGAGTTCATGCAACGCAATGCCAAGACCCAGCGCATGATCCGGTGGCAGAACCATATCCTCGCCCTCGAGAACGACCTGTGATGGGTCATAGATCGCATAGGGCTCGACCTGTTTTGTAATGAGATCAATGAGACTGATACCGCTCCATTCCCGATCGGATAAAAGCGTATGCGCCTCGGAAATCGCTCTCAGGCGGCCGGAAAATGCCTCCATGAATTCTGCCGGATCGGATGTCCGGTTCAGCGTCTGCCGCGCCAGAGACTGCAGCATGGCCAGCGTGTTTTTGACCCGGTGATTCAATTCGCGCAGCAACAGCCGCGTTTTCTCCGCAGCATTGCGCGTGCTGGTGATATCGATATTCACACCAACAGCCACCAGCGGCTTGCCCGCCGCATCACGCTCGAAAATACGACCCCGACCCATTAGCCATTGACCTGAGGATGCCGCGCGAAATTCACCGACATAATCCTGATTATGGGCGAGCGCCCGCGTAAATGCGGATTTCATCAGCGGAAAATCATCCGGATGCATTGCCCGAAACACATCTTCCCCATTGATCGGCTTGTCATCGTTGAGCCCAAGCATGGAATAGGCCATCTTGTTGCCTGTAAATTTCCCTGTTTTCAGGTCCCACACCCAGCTGCCAACATTGCCGACCTCCAGCGCCATATCGTTGCGCAACTCGTCTCGGTGCAATGTTGCAATGGAATCGGTGCGGCTTTGCGCATCACGCTTCAGGCCAAGAAACGAACCTGCAAGCCGGGCTACCCGGTTGAGCTGGGATTGAAGCTGTGGCGCGATGGCATGAACGGGTTCAACGGATGCAATCATCAATGCGCCAACAGGCTCTTCTTCAACGCGCACAGGAACAGCCGCGACGAACCGCACTCCCTGGGCCGTGGACACGGCGTGATTATCGGCAAAGCGCTTGTCTGCGCGCGCATCGGGAAGGACCAGACAATCACTCCCTGTTAAAGCCAGTGCGCTCGCCCCGAAAGCCCACAGGTCAGGCGAGCGGTCGGAAATTGTTCCTGCTTGCGCCAATATGTGGTTTTGATTTTCGCCCACCAGTACAATTTGAGCCACGTCGCTGCCCAACAATGACAACGCCAGAGACACCAGATCATAAAGCTCATTGTCTTGCTGAAATTCCAGCTGACTTACGGCCGAAAGCATGTCCAACCGCGCTGGGGCTGACAGAGATTCTGACATGTTTTCGGAAATATGGCCTGACTTCATATTCACATGACGCCCCTTGTCGAGCCGTCCTTACTCTCAACATTAAAACAGCTTCGGATATCAACGCGACGAATTACCCTTTGTTCCCCAATCGGAACATTTATTCGCCAGCGCCGTTTCTCTCTGATCAACAATGCAAGGGAGAAATTTATGCTCGAAGTCAAAGACATTCTATCCGACAATAGTCTGACAAGGCCCGCGAAAATTGAAAAACTGCATGAACTTTTAAGTGAAGCAAGAGGATTGCAACGCGCGGCAACCGAAGGCGGAATGGATACTGACGATGGTTTTACTCGAAACCTGCGCGATATCGAGCTTGCCCTTGAAAAGCTAAAAGCGGATATGCCGGAGACCGGCGCGGCAACGCTCTGACGCGCCTTCATTCGTTTTCTGCCTTCTTTTCTTCTGGGGTCCTAGCGCTCTGGAGCGAAGGAAAAGTGACCGTCACCAATGTGCCGCCGCTCGGATTTGCAGCGTAATTCACTTCACCTCCAAACTGTTGACACAGCTGCGCAACAATCACCGATCCAATACCGGATGCACGTTTTTGGAGCTTCTTCTGGATACCAACGCCGTCATCTGCGATATCAAGCGCGACTACACCGTTCACATCATGCGCCAGACTGATTGCAATCGATCCGGTGCGATTATGCGGGAAGGCGTGCTTGATTGCGTTCATGGTCAACTCGCCAATGATGATACCTAGTGTTGTGGCGTCGCGCGAACTCAGGTCAATCGGTTCAATATGGGCGCTGATCTGGATATCCCGGTCATGGACATGGGAATCCTTGAGATCAGCGATAACCTCTGGCAAATATTCGTCGGCGCGGACAGTTTCATGATCTTTGCCCAGCCGGAGGCGACGATGCGCCGAAGAAATCGTCTGGATACGATCACGCGCGGCCCCAAGTGCCGCCCGGATTTCCTCCGACGACACATCACGCATCTGGATACCGAGAAGCGATGAAACTGTCGCCAATGAATTACCGATGCGATGATCGGAATCCTGAAGAAGCGTTTCGACACGCGCCCTCTCGCGTGTGGCCACCATCATGGCTTTTTCCAGCTCGGCGGTACGCAACTGCACCATTTCTTCCAGCTGTGATTTTTCAGAAAGGAGCGTTGATTGGCCCTCGGTCAGCTTGCGGACATAGCGCTTGGTACGGCTGGCGAGGATATAGGCCAGAATGAGAGCGCCACCCAGAGCTGCAATTGACGCGATCGTAAGCCAGAAACGCAGGTCATCCATCGCAATATTGCGCGCGATGAGCCGCCGGTCCTCTTCAGCCAGAAAACCGTTAATCGTTTTCTTGATTTCATCCATTTGCCCGATGCCGAAATCCGGTCCAAGTGAAGCAAGAGCATCGCTGTTGTTTCCGGCCAGCGACAGCGCAATGGCTGAATCAACTTTTTGCTGTTTCTGTTTCGCCAACCCCTGAATTTGGCTAACGATGACCTGCTGGCGAGAATTACCCCTTGTCATCTCGTTTAACGTATTGAGCGATTCATCCAGATGCGACGATGAAGTGCGATACAGATCGAGAAAGGCCGGGTTCTGGGTTAGAAGAAAACCACGCTGGTTGCTATGGGCCGCATTCAGAAGCGCCAGAGTACTATCCGCCTGCTCGCGCACCCGGTATGTGGCGATGACGTCATCCATCTGGTTATTGAAACCGCGGGTCAGAATAATCGTTGATACAGCTGCCGTGACAATCAGGACGAGCGAGATCAAAATTGCCAGCCCGCGCCCCGGCCTCTCGGAAAAACCCGTCAATAATCTGCGCCATTGCATCACATGCATTGCTCCAACCGGGCCGTTCACATCGGCCTGCACTCCATGGATGACTTAGATAAAGGGTCTCTGAACCTTCGGCAAACCCTGCCACCCCGATATATCCAGAAGCATTGCTTCATCAAGCACTTCACACCCGCGATCAACCCAGCGCAATGCACCGCGAGCGGCGAGTTTCTTCAGTGTTTTATTGGTATGCACAATCGACAGGCCGAGCGTATCGGCGACGTGCTGTTGTCTGAGCGGAACAAAAAGTTTGTTGTTCTTCACCATGCCCACCGATTTGGCCCGCTGGAAAATAAAAGCAAACAGATAGGCCGCGCGCTCCAGTGCAGAGCGCCGGCCGACGCTCAGCAGAATTTCATCCAGCATCTGCTCTTCACGTGATGCCAGCCATGTAATGTCGTAGGCAAGGCTGGGGAAATTGCGAAAAAGATTAGGCAATTTATCGCGTTGGAATACACAGAGAATGACTGGCGACATTGCCTCGATGGAGTGCTGCATCTCTTTCATCAGGGACCCTTGCAGTCCAATAAGATCACCGGGCAGCACATAGTTGAGTATCTGCCTGCGGCCATCTTCAAGGGTTTTATAGCGGAACGCCCACCCTGACAGAACCGTGAACAGATGAGCGCTGTTGGCGCCCTCAACCAGAAACGTTGTACCGGCATCGGCTACAAGTTCACCCGACTTGAAGCCAGACAGAAACGTCACCTCTTCCTTGTCATGCGGTTGAAAATGCGGAAAATCCTGCAAGGGACATTTTTCGCAAGGGAATTGCCGCACCGTTGAAGCTGAGCTTGTTTTCATGTTTTTCTCAATTGAGAGTTGCTCGGCACGCTAGCACGATGGCGTTCAAATGCCCGATAATTCTTCGCATTCGACATGTCATAGTTAAATGACAGACATCAGCGATTGGGCGCATAGGCACTGTTTTTAGGAGCAGTGAATATGGAATTAACCGGCAAGCGACTTCTCGTTCTGGACGATGAATTTCTGATAGGACTGGAGCTGGAACGCATCGCCGAAGAGTGCGGTGCGAAATCTGTTCACGTGGTTTCAACCGTTGCAGAACTGCTTTTCTGGGTCCAGAGCGGGCAGCCATGCGACATCGCCATTCTTGAGGTTCAGGCCCGAGGCGCTTCATCGTTCGAAGCAGCAATGCTTTTGCAACGACAGGGCACCCCTATTGTCTTCGCCACCGCCTATGACCAGCAAAGGAGTGGCATTACAGGCTTTGCCAATGTTCCTGTCGTTCTGAAACCCTATGGCAAGACCCAGATCCTGCAGGCAGTAGCAGCCGCATTTTCCAAGCCATCGCCAATGCCTCAAGAGACAAATGAGGATGATATTTCAGGCAAATTTGTTTGAAGTAACCTGCGTGGAGATAGAGTCGGGTCCGTAATCCACCTCGCCCTGCACATCAAGAAGCTCCTGCAATCGCGTTCTCGCACGGCTCACCCGGCTCTTGATCGTTCCGACAGCGCATTCGCAAATATCGGCCGCTTCCTCATAGGAAAAGCCGGATGCACCAACAAGAATAATTGCCTCGCGCTGATCATCGGGCAGTTTTTCCAGAGCCTTGCGAAAATCCTGCAAATCGAGTGATCCATATTGTGCCGGATGCACAGAGAGCTGTTCAGTGAAAATTCCGTCGGAATCCTGCACTTCACGCCCGCGTTTGCGCATCTGGCTATAAAATTCATTGCGCAGGATTGTGAACAGCCAAGCCTTGATGTTGGTACCGGCCTCAAAAGAATCCTGTTTGGCCCACGCCTTCATGATCGTGTCCTGGACAAGGTCATCGGCGCGATCGGGGTTGCCGATCAGCGATACGGCAAAAGCACGCAGCTTGGGCAGCGACGCAATCAGATTTCTCTTGAAATCAGGAGATTCATGTACCATTCGACCGCCTGTTATTTTGACGACTGAGCATGGTTGCGTTCAGCTTCGTCGAGCTTTTCCAAAAGGTCCAGAAATCGCACAGGGATTTCCTCCTCCTGAACAGAGGCATAAAGTGCTCGAAGCTTTAAACCGATTTCTGATTCCGCGTTTCTGACGTCGCGGCGGCGGACGCGTCCCTTGTCAGGGCCGTCGGAGAGACTTTTGTTTGCGTTCATTCTACTATCTTTGCTGGTCGTTCGTCGCAAAAGCTTTTGGCAGGCACATTAATGTCGATAATACTTTAGATGACGAAAAGTTCCGTCACCGGGGAACTTTTTTTTCGCGAATGTGTTTTGGTTCGTATTCTTCTTCAATATCCCCAAGGGGAACAGGGAAATCATCATAATGTCATTGTCCACTCGGATCGCTCCTCATCTGCCCTACCTTCGTCGTTTTGCTCGTGCCATTACCGGTTCGCAGTCCTCCGGTGATGCCTATGTGGCGGCCACACTTGAAATTCTCATCAGCGATGTCTCCCTTTTCCCTGAAACATCATCTGATCGCGTCAGTCTCTACAAGCTGCTGATCAAGCATTTCAACTCGGTCAATGTGCGCCCCCTCGAACTGCAATCAGAATTCGGTTGGGAAAAGCATGCCGCAGCGAATCTGACGGCCATCGCACCACGGGCGCGGCAGGCTTTCCTTCTCATCAGCCTTGAAGGATTCAGTCAGGCCGAAACACTGGATATCCTGGATATTGATGAGCAGGAACTCTATGGCCTGCTCGATGAGGCTTCTGTCGGCATCTCCAAGCAGATTGCCACCGATATCATGATCATCGAGGATGAGCCGTTAATCGCCATGGATATCGAACACATGGTTGAAAGCCTGGGCCACCGGGTCGTCGGGATTGCCCGTACCCGGGATGAGGCGATCAAGCTATATGCCCAGACCCATCCCAGCATGATCCTTGCAGACATCCAGTTGGCCGACGGTAGTTCGGGTATCGATGCCGTGAACAATATCCTTAGCCAGGATGCTGTTCCTGTTATCTTCATCACTGCATTTCCGGAACGGCTGCTGACTGGTGAACGGCCGGAGCCAACCTTCCTTGTCACCAAGCCTTTTAATCCTGATATGGTCAAGGCATTGATTACACAGGCATTGTTCTTCAAGGAAAGCAGCAAGGCAAAGGCATAAGACTGCTCAAAGCATTCCATCAAACTATCCGCATCGGAACAAAGTCTCTTCGGAAGCGTTCTGAAAGCAACAAGATAGGGAGATAATAATGCTTTATTATGCAGTCGTTTTTCTGATTATTGCCCTTGTGGCAGGTGTATTGGGCTTTGGCGGAATTGCTGGCGCTTCTGTCGGTATTGCAAAGATTATCTTCTTTGTATTCTTGGCGCTGCTGGTGATTTCCCTGATTGCAGGGCTCCTTCGCAAAGCCTAGTCAAAACGGGAACTTTCTTAAAACCGCCGGTTGTACCGGCGGTTTTTGCATTTCCGGCAGGTATCAATTTAGTCTGACGTTTGTAGCATTGCGGGTCGCCCCACTTGGTTGTAGTGGGAAGATATAAAATGACAATAACGGTCAGGTTGCATCCCTTTAAGTGCAGCATTGAAACTGGACGGCCCAATGATCAACTGGACATATCTCGCCCGGCAAATACCCATTGCCATAGTGTGCTACACAGTAGGTGTCATCGCGTTGAGGCTGGCACTATCGCCGTTTCTCGATATTGATGAAGCGCAGTTTGTAGGTTCGGTTGATTTTTCCTGGATTTACGGCAACTCACACCCACCGCTTTACAACTGGCTTGTCCGGCTGGCGCTTGACCTGACCGGCTGGAACTGGGTTGTCGCAACCGTCACCGTCCGTCTTTGCCTGCTTGGTCTTTACCACTGGCTTTCATTCGATACAGCACGCCGTCTGGGCGGAGATCGCGCAGGAGTATTGGCCCTTGCAGCCTCGGCTTTGCTGCCTCAAATCGTGTGGATGTCGATCCAGACAACCGCACATACACTTCTGGTGATTGTCGCGTCCATCGGCATCATTCATGCCCTGACGTTGATCCGCTCGGGACGAGGTTACACCGCTTATATCTGGCTTGGCGTTTGGGCTGCGATCGGCGGACTGGCAAAATATAACTTCTTCATATTCCTCTTCAGTTTTTTGATCGCTTGTGCGCTGAACCCCACCATTCGCCGTCAGATCTTCCGCAAGCCGGCATGGATTTCCCTCGCCATTTTTGTGGTCGCCTTGAGTCCCATCGTCATTGCATCTCTTAACGCGCCATTGGCTGCAACGGCGGGACGTATGGCCAAACTCAACCATCCGATCCCGATGCTACAGCCATTCGATCTCCCATGGTTTGGGATAGACGGTGTTCTCAGCCTCGTTATTTCGGCATTTCTCTGGTCTGGCCCGGCTCTCCTGATCTTTTTGATCGGACGGCGCAAGGACGATCCAAAGCCCGCGCCGGACGGCGACGTTGATATGAGAAAAGTGCTCTTTCGCACGGTTGTCATCGGTTTGACGGCTTTTGGTCTGATTGTCCTTTTTGCCGATTATCATTCGGTGGCAGAGCGCTACATGGCACCCATTCTGGCGCCAACCGCTATACTGCTGGCACTTTATTTCCCGCAAAAATACGGTGCGCGAAATCTGCTGGTCATATCCGCAGGATTTTACATTCTCGCACCAATAGCCTTTGCCATTGTCATGCTGTTTGGTGCCGAACGCCTGTCCACACCGTTTGATGCCGTTGCAGGGGCTATTCGCGCGCAGAATTCAGCCCCTGCACGTATTGCGGCAGACAGACAGGACGACGCAGCCAATGTAGCGGTCCAGTTAAAATGGCCGCCAGCGAAGGGCAGTGCAGACGATATCGTTCTCATCTGGCGCGGCGGCGATGCACCGAACAAGGATACGCTTGAGCGATTACCGGTAGATGCTGTTGCGGTCGGCCCGATCACAAGGGTTGTCGGCCCGTTGAGGAACTTCAGCGGTCGAACGAGAACTTTCAGCTTTCAGCGCTATTCATCTCATTCACCACTCCCGGATCAGAATAGCGACGGATAAGCCAGAAGACACCGACCGTATCCAGAAAAGCCACAGCAGCGCGATCAAAGAAGCCATATTTCGACACTCCGGCCAGACGCGGGCGATCTTCCACGTCGACCTCGATCACAGGCAATCCCGCCCGAATTGAGAGTGCCGGGAGGAAGCGATGCATATTGTCGAAATAGGGCAATCCCTTCGCGATATTGGCTGGTAAAACCTTGAAACCACACCCCGCATCCCGGCAATTATCCCGGAGCAGGCGCTTGCGTATGAAATTTGCGGATTTCGATGTCAGCAGTTTTACCACGCCGTCATTACGCCGCTTCCTGACACCGGCAAAAAGCACCGGTTGAGATTTTTCAATGCGTGCCCAAAGTTGTGCAAGGTCCGACGGGTTGTTCTGTCCATCGCCATCAAGCGTCGCAACCCATTTTCCTTTTGCTGCCTGAAATCCGCTCACCAGCGCTCTGGATTTGCCCGTCCGCTTCGTATGCCGCAAAACCCTGATATGACGGCCCGCATTCAAAGCCTCCTCGGCTGAACCATCGGCGGACCCATCGTCAACAATCAGTATTTCATAGGCTGCGACACCCGAAAGGGCCTGATTGATTTCAGTGACAAGCGCACCGATATTTCCCGATTCATTGTAGACAGGGATTACGACTGTCAGGTCGGTCATTTCAAAAATCCAGAAACCATGATGAGCCTGCCGCATTCCGATCAGATTCGGGTTATGCCCGGTCCGGTATGAAAATCATTGCATCACCGCAATGCGTCAGGAGATTAAATATCTTTTGTAACCGTTCCCATAGCATTCAAAATGAGAAAGCAAAACAAATGTTCACAGAATGGAGGAAGCCAGTGCTTGGATGTCGGCTAAACTGGCTGAGTTTCACGCAAGAGTGAAGTTCATGCCGCAATTCCGCCATCCCATTCGAGACTAAAGTGATAGCATTACGCGAATATCCGGCGTGGACGGCTTATGGTTAATAGTTCATTAATCGAAGTCTTCCTATTGTCGGGCTCTAATCATAATTTATTTCGGTCCGCATATGCGTTTTCTGGTTTCAAAAGCAACAATCGGTTCAGGGAAGGCTATGGGCGTGCGTGCCAGCCTCCTTCTTTTGATGTTTGCCTGCTTTTACCCTGCAAGGGCTCAGGAACAAGTCGATCCAAAACGTGCCGAAACCGTCAAACAGTTGGATGAAGTCACCGGACAGATCAGTCTATCTTCCGAACGTGTCGCCTCGCTCGATAAGGAAATTGCTGATCTGAAAAAAGATCAGACAACCATAACAGCCGCGCTTATCCAGTCGGCCAAGACCGAAAAGAAATTGACTGAAGATATCGCCGGAATTGGCGACAAGCTGACCGATCTGCGGGAGCAGGAAGACGGTATAAAATTATCCCTGAGAGAGCGCCGGGGTGCTCTTGCCGAAGTGCTTGCCGCCCTGCAGCGCATGGGGCTCAATCCCCCGCCCGCTATTCTCGTGCGCCCTGATGATGCACTTGCTTCCGTCCGAAGTGCTGTCCTGCTTGGCGCTGTCGTTCCTGAAATGCGCGAACAGACCGAAGTGCTGATTGCAGACCTTAAGGAATTGACCCGGATCAAGACATCGATTTCAGACGAACAGACCCGGTTGACCGCCGCCATGTCAGGACAGGCGGAAGAAAAGAAACGGTTGGATTTGCTGCTTGCCGAAAAGCAGAAGCTGCAGACAACCTCGGAAGAGACCCGTAAGGCGGAACAACAACGGGCGGAAGAATTGGCCAGGAAGGCGACGTCGCTACGCGATCTCATCGCCTCGATGGAGCAGGATATGGAAGAGGCGCGCAAAGCTGCGAGTGCTGCCAACCAGAAGGAAGAGCAGAAACTTGCGGCGAGCAAGGAGCGTGCCGATAATTTTGCTTCCAATCAGGAGCGCCTTTCAGCCAAGGTGAATTTTGCTTCACTCAAGGGCCACCTTTCCATGCCGGGCGCAGGCAAGCTTATCAGGCATTTTGGCGATGACGACGGCTTGGGCGGAATTTTGCAGGGCGACACGCTGGAAACATCCGCCGGAGCAACCATTACGGCGCCTACGGATGCTGTCGTCCTTTATGCCGGCGCATTCCGTTCCTATGGTCAACTCTTGATCCTTGATGCCGGCAATGGCTATCATGTCGTGTTGGCGGGTATGAAGAGAATCAATGTCTCGCAGAATCAATTCGTTTTGGCGGGAGAGCCTGTTGGTGTGATGAACGAGCAACTTGTCGCCAGTACCGGCACCGTTCAGATGGGAAATGGAGCGCCAATGCTTTACATTGAGTTCCGAAAAGATACAAAACCTGTTAATCCCGCTCCCTGGTGGGCGGATAGGCTCGCTGGAAGGACCACAAATGATACGTAGGTTAACGCTTCTCTTGGCCGGAGCCCTGTTGGGTGCCACGGCAATGGTCGTTGTGCAGGGTTCGCTGCCCACAACCGCTGCAGAAGCTGCGGGCAACGACACATACAAGCAACTGTCGATCTTCGGTGACATCTTTGAGCGCGTACGCAATCAGTACGTCACTCCGCCGGATGACAAGAAGCTGATTGAAAGCGCCATCAATGGCATGCTGACATCGCTCGACCCCCATTCGTCTTACATGAACGCTGAACAGGCGCAGGACATGCGCGTTCAGACCAAGGGTGAATTTGGCGGTCTTGGTATTGAAGTCACGATGGAAAATGAACTCGTGAAAGTCATTTCACCCATCGAAGACACACCGGCATCCAAGGCAGGTGTTCTGGCTGGCGATTATATTTCCCAGATTGATGGTACCGATGTTCGTGGACTGAACCTGACCGATGCGGTCGACAAGATGCGCGGCGAGGTCAACACGCCTATTGAACTGACACTTATCCGTCAGGGCGCAGACAAGCCGATCAAACTGACGATTGTTCGTGACGTCGTGAAGGTAAAGGCCGTCAAGTATCGCGTCGAGAACGATGTTGGTTATGTCCGCGTCATCTCCTTCACCGAACAGACCTTTGAAGACCTGCAGAAGGCAATCAAGGATATTCAGAGCAAGGTGCCTGAGGACAAGCTCAAGGGCTTTGTACTGGACCTGCGCCTTAATCCGGGTGGCCTTCTGGATCAGGCGGTCGCCGTATCCGATGCCTTCCTCGACAAGGGTGAAGTCGTATCGACCCGGGGCCGCGATCCGCAGGACATCACCCGTTTCGATGCCCGTCCCGGCGATTTGACCAATGGCAAGCCTTTGATCGTCATGATCAACGGCGGTTCAGCCAGCGCCTCGGAAATTGTTGCTGGCGCGTTGCAGGATCATCGCCGTGCAACGGTGCTTGGCACACGTTCGTTCGGCAAGGGTTCCGTGCAGACGATTATCCCGCTTGGTGAAAATGGCGCGCTGCGCCTGACGACAGCGCTTTATTATACGCCTGCTGGAAAATCTATTCAGGGTAAGGGTATTGTCCCTGATATCGCTGTCGATCAGCCATTGCCCGATGATCTCAAGGGCCGTGCAGAGCCAATGAGCGAGTCCAGCCTGAAGGGCCATATCAAGGGCGTTCAGGAAGATGCAGAAGGTTCAGGTTCCATTGCCTATGTTCCGCAAGATCCAAAGGATGATCTGCAGTTGATCGAAGCCCTGAAGCTTCTGCGCGGCGAACAGGCCAATGCAGCTTTCCCGGCGGACCCGACAAAGGGTGTGCCAAACTAATATGAGAACGGGGCCGGACACTTTGTCTGGCCCCCTTTTTTCAGCAATGATATTTCCTCTCTTTCTCCCTCCGTCATCGGCCAAAGCGCGTGAATTCCGATATCAACAGGCCGCTGGGGCAAAACAGCAAACGGCCTAAAGAAACATCAGGTCGTAAGATCGGCACTCGCTGGCTGATGCCTTCCGCTGCCGTACTGGGCATAGGCGCGATGGCATTGCTGATTTCACTCACAAGCAATCACGGTTTTCGCAATCCACCCTCGGAACCGAAAAAACCTGAGATCGCCGAGGCAACACCGCCACAACCAAAGATCGCGTCCGCAGCCACCAAACCACCGGCAGCCACCACACGATCGGAAAATATACCAACAAGTCCCGGCGGCCCGAAAATAATTGTGGTCGGCGATCCTGCGAGACGGTCGCAGAATCCATTGACCGCGCATATTCCTGATCGCGATCTGCTTGAGGAAACAGCCCAAGGCCTTTTGCCGATTACCGCGCCCGATGGTCGAAGGCCGCTTGATATCTATGCCCGGCCCTGGTCTGGCGCGCGTGGCGCACGCGTGGCCATCGTCATCGGCGGGCTTGGCATGTCTCAAACAGGCACACAGCGCGCTATCGGCGTGCTGCCCGCAGAAGTGACGCTGGCCTTTGCGCCTGAAGGCAATAGCCTCACCCGCTGGATGCAGACAGCACGCCAGAACGGCCACGAACTGCTGATGCAAGTCCCGCTGGAGCCATTTGACTATCCACGCGTCAATCCCGGTCGCAACACATTGACAGTCGATGCGCCTGCTGCCGAGACGCTGGATAATTTGCACAAGACCATGGGCCGTATTACAAATTACACCGGCATTGTGAATTATATGGGTGCCCGCTTTACCGCTGATACCAAGGCGATGACCTCCGTCATGCAGGACGTGGCGAAGCGCGGTCTGCTTTATCTGGATGATGGCAGTTCAGCCCGCAGCCAGGCCGATACAATAGCAGCACAGCAGGGAACACCTTTTGCGGCAGCCGACGTGCTGATCGACGGTTCGCAGGATCGGGGCAATATTCTCAAGAAACTGGACGAGCTGGAGCGCATTGCCCGCGCCAAGGGTACGGCCATAGGCACAGGCTCAGCCTTCGACGCAACTGTGGACGCGGTCGCTGCCTGGGCCAATGAAGCCAAGACCCGCGGTATCGAGATTGTGCCGGTTTCCGCCCTTGTCCGGGACCCTGAAAAGGGCTAGGCACCATCATCACCATCTCACCCGCAGTGGAGTAATCTCATGAGCAAGAAACATGGGTCTGTCGACCCGGAGACACTCCCCTACCGACCTTGCGTTGGGATTATGGTCCTCAATGCAGACAGGCTCGTCTGGGCGGGACATCGCATTGTCATACCCAATGACGAGATGGAAGGCGCAACCCAGCTTTGGCAGATGCCACAGGGCGGTATCGACAAGGGCGAGGATGCCGAGATTGCGGCGCGGCGCGAACTCTATGAGGAAACCGGCATGAAAACCGTTTCCCTGCTCGCTGAAGCACCAGACTGGATCAATTATGACTTGCCTCCCGAACTCGTCGGAATCGCGCTGAAAGGCAAATATCGCGGCCAGACGCAGAAATGGTTTGCCTACCAATTCACTGGCGACGAAAGCGAGATCGCAATCAATCCTCCACCCGGCGGCCACACGGCTGAATTTGATGAATGGGCATGGAAACCGATGGCGCAATTGCCTGATCTCATCGTGCCGTTCAAGCGCCGGGTTTATGAGCAGGTTGTGGCTGCTTTCCAGCATCTGGCTTGAAAGCCAGATTTATCGTCACTCGAAATTACTTATTCTTTCACTGGAACGAGGGACTGCCGTTCCGAATAACTGATGCCTTCCGAATTCCAGAAAATCCGCACCGCTTTGGCGAAGATATTCTCAAATGGAACCGGTCCAAGTCCAAAACGGCTATCGGCTGAATTATCCCTGTTATCACCCATCACGAAGTAATGTCCTGCAGCAATATCATAGACTTTCGTATTGTCGCCTAAACCTCCATCCATCATGTTCAGGATTGCGTAAGATATTCCATTCGGCAAGGTCTCGCGCTCCAGGGGAACCGGCCGCTTAGTTCCGCCTTCGCCGTAAGGATAGGTACCCATTTTTTCGAGTTTAACCGGCGTTCCATTGATGTGGAGAACACCGTCAACCATCTGAACCGTTTCTCCCGGCAAACCGATAACCCGCGCAATATAATCAACATCGTTCGTGCGGAATACCACGATATCACCGCGCTCCGGAGCTTTTGAGAGAACGCTTCTCTCTATCGGTAATAGCTCCAACGGAACGCTGTACTGGCTATACCCATAGGCTGATTTTGAAGCTAGGAAATGATCGCCGACAACCAATGTAGGCGCCATGTTGCTACTGGGAATATCAAACGGCTGCAAAATGAAACTGCGAACCACAAACGCCACAAGCAGCGAACAAACAATATACACCGGCATCAGGCTATAGCCTCTTGAATACCATTTTGGGATGGATTTGATTGCAAGAATACAAATACCGACTGCCAGCGCCACTTTTACTATAATATTCAGAAAGATCGGGCTTGGCAGCCCTTTAAGAGAAAACGGCGGGATACCCACATAGCAAACGGCAATTACAGCGCCATATAATATGATCGCAGCGAGAACAGCTAACCGGCCTCGACCAATCCACAACAAACCAGCGACCGGATCTCCCAAGATTGATATGAGAAAAGTGGAAACTGGACCGCGCGGCGTCGATAATGACATAGAAGACCCTCACAACAAAAAAGCGGACCCAAGGCCCGCTTTCAATCATTGTCGATTGCATATGATCAATCAAGCAGTCTTGATGGCTTCCTGCAAGGTCGTCAACTGACCAAGAAGATCCTCTGCTTTTGCGCGCTGTTCACGCGTTGTCGCATCTTCGAAATCTTCGCGGGCGTCTTTGATACGGTTCTGAAGTTCATCAGCCTTTATATCAGTGACGTGTACCGCCGATTCCGCGAGGAGCGTGCAGCCATCGGGCGTCACATCAACAAAACCACCGAACACAACATAGCTGTCGGGCTTGCCGTCAGCCAGCTTCACCGTAACAACGCCCGGCTTCACAGTCGCCATCAGCGGCGCATGGTGAGCCATCACTGTCATATAGCCTTCCGTACCCGGAACCACAACTTCGGTGACTTGTTCCGAGAGGAGCAGACGTTCGGGTGACACAAGTTCAAAATGGAAGGCTTCTGCCATGATATTCACTCAATTCCTGCGGTCATTGACCTGATAGAAGGGATGGCCTTGACAAGAAAGGGCGGGCCGAAGCCCGCCATTATATTCCAGATCAGGCTGCCTCTGCTGCCAGACGCTGTGCCTTTTCAATCGCCTCATCAATGGAGCCGACCATATAGAATGCTGCTTCCGGCAGGTGATCATAGTCACCGTTGCAAAGGCCTTTGAAACCCTTGATGGTGTCAGCCAGATCAACCAGCTTGCCCGGCGAACCGGTGAAGATTTCAGCAACGAAGAACGGCTGCGACAGGAAGCGTTCGATCTTGCGGGCGCGGGCGACCGTGATCTTGTCTTCTTCCGACAGTTCGTCCATGCCGAGAATGGCGATGATATCCTGCAAGGACTTGTAACGCTGCAGGATCGACTGCACCTGACGGGCAATCGCGTAATGTTCTTCACCAACGATCAGCGGATCGAGCATGCGTGATGTCGAGTCGAGCGGGTCCACAGCCGGATAAATACCCTTTTCAGAGATCGCACGGTTGAGGTTCGTCGTCGCATCAAGATGCGCGAAGGATGTCGCAGGCGCCGGATCGGTCAAATCGTCGGCGGGCACGTAAATGGCCTGCACGGATGTGATCGAACCCTTATGCGTCGTGGTGATGCGTTCCTGCATCTGGCCCATGTCGGTTGCCAGCGTTGGCTGATAACCCACAGCGGATGGAATACGTCCAAGCAGAGCGGACAATTCGGAACCAGCCTGCGTGAAGCGGAAAATATTGTCCACGAAGAACAGAACGTCCTGACCTTCATCACGGAAATGCTCGGCAACCGTCAGACCCGACAGAGCAACACGGGCACGCGCCCCTGGTGGCTCGTTCATCTGACCGTAAACCAGTGCAGCCTTGGAGCCTTCGCCGCCGCCTTCCTTGTTCACGCCGGATTCGATCATTTCGTGGTAAAGATCGTTGCCCTCACGGGTACGTTCACCCACACCGGCAAATACCGAGTAACCACCATGCGCCTTGGCGACGTTGTTGATCAATTCCATGATCAGAACCGTCTTGCCAACGCCAGCACCGCCGAAGAGGCCGATCTTACCACCACGAGCATAAGGTGCGAGCAGATCGATAACCTTGATGCCCGTTACCAGGATCTGGGCTTCTGTCGACTGCTCGACATACTCAGGAGCTGGCTGGTGAATAGCGCGGGTCAGCTTGGCCTTGATCGGACCAGCTTCATCAACCGGCTCGCCGATGACGTTCATGATACGGCCGAGTGTTTCCGGGCCAACCGGAACCATGATCGCCGAACCTGTGTCATATACTGGCGCGCCGCGAACCAGACCTTCGGTCGAGTCCATGGCGATGGTGCGAACAGTGTTTTCACCCAGATGCTGTGCAACTTCCAGAACAAGCCGGTTGCCGAGGTTGTCGGTTTCAAGCGCGTTCAGAATTTTGGGCAGGTTGCCACCTTCAAAATGCACGTCGACAACCGCACCGATGACCTGGCTGATATGCCCGGCGACACCAGTCGTCTTCACTGCAGTCTTTGGTGTTCCCGATGCCTTGGCGGTCTTTGCTGCTGCAGGAGCGGCAACCTTTGCTTCAGCCTTCGGAGCAGCAGCTTTTGCAGCCGCTGCTTTAGGTGCAGTTGCTTTTGCTGCCGCTACCTTGGGTGCAGCTGCTTTGGCGGCTGCGGGTGTTTTCGGGGTCGCTGCTTTTGCCATCGATCCTTACCTTCGCGATTAGAGCGCTTCCGCGCCCGAAATGATTTCAATCAGTTCTTTGGTGATCTGAGCCTGACGCTGACGGTTGTACGACATTGTCAACTTGTTGATCATGTCACCGGCATTGCGGGTTGCGTTGTCCATGGCGGACATGCGCGCACCCTGTTCCGATGCCGCGTTTTCAAGGAGAGCGCGGAAAACCTGGACGGAAATATTACGCGGGATCAGATCGCCGAGAATGGCGGCCGGATCTGGCTCATATTCATAAACCGCATCACCTGCTGTTTCCGGTTCGGCATCGCCAATGGCGCTGGCCGGGATCAGCTGCTGTGCAGTTGGAATCTGCGAAATCACCGACTTGAATTCCGAATAGAACAAAGTGGCGACGTCGAATGCACCTTCATTGTAAAGCGCGATGATCTTGTGGCCGATCTGATCGGCGTTGACAAAACCAACCTGCTTTACTTCACGCAGATCAACATGCTCGATTATCTGCTTGCCAAGATCGCGGCGCAGGATATCTGCACCCTTCTTGCCAACAGTGATGATCTTGACCGTCTTGCCATCGGCGAGAAGGCGGCGCGCATGTTCACGGGCCAGACGAACGATCTGCGAGTTGAAACCGCCGCAAAGACCGCGCTCCGACGTGCAGACGATGAGCAAATGCACATCATCCTTACCGGTTCCGCTCATCAGAATAGGCGCATCGTCACCATCAACATTGGCGGCGATGTTAGCCAGAACTGCGGCCATGCGCTGTGAATAGGGACGCGCGGCTTCCGCAGCTTCCTGCGCACGACGCAGCTTCGCCGCGGCGACCATTTGCATCGCCTTGGTGATTTTCTGCGTCGCCTTGACCGAGGCGATCCGGTTTCTCAGATCCTTTAACGAAGGCATCCGTTCATCCCGTCAGTGGTTTAAGCGAAAGACTTGGCAAAGGCATCAACGGCAGCTTTAAGCTTGCCCTTGATATCGTCGCTCAGCTGCTTTTCCTTGGCAATCGCATCCAGAACATCCTTGCTCTCGGTACGCAGCCATGTGAGGAGGCCCTGCTCAAACTTGCTGACCTGATTAACAGCCAGCTTGTCGAGATAACCATTCACACCAGCGAAAATGACCGCAACCTGTTCTTCGGTTTTCAGCGGCGAGAACTGCGGCTGCTTCAGAAGTTCGGTAAGGCGCGCACCGCGATTAAGCAGACGCTGGGTGGAAGCATCAAGATCGGAACCGAACTGCGCAAAGGCCGCCATTTCGCGGTACTGCGACAGCTCACCCTTGATCGAACCGGCAACCTGCTTCATCGCCTTGATCTGCGCGGCAGAACCAACGCGGGAAACCGACAGACCGACGTTAACAGCCGGGCGGATACCCTGATAGAACAGGTTGGTTTCGAGGAAAATCTGACCATCGGTGATCGAAATCACGTTGGTCGGGATGTAAGCCGAAACGTCGTTCGCCTGAGTTTCGATAACCGGCAGAGCGGTCAGGGAACCAGCACCATTCTCATCATTGAGCTTGGCAGAGCGCTCAAGCAGACGGGAATGCAGATAGAAAACGTCGCCGGGATAAGCTTCGCGGCCCGGAGGACGACGCAGCAGCAGCGACATCTGGCGGTAAGCCACAGCCTGCTTGGACAGATCATCATAACCGATCAGCGCATGCATGCCGTTGTCACGGAAATATTCACCCATGGCGCAGCCGGCGAATGGTGCCAGATACTGCATAGGCGCAGGATCGGAAGCCGTCGCAGCAACAACGATGGAATATTCAAGCGCACCGCGCTCTTCGAGGATCTTGACGAACTGCGCAACGGTCGAACGCTTCTGGCCGATAGCAACGTAAACGCAGTAGAGACGCTCGCTCTCATTGCCAGCATCGTGAGCCGGCTTCTGATTGAGGAACGTGTCGAGAATGATTGCAGTCTTACCGGTCTGACGATCACCGATGACCAGCTCGCGCTGGCCGCGACCAACCGGGATCAGAGCATCGATAGCCTTGAGGCCCGTCGACATTGGCTCATGCACCGACTTGCGGGGGATGATGCCGGGTGCCTTGACGTCAACGCGTGAGCGCTGCTTTGCCTTGATCGGACCCTTGCCGTCGATTGGATTGCCGAGTGCGTCCACAACGCGGCCGAGCAATTCCTTGCCGACTGGAACGTCAACGATAGCGCCTGTGCGCTTGACGATGTCACCTTCCTTGATGTCACGGTCCGAACCGAAAATAACAACACCGACGTTGTCGCTTTCAAGGTTCAGGGCCATGCCACGGGTACCGTCCGGGAACTCGACCATTTCACCAGCCTGAACATTGTCCAGACCATATACACGAGCAATACCGTCACCGACGGACAGAACCTGACCGACTTCGGAGACTTCTGCCTCCTTGCCGAAATTCTTGATTTGCTCTTTCAGGATTGCGGAAATTTCCGCGGCGCGGATGTCCATCAGCCGACCTCTTTCAGTACAAGCTTAAGCGAAGAAAGTTTTGTGCGAAGTGAAGTGTCGATCTGGCGGGACCCCAACTTGACGATGAGACCTCCAAGGATCGACGGATCAACGGTGACATTGATTGTCACGTCCTTGCCGGCGACGCTTTTCAGCGTGGCCTTCAATTCTGTTTGCTGCGCGGCAGTCAAAGCATGCGCAGAAGTAACATCTGCCGAAACCTCGCCGCGATTTTCAGCAGCGATGTTGCGGAAGGCCTGGATCATGGATGGAACCGCAAACAGACGGCAGTTCTGAGCCACGACACGCAGGAAATTGGCAACGAGGCCACCGATCTTGGCTTTGGCCAGAACGGCGGAAATCGCCTTTTCCTGATCTTCCGCCGAAAAAACCGGGCTCTCGATCAGGCGCTTCAGGTCAGCGCTACCATTGATGAGCGCCTCGAATTGACCCAGATTCTTTTCTACTTCAGCGACTGATTTTGCTTCCAGCGCGAGGTCGAACAGCGAGCCCGCATAACGCTGGGCAACACCGGATATGAGCGACGAAGTTTCTGCCACGAACGACAAGCTCTCTGCGTTGAAGCCAAAAACCGGGAAACCAAAAGGAATTTTCGGTCAAATCTTTGGCATTATTGATTTTTTATCGCCGCGGAAACAACCTTGAAACTGTCCCCCGACGAGATTTGAATGCCGTCTAGCATAGAGAAGCAGGAGTCGCAACACGCGAATCCGCGAAAACAGGCGTCAGAATTGCCGCAGCAGCTATTTTATGAATTCACCACTCAACTATCAGGCGCAACAACTAGGCGATAAAGCCGAAGGCGAATGCCAACGGTCCTGCTGCCAGTGCCAGTTCAATCAGGACGGAAATCCAGTTGTAAAGCGTGTTGCCCCGATCAGACATCATCGAGATCAGACGGCCAAAAACAGTGAAGCCCCAGGACACGCCAAGTGCGATCCACAGGAAGGGCTGTGCAAAGACAAGTGCGCAAAGTCCCAGCCCCAGATAGAAACCCGCCATGGTGGCGCGCGCTTCCGACAAGGCTTCAGGATGGGAAGGCACGGTTTGCAGGCGCAAAATCTTGAATGCGATGCGCGGCGCAAAAAACATGATCAGGCCAAAGACAACGGTAACGGCGGCAGAACTCCAGGCGATCCACTCGCCCTGACTGGCTGGCCAATACAATTCCATCATTCTTCCGCCCTCATCGCGTTAACCATTACCGCTGTTTGCTTATAGAAAGCTTTGCGGGTCGATATCAATCTGCACGCGCACTGATCCACGCTCTTTTGGTCCGGCACTCAGGATCGCGCGAATAAAGTTCTGGATATCGGCCTTGCGTGTTCCGTGAATCAAAAGCCGGAAGCGATGCCGCCCGCGAATGAGAGCCAATGGCGCTTCCGCAGGACCAAGCACATTGATTTCAGGTGAGTGCGGCGCGGCGCGGCGCAATGCCCGTGCGTGGGTTTCCGCTTCCGCCCGTGTTCCTGCCGAAATGATAAGCGCTCCCAATCTCCCATAGGGTGGCAGGCCCGATCTTTCACGCTCTTCTATTTCCCGCGCATAGAACGCTTCCGCATCACCGGAAATAATCGCCCGCATAACCGGATGATCGGGCTGATAGGTCTGCAACAACCCTAGGCTCTTTTTGCCCGTACGACCGGCACGGCCCGTCACTTGGCTCAGCAACTGGAACGTGCGCTCTGCTGCACGCGGGTCGCCATTGGCAAGCCCCAGATCCGCATCGACAACGCCAACCAGAGTCATATTGGGAAAGTTGTGCCCTTTGGCGACAAGCTGCGTGCCGATGACAATATCCGCCTCGCCGCGTGCAATCGCATCAAGTTCCAGCCGCAGACGTTTTACCCCCATCAAATCGGAGGACAGGACGATGATCCGCGCATCGGGAAAGGTCTTTTCAGCCTCCTCGGCTATGCGCTCGACACCGGGACCGCAGGCAACAAGATGATCCAGCGTTCCGCAGGACGGGCAAGCCTCTGGCCGGGGTTCATGATGTCCGCATTGGTGGCAGACAAGTTGGCCGCGAAACCGGTGCTCGACCAGCCAGCTTGAACAGCATGGACATTGAAAACGATGCCCGCATACCCGGCACAGTGTCAGCGGAGCATAACCGCGGCGGTTGAGAAACAGCAGCGACTGTTCCTTGCGTTGCAGCGTCTGGTTCATTGCCTCAACAAGTGCAGGAGACAGGAACCCGCCGGGACGTGGCGGCGACCGTCGCATATCGATGGCCTTCAGATCAGGCATTGCCGCTTCCGCATAACGCCCTGTCAGACGGATGCGGGTGTAGCGCCCCTGCAGTGCATTGACCTGACTTTCAACGGACGGTGTTGCCGAGGCCAGAATAACCGGAAAACTGCCAATATGCCCGCGAACCACGGCCATATCGCGTGCATTATAGAAAACGCGGTCTTCCTGCTTGTAGGCGGGATCGTGCTCTTCATCGACAACGATAAGACCAAGGTCCTGAAACGGCAGGAAAAGCGCCGAGCGGGCACCCGCAACGACGCGCACCTGACCTTCCATCACCTGCCGCCAGACGCGCTCGCGCGTCTTCGGTGCAAGATCGGAATGCCATTCGGCGGGCTTTGAGCCAAACCGGTCGTGGAATCGCTCCAGAAACTGCTGTGTCAGCGCGATCTCGGGCAGAAGGATCAGCACCTGCTTGCCCTGTTCAATCGCCTTGGCCACCGCTTCAAAATAGACTTCCGTCTTGCCGGAGCCCGTTACCCCATCCAGCAGGGAGACCGAGAACCCCCCTGTCGAAACCGCATCCACCAGTTGCTTTGCCGCATCGGACTGATCGCCAGAAAGTTCGGCGGGCGCATAATCGGGATCAGGCGGCGCAACGACGGGACGCGCCGGAATCATGACTTCTTCGAACACGCCCTGTGCTGAAAGCCCGTCAATCACCGTTGCTGAAACCCCTGCCGCGTGGGCAAGACCAGTGCGCGTCCATGCAAAGCCGTCACTTGCAAGTTCAAGCACGCGTGAGCGCGCACCGGTCAACCGTTCAGGCTGCTGGCCAGAAAAGCGCAAGCCCGGCACCGGTGGCTCCGGATCAAAAGCGGCGGGAACCCGCAGGATCATCCGCGCCACCATACCGGGCGGCGAAATCGTATAATCGGCAGCCCAGCGCATGAAGCGCATCATGTCATTATCAACGGGCGGGCAATCGAAAAGCTCGGAAATTGGCCTGAGCTTTTTCGCATCTATCGAGTCGGTCGAGCCTTCGGTCACAATGCCCGCAACCTCACGCGGACCCAAAGGAACACGAACAATTGAGCCGGCTTGGACTTCCATTCCTTCAGGCACGGCATAGCTATAGGGCTTCGCTGCCGGCATAGGCACGAGCACTGGAACTATTTTTTGCACGGAAGGCGAATCTTGCGTCATAACCTCGTGACCTTGGCGCGGCTTTCAGTTAAAGAAAAGCCACTTTTCCGGGACACCATCCCTTTAGCCCCATTTAAGGAGGACTGCTCCAATGAAATTTTTCGTTGATACTGCCGATGTGAAGGATATCCGTGAACTCAATGATCTCGGATTGCTCGACGGCGTAACCACCAACCCGTCGCTGATCCTGAAATCCGGCCGCAGTATCCTGGAAGTCACCAAAGAGATTTGCAGCATCGTTGATGGCCCCGTATCAGCTGAAGTTGCCGCGACCGAATACGAACAGATGATGAAAGAAGCCGCGGTTCTTTCGAAGATCGCCAAGAACATCTGCATCAAGGTTCCACTGACCCTCGACGGTTTGAAGGCTTGTAAGGCGCTCACGTCAGATGGCCACATGGTCAACGTAACATTGTGCTTCTCGGCCACACAGGCGCTGCTGGCTGCCAAGGCTGGCGCGACATTCATCTCGCCATTCATTGGCCGCATCGATGACATGGGCATCAATGGCATGGACCTGATCGCCGAAATCCGCACGATCTATGACAATTATGATTACAAGACCGAAATCCTTGCCGCTTCGATCCGCACGGTCAACCACGTCAAGGAAGCTGCTCTGATCGGCGCTGACGTTGCCACTATCCCGCCGGCAACATTGAAGTCGCTCGTCAAGCATCCGCTGACGGACAAGGGTCTTGAAACCTTCCTCGCCGATTGGGCGAAGACCGGTCAGAAGATCGCCTGATAGGTCAGACACTGTTCAAAAAAATCGCCCGCTGGTTCAAAACCGGCGGGCTTTTTGTTTCGGGGAGAGGATTGGCACCTACAACAGATCAGAATGGTGGCGCTCTGCAACATCAGGATGTGAGCGCAGACGCCCCTTGAGATAGTTGCGCCCAACTTCCCGGAACAGCGGATTATCCGGGTCCGCATCGGCACCACCCGCTTCCCGCGCAAGATCATCAGGCAGCTTCAACAGTGGTACGTTGGCGTTGAGGTCAGCACCAAAAAAGAAGGCCACTGACAACCGGTCCTTACCCGATGGCGGCGTGACGACCCGGTGGACAGTCGCTTTGAGATAACCGTTTGAAGCAAGCTCAAGAATTTCACCAATATTGATAACGAACGTGCCGGGAACCGGCGTGGCGTCAATCCAGCCACCATCCTTCTCGACCTGCAAGCCTCCCTGCACATCCTGCAGGAGCAACGTCAGAAAACCACTATCCTTGTGCGCGCCGACGCCTTGATCGCTGCCCGTGGCATCGCGGCCAGGATAGCGGATGATTTTCAGATGCTGATTTGGCGCTTTTTCATAAATGGGCTTGAACACATCCTTGTCCTGACCAAGCGCCGTGGCAAATGCCTGTAGCAGTTCGATGGCGACACGGGTCAATTCGCTTTGCCATTCCAGCACAATGGATTTCAGATCAGGCAGTGCATCAGTCCATTGATTGGGACCCTGTAGCCGCGACCATGGAGGCGTTGTGGCATCCTGTTTGACAACCTGCCGTTCTGCTCCCACATCAAACTGTTCCCGCCAGTCGGCTTGGCCCTTGGTCCGCTCCCAGCCTGCGCGGGTATAGCCACGAAAATGCGGAGAATTGACCATTTCAACCGCAATCTTGTCCGCTTCGGGCAAGGCAAAGAATCGCTTGGAAATGGCAACAATATCCCGTTGCAACTGCTCGGAAACGCCGTGACCGCTCAGATAAAAGAAACCGTAGGTTCGCGCGGCATAGCGCAAATCTTCGAAGAAATCTTCCCGTTGCGCTGGATCGCGATAACGGCGGAAATCGAGGGTAGGCAGGCTGTCGGTTTTGGGCAGGGCGCTCATGATCAGGATCTCCGCATGCGGCTGGATTGTCTATCGCAAACCGCTCGACTTCAAGGCGCTTTTTGCTTGTAAAGCTGATCCAAAATCTGACGTTCAAAGAAAGCAAGTTCCGGCGATGCATGGCGGCGCGGTCGTTCCACCGGTATCGCCAGATCGAGCGCAATGCGGCCACTGTCAATCACAACAACACGATCCGCCAGAGAAACCGCTTCCGCCACATCATGCGTGACCAGAACCGCCGTAAATTTCTTGGCAATCCAGATACGCTCGAGCAATTGCTGCATCTCGATCCGCGTTAACGCATCAAGCGCGCCGAGCGGTTCATCCAGCGCGAGAATGCTGGGATGCCCCACCAGAGCACGGGCAAGCGCCACACGCTGGCGTTGACCACCTGACAGCACAGACGGCCATTCCTCGCTGCGATCGGCAAGCCCAACTTCCGCAAGAATATCGAGGGTCTTGCGGCGAACCTCACTTCCCCTAGCGATACCGGTCAGCCCGACATCCACATTGGCGCCAACCCGCGCCCATGGCAGCAGCCTTGGTTCCTGAAACATAATGCGGGTACGCTTCTGGTCCTTCGTTTCCGCGCCATGCACAAGTTCGCCCGATGTCGACTTATCAAGACCTGCCAGAAGCCGTAGCAATGTACTCTTGCCGCAACCGCTCTTGCCGATAATGGCAACGAACTGACCGTCGTAAACATCAAGGTCGATACCCTGTAGTACAGTCTTTTCGCCAAACTGTTTGGTAACGTTACGGAACGAAAAGGCGAGCTTGCGCTCCCGTGACGGCACAGTCACACGCGCTGTGGTATCGGCAAAAGATCGGAGGGCAGTAATGGTGGCTGCGGTCATCGTCATTCCTCACACGGTTTGAAAGGCGGGATGCCATTGCAGGGAAAGCCGCTCAAGATATCGCGCCAAGGCATCGGCGAGTTTCCCGAGAAGCGCGTAGATCAGGATCGACAGAACAACCACGTCAATCAGCAGGAATTCCCGTGCCTGCATCGCCATATAGCCAAGGCCTGATGAAGCGGAGATGGTTTCCGCAACGATCAGCGTCAGCCACATGATCCCGAGCGCATAGCGCAGCCCGACAAATATTGAGGGTAAGGCACCCGGAAGGATCACCCGCGTAAAGAGCTGGGAGCGCGACATACCATATATGCGGCCCATTTCGACCAATTGCGGATCAACACCCTGAATGCCGAGCAGCGTATTGATATAGATCGGGAAGAAAACGCCAAGCGCGACCAGAAACAGCTTTGCTTCCTCATCAATCCCGAACCACAAAATGACCAGCGGAATGAGCGCAAGATGCGGAATGTTGCGGATCATCTGGATGGTGGTATCGGTCAGCCCCCGGCTGAGCGCTGAAAGACCATTGGCAAGCCCGAGGCCAAAGCCGATAGCGCCACCAACGACAAAGCCGCTGAGGGCGCGCAGGGTCGATATACGGATGTTCTCAAGGAGTTCGCCAGAGAGAAGCAGTTTCCAGAATGCACTGCCAACCGCCGAGGGCGCAGGCAGGACATTGGCCGCGATAAGACCGGCGCGGGATGCAATTTCCCAGCCAATCAGCAACAGGGCTGGCAAAAGCCAGCCTATAGCGCTGCGACCAATGGATTGAAGCGCCCTGTTCATGAGGAGGCCTGCAATCGTTTTTCCCCGTGGAAACCAACGGCAAATTCATTGGCAATGTTTTGATGCAGTGTGTTTTTCCGGCCACCCAATCCCAGCTTCGGGAATAGCAGCTCGGCCACACGATAGGCCTCTTCGAGATGCGGATAACCGGAGCCAATGATCGTATCGATACCCACATCCTGATATTCGCGGATACGCGCTGCAATACTGTCAGGACTGCCGACCAGAGCCGTACCGGCACCGCCGCGCACCAGTCCGACACCGGCCCACAGGTTAGGCCCGACGAGCAGCTTGTCGCGGCGGCCACCATGCAGTTCCGCCATACGGCGCTGGCCAACGGAATCCATCTCTTTGAGGAAACGTTGCTGCGCAATTTCGATCTGGGAATCGGTCACACGGCTGATCAGCCTGTCTGCCGCAGCCCATGCCTCGTCTTCCGTCTCACGAACGATGAAATGCAGCCGGATGCCGAACCGCAACTTGCGGCCCTTGAGCGCCGCCTTCTTGCGGGCGCGCCCGATCTTCTCGGCGACCTGAGCGACAGGCTCGCCCCAGGTCAGATACATATCCACTTGTTCAGCGGCCAAATCCTGACCGGCATCGGACGAACCACCGAAGTAAAGTGGTGGCGGTGTCTGAACAGGCAGCAGATCAAGCCGACCGCCCTGAACCCGGTAATGTTTTCCTTCGAAATTAACAGTCTCTCCAGTGACCAGCCCCTGCCAGATTTTCAGGAATTCGGCAGCCTGCTCATACCGCTGGTCATGTGGCAGGAAAACGCCATCACCAGCCAGTTCCGTCGGGTTGCCACCGACGACCACATTGAGCAGCAGACGGCCATTGCTGAGCCGATCAAGCGCGGCAGTCTGACGGGCAGCAAATACCGGCGAGACGATGCCCGGACGCAATGCCACCAGAAATTTCAACCGCTCCGTATGGGCGGCAAGGCCCGTGGCGGTAATCCATGAATCTTCGCAGCTCTGCCCGGTCGGCAATAGCACCCCGGGAAAGCCCAACCGGTCCACCGCCTGCGCAATTTCTTTGAAATAGGCGAACTCCGGCGGTCGCTGCTGGGTTTCCGAACCAAGATAGGTTCCATCCCCGTGCGTGGGAATAAACCAGAAGAAATCGAGCGGGGCTTGCGAGGTGTTTGCTGGCTGCGTCATGACGTGTTTCCAATTATTCCGTTCAGTTACCCGGTGCCGTCCAAACGGCATCTGAAATCTTGATGGCGTTGGGGATCAGCTTCAGCTTGAAGAACCGGTCCGCTGTTTCCTGCTGATGTGCGACGATCTCTGGAGTGACCGGGAATATGCCGAACACACTACGGTTCGCGGCAATTGTCTGCGCATCAAGCGGAACGCCCGTGACGGCGTGAAGCGCAGCCGCCACCTTGTCCTTGTTGGCTTCAGCCCAACTTGCCGCTTCCTTTAGCGCGCCGATGGTTGTCGTTACGACATCGGGATGCGCTGCTGCAAAATCGCGATTGGCCAGAAAGTAGGTGTTGACGTTGAGCACGTCGCTGGAGCGCGCCAGAATGCGCGGCTGATAGCGTGTCTCGGCAATGGCAAAGAACGGGTCCCACACAGCCCATGCATCGAGCTTGTCACTGGCAAAGGCGGCAGCCGCATCGGCGGGGCTTAGGTAAACTGGCGTGATTTCATCGTAACCGATATTGGCTTTCTCCAGTGCTGCAACAAGCAGATTTTGCGCACTGGTTCCTTTGCCGACGCCAACTTTTTTACCTTTCAGATCGGCAAGCGACTGGATGGAAGAATTGGGTTTGACGAAGATCGCCTCGCCCTTACCGTTTGATGGCAGCGCCGCGACATAGACAATCGCCGAACCTGCCGATTGTCCGAAAATCGGCGGCGCATCGCCAACCCATCCGACGTTGATGCTGCCAACATTAAGTGCTTCGACCAGCGGCGGGCCGGCTGAGAACTCGACCCATTTGACCTTGACGCCCTTCGGCTCCAGAGCCTTTTCGATGACCTTTTGCTGCTGGGCGATAACGGGCAGGCTCGTTTTCTGGAAACCGATCTTATATTCCTGCAGCGGTTCAGCGGCATAGGAACCTGTTGCCGCCACAGCTGTTGCTGCGAGCATAAGGGCACCGAATAGTCTGCGCGTCAGATTGGGCATGGGCTCTCGCAATTCTTTGGTTTGGGAGAACCTTGGCTGATGGAAGCAACCGGTCCATCCCGTAATCAGGAATGGCTCAATGCTATTAAACTCGACTATTTCTATAGAGAAAAATTATTTCGTATAATCATGGCCATGCGGATTGGTTTTCTTGCAGGTGCGCGAGCCAAAGCAAAGGCCGTGTGGTTTTCCGCAAAGCCTTCCTGTTGGCGAGAGTTATCTATTCCCGCCCCGCCCAAGGCACCAGAAACCGTTCCAACCATCTGATGCCAATTTCCAGAATGAATGCGACAACAGCGATAACAAAGATTCCCATGATGACAACGTCCGTTACCAGAAACTGCGCCGCTGACTGGATCATGAAGCCAAGACCACGCGTCGCCGCCACCAGTTCGGCTGCAACCAATGTCGACCATCCGGCACCAAGCGCAATACGCAGCCCCGTCAGGATGGAAGGCAGCGCGCTCGGCAAGATCACATGGCGGACAACCTGTACTCGCGAGGCACCAAGCGCACGGGCCGCATTGATCCGGTCGAGTGAAGCACCTTTGACACCAGCGGCTGTCGAAATCGCGATGGGCGCCAGCATGGCAATTGCAATCACAAGAATCTTGGACGGTTCACCGATACCAAACCAGATAATCACAAGTGGCAGATAGGCCAGCGGCGGGATGGGCCTGATGAATTCAATGATCGGATCAAAAATGCCGCGCCCGATAGCGCTGACACCAATCGCAATACCAGCCGGAACGGCCACAACCAGCGCAAGTAACAGTGCTGCAAACACCCGCAGCAGGCTGGCGAGCAAATGCTGCCAGAGCGTGGCGTCGACAAAACCGTTTGTTGAAACGCTGTAGAACTTCCACAGAACTGCCGATGGTGATGGCAGAAAAACCGGCGAAACCAGTTTGAAATGCGCCGAGACAATCCAGAACAACAACAGGCCGAAAATAGTGATTGCGCTTGCAATCCGGGCTGTCCTTGCCGGTGAGGCCTTTACGGCCTTCACTTCAGACTGTTTCGTTGTGCTTACAGCGGCGACATCGCCTATATCCCGGCTCGTTTCTGCGGAGAGCGTCATGCCGCCTCTCCTTCAAAAATTGAGTCTTCAAGTTCGGCTCGCGCCCGATTGAACGCGGAATCAGCCTTGATCGACCGGACGGGTTCACCGCTGACGTAGCGACGGCCGAAGCCGGCATCAATCTGCCTGACAACCCGACCCGGCCCCGGCGCCAGAACCACGATGCGCGTTGCCAGCAACAAAGCCTCGTCAATGCCGTGCGTGACCATCAGAACACCGATATTATTGGTCGCCCATATATCGAGAAGCAATGTCTGCATCCGCTCGCGCGTCAAAGCATCGAGCGCGCCCAGCGGCTCATCCATCAGCAGAAAATCCGGTTCCGCCGCCAATGCCCGCGCCAAGCCCACCCTCTGGCGCATACCGCCGGACAATTCCCAAATTGCCTTTCCGCCAATGCCATCAAGCTTGACCAGTTCAAGCAGACGCGAAGCAACAGCATCTCGTTCTTGTGCGGGTATACCGCGCAACTTGAGAGCAAAGCTGACATTGTCCCTGACACTCAGCCAGGGAAATAGGGCATCGTTCTGAAACACCACAGCCCGATCAGCGCCGGGCGCAGTTATTTTTTTCCCATCTACCGTCACCGTACCGCCGGTCGGTGAAATCAACCCGGCAGCCGTGTTGAGCAGCGTAGTCTTGCCACAACCGGAGCGGCCAACAAGCACAATGAAATCACCTGATTTGACGGAAATACTTGCCTGCGTAACCGCAGGTTGGGCCTGACCGTCATAATGGACCGAAACATGATCGAGAACGAGATGTGCCATGAATTTCACCGGTTGAACGGCGGCGTTCGTGGCCTTTCCGGTATCCGGGGGAGAGGGGCCCGCGAAAACGGGGAAGGACGCACGAACGCCCCCGCGCTATAACGTTTTGAACTCAGTTCGATGCGAGCGCCGCCTCCACGAACTTTGTCGTTGCATATTTTGAATAATCAGGAAGAACCGCATCGATCTTCCCCTGCTCTTTCAGAAACTGCGACGTGGCTGCGATGGCTTTCACCGTGTCGCCACCGAGGAACTTCGCGGAAGCCTGTTCTGCCAATGGCGGGAAGACATACCCCTTCAACAGCGATGGCACCTCATCGACCTTCGCCCCGGTCAGGCGGCTGATCTTTTCGGCTTGTGCTGACGTTGCCGACCACGCTTGCGGCTTGGCCAGATAGTCCGCATAGGCAGCGCCGGTTACTTTGACGAAGTCGCGCACCGCGTCGGGATGTGCTTCCGCAAACTCCGTGCGAACGATCCACGCATCAAAGGTTGGCGCACCCCACTCGGCAACTTTAGACGAATCGACAATGATTTTTCCGGTGGTCCTGATCTGGCCAAGTGCCGGGTCCCACACATAGGCCGCATCGATATCACCGCGCTCCCAAGCGGCGGCGATTTCCGGTGGGCGCAGGTTGAGAATATTGACTGATTTTGCGTCGACGCCCTCATGCTTCAACGCGGCAAGCAGGCTGTAATGGGTGGTTGAAACAAAGGGCACAGCCACTTTCTTTCCACTGAGATCGGCAATCTTGCTGACATTGGAACCATTGCGCGCGACCAGTGCTTCCGATTCGCCGATAAGCCCGACAACGAGAATGGTCTGGATGGGAAGCTCGCGGCTTGCAGCGGCGGCCAGCGGGCTTGATCCGACGTAACCAATATCGACAGAGCCGGAGGCAACGGCAGCGATAACATCCGCACCGGAATCGAATTTCCGCCAGTCGATTTTCGCAGAGGCGGTCTTTTCATAAACCCCATCCGCCTGCGGTACTTTTGAAGGCTCTACCACTGTCTGATAGCCAATGGTAATTTTAAGATCTTCCGCCTGTGCGGACGCGAAAGTTCCGAGACTGACAAGAATAGTCGTCGCGGCGAGGAAATGACGGCGGGTGAACATGGATGATCCTGACCTGTTGAAACATTTCGTTCCAACTTTGGTCATCTCTGCCCGGATTGTAGAGTTACGATCTGCCAAGTTTGCATCGCAAGGAGAAAATTATTTCCTCTGATGGTGCTTTTGCAGGGAAACAGAGGGGCAATGGCCCTTACTCGTCATCATCCCCATAATTGCCGGACACCCGCATTCCTTTGATGGTTGTCGCCCCATTGTCACGCACGACCATAAGAGCCCGCGCACCGGTTCTGGCTTCGATCTCGTCGGCGAGAATGCGCGAATGGGTGACGATCCAGACCTGCGTTCGTTCCGCCGCTCGCGTAATCATCTCTGCCAAGGCGGGAAGCATGGAAGGATGCAGGCTGGTTTCTGGTTCATTCAGCGCAATGAGGCCCGGCAAACGGTAGGAAAGCAGCGCGCCCGCCAGTGCGAGAAACCGAATCTGACCGTCAGATAGTTCTTCCGGCCGGAAAATTCGTTGCGGGAACTCTGGCAGTTGCAAGCCGAATGTCGCGGTCTCACCGGGAACCGGCACATCCAGCATAGCACCGCCAAGAGCTGAGGCAATACAATGGTCGAGATCAGCAGTATCTTCACGGATGTGAACCAATGTTGCGAAAACGGCGGCAAGGTTCTTGCCGTCTTCGTCAAGCATGGGCGCTGTGATCGCCAATGCGGGCTGGCGTACAGGCGAATCGCGATCCGTGCGGAAACCATGATAGAACCGCCATCCGAGAATGGTTGCGCGCAAATCGCCGATCTCGGGATATCGCCCCGCATTGCCGAGCGTCGAAAATGCCGTCTCGGAGTCAAGCAGCCGTACCGGATGTTCGATTCTCCGCCCGCTATCGTCACGCGCAAACACAGCGGGACCTTTGCGACCCATCATCTCCACCGGCCTGCGACCGGAATCAATAGTAAGCGTCTCTTCCTTGATCTGCGGCTCAAAGGCAAAGCCTGCAGCCACCGGAGGCCGCAAGCCGATTTCAATGCTGTAACTCGGGGCAAAACCTGTTCGCACCGCATGGCCGGTCCGGATCGCTTCCTCATCATCGTCAAACGAAGCGCTAAAAATCATACGAACCGGTCCCGGCTTGCGCTTGCCGGTCCACAACGCCGATTGCATCCCGCCTTCGCGGGCAATCTCATAGGAAAGCGTGCCTTCAGCCGCCGCCTTTATCATCTGCATGGCACGGTAAAGGTTGGATTTGCCAACGCCGTTCTCGCCAATGAAAAGCGCAAGCTGTCGAATATCCAGCCGGATCGACTGCAGCGACCGATAACCGGTCGCTGATAGGGAGGTCAGACGCATGGAATACCACCCGCCATGGATTTATAGCTTGGACACGTCCTGCGCGACGCTGAGATTCAGAGCTTCTGCAACTTCGCGCGCTGCCCGATTGATCGCATCACGCTGGGCGCGAAGGACAGCATAGCGCTGTCTGGGAGCATCATAGTCAGCCGTGATGAGGCGCGTACCCTTGCCCACGACCTTACCGTCAGAGATACGCGTCAGGACATAGCTGCCTGTCATGCGCATCGAACCGGCTGTCGGCTGGCCGGATTTATCGTTCGTTGCGTTCTGGATAAGAGCAAGCGACAAATCCTGATAATAGACACTCAGCTGCAATGTGTAGGCGGCGCTCGCCGGTTGTCCTGCTCCATGATTGAACATGAAGATCAGATTGTTGCGCACCTGCTGTGCTTCGCGCGAACCCACTTCAGGAATACTGATCGTGGCCAGCTTTGACTGTACACTTCCACTCACGCCAACACTTGCGCCAGCTGTTGGACCTGCATTGGAATAAAGCGGTCGAACCTGGCACCCGCCAGCGATCAGAGCCATACCGAGAACGCACGCGGACAGCAAACGCTTGGAGCCGGAAATCGGCTGGAAACGATCAGGCAACAACATTGATGATCCTCTGCGGTACGACAATGACTTTCTTCGGTGGATTACCGTTCAACGCCACTTTGACAAAATCAAGTTCGAGAGCGGCCTTTTCGACCGTCAATTGATCCGCATCGCGGGCAATTGTCAAATCACCACGCTTCTTGCCGTTAATCTGCACAGGCATTGTGACAGTGTTCTCGACAATCAACGCGTCATTGTAGTGCGGCCAGGCGCGATCAGCGACAAGACCGGCACCATTCAGCGCCTTCCAGCACTCTTCAGCCAGATGCGGCATCATCGGTGCAATCATCGCAATCAGCATATCCGTTGCTTCGCGGCAGGCAGATATTGTTGCCGCATCAGCGTCGCCAGCCGCAATTTTCTGCAATGGAACGGCCAGTACATTGACCAGTTCATAGAGACGGGCAATTGCCTTGTTGAAGGCCAGCTTTTCGATGTCTTCGCCCACGGCTTTGACAGTCCTGTGGGCGGTCTTGGAAATCGTGGCTGCATCCCCTTCGAGCGCCGGAGCACCAGTCACCGACTGCAACGCCGGAGCCGCTTCGGAAATCAACCGCCAGACACGTTGAACAAAGCGGTGTGCCCCTTCGGCGCCCGCTTCCGTCCAGATGACATCGCGTTCGGGCGGCGAATCCGACAACATGAACCAGCGCGCAGTATCAGCACCATAGGATGCGATAATATCGTCAGGATCGACAACGTTCTTTTTCGACTTCGACATTTTTTCGATCGAGCCGATTTCGATTTCTTCGCCGGTAGCAATCAGAAACGCGCGGCGCTTGCCGCCGCTTTCGTCAAGCCGCACTTCGGCTGGCGTGACCCAGCTGCCATTGGCACCAGTACCCAGCCGGTAAGTCTCATGCACGACCATGCCCTGCGTGAACAGACCTTTGAAGGGCTCGCTGATATCGAGATGGCCCGCCACTTTCATCGCCCGCGTAAAGAAGCGCGAATAGAGCAGATGCAGGATCGCATGTTCGATACCACCAATATACTGGTCGACGGGCAGCCAGTGATTGGCCGCCTTCGGATCGACAGGCTCATTTTCCCACGGTGCAGTGAACCGGGCAAAATACCACGAAGAATCAACGAACGTATCCATCGTATCGGTTTCACGGCGCGCAGCCTTGCCGCATTGCGGGCAATTGACATGCCGCCATGTCGGATGACGATCAAGCGGATTGCCCGGACGGTCAAACTCGACATCGTCAGGCAGCTTGACGGGCAGATCGGCTTTGGGAACCGGCACAACGCCACAATCATCGCAATGGATCATCGGGATCGGGCAACCCCAATAACGCTGGCGGGAAATACCCCAGTCACGCAGGCGGAAATTCACCTTGCGCTCGCCCTGCGGACGGCCACCAACGGTCTGCTTCTCCAGCAGTTTGGCCACTTCGTCAAAAGCCTCAGCCGGGACAGCCCATCGAGGAAGCGTGAATTGATCATCACGCCATCATCGACATAAGCAGTTTCGGTGATCTGGAACGTGGCGGCGTCATCGCCCTCGGGCATAACCACAGCCACAACGGGCAGACCATATTTATTGGCAAAATCCAGATCGCGCTGATCGCCGGACGGGCAGCCGAAAATTGCACCCGTGCCGTAATCCATCAGGACGAAGTTCGCGACATAAACAGGCAATGTCCAACTGTCATCGAACGGATGCTTGACGCGCAAGCCCGTATCAAAGCCCCGCTTCTCAGCGGTTTCCAACGCAGCCAGCGATGTGCCCGCACGGCGGCATTCCTCGTTGAACTCAGCGAGGGCGGCATTGTTTTCAGCTGCTTTTTTGGCGAGCGGATGATCAGCAGAAATGGCCAGAAAGGATGCACCAAAGATCGTATCAGGGCGGGTCGTGTAGACTTCGACCTCGGTTTCACCTGATGTTTGCGATTTGGCATCCAGTGCCCAGCGGATCAGCATGCCCTCGGACTTGCCAATCCAGTTGCGCTGCATCAGCCGCACCTTATCCGGCCATTGGTCAAGACCATCCAGAGCGCCCAGCAATTCCTCATTGAAATCAGTGATCTTGAAGAACCATTGTATCAACTCACGCTGTTCAACCAGCGCACCGGAACGCCAGCCGCGACCATCGATGACCTGCTCATTGGCAAGCACCGTCATATCTTCCGGGTCCCAATTGACCTTGGAGGATTTGCGCGTCACCAGACCCTTTTCAACAAAGTCCAGGAACAGCATCTGCTGACGGTGATAATATTCCACATCGCAGGTGGCAAATTCACGCGACCAGTCGAGCGACAACCCCATGGATTTGAGCTGGCTGCGCATGGTTGCAATGTTCTGATAGGTCCATTCCTTCGGATGAACCTTGTTCTGCATCGCCGCGTTTTCGGCAGGCATACCGAATGCATCCCATCCCATCGGATGGAGAACATTAAAACCCTTGGCGCGCTTGTAGCGGGCAACCACATCGCCCATGGCATAGTTGCGCACATGACCGATATGGATGCGCCCTGATGGATAAGGGAACATCTCAAGCACATAATAGGGATCGCGCGGATCGTCATTGCTGGTTTCGAAGAGCTTGGCTTCGTCCCAGACCTTTTGCCAATGCTTCTCGGCTACGCGGGGATTATATCGTTCGGTTGCCATGAACGGGATTCTCTTGCAAAGGATAGTGATGCGCGGACCTTCACCATGGATTGACCAGACCGTCAACCATTGACAATGAGGGTTTGCCCGAAACTGCATCAAAAAGGACACGCTTTACCATGTCGACCGCCGTTGAACACCTCCTTGCCGTTCGCAAAGCCATTGCGAAAGCCGAAGCGGAAGCCAATCGTCCGGAAGGCTCGGTGACGCTTGTGGCCGTATCAAAAACCTTCGAAGCAGACGAGATTCGCCCCGTTCTGGATGCAGGGCAGCGGATTTTCGGCGAAAACCGTGTTCAGGAAGCGCAGTCAAAATGGCCGGGTTTGCGCAATGACTATGAGGGTATTGAGCTTCATCTCATCGGGCCGCTGCAATCAAACAAGAGTGAAGACGCGGTTGCGCTGTTTGATGTCATCGAAACGGTGGATCGGGAAAAAATTGCCGTAGCGCTTGCCAGCGAAATGAAAAAACAGAACCGGTTTCCCAAACTTTATGTGCAGGTCAATACCGGCTCCGAGCCGCAAAAAGCCGGAATCGAGCCAAAGGAAGCCGTTGCTTTTGTCAAACGCTGTCGCGAGGTGCATGGCTTGAACATTGATGGCCTGATGTGCATCCCACCGGCAGAGGAAAATCCGGGCCCGCACTTTGCCCTTCTGGAAAAGATCGCACGCGAGGCCGGTGTCGAAAAGCTCTCCATGGGCATGTCGGGCGATTACGAGGTAGCGGTCGGCTTCGGCGCAACCTCCGTGCGTGTAGGCTCGGCTATTTTTGGTAGCCGAACCTAATAATCACAGATTACCAGCTGCGGCGCGGACCAGTATCAATGTGATAGTAGCCTGCGGGATAACGCTTGAAGCCACCGACTTCCTTATTCCCCGACAGATGCTGCAGCAGGCCCGAGGCATGACCATGCACGCGGAAATCAACGGCCTGACAGCTCAGGTGATAGGACTTGTCGCGCCCCCCTGCCTTACGGTTTCCATTGCGTGACCGAACCGTCGAATTCACAGTGATCGGACCATAGGTCGCCGAAACTCGGTTCAGAACATTCTTCAGCCGCTCCGGCACACAATTGGCGGGAGCCTTGTATTGGATATAGGATTTGCCACGCGGCATAGCCGCGAGAACCAGCGGGTTGATCTTATCGAACAGGGAATCGCCAAGCAGATGCGCATGTTCCTCGTCAAAGAGATGCGCGCCAAGGCGTTTCCATGGATTGGCAGGTTCAGGCAGGGTACCGGCAGTTGCAGGAATGGTAGAACCAAGCCCCAGAAGGGCGACCGCCACAGAGGCGGATTTTGCGCGAAACACAACGCTGCGCAAGGGTAACATAATCATTCATCAGTCCTTGATAGGGCGCACGCTCCACGTCCACCTGGCGCGCCAAAATTATCCTCCCCGGGTCAAGGCAGTGACGGTCTAAGGCAAAATGTGTCCAAAATGGACCAATCCGCATAACAAAATGTAACGCAATATTACAGCGCTCCATTTATTGTGTGCGACGGAACGCCATTCCCTCAAGGTCATTTGCTGTATTTACGCAGTGATTTGCATGGTGATAATGAACGCCATGCGCCTCTCTCTCCGGGAGGCATCCGGGTGGAGGCCCGTCAGCTCAGGTTTGGAGGAAATTGATGTCCGAGAAGGTCTATCCCGTGCTGCCAAGCGCGAAGAAAAACGCGCTTATCGACAATGAAACTTATCTCAGCTGGTACAAGCAGAGCATCAAGGACCCGGAGAAATTCTGGGGCAAGCACGGCAAGCGCATTGACTGGTTCAAGCCTTACACCAAGGTCAAGAACACCTCCTTCGACGGCAAGGTCTCGATCAAATGGTTTGAAGACGGACAGACCAACGTCTCCTACAATTGTATCGACCGCCATCTGAAGACGCGCGGCGATCAGGTCGCTATCATCTGGGAAGGTGACAATCCCTATCTCGACAAGAAAGTCACCTATAATGAGCTATACGAACAGGTCTGCCGCCTCGCCAATGTGCTGAAAAAGCACGGCGTGAAGAAAGGCGACCGCGTTACGATCTATATGCCGATGATTGTCGAAGCGACCTATGCGATGCTGGCATGCTCGCGTATCGGCGCTGTTCATTCCGTTGTTTTCGGCGGCTTCTCGCCTGATGCTCTTGCAGGCCGCATCGTCGATTGCGAATCCACTTTTGTCATCACCGCCGATGAGGGCATGCGCGGCGGCAAGCCGATCCCGCTGAAGGACAATACCGACAAGGCCATCGACATCGCCGCCAAGCACCATGTGATGGTGAAAAACGTGCTGGTTGTCAGGCGCACCGGCGGCAAGACCAGCTGGGCGCCCGGTCGCGACCTCTGGTATCATGAGGAAATTCTCAGCGTTAAGCCTGATTGCAAACCGGAAAAAATGAAGGCGGAAGATCCGCTTTTCATCCTTTACACCTCTGGTTCCACCGGCAAGCCGAAGGGCGTACTGCACACGACAGGCGGCTATCTCGTCTATGCATCGATGACCCATCAATATGTCTTCGATTATCACGACGGCGATATTTACTGGTGTACGGCAGATGTAGGCTGGGTCACAGGACATTCCTATATCGTCTACGGCCCGCTCGCCAATGGCGCGACAACGCTGATGTTCGAAGGTGTTCCCAACTACCCGACCAATTCGCGGTTCTGGGAAGTCATCGACAAACACAAGGTCAACATCTTCTACACCGCCCCAACTGCACTTCGTGCCCTGATGGGTGCCGGTGATGAGCCGGTCAAAAAGACCTCGCGTAAATCCCTGCGTATTTTGGGTTCGGTCGGCGAACCGATCAATCCGGAAGCCTGGGAATGGTATTATCAGGTGGTCGGTGAGAAACGCTCGCCCATCGTTGATACCTGGTGGCAGACAGAAACCGGCGGTATTCTCATCACCCCATTGCCCGGCGCGACTGCACTCAAGCCGGGTTCGGCCACACGCCCGTTCTTTGGCGTTCAGCCGCAGCTGGTCGACAATGAGGGCGATGTGCTTGAAGGCGCAGCAGATGGCAATCTCTGCATCACCGATTCCTGGCCGGGCCAGATGCGCACGCTCTATGGCGATCATAAGCGCTTCATCGAAGCGTACTTCTCCACCTATAAGGGCAAATATTTTACCGGTGACGGCTGCCGCCGCGACAAGGATGGCTATTACTGGATCACCGGACGTGTTGACGACGTGCTCAATGTTTCGGGGCATCGCATGGGCACCGCCGAGGTGGAGTCGGCCCTCGTCTCCCATGACACGGTTTCAGAAGCAGCCGTTGTCGGCTATCCGCATGATCTCAAGGGACAGGGCATTTATTGCTATGTCACGCTGATGGCGGGTCTTGAAGGCACGGACGAGCTGCGCAAGGAACTCGTTGCTCATGTGCGCAAGGAAATCGGACCCATCGCCTCGCCCGATAAGATCCAGTTTGCACCGGGCCTGCCAAAAACGCGCTCCGGCAAGATCATGCGCCGCATTCTGCGCAAGATCGCCGAGGATGATTTTGGTTCGCTGGGCGATACCTCAACACTTGCTGATCCAGCCGTTGTCGATGATCTGATCGCCAACCGCCAGAACAAAAAGGGCTGATTAAGCTGAAAGGCAGTGTGGGTGGTTCGTGGTTCGACAAGCTCACCATGAGGGAGAGGGGTGATGCAACGCTAATCGCAAAGATTGCAGATTAGAAATGTTGCAGAACCGGCTCCCTGCAGTCCCCTCTCTCCCTCATCCTGAGCCTGTCGAAGGGCGCAGAAATGGTCCTGCAGCAGTCCCAATAAACCCACGAACCGCGCACACTGCTATTGCAATCGATCTCTAGCGATAGAGATCGGCCCTTGTCTGTGGCACGGCAGAAATCCCACGCTTGCGCCTTGATGCAAGGGTCTGGTTGATCTGAACGGTTCCGCGCTCGAAAGCCAGCGCGCAGCCCGTCAGGTAAAGCAGCCAAAGCCTCGCCTTGGGAGCACCAACTTCCGCAATCGCCTCATCAAACCGCGCATGCAGGCGGTCAGCCCAGATACGGCAGGTCCTGCCATAATGCTCGCGCAGGTTTTCCACATCGTGAACCTCGAAACCGTAACCCTCGAGGTTTTCAACGGTCATGCCAAGATGATCAAGCTCACCGCCCGGGAAAATATACTTCACCAGCGCCAGATGCTCGGCGCTCTTGCGGCCAAACGTCTTCTTGTTGCGCTTCATGCGGCGCGTGATCGCGTGGTGCAGATAAAGGCCACCCGGCCGCAGCAGACGGTGTACGCTGGAGAAATAGGTGTCGTAATGGGCGATGCCCACCGCCTCGAACATGCCGATGGATGAAATCTTGTCGAATTGACCTTCCAGATGCTCGTAGGATTTGACGTGGATGGTGATCTTGTCTTCAAGACCTTCCGCCTTGATGCGTTCACGCGCCAGCGCCGTTTGTGCCTCAGACAATGACACGCCTGTACCGCTTACACCGTAATGCTTGGCAGCGTAGATCAGCATCGCACCCCAGCCACAGCCAATATCGAGAAGCCGATCTCCGGGCTGCAACCGCAATTTGCGGCAGATCAAATCCAGCTTGTCGGCTTGCGCCTGATCAATGCTGTTGGCCCAGTCCTTGAAATAGGCGCAGGTATAAACCATCCGATCATCAAGGAAGAGCTGATAGAATGCATTCGACACATCGTAATGATGGGTAATTGCTTCCTTGTTCGAACCACTGACGAACGGATTCTTGCCGTCGAGACCCGAGGCATCCACCCCGCGACCACCCAGCAGCAATGCGGGGACATCTTTCAGCAATTGCCATTTCGGCAGGGTTTTCAGCTTCTGTTTGAATTTGCCTTTGGGACCACGTTCGACAAGATCGAACAAAGTGCCGTTCTTCACATCGATCTGGCCCGAGATCCAGAGTTCGACAATCGAGCCGATATTGGGTTTCAGCGCCAGACGGCGCACCGCCATCGGATCATTGATGGCAAGCACCGGGCCATCCGTTTCACCAATACGTTCGCCATTCCATAATTCGACGGCAAATTGCGGCTCCATCATGTTTATCACTGTGCGGATGATCCGCGCCGCGCTCTCTTGTGCCGCCATTCAATAACTCCAGATAATCATGCTCCGAAACACCGGTGTCGGAGATTTGGCAGAAACTATGCGCTTCGCTCCACGCTGGCAACGCACTTTCACGGGCTGTCAAAAATGCCGGCTGAAAATTTTCTCTTGAAACTTCCCGCAACACACCCCATTCTCAATCTGTGTT
Organism: Phyllobacterium sp. T1293; assembly: GCF_020731415.2. Taxonomy (NCBI): domain Bacteria; kingdom Pseudomonadati; phylum Pseudomonadota; class Alphaproteobacteria; order Hyphomicrobiales; family Phyllobacteriaceae; genus Phyllobacterium; species Phyllobacterium meliloti. Next base: position 3,267,774 of record NZ_CP088273.1, on the reverse strand, counting down.
CAACGAATGAAAAGGAGGTGATCTGATGTCTCGTGATTTCGCAACCTGCCACAAGGCGTCTGATGCTTTCCATCGGGGATCATCTCTCCGTTGAATAAGCGCCCTGGCTAGCGCCGGGTAAGAAGGCCAAACGACAGCTTTGTGCCAGACGGAATTGCGGGGCCACCCTTCGGGGTGGCCCTTTCCGTTTATGCAGCGCGTTTTCCGGTGATCTGAAATCCCACTGCCTTCATAACCGCTATTGTTGTTTCAAGCGTCGGGTTTCCGTTTTCACTTAACGAACGATAGAGTTGCTCACGCGCCAAACCCGTTTGCCGCGCAATTTTGGTCATGCCTTTCGCGCGAGCGACAAGACCCAAAGCCTTGGCAATATAACCGGCATCACCCGTTTCGAATGCATCAGCCAGAAACACCTCGATTGCGTCATCCGATTTCAAAGCATCAGCAGGATCGTAGTCATATAGCTTCGTTGCCATTGTCATTTTTCCATTCCGCAGCCAGCAGTTTCGCTTTGCCTATGTCCCGCTGCTGCGTACGCTTGTTTCCACCGCACAATAAAATCACAAGCTCCGTGCTGCATTGTTTGAAATAAATCCGGTAACCGGGACCATAATGAACCCGCAATTCGTGGACGCCCTCGCCAACCGATGAAACGTCACCGATCAAACCATTGGCCAAGCGAAACAAGCGGGCAGCAATCGCTGCCTTCGCACTATCGTCCCTAAGTTTTCGTTCCCATATCCGATAGGTATCAGTCTGCTTGATCCGCGTTAAAACTGTATTTTTTAAATTACGAAATGTCCATATGCGATAATTGTAGTCAACGGAAGATCGAAGCGAAACCAACGACAGATTGTATCTGCGAATACTTTTCTCTTTCCAAAATTGGTGATACCAAGATTCCTGCCTGAAAATGGTGCACTTTGCCTTTCTCAAAGGCAATTCCCTCGGAAAGACTCATAATGTCCGCCCTATCGACCCCAAACGCAGCACCGAAGCGTGCATGGCGTGAAGAAATTATTGCGATGCTGGCCTTGGGCTGGCCAATGATTCTGACCAATCTGGCCCAAACAGCCATGACGGCAACGGATGTCATGATGATGGGCTGGGTGGGCCCGCACACGCTTGCCGCTGGAGCGCTGGGCACCAATCTTTATTATGTTCCGATGATCTTCGGTCTGGGTCTCATGCTCGCGACATCCCCTATGATGTCGCGTGAGCTTGGCCGCAATAAATACACCGTTCGCGAAATCCGTAGAACCGTGCGTCAGGGTCTGTGGATTGCCGTCACGATCTCCATTCCCATCTGGTTCATGCTCTGGAACACCCAGACTATTCTGACTGCCATGGGACAGGACGCGGCGCTTGCGGCCGAAGCGGGTGCCTATGTACGGGCACTGCAATGGGCGGCACTGCCATTCTATTGCTATATCGTGGTTCGCTCGTTTATCGCCGCTCTGCAGCGTCCGGGGTGGGCGCTGGTCATTGCCATTCTTGCGGTTCTGTTCAACGCCTTCGCCAACTGGTGCCTGATTTTTGGCAATCTCGGCTTCCCGAAGCTCGGCATTGTCGGTTCGGGCATTGCTACAACGCTGTCCTCCGCCCTGATGTTTATCGGTCTCGTCATTGTCGTGTCGCGCGACCGGCAGTTCCGCCGCTACCGCCTGTTTGGCCGTTTCTGGCGTGCAGACTGGGCCCGCTATGGCGAACTGCTGCGTCTTGGCTTGCCTATCGCCGCGATCATGGGCTTTGAGGTGACCATTTTCAATGCCGCCGCCTTCCTGATGGGCCTGATCGGACCTGATTCACTGGCTGCCCATGCCATCGCCATTCAGATCGCCTCGATAGCCTTCATGGTGCCATTGGGATTCGGTCAGGCAGCAACGGTCCGCATCGGCCGCGCCTATGGTGCGCAGGATAAGGAAGGCATCAAACGCGCGGGATGGGTGGCATTTGCAGCAGGTACCGGCTTTATGGTGCTCACGGCATTGCTCATGCTCATCGTACCGCTGCAACTGATCCGTGCATTCATTGATATCAATGATCCAGCCAATGCGCCTGTTATTTCGCTTGCCGTGACCTTTCTGGCCTTTGCTGCGCTTTTCCAGATTTTTGACGGAGCGCAGGCTGTTGCCAGCGGCATGTTGCGCGGCCTGCACGATACAACCATACCGATGATCTATGCAGCGATTGCCTATTGGGGCATCGGTCTGCCGCTGTCGGTCGCTTTCGGCTTCTGGCTGAAAATGGAAGGTGCGGGGATCTGGCTCGGCCTGCTTTCCGGCTTGGCCGCCGCCGCTCTATTGCTGATGAGCCGCTGGCTGCGCCGGGAAAAACTGGGCATTGAGATCATCAGGCATTAAGCAAATAAGTGCCATCAAATCAAAAATCGATGGTCCGTCCCTTGATTTCCCAATCGCCGAAACGGGCTGGGTCCTTGCCCCCGCGTCCACCAATTTCCCGGGGCTGGCTGGCTTGTTCCTGATCAGCCTTGTGCCGCGCTTCGGCTTCCAGCAATGCGCGCTGGGCAGCAGGTGGCAATTGATCAAAAGGCTTGCGCGACGTTTCGTCAGTATTGTCGGCCTGCGGCGTCGCTGATGTCTGGTTACTGGTCATTCTGGTCTGTCCATCATTGAAGCTTGCTGTAGGAAACACCATCATATACCGGAAGATGTCTAACAAAAGGAATGATCTTGATAGCTGATATGTTCACAATGCGGAGATTGAAACCATGAATGTCATGCGCACTGGAATGCTGCTCGCCTTCATGACCGCCTTGTTTATGGGCGTTGGCTTTCTCATTGGCGGCACGGGAGGCATGATGATTGCCCTCGTCGTTGCAACAGGCATGAATCTGTTCAGCTATTGGAATTCCGACAAGATGGTCCTGCGGATGTACAATGCCGTCGAGGTGGACCAGAACAATGCGCCTGAATATTACGGTATTGTTCGTGATCTTGCAGCACGCGCCGGCCTGCCTATGCCGCGCGTCTATCTTATCGAAAATGACCAGCCAAACGCTTTTGCCACCGGGCGCAATCCGCAGAACGCGGCTGTTGCAGCATCGACTGGCCTGCTGCATCGCCTTTCGCCCAACGAAGTCGCGGCTGTCATGGCGCATGAGCTTGCTCACGTCGAACACCGCGATACGCTGACGATGACTGTCACCGCCACGCTTGCCGGTGCGATCTCCATGCTTGGCAATTTTGCCATGTTCTTTGGCGGCAACCGCAACAATAATCCTCTTGGCATGATTGGCACGCTCGTTGCCATGATCGTTGCACCCTTTGCCGCCATGATCGTGCAGATGGCCATCAGCCGGACACGCGAATATTCCGCTGACCGGCGCGGTGCCGAGATTTGCGGCAATCCGCTGTGGCTCGCATCGGCGCTGAACAAGATTGCCCGCGGCGCAAAGCAGATCGTCAATGAAGAAGCCGAGCGCAACCCGGCCTCCGCGTCGCTTTTCATCATCAATCCACTGAGCGGCCAAGGAGCTGATAATTTGTTCTCGACCCACCCGAGCACGGAAAACCGTATTGCGGCCTTGGAGGCCATGGTTGACGAATTTCGCCAGCGCCCAGCTGATAAGCAGCCGATGGCAACACCTGCTGCTCCGGCAAATGAAGAGTCAGACGACGATGCACCGAACCCGTGGGGCCGCGACGGTTCCTCGCGCAAAGGCCCATGGGCATGAGCGTGGGACAGGAGCGGAAACGGTCATTCGGAAAGAAAGCCAACGCATCAGACTATCATGAGGCTGAAGACCGCCCGGGGCTGGCCGCACGCCAATGTGCAACCAGATTGCTGGGTGCGGTGATTGAAAAGCAGACGTCTTTGGATGGTCTCACCGACAACAGCAACGGCCATCCACAATATATGGCACTGGATGATCGTGACCGCTCGCTGGTTCGTGCCATACTCGGAGCGGCCCTGCGCAATCGCGGTACCATTGAGGCGATCATCGGCCAATTGATCGACCGTCCCTTGCCCGAAAATGCCGTTGCCCTGCGCCATCTGCTGCATGTGGCGGTGGCCCAGATGCTCTACCTCGATCTGCCTGACCGCGCGGCAGTTGATCTCGCCGTAACCGCCGCCAATAATGATCCGCGCAATCGCCGTTTTGCCTCCATGGTCAATGCAGTTCTGCGCCGCCTGTCGCGCGAAAAAGGCATGCTTATTACCACTGCAAGCAATGTGCCCGCATGGTTTGAGGAAAGTCTTATAGCCGCGTATGGCAAAGAAAAGACACAGGCGATCCTCGACATACAAAGCAAGGAGCCACCCATTGATCTCACGGTCAAAGGCGATCCGCAGGAATGGGCGGAACGCCTTGGCGGCGTTGCCCTTCCAACCGGTTCGGTACGCATGGCTCAGGTGGACGGCGCGCTGACCAGCCTTCCCGGTTTTGCCGAAGGCGACTGGTGGGTACAGGATACGGCTGCAAGCCTGCCTGCCAAACTCTTCGGCGACATCAAGGGCCAGCGTGTGGCTGATCTTTGCGCAGCACCTGGCGGCAAGACAGCCCAATTGGCGCAAGCTGGAGCAAAGGTCACGGCGCTCGACCTTTCCGCCAACCGGTTGAAGCGATTGCGGTCCAACCTCGAACGTCTGCAGCTTGATGCCGAAACCGTGGAAGCCAATCTCGCTGCCTATACCCCTGCCGAACTCTTCGATGCGGTTCTGCTCGATGCGCCTTGCTCGTCAACGGGCACCGTGCGGCGTCATCCGGATGTTCCATGGACAAAATCACCCGCAGATATCCAGAAGCTTGCAACCCTTCAGGCCAAGCTGCTTGACCATGCGGTCACACTCGTCCGCCCCGGTGGCGTCGTGGTCTTCTCCAACTGTTCGCTTGATCCACTTGAAGGCGAAAAGGTTGCCCATGATCTTTTGGCAAAGAATTCGTCCATCGAATTGCTGCCTGTCAGCAAGGATGAAGTGGGCGGGCTGGGCGAACTGATCACCCCGGAGGGCTACGTGCGCTCCACGCCCGCCGACCTTTCCAATGAGGACCCGACCCTCTCGGGCATGGATGGTTTCTTCGCTGCACGGTTCCGCCGGAAAGATTAAAATCGAATACTAAAATTTTAACTGTTTTGGTTGCATAGTCCCGATTTGTCGTCGATGGGTTGAAACCAAAGCAATGATTTCAGCGTGCTGGAGCAACATCCCGCCATGCGGGACGTGTTTCGCGAAAGCAGACTGAAGTGCGCCGGAACGCGGCGAAGCGAGGAAATGCCGCGAGATGGTCGCGTTTAGCGAAACACCGCAACTGTGGGGACTTGCGACTGCGCAATTGTGGCGCCGTTTTCGCAGGCGCTTGCGCATGGGGCCGTTGTTTCGCTGGCGTTTTACCGGTTTCACACCGGAGCGCGTGCTGATTGCCCCGCAGGATTTGCGACCCGCCGACCCGCAACTGGCCGAAGAGTTTTATCACGGACGCTTTGCCCTCGCCGGGCGGGTGGTGGAAACCGGTGGCCGTTCTCCCTTCATCGTTGAGCCACCCAATGCCGCATGGCAGGCTGCCCTGCACAATTTCGGCTGGCTGCGCCATATGCGCGCCTCCGGCACCGAGCTTGCAACAGCCAATGCCCGCGCGCTGCTCAGCGACTGGATCACCAGCCATGGCCGCTCAATTGGTGGACCGGCATGGACGCCTGAAGTAACGGCCCAACGCATCATCGCTTGGCTGCAGCATTCCAGCCTTATTCTGGCCGGCGCGGATTTACGCGCCTATCGCCAGTTCATGCGCTCACTCGCCACGCAGGTGCGCTACCTTCGCACCATGGCTGCCGTCATGGATGATGGCGAAGAGAAGCTACGTGCGCGCATTGCGCTCGCCTTTGCCGCGCTGGCCCTGCCTGTTTCATCAAATACCGCCCGCTCCGCCCGCCGCAATCTCGAATTTGAACTTGTCCGTCAGATACTGCCTGACGGCGGACATATTTCGCGCAATCCGCTGACAGTGCTTGAACTTCTGGCTGACCTTCTTCCGCTCCGCCAGACCTATGCCAGCGGCACGGAAGCGCCACCGAAAGCGCTGTTGGAAGCCATCGAACGCATGCTGCCCGCATTGCGCTTCTTCCGCCATCACGACGGCAATCTCGCCCTGTTCAACGGTGTCGGCGCCACAATGCCGGAGCGTGTTATCGCCGTTCTGCGCCACGATGATATTGGCGGCCTGCCGCTGACGCACGCGGTGCATTCCGGCTATGAGCGGCTGTCGATGGATTCAACCACCATCATTGCCGATACAGGACTTGCACCGCCGGTGACTGCATCGCGCGATGCCCATGCGGGTTGTCTTTCTTTCGAAATGTCCTCCGGGCGCAACCGCTACGTCGTCAATGCCGGTGTTGACCGTTACGGCCCCGAAGAGTTTCGCCCGCTTGCGCGCTCCACGGCCGCCCATTCCACCGCAACACTCAACGACACCTCATCATGCCGTTTCAGCGCGACCTCCGGTCTTTCCACCATGATCGGCACCCCGATCATTGCCGGGCCGACAAAGGTCAATGTGGAACGGATCGAGCGGCCCGGTGCCGTCGGCTTTGTTGCCAACCATAATGGCTACATCCGACCATTCGGCATCTATCACGAACGCCAGATTGTCCTGTCGCACAATGGCAGTGTTATCGAAGGCATTGACAGTTTCTTTGCCGCAGGCCGCAACCCCCTGCGCGGAACCGGCCGTGAGAACGTGGTTATCCGTTTTCACCTTCATCCATCGGTCAGTGTCAGCGTCGATGATAACGGCCTGATCATCCTGCAGGTGGACAATGATGATATCTGGATGTTCTCCGCTACGGTTCAGCCCTTCATTGAAGACTCGCTCTTCTTTGCCGGTTTCCGTGGCCCGGTCAAAACCCGTCAGATCACGCTTTCGCTGAATGCGTCGCAGCTGCCTGAAGTTGAATGGCAATTCACCCGGACGGCCCTTGGAGCCTATGGCTAGGGGAAAACTGCTGCGATTCCTCCAAAACTGCGATCAGAAGTAGGATTCTGAGACAGCCTGTGCTAACCGGCTGTCCAAATCCCCCAAACTTTTCCGCTGAGGACGAATTCTCCCATGGCCGTCACTGCAAAATCCATTCCCGCTCCGAACCTTCATCCCGTCAAGCGCGCGCTCATTTCCGTTTCCGACAAGGCGGGCCTTACCGCGCTCGCCCATGCGCTGCACCGTCACGGTATTGAAATCCTTTCGACAGGTGGCACATCCAAGACTATCGCGGCTGAAGGCATTCCGGTTACGGATGTTTCTGAGATCACCGATTTTCCTGAGATCATGGATGGCCGCGTCAAGACCCTGCATCCCAAGGTGCATGGTGGTCTTTTGGCCGTGCGTGATGATCCTGAACACGCCGACGCAATGAAAGCGCACGGCATCGGCGCTATCGACCTTGCCGTCATCAATCTCTATCCCTTTGAAGAAGTCCGCCACTCGGGCGCTGACTATGCCAATATTGTCGAGAATATCGACATTGGTGGTCCAGCCATGATCCGTGCTGCCGCCAAGAACCATGCCTATGTCGGCGTGGTTACGGATACGGGCGACTACGAGATGGTCATCGCCATGCTCGACAAGCACGAAGGATCGCTGCCTTACTCATTCCGTCAGAGTCTTGCCGCCAAGGCCTATGCCCGCACCGCCACCTATGATGCGGCTATCTCGGGCTGGTTTGCCGAAGCGCTGATGACCGAAACACCTTCGCGCCGCGCCATCGGCGGTCATCTCCACTCGGTCATGCGCTATGGCGAAAACCCGCACCAGTCAGCAGGTTTTTACCTCACCGGCGAAAAGCGCCCTGGCGTTGCCACCGCAACCCAGCTGCAGGGCAAGCAGCTTTCCTACAACAACATCAATGATACGGATGCCGCTTTCGAACTCGTTGCCGAGTTTGATCCCGCACGCACATCGGCTGTTGCCATTATCAAACATGCCAACCCATGCGGTGTGGCTGAAGGTGCAACGCTGAAGGAAGCCTATCTCAAGGCTTTGGCCTGTGATCCGGTGTCGGCTTTCGGTGGTATTGTTGCGCTCAACAAGACACTCGATGCAGACGCAGCCGAGGAAATCGTCAAGACTTTCACGGAAGTCATCATAGCGCCCGATGCAACGCCGGAAGCACAGGCAATCGTTGCGGCCAAGAAAAACCTTCGCCTGCTTGTTACCGGCGGCCTGCCTGATCCGCGTGCCTCGGGTATCACGGCCAAAACCGTTGCGGGCGGCATTCTCGTCCAGTCGCGGGATAGCGGCGTGGTTGACGATCTCGATTTGAAGGTTGTCACCAAACGCGCGCCGACCGAACAGGAAATGATCGATCTGAAGCTGGCTTTCCGTATTGCCAAGCATGTGAAGTCCAATGCCATTGTCTATGTAAAGGACGGCGCAGCCGTTGGCATCGGCGCCGGTCAGATGAGCCGCGTTGATTCAGCCCGCATTGCTGCCCGTAAGGCCGAAGATGCTGCCGAGGCCGCTGGATTGGCGACGCCGCTCACCAAGGGTTCGGTCGTGGCTTCCGATGCATTCTTCCCCTTCGCCGATGGTTTGCTATCGGCAGTTGCTGCTGGTGCCACCGCCGTTATCCAGCCAGGTGGTTCCATGCGGGATGAGGATGTCATTGCAGCAGCCGATGAACATGGCATTGCCATGGTGTTCACAGGGATGCGCCATTTCAGACACTAGGTTTTACCGGAACGGCGGCCGGATAGGGTGTTCGCAACAGGACAGCCAGTCCGGCCAGCAGGAAGACAATGATCATCGCCATGCCAAGGCGTGGCGACCCGCTGACTGCAGTGACTGTTGCAACCACAAATGGCGCGAGAAAACTCGTTGCTCGCCCTGAAAGGGCATAGATGCCGAAATAGCGGCCAGCCTCATCGACCGAGACGCTGCGCGCCATATAGGAGCGCGATGAAGCCTGCACGGGCCCGAAAGCGACACCGATGAGAAGCCCGAAGACGATGAAGGCTTTCTCCGCCGGCGTTCCAAATAACCCACCCGTATCTGCGCCATTGAGCGGCAGAAGACCAAACAGCGTGTAGCCCGGTCCGGTCGAGACGATGCCGATTGTCGCGATGGTCAAAAGCACCAGTGAAATGACCACAACCACCTTTGATCCAATCCGGGTGTCGAGGTAGCTCGCGGCAAGGCAGCCAAAAATCGCGATGACATTGAGGATGATACCGTAAATGCCGATCTCTGCTGTCGCCCAGCCGAACATGGTTGCAGCGAAAGCCCCACCAAGCGCAATCAGTGCATTGACACCATCCTGATAGATCATTCGCGCAATGAGAAAGCGCAGAATACCGGGACGCTGACGCACCTCGCCAATGGTGGATTTCAGTTCGGCGATCCCCATATGCACCGCCCTGCCGACAGGCAATCCCTTGGCGCTATCGGGTGTAAACAGGAACATGGGCAGCACGAAAACCAGATACCAGAGTGCCGATAGAGGGCCGGTAGCGCGATCTCCCTCTCCTGTCGCAGGATCGAGGCCAAGGATCGGCTTCAATCCCAGCATGGTTTTTCCCGTCTCGGGCGAACCAGCCATGAAGGCAACGACAAAGATCAGCGCGATCATGCCGCCGAGATAGCCTAGGCCCCACGCCATGTTGGAGATACGGCCTATATCTTTTTCCGGCACCAGCCGGGGCATCATGGAATCGTTGAAGACGATGGAGAATTCAGCCGCAATCGAGGCCAGTGAAAAGAAGATCAGCGGGACGATGAGACTTGATCCGGGAGCCGCAAACCACAGCATTGACAGGGCAACGATCTGGATGACGGCAAAGAAGCCGATCCACGGTTTTCGCGCGCCGGACTGATCGGCAATGGAGCCAAGGACAGGGGAAAGTACAGCGATGACAAGGCCGGATATGGCAATGCCATAGCCCCACGCAGCTTGGCCGATGGCGGGATCATCAGCCATCCGCGCGACGAAATAGGGGCCGAAAATAAAGGTTGTAACGACAGTAAAAAATGGCTGCGCCGCCCAGTCGAAGAGCATCCATCCCCAGATGCCCCGTTTAGACGCAGCCATTTCGTTTCCTTCCCCTGATCCGGTGTCCTAGTTTTGTCTAGGACAGATCGGAAAGCAATCCAGCGGCAACAGCAAGTCGCGATACGGTCAGGTCTCCGCCTTCGACAATGTTTGCCATACGCTGACGCACTTCATCGACCCGCATACCCCGCCCGGCGAGCCACTCCTTGGCTGGGTCTGGCTTCTTGCCATATTCGTTGAGCGCCGCAGCAGCAATGCCCCGGCGTGCCTGCGATATGAGGTCGGTGGCACGCGCAAGTGCAAGCCCGTCATAATAATCAGCGACAGAGACACCGCGTGCCGCCTCTTCGATGCGCCCGATGCGGAAAGCTTCGGAAATATCGAAATAGGCTTTGGCCGCACTGGCAATATCAATGCCCGCCTGCTGCGCTACTGCGGCGATATCAGGGATGATCGGCGCAATCTCCAACCGGGCAAGCTGGGCTGCCAGTGGTGCAGGTGCGCCCTGCGTTGCATAGACTGCCGTATCGTCGCGGATCTGGTTGCTCATGGATACGGGCAGCAGCTTTTCCAGTTTTGGCTGCAAGGCACTGCGCGCACCCTTGATTTCCTCAATCGCCGCCTGCAGACCCACACCGCCTGTCCTGTTGCGCAGAACCCATGCGGTCGTCCAGTTCAGCATCTGCGCCACCTTCGCATAGAGACCATTCTGGACATCACCGGGCAGCGCATTGTCGAGCGCATCAATGTCGGCAAACAGGGCATCAACCTCAAAACCGTCACGAACGATGACATAGGCCCGGACGATATCCGATGCCGATTGCCCCGTCAGGTCGGAAAGGCGGCTGACAAAGGTTGGTCCACCCCGGTTGATAATGTCATTGGCCAGCTGTGTAGCAATGATTTCGCGGCGCAGGCGATGGGTGCGGATTTCCTCGCCGAAACCTTCCTTCATCTGGCGCGGGAAATAATCAAGCAGTTCCCGTTCAAGATAAGGATCATCAGGCAGATTGCTCGCCAGCAACTGATCCAACAGAACGATCTTGGCATAGGCGAGCAGGACACCGAGTTCCGCGCGGCTGAGCGCAATGCCATCGGCCTGACGTTCCGCCAGCACCTTATCGTCAGGCAGAGTTTCAACCTTGCGATTGAGCAGTTTGCGCGCTTCGAGATCACTCATGAATCGCGCCTGATAGGCAAGATCAGCCAGGCCACGGCGCTGGGCAAGCGACAGCGCCAGCGTTTGCAGGTAATTGTTCCGCAGAACAAGATCGCCGACCTCTTCCGTCATCGACTCCAGAAGTTTGTCGCGCTTGTCGCGCTGCAATTTTCCGGAACGCATGGCCTGCGCCAGCGCAATCTTGATATTGACCTCGACGTCGGATGTGTTCACACCGGCCGAATTATCGATAGCGTCCGAATTGCAGCGTCCGCCAGCAAGACCAAATTCGATACGCGCCTTTTGGGTGACGCCCAGATTGGCACCCTCGCCAATGACTTTAGCCCGCACATCCAGTCCGGTAATGCGGATCGCATCATTGGCGCGGTCGCCAACTTCCGCATCATTCTCGAAACTCGAGCGGATATAGGTGCCGATACCACCGAACCACAGGAGATCAACAGGCGCTTTCAGGATCGCTGTCATGATCTCGAATGGCGTTGCCGTGGTCTTGGCAAGACCAATGACCTTTGCAGCTTCTTTCGACAGCGTGATCGACTTTTGCGAACGGGAGAACACCCCGCCCCCTGCCGAAATCTTCGACTTGTCGTAGTCCTGCCAGCTGGAGCGCGGCAGATTGAACAGTCGCTGCCGCTCTTTCAGGCTTGCTTTGACGTCTGGCTCGGGATCAATGAAAATATCGCGGTGATCGAATGCCGCCACCAGTTTTGTCTGCGGCGAAAGCAACATGCCATTGCCGAAGACGTCGCCGGACATATCGCCGACACCCACAGCCACAAATGGCACTTTCTGGATATCCGTACCGATTTCGCGGAAATGCCGCTTCACGGCTTCCCATGCACCACGAGCGGTAATGCCCATCTTCTTGTGGTCGTAGCCCGCAGAACCACCCGATGCAAACGCATCATCCAGCCAGAAATCATGTGCCTGGCTGATGGCATTGGCCGTGTCGGAGAAGGTTGCCGTGCCCTTGTCGGCAGCAACGACGAAATAGGGATCGTCACCATCGAGCCGCAGGATGTTGTCAGGCGGAACAACCGTTTCCCCATGCAGATTGTCGGTGACCGACAACAGCGTTGCAATGAACGTGATGTAGGCGGAACGGCCCGCTTCAAAGATTACATTGCGGTCGCCACCGGTCGGCAGGCGCTTGGGGTAGAACCCGCCCTTGGCACCAACAGGCACGATAACAGCATTCTTGACCTGCTGTGCCTTCACCAGACCCAGCACTTCCGTGCGGTAATCCTGCGCACGGTCAGACCAGCGCAAGCCGCCACGGGCAACAGGGCCAAAGCGCAGATGCACGCCCTCCACCTCCGGCCCGTAGACAAAGATTTCGCGATAGGGCCGTGGCTCCGGCAAATCATCAAGCGCGCGCGGATCAAGCTTGAATGCCAGCGTCACCCGCTCGCTGCCATCTTCCTCCGGTGCAAAGGCATTGGTGCGCAGGGTCGATTCGATCAGGTTGAGGAAGCGACGCAGGATGCGGTCATCATCAAGACTTGGAACCCCTTGAAGCGCCTCTTCAATAGCAGCGCGGATTGTTGCCTGCTTGCGTTCGGACTGAACCGTTGCACCCTTTTTCGGATCAAGCCTCTGTTCAAACAGACCAAACAATTGCTTGGCAATCTCAGGATAACGATTAAGCGCTATCGCGATAAAATCCTGCGAGTAGGGAATACCCGCCTGTTGCAGATAGCGGCCATAGGCGCGCAGGATGATGATCTGGCGTGCCGTCAATTGCCCCGTTAAAGCAAGTGCATTGTAGCCGTCATTATCGGAAGCGCCGCCCCAGATATTGCGGAACACATCTTCGAACAGATCGCCATTGTCCCTGAGATCGATCGGCGAGCCCGATGTGCTGACCAATTCCATGTCATGCACGAAGAGCGGGCTTCCATCTGCAGCGGGAAGGGCAAAGGTTTGCTCACTGATGACGCGGAAACCCATATTCTCAAGCAGCGGCACACGCTGGGACAGGGCGACTGCCGAGCCATAATGATAGATTTTCAGCGATGCGGCATTGGGACCGTCTGTCCGGTGGCGGTAGAAATCAACGAACAGCGGATTGGTACGCGACAGTCCGGCAATGCGGCTGGCATCAACCAGCGCCTCATCCGGCGAAAAGTTTTCGCGGTAGGAATCCGGAAACGCTGCGGCAAGTGACGAAAACTCGGCAAGGCCGCTGCGGTCGCCAACCTCGGCCACCGCATCTTCCCAGGTACGGACAATGGAACGAACAGTCTCTTCGAGAACCTCCCGTTTGACTTTCGGAAAATCATTATCCGCATGGCCGATGATGAAATGAACGCGGGCCAGATTGCCCTCGGGAAACGCCGGGTAATAGGCGGAAACATGCCCCTCATAGACAGCCGCGAAATAGGAACCCATCTTCTCACGCACGATGGAATCGTACCGTTCACGCGGAACATAAACGATAATCGAGGCAAACCGGCCAAATGGATCAATGCGCGGCAGGACGCGCACGCGCGGACGCTCGCCAAGTGCCAGAATGATTTCGGCATTGCGGGTCAATGTCTTGACGTCGATCTGGAAAAGATCATCGCGTGGATAGCTCTCAAGGACCTTGATCAGCTGTTTGCCTGAGTGATCCTCGCGGTTGAAGCCGAGACGGCTGATGACCGCTTCCGTCTTTGACCGGAGATAGGGGATTTTCAGCACGGAGCGCGTATAGGCCCCTGAGGTAAACAGACCAACGAACCGCAATTCGCCGCTCACCTTGCCCTGTGCGTCATACGTCTTGACACCGATATAATCCATATAACCGCGGCGATGCACCAGCGACTTGGTATTCGCCTTGGTGACGATCAGCGGCTCGGGACCCGTGAGGAACGCAATGATCTGCGGCGTGGTCGTCACGCCCTGATTGCCACGTTTGAGCACGCGGACATCCGGATCGCGCAGGATGCCGAGGCCGGTTTTACCCGACCGTTCCAGCTCACCCTGGCTATTGTCCCCCTGATAATCGTACTCGCGAACGCCGAGGAAGGTAAAGTTATTGTCGCGTAGCCATTCCAGAAACTCGACCGCTTCTTCCGCAGCCGCTTTCTTCATGGGTGTCTTGCCAGTCCTGTAGGTTTCGATGGCGTCATCAAGACGAGCGACCATGGCGGCGCGGTCATTGACAGCCTCACGCACATGCCGAAGCACAGTTGTCAAAGCCTCAACGAGGATTTCGCGGGCAGGAGCGTCGAGCGCCGGTACATGAATCTGCATCACCGAGACGCGCGCTTCGTCCTTGCCGGGCTTATCCGGACCTGCAGCGCCAATAACCGAACCGCTTTTCTTGTCGACATCCATGACCGGATGCAGGACCAGATAGACGGAACTGACCCGTTCACTGATTTCGCCGAGAACCGAGTCGAGCAGGAAGGGCATATTGTCATTGATCAATGTGACAACGGTAACTGGCCGACCATCACGATAAACAGCATTGCCATCGGAAAGATCGATCAGCGGGCTGCCCGTCTTGAACCGCCGCAGCGCGTCCTCGGCAAGCCTGGCAGAAGCCGTCAAGGCACCAGCGTCATAATCTGCGAGGTCTTCCGCTGGCGCACGGGCAAACAGCAGGTCCTCAAACAAGCCGGGTGCTTGCTTCTTTTCTTTCGTGGCTTTTGCTGTTTTTGACTTCGGAGCGGCTTTTGCGCCCGATTTTTTCGTTGAAGCCATCAGAATCTCTCCCTGAATCGGCATTTTGGCTGATCATAGCCACTGAAATTGCATTTTCGACCGCAAACTGCACGCCAGACATAAAATTCGCATGACATTGCAGGTTACAATTCGACCAGATGGTCATCGAGTTCGTTGACGTTATCGGGACCTGCCGGAAAATGTGTTTCCAGCAGCCGCCCCGCCTGTTGAATAGCCTTGAGAAAACCGGAAGCATGGTCATCTTGCGCCGCATGATCTGTCAGGATTGTGACAATGCCATTCCATTCTTCCTGAGCCACTTTTGCATTGATACCGGCATCGGCCACAACTTCCGCATAACGCTCCGCCAGCGATACAAACAGCAGGATGCCCGTGCGCTTTTCTGTGAGGTGTACATTGCGCGTCAGAAACTGTTGGACCGCATTGAGATGCGCGCGCTGGTAGAGAATGCGCTTGGGAACAAACCGCAGGCTAAGGCCGGGTATGAGTCGCAGCAGCAGAATGGCAGTCGCGAAAGCAGCAAGGATCGCCAGGCCAAAGAGCGGCAATGAGATGGTGAACCAGTACCAATGGGCCGCCAGCGCCACGATGATGGCTGCAACAAGAATGCCAACCGTAACGGCAAAGCCGGCAACGAAGAAATAGCTGTCGCTGCTGCGGGCGAGTACCGCATAGATTTCGCCGCTCGTCCGGCTCTCTGCATCGCGGATTGCTGCGGCAATACGGGCATGATCGTCATCATTCATCACTGACATGCTCTCTCCTACCAGCCTCCCGACGCACCGCCGCCGCCGGATGATCCGCCGCCACCCGAAAAGCCGCCGCCCCCACCGCCACCGGAAGACCAACCGCCGCCGCCCGACGACCATCCTCCACCGGAACCACCACCAGAGCCCGATGATCGCGTGTCAATGTCCATGCCAAGCCATCTGTAGCGACCGGGGCCAATTTTCTGGCCGAAGACAGGGGCAAGGATGGCCATGCCGAACCCGCCGAAGAAAATAATGACCCAGATCGAGATGAAAATGACCCCGAACCAGTCAATATTAGAGGATTCATCCTTGATATTTCGCTTTGCCCGCGCTTCAAGTTCGGCTGCATCGCCGGAAAGCACTTTCAGAATATCGTCCACGCCGCGCGCGATACCACCGGAATAATCCCCTGAGCGAAAGCCGGGAATAATAGCATTCTCGATGATAAGTTTTGACAGAAGGTCCGTCAGCGTCCCTTCCAGTCCGTAGCCAACTTCAATACGCACCTTGCGATCATTGGGAGCCACGACGAGAAGTACGCCATTGTTTTCCTGCTTCTGGCCAAGCGCCCAAGCACGGTAGAGCCGGTTGGAATAGGGTTCGATCGCCTCGCCATCAAGACTTGGCACGGTGACTACAACCACCTGATCCGAGGATTTCGCCTCGAATGCCGCCAGTTTCTGCGTGATCGCATCACGGGTCGCGGCGTCAATGACATTGGCGCCATCCACCACCCGTCCCGTGAGCGCTGGAAGGTCTGCCGCAAAGGCGTGACCCAGAAACAGCCCGAGCAGCGTTACAGTCAAAAGCAGACCGTACGAAATCCTCATCAACCAAGGGTCTCGTACGGCTATGTCAGCGCTTTGGCGCTTGGTGCGCATTCTGAAAGCCTAGAATTTGACTTGAGGCGTCTGCTTGACGGAATCGTCAACTGTGAATGTCTGATAGGGCTGGCTGTTTGTATACCAGATCCATGTCCAGATGATCGTCGGCATGGTCCGGAGCGATGTATTATAGACGCGCACCGCTTCGATATAATCACGGCGGGCTACCGCTATGCGGTTTTCAGTGCCTTCCAGCTGCGACTGCAAGGCGAGGAAGTTCTGATTGGATTTCAGATCAGGATAGTTTTCGACCACAGCCAGAAGCCGCGACAGGGCGCCGGAAAGGTTGGCCTGATTGTCTTGAAATGCCTTGAAGGCATTGGGGTCTTTCAGCGTATCGGGCGTCACCTGTATCGAGGTCGCCTTGGCGCGCGCTTCGACCACTGACGTCAGCACATCTTTTTCCTGAGCCGCATAACCTTTGACGGTTTCAACCAGATTGGGAATGAGATCTGCGCGGCGCTGATACTGGTTCAGCACTTCGCTCCATGCGGCCTTGGCCTGCTCTTCATTGGTCGGGATCGTATTGAAACCGCATGCGGACAGCAGCGGCACGAGAACGACGAGAGCCAAAACCGAAAAGACATTGCGTGGCAAAAAGCCGGTCGAAGACGTCATTTTTTGCATAAACCCTCTCCTCATTACTCATTTTCCCGACCAACTGGTCATTTTGGAACGAAGCAGTCCGAACGTAGCCATTTTTTGCTGCAAAAGGAACTGGCAAAGCGCTATGCTGCCTTGCAACAGGGATCAAGCGGAATCGCCATGGCTGCAAATGACAAAGAGCGTCAGACTGTAACAGAATCGAAGCGGATTCTGGAGCGCATCAGCCGTGAGACCGATCCCGGCGCAAAGTCGGCGGTTGAGCGGACTGTGAACAGGACCAAGGGGCATTTTACTGCGGAAGATGCTGATGCTGCCGATCCGATCGAGATATGGGGAACGCGCATTGGCCGCGTTCTGGGATTGCTAGTATTGATAGCCATGTTTATCTGGTTGATCAGTTCCATCACCGGCAAAAGCTGAGGCTCCGAATTCATCCCCCGCTTTTCCGAACTCTTTTACGAGTATTTCCATGACCGGTTCCGTTGCTCCTTCCTCCAATGCTGTCATCGTCATTTCAAGCCATGTCGTGCGTGGTTCTGTCGGCAACCGCGCGGCGGTATTTGCTCTTGAAACCCTTGGACATCCCGTCTGGGCCGTTCCAACCGTTATCCTGCCCTGGCATCCGGGGCATGGACCGGCCAAGCGCATTGTGCCCGAGCCGCAGCAGTTCGATGATCTGATTGCCGATCTGGAGCGGGCGCCGTGGCTGGGTGAAGTGCGGGCCGTTATGACCGGTTATCTCGGCAATGCCGCACAGGCTGCGTCGGTCGCCCGCCTGATCAAGAAGATCAAAAGTCAGAACAAGGATGTGCTCTACCTCTGTGATCCCGTCATAGGTGATACAAAAGGGCTCTATGTTCCCGAAGCAACAGCAATCGGCATTCGCGACGAGCTTATGCCACTGGCTGATATTTCGACGCCAAACCGTTTTGAACTTGCCTGGCTCGCCGGTGCTGATCTGCCTGACAACAAGGCAATCATGCAGGCGGCCCTTCATGCGGGCCCCGGAACAATGCTGGTGACATCAGCCCATCCCATGCTTGCCGGCGGCACCGGCAATCTTCTGGTCACGCATTCTTTCGCCATGCTTGCCGAGCATCGCCTCGTAAACGGTCCAACCAATGGGCTTGGCGATCTGACCTCCGCACTCTTCCTTGCGCGTATGCTGGCGGGCCTTGATCACGAGCAGATATTGCAGCGAACCACCGCATCGGTCTTTGAGATCATGGCGCGCTCGGCAAAGCGTGGAGCGGATGAATTGATGCTCGAAGCGGATGCATCCAGTCTCTCCAGCCCGATGGCCATGATCCAGATGCGCCACCTCGTTCATCCAAGCAAAGGCATCCGTGCCTGATCCTGTCAGCGATTACAGCAATCGTCCTGCGCGGTTTCGACACGGGGCTTTTGCTGTAATTTCAGTGACACGCCGCAAAACTGTCCTATTCTGGAATCTCGCATTTGAACTCCGTGCCAACTGACACAAGACCAATTGATCTTCCCTTCAATCGGGATTAATGCACCATCATGACCATGCTTCCTGAGAAACTGCTCACCGGTTATCGCAACTTCATGGCGCAGCGTTATGCCAATGAAACCATGCGCTACCGTCAGTTGGCCGAACAGGGCCAAACCCCTGAGACGCTTGTTATCGCCTGTTGCGACTCGCGTGCCGCCCCGGAAATCATCTTCGACACCAGCCCCGGCGAGATTTTCGTCATCCGCAATGTGGCTAATCTTGTGCCACCCTTTGAGCCTGATGGTGAATATCACTCCACGTCGGCGGCGTTGGAATTTGCCGTACAAAGTCTGAAAGTGAAAAACATTGTTGTTCTGGGCCATGGACGCTGCGGCGGCATCAAGGCGGCGCTTGATACGGAGAGCAAACCATTATCTCCCGGTGATTTCATTGGCAAATGGATGAGCCTTGTTGCTCCGGCAGCCGAAGCCGTCGCCGCCAATGAACTTATGACCCCATTTGAGCGCCAGACTGCACTGGAGCGCATTTCCATTCGCTATTCCCTCCGGAACCTGCGCAGCTTCCCCTGCGTCGACATTCTGGAAAAGAAGGGGCGTCTTACCCTACACGGCGCGTGGTTCGATATTTCCACAGGGGAGCTTTGGGTGATGAACCCTGAAACCGGGGATTTCTTGCGGCCCGATCCGGAATCGGTCGACTTGCAACCGGGCCAATAGCCCATGCAGAGACTGGCTATCGTTTTCGCATTGCTTCTCAGCTTTGCGGTGCCTTCGTTTGCCGAAGACACCCCCGAAATTCTTGTCGAGCGCTGGTACAAGGCACTCGATACGGCAAACAGATCTGAATTTGCCGACATTCTCACCGATGACGCAACAATCGTACTTGAAGATCAGGAGATCGAGCAGACCAAGCGCGAATTCCTCGGCTCCCTCGACGAATGGGAACACGCGGTAAAAGGCACGACGATCAAGCACAGGCTTGGCGGGATGGAAAATGGCAAACTGACGATGTTCGTTTGTTACGAGTTTCCTGACAACACCACCTATTCCCGTGAAATATTCAGTTTTCGCAACGGCAAGATCAGCGCCAGCGCACAGGGGGCCATTAGCGAGACCTGCGAAGGATTTTAAACAAAAGGCCGATGCTGAGCACCGGCCTTTGAATTCACTGTAGTTGTGGAAATAGCCTTACTTGCCGTCGATCTGTGCGCCGATGATTGCAATGGCCTGCTGATAGACAGTGGCCGAATTCCAACCCTGGATTGCTCCGAAGCTGGGCTCCCCAGGCTGGTATCCAGCACCGCGCTGCCAGCCATGGCCGACAAGGAAATTTGCCGTGGAGGCCAAGGCGTCAGCCTTGGAACGGACCATATCGATATGACCGCTGCCATCACCATCGACACCATATTTCAGAACATTGGCGGGCATGAACTGGGTCTGGCCAATTTCCCCATGCAACGCGCCGCGCGCATCAGGGGCCAGATCACCGTGATCGACAAGCTTCAATGCCGCATAGAGCTGCTCACGAAAATAATCGCTGCGACGGCAATCATAAGCCAGCGTTGCTACCGCAGATAGCGTGTGCTGGCTGCCCAGGACGGCACCAAAACCCGTCTCCATGCCCCAGATCGCAATGATTGGGCCGGCAGGCACGCCATAGCGTTTCTCAATGCTGGCAAAGAGAGCCGCATTCTGGGTTTTCAGCGCCTTGCCGCGCGACACGATCGTCTGCGCACCACGCACCTGCATGAACTTGTCGAGCGAGTATTTGAAGCTCTTCTGATTGCGGTCCAGCGCTATTGTCTTGGTTGAATAAGTCAGGTTGTTGAGAGCGCCCAGCCCCCTGCCGCCGATACCCTGCGACTTGGCTTCCTGTTTGAACTGTTCAACCCAGGCCGGAAATCCAGCAGAATTGTTGCCACACTGAGGTGCTGCCTGAGCTGCTCCTGCCATCACGAGAAGCGCGGTCGCTACACCAGCAAAAAATCTGCCTTTGGCAACAAATGCCATGGAAATCTCCTTAAAAGTTTAATCGTCCCTGATGCTATCTGCCATTTTTCCATCATCCTGTCATCTGCCAGAATGCAGCAATACTTGATGAAACTGGGCTTATTCTCTTCATTCTCGATGAATATTGTCCTTTCGCGCACGCAATCTGCGGTTCTCGTCAACGCTGTGCAGACGCACAAGATACAATCCTGAGTTGCTCGTTTCAGCGTTTGATTCGGTGCAGTTAGACCTATTGATGAGAAGCCATTTGCGTTTTCGCTGGTAAACTAAGCCAAACTTTTGAAGTTTGATTATATTTTTGTATATACAATAATTATTGACAAAAGCTGCTTTTATGTCCAGATTTGAGTGGAATGAAGACAAGGCCAAAAGCAATATACGCAAACACGGTGTAACTTTCGAATTAGCAGACCGTTTCGAGTTCTGTACGGCTATGGAACAGTTGGACGACCGGGAGAATTACCGGGAAGAAAGGACGGTCGCCATTGGTTTCATAGGGAACGTTCTTTTCACCCTCACTTATACTGAGCGTGGTAGCAAAATTAGAGTTATCTCCTTGCGAAAATCATCGACTAGCGAGATCAAGCGATATGCCAGAGAATATGACTGAGAAACAACGTGCCGGGCATAGAGCGCGCATTCAGGCGGCTCTGGATAGTATTTCTCCGGAAGAAGACGCAGCGCTTACCAAAGCGGCTTTGGACGATCCGGACACTGTCCTCATCACCGAGTTGAGCAGACGCAAGCCCGGTCGACCACTTGCGGATATTACAAAAACCCCGGTCTCCATTCGCCTTAGCCCGGATGTGGTTGATTATTTCCGTTCGAGCGGGCCCGGTTGGCAGAGCCGTATTGATGATGTCCTGCGCAAAGCAGCAGGGTTGAAAAAACGCGCGTAACTGCGTCTACCTTGACTCTTCACCATATTTCCTGTTTAAGCCGCCCATCAATCCGCGACGAGTTCCAAACTCCGAGCAGCCGACCGGGACCCCGCAAGGGTTCGACGATCCCGGAGGTCAACACCCGACAGCGCGATGCGCCCTCGGGTGCATTTTTGCTTTGAGCCTCGTTTGGGTATGGGCTTTGGCGCGGAGGATGCTTACCTTTCAGGGAAACAGTTCCCCGGAAGATAGAGGAAAACGGATGTTTGAGAGCTTACAGGAACGACTAGGTTCGATTTTGAATGGCCTGACCGGCCGTGGCGCGTTGTCGGATGCCGACGTCGCGGCAGCTTTGCGCGAAGTGCGCCGGGCACTCATCGAAGCTGACGTTGCCCTTGATGTGGTTCGCTCGTTCACCGACAAGGTGCGGGCCAAGGCCGTTGGCGCCGAAGTCCTCAAAAGCATCAAGCCCGGCCAGATGGTCGTCAAGATCGTCCATGATGAGCTGGTCGACATGCTCGGCGCCGAAGGCGTCACCATTGATCTGAATGCCCCGGCCCCCGTTGTCATCATGATGGTTGGTCTGCAGGGTTCGGGTAAGACCACCACCACGGGCAAGATCGGCAAGCGCCTGACCGAACGGTCGAAGAAGAAAGTGCTGATGGCGTCGCTCGATACGCGCCGTCCTGCCGCACAGGAACAATTGCGCCAGCTTGGCGTACAGACCGGTGTCGACACCCTGCCAATCATTGCCGGTCAGACACCCGTCGAGATCGCCGCACGCGCCGTACAGGCTGCCAAGCTCGGCGGCCATGATGTTGTCATCCTCGATACTGCAGGCCGCACGCATATTGATGAGCCCTTGATGGTCGAAATGGCCGACATCAAGAAAAAGGCCAATCCGCATGAAATCCTTCTCGTTGCCGATGCTCTGACCGGTCAGGACGCCGTCAATCTCGCGCGCTCTTTTGATGAGCGTGTAGGTATCACCGGCCTCGTCCTGACACGTATGGATGGCGACGGCCGCGGCGGTGCCGCCTTTTCGATGCGCGCCGTCACCGGCAAGCCAATCAAGCTGATCGCCACCGGTGAAAAGATGGATGCGCTGGAGGAGTTCTATCCCCGGCGTATCGCTGACCGCATCCTCGGCATGGGCGATATTGTTTCGCTCGTTGAAAAAGCTGCTGAAAACATTGACGCGGAAAAAGCCGCGGCGATGGCCAAGAAAATGCAGTCAGGCAAGTTCGATCTCAACGATCTGGCTGATCAGATCGGCCAGATGCAGAAGCTTGGCGGCATGGGCGGTATCATGGGCATGATGCCCGGCATGGGCAAGATGAAGGATCAGATGGCTGCGGCCGGTCTTGATGATTCCATATTCAAGCGCCAGCTGGCCATCATTTCTTCGATGACCGCAGCCGAGCGCACCAATCCTGATATGCTCAAACATTCGCGCAAGCAGCGCATTGCCAAGGGCTCCGGCACCAATGCCGCCGACATCAACAAGCTTCTCAAAATGCACCGTCAGATGGCGGATATGATGAAGGCTATGGGCGGCAAAGGCAAAGGCGGCATCATGAAACAGATGATGGGTGGCATTGGCGCCAAGATGGGTCTCGGCGGACTGGGTGGTATGGGCGGCATGCCTGACCTGTCCAAGATGGACCCGAAGCAGCTTGAGGCCTTGCAGAAGCAGGCGGAAGCCGCAGGCTTTGGTAAAGGCGGCGGCCTGCCTGGCCTGCCCAGCGGTCTCGGTGGTGGTATGGGCGGCGGCCTCCCCCGTTTGCCCGGCCTTGGTGGCGGGCTTCCCGGTCTACCGAAGAAGAAGGGATAATCATGACGTCTTCCTCCCTGCCAAAAGAATTGCTCGAACTACGCGCTTCCATCGACAATATCGATGCAGCGCTGATCCACATGCTGGCGGAACGTTTCCGCTGCACGAAAGCCGTGGGTGTGCTCAAGGCCAGGAATGGCCTCGCAGCTGCCGATCCCGCGCGCGAAAAACGACAGGTTGAACGTCTGCGCTCGCTCGCCCAGTCGGCCGACCTCGACCCCGATTTTGCCGAGAAGTTTCTCAATTTCATCGTCAAGGAAGTGATCAGACATCACGAAACAACTGCGGCCAAAGAAAACGCCGCGAACTAACAACAGGAGAATACCCCATGTCACTGAAAATCCGCCTGGCACGTGCCGGCTCCAAGAAGCGCCCTTACTACCACGTCGTTATCGCTGACGTTCGTGCGCCGCGTGATGGCCGTTTCATCGAAACCGTTGGCGCATGGAACCCGATGCTTCCCAAGGACGGCGACCGTGTAAAGCTCGACGCTGACCGTATCCAGTATTGGATCGGCCATGGCGCACAGCCAACAGACCGCGTTCTGCGCTTCCTCGATCAGGCTGGCATTGCCAAGCGTGATACACGCAACAACCCTGAAAAGGGTCTTCCGGGCAAGAAGGCTCAGGAACGCGTTGCTATGGCCAAGCAGGCTGAAGAAGATGCAAAGGCAAAGGTTATTGCTGAAGCAGAAGCAGCAAAGGCTGCTGAAGAGGCCGCCAAGGCCGCTGCCGCTGAAGCTGCTGCTGCCCCTGCAGAAGAAGCACCAACTGAAGAAGCTGCCAGCTAATAAGCGGTTTCATCCATTGACTGCAAAACGGGTGGCTCTGCCGCCCGTTTTTGTTTTCAGGTGGCAGTAAGCCCGCCCCATGCGGCCATTGCCGCATCGGCGGTTCGCATCAAACCATCAAGCGTCGCACCGTCGCGGGCTGTGATCGACATGCCATGCTGCACCGTCGCGTAGAACTCTGCAATATTCTGACAATCCGTGGCAGCACCAAGCTCCCCATCGGCTACGCCCTGCTCCAGCCGCGTCTTCAGTTTGGTGACATTCTCGCGGCGGTTTTCCCGCAGCAGTTCCCCGATGGGATCGTCTTCGCTTAAACCATGCAAAGCACCCAGCACGATGAGACAACCCTGCGGCTGATCGGGCCGGGTATAGGAAATGGCGGTTTCCTTCAGGAAATTATGAAATCCCTCCCGCGCCGTTTTGGCTTCCGGCAGAGCATTCCATATTTCATGACCGACGCGGCTGCGATAGACCGAAACGGCTTCTTTGAAGAGTTGGGCCTTGCTGCCGAAACAGGCGTAAAGGCTGGGAGAATTGATCCCCATCGCCTCGGTAAGCATTGCCATCGATGCGCCTTCATAACCCTTGGCCCAAAAGAGTTCCATGGCACGGACAAGGGCTGCATCCCTATCAAATGCGCGTGGGCGGCCCTTCGGCGTCATGGCAATCTCCTTTTTTGTAACAATCAATACATAAATCACTTGACGTCGTGGCGCAAGGGTGGCAAGGCTTTATGTATCAATCGTTACATAAAGGAAAACGGATGTCTCGTCTCTCCAATAAAGTTGCCTTTGTCACCGGCGGCAGTCGCGGTATCGGAGCAGCCATTGCTCTCAAACTGGCAGAAGATGGTGCAGATATTGCCATTACCTACACCAGCGCCCCGGCCAAGGCGGATGAAACGGTCAAGGCCATCGAAAAGCTCGGCCGCCGCGCCATTGCCATCAAGGCCGATAATCTCGATGCAAAAGCCGTGGAGAGCGCCGTCAACGAAGCCCATGCCAAGCTCGGCCGACTGGACATTCTTGTGAACAGCGCAGGGGTCTATTCGATGGATACTGTCGACGCGCTGGATCTGGAAGAATTTGATCGCGTGATGTCGATCCATGTTCGTGCGAGCTTTGTCGCTGCAAAAACTGCCGTAGCACACATGCCCGTGGGTGGACGGATTATCAGTATCGGCAGCAATCTGGCTGAAATCGTGCCGTTCTCCGGCCTTCTCGCCTATTCCACCAGCAAGGCTGCACTGATCGGCCTGACCAAAGCCTTGGCGCGCGATCTGGGTCCGAAGGAAATCACCGCCAATATCGTTCATCCCGGCTCTACGGACACGGATATGAACCCAGCCAATGGCGATCACGCTGAAGGACAGCGCGCCCGCATGGCTATTCCACGCTTTGGACAGGCAAAGGATATCGCCGGTCTTGTCGCTTTTCTCGCCGGTGAAGAGGGCCGCTTCATCAATGGCGCTTCGCTAACCATCGATGGCGGTGCCAACGCCTGATCCATTGAAACTCAACCCGGGCGGTATCATCCCCGGCCGGGTTTTTCTCTTACTGCTCGCCCTTGCGTACCAGACGGCCTTCCTCGGCCTTGTGGAAGTATTGCGAGCATACCAGCCAGCCCTTGAGCGGCCTGAGCAGGATAAGGCTTCCAAACAGGGTCAGCGGCAGCGTCGTGAACACATGCACCCAGATTGAAACTTCGTAGGTTGTCTGCAGCCACAACGCGAACAACATAGCCGGAACCGCGACGATCGTCATGGCGAAGAACGCCGGGCCATCCGCCGGATCGGCAAAGGAATAATCGAGCCCGCAAACCTCGCAGGACGGCGCAAGCTTGAGAAAGCCATGGAACAGCCGCCCTTGCTGGCATTGCGGACAGCGCCCGAGGATGCCGGTTTTCATCGGATTGTCTGTTGCGTGGTAGTGGCCTGTCTGTGACATGGCTATTGCCTCTCCAAGATGGGCTTATTGTATGGATAATTTATGATATTAGCATACAATAAACATACTATCTGGTGGAAATATAGATATTGTATGTATTAATGCAAGCATGACTGTTTGTCACATGGCATATTTGTCCTTGTTCCAGCGAGAAAGTCTGGGTAATTGTATGGTATATAACCATACAAAGAGCCTGACATGAGCGTTTGGAAGCCCCGTATTGCCACCAGTTCCCGCTACAAGCACCAAGGCATTGTCGATGCGCTGGTCGCTGACATCAATTCAGGCGTCCTGAAACCGGGTGATGCCCTCCCACCCCAGCGCGAGATTGCAAGACAGCTCGGAATAGACCTGACCACCGTCACACGGGCGATGACAGAAGCGCATCGCCTTGACCTCATCGAAGCGAAAGTCGGTTCGGGCACCACCATCAAAGGCTCGTTGACGCAACCGGCACTTGGGATGGCCTCCCTGCTGACCGATCTGGACCTGACCATGATCATCCCCCCGCAGCCGCCGGAAGCCGACCTCCACAATCACTTGATCGAGGGGGTAAGCCACGTTCTCAACGGCGCATCGAGCCACTTCCTCAGCTATCAGGAAAGCACAGGCACAGAGGCCGCACGCGCCGCCGGGACAAAATGGCTGGCACCGCGTTTCGGCGAAGCGCCCTCGGCGGATCGGCTCCTCGTGGCCGGTGGTGCCCAGAGCGCACTCTTTGCCATTTGTAGCCTTATTGCTGCCCGTGGCTCGATTTGCGCCGGGACACTGACTTATCCGGGGCTGAAATCCGTCTGTTCAGCGCTTGATATTCCCATTCATCCGCTTGCCATGGACCGGAACGGTATCGTTCCCGACGCGTTTGAAAGCTGCTGCAAAACATCAAGACCAAAAGCCATCTATCTTTGCCCATCCATCGACAACCCGACGACAGTGACAATGCCTGCTTCGCGCCGGCAGATCATCGTCAGTATCGCTCAACGCCATGATGTCATGATTATCGAGGATGATCCCTATGCGGAACTTCTCGACACATCCCTGCCCGCCATTGCTTCAATTGCGCCCGATATCACCTGGCACATCGCCACCCTATCCAAATGTGCAACGCCTGCGCTGCGTGTTGCCTATGTGGTTTGCCCCTCATCACTGGATGTATTGAAGCTCGCGTCGAGCCTTCGCGCCAGCAACCCGACCGCATCCCCGTTACTGATGGCGGTTGCCACAGCCTGGATCAATGACGGCAGTCTCTATGGAATTGCCCATGCTATCCGCGAGGAAAGTCAGGCCAGACAGATCATCGCCAGAAAAGTGCTGAAGAATTGGCATTTTTCCGCTCATCCGGCAGGTCATCATCTATGGCTTGATGTGCCTGTTCAGTGGAGTGCTGCGGAATTTTCCGCGCTTGCCCGCCGTTCCGGCATTGGCATTGTCCCGGCATCGGCTTTCAGCATAGCCCCCGCAACTCCCGAAGCTGTCAGATTGTCACTTGGCGCTGCGCCGGATAGAGGCAGGCTGGAACAGGCCCTCGTCCTGCTTGACCGGTTGCTGCACGAACCGCGCTTTGCCACGGGAATTATTGTCTAGAGGAAACTGCCCTGTGCCGTGATCGGATGAAACACCGGCTTTTCCGAAGCCTGTGCGGTAATCCGATGTTCCAGATCGAGCAGAAAACGTTTGCGCGGCTGCCCGCCGCCATAGCCGGTTAACGATCCGTCTGCACCGATAATCCGGTGGCAGGGAACAACAATGGCGATGCGGTTCTGGCCGTTTGCGCCGCCAACAGCGCGGCTCGAGTTCGGTTTACCCAATGCTCGGGCCATCCCGCCATAGGTGCGCGTTTCACCATAGGGAATGTCGATAAGCATGGACCAGATGGTGCGCTGGAATGGCGTGGCTGGCAGAAATAGCGGCGTTTCAAATCGCGTCAGCTCACCGGCAAAATAGGCCGTTATCTCTTCATCAATCTGGTCGAGATAGCGATGCTCACCCGGCACAATGGAATAGCCATAGCGCTGCTCAAGTTCTGTCAATTCCGCTGGCAGCGCTGGCCGATCCGAGAATTCAAGCAGCGAGAGCCCTTCGTCACCAGCCATGGCAATCATGGGACCTATCGGTGTCTGGATATGTCTGTAGCGCAAGGTCTTTGTCATGGTCTTCTCCCGACTCATGCGCGCGATTCTATCTCTCTGGAATCAGTCCGCCACCCGATTCTTGTCAGGCCTCGTTTCCGGCAATGCTCACCCTTGCTCCCGCCCGGTTGAGTGACTGAAGAACATCATCGGGCGGCGGTGAATCAGTCACCAGCTCGTCGAATCCTGTAAAATCGCAGACCTGAACAAGTCCCTGCCGCCCGAACTTTGAAGCATCCGATACCACCACGGAACGCTCGCCGCGCGATAGAACCATGCGCGCGAACTCCGCTTCCTCAAGATTGTAATCCATCAACCCATGTGTCGCATCAATGGCGCCGATGGAAATAATCGAATGGGCGACATTGAACCGGCTGATAAAATCGATGGCCAAGGCACCGAATGCTGCACCATTGTCACTGCGCAACTCACCTCCGGCCATGAACACCTTGTTGCCGTTCACCGTCGCCAGAGTACGGGCAATATCGGATGAATTGGTGACAACGGTCAGATTGCGATACTGCAACAATTCCCGAGCAAGAAAGCTGGTGGTCGTGCCCGTATCCAGCATGATCGAGTCGCCATTGCCGATTGTGCCTGCGACATATCGGGCGATTGCCCGCTTGGCACCGGCATTCTCGCGCATACGCCGTTCGAAAGGCGCTTCGCCGAGATGCTGCGGCAAACCAACGGCACCATGAGTGCGCACGATAACCCCTTCATCGGTTAAAGGTTTTACATCGCGCCGTATCGTCTCAAGCGAAACGCCGAGCCTGTTCGCCAGATCCGAGATTGAGATTGTGCCCTCATCCTGCAGCACTTTCGTAATCTCGCCACGTCGTTTGGAACCCATCATACACCTCATCATTCGTGCATATCTGCGCACATGCAAACATCAATACCACAAAAAATTTATAAAACAGTCATAAAAACCACAAAAACTCACAAATGCGGATTGACAACTCAGGCCATGCGGATGAGATTTGCCATATAGGGTACCCAAGGCGGGTGCTCATTTTCTGGATTGCCCGATGACGCAGACCCAGACCAGTGAAGCCCGAATTGCTGCCTTGCCCCTGTGGCATGGCAATATCAGCGTGACGCTGCTCAAGGGCGGGATCAGCAATGAGAGCTATGTGGTCGAGGATGAAAACCGCAAATATGTGGTGCGGTTTGGCAAGGATTATCCCTTTCACCACGTCTTTCGTGACCGCGAGGCCATGACCGCAAAGGCCGCGCATAGCGCCGGATTTGCACCTGAACTGTTTTATGCCGATGACGGCATAATGGTATCGTCATTTCTGGGCGCTAAAACCTACGGCGCACAGGACGTGCGCGACAATATCGCCGGTGTCGCCACCCTGATCCGGCAATTTCACACAGCAATGCCCGATCACATCACCGGTCCCGGTTTCATGTTCTGGGTGTTTCACGTCATCCGGGACTATGCCCGCACGCTCAAGGCGGGCAAAAGCCGCATGCGTGACCAACTGGACAATTATCTCACCATTGCTGGCGAGATGGAGGCTGTGCAAAAGCCACTGCCGATCATTTTCGGCCATAACGATCTTCTGCCCGCCAATATTCTCGATGATGGCGAACGCCTGTGGCTGATCGACTTTGAATATGCCGGTTTTTCCACCGCGATGTTTGATCTTGCCGGTATCGCGTCCAATTCTGGTTTGAACGATGAAGAATCGGAAGTCTTGCTGGCAGCCTATTTCGGGACCTCTCCCGATCACGCGCTGAAGCGCGCCCACGCGGCGATGCAGTGCGCTTCGCTATTGCGCGAAGCCATGTGGGGCATGGTGTCAGAGCTTTATCTCAATGCCCCCGGCGTCGATTATGTCGCCTACACCCATGAAAATCTGGAGCGTCTGCAACAGGCGCTCGACCGGTTTCGAACCACATATGGAAGCAAATCATGACCCTGCCCAGTCACGCCCAGATCGTCGTTATCGGCGGTGGCATCATCGGCTGTTCGACGGCCTATCATCTTGCAAAAGATCACAAGGCGGATGTCGTTCTGCTTGAGCAGGGACAATTGACATCGGGCTCCACCTGGCACGCAGCAGGCCTTGTTGGTCAGTTGCGCTCCTCCGCATCCATCACCCGCGTCCTGAAATATTCCGTTGATCTCTACAAGCGTCTTGATGAGGAAACCGGTCTGGCAACGGGCTGGAAAATGACCGGTTGCCTGCGTCTTGCCACCAATCAGGATCGCTGGACAGAATTCCGGCGTCTGGCGACCACTGCTGGCAGCTTCGGCATGGATATGCACCTTCTTTCGCCGCAGGAGGTCAAGGCCATGTGGCCGTTGATGCGGGTTGATGATCTGGTTGGCGCAAGCTGGCTTCCGACCGACGGACAGGCTAGCCCATCGGATATCACGCAGTCGCTGGCACGCGGTGCCCGTATGAACGGTGCGAAACTCATTGAAAATATCCGCGTCACCGGGTTCGAAATGGATGGCGAGCGTATCATCAAGGTCAAGACTGATCAGGGTGACATCGCCTGCGAAAAAGTAGTCAACTGCGCGGGCCAGTGGGCACGCCAAGTCGGTGCAATGGCTGGCATCAACGTGCCGCTGCAACCTGTGAAACACCAATATATCATCACCGAAAAGATCGATGGCCTGTCCTCAAACGCACCGACCATCCGCGATCCTGACAGACGCACCTATTTCAAGGAAGAAGTTGGTGGTCTGGTCATGGGCGGCTATGAACCCAATCCACAGGGATGGGTGACGGGCGATGTGCCAGACGATTGGCAGTTCCGCCTGTTTGACGATGATTTTGACCATTTTGAACAGCATATGATGCAGGCGATGGAGCGCATTCCCGCGCTTGAAACTGTCGGCGTCAAGCAGATGATCAATGGCCCCGAGAGTTTTACACCGGATGGGAATTTCATTCTCGGTCGTGCGCCTGAGTGCTCCAATATGTTTGTCGGCGCGGGCTTCAACGCCTTTGGCATTGCATCCGGTGGCGGCGCGGGTTGGGTGCTAGCCCAATGGGTCATCGATGGCGAAGCACCGCTCGATCTGTGGACTGTCGATATCAGGCGCTTTTCCAATCTGCATCGCGACCGTGACTGGGTGCTTGACCGCACATTGGAAGCCTATGGCAAACACTACACGATTGGCTTTCCGCACGAGGAATATACCTCCGGACGGCCAGCCATCGTCTCACCGCTCTATGATCGCCTGAAGAAACACGGCGCGGTCTTCGGCTCAAAACTCGGCTGGGAACGCCCGAACTGGTTTGCACCTGAGGGTACGGAACCCGTCGATATTTATTCCATGGGCCGGCAGAACTGGTTCGATCAGGTTGGCAAAGAACATGCACTGGTGCGGGAAAAGGCCGGCATTTTCGACCAGTCCTCCTTTGCCAAATATGAATTGACGGGCAAGGATGCACGAAAGGCTCTCGATTACATCTGCGCCAATGATGTTGCAAAGCCTGTCGGGCGGCTGACCTATACGCAGCTTCTCAACACGCGTGGTGGCATTGAATGCGATCTCACGGTGGCGCGACTTGCCGAAGACAAATTCTATATCGTCACCGGCACCGGCTTCCGCACCCATGACTTTGCCTGGATCAAGGAACATATCGGCGATGGGCTGGATGCACGCCTCGTCGATATCACCGAGCATTTCGGCACGCTTTCGCTCATGGGCCCAAAGGCACGCGAAATTCTGGCGCGCGTCACGGATACCGATGTCAGCAACAGCGCCTTTCCTTTCGGCCATGTCAGAGAGATCAAGATTGCTGGAGCGACGGTTCGCGCCCTGCGCGTGACCTATGTCGGCGAGCTTGGCTGGGAACTGCATATTCCGATTGCCGCCACAGGTACCGTCTTCGATGCCTTGATGCAGGCAGGTGAGGAATTTGGCATTGCCCCGGTCGGATATCGTGCGCTGGAATCATTGCGACTGGAAAAAGGTTATCGCGCCTGGGGCTCTGATATCACGCCCAATGACTCGCCCTTTGAAGCCGGGCTCGGCTGGGCGGTTAAATTGCGCAAGGAAACAGAATTTCTCGGACGCAAGGCCAGCCAGACTATTCAGGCTGCATCTCTCAAGAAACGCCTTGTCGGTTTCACTGTTGCCGATGAGGATGTGGTGCTTCTTGGGCGTGAGACGATCCTGCGCAATGGCGAGACAGTGGGCTACCTTACCAGTGGTGGTTTCGGTTACACAATCGGCAAGCCCATTGGCTTCGGTTATGTCCGCCATACGGATGGTGTGAGCGACGGCTTTTTGACCGAAGGAACCTATGAGCTGATCGTCGCCAATGAGCGCTTCCCCGCCGAGATTCACCTTGAGCCGCTCTATGACCCGCAAAACGCAAAAGTGAAGGCGTAAGGCGGCAAACGCCTGTCTGATTGAGCCTGTCAAAACGCCAGCAATTCGGCACCCTGCGGCATAATTTCCCGGGGGTTGACTTTCCCCGTGGAGGGGACCAAATGGCAGCACGCGACCGGGAAATTTCGGCCGCGTATCACCAAACCGGAGTCTATCTCTTATGCCCAACGACGACAGTCATAGTCGATTGTTTGCGCCGTCATCGGCGATCGTGGCCTGATTCTTAAGAGATCAGCTCGCCCCGATCAGCCGTGACGGCGGATCGACAGAAAGGCGAGCTAAAATGAACGACCTTCGCTTGAATCAAGATGCAGTCAATGCCGAATTGGCACAGGCATCCAATGTAGCAGAACAGCTTGCCGCCATGCAGGCCGCTGATGCTGTTGAACTGCTCAACGAACTCGATGTCGAGGATGCTGTCGGCATTCTCGCTGAAATGCCGAGAGATCACGCAGTTTTGATCCTCGATCAGCCGGAACTGCATTCATCGGCCGAGATTATTGCCGAGCTTCCAGCACCCATTGCACGCGAACTGCTTGACGCCATGTCAGCCGACCGCGTTACTGATATCTTTCAGCAGTTCGATGATGAAACCCGTATCCGCCTTGCTTCCAGCCTCGGGCAGGAAACCAAGGCTGCACTGCGCAAACTCCTGCATTACCCACCCCATACGGCAGGCAGCTTGATGACCACCGAGTTCGTCAGCGTGCCCGGCGACTGGAACGTGGCGGCAACACTGCAGCATATTCGCGAAGTGGAGCGGTCCCGCGAGACGATCTATGCGATCTATGTGACCGACGCAAAGACCAAAGGTCTGTTGCGGGCTGTCGCCTTGCGCCGTCTGATCACCAGCGAGCCTGACGATTCCATCATGAGTGTTGGCCGCGACGTTGCCCCGGTAACGGTCGGCCCGCTAACCGATCAGGAGGATGTTGCCCGGCTCTTCCGCAAGCACGATCTGCTCGCCGTTCCCGTGGTCAATGACGACAATCACATCATCGGTATCGTTACTGTCGATGATGTGATCGACGCCATGACGCAGGAAATGACCGAAGACACGCTGAAGTTCGGTGGTATGGAGGCCTTGAACAAGCCCTACATGCAGATCGGCTTCGTACAGATGCTGCGCAAGCGGGCCGGTTGGCTCGGCGTGCTGTTTCTCAGCGAGATGCTGACCGCCAGCGCCATGCAATATTTCGAGGGTGAACTGGAGAAGGCCGTTGTCCTGACGCTCTTCATTCCGCTGATCATGAGTTCCGGCGGCAATTCCGGCTCGCAGGCTACATCCCTACTGATCCGCGCACTGGCACTGCAGGAACTGCGCCTGAAGGATTGGTGGAAGGTCGCCTTGCGCGAACTGCCAACAGGCATGGTGCTCGGCTCGTTCCTCGGCGTCATCGGTATCATCCGCATCACCACATGGCAGATGGTGGGTCTTTATGATTACGGCCCGCACTGGATGCTGATTGCCGCCACTGTCGGTGCTGCCCTGATCGGCATTGTAACCTTTGGTTCGCTTGTCGGCTCGATGCTGCCCTTTATCCTGCAGAAGATCGGCTTCGATCCTGCCAGCGCATCGGCACCTTTTGTGGCAACGCTGGTCGATGTGACAGGGCTGGTGATCTATTTCTCGATTGCCCTCGTCTTCCTATCGGGCACTCTTCTCTGACGAAAAGCGCGGCATCTCCCCGGATTTGCCGCGCTTGATATCGTCCGAGAGCCATCACACCTGCATAGCTGTAATGCAGGCAAGGGTCAGCCAAAAGCGTATCCCCCCTTTCGCATTTGCGAAAAAACATGTAAGGAGCGCGCAAATGCAAAGCGGCGCCAGCATGTGAGCGTCCACAATCCTCCAAAAGAGAAACTCATGAAACTGCGCAACATCGCGATCATCGCACACGTTGACCATGGCAAAACCACGCTTGTCGACGAACTTCTGAAACAGTCCGGCAGCTTCCGTGACAACCAGCGCGTTGCCGAACGCATGATGGATTCGAACGACATCGAAAAGGAACGCGGGATCACGATTCTCGCCAAGGCCACTTCCGTCGTCTGGAAGGATGCACGCATCAACATCGTCGATACGCCAGGCCACGCCGATTTCGGCGGTGAAGTCGAGCGTATCCTGAGCATGGTGGACGGCGCGATCGTTCTCGTCGATGCTGCCGAAGGCCCGATGCCGCAAACCAAGTTCGTTGTCGGCAAGGCTCTTAAGGTTGGCTTGCGCCCGATCGTTGCGATCAACAAGATCGATCGCCCTGATGCGCGCCATGAAGAAGTCGTCAACGAAGTCTTCGACCTCTTTGCCGCTCTCGACGCAACCGATGAACAGCTCGATTTCCCGATCCTTTACGGTTCAGGCCGCAATGGCTGGATGGCACGCAACCCGGAAGGTCCGCAGGATCAGGGTCTGTCCGCCCTGTTCGACATGGTTCTCGACCATGTGCCTGCCCCGACCGTCGGCGAAGGCCCGTTCAAGATGATCGGCACGATCCTTGAAGCCGATCCGTTCCTCGGCCGCATCATCACCGGCCGCATCCATTCCGGCACCGTCAAGTCGAACCAGCAGGTCAAGGTTCTGCACGGCGACGGCACGCAGCTTGAAACCGGCCGTATCTCAAAAATTCTCGCTTTCCGCGGTATTGAGCGCCAGCCAATTGAAGAAGCCCATGCGGGCGACATCATTGCCATCGCCGGTCTGCAGAAAGGCACTGTTGCCGATACATTCTGTGCCACTGAGGTTTCCGAGCCTCTGCATGCGCAGCCAATCGATCCGCCAACAGTCACCATGTCGTTCATCGTCAATGATTCGCCATTGGCCGGAACGGAAGGCGACAAGGTTACCAGCCGCGTTATTCGCGACCGCCTCTTCAAGGAAGCCGAAGGCAATGTCGCGCTGAAGGTTGAAGAATCGGGCGACAAGGATTCGTTCTTCGTATCGGGCCGCGGCGAATTGCAGCTTGCCGTTCTCATCGAGAACATGCGCCGTGAAGGTTTCGAGCTTGGCGTTTCGCGTCCCCGCGTTGTCATGACGAAGGACGAAAATGGCGACATGCTTGAGCCAATCGAAGAAGTCCTGATCGACGTTGACGAGGAATATTCAGGCACCGTTGTGCAGAAGATGTCCGAGCGCAAGGCTGAAATGGTTGAGCTTCGCCCATCCGGCGGCAATCGCGTCCGCATGGTTTTCTACGCACCGACGCGCGGCCTCATCGGCTATCAGTCGGAGCTTCTGACCGATACGCGCGGTACCGCCATCATGAACCGCCTGTTCCGTGCTTACGAGCCTTTCAAGGGCGAAATCGCAGGCCGCAACAATGGCGTTCTGATTTCCAACGATCAGGGCGAGTCTGTTGCCTTCGCCATGTGGAACCTTGAAGATCGCGGCCCGATGGTTATCGAAGCTGGCGTCAAGGTCTATGCCGGCATGATCATCGGCATCCATTCCCGTGACAACGATCTGGAAGTCAACGTGCTCAAGGGCAAGAAGCTGACCAACATCCGCGCCGCAGGCAAGGATGAAGCTGTCAAGCTGACACCGCCGATCCGTATGACGCTGGAACGCGCCCTGTCGTGGATTCAGGACGACGAACTGGTTGAAGTCACGCCGAAGTCCATTCGCCTGCGCAAGCTCTATCTCGACTCCAACGAGCGCAAGCGTTTTGAAAAGAGCAGCAAGACTGCCGGCGCTGCATAAGCAACGACACCCATTAAATGATCAGAAAAGCGGCGATTTTCGCCGCTTTTCTTTTTGGTGCAATACACAAAAAATCGTTCTGAATGGCAGTTGCGAAATCCTGATGCGCGGGTCTATGGTTAAGAAACCATGAACACCCATGTGACCGAGATCAGACGAGCTGAACTGGCCGATGCGGGCGAAATCTCCGCTGTGCATCTGGCTGCCTGGCAAGGTGCCTATCGGGGCATTATTCCACACCGTTCGCTCAACACCATGTTGCACCGTCGCGGCGCAGATTGGTGGGCGAGAGCCATTCGCCGTTCCACACAAATTCTCGTCGCCGATATTGGCGGAGTGATTGCAGGCTATGCCACGCTGGGCCCAAACAGGGCGCGCCAGTTGCCGCAAAAAGGTGAAGTCTACGAGCTTTACATCCGCCCTGAATATCAGGGATTGGGCCTCGGGACGCGCCTGCTGGGTGCTTCGCGCCGCAGCCTTGTCGATCAGGGCCTCAAGGGCATGGTCGTCTGGGCGCTTGAGGACAATGACCTTGCAATCAATTTCTATCAGAATGCGGGCGGCAAGGATGTAGCCGAAGGTGTCGAGTGTTTCGAAGGCAAGACCTTGAAGAAAATCGCCTTCGTCTGGAACTGATTACCTCCAGTGCAGTCCATCACACAACGATGCGGCTGGTCCTTGTACCAGTCTGAGGAGCGCTATCTGACGCTCCTCCCGTGCATTTTTGACTTTTATGTACTTATTTCCACAGAATAGGCCTATCACTTCCCCTTTGGGACAGGGTGCGGCGACGCAATTCTTGCGTCAGGCCATAAAAATCTTTACAGCACTCCCAAACCAACAAGGACTCTGAAAATATGCGCATTGATGCCATTTCGGTCGGCAATAATCCCCCTGAAGATGTCAACGTAATCATCGAGGTTCCAGTCGGCGGTCAACCGATCAAGTACGAACTCGACAAGGATTCCGGCGCATTGTTTGTCGACCGGTTCCTGCACACCCCGATGACCTATCCGGGTAATTACGGTTTTGTTCCGCACACCCTGTCGGATGACGGTGATCCGATTGACGTGCTGATCTGCAACACCCGTGCCCTGATGCCAACCAGCGTTATCAACGTGCGCCCCATTGGCGTTCTCGTCATGGAAGACAATAAGGGACAGGACGAGAAGATCATCGCCGTGCCTTCACCGCACCTGACCCTGCGTTATGAGAAGGTCCACAACTACACGGATCTGCCTGAAATCACACTGAAGCAGATCCAGCACTTCTTCGAACACTACAAGGATCTGGAACCCGGCAAATGGGTGAAGATTGGTGACTGGGGTGATGAAGATGCGGCCCGCAAACTGATCACTGAAGCCATTGAGCGTCACAACGCCAAGAAGGCCTGATTATATCAGGGCGATCCCAGTGTTTCGAGCTGTAAGGCCAGCGCTTCCGGATCGCCCGATATCTTTACCTGTTTCAGCCGTGACGTGGCGCCAGCGCCAATAGAAACATCACGCGCCGCTATTCCAAGCGATTTCGCCAGCAGCTTTTCCAGCGCCGCATTGGCTTTTCCATCTTCCGGCACCGCCCGCACACGGGCTTTCAGATGGGCTCGCCCGTCACCCGTTTCTTCAACACCTTCAATTCCGTCGCGGGCTGACTTTGGCGTCAGCCTGACAAAGAGCGTGATACCGTCACGCTCCTTGCGAAAGAAAGCCGTGCTCAACGCTGCGGTTAAACCAGAAGCGGCGCGATTGTGGTCCACAGAAACTGGCGAAGGAAAAAGATAATCAGCAGCAGGATGATCGGAGATATGTCGATACCACCCAGATCGGGCAGGAAGCGCCGGATAGGGCGCAAGGCAGGCTCCGTCACCCGGTAGAGAAATTCGCCAATTGAAGCGACAAACCGGTTGCTCGAATTGATCACGTTGAATGCGTAGAGCCATGAGAAGATCGCACTGGCAATCAGAATCCAAGTGTAGATATCGAGGGCCAGATCAATCGTGCGGATAAGAGCGAGCATAGGTTTCTCCTGATAATCACGCGACATGTAGCGATTGGCGTGCTCTCGGGCAAGAGGCAGCTGCTTTTGCGAGAATCAAAGCGGGCGCCATTCTGGCAATGGCCAAACCAAGTATCCATTGCCCGGAACGTATTTCATCAAGAGAACAACAGCATCTCCGGAGGTACAATTGAACGTTATTGTTGAATTTTGAAAACAGGAATAACTTATAGTTGTGAGTCGGGCAGTTCCGGCAAGCACTTTATCTAGGGGGTTTCCATGCTCAATAAACTGTCAGCCGAATTCTTCGGTACATTCTGGCTCGTCCTTGGCGGTTGCGGCAGTGCCGTACTTGCCGCTGCGTTTCCGGGCGTTGGTATCGGTTTGCTTGGTGTTTCCTTTGCGTTTGGTCTTACGGTTCTAACCATGGCTTATGCGGTCGGCGGCATCTCCGGCGGCCACTTCAATCCCGCTGTCTCGCTTGGCCTTGCCGTAGCGGGACGCTTCGACTTCAAGGATCTTATTCCTTACTGGATCGCACAGGTTATCGGCGCTATCGCCGCTGCTGCGGTGCTCTATCTGATAGCCTCGGGCAAGGCAGACTTTGCCGGTGTCAAAGGTTTTGCTTCCAATGGTTACGGTGAACTTTCTCCAGGTGGGTTTGGACTGACCGCCGCCCTGATTGCTGAAGTTGTCTTCACAGCCTTCTTCATCATCATCATCCTTGGAGCAACGTCATCATCCGTTCCGGCGGGCTTTGCGCCAATCGCGATTGGTCTGGGACTGACCCTGATCCATCTGGTGTCAATTCCGGTGACGAATACCTCTGTCAATCCAGCCCGGTCTACCGGCGTTGCATTGTTTGCCGAAACGGCAGCACTTAGCCAGCTCTGGCTCTTCTGGGTTGCTCCACTTGTTGGTGCCGTAGTTGGCGCGATCATCTGGAAGGCGCTTCTCGGTAAGGACTGAGCATCCAATCCATTCACGAATAATTTGGGCCGGTTCTTCCGGCCCAATTTTTACGCTCTCACAACGATATAATATTTCATATTTATTTATCCCTTTTTGCTGAAAATTACTCTAGAAAAGGTCTCCAAATTCCGGAGCCTTTCATCGAATGACCCTCTCTGAAACGAATGCGGCCCATGATCGTTACGCCGCTTTTCGCCATTCGTCCTTCACCCGCTATTGGCTGTCCCGCTTCTTCGGGTCCTTTGCGATCCAGATTATCAGCGTGTCTGTGGGTTGGCAGATTTATGATCTGACGCGCGATCCCTTCGATCTTGGGCTGGTCGGACTTGTGCAGTTTGCTCCATCCCTGCTGCTCGTTCTCATCACTGGCGCGGCAGCTGATCGTTTTGGCCGCCGCTTCATCATGGGACTGGCCCTCGGTGTCGAAGTGATCTGCGCCGTCCTGTTGTTGCTGCTGACGCTTACCCATACATTCACGCCTCTCGCCGTCTTTGCCATTCTGGCCGGCTTTGGTGTGGGACGCGCCTTTCTTGGACCGGCTTCCGCTTCCCTCGTTGTCAATCTTGTACCGACAGAGGTGTTTTCCAACGCCGTATCGTGGAATTCCTCGGCCTGGCAGATCGCCACAATCGTTGGCCCTGTCGCGGGCGGCTTGCTCTATGGCCTGTCGCCCGCCATCGCCTATGGTATCGCTTCGCTCCTGCTGGCCGCTGCAACAATCTGCATTTTCTCCATTCCCAAGCCGACCCAGCACACGCTGACAGAAAAGAAGTCATTCCAGACATTGATGGCCGGGTTTCATTACATCTGGAAAGAGAAAGTCGTGCTGGGTGCGATTTCACTCGACCTTTTCGCCGTGCTTCTGGGTGGTGCCGTGGCGCTTTTGCCCGTTTATGCCCGTGATATTCTTCAGCTGGGCCCATGGGGACTTGGCATGTTGCGGGCAGCGCCCGGCATAGGCGCTATTCTGACCGCGCTCTGGCTGGCAGGCCATCCGATCCGCGATCATGCGGGCATGATCATGTTCCTGTTCGTCGCTCTCTTCGGCTTGCTGACGATCATGTTCGGCGTGTCCCATCTCGCATGGCTGTCCATCGCCTTGCTGGCGCTGATGGGCGCTGCTGACATGATCAGCGTCTATATCAGAGAAACACTGCTCCAACTCTGGACGCCTGATCATGTCCGAGGGCGCGTCAATGCCGTCAATATGGTGTTTGTCGGCGCGTCGAACGAGCTGGGCGAGTTCCGCGCCGGGATTATGGCATCCATGATAGGTACGATTCCTGCCGTGGTGTTCGGTGGCATTGGCACAATCGCTGTGGCAGGGCTGTGGGCCTACTGGTTCCCGCAATTGCGCAAGGCACGTAACCTGCAGGGCCGTACTTAAGCCAGAACAGGCGTCCCAAAAATCGTGCCGAGGAACCGCTGAAGCCACGCCTTGAGCATGGCATCGTAGACAAGACGGCCTTCCAGATGTTCACGCCCCTGCTGGGCATTGCTCATGGTGAAGCGCTCGGAACCGCGTACCACCCAGCGCTGCATCATGGCGCGGGTGAGTTCCGCATGGAACTGCACGCCCCAGGCATTCTCACCATAGCGGAAGGCCTGATTGTGATAGGCCTTGGCGGTTGCCAGAAGCGTGGCACTGCGTGGCAGATCAAAACCCTCGCGATGAAAGTGATAGACCATTGATGGCCAATCCATCAGCGCCTTGCCGGCTTCGGTGGCCTCAAGTTCATACCAGCCGATTTCCACCAAACCCTCGGGATGTGGACCGACCGTGCCGCCAATATGATTGGCAAGCATCTGAGCGCCCAGGCAAATACCCAGAAAGGGTTTGTTTTCCGCAAGCGGTACGGACAGCCAGTCGGTTTCTCTTGTAACGAATTCATCCGGATCATTGGCGCTCATCGGGCCACCGAAAATGACGGCGCCCGCATGATTTTCCAGCGTTTCAGGCAAATCATCGCCAAGCGGCGGACGGCGAATATCAAGATCAAAACCGGATTGTAGCAGCAGTTGGCCGACGCGGCCGGGACTGGAGCGTTCCTGATGCAGGACCGTGAGGATTTTCGGGCGTTTCACTTGCCTGTTCTCCGCCCAGTCCGTCTGGAACATTCTTTCGATCCTATTCCTCTTGCACCGGCTGTTTGGCGCGAAGGGCTGCCTTCTGCTTCATTGTCACGCGATCACGGGAAGAGACGCCAATCAGTTCCGCCACGCGCCAGACGACATTCTCTTCCAGCTCATGCGCGGACCCATCGGCGAAAACCACGTCCCACATCAGCTCAATGAAATGAATTCGTGCCTCTTCGTCAAGGTTGCGCTTGAGAACGCTGGTAAAGGTGTAGAGATCGACGGCCTCCTGATCAGCCTGCTCACTATCTTCAAGCAGGCGCTTCAGCGCTTCGCCTTTCAGGCCATAGGCTTCGGAAATCAGCTGCGACAGACGCTTGCGTTCCACTTTGCGACGCTCGCCATCCGCATCCATGACGTGAAACATCAATGCTGCGGCGGCAAGACGCGGGTCATTTTTGGAAAAACGCCCTTTGCCGCTCTCGCCGGAGGGCAGAGCCTTGAAGAAAGTTACGAGGCGGTCCAGCATAAATACAGATCTTTCAGCGTTGTTACCAATGGCCCGAATCAACTGATAGCTTGGCTGACGGGGCCCCGCCATTGTGCATCTTGCCGCAAAGACCGCTATTGAAATTAATGTGTTAGAAGAGACGGAACTTCTTGTTTGGCCGCTCGTCCTCATCGTCTGGCTGCACGCCGGGATCATCGGGTACCGGAATAACCAGCTTTTCCTCATCGCGCTCCATTGCCACTGCGGCCTTTTCCGGCAGCGGCGGCAATACGGATGCAATCCGCTCGTGCGCCTGTGGTTCTTCCGGCTTGGTAACAGGCGATGCCTCTACAGTCTTCACGGGTTCCGGCTTCAAAATCGGTTCAGCCGATACGATTTCTGCATCGGCAATATCCGCATCCGGCTCGATGACGCGTGAAACCGGCTTCTCAGGCACAATCACCGATTTTGTCGGGATCAAGGGTTCTGTCGCCTCCTGTTTGGGCGCTGTCCGAACAGGTCTGGCCGCCAGTGCGCTATCAAAATCCTCACGCGCATCGATCACCGTTCCCAATTGTTCGACGGGAACTTTCCACTCGAAAGCATTCAGCTTGCCCGTTACAGGCGAGGCAGGCGCCCAGCGCTCAGAAACATAGCCATCAGCAGTCCACGCGGGATCACGGGGAGCCTTGACAGCACGCGACAGCCATTGGCGCACGCGGCCCTGATCACCCGTCTGGGCCTCTTCTATGTCTGCCAGCAACAGATAGGCGCTCTCACGCGGCGCTGTCCGCAGAACGGCCTCGGCTGCCTCACGCGCCTCCTTCAGCTCACCAGCTGCCAGAGCCGCATGGGCAATGGCAAGGCTTGATTCCGGATGATGCGGATAAAGCGTTGCCAGATGACGCGCGCGCTTGAGACGATCAAAGACAGAATCACCAAGCCGTGCATGTACATAGGTTTCCGCCACTTCCGGTTGCGGCTCTTTCTTCCAGACATGTTCCAGAATCTTTGATCCCTTGCGCAGGTCGCCCTGCTGGAACAGCACCTTGGCCGCAACAATCGCTGCCGGCACCAGATCTGGCGCCAGTTTATTGGCCTCGATAGCGATCGGCTTCGAGGTAACTGGATCACTCTCGAATGTGTCGATAGCCTTGGCCGTCAGGAGAACGGCGCGTTCGCGCTTGGCCGTATCCTTGTCAATCTGCTTGCTCGATTTCTGCTTTTCCAGCAGTTCCAGAGCACCATCCCAATCACCATGTGCGGTCTTCTGGCCAAGCGCCGCTGTTGCTGCCCATTCCACATTGGGTGCCAGAAGCGCCGCCTCCTCCGCATATTGCTTCGATGCCTCGCGCGCACCAAGCCGCTGTGCTTCGAGATAAAGTCCGCGCAGACCCAGAAGTTTTGTTTCCGGATCATCCAGCATGGCCTGGAACTTCGCCCGCGCATCGTCGGTGCGGCCTTCCAGCATGGCAGCCTGTGCATCGAGAAGCTTGATCAGTGGTTCCTGATCAACATTCAGAAGCTTTTCCGCCTGTTTGATCATGCGCCGCGCCGTTTGCCCGTCCCCTGCACCCGCAGCAATCAGACCCGTCGACAGGGATTGATAGCCACGGTCGCGCTTACGGGCACGGAAATGGCGCCGCAGGGCATAGGGAGAGGTGATAACACTTTTAATGATCCACCAGATCAGCATGACACCGGCCACCAGCGCCACGATGGCTGATGCAGCCACCATGAGGCTGACCTTATGCTGCATTCCGGCAAAGGTGATAACGAGATCGCCGGGGCGGTCGGCAAGCCACGCAAAACCGAAGCCCAATACCAGAACAACGAGAAGGAAAGACAGAACTCTGATCATGATCGTCTTTCCTTATTGTGCCGCAGCCGGTGTTTTCATACCGGTCAATGCATTGGAGAGCGCCTTGGACACGACATCCCCGGCCTTCTGACGCGCGCGCATGGTGTTGGCAAAATCCGTTGAGACAGCTTTGGCCGATTCTGGAAGCTTGTCCCATTCGGCAATGGCGGCATTCAGATCACCGGCATTAAGGTGCGCTTCA
Source organism: Phyllobacterium sp. T1293 (assembly GCF_020731415.2). Classification (NCBI taxonomy): domain Bacteria; kingdom Pseudomonadati; phylum Pseudomonadota; class Alphaproteobacteria; order Hyphomicrobiales; family Phyllobacteriaceae; genus Phyllobacterium; species Phyllobacterium meliloti. The sequence goes on along the minus strand of NZ_CP088273.1, from coordinate 3,223,948 downwards.
ATACGGGCGGTAATGGCATCAACGCCTTCACCCTCGATGAGGCCCACCGGACGCGACTCTACCAGTCCTTCCGCACTCGACCACAGACGATCGAGAATACCCGCATTGGGGTCGACTGTTCGTGTTGTCGCGATAATTTTTGTGGCCACATCGCCAAATTGGCTCGCCAGCATGCTTACCGTAGGAACGCCAGCAGACGCCGCCGTCCTTAATCCTTCCACATCGGCGGAAGCAGGCGCAACGGCAAGATAGGTATCAAGCTCCGCTGCAAAAGGCCCTCCGCGGTCAATGGCGGATTTCAATCCGGTAGCAGCAATAGCCAGCGCCATATTGTTCTGGCCGGAATTGTCCTGAATTTTGGTTTCCAGAGCGGCAAGGCGCGTCTGCAAGGCGGCAGAGGTCTGCGCTTCACCGGCGAGCGCGCCTGCGGCCTGCTCCACTTTCTGTTGACTGGCCATTAGCTGCGATTCCAGTGTCGCGATACGTGCGTCGATAGCACTTGTATCAACTGTTGTGCCCGTGCCTGCCGCATTCGCCGTTTCAGCCACACTTTGCTTCAGAGCCTTCAACTCATCAGCCAGACCGGAGACCTGACCCAAAGCCTGTTTGGCATTCTCCACGGCACCATTCAGCGCAACCTGCGAGCCGTCATCAAGCGTAGCCTTGGTGGGAGCAGCGTTGCGCAATTCAGCAATCTGTTGTTCGACTGCCGAAAGATCCGATTTGGGTGATGGCAATACGCCAGCCCATTGCAAAGCCGCCGCACCAAGCAAAGCAACCACACCGCCGATAAGGCCTGATGTCAGACGCCCGAGCGGATCGCCGGCCTTCGGCGGCACAGGTACGGATGCGGCTGGTTTCGGTTGTTCGGCAGATGGCGACCTGCCAAACGACGACGTCTGCTGTGACGCAGTCTCAATTTTGGGCTTGTCTTCGCTGCTCACAGCAGCTGCTTTGACTGGCTCATTCTTTGATTCCCGCGCTTTCACACTGGTATTCGGGTCAAACCCGACAGGCTCCGGTTGCGGCACGTTTCCCCCAGCGGGGTGGTTCTTCACAACATCCGATGGCTCCAGTTCAATCGTCACAGGCTTCCGGGCTGACTTGGAATGACGGGGAACGGATGATTTGGCCATGGATACTCTCTTCAGAACAATTGGGTTGACTGAAACACCAAGCTAGCAGGGAAGTTCCACTTCGCAAATGTCGCTAAGCGACGAATGCCATTCACTGGTCGTCCTGCACGCGCGCCAGAAGGTCGAACAATGCATCTTCGTCGGGCCTGCCCGCCACCCTGGTGTCAGGTTCTTTTAACCCGGAGATGCTCTCGGCAATGCGCTCTGACAGGCATAAAAATACTGTTTTATCAAATACATGCCCCAATCCTGCCGCCTCAATCGAAACGGACAGAACCGCAGAACCCATCCGCGAATAGAGCAGGCAGTAATCAATACTTCTTGAACCAAGCGATTTCATCCAAAAGTCAGTTGTATAACTGACTGAAATCGTATCGTAGATCGCCAAAGGCGCACAATGAAAACCCGCAAGCGTCACCGCCCGTTCAAATCCCGGAGACCGCACGCGGCCTGTCAGATAAAGCAGGGAACCCGCCGAGCGCAGTTCTTCAACAATCGTATCTGCCAGTGCTTCTCCATCCCCATCCCCTGTTGTAACGGTCTCAAACCCGCGCGCTCGGGCGGCATCAGCGGTTGCGTCCCCAACGGTAAAACAGGGCAGTTGCAAAAGTGGAGCGAGCAATTCACCACTGGCATGACGCAACGCATTGGCACTCGTTGCGACAACAGCGTCAAACGCGCCGTCAGGCGCTGCCGGATTCAGTGGTACAATTTCAGTCAGCGGCAGAATGATGGGCAAATAGCCTAAGGCACGCAGCCGGTCAGCGGTTCTGGTCGCAGCTGGCAAGGGCCGTGTGACCAAAACCGTCTTTTCCATCAGAGCCAATCCGTAAAGAAATGCGCCCCGGCCTTTGCCCGAACGCGCGCCGCTGCATCTTGTCCGATGGCAATGGCATCAGCCACATCACCTTCGCCTGTCACTTCATGGGCTTCTGTCCCATCCGGCAGCAAAATCATACCGTGAAATCTCAGACGCCCGCCGGAAACCGTCGCAAGTCCGGCAATTGGCGTGCGGCAGGAACCATCAAGCGCTCCAAGGAACGAACGTTCACAGGCTAGCGCGGTTGATGTTTCAAAATGATTGAGCGGTGCAACCAGCGCATCGATCCGATTATCGCCAATGCGGGTTTCCAGCGCAATGGCCCCCTGACCCGGCGCAGGCGGAAACGTTGTGACATCCATCAGTGCGGTCACTCTATCGCCAAGATCAAGACGCCGTAGTCCCGCATAGGCGAGGAAGGTTGCGTCGACTTCGCCATCAGCGAGCTTGCGCAAACGCGTATCGACATTGCCACGAAAGTTTATGACTTTCAGATCCGGCCTCGCCCGCAAAATCAAAGCCTGACGCCGGAGCGATGCCGAACCAACGACGGCGCCCAAAGGCAATTCCATCAATGTCTTGACGTTGCGGCCAATGAAAGCGTCACGCGGATCTTCCCGTTCAAGGAAAACCGAAAGATGCAATCCTTCAGGCAGAACGGTTGCCATATCCTTGGAGGAATGCACGGCCAGATCAATGCGGCCATCGGTCAGTTGTTCCTCGATCTCAAGGGTGAACAGTCCCTTGCCACCGACTTCCGATAGCGGGCGATCCTGAATCCTGTCGCCACTGGTCGAAATCACGACGATTTCAATGTCCTCTTCGCGCATACCGTGGGCTTTAACCAGCCGATCACGCGTCTGACGGGCTTGTACGAGCGCCAATGCACTCCCACGTGTACCGATCTTGAGCGTTTTTGTTTGCATTAGTCGCAGTCCGTGTTACGCGAGTTTGAATTATCGGGCCCTAACTAACGGGCTTTTGTGCTACGGGCAATGCGGCGAAGGATGTCAGGGTCATCAATGCGTGTTTTGGGTATAGAAACGAGCTGTGACGAGACGGCTGCTGCGGTTGTCGAACGCAACAGCGATGGTCATGGCCGCATTCTCTCCAATGTGGTTCTGAGCCAGATTGACGACCATGCGCCCTATGGCGGCGTGGTGCCGGAAATTGCCGCACGCGCCCATGTCGAAGTGCTTGACCGCCTGATTGGACAAGCCCTGCACGAAGCCGAGATAACACTTGACGATGTGGATGCGGTAGCAGCAACCGCTGGCCCCGGCCTGATTGGCGGATTGATCGTCGGCCTGATGACCGGCAAGGCCATTGCCATGGCCGCGCAAAAACCCTTTTACGCCATTAATCATCTCGAAGGCCACGCACTGACACCGCGTTTGACCGACCAGATCGATTTTCCCTATCTGCTTTTGCTGGTTTCCGGTGGCCATACCCAAATGGTTCTGGTCAAAGGTCTTGGTGACTATGAGCGGCTCGGTACGACCATTGATGACGCTCTGGGCGAAGCCTTTGACAAGACCGCAAAGCTGCTTGGCCTTCCTTACCCCGGCGGACCCGAGGTTGAAAAAGCTGCGCTTCTTGGCGATTCCAGCCGCTTCTCACTGCCAAGGCCGCTCAAGGGTGAAGAGAGACTGGATTTCTCGTTTTCCGGCCTCAAGACAGCCGTGCGTCAGTTGGCAACGACGCTTGAGCCGCTATCACAAGCGGATGTCAACGATATCTGCGCTGCGTTTCAGGACGCCGTCGCTGATACACTGAACGACCGCGTATCCCGCTCGCTGGCACGGTTTCGTGCGACTTTCCCCGACGTCAAGGAACCGGCACTGGTCGTTGCGGGCGGCGTTGCTGCCAACAAGGTATTGCGCGCCTGCCTGCAAAATCTATGCACAGGCAATGGGTTCCGCTTCATCGCTCCGCCAATGACCCTTTGCACCGACAATGCGGCAATGATCGCCTGGGCCGGTGCGGAACGGGCGGATCAGATGACTGCTGATTCGCTCGATATCGCGCCGCGCTCGCGCTGGCCACTGGACATGCAATCCGCATCCCTCATCGGTGCCGGACGCCGTGGAGCCAAGGCATGAATTCCCTGCACAATATCGCTGTGCTTGGCGGCGGCGCGTGGGGTACAGCACTCGGCTCCATGGCGGCACAAAATGGCCATCATGTACGCCTCTATGCCCGCGACCCTGCAATCGTCGCATCCATCAACACCCATCACCGCAATGAAGCCTATTTGCCCGGCATTGATCTCTCACCATCCTTGATCGCCAGCACGCAGGCAAGCGACGTGCTTGTCGACTGCGATTTCATCCTCTGTGTCATTCCGGCGCAAGCGATGGCGGGCGCTCTCGAAGAATTGAAACCATTGATCCCCGCTTCTGTGCCGCTGATCATCTGCGCCAAAGGTATTGATCGCAAAAGCGGGCTTCTCATGTCCAGTCTGGTCAGGAAGGTCATCCCGGATCAGGTATTGGCGGCCCTGTCAGGTCCAAGTTTTGCCAGCGACGTGGCCCGCGGCCTGCCAACTGCCGTTACGGTTGCCGCCGAAAGCCAGACTGTGGCTGATCGTATCGCACTTGCACTTTCAGGCCCGACATTTCGCTGCTACTCGACGGATGATCTTGTCGGTGTTGAAATTGGCGGTTCACTGAAAAACGTGCTCGCCATTGCCGCCGGTGCCGCTATCGGCAGGGGTTTTGGCGCCAGTGCGCAGGCCGCTCTCGTCACGCGCGGTTTCGTCGAACTGCGCCGTATCGGACAGGCGCTTGGCGCCCGTCCGGAAACGATCATGGGTCTTTCCGGTCTCGGCGATCTGCTTCTTTCCTGCTCAACCGCGCAATCGCGCAACTATTCCTATGGTATTGCACTCGGCCGGGGCGAAGATCTGACCGGCAGGCCGCTGGCGGAAGGCGTGGCAACAGCCGTGATTGCTGCGGAACTAGCTGCCAGACATAATATCGAAGCACCCATCATCGAAACCGTTGTCCGGATTCTGGATCGCAGCATTACCATCGATGAAGCTGTTGAGGCCCTTCTTGCACGGCCGCTGAAAAACGAAGATTAGAAATCTGATTGTCCGCACCGGAGAAACCGCATGCTCTATGCTCTACTTTGCAACGATAAGCCCGATCATCTGCAGGTACGTCTCGACACCCGCGCCGCGCATCTCGATTATCTGAACGGCCTTGGTGATCGCCTGAAATTCGCCGGACCTTTCCTCGGTGACGATTCCAAGCCAAATGGCAGCCTTGTCGTCATTGAAGCGGCTGATCTTGCCGGTGCAACGGACATTGCTGCGGGCGATCCCTATGCCAAAGCAGGCCTGTTCGCATCAGTCGACATCCGCCCGTGGAACTGGGCAATCAAGAATCCGGATAATAAATAGGATCAAACATGGCATTCTGGCTTTTCAAATCTGAACCCGACGCATGGTCCTGGGATAAGCAGAAAGAAGCGGGCAAAAAGGGCACCGAATGGACCGGCGTGCGCAACTATCTCGCCCGCAACAATATGCGGGCCATGCAGCTTGGCGATAAGGGCTTCTTCTACCATTCCAATGAAGGTCTTGAGGTTGTTGGCATTGTCGAGGTCTGTGCATTGGTGCATCATGATTCGACCACCGATGATCCCCGCTGGGAATGCGTCGACATCCGTGCGGTCATGGACATTCCAAAGCCGGTAACACTCAAGGACGTCAAGGCAAACCCGAAGCTGGAAAAAATGGCCTTGGTGACATCCATGCGCCTTTCCGTGCAGCCGGTCATGCCGGATGAGTGGGAGGAAGTTTGCCGCATGGCCGGGCTTGTTCCCGCCCCCCAATGATTGCCTGTCGTGCCAGAGTCTTCTGTCATGCCAGAGTCTTCCGTCATGGATGAGCAGGTGCTTGATCCCGACAGTGAACGCTACCGCCGCTTTGTCCTTGCCAATACCATGCTGCAGTCGCCGCCGCATGTGCCAGAAATAAAGCTTCATCTCGCCGATGAAGCCCACGATCTCTGGCACAAGACGGAAGAGGAACTGGCAACCATAGGTCTGCCGCCGCCCTTCTGGGCCTTTGCATGGGCTGGTGGTCAGGGCATTGCGCGCTATGTGCTTGATCATCCTGATGTAGTGAAGCACAGAACTGTTCTGGATTTTGCCTCCGGCTCAGGTCTTGTCGGCATAGCCGCAGCTATTGCAGGTGCGGCACGCGTTACGTCCTGTGATATCGACCCCTTTACCCGCCCAGCCATCAACCTCAATGCCAAGGCCAACAATGTTGCGGTGGAGACGCTCATTCATGATTTGATCGATACGGATCATGGTTGGGATGTGATTCTGGCAGGTGATGTCTTTTATGAAAAGCCGCTGGCAGACCGCCTGATCCCGTGGTTTACGGCGCTAGCAGCACGCGGTGCAAATGTTGTCGTAGGCGATCCCGGACGCTCATACTTCCCGAAAAATTTAACGGAAGAACTGGCCGTATGCTCGGTACCCGTGACGCGAATTCTCGAAGATTCGGAAGTGAAGCGCACAACAGTCTGGCGGTTTCGAAGCTAGCCCTACCGCTTAACGCAAGACCCGTATGACCGTTTCTGCCGACAGAAAGGGGAGCAACCGGTCCATGTCACGTCGGTTCAGGGCGATACAACCTTCCGTGTGGGTATAGCCGGGCCGTGCCAGATGAAAGAAGATGGCGCTACCGCCGGAACGCCGCCTTGGCCTGATATTCCAGTCCATGACAATGCAGACATCATAAAGATTATCTTTGCGCCACATGGTTTCGTGGCTGGCACCGTAGGGGATACGCACCTTGCGGTTATAATTGCGGTCATCACCCACCTCACACCAGCCGTCATTCCGGCGCAGCGCACGCAGGTTAAGGCTTGTTGGTGCAATCACCCGCTTGTCCGGTCGCTTGAAACCATAAAGCAAACGCATGCGTGCCAAAGGCGTCGCCCCGTCCCCTTCCCGCTTGAATGCCGAGATGCCACCTTTGCCCAAAGCACAGTGCAGCACCATTTGGCCAGCAATCAGCTGCCCGCGGCTGCGGTGGCCGGGTTTTCGGCGAACATCAATCATTTTCAACGTCATGCGACTCACGCTTGCCTCATAAAAAGCATTTTTGTGTCAGACTGATGCGCCGCATAAGCAATATCAAGCCAGTACCCTTTCTTTCCGGAACAATTCGACTTAAATTCCAATCACTTCTTTCCACTGGGCGGGAAACCATATGACAGCACGCACCATTCTTATCGTCGATGATGATACTGATCTTCGCGCCATCCTGGTTGAGCAGTTGAGCCTCTATGAAGAATTCCAGATCATTCAGGAAGATAATGCAACCAAGGGCATCCAATCGGCACGCAATGGTGTCGTTGATCTCCTGATCATGGATGTCGGCCTGCCTGATATGGACGGGCGTGAAGCGGTGAAGCTTCTGCGCAAGGGCGGATTCAAGGCTCCCGTCATCATGCTGACCGGACATGATACTGATTCGGATACGATTCTTGGCCTCGAATCGGGCGCAAATGACTATGTCACCAAGCCATTCCGCTTCGCTGTGCTGCTTGCCCGCATTCGCGCACAGCTGCGCCAGCACGAACAGAGTGAAGACGCGACCTTTGTCGTCGGTCCCTACACCTTCAAACCCGGTCAGAAAATGCTGATTGACGCCAAGGGCGGCAAGATCAGGCTGACGGAAAAAGAAGTCGCCATCATCAAATATCTCTACCGTGCGGGCGGCAAGGTCATCACACGCGACGTGCTTCTGGAAGAGGTCTGGGGCTACAATTCAGGCGTTACGACACATACGCTGGAAACGCATGTTTACCGGTTGCGCCAAAAAATCGAGCACGATCCGTCGAATTCGAGCATACTTGTTACGGAAAGCGGGGGATACAAACTCATTCCTTGATGCCGGTTACTGCGCCTTTCGCCTTTTTGGCGCATAAGGGCGCAGTAAGACTTCTGATTTGCGCACAATCCTTGCCAAAAACCACAGGGGATTTTTTGGGGTTATGCGTGCGGTCAATCTAGGTATATGTCTGTTCTTGCATGGCAATTGAAGATGATATTCGCATTCTGGAGACGGTGGGGCTGTTCGGGACATTCACCCGTGACCAGCTGCGCCTGCTTGCCTTCGGAACAGAGCGTCTCGTTTTAAGGGAAGGCCGCGAGCTTTACCGCGAAGGTCAATCGGCCGATTGCGCCTATGTCATCGACCGGGGGGCAATCTCGCTGTTTCGGGAGGGCCAGAGCGGGCGTGTGGTGCTTAAGAGTGTCGGACCCGGTGCAGTTTTAGGCGAAATGGCAATTATTGCCCAGACCAAACGCCTCACCAGCGCTATGGCAGATACGGAAACCGAGGTCATCCGTCTCAACCGCTCCCTGTTCCGGCGCATTCTCGAGGAATATCCCGAGATTGCCGCTGCCCTGCACACGCAGATTTCCGCCGATCTCAACGATATGATTGCAGCAATCAGCAAATATGAGCACCTGTTCGGCGAGCGGTAATCGCCAACCCCACCCTTAATCCAGATTGAAACGGGCGATGACCGGAACGTGATCAGACGGGCGGTCCCAGCCGCGCGCTTCCCGCAGGATAGTAATGCTGGCCAGATCGCTCTCCAGATCAGGCGATCCCCAGATGTGATCAAGACGGCGGCCGCGGTCAGCCGCGGCCCAGTCGGCGGCGCGATAACTCCACCATGTATAAATCTTCTCGTGCGGCGGAATATAATGGCGCATCAGATCGCTCCATCCACCATTCTTGCGCAGCGCCTCAAAGGTCTCCGTCTCGATCGGCGTGTGGCTGACCACCTTCAGCAACTGCTTGTGTGACCAGACATCCGTCTCAAGCGGCGCGATATTCAGATCGCCCACGAGCAGCGACGCATGACCGTCGCCATAGACGGCATTCATCGCCTTCATTTCTTCGAGAAAGCCAAGCTTATGTGCAAATTTCGGATTGATGGCCGGGTCGGGCTCATCACCGCCCGCCGGCACATAGAAATTATGAATACGCAGCCGCTTTGAGCCGGCAGTGACGATTGTACTCAGGTGACGGCAATCGGCAATATTGCAGAAACCCACCCGCGCAGGCTCCGTTAGCGGTCGCCGCGAAATCGTTGCAACACCATGATAGCCCTTCTGGCCACTGATCTCGATATGCTCATAGCCAGCCATGTGAAAGGCTTCACGCGGGAAAAGTTCATCAGGACATTTCGTTTCCTGCAGGCACAGCACATCGGGTTGATAGTCCCGCAGAAACTGCAGAACCAGATCAAGGCGCAGGCGCACGGAATTGATGTTCCAGGTGGCAACGGAAAAAGGCATCGGGGGACAAGCTCGCGGTATGATGAGGCTGGCGCGAGACTAGACGATGTTTGAATTGATTGAAAACCGAAAGGCCGCTCGTCCACACGCGATTGGTGGTGCAAAGCGGCCTTTGGGAATCGAATTAGCGCTTCATCGCAATGCGCGTGTAATCAATCGTGAACATGTCCTTGGCGAATTTCACATCCTTGCGGACATTGGTGATCATTACAGTCGTGTCGAGACCCTGCGCATCAGTGATTGTCCACTGACGCAGCTCATAGGTCTTCGGGTCAAACATCATCGTGATGGTTGAATTGCCGAAAACCGATTTGTCGCCGAGAACAATTGTTGTCATATCCGGGTCTTCCTTCACCGATTTAACGCGGTCGCCGGTCAGATTGATCTGATCGGCCAGAAGAAGCTTCAGCGGTGTCTTGGACAGGGGATAGAGATCCCATGTATCGAGCTTACGATTGTTGATGACCACTGATTCGCCATCGGAAATCACGCGAATTGGCGATGGCTTGTTGTAGGTAAAGCGGATCTTGCCCGGACGTTCGATATAGAACGTGCCTTCGGTCTGTTCACCGCGCGGGCCAAACTGCACGAAATCACCGGTCATTGTCTTGACGCTGGAAAACTGGTTCGCAATCTGCTGCGCACCGCTGATTGCGGCGGGCGCAGCCTGAGCGTTCGCCTGAGCGGAAATTGCTGTTGCACCGAAAAGCAGCCCCATGCCAACCACGGAAGCCGCAGCACATGTCCGGGCAAAGGTGCCAATCGTGCGGAACGAAGCTTTTGTCGTTGTCATGGTGATATTGTCTCCTGTCCTATTCTCTTGCTTTGTACCCGGTCAGTTTGACCTGACTATGGCCGAGAAACGGCGGGAAACCGCAACTTGTTCCTCAAATTTGTCACGCATCTCCTGCAAGCGGGTTACGTAACAATGCCCAGACCGTTATGTAGTCATTCGTTAGGGCCTGTTACAGGACGAACATTCAAAAATGTTACGTAACAACACTTAGAAATCATCATCCTGTGTTGGCACCAGAATGTCGCGCTTGCCCGCATGATTGGCAGGACCGACAATCCCCTCCTGTTCCATGCGCTCGATAATCGAAGCAGCACGGTTGTAGCCGATGCCAAGGCGGCGTTGGATATAGCTGGTCGAGGCCTTTTTGTCCCGAAGCACCACCGCAACAGCCTGATCATAGGGATCATCCGAATCTTCGAGATTCGACGTTCCGGCCGGGCCACCGCCCATATCATCCTCGTCGTCCTCTTCGGTAATCGCATCGAGATACTCAGGCACGCCCTGCAATTTCAGATGATTGACGATTTTTTCAACTTCATCATCACCGACAAACGGACCATGAACACGCTGGATGCGACCACCACCGGCCATATAAAGCATGTCACCCATGCCAAGCAGCTGTTCGCCGCCCTGCTCGCCCAAAATGGTACGCGAATCGATCTTGGACGTCACCTGGAAGGAAATACGCGTCGGGAAGTTGGCCTTGATTGTACCGGTGATCACGTCAACCGATGGACGCTGGGTTGCCATGATGACGTGGATACCGGCGGCACGCGCCATCTGTGCCAGACGCTGCACCGCGCCTTCAATATCCTTACCGGCAACCATCATCAGATCGGCCATTTCGTCGATGATCACAACGATGTAAGGCATGGGCTGCAAATCGAGTTCTTCGGTCTCGTAAACTGCCTCGCCTGTTGCCCGGTCAAAACCAGTCTGCACGGTGCGTGCGATCCGCTCGCCCTTTTTCTGCGCCTGTTCCACCCGCTGATTGAAGCCGTCAATGTTACGCACACTGACCTTCGACATCTTGCGGTAGCGATCTTCCATCTCCTTGACCGTCCACTTCAGCGCCACGACTGCCTTCTTCGGATCGGTCACAACAGGGGTCAACAAATGCGGAATACCGTCATAAATAGACAGTTCCAGCATCTTCGGATCAATCATGATCAGGCGGCATTGCTCGGGCGTCATCCGGTAGAGCAGCGACAGGATCATGGTATTGATGGCAACGGACTTACCCGAACCGGTTGTACCGGCAACCAGCAAATGCGGCATCTTGGCGAGGTCAGCGATCACGGCTTCACCGTTGATGGTCTTGCCCAGCGCCAGCGCCAGCTTGGTCTTGGTCTGTTCAAAATCCCGGCTTGCCAGCAATTCGCGCAAATAAACCATTTCGCGCGTCTGGTTTGGCAATTCGATACCAATGGCGTTACGTCCCGGCACGACAGCGACGCGCGCCGCAATAGCGCTCATTGAGCGGGCAATATCATCGGCAAGCGTGATAACACGCGAGGATTTGATGCCCGGTGCGGGTTCAAGTTCATAAAGCGTGACAACCGGACCCGGGCGTACGTGGATGATTTCACCGCGCACACCAAAATCCTCAAGCACGCCCTCGAGCAGCCGCGCATTCTGCTCCAGCGCTTCCTTCGACAGGCTCGGATTGCGAACCACATTCTTCGGCTCGCTGAGGAAATGCAGCGGCGGCATTTCAAACGCGTCGGATTTGATCAGGGACGTCTGCGCCTCGCGCTGCACTCGAACACCGGTCTTCGGTGCGGGTGCTGGTGTGTCGACACGAACCTTTGCACCCGGCACTGAACTGGGCCGGGCGGGTGCTGCCTGCGGTGCCCAGTCGTCAACCTCGTCCTCTTCACTGAAAGCGATTGGGTCGTAGTCATCGGTCTCGCGATCAAAATCATCATTGCCAATGTCAATGGACGGCGCTTCGATACGCGGCGCTTCGTCATGAAAACCCGGATCACGGCGGGTGCCGTCCTGCCGCGCAACCGGCGCGTCGTTGAACATATTGTCATCGTCATTGTGCCGGGCGGTCATGCTGCGCGCACTGTTGTAGAGGCCTGCACTACGGCCGAAGATGCGGCGGAAAAGGGCTTTTATGCTCAGGAACCAATGGGTGAGCGCTCCAAGTGCCAGCCAGCTGCCACCATCGCTTTCCTCGTCATCTTCATCCTCGTCATCAAAGTCTTCTTCACGCGTGACCTGACGGCCGGACTTCTTTGCCACCACTGGCTCACTGTCACGATAGGTCAGACCGCAGGCAAAGCCGAAGATCCACAGCGTGGGCAGGGCAAGGACCGCGACAAGGATCATGGCGAGACCACCACGCGGAAATGTTCCGGTGAAGATGGCAGGGATTTTGAGAACCATATCGCCAAAGACGCCGCCAAGGCCGATTGGCATCGGCCAGCTTGCGGGGATATTGAAGCACCCAGCCATTGCCGCCGCCATGAGCGAAGCGCAGAACCAGGCGATTGCCCGGCGCGGCAAGCGGTCTACACCTCGGCCAGTCAGCATCAGGCCGCCCCAGAATAGCGCGGGCATGAGAGCGACCAGCGCCGAGAGGCCAAAGAATTGCATGCCAAGGTCAGCAAAGACGGCGCCCGCATAGCCAAGCGCATTGCGTACCGGGTTGGATGTCGCGTGGCTGAAACTCGGATCGATGACGTTCCAGGTCGCAAGACTGCCAATGGCGAAGGCCACAAAGCAGAAAAGTGCCAACCCCCAGACAATCTGTATCTGCCGGCGAAAGAGGGTCGTCAACCCGTGCCGGTTTTCATCAATCGCATAGGAGGCTGAATATCCTTGACGCATGAAATCTCGCCCTAAGTAAACGCACGCACGGCGGTCGTGAATAACCGCAGATTCGATTCCCACGTTACGGTGCGGATGGTTAAGGGGGCATTAACCATGGCGGACTTGAGCAAAATTCCCTTCATCGTTGTCATTCTGCTATGAAAATTCACACTCCGGGAAAGCCGTTGCTCGTTCGTGGTTCGTGGTTCGTGGTTCGTGGTTCGACAAGCTCACCATGAGGGAGAGTGAGGATGCAACGCTAATCGCCGACATTTCAGATCATAAACATTTCAGATCACAAAGATTGCAAATCACAAACATTGCAGAATTCAGCTCCCCTCATCCTGAGCTTGTCGAAGGGCCTCATGGTGAGCTTGTCGAACCACGAACCACGCACGCACGGCACTCATCCCCCACGCACTATCGCAACAAAAAGGGCCCGGAAAACCGGGCCCCTCTCACGTCTGGTTACAGACCAAATATTAATTATGGTATGCAGCTTCACCGTGTGAAGTGAGGTCGAGGCCAATGGATTCAGCTTCGGCTGTCGGACGCAGACCAACCACAACATCAACGATCTTGTAGAGGATGAACGAGCCGATACCGCTCCAAGCCAGCGTGAGGAGCACGGCCTTGATCTGCACGTAAACCTGCGAGCCCATTGTGATACTTTCACTGGCATAGCCGATACCACCAAGCGTGGTGCTGGTGAAGATACCCGTTCCGATCGCCCCAATGATACCACCGACGCCATGCACGCCGAAGACATCAAGACTGTCGTCATAGCCAAGCTTCGGCTTCACAACGGCTACCATGTAGTAGCAGATGAGGCTGGCGATGGCCCCAAGGAAGATCGCGCCAACCGGGCCAATCGTCCCGGCAGCTGGTGTTACAGCAACAAGACCGGCAACTACACCTGATGCAGCGCCCAGCATCGAAGCTGTCTTGCGGGCAAGCGCTTCAATGACAACCCAGGCAACGATCGCACCGGCTGTCGCCGTAAATGTATTGATCATGGCAAGTGTTGCCTGACCATTGGCTTCAAGTGCCGAACCCGCGTTAAAGCCGAACCAGCCAACCCACAGGATCGAGGCCCCGATCATTGTCAATGGCATAGAGTGAGGAGCCATCATGTCACGACCGAGACCTGCGCGCTTGCCAATGATAAGAGCACCAACGAGACCAGCAATACCGGCATTGATATGAACGACTGTACCACCCGCAAAATCAAGCGCACCCCAACTCATGATCAAACCAGCCGGGTCCCAGACCATATGGGCAATCGGGAAGTACACCAATGTGACCCAGAGAATGACGAACAGGATCGTTGCCGAGAATTTAATGCGCTCAGCAAAGGCACCGATGATCAGCGCCGGTGTAATCGCGGCAAAGGTCATCTGGAAGCAGATGAAAACGAATTCCGGTATGCCGACGCCCTTGGTGAAGGTCGCAGCCACGGAATCTTTGGTGACGCCGGAAAGGAATACCTTGCCAAGACCGCCCCAATAGGGACTGGTGCCGCCACCAAAGGCGAAGGAGTATCCATAGAGGACCCAGATAACAATCACGACGGCAGCGATACCGGTACACTGCATCAGGACGGAAAGCACGTTCTTGGCGCGGACAAGGCCGCCATAGAACAGGGCAAGGCCCGGAACGATCATGAACAGGACGAGGACGCTGGAAATCATCATCCACGCGGTGTCACCCTTGTCGACTGTCGGCGCGGCAGCGGCGGCAGCATCCGCTACAGCAGGCGCAGCTTCCTGTGCAAGCGCGGCCAGCGAACCGAATGCGGTCAGCGCCAGTGAACCCAGAAGGGTACTGCGCACCGCGGATGTCAAACTGGTTGGAATTTTCATTATTTTCTCCTTAAACCCCAAATGACTCAAAGCGCATCAGTGTCAGTTTCGCCCGTACGGATACGGACAGCCTGATCAATGCTGAGAACGAAGATTTTTCCATCACCGATCTGGCCGGTTTTGGCAGCCGCGGTGATGGCTTCAACGGCGGTGTCGACGAGTTCTGACGCCACAGCCACTTCCACTTTCAGTTTGGGAAGAAAGCTGACGGCATATTCCGCGCCACGATAAATCTCGGTGTGTCCCTTCTGGCGGCCGTAACCCTTCACCTCGGTGACGGTCAGGCCCTGAATGCCGACAGCGGTAAGTGCTTCGCGCACTTCGTCCAGCTTGAACGGCTTGATGATGGCCATCACAATTTTCATTGACTATACCCCTGCGCTAGCGCGGAACCCTTCAGGTGGAATTACCCGAACAGCAGCTATCCGCGTTGAACCCATCCCCTAAGCCTTGATGGCCCTTGGTGACTGGTGAGGAGTATTCAAGTTCCGTGCCAGACTCGAAAAATAATACTAACTTATTGATTATATAAAGATATTTTTATCACTCCGGCAGCGCACAATGCGTTATCCGGCAATGTGATTAAAAATTAGGCATTTATACCAAGGCAACCAGCCTTCATTCGGAAGGATGCACACGAATTAGGCCTTCTTGCGCCGTTGAGGCAATCAGAGTGCCGTCGCGGCTATACAAAGCGCCTCGATTGAAGCCGCGCGCGCCCGCAGCGCTTGGACTGTCTGCCGTATAAAGCAGCCAGTCATCGAAATTGAAGGGGCGATGAAACCACATGGCGTGGTCAAGGCTTGCCACCTGCAAATCCTTGTCGAAAATCGAACGGCCATGGGCGTAAAGCGATGTATCGAGCAGCGTCATATCCGAGAGATAAGCCAGAACCGCTGCCTGCACAGCACGGTCATTCGGCACCGCTCCCGTTGCCTTGATCCAGACATTCTGCTCCGGCGGCAACTTTTCCCGGGTAAAATAGTGGGTCAGTGACAGCGGCTTCATTTCGATGGGCCTGTCCTGCTCCCAATATTTGCGCACATTGGCCGGTGCATTCTGCAGATACTGTTCCTTCAGGTCCTTGTCGCTCATCAGTTTTTCCGGCTCTAGCACATCGAGCGGTATTGGCTTTTGATGTTCGAGACCTTTTTCCTCAATCTGAAAGGACGCTTCGAGCGAAAAGATCGCATGTCCGTGCTGGATCGCCACGACACGGCGGGTGGTGAAACTCGAGCCGTCCCGAATGCGGTCGACCTCATAGATAATCGGTACTTTTGGATCGCCCGCACGCATGAAATAACTATGCAATGAATGCACATGGCGCTCAGGATCGACCGTGCGTTGCGCGGCCACCAGTGCCTGACCGATGACCTGCCCGCCAAAAACCCTTTGCCAGCCAACTTGCGGACTGCGACCTCGAAACAGGTTGTGTTCAAGTGTCTCAAGGTCGAGTATGGACAAAAGCTCTTTCATGGCATCAGACATGATGGGCGCGACTCCTGTTCTTACGGTCGGCATAATAGTGCCTGAATCCGCTTGCAACAGGAACAGGTGAACAAGTCAAGCGTCACATGGGCGCAAGAGCAAAGGGAAACCGGAGGCAATCATGGCTGAAAGAACCCGGACACATACATCCAAGACTCCCGACAGCACGGATATCATTATCGCAGGCGCTGGTTATGTGGGCATGGCAACGGCTGTCGCCCTCAAATCTTCCGCACCGCATCTTGCCATCACGGTGATTGATGCAGCCCCGGCTGGCGTCTGGCGCAATGACACCCGCGCCTCGGCCATCGCAGCGGCTGCCAGCCGTATGCTTGACCGATTGGGCTGCTGGGAGGAAATCCTGCCGAAAGCGCAGCCAATCAACGAGATGATCGTTACGGATTCACGCACCTCCGATCCCGTGCGCCCTGTATATCTCACCTTCAATGGCGAGATCGAGCCCGGTGAACCCTTTGCGCACATGGTCGAGAATCGCGTGCTCAATGCGTCCCTGCGCTCAAAGGCCGACGCGATTGGCGTCACATTTATTGAAGGTGCTCCCGTCCATGGCTTTGACCATGAGGAAACTCATCTGACCGTCCGTTATGGCGATGACAAGAGCCTGCGCGCGCGGCTACTTCTGGCTGCCGATGGCGTGAAATCGCGGCTTCGCGATATGGCAGGCATCAAGACGGTAAACTGGGAATATGGCCAGTCCGGCATTGTCTGCACCGTTGCGCATGAGCGCCCCCACAATGGCCGCGCGGAAGAGCATTTCCTTCCCGCTGGCCCCTTTGCCATCCTGCCGCTCAGCGGCAATCGCTCGTCGCTCGTCTGGACCGAACGTACAGCCGACGCAGAGCGGTTGATCAAAGAAGATGATTTTGTTTTCGAAGCGGAACTTGAACAGCGTTTTGGCTTGAAGCTCGGAGAGCTGCGTATTGAAGGTTCGCGCAAGGCCTTCCCGCTTGGGCTAACCTTGGCCCGCGATTTCGTAAAACCGCGTTTTGCACTGGTCGGCGATGCGGCCCATGGTATTCACCCGATTGCGGGACAAGGGCTTAATCTCGGATTCAAGGATGCAGCAGCGATTGCTGAAACCATTGTCGATGCTGATCGCCTTGGTCTTGATATCGGCTCTATCGCTGTGCTTGAGCGCTACCAGACCTGGCGCCGGTTCGACACGGTGCAGATGGGCGTGACCACTGACGTTCTGAACCGCCTGTTCTCCAATGACAATGTACCGGTGCGGGCCCTACGCGATTTCGGCCTTGGTCTTGTGGAGCGCATGCCACGGCTCAAGGGATTTTTCATCCGTCAAGCCGCGGGATTGTCAACGACATCGCCGAAACTGCTTCAGGGTCAATCGATCTGAAGCAGTCTCCTTACCTTAAAGCGGTCGGGGATAGGTGCGGTGGATCGCCTCGATTTCCTTCAAGATGTCAGGCGTTAGCGTTACATCTGCGGCACCGATATCGATCTTCAGCTGTTCCATGGTTGTCGCGCCGATAATGACTGACGTGACAAACGGCCTGCTCAACGCAAATGCAATAGCCAGTTGAGCCACATCGAGCCCATGCTTGTGCGCAAGGTCGATATAGGCCCGGATTGCCGGTTCGGCATGCGCATTGTTGCGCCATAGCGCCTGCAGTGATGCGCGAGAGCCAGCGGGCACCTTTCCATCCAGATACTTGCCGGTGAGAACACCCGAAGCCAGAGACGAATAGGCGAGAAGCCCGACATCCTCGTGATGGCTAAGTTCCGCCAGATCGAGGTCAAAGGCACGCTGCAGAAGGCTATATTCGTTCTGCACCGAAACAACACGCGCTCGATCCTTGCGTTCGGCCAGTTTCAGCCATTGCGCAATACCCCATGCGGTTTCGTTGGAAAGACCGATATGCCGGATTTTCCCCGCCTTCACCATGTCATCGAGACCGGCGAGCGCTTCCTCAATCTGCGGAACCACTTCGGCCCTGTTCTGATGATGCGGCGCATATTCCCAGCCGGAACCGAAATGATAATGGCCGCGCACCGGCCAGTGTACCTGATAGAGATCGATATAATCAGTCTGCAGGCGCCTCAGACTGCCATCAACCGCTTCGGCAATCGTCGACTTGCTCATCAGGCTGCCGCCGCGAATCCAGCTATTGCGTCCGCCGCCGGCAATTTTCGTTGCCAGCACGAATTTATCGCGGTTGCCGGTCTTCTTAAACCATGTACCGATATAGGTTTCGGTCTTGCCATAGGTTTCAGCAGTTGGTGGAACGGCATAAATCTCCGCCGTATCCATGAAATTTATTCCTGACTCCAGCGCATGGTCGATCTGGGCGTGCGCATCCGCTTCGGTGTTCTGTACGCCCCAGGTCATGGTACCGAGACAAATTTCCGTGACGTCAATATCCGTCCGGCCAAGCTTTTTCAGTTTCACGGGGGTTTTCCTGTTTTGAATTCAAGAGCGATCGATTTCGAGGCCGAGCTTCTGCTTCAGCTTCCGGACGCGCTGCCCGTAATGAGGGGAGGTCTGCACTGCGGCAGCGGCCTTGGCCACCATAGCAATCAAATCCTGCTTTTCCACATCGTTCAACTGCTGGCGCAACAAAGGTGACGTTTTGTTGATCACGATCACCGCGTCACCAATTTGATCATTTGCCCATTTGGCATAAATGACGGATTCCTCAGCCTTGGCGGCATCGCTGATTTCCAGAATTTCCGCACGCACGGCCTCGGCATAACTATCCGAATGCGGCATATCTTCCGTAATAATGGCGTAGATAACCGTGGCGGCTGCGAGCACTGGATCGTTGATTGCCGTAAGCGGCGAATATTCCGTTTGCCGCCGGATTTTCTGCCTGCGGAAATAGCCGCGCGCCCGGCCAACACCATCGGCAACCTCGCTGGCTGCGTCCCCCAGCATGCGAATGCGATACCACCAGATAAGCCCTGCGCCCAAAATTCCAATCACAGCAAGTACAATATGCATATTTAAAACCCCATTCGCCCCAATAAATTGATTAATCAAAAGTCTGTCTTTGGAAAAGACCCCATTGTTGCCGCAGCTTGTAAAATCTAGCAAGTTCCAACATCGTATCTGTGACACGGAACTGCTGTAGCATTCTGGCGTTAGCAAGAGGGCAGGAAGCCCGGACATACCAACCAAGGGAGAATGAGCGATGGACAGACAAGCGACGGCAATCTGGAAAGGCGCCTTGAAAGACGGCACGGGCACGCTTGATACGCAAAGTGGCGCGCTCAAGGGCCTTCCCTACAACTTCAAGGCGCGTTTCGAAGATGCGAGCGGCACGTCGGGGACCAATCCGGAAGAGCTTCTGGCAGCGGCGCATGCAGGCTGCTTTGCCATGCAGCTTTCCCACTTTCTCGCGGAGAACGGCACGCCGGCTGAAAAGCTCGATGCCAAAGCAGCCGTGAGCATTAATCCTGCCGCAGGCGGCGGTTTTGAAATCACAAAAAGCGCAATCACGTTGGTCGGCAATGTGCCCGGCATTGATGCGGATACGTTTGCCAAACTGGCCGAACAGGCGAAGGCATCGTGCCCGCTTTCCAAGGCGCTTGGTGCTATTCAGGTAACGCTTGATGTAAAGCTGGCGTGATCGAATGCTTACCACGTTTCAAACAAAACGGGCGCTTATGCGCCCGTTATTTCAGTCTGTTGTGCGTGGTTCGTGGTTCGTGGTTCGTGGTTCGACAAGCTCACCATGAGGGAGAGTGAGGATGCAACGCTAATCGCAAACGTTGCAGAATAAAGCTCCCCTCACCCTGAGCCTGTCGAAGGGCCTCATGGTGAGCTTGTCGAACCACGCGCAACCAACCACAACTAAACCCCGCAACCGGGTATAGCCAATCGGCTTAAACCCGGCGTTCGACCATCATCTTCTTGATCTCGGCAATGGCCTTGGCAGGGTTCAGACCCTTCGGGCACGTCTGCGCGCAGTTCATGATTGTATGGCAACGATAGAGCCGGAACGGATCTTCCAGATTGTCGAGGCGCTCGCCCGTCGCCTCGTCGCGGCTATCGATCAGCCAGCGATAGGCTTGTAACAGGACTGCCGGTCCAAGATAGCGATCGCCGTTCCACCAGTAGCTCGGGCAGGATGTCGAGCAGCAGGCGCACAGGATGCATTCATACAACCCATCAAGCTTGGCGCGATCATCGTGGCTCTGCAGCCATTCTTTCGCGGGCTCCGGCGATACGGTCTTGAGCCAAGGCTCAATCGAACGATGCTGGGCATAGAAATTCGACAGATCAGGCACCAGATCCTTGACCACGGGAAGATGCGGCAGAGGATAGATTTTGACCGCACCCTTGATCTCGTCCATGCCCTTGGTGCAGGCAAGCGTGTTGGTTCCGTCGATATTCATTGCGCAGGAACCGCAAATACCTTCACGGCAGGAGCGGCGCAGGGTCAGCGTTGGATCGATCTTGTTCTTGATCCACAACAGGCCGTCGAGAACCATCGGACCGCAGTCGTCGAGATCGACATAATAGGTATCAATCCGCGGGTTTTCGCCATCATCTGGCGACCAGCGATAGATGCGGTATTCGCGGATATTGTTGGCGCCCGTCGGACGGTCCCAGGTCTTGCCGGGACGCATCTTCGAATTTTTGGGAAGTGCAAGTTCAACCATAATGCTCTGGTCCCTTGATCAATAAACGCGCGCTTTCGGCGCGATCTTGGCGAGGCTGATGCCGCCATCCTCTTCTTTGACCAGCGGATCAAGATGAACAGGACGGTAGTCGAGCTTGACTTCACCTTCGGGCGAAAGCCAGGCAAGGCTGTGCTTGCGCCAGTTGACGTCATCACGCTTCGGGAAATCCTCATGCGCATGGGCGCCGCGGCTTTCCTTGCGGGCTTCGGCGGCAACCACTGTCGTCAGCGCGTTGGCCATCAGGTTTTCCAGTTCCAGCGTTTCCACCAGATCGGAATTCCAGATCATCGAACGGTCGGTAACTTTGACGTCCGGAAGCTCGCTCCAGATTTTCTCCATCCGCTCAACACCGGATTTCAGCGATTCCGATGTGCGGAACACGGCTGCGTCTTCCTGCATTGTCTTCTGCATCTTTTCACGCAGGACAGCCGTCGGCGTACCACCATCGGCAAAACGAAGACGGTCAAAGCGCTCCATGATCTTTTCGACCGATGCTTCGTTGATCGTCGGGATCTTGGCGTTGCGGTCAATAACCTGACCGGCGCGGATTGCAGCCGCACGGCCAAACACCACAAGATCGATCAGTGAATTCGAGCCAAGACGGTTGGCACCATGCACGGAAGCGCAACCCGCTTCGCCCACAGCCATCAGACCCGGCTGAATACGATCCGGATCATCCTTGGTCGGATTGAGTGCTTCACCCCAATAATTGGTCGGGATGCCACCCATATTGTAATGCACCGTCGGCAGAACCGGGATCGGCTCTTTGGTGAGGTCCACACCGGCGAAAATCTTGGCCGATTCCGAAATTCCGGGCAGACGCTCATGCAAAACAGCCGGGTCCAGATGGTCAAGATGCAGGAAGATATGATCCTTATTCTTGCCAACGCCGCGGCCTTCGCGGATTTCCAGCGTCATGCAGCGGGAAACCACGTCGCGTGAAGCCAGATCCTTGGCCGATGGTGCATAGCGCTCCATGAAGCGCTCGCCCTCGGAATTGACAAGATAGCCACCCTCGCCGCGTGCGCCCTCAGTAATCAGGCAGCCCGCACCGTAAATACCCGTCGGATGGAACTGAACGAACTCCATATCCTGCAAAGGCAGACCAGCACGGGCCACCATGCCGCCGCCATCACCGGTACAGGTGTGTGCTGATGTTGCGGAGAAATAGGATCGGCCATAACCACCGGTTGCCAAAACAACCATCTTGGCGGCAAAGCGATGGATCGTGCCGTCATCGAGGTTCCAGGCAACAACACCTGTGATCGTGCCATCCGCATCCTGAATGAGATCAAGTGCGAAATATTCGATAAAGAACTGCGCATTGTGGCGCAGGCTCTGGCCGTAAAGCGTGTGCAGGATCGCGTGGCCTGTACGGTCAGCGGCTGCGCATGTGCGCTGCACGGGCGGACCATCACCATAATTCATCATATGGCCACCGAAGGGACGCTGATAAATCTTACCCGCTTCCGTGCGCGAGAAAGGAACGCCGTAATGTTCCAGCTCGTAGACCGCTGCTGGCGCTTCGCGTGCCAGATATTCCATGGCATCCGTGTCACCGAGCCAGTCCGATCCCTTGACGGTATCGTACATGTGCCACTGCCATGAATCCGGGCCCATATTGCTCAGTGAAGCGGCAATACCGCCCTGTGCGGCAACCGTGTGCGAGCGGGTCGGGAAAACCTTGGTGATGCATGCGGTCTTCAGACCCTGCTCAGCCATGCCCAATGTTGCACGCAAGCCTGCTCCGCCAGCACCAACCACAACCACATCGAACTTGTGATCCACGAATGTATAGGCCTTGCCGTCCTTGCCGACAGTCCTGTTCTTGTCTGTTGCTGCCAAGATTAGCCTCCGAAGCTCAGCTTGATGATCGCAAAGACACAGGCAACGCCCACCACGAGGGTGAAAAACGTATTCAGCATCAGACAGGCGATCTTCTTGCCTTCACTTGTTACATAGTCTTCGATGATGACCTGCATGCCCAAGCGCATGTGAACGAGACCAGAAATGATCACCATCAACATTACAAGCGCAATCAGCGGGTGTGAGAGAGCGGCTCTCGTTTCTGCAAAGCTTGCGCCGTGCAGATAAACGATCAGCCCGATGAAAAACAGAAGCAGCGGAATGTTGGCAACCGACGTCAGCCGCTGGCGCCAGAAATGATCCGTACCTTCGTGCGCAGAACCAAGTCCGCGAACTTTCTTAAGCGGTGTGCGCATATCGCTCATTGTCCCGCCTCCTTTACAAAATCGTGAACGCGGCGACCCAGATCAGGGCCGTTAACGCGATGGAGAGAACAAGAGAAGCCCATGCCATCTTTGTGGTGGTGTGCTTGTCGAGGCCACGGCCTGTATCCCAGATAAGGTGGCGGATGCCGCCGATCATGTGGTGAACAAGCGCCCAGGTATAACCAAGCAAAACCAGCAGACCGATCCACGAACCCAGCACCCAGCTGACGAAGTTGAACTGCGCCTCGCTTGTAGCCGTCGCTATCAACCACCAGGCCACCAGCAGCGTGCCGAAATAGAGCGCTCCGCCAGTGATACGGTGAACGATGGACATGACCATGGTGGGAATTGGTTTATAGATTTGCAGATGCGGCGACAGTGGCCGGTTCGCATGCAGGTTTGTCTTGCTCATAGCGTCCCCAATGATAAGCGCCGCGCCATTTGAACCTTGATTGACGGGCAGGGCCGAAAGGCTGGATAGAGGCAAATTTAGAAGGGTTTTAGTCCCGTTTTTGCACTGCGTCAAAGGCCCATTCACCCCCCTCATGCGGCGAATTGGCACCAATAGCAAGCCCATAAGGTTTGTTTAGAAAATTCAATCGTTTAAAGCGCGATATCGGGTTCAAAAGGCACTCATTTTGCCCTTTAAACCCGATCAATTTTATTTGAGTGAGTCTGTCCAGTTTAATCGATTTTGCCGCCTTGGGACGCCCTGTTGTGCAAACGCGAACGGAACATTCCGAGTCGTTCTCAGGATGTTCCGTTCGTCTTTAGTCCAAGGGCGGTGGCCAATTTTTACTGGTTGCCGAAGCGGATAATGAAACTCGTCCAGTCCGCAGGCGCCGCAATCTGCTCGTAAAGTTTGCGGCCATCTTCCGGAAGGCGCGGTGCATTGAGCGACAATTTGGTCCAGCCGCGCTCTTCTGCCTTGTCGGCAAGCACGTCGATCAGTGCCTTGGCTATGCCTTTGCCGCGATGATCATGATGCACATAGATGTGATCCACCTGCCCCGCCCGCATACCTGAAACGGGCTCAGGCAAATCATAGAAAATTACGAAACCGACCAGATGACCGTCAAGCCTTGCGCCAGCGATTTCCGCAGCGCGGTCACGCAACAGGTTTTCGGCGTAATAATCATCAGGACGGCGGGGTGCGCCGCGTTTCAGCGCCTGCGCATAGCTTGCCAGAAGGGGCGCAAACTCATGGGCATCATTCAGATGCAGCAGAGAAATGTCGACGGCGTGTTCGTCTGCGGTCTTTGTCGTCATGGTCGCATCGTCCCTTTCATTCTGGCAGCGCTTTCGGCTGTCCCGCTGACATTGAGGATTGGTTGATTGTGCTGCGCACGTCAACCGGCGGACCCCGGCAAAAATCGATTCAAAAGCTTTTTGGCGGATGACAAGCGTTAATAATAGGTTAATGCTTATGGTGATCGGAACCGGATCGCTACGGGAGCTAGTCCATGTTCGCCCTACACAGACAAATGACTGCGCTGTTATTGTCCGGCGTCATGGCGTTCACAGTTTCTCTTGCTGCAATGCAAAATGCCGCCGCATACGACATCAATCTCGCCGATGCCTATGGTGACGAATATGGCAATATCATCGTGCAGGACCCATCCGGTCCCAAGATGATCTTCGTTGGTTCGACATCCGCCAAATCCGATGCTCTCGTTCAGGAATTGCGCAGGAAAGTTCCCGTTTACAAACGTGGCCGGGGGCCTGCGATCATCTCACCACCCGGCGACCCCTATGTGGTCGATGTTATACCGGCACCCAACACCAGCTGCGATAGCCCTATCGTCATCCGGGGACGCGGCTATATGTACGGCATTGACCGCAACGAAACACCCATTCTCGGCCTTCCGGGCTGCCAATAGCCCAATCTTTTCACATTTGATTTGCCTCGCTGACCCATGCCCTGTATGGGGGCCGCTTCATTGAAGAGGTTCATTCATGGCTCGTAATGCTGACGGCGCACTCGTCCTTTTTTCCGGCGGGCAGGATTCCGCGACCTGTCTCGCCTGGGCGCTCTCCCGGTTCGACCGGGTGGAAACCGTCGGCTTCGACTATGGCCAGCGTCACCGGATCGAACTTGAAGTACGGGATGATTTCCGGGCCAAGCTGATTGCGCAATTTCCGCAATGGGCCGCGCGGCTTGGCGATGATCACCGTCTGGATGCCAGTGTGATTGGCCAGCTTGGAGCGACCGCCATGACTGGCGACATTGCCATTGAAATGGCTGAAAATGGCCTGCCCAATACGTTTGTTCCGGGACGAAATCTGCTGTTTTTCACTCTTGCGGCCGCCCTCGCCTATCGCCGCGGACTGCGTGTCATTGTTGGCGGCATGTGTGAGACCGATTATTCCGGCTATCCTGATTGCCGCGACGACACGCTCAAGGCGCAGCAGGTGGCGCTTTCATTGGGACTGGATCGCCGCATCACCATCGAAACACCGTTGATGTGGCTGGACAAAGCCGAGACCTTTGCCCTTGCCCGCGATATCGGCGGCGAACCATTGCTCGATATGATTGTTGAAAACACCCACACCTGCTATCTCGGCGACCGATCGACCCGCCATGCATGGGGCTATGGTTGCGGCACCTGCCCGGCCTGCGAACTGCGCGCTGGTGGCTGGCACAAATTCAAGGCGGAAGCCGCGTGACCTACGCCGTCAAAGAAATCTATCTGACGCTTCAGGGCGAGGGCAATCACACAGGCCGCGCTGCCGTGTTCATGCGGTTTGCGGGATGTAATCTCTGGTCAGGGCTTGAGCGCGACCGGGCAGATGCGCAATGCCGGTTCTGCGATACGGATTTCGTCGGCGTCAATGGCCCCGGCGGCGGCAAGTTCAAAACGGCGGACGCACTTGCCGATGCTGTTGCCAGTGCATGGCCAAAGGGCGAACGCTCCAGTGGCAAGCCCTATGTCATCTGCACAGGCGGCGAACCCCTGCTGCAATTGGACAAGCCGTTGATTGACGCCTTTCACGCCAGGGGATTTGAAGTTGGCGTCGAAACCAATGGCACGATTGCAGCCCCTGAGGGTATCGATTGGATTTGCGTTTCACCCAAGGCCAATACAAAGCTTGTTCAGACCAGCGGTCACGAGATCAAACTCGTCTATCCGCAGGCGGAAGCGGCAACCGATCCCATCCATTTCGAACGGCTGTCATTTCAGCATTTCTATTTGCAGCCTCTTGACGTCATCGGTGATCCGGCGCAAACCGCCCGGCATGTGGCATCTGCAGCGGCCTATTGCCTCGCCCATCCGCTTTGGCGGCTGAGCACGCAGACACATAAATTGATTGGCTTGCCCTAAAGGGCAGTTTTGGCGGGCGCCTCTTGCGCCAGTGCCGATGAGGAACACCATGAGAATCTTTACCGACTTCACATTTGAAGCGGCACATCATCTGCCGCACTCTTTTCCGGATGGGCACGTCAACCAGCGCCTGCATGGCCACAGTTTCCGTGTTCGCGTCACCCTGCAGGGCAGGCCTGATCCGAAAACCGGGCTGATTGCTGATCTGGGCACCGTCAAAACCGCCATTAAAAGCGCGCGCCATGCGCTCGACCATCGATATCTCAACGAAATTGCCGGTCTGGAGTTGCCGACGCTGGAGAGCATCGCCATATGGCTATGGCGGCGCATTGTTTCGGATATTCCGGCACTGGCCGAAATCGGCATCTACCGCGACAGTTGCGGGGAGGGCTGTGAATATCAGGGCGAGTTCGAAACGCTGGAGGAGGCGGCATGAGTCATTACGCAGAACAGGCAACGATGCTGGGCAAGGATGTTCCGATTCCCCATCATCCCGATGAGGCGCTGCTTGATGCCGTGCCAAACCCGCAGGCTGGAACTCTTTTTCTCGCCCGCTTTGCCTGTCCGGAATTCACCTCGCTGTGCCCGGTGACTGGCCAGCCGGATTTCGGCCATCTGGTGATCGATTACGCGCCGGATCAGGCATTGCTTGAATCCAAGTCGCTGAAACTGTTTCTGACCAGCTTCCGCAACCATGGTGCATTCCACGAAGACTGCACAGTGAGTATCGGCAAGCGGATTGTCGAAGCCGTGAAGCCTTTGTGGCTGCGTATCGGCGGCTATTGGTATCCGCGCGGCGGCATCCCGATTGATGTATTCTGGCAGACAGGCCCAGTGCCGGAAGGTCTCTGGTTGCCTGATCAGGGCGTACCTGCCTATCGTGGACGCGGCTAGACACAAAGGGAACAATCAAATGGCGGAGCTTAAGGTAAGAACACGGGATGTTGGCGCGACGGCTCTTCTGCAGCGCGGTGGCCAACCGGTTGTTACTTCCCATACGGGCGGCGTGCTGAACGTCGCCCATTCGGTTTCAGAACCGGGTTTTGGACCGCTTGATCTGCTTTATGCATCGCTTTCCGCCTGCCTTGTCCTCAGTGCCAAAATAGCGGCTTCCCGTCTCGGTGTAGCCGATAAGCTGGAATCTGTTCAGGCGCACGTTACCGGCGACAAGGCCAAGGAAGGGCTTTCCCGCATAGAGCGCTTCCACATCGCCTTCACGATAACAGGCGATATCGATGAAGCGACAAGACATGCCATCGTTGAGGCAGCCGAGACCGAGATCTGTACCGTGAGCAACACATTGCAAGGCAATCCCGCTTTCACAACGACGCTGGCAGATTAACGCTTCAGACGCCCAATATTGGCATTCACTGCAAGAATAAGCCCGCATCATTCATGTTAAAAAAAACGGGGCCATTGGCCCCGTCATATTGCAGTTCGAAACGTAGAAGAAGCTTACTTCCACTCGCGGATATCGACGAAGTGGCCGGCAATCGCCGCCGCTGCCGCCATGGCTGGCGAAACGAGATGCGTGCGGCCCTTGAAGCCCTGCCGTCCTTCGAAATTGCGATTCGAAGTGGATGCACAGCGCTCGCCCGGCTTCAGCCGGTCATCATTCATCGCCAGACACATGGAACAGCCGGGCTCACGCCAGTCAAACCCGGCCGCCTTGAAAATCTTGTCGAGACCTTCAGCTTCCGCCTGTTCCTTGACCAGCCCGGAGCCCGGAACAATCATCGCATCAACGGTTTCAGCCACCGTGCGACCTTCCACGACTTTGGCAACCGCGCGCAAATCTTCGATACGGCCATTGGTACAGGAGCCAATGAAGACCCGGTCCAGCTTGATGTCGGTAATCGGTGTACCCGGCTTCAAACCCATATAGTCGAGCGCGCGCCACTTCGATGTACGTTTGGTTTCATCCGGAATTTCATCCGGATTTGGGACGGCACCGGTGATGGCAATCACATCCTCAGGCGATGAACCCCAGGAAACGATTGGTGGCAGGTCAGCAGCATTGAGCACAACAACCTTGTCGAAATGCGCACCTTCATCGGTCTGGAGCGTTTTCCAATATTCAACCGCCTGATCGAAGGTTTCACCCTTCGGCGAACGTGGCTTGCCCTTAACATAGGCAAATGTCGTCTCATCGGGTGCAATCAGACCTGCGCGAGCGCCGCCTTCGATTGACATGTTGCAAATGGTCATGCGGCCTTCCATCGACAGCGCGCGAATGGCTTCGCCCGCATATTCGATGACATAGCCGGTACCTCCAGCAGTACCAATCTCGCCAATAATGGCCAGAATGATATCCTTGGCGGTAACACCAGCAGGCAGAACGCCGTCAACACGCACCAGCATGTTCTTGGCCTTTGACTGAATCAGCGTCTGGGTTGCCAATACGTGTTCGACTTCCGACGTACCGATACCGTGGGCCAGCGCACCGAAGGCACCATGCGTCGAGGTGTGGCTGTCGCCGCATACAATCGTCATACCCGGCAAGGTGAAGCCCTGTTCCGGTCCTATGATGTGTACGATGCCCTGACGAATATCCTTTTCGGAATAATACTCGACACCAAAATCCGCAGCGTTCTTGGCAAGCGCCTCGACCTGAATGCGGCTTTCCTCGTTCTTGATGCCGTTGATGCGATCCGGCGAGGTCGGCACATTGTGGTCAACCACGGCAAGCGTCTTTTCGGGATGACGGACTTTGCGGTTCGTAAGACGGAGCCCTTCAAAAGCCTGCGGACTGGTCACTTCATGCACAAGGTGACGATCAATATAAAGAAGGCAGGTGCCATCGGCCTGCTGATCAACCAGATGATCATCCCAGATCTTGTCATAGAGTGTACGTGGCGCAGTCATCGCGATATCCTCGGCAATGGTATGGTGCTGTAAGATTATGTCGTGGACATATGCACTCGGTGCCCACTTACGTCAAGAAACAAGCGATAAAAGTAATATTTCGGCGACAAAGCGCCGCGATGGCAGCCGGTTTCTCCATGATTTTGCCGCGATTCTCGAGCCATTTCGTTTGCGGGCGGCAAAAGGGAGCGCAAAATGGTTTCGCGGCGTATTGTTGTGCTGGGTGGTCTTGCGACCGTAGCTTCCGTTTCCGGCTTCTTTCGCCTGCCATTTTCGACCCGCGCTTTGGCCGATAATGCAAAACCATTTCTTGAGGCAGATGCTTGGTCGAGCAGGCTGATTACCGCCGCAGAAAGCCAGATCGGGCAAACTATACTTTATGATCCTGCCTATACCCGGATAGCCTATCCCATGGGCGATGTATCACTCGACCGCGGTGTCTGTACGGACGTTATTATCCGTGCCTATCGCCAATCGGCAGGAATTGATCTTCAGGAGCGCGTCCACCGCGATATGAAGGCAGCCTTTGGCGAGTATCCCAAATCGTGGGGGTCAAAACGAACCGACACCAATATTGACCATCGGCGCGTTCCCAATCTCGCGATATTCTTTAAACGAGCCGGAGCCGCGCTGCCCATCAGCACCGAGGCAAGGGATTACAGGCCCGGCGATATCGTCACCCATATGCTGCCGGGCAATCTTCCGCATATCGGTATCGTAACCCAACGCGCAAATGCCGATGGTACCCGGCCGCTTCTGGTTCACAACATCGGCGCAGGCACCAGGCTCGAAGATCGCCTGTTCGAATTCAAAATCACCGGGCACTTCCGCTACGTACCGCAAGCTTAAGTCCGATCGTTCAACCGTGCCTCGATCCAGCGCAATCCCAGTGACAGGCTGATCGTCAGGATCAGATAGACATAGGCGACAACGGAATAGGTTTCGAAGAAACGGAATGATCCTGATGCGTAGACCTTGCCCATTTGCGTGACATCAACAACGCCAAGCACGGATACAAGCGAAGAATCCTTCACCATCGAAATGAAGTCATTGCCATAGGGTGGCAGAATCGTGCGCAGCGCCTGCGGTATTACGATCAAACGGAACCGCTGGAACCGTTTCAGGCCAAGCGCCTTGGCCGCCTCGATCTGCCCCTTATCAACGGCCTGAATGCCAGCACGGAAGATTTCCGCCAGAAACGCCGCATAGGCGAGCGTTAGCGCGATGATTGCCCGCCATAGCAACGAGAAATCCCGCACCTGCAAAGGCTCAAGCAGTCCGGCATTTTGCAGCGGCTGGGCAATGAAATTCCAGAGCGCCACAATGGCAGGCGCGCCAACAAATGCGATATAGAACAGAAGCACCAGCAAGGGTATGCCGCGGACAATCTCGATATAGAACCGCGCTGTCTGACGCAAGATGATATGTTCGGAAAGGCTCATGACTGCGAGCAGAAGCCCCAAACCGGAGGCCAGACAGAAGGCTAGAAGCGATACCCAGATGGTAATCCAGATGCCTTGCGAGACTGTAGAAAAAACCTGCCCGTAAATATCACTGACGAGAATGGCTATACCAAGCGCAATGGCAATTGCCACCGCAACGACCAGCCACCAGGGGAAGTCCTTTTTGACAAAAGGACTCCTGTTCTGTGAGGGAACCGACAACTATTATTGGCCAAGCTTGTAGTCGAGAAACCACTTCTTGTTCAGCGTATCAAAGGTGCCGTCAGCCTTCATGGCAGCAATGGCCGCATTAACAGGGGCGACAAGATCAGAACCCTTGGCAAAGATGAAGCCGAAATCTTCCGCGCCGAGCGGACCACCAACGAGCTTCAACTTGCCATCCGATGCATCCACATAGCCCTTACCCGCCGTGCTGTCTGTCAGAACGACATCGACGTCACCGGTCTTGAGTGCCTGAATGGTCGCACCGAACGTCTCGAACAGCTTGATACGCGGGTTTTGCTCGTTACCATCCAGCAGATTGTAGACGGCTACATAGAAATTGGTTGTGCCGGGCTGAGCCCCGACGAGGCTATCCTTGATTTCTGCAAAGCCTTTTGCATCGGAGAAACGCTTTTCATCGCTGCGAACCAGCATGAATTGTTCCGAACGCATATAGGGCTCGGAAAAATCCACCTTCTGCTTGCGCTCGTCGTTGATGGTAATACCGGTCATGCCGATCTGATACTGATTATCGGCAACGGCCTGAATCATCGCATCCCAGCTCGTATTCAGATACTCCACCTTGAAATTCAATCGCTTGGCGATTTCATTCATGGCGTCATATTCCCAGCCCACAGCCTTGCCGGTTTTTGGATCGATAAATTGCAGCGGCGGATAGGCATTTTCCGTAACAACGGCAACCTTCTTGCCACCCAGATCGGGCAGTTGCGCAGCCAAAGCCGAAAGCGGCACGGTAGCGAGCATAAGCCCCGCCAGAATAACGGATCGCAAATTCATGTTAGACCTCTAATATTGCGTTTTGATCAAGCGAAGCACAAATTCCACTTTGCAAAGGCCCCGTCAATCCCCTGAAGCGGCATGCAACTGCTTTATTTGCTATTGCGCAAGCATCATTTTTTCAACTGTAGAATGACAACTGCGACGAACATGGCGCAAAAGAAAAAGGCGGCCCGAAGACCGCCTTTTCAAATTCAAAAATGGACTGCGCTTATTCAGCAGCAGGCGCCTTGGCAACGGTTTCTTCCGTTACCTTTTCAGCTGTACCAGTCACTGGAACAGCAGTCTTACCCTTACGGTTGTCTTTCTTCTCGGCGATGCGGGCTGCCTTACCGGTCAGGCCACGCAGGTAGTAAAGCTTCGCACGACGGACCTTACCGCGGCGGACCACTTCAACACCTTCAACCAGTGGTGAGAAAATCGGGAATACGCGTTCAACGCCTTCACCGTAGGAAATCTTGCGAACTGTGAAGTTCTCATTGATGCCTGCGCCATTGCGCGCAATGCAAACGCCTTCATAAGCCTGAACGCGGGTACGTGTACCTTCCGTCACGCGTACGTTAACGCGGACTGTGTCGCCTGGCTTGAAATCAGGCAGTGTGCGCTTTGCTTCGATCTTTGCTCTCTGTTCGAGATCGAGCTGACGAATAATATCGACGGTCATCGTCTTCATCCTTTTCTTTTCAAACAGTCAGAGCGCTCAACACTTGCCATGCAGCATCTTTGGCCGCATTTCTATGCCTCTAATGAGGCAGGAGCGAATTCACCATCCATTGATTGTGGACTTGGGTTTTTCCCGAGTTGGCGGCCAGATACACCATAAAAGTCGCTTTGTCACCTCTGGCAGCGATTCTTTTTAACGCTGATTGCTCGTAGAGTCGAGCTTGAGAGGTTTTCGCATGAAAACCCTTCGCGTTTCGTCGAGACCTCTTTCAATATGTTCCTGCCGGATTTGCACCAACGCCGGACTCAATGCTGCGTCAGCAATATCGGTGAAACCGAGCCTGCGATAATAGGGTGCATTCCAAGGGACATCCCGGAAGGTTGAAAGCAAAAGCCCCTGCCTGCCTTCTTTGCGGGCTCGCTCTTCCACCAGCCCGATCAGCGCCGCCCCGATGCGTTTTCCTGTATATTCCGGGTCGACGTCGATTTGTTCGATATAAAGCTGGTCATCGACCAAGCCAAAAATCACATAGGCAATCGGCTTCGCATCAACGGCGACAAAAAGCCGATCTTGACCGATCCGCTCAAGCAAGACAGCATCAGGTGTCGGATCGTCATTGGCGATCTCCACCATGCCGATATCAAGGAATCGCGACGCGGAAGCCCGTTCAATTGCTGCAATGGCGGGAATATCACCCACCGCACCGCTTCGAAACTGCATTGTGTCGGCTCCGCCTATTTGCGCGGCTTCTTCGTCTGCGGATAGCGGTCCCAAAGGTCGGGGCGTCGCTCCTGCGTCAGCTTTTCAGCCTCCGCCTTCCGCCACTTCTCGATGGCTCCGTGATTGCCCGAAAGCAGCACATCGGGGATACGCCGCCCTTCCCACTCCTGTGGTTTGGTATATTGCGGATGCTCCAGCAGACCAGTCTCGAAGCTCTCCGTTTCGCCTGACTGCGCATTGCCCATCACGCCGGGAAGAAGTCGCACAATCGCATCAAGAACCACGATGGCCGCAGTCTCACCACCCGAAAGGATGTAATCACCGATCGAGACTTCTTCAAACTGCCGCGCTTCGATCAACCGTTCGTCAACGCCTTCGAACCGGCCGCACAAAATGACAGCACCCGGACCTGCGGCAAGCTCTCGCACCCGTTCCTGACTGAGCGGTTTGCCGCGCGGGCTCATGAACAGTCTTGGCCGCCAGTCAGCCACCTGGTCTACGGCGCGCGCCAGCACATCTGCTTTCATCACCATACCGGCACCACCGCCAGCGGGTGTGTCGTCGACCATGC
The DNA here is from genome assembly GCF_020731415.2 of Phyllobacterium sp. T1293. NCBI lineage: Bacteria > Pseudomonadati > Pseudomonadota > Alphaproteobacteria > Hyphomicrobiales > Phyllobacteriaceae > Phyllobacterium > Phyllobacterium meliloti. Next base: position 3,190,187 of record NZ_CP088273.1, on the reverse strand, counting down.
GGTGCTTGTCCGTGGCAAATTCGCGTATCTGCACCGTTTCAAGCGACCATGCCTTGTCGGCCAATGCCTTGCCCGCAAGGGATACGCCAAGCGGTCCCGGGAACATTTCCGGGTAGAGCGTCAGAACAGTGGCACGGAACCCGGCATTATCGCTCATGGACGCTCTTTCCCGCCGTCACCACCAAGCTGTCTGCGCCGTTCCTCTTCCTCATTTTCATCGGCAATCAGCCCGGCCGCAGCCGGATCAATGACAATCTGCCCTGCCTTGACGTCGATGGATGGGACAGCGGCCTGTGTAAACGGAACCAGCATCGGTCGGCGACCGGGTATCGTCAATTCGATGAGATCACCGCCACCGAAATTGAACATGGCGGAGACTTTGCCATAGGGTTTGCCCTCTCCGTCAACCGCATCAAGCCCGATGAGGTCCGCATGATAAAACTCGTCTTCGTCGAGTTCCTCAGGCAGTTGCGCGCGATCGATGAACAGCATCGTGCCATTCAGCGCTTCGGCCATGGTACGGTCATTGACACCCCGGAACCGTACGACAACGACGGTATTGGCGGGGCGGATTGCCAATATCTCAAAGCTTCTGCCGGTCACATCGTAAAGCAGGCCATAATCAGCCAATGCCAGCGGATCACCGGTAAAAGTTTTCACCCGCACCTCACCACGCGTTCCATGCGCTGCACCGATAACGGCGAGCTGCACCGGATCATTCAATTTTGCCATAGGCTTTTTCCGTTCCTATCTTCTTCGTTGGAGGAATTACTCTGTCTTTGGCCAAACGCCAAGTGAGAAGGACAAGCGAAACGACTCCGTAAGGACTGCTGTGGCATTGTCAGGCTGAAATAGGGTTGAGGAGTATTGCCATGGTCGTGCAGCCGCAGAATGCCGAATTTCTGGTTTCGGCCCGGCCTGACCTGATTGCAGCGCGGGAAGAATGGCTGAAATCACTGAAAAATACCCGTCGTCTTGCCGCCAATACGCTGGAGGCTTATGAGCGCGACACCCGTCAGTTTTTTCAGTTTCTCACCGGTCATCTCGCCGAACCGCCGTCGCTGAAAGACGTTGCAACTTTGCGTATTGCTGATCTGCGGTCCTATCTGGCGCGCCGACGCAATGATGGTGCCGGGGCACGCACACTAGGCCGTGGTCTTGCGGGCATTCGTTCCTTTTTGCGGTATCTGGAAAAGCAGGGCATGGCCAATGCAGCGGCTTCCATCGCCATGCGCGCGCCGAAACAGCCCAAGTCTCTGCCCAAGCCATTGACCACTATTGACGCCCGGCGCGTGGTGGAAAAGGGCGAACAGCTCAATGAGGAACCATGGATCGCTGCACGCAATGCAGCGGTTCTGACCTTGCTTTACGGTTGCGGACTGCGCATCTCCGAAGCGCTTAACCTCGATGGTACCGCCCTGCTTGACCCCTCCGCCCGCTCTATTCCCATCACAGGCAAGGGCAACAAGACGCGTATGGTGCCGCTTTTGCCCATCGTTCACAGGGCTGTAGAGGAATATCGCAAGCTGTGCCCTTACGAATTGGAAGCGGGAAAGCCGCTGTTCCGCGGCGCGCGCGGTGGCGAATTGCATCCAGCAATCATCCAGCGCGACATGCAGAAGATGCGCGGCGCGCTTGGCCTGCCCGACACGGCAACCCCGCACGCGCTGCGCCATTCCTTCGCCACTCATTTGCTTGGACGCGGCGGTGATCTGCGCACGATTCAGGAACTGCTCGGCCATACGAGCCTCTCCACAACACAGGTCTATACCGGTGTTGATACGGAACGGCTGATGGAAATCTATGACAAGGCACATCCCCGCGCCTGAAGACCGACAATATCTGTGTTACAAACAATTTGCAGAATGGCTTTAACGCCTTTTTGCCAAACCGAATATATGTACAGACCATGACCCATACCGGCCCAACCATTTCACTTGATCGTATAGCCGATGGCGCCCTGCGTTTTCTGGCCTTCTTGAGCTGGCTTTTGCTCGCCTCTTTCCTGATTGTCGCATTCACCGCAACCCATGCGCGTGCCGAAGACATATCCTGCGGCGGGCATGACCTCATCGCCGAAATGGCCAAGTCAGATCCTGAAAAACTTGCGGCCTTGCGAAAGGAAGCGGAAGCCACGGAGAACGGCAAAAGCATTCTGTGGAAGATCGAAAAGCCCGGAACGAAACCATCATGGCTTTTTGGCACCATGCATCTGACCGATCCACGCGTCTTGAAACTCTCCGATACAGCGCAACGCGCCTATCAGGACGCAGGAACGGTAGTGATCGAGACAGATGAAGTCCTTGATCCAAAAGCGCCGTTGAAAGTCATGGCGCAAGATCCGGGACTGATGATGTTTACCGATGACAACACATTGGAAAAGCTCATACCGGCCGACAAGCTTGAAGACGTGAAAACGGGACTTGCTGCGCGAGGCCTGTCATTGGCGGCGCTCAACAAAATGCAACCCTGGATTATCACCAGCATGCTTGCCATGTCACCCTGCGAGCTTGAACGTGGCAAAAGCGGCCAGGCCTTTCTCGATATCAAGCTTGCCCGCGATGCCAAGACACAGGGCAAGGAAATTGCCGGGCTTGAAACCATCAAGGATCAGCTCAGCGCCATGGCATCCCTGCCGCTGAAATTCCATGTCGACGGTCTGGTCGAGACGCTTAATCTCGCATCAAAGCTGCCTGACATGTTCGAAACCATGGTGGTGCTCTATACCCATGGTGATACGGCCATGATCTTTCCCTTCATGCGTTCTCTTTCTCCGGATGGTACGGCGACCGGCGAGAACTACGCGGCTTTTGAAGAGAAGATGGTTGATGCCCGCAACCGGGTCATGGTGGAGCGTGCTATCCCCATCATCGACAAAGGAAATGTCTTTATTGCTGTTGGAGCCCTGCATCTTCCAGGAAAAAACGGGCTTGTGACGCTCTTCCGCGCCAAGGGATACACAGTTACCGCGCAATAATTATCACTCTCGGCACCGAATAAATACTTGGTTTTGAATGATATATCCCGCAATTATCACAACCTATCCGCGCAATATTGGAACTTACAACGCACTGAACCGTTATCCTTCCTGAACGCAAGAGCATTACGGAGGACATGAGATGACCTATGATCCTAACTTGCAGCGTCCCGTAGACGCGCAGACAGATCGTGAACCAAAAATGGCTCAGTCGAGCGGAGGCGGCAGCGGCTTCCTGATTGCAGGTATATTGATCGCCGCTTTGGTTATTGGCGGTTACTATTATCTGAATGCCAGTTCGACAATGGATGCTCCGACACCGCCAGCGCCAACAACACAGGCACCTGCAACGCCTGCCCCGGCACCAACCACACCGGCTCCTAGCAACAATTAATGCCGGATGGCTAGTGAAACTAAAAAGGCCCGGTATCCCGGGCCTTTTTCTTATTTCTCTATAATCCGGATCACATATGGATCGGCTTGGCGAAGGTCGCCAGAGCCGCTTCACGCACTGCTTCCGACATGGTCGGATGTGCGTGCGTTGTGCGAGCCAGATCTTCCGATGAACCGCCAAACTCCATCAGCACGGTGGCTTCATGGATCATCTCGCCAGCGCCAAAACCAACGATATGGACGCCGAGCACACGATCAGTCGCCTTATCCGCAAGGATTTTGACGAAGCCGTCCGTGTGCAGCATGGCACGCGCCCGGCCATTGGCTGTGAACGGGAATTTACCCGCCTTGTATTCAATGCCGGCTGCTTTCAGCTCTTCTTCCGTCTTGCCGACTGAAGCCACTTCCGGCTGCGTGTAGACGACACTCGGAATGGCATCGAAATTCACATGACCGGCCTGACCGGCCAGAATTTCCGCAACAGCGATGCCTTCATCTTCCGCCTTATGCGCCAGCATCGGCCCCTGAATCACGTCGCCGATGGCATAAATGCCAGCCACATTGGTCTGCCAATGATCATTGATCGCAACGCGTCCGCGATTATCAACGTCAACACCGGCTTCCTTCAGACCAAGACCGTCCGTATAGGGGCGGCGGCCTGTTGAAACGAGCACGGCGTCAGCCGTAACCGACTGGGCTTCACCGCCCTTGACTGGCTCAAACGTAACCTTGGCACCCTTGCCGGATTTTTCAACGCCGGTGACTTTGGCGCTCATCTTGAACTCAATACCCTGCTTCTCCAGCATACGCTGGAACTGACGCGATACTTCGCCATCCATCGGCCCGAGAATCTTGTCGAGGAATTCAACAACGGTCACTTTTGCGCCAAGACGCGCCCAGACCGAACCCAGTTCGAGGCCGATAACACCGCCACCAACAACCACGAGCGTTTCCGGAACCTTGGTAAACTCCAGCGCGCCAGTCGAGGAAACGATGACCTTTTCATCAAATTCGACATTCACACCGGGAATACCGGCAACGTCAGAACCGGTAGCAATGACAATATTCTTTGTCTCGATTTCCTGCACCTTGCCGTCATCGCCAGTCACGGAAACCTTGCCCGCAGCCACGACCTTGCCGGTGCCCTTGAACGTATCAATCTTGTTCTTCTTGAACAGGAAGGCCACGCCATTGACGTTGGATTCAACCGTTGCGTCTTTGTGCGCCAGCATCGCCTTCAGATTGAGCTTTGGTGTACCAACTTCCACACCCAGCGTCGCATGCGAATGACCTGCTTCATGGAACACTTCCGAAGCGTGCAGCAATGCCTTGGAGGGAATGCAGCCGATATTGAGGCAGGTGCCGCCAAACGTATCGCGCTTTTCAATCACCGCGGTCTTCAGGCCAAGCTGCGCAGCCTTGATCGCGCAGACATAACCGCCCGGACCTGTTCCGATGATGACGACGTCATATGACATGATTAAATCCTTCTTCTGTGACGCAACTCGAAACTACTGTTCGGGTACGCATTCTTTGAAACGGAAGACTTCCCATGGAAAAGTCTCAAGGGGTTTTTCGAGTTTGAAATTGAAACTGCTCATCGCGCCGGAAAAATCCGGCAGGAGCAGTGCCTGTGCGGAAGGCTCCTTGGCCGTTGGCAGGAGTTCAGCGTCCGCGCCCTCCTTCAAGGCGTAGACAACGCCTTTCCAGACGGTGCATCGCTGCAATTCGTCACCGGTTACATCGCCCGTGGGGCACTTGTACATGACAGTGGCATTGGGTCTGCCCCCATCCTTGTCCCACATGACAACACCATCAAGCTTGAGATCGCTGTCATTCATCCGGATTGTGAATTCATTCGCCGTGACTGCCGGTCCGTCATCGGGGACGCTTTTGAACGTCAGCGTAAAATCATCGTCCCTATCCGTATAGACGGCGTGATCCTGCAGGCACGCGGCAAAAGCCGGTTGCGACACCATCACACCGAACACCGCAAGAACGGCAGCACACTTTCCCAGACGATGGCGAGAGAACAAGATCATCAGTGCTCTAGCTCGCCTGCTGGGTTGCGAGCTTGATTCCAAGCCCGATGAAGACAAGCCCGGTCACACGGTTGAACCAGCGTCCCCAAGATACAAACCTGTCGCGCACGGATTGCATGGTAAAGAACGTTGAAACCGCAACAAACCAGGCGATCAGCGCTATCGCCATGAACAGGCCATAGGTCGCCTGCACCAGCGCTGGCGTTTCATGGCTGACGAGAGCCGAAAACAACGACAAAAAGAATAAAACAGGCTTTGGGTTGAGCGCATTGGTGACGAAGCCCATCAGGAAACAACGCCAATCGGAGATATTCTTGTCCTTCTCACCCGCGACAATGGCAGGCGCTTCCATTCCGGGCGCACGCAGCGCCTTGACGCCGAGATAGAAGAGATAGGCAGCACCGGCCCATTTCAACATGCCGAACAGGAACAGGGATTTCGACACCAGCAGGCCAAGGCCGAGAATGGTGTAGCTGATATGAAAGAGCAGTGAAGCGCCGATGCCAAAACTGGTCATGATGGCGCTGCGACGGCCATGCACGATGCTCTGGCGCACGACAATGGCAAAGTCGGCACCGGGCGAAACGATCATGATCGAGAAGACCGCCATGAGGCCGAGAAACTCATACATGTAATGCGACATGCTTATTATTCTCCCGCAGCCTCAAGGGCGGCATTAAAAGCCCAGACATGCCCGAACGGGTCACGAATACGGCCATAACGGGCATTCCAGAACGTATCTTGAACCGGCATGATCAGGGTGGCGCCTGCCTTGACTGCCCGGTCCACCGCCGCATCAACATCGGCTGGCTTGGATAGGTTGACATTGAGCGCAACGCTGGCTCCGCCACGGGTGAGCGGTGACATCACATCGTTCTCACCGCCCTGATTCTTGTACTCCGGAAACTCGTCATGCAGCATGAACGAACCACCGAAGAGATGAATATTGGCGTGCATGACGCGTTTGCCATCTTCGGCCAGTTGCGTGAATGTATTTTCAGCGCCAAAGGCCTTTTCGTAAAAGGCGATCGCTTCAAGGCCGCCTTTGACGCAGATATGAGGTTCAAGCGGTGGGAAGTTCGGTCCAAAAGCCATTTGCGTTGCCTTTCATCTCATGCCGTTCTTCCGAAGATCGGCAAAACATGGATACCAGACGTATCGACCGCAGAGGCACCGGCCTTGTGATCGGGTAGCGAAATTAACTCAACCTGATCCGATTCACCACACCGCAAAGTGCAGCCCCGTTCCTTTGAGAGAACAGGGCCGGCGATTGCTGTCCTTAGAGGTCGAGAACCAGACGTTCCGGATCTTCCAGGCTTTCCTTGACGCGGACGAGGAAGGTTACGGCTTCCTTGCCGTCAACGATGCGGTGGTCATAGCTCAGGGCAAGATACATCATCGGGCGGATGACGATCTGGCCGCCGACAACAACCGGACGATCCTGAATCTTGTGCATGCCGAGAATGCCGGACTGCGGTGCATTCAGGATCGGCGAGGACATCAGCGAGCCATAGACACCGCCATTGGAGATGGTGAAGGTGCCGCCCTGCATATCGGCCATCGAAAGCGCGCCATCGCGGGCTGCCTTGCCGAGACGGCCAATGTCCTTCTCGATTTCCGCAATCGACATCTGATCAGCATTGCGCACAACCGGAACCACCAGCCCCTTATCCGTACCGACAGCAACGCCGACATGGGCAAAGTTCTTGTAGATGATGTCAGTGCCGTCGATTTCTGCATTAACCGCAGGAATTTCCTTCAGCGCATGGGTGACAGCCTTGGTGAAGAAGCCCATGAAGCCGAGTTTGACGCCATGCTTCTTTTCAAAGATTTCCTTGTAGCGGTTGCGCAGATCCATCACCGCCGACATGTCCACTTCATTGTAAGTGGTCAGCATCGCTGCGGTGCTCTGCGCATCCTTGAGGCGGCGCGCAATGGTCTGGCGCAGGCGGGTCATCTTCACGCGCTCTTCGCGCGACGCGTCATCCGCCGAAGAGGCTGGACGGGCGGCCTGCGGTGCAGGAGCGGCGGCTGGCTGTGCAGCGATACCCTTGGCAACGGCATCGAGCACATCACCTTTGAGTACCTGACCGCGCTTGCCGGAACCATCGACCTGCGAAACGGAAACACCCTTTTCAGCCAGCAGCTTTGAGGCTGCAGGAGAAGCGGGCATTTCGCTTTCCTTGCGTGCGGTTATCGCTGGTTCACCGGCAACTTCGGCAGTCTTGACAGACGCTTCAGCAGTGGAGGCCGCAGCTGCACTACCCGATGCCTGTGCAACGGCTTCCGGCTTGGCTTCTTCCTTCTTGGCAGCCGGAGCAGCACCAGCTGCACCGATCATCCCGAGCAAAGCACCAACCTCGACCGTATCGCCTTCCTTGGCGGTAATTTCTTCAAGGACACCGGCAGCGGCAGCCGGAACCTCAAGTGTTACCTTGTCGGTCTCGAGTTCTACCAGCGGCTCGTCGGCAGCAATTGCCTCGCCGACCTTCTTGAACCATTTGCCAATGGTCGCTTCAGAAACGGATTCGCCCAGCGTTGGGACGCGAATTTCGGTTGCCATGATCTTGCTCTTCCGTTGATCGTCAGATGACTTCTGTTTGTTGTGGTTTAGGAGCCGAGGGCATCTTCAAGGAATGCTTCGAGCTGTGCAAGGTGTTTGGACATCAGGCCTGTTGCAGTCGACGCAGCGGCAGGACGTCCGGTGTAACGAACGCGCTGATGCTTGGCATCGATATGCGCCAGAACCCATTCCAGATAAGGATCGATAAAGGCCCAGGCACCCATGTTCTTGGGCTCTTCCTGACACCAGACCATTTCCGCATTGCGGAAACGGGACAGTTCAGTGATCAGCGCCTTGGCCGGGAAAGGATAAAGCTGTTCGACGCGCAAGAGATAGACATCGTCTATGCCACGCTTCTCGCGCTCTTCGTAAAGGTCGTAATAGACTTTGCCGGAGCACAGGACGACGCGGCGAATCTTCGAGTCCTTCTGCAGCTTGATAACCTGATCCTTCAAGAGCTGCGCATCATCCCATAGCAGACGGTGGAACGAGGAATCACCGGTAAAGTCGCTGATCGACGACACGGCCCGCTTATGACGCAGGAGGGATTTCGGCGTCATCAGGATCAGCGGCTTGCGGAAGTCGCGCTTCATCTGGCGGCGAAGGATATGGAAGTAATTGGCAGGTGTGGTGCAGTTGGCCACCTGCATATTGTCTTCCGCACAAAGCTGCAGATAACGTTCCAGACGCGCTGAGGAATGCTCCGGACCCTGACCTTCATAACCATGCGGCAGAAGGCAGACGAGGCCAGACATGCGCAGCCATTTGCGTTCGCCCGACGAGATGAACTGGTCGAACACGACCTGCGCACCGTTGGCGAAATCGCCGAACTGGGCTTCCCACAGGGTCAGCGCACGCGGATCGGACAGCGAGTAGCCATACTCGAAACCAAGGACAGCCTCTTCCGAAAGCATCGAGTTGATGACTTCGTAGATCGCCTGACCCTTTTGCAGATTGTTGAGCGGAATATAACGCTGTTCGGTTTCCTGATCATAGAGAACCGAATGACGCTGGCTGAATGTACCGCGCTCGACATCCTGACCCGACAGACGGATCGGATGACCTTCAATGGCAAGCGAGCCAAAAGCCAGGGCTTCAGCCATAGCCCAATCGAAACCTTCGCCGGTTTCGACCATCTTGGCGCGGTTGTCCTGAAAGCGCTGGATCGTCCGGTGTACATTGAAACCAGCTGGAACTTCAGCAAGCTTCTTGCCGATTTCCTTGACTGTCTTCAATGGAAGACCCGTTTTGCCACGACGCTGTTCGTCGGCATTGTCTGCCGTACGCAGACCACTCCACGCACCATCCAGCCAGTCGGCCTTGTTGGGCTTGTAATGCTGGCCGGCTTCGAACTCCTGTTCGAGATTTTCACGCCAGGTGGAGCGCATCTTCTCAACATCGGCTTCAGCAATCAGGCCCTGCTCGATCAGTTTGGCAGAGTAGAGCTGAACCGTTGTCTTCTGGCCGCGGATGGTCTTGTACATCAGCGGCTGCGTGAATGCAGGCTCGTCGCCTTCATTGTGACCGAAGCGGCGATAGCAGAACATGTCGATGACAACAGGCTTGTGGAATGTCATGCGGTATTCGGTGGCGATCTTTGCCACATAAACAACCGCTTCCGGATCGTCGCCATTGACGTGGAAAATCGGTGCCTCGATCATCTTGGCCACATCGGATGGATAGGGCGAAGAACGCGACAGGCGCGGATTGGTGGTGAAACCGATCTGGTTGTTGATGATGAAATGCACCGTGCCGCCAACGCGATGACCGCGCAAACCGGAAAGGCCAAGACATTCTGCAACCACACCCTGACCGGCAAACGACGCATCGCCATGCAGCAGCAGCGGCATGATCTTGGCGCGCTCGGACAAGGGAACCATGTCATCGCGATCACGACCGGCCAGCAGATCCTGCTTGGCGCGAGCCTTGCCCATGACAACCGGATTAACGATTTCCAGGTGCGACGGATTGGCTGTCAGCGACAGATGGACCTTGTTGCCATCGAACTCACGGTCCGATGATGCACCCAGATGGTACTTCACGTCACCGGAACCTTCGACATCATCAGGCGCGTAGGAGCCACCCTTGAATTCGTGGAAGATTGCGCGATGCGGCTTGCGCATAAACTGGCTGAGCACATTGAGACGGCCCCGGTGCGCCATGCCAAGGACGATTTCCTTGAGGCCCATCGAGCCGCCGCGCTTGACGATCTGTTCCAGCGCGGGGATGAGTGATTCACCGCCGTCAAGACCGAAACGTTTCGTGCCCTTATACTTGACGTCGATGAACTGCTCAAAGCCTTCGGCCTCGATCAGTTTCGACAGAATGGCCTTCTTGCCCTCAGCGGTGAACGCAACGCCCTTATCCGGGCCTTCGATACGTTCCTGAATCCACGACTTTTCGACCGGATCGGAAATGTGCATGAACTCAACACCGATGGTCGAGCAGTAAGTACGCTGCAGAATGTCGAGCATCTGCGGGATCGTCGCATATTCGAGACCCAGCACATTGTCGATGAAGATCTTGCGGTCATAGTCTGCGGGCGAGAAACCATAGCTCTCGGGCGACAGTTCGTTGTAATCTTCCTTCACCTCGGCAAGGCCAAGCGGATCGAGCTTGGCATGCAGATGACCGCGCATGCGATAGGCGCGAATCATCATGATGGCGCGTACGGAATCGCGAGCTGCGTGGATAATGTCCGCCGTGGCTGTGGCCGCCGATACTGCCGCACCGTTCGCTGCGCCATTGGCTGTTTTGGCCTTCAGCTTGTCGGTGATGTGCTTTTCGACTTCACCCCAATTGCCGTCGAGCGCGGAGACGAGTTCACCATTGCCAGCGATCGGCCAGTTTGGCTTCTCCCAGGATGCGCCCTGCGCGTTCTTGATGACATCGGCTTTGGTGTCGTTGAGATTGGCAAAGAATTCCTGCCATTCGGGACCAACCGATGCGGGGTCCTTCTCATACTGCGCATGCAGTTCCTCGATATAGTGGGCATTGCCACCATAGAGAAATGATGTGAGCGCGAAAATGTCGTTGGCCTGTTCTTGACGTGCCATGTGTGTTGACCGGAGCACCCGCTCCGTCTCCCTTGATGAGAGTGTCCGGGATCATCGTGACCCAAGAACACTCTGGGTTGAGGTTTCCGGCCCTTGCCGGGAAATCCCCGTGGATTGATCAGGGCGAACATCCGCCCCGATCTGTCTTGGTCTTCAATCCGGGCAGAAATCTGCCCGGCTGAGGTTTTAGCCCTTGAGGACTTCAACCAATGTCTTGCCGAGCTGCGCCGGTGATGGCGAAACGCGGATACCTGCAGCTTCCATGGCCGCGATCTTGTCTTCTGCGCCACCCTTGCCGCCCGAAATAACAGCGCCGGCATGGCCCATGGTGCGTCCGGGAGGAGCCGTACGTCCAGCGATGAAACCGGCCATTGGCTTCTTGCGACCGCGCTTGGCTTCGTCAGCGATAAACTGTGCTGCGTCTTCTTCAGCCGAGCCGCCGATTTCGCCGATCATGATGATCGACTTGGTTGCTTCGTCCGCAAGGAACATCTCGAGCACGTCGATGAATTCGGTGCCCTTTACAGGATCGCCGCCAATACCGACTGCTGTTGTCTGGCCAAGGCCTTCATTCGTTGTCTGGAACACAGCTTCATAGGTAAGTGTGCCGGAGCGGGATACAACACCCACCGAACCCTTCTGGAAGATATTGCCCGGCATGATGCCGATCTTGCATTCTTCAGGGGTCAGGACGCCGGGGCAGTTCGGCCCGATCAGGCGCGAACTGGAGCGGTCGAGGCGAGCCTTGACGCGAACCATGTCGATAACCGGAATACCTTCGGTGATGCAGATGATCAGCGGGATTTCCGCCTCGATTGCTTCAAGAATGGCTTCCGCAGCGCCTGCTGGCGGCACATAGATCACCGAGGCGTTGGCGCCGGTGCGATCCTTGCCTTCGGCAACCGATGCGAAGATCGGCAACTGGGCGCCAGCACCGGTCGGCAATTTGCCTTCCCAGGTCTCGCCGCCCTTTTTCGGGTGGATACCACCAACCATCTGGGTACCGTAATAGGCAAGCGCCTGCTCGGTGTGGAATGTTCCGGTCTTTCCGGTCAGGCCCTGAACGAGAACCTTGGTGTCTTTGTTAACAAGAATAGACATGCCTTAGTTTCCCTTCACAGCCTTGACGATTTTCTGAGCCGCGTCATCAAGATCATCAGCAGAAACGACGTTAAGGCCGCTTTCATTGATGATCTTCTTGCCAAGCTCAGCATTGGTGCCTTCAAGACGGACAACCAGCGGAACCTTGAGGCCCACTTCCTTGACCGCCGCAATCACACCTTCAGCAATCACATCACATTTCATGATGCCGCCGAAAATATTGATCAGGATACCTTCAACCGCCGGATCGGCAGTGATGATCTTGAACGCAGCCGTAACCTTCTCCTTGCTGGCGCCGCCGCCAACGTCGAGGAAGTTTGCAGGCTCCGCACCATAAAGCTTGATGATGTCCATCGTTGCCATGGCAAGACCGGCACCATTGACCATGCAGCCAATATTGCCGTCGAGGGCGACATAGGCGAGATCATACTTGGAAGCTTCGATTTCCTTGGCGTCTTCTTCCGTGGTGTCACGCAGTTCAACCACATCAGGATGACGGAACAGCGCGTTGCCATCGAAGGAGACCTTGGCATCAAGAACGCGCAGACGGCCATTCTTCATGACGATCAGCGGGTTAACTTCGAGCAGGCTCATATCCTTCTCGGTGAAGGCCTTGTAGAGGATCGGGAACAGCGTTTCGCCGTCCGTACGTGCTTCGCCGGTCAGGCCGTAAGCATCGCTGATCTTCTTTACATCATCCGCTGTCACGCCTTTTTCCGGATCAATCGCCACGGTGATGATCTTTTCCGGAGTGTCGTGCGCTACACCTTCGATGTCCATGCCGCCTTCCGTGGAAACCACAAAAGCCGGACGGCCAACCGAACGGTCAACGAGGATCGAGAGATAAAGCTCGCGGTCAATGTCGGCACCGTCTTCGATGTAGAGGCGATTGACCTGCTTGCCGGCCGGGCCCGTCTGCTTGGTAACAAGCGTATTGCCGAGCATTTCCTTGGCATTGGCAACGACTTCCTCGACCGACTTCGAAAGGCGAACGCCGCCTTTCGCGTCAGGACCGAGTTCCTTGAACTTACCCTTGCCACGACCGCCCGCATGAATCTGGCTTTTCACCACATAAAGCGGACCGGGCAGCGTCTTTGCCCACTCTTCCGCCTGTTCGACGGAATAGACGGCAACACCATTGGCTATCGGCGCACCGAAGGAGTGGAGCAGGCGCTTGGCCTGATATTCGTGAATATTCATCAGTTAACTTCCTCTACGAAAAATCCGGCACAAACACAGGATCGTTTCAGAATGTTCAGGCCGAATTACTTGAGGTTCGGCGCGATGGCGATGCAGGCTTCACAAAGACCAGCGACGGAAGCCACTGAACTTTCAAAGGCCTTTTCTTCGGTCTTGTTGAGATCGATTTCGATGATGCGTTCCACGCCGCCAGCACCGATGATGACAGGCACGCCGACATACATGTCTTTGACGCCGTACTGACCGGAAAGATGCGCCGCAACAGGCAGAACGCGCTTCTTGTCCTTCAGGAAGGCTTCAGCCATCTGGACTGCCGAGGAAGCCGGTGCGTAGAAGGCCGAACCGGTCTTCAACAGGCCAACGATCTCTGCGCCGCCATCACGGGTACGCTGGATGATCTGGTCGAGCTTTTCCTGGCTGGTCCAACCCATCTTGACGAGATCCGGCAGTGGAATACCGGCAACGGTTGAGTAACGGGCCAGCGGCACCATCGAATCGCCGTGACCGCCGAGAACAAAAGCGGTGACGTCTTCGACCGAAACCTTGAACTCATCGGCGAGGAAATAACGGAAGCGGGCGCTGTCGAGAATACCAGCCATGCCGACAACCATGTTCTTTGGCAGGCCGGAGAACTTTTGCAGGGCCCAGACCATCGCATCGAGCGGGTTGGTGATGCAGATGACGAAAGCGTTAGGTGCATATTTTTTGATGCCCGCGCCAACCTGTTCCATGACCTTGAGGTTGATGCCGAGCAGGTCATCGCGGCTCATGCCGGGCTTGCGCGGTACACCTGCGGTCACGATGACCACATCCGAACCCTCGATCGCCGAATAATCATTTGCGCCGACGAGCTTGGCGTCAAAGTCATCAACCGGTGATGACTGGGCAATATCAAGCCCTTTACCCTGAGGAGTGCCTTCTGCGATGTCGAAGAGCACGATATCACCGAGCTCCTTGAGCCCGATCAAATGTGCCAATGTTCCACCGATCATGCCTGAACCGATGAGGGCGATTTTGTTACGTGCCATGCTGGTTACTTCCCTGATCTGAAGTCTGGACGGACGCCAAAGGACAACAACGACGTTGGGCAGAGCCCATGACCATGCGCCTTTGCGTTGGGACGTTCGAATATTCCTCTTTCAAAAATAACTCAACCAAAAATTTTCCCCCCAATAAATTCAATCGTTTAGATTTGATGGGATTTACGTAAACGTCAATTGAATTTAACCTGGGGAAGGATTTTCTGGAGTTATCTAACATAGGCAACATATCAAAATGATGAAATAAGGGCGACCCGCATCACAGTCATTTGATAGCGAACTCAGGCCTCTGCCGGTCGTGGTTCTTCAGCTGTTGGTGCAGCGTCCGCGAGATAGTCCGCACTCTGCATTTCAAAGAGGCGTGAGGCTGTCCGGTCAAACTCGAAAGCCTCGGTGCCGCGATTGGCCTCATAAAGCTTGTCAGGCGAAGCTGCCGCGGAAATTACCACATGCACGTGATGGTCATAGAGAATGTCGATGAGAATGATAAACCGCTTGGCCTCATTGCGTCTGGAGTAGTCAAGAATCGGAACATCATCGATGAAGATCGTTTGATAGCGTGAAATGATGGCGGCATAATCCAGTGCGCCGAGTGGCTTGGAGCAAAGATCAGCGAATGTAAAACGCGCCACATGACGGGCCGCCTGCGGAACAATAACCGTGCGACCCTTGACCTTGAAACTGTCTTCGGCAACGGTCGCGCCATCGGTCGCCGCGTGCCACGCGTCATCCATTTTACGCGTTGTATCCTCGCTCAGCGGTGAGAGATAAACCGGCATACGGTTGAGTTTTTCCAGCCGGTAATCCGTGCGCGCGTCCAGATTGATAACATCAACATTGGTTTTCAGGAGATCGATAAAGGGCAGAAAAAGCTGCCGGTTCAGACCATCGCGATAAAGATCGTCAGGTTCCACATTCGATGTGGCGACGAGGACAACCCCGCGCTCGAACAGTGCTTTAAACAGCCGTGACAGAATCATCGCGTCAGCAATATCAGTCACGGTGAATTCATCGAAGCACAGCACCCAAGCCTGTTCCGCCAGCGCATCGGCGACGGGCGGAATAGGATCATCCTGCTTGGTCTCGCCATTCTTGTGCGCTTTTCGATGCGCATTGATGCGCTCGTGTACGTCGGCCATGAAATCGAGAAAATGCGCACGGCGTTTGCGTTTGGCCGGAACGAGCTGATGAAACATGTCCATCAACATGGTCTTGCCGCGCCCGACCTCACCGAAAATATAAAGACCCTTGATCACCTCGTGGCGCGGCGAACGGCGGCTGAACAGCCAGCCCAGCGCGCTGGATTTGGTCGCAAGCCGCTTTGTCGCCAGTTCACGGATCAGCCGGTCGAACCGGCTTGCCAGAAGCTGTTGGGCTGGGTCCGCGTCAATATCCCCGGCTTGCACGAGCGAATCATAGCGCTCACGCACGGAAGGGAACACTTTCAGATTATCGTGCGACATGCGAACTGCAGTCTCCGGACGTGTGCAGCGGGCGAACCGGTGCTGCACACTCCCATTTTGGGCTTAACGTGACAGGCTCACACTCTGTCCACCAGTGGTCTGACCATCAAACCGCGATGACCCGGATGAATAGAGCCGAGCGACAGTGCCACCCGCTGCATCATAAAGGGTGAGCTGCTTACCGCTGACTGCCCAGGATGTGAGGTTTGCAAGCTCACCCGGACAGCGCAACGGACCGGCACGATAACCCTGACCGAACTTTGTCTGCGGCGTCGCGATTTTACAGCTCTGGCCACCAAGCGAAGCATTCCACACGCCTGCGACGCTACTGGCCGTAACATCAGGTGCATTTGCCGGTGGCAGCGATGCAACCTGCGTACCCTGGCCACCCGCTGCTGCACCGTTACCCGTCGTCGGCGCTGTCGGAAACTGGTTGGCGCCGCCGGGAGGCGGCAACTGGCTCTGGGTCACAGACCCGGCCGGCGCAGATTGCAACGGAGCGGGTGAAGGTGTGACACGGTCCATATCATTGTCAAAACGCGTACTCTGGCATCCTGCCAGAACCATGCCGACAGCGGCAACGGCCAGCAAATTGACGTTCAAAGTCCCCATAGTCTTACTCTCCATCTACGCATCAAACAGAAAAAATGCGATTCGACTTGGCATTTATTAACCACGATAAAAGGGTATCGCGGTCAAATTTCAACCCGTCACGCGGCAAAACCGGCCTGTTTGCGGCCGATGCCCGTGGCAGAAGCGTCAAAAACTCGCCGAACTGGCAATATCGCCACACTGTTCAGGTCTGTTTCCGTTTGGTGGAAACCATACGCTTGTTTCAAGTCAATCATTTTAAGGTGAATAAAGTCTTATGATGGCGCAAACGACTGATGACGGAAATGTGTGAATAGCCCCATTGAAGTCCGCAAGACCGAGAGGTATTTGTTGAGTATGACACTCATAAATAAAACACCTCAAAGAATCCGCCACGAAACCCGCCTGCGCCTCCTTGAAGTACAGGAGGTCAAACATCTGACGCCCCTCATGGTGCGCGTCACGCTCGCCGGTGATCAGCTGGATGGGTTTGTCAGCGCCGGTTACGGCGATCATATCAAGGTTTTCTTCCCACCGGCCGGAAGCGGACCAATTGTCCCGGTTCTGGGTCCCGAGGGCATCAGCTTTCCGGAAGACAAGCCACGTCCGGAAATGCGTGACTACACACCTCGAAACTATCACCCGGCAACCAACACCCTCGATGTCGATTTTGTGCTGCATGGGGACGGCCCGGCTTCCACATGGGCAGCACAGGCAAAACCCGGCCAGCAGATCGTCATTGGCGGGCCGCGCGGCTCGATGATCATTCCGGATGCCTATGACTGGTATTTCCTCGCTGGTGATGAAACGGCCCTGCCCGCTATCAGCCGCCGACTGGAAGAATTACCGGCATCGGCGCGCGTCGTCGCGGTTATTGAGGTCGCTGACAAAGCCGAGGAACAGAACCTCAAGACCAGCGCCAAGGCCGAAATCATCTGGGTTCACCGCAACGGAGCGGAGGCCGGCAATAACGATCTTCTGCTACAAAGCGTCAAAAGCCTCGCCCTGCCGGAAGGCGATTGCTATGCCTTTATCGCCTGTGAAAGCGGGATTTCAAAGTCGGTGCGCAGCCACCTCGTTGAAGAGCGTGGTTTCAACAGCGAGTGGGTTAAGGCAGCTGGCTATTGGCTGCGCGGCGTTGCTGACGCACACGAACCCCACTGACGATATACTCACATTGCCGGGCTGACAGTGCTGGGGTAGGGTTGACGCCCTCCCCATAAGGACAAAACGATGTCTCAGCCGCAAAATACCCGTATCGTGCTTGCATCCCGGCCGCTTGGCCCTGTGAAGCCTGACAATTTCCGCATCGAAACCCAGCAGACACCTGCACCCGGTGACGGCGAAATATTACTCAAGATTCTGTTCCTGTCTCTTGATCCTTATATGCGCGGTCGCATGGATGATGCAGAATCCTATGCTGCTCCGGTCGCCGTCAACGCCGTGATGGAAGGCGGGACTGTTGCCGAGGTGGTCGAGAGCAGGCATTCCGATTTTCATCCCGGTGATATCGTTCTTTCTCACTCCGGCTGGCAAAGCTACGCCATTTCCAATGGCGTTGGCCTGCGCAAGCTTGACCCGAACGCCGCTCCCCTCTCGACCGCCGTTGGTATTCTCGGTATGCCCGGCTTCACCGCCTATGCGGGCCTTCTGACCATCGGTCAGCCCAAGCCCGGAGAAACGGTTGTTGTAGCGGCTGCCAGTGGACCGGTGGGGGCAACCGTTGGTCAAATCGCACGAATCAAAGGGGCGAGAGCCATTGGCATTGCCGGCGGCGCGGAAAAATGCGCCTATATCCGCGATGAGCTTGGTTTCGATGTTGCCATTGATCATCGGGCGCCTGATTTTTCAGCGCAGTTGAAGCAGGCCTGCCCAAAAGGCATCGACGTCTACTTCGAAAATGTCGGTGGCCCCGTCTGGGATGCGGTTTTTCCGCTCCTCAACACCTTTGCCCGCATCCCCGTCTGCGGTCTCGTCGCGCAATATGACGAACTTGACCTGTCGGGCAAGGATCGCCTGCCCGTGCTCATGCGCGATATTCTGAAGAAGAGCCTGACAGTACGCGGTTTCATCCAGCGCGAATTTGTCGATCAGCGACCCTTATTCCTTGAAACCATGAGTGGATGGTTGCGTAGCGGTGAAGTCAAATACCGCGAAGATATTGTTGATGGGCTCGCCAATGCACCGGAGGCCTTTATGGGGCTTCTGAAAGGGCATAATTTCGGCAAGCTGGTCATCCGCGTCGCCTGATAGCAGATGCATCTGATTGCCAGTGCCGTAGCTTTGATAAGGCTGGTACTGGCAATTCTTCACCTTTTCCGCCATATAAGCCCTCTATCGACATCAGAATGGCAATACAGGCTGACGGAAGCATGGCAGTGCGCGCGCAATTTGCAAAGATGAACGGACTTGGCAACGAGATAATCGTTGCCGACATGCGTCACCATACCGACCATGTTGCACCCGGTGCAGCCATAGCGCTCAATAGCGATCCTGCGACAAAGTTCGATCAGATCATGGCGATCCACGCACCGCGCAGGCAAGATGCGGATGCCTACATTGAGATCATCAATTCCGATGGTACGCAGGCGCAGACCTGCGGCAATGGCATGCGCTGTGTCGTGCAGGCGCTTGCCACTGAAACCGGCAAGCGGGAATTCACCTTCGAAACGATTTCTGGAATCATCACAGCCCACGAGCACCCCGATGGCCTGATTTCCGTTGATATGGGAATGCCGCGCTTTGACTGGCAGGATATTCCGCTGGCTGAGCCTTTCCATGACACGCGCAAGATCGAATTGCAGATCGGGCCCATCGATGCGCCTGTGCTGCATTCGCCTTCCGTTGTCAGCATGGGCAACCCGCATGCGATCTTCTGGGTCGATCAGGATGTCTGGACCTATGATCTGGAGCGTTTTGGTCCGCTGCTCGAAAATCACCCGATTTTCCCCGAGCGCGCCAATATCTCAATTGCTCACGTGACCAGCCGCAACGCGATTACTCTGCGCACTTGGGAACGCGGAGCTGGACTTACACGCGCCTGTGGGTCGGCTGCCTGCGCGTCGGCTGTTTCAGCTGCCCGGACCGGCCGCACCGAACGCACGGTGACAGTCACCGTGCCCGGTGGTCCGCTCGTGATTGAATGGCTGGAAAACAATCACGTCCTGATGACTGGTCCGGCTGAATGGGAATTCTCCGGCTCATTTGACCCGCAGAGCGGCGAATGGCAGCGTGATGAAACAACGCCGTCGCAGGGAGTTGCCTGATGGCTGTGGACGTCGTTACCTTTGGCTGCCGCCTCAACACCTATGAATCCGAGGTGATGAAGCGCGAAGCCGACGCAGCCGGACTTGGCACGCTGGAAAATGGTGCGATCATCTTCAACACCTGCGCCGTCACCAGCGAAGCAGTCCGTCAGGCGCGTCAGGCCATTCGCAAGGCACGCCGCGACAATCCGCAGGCACGCATCATTGTCACCGGCTGCGCCGCACAAACAGGCGCCGACGAGTTCGCCGCTATGGATGAAGTCGATCTCGTTCTCGGCAATGAAGAAAAACTGAAATCCAATTCCTATCGCATGCTGCCGGATTTTGGTGTGAACCAGTTCGAAAAAGTCCGCGTCAACGACATCATGGAAGTGCGCGAAACCGCTTCCCACATGGTCGATGCCATCGAAGGCCGCGCCCGCGCTTTTGTTCAGGTGCAAAATGGCTGTGATCATCGCTGCACCTTCTGCATCATCCCCTATGGCCGCGGTAATTCCCGTTCCGTGCCGATGGGCGGCGTGGTTGAACAGGTCAAGCGGCTCGTCGGCAATGGCTATAACGAGGTAGTGCTGACCGGGGTTGATATGACCAGCTATGGTCCTGATCTGCCGGGTAGCCTGCGTCTTGGCAAGCTGGTGAAAACAGTGCTTGGCCAAGTGCCTGATCTGAAACGCCTGCGCCTCTCGTCCATCGATTCCATTGAGGCAGACGATGACCTGATGGAAGCACTGGCGACGGAAAGCCGCCTGATGCCGCATCTGCACCTGTCGCTGCAATCGGGCGACAACATGATTCTGAAGCGGATGAAGCGCCGTCATTTGCGCGAAAACTCCATTGAGTTCTGTGAGAATGTTCGCAATATCAGGCCTGACATCGTTTTCGGCGCTGATATCATCGCTGGTTTTCCCACTGAAACCGATGAGATGTTCGAAAACTCTATCCGCATTGTCGAAGAATGCGGACTGACGCATCTGCATGTCTTTCCCTTCAGCCCGCGCGAAGGCACACCGGCTGCCCGCATGCCACAAGTGAACAGGCAAATCGTCAAGACCCGTGCTGCCCGGCTGCGTGCGGCAGGCGAGACAGCCTATCGTGCCCATCTCGACCGTCTTGTTGGCACGACCCAAAGGATACTCATCGAACGCGAAGGTCTTGGCCGTTCGGAAGGATTTACCCTTGTCGGCCTGAATGGCGGAGTTCCGGGTGAAATTATTGAACGGCCGATCAGCGGACATGATGGCGACAAGCTGCTGGCCGCAGACAGCGACCGGCGCGCAGCGTAATCACAACGAGCAAAGCAGCATTCATGGCTCTGGGTTTTATCAAGAAGATATTTTCATTCGGCAAAAAGGAAGTTGTCGAAGAGGCACCGGCGGAAGTGCCTGTTGCAGCGCTCGATGCGCCGATTCATCAGACGACCGAACAGGTCTATGAAGACACGGCTGCGCAGGAATCATTGCCTGTTCCGGCAGATGCAGAACCTGTTGAATCCGCCACCGCCGATCAGAACGCTGAGCCAGCCGAGCTTGACTCCCCCACCCTCCCCCAACGTGGGGAGGGTCGGACCGAAGGTCCGGGGTGGGGGGAAACTCCATCCCCTCACCACGAGCCTCAAGCTCAACAAGACAAGATTCTTGTAAGTGAGGCTGTAGCCCCCCACCCCGATGCTGACGCATCGACCCTCCCCACGTTGGGGGAGGGTGAAGGCGCCAAGCTCACTGCTGAAGAGTACGATCCATCATCGCCGGAAACTTTAGCGGAACCCGAACCAGTTGCAGAACTTCAGCAACCGGTCGAACCGGATATCTTGCCCGAGCCTGTACCTGCGGCACCTCCGGCAGAACCCGAAATAGTAGCGGTACCAGAACCAGTTGTTGAACCCGTCGAAGAAGATCGCCCGGTTCCAATCACTTTGCCAGAAGAACCTTTCGAAGAGACCATCGCCGACGCGGTCATGCCGCCGGTCCATGTACCCGAGATTGAACCCGTCATAGACGTACCGGCACCGGTTGAACCAATAGCACCGGCAAAACCTGTCTCGTCGAAAGTAACCGTGACCAAGACGGTTGAGGAAAAGCAGGCCGAGGAGCCGGTTGCTGCTGAACCGGAGAAACGGCTTTCATGGTTCGAACGTCTGCGCAAGGGTCTCGCGCGCTCATCACAGCAGCTCGGCGATTCGATCGGCGGTATTTTCACCCGCCGCAAGCTTGATGAAGACACGCTGCAAGACCTTGAAGATGTGCTGATTCAGGCGGATCTTGGCATGGAAACGGCTATCCGCATTACTGGCTCCCTGAGCGCAACACGCTATGGCAAGGACATCAGCTCCGAGGAAGTCCGCACCATTATGGCGACAGAAATCGAAAAGGTGCTCGGGCCGGTAGCAAAGCCACTGGAACTTGACCTGTCGCACAAGCCGCACGTTATTCTCGTTGTCGGCGTCAATGGCACTGGCAAAACCACAACCATAGGCAAGCTTGCGGCAAAACTGACCGCAGGCGGCCTCAGTGTCATGCTGGCTGCAGGCGATACATTCCGTGCGGCTGCCATCGAACAGCTGCATATCTGGGGCAAACGCACCGGCGCTCCCGTTGTTTCATCGAAGCTCGGGGCCGATGCGGCGGGCCTCGCCTATGACGCATGGAAACAGGCCAAGGAGGCGGGCAGTGATGTTCTCATCATCGATACAGCCGGACGGCTGCAGAACCGCACGGAACTGATGGACGAGCTTGCAAAGATCGTCCGTGTTCTCGGCAAGAATGATCCGGAGGCGCCGCACACGGTGTTGCAGACGCTTGATGCCACGACAGGCCAGAACGCTCTCAATCAGGTGGAGATTTTCAAGAACATCGCCGGTGTCAACGGCCTCGTCATGACCAAGCTTGATGGTACGGCGCGTGGTGGCATTCTTGTTGCCATTTCCGCCAAACATAAATTGCCTGTCTATTTCATCGGTGTCGGCGAGCAGGTCGAAGACCTCGAACCCTTCGCCGCCAAAGATTTTGCCAAAGCCATCGCAGGAGTTGCTTGATGGACCAATCCGTATTCGAACGTGACCCCTCCGATCCTTCCCGTAAGGAAGTCACGCCACTCCTCAAGCTGGCGCTTGAACTTGGACCATTGATGGTCTTTTTCTTCGCCAATGCCCGCGGAGAATGGCTGATCGAGCGATTTCCAGTGTTGTCTACTATTGGTGAGCCGATTTTTATCGCGACGGCCCTGTTCATGGCCGCAACTGCCATTGCGCTGATTACGTCTTGGATAATGACACGCAGCCTGCCGATCATGCCACTCATCTCCGGCATTGTCGTTTTGATCTTCGGTGCGCTAACGCTTTATCTGCACAATGAAACCTTCATCAAGATGAAGCCGACCATTGTAAACGCGCTGTTCGGAGTTATTCTGCTTGGCGGTCTCTATTTTGGCAAATCCCTGCTTGGTTATGTCTTCGACAGCGCCTTCAAGCTTGACGCAGAGGGTTGGCGCAAGCTCACCATGCGTTGGGGCGTTTTCTTCCTGTTTCTGGCTGTATTGAATGAAGTGGTCTGGCGCAGTTTCTCTACGGATTTCTGGGTTGCTTTCAAGGTTTGGGGCACCATGCCGATCACCCTGCTTTTCACATTCGCGCAGATGCCGCTGGTGATGAAGCATTCGCTTGAACCGCTGCTCGACAAACGCAAAGAAAAATAGCTGCCACAATTGAGCTGAAAAGCACCACAATTCCTGACAGATCGCGACGAAATCCCGCCGCGATCCGGGCTCAAATATCGCACCTACGGCAATTCTATCCCGAAAGAGTGCGAGCCATGAAAACGGCCCTCATTATCATGACCCTGATGGGTTGCGACTGCGATGCGAAAATCTGCGAATATATCAAAACCGCCGATGCAAGCTGGACCAGCGTCGAGAATTGCCGGGCGGATCTTGAAAACCAGATTCGCAAGACTGCAGGAGTAAGCTATCCGCTTGTCACCGCGACCTGTACCATCAAGGCGAAACATCCATCGACCTTGGTCGCAAGCCGCTCATTTGCTATTCCCCAGCCCGCACCGGATCGGCCGCTCGATACTATCGCACTGGGCACACCCATTGATGCCCCCGTAACCGTCGCGCAGAAAACCTCTTTCGGCTACCGGATGATCGAGGTGCCGTTGGCCCATGCCTATGACAGCACGGCGGAAGCTGCCTCACGCGCAGCGGGATGGGTCCGCCGTTACGCGATGCTCGACAGCGAATAAGGGATTTATGGCTTCAGGGCTTTCTCGATCACGGGCATCAGATCGTCCCGGATTGAGGCTTCGCTGAATGGTCCGACGTGCTTGTAAAGAATGGTACCGTCACGGCCGACAAGAAAAGTTTCCGGCACGCCATAGACGCCCCATTCAATTCCCGCCCGCCCGCTTGCATCCACACCGATCATGTCAAATGGATTGCCAAGCTCGCCAAGGAAACGCAGTGCGTTCTCGTCTTTGTCCTTGTAGTTAAGGCCAGCAAGGCGGAAACGCTTGTCCTTGGACAGCTGCATCAGCAGGGGATGTTCAGCCCGGCACGGCACGCACCATGAACCGAACACGTTGACCAGCGTCAATTGCCCCTTGAACGACGCGGGATCGATCCCCTGAACAGGCTGACCGTTTTTGGTTAAACCTGCCAGCGCCGGAAGCGTCAGCTTTGGCACCGGCTTGCCGATCAATGCCGAGGGGATCACGCTTTCATCACGTCCCAGCGCCAGCTGAAAGGCAAAGATACCGGCGAGAACCACGAAAAGCAGCAGGGGCAGGAAGGCAAACAGCGAGAAGCGCTTGCGTGGTGCCTGCTCTGTAATGTCAGGTCCGCTCACGATGCACTGTCCGTTCGAGCCTCGGAGCGACGGCGGACGCCACGCGTTTCCAGTTCCTGTAATGCGCGGCGTTGAGCCTGCTGATCAATCAATATCCAGCCGACAAGCGCGACAAGCACAACAATAGAAACGCCATAGGACGCCAGAACAAAGCCCGTATGGGTCATCATTGCGCTCCCCTCCGTTCAGCGCTGCGGGCCGCGATACGGCGCATGGCCACAACACGTCTGCGCCAGATTTCATTGCGCATGGCCATCATATGCAGGGTGAAGAACAGCAGTGTGAAACCAACCGCCATGACCAGCAGCGGCCAGAGCAATGACGGATGTATCGTCGGCCCGCCCATCCGGATAACGGAAGCGGGTTGATGCAGCGTATTCCACCAATCGACGGAGAATTTGATAATCGGGATATTGATGAAACCGACCAGCGTCAGGATAGCCGTTGCCTTGGAGGACTTCGCTGGATCGTCCATCGCGCGGGTCAGGGCAATGATGCCGAGATACATCAGGAACAGCACGAAAACCGATGTCAGACGCGCATCCCAGACCCACCAGGTGCCCCACATGGGCTTGCCCCACAGCGAGCCGGTTATCAGGGCGAGTGCGGTAAAAGCAGCACCAATAGGCGCTGCTGCCTTGGCTGAAACATCCGCCAGGGGATGACGCCAGACCAGCGTTCCGATCGCGGAAATGCTCATGACCGTGTAGCACATCATCGACAGCCACGCGAAAGGCACATGGATGAACATGATCTTGACGGTCGAGCCCTGCTGATAATCATCAGGCGCCTGAAACGACATCCACAATCCGGCAGCCAGCACCAGTAAGGTGATTCCGACAAGCCACGGCAGAACGATACCAGCGAAATTGATAAACCGGGTAGGATTAGCCAGATCGACCCAGCGGCCAGCTTTTGAAACTGCTTCACTCATGGCGATTTTTTAGCTTCCCCCGCTCTGTTTCGCAATTCACCATTACATCGTGCGTCCGTTCACCCATATCAATCGGCTGACGATTTCAGCGCCGCAGCCGCAGCCAATGGTCCAATGACGGCAAAGAACAGTGTAATTGCAATCAGAATAAGGAAGGGCGCGACAAAAGGCGCAGGGTCCTCCACCGCGCCATAGGCCGCCGATACGCCAAAAATCAGCACTGGAATGGTCAGCGGCAGGATGATCACGGATACAAGCAGGCCGCCCCGCGGCAGTGCCACGGCGACCGCCGCACCGACAGCCCCTATCAACGTGATTGCAGGTGTACCAACAAGCAGCGTCAGCGTTGTAGCGCCGATGGCGGCGGGCTCCATATTCATGAAAAGGCCGAGCAGAGGAGAAGCTATAACAAGCGGCAAAACACTTGTGGTCCAATGTGCCAGACATTTGACGAGAACGGTCAGCGCCAAGATGTGCCGGTCTGAAGCCATGATCAGCAAGTCGAGAGAGCCATCATCGCGATCCGCCTGAAACAACCGGTCGAGACCAAGCAGCGTTGCCAGCAAGGCACCAATCCATAGCATGGCAGCGCCAATACGGCTGAGCAGCTTGAGATCCGGCCCGACACCGAATGGCACAACAGCAATGACTGCCAGAAAGAATAATATTCCGACAAGAACACCGCCACCGGCGCGCAGACCCAATCGTGTGTCGCGTAGAAAGAGCGAGAGCATTAGGCGCTATACTCCCGACTTCCGGCATGAGCTTGCCCATTGCCTCCCATCACGAGCCCTTGTGCGTCGCCAAGCCCCAGCGGCAAATGAGTCGCGGCAACTACAATTCCTCCACTCGCCAGATGCGCACGCATCAATTCGGCAAATTGCTCTTCCGATGCCTTGTCGAGACCTGCCGTCGGTTCATCCAGCAACCAGACCGGGCGATGGCTGATCAAAAGCCGTGCAATACTTGCCCGTCGTTTTTGTCCGGTCGAGAGATAAGCAAAAGGCAGATGTCCGATATCACCGAGCTGCACACGGTCCAGCGCTTCGCGGAGTGTGTGTTGTCCGGCGCCGTTGAATGACTGCCAGAAACGCAAATTCTCTTCGACGCTCAAAACCGGCTTCATGGCATTGAGGTGACCGAGATAGTGACAGGCTCCAACAAGGCTCTCGAAACCGGCAGGCGCATTATCAAGCCGGATACTTCCCTCTGCCTTCTCCAGAAGTCCTGCAATGATTCGCAAGAGGGTCGATTTTCCCGCACCATTCGGCCCGGTAATTATCAGCGCCTCTCCGCCTGTAATGGTGAAGTTTAGCCCGGAAAATAAAATCTCTCCGCCCCGCTCACCTGCCAGATTTTCGGCGACTAACCGCATGAAGTTCCCGCTCTTTATTGAATCCGGACCAGCGCATGTGCATTTCGACGCAGCCCGTATTTTTGACGAATGTCGGTCTGGCACAGATCGACGAAAATCTCTATATAGCAGTCAACCATACCAGCGGTCGGTGTGGAAACCATTTTTGGCCGATCTCCATACGGGCACCTTTTCGGACCTGTAGCGGGACGGACAGCGGAAATGACTGCACCCGCACCTTAGCGCGTCCTTGAAACGCGGCAAAGGCGTTCGTCCCGGGTGAGGCCAGTAGCATAAGGACGACGCAACATGTCTCAAATCGACAGTTTCAAATGCCGTAAAACCCTAACCGTAGGGGATAAGGAATATGTCTATTACAGCTTGACCGAAGCTGAGAAAAACGGCCTGGAAGGTATTTCCAAACTTCCGTTCTCCATGAAAGTCCTCCTCGAAAACCTGCTTCGCTTCGAAGATAACCGCTCGGTTTTCAAGAAGGACATTGAAAACGTTGCCAAATGGCTTGTCGACCGTGGCAGTGCTGGAGCCGAGATTGCCTATCGCCCCGCGCGGGTTCTGATGCAGGATTTCACCGGTGTTCCGGCGGTTGTTGATCTGGCTGCGATGCGCGATGCCATGGTGAACCTTGGCGGCGATCCTGAGAAGATCAACCCGCTGGTTCCGGTTGATCTGGTCATCGATCACTCGGTCATCGTTGATGAGTTCGGCAATCCGCAGGCCTTCAAGCGCAATGTGGATCTGGAATATGAACGCAATGGCGAGCGCTACCGCTTCCTGAAGTGGGGTCAGCAGGCGTTCAAGAACTTCCGCGTTGTTCCGCCCGGCACCGGCATCTGCCATCAGGTCAATCTGGAATATCTGGCGCAGGCCGTCTGGACCAAGGAAGAGGACGGCGTCACCGTTGCCTATCCCGATACCTGTGTTGGCACCGATTCGCACACAACCATGGTCAATGGCCTTGGTGTTCTCGGCTGGGGTGTTGGCGGCATTGAAGCTGAAGCGTCTATGCTGGGCCAGCCTGTATCCATGTTGCTGCCAGAGGTTATCGGCTTCCGCCTGACCGGCAAGGTCAAGGAAGGCGTGACGGCAACCGATCTGGTGCTCACCGTCGTGCAGATGCTGCGCAAGAAGGGTGTTGTCGGCAAGTTCGTCGAGTTCTTCGGCCCCGGCCTTGAAAGCATGACACTGGCTGACCGCGCCACCATCGGCAATATGGGTCCGGAATATGGTGCGACCTGCGGTTTCTTCCCGATTGACCGCGAAACCATCAACTACATGCATATGTCCGGCCGCGATGAAGAGCGTCTGGCACTGGTTGAAGCCTATTCAAAGGCGCAGGGCATGTGGCGTGAGCCCGGTTCCGCCGATCCTGTCTTCACCGACACACTGGAACTGGACCTCGGTACTGTTGTTCCATCCATGGCGGGCCCGAAGCGTCCGGAAGGCCGCATTGCGCTCGAAGGCATCGCAGCCGGTTTCCACGAATCGCTGCAGAAGGAATACAAGAAGACCACCCAGCTTGACGCCCGCTATGCGGTTGAAGGTGAGGATTATGATCTCGGCCATGGCGATGTTGCCATTGCTGCAATCACCTCCTGCACCAACACGTCAAACCCGAGCGTACTGATTGCCGCTGGTCTTCTCGCCCGCAATGCTGCCGCCAAGGGCCTGAAGTCAAAGCCATGGGTCAAGACTTCGCTCGCTCCCGGTTCGCAGGTTGTGGCCGCCTATCTGGAAAGCGCAGGCTTGCAGGTTGAACTCGACAAGCTTGGCTTCAATCTGGTTGGCTTTGGCTGCACCACCTGCATCGGCAATTCGGGCCCGCTGCCTGCGCCAATCTCCAAGACCATCAATGACAAGGGTCTGATCGCGGCAGCTGTGCTTTCCGGCAACCGCAACTTTGAAGGCCGTGTTTCGCCTGATGTGCAGGCCAACTATCTGGCTTCACCGCCACTGGTTGTTGCCTACGCGCTGGCCGGATCAGTCACCAAGGACCTGACGACAGAACCTCTGGGTGAAGACCAGAACGGCAATCCGGTGTTCCTCAAGGACATCTGGCCGTCTTCTCATGAGATCCAGGAATTCATCACCAAAAACGTCACGCGCAAGCTGTTCTCCGCCAAATACGCCGATGTGTTCAAGGGCGACCAGAACTGGCAGAACGTCAAGGTTCCGGCAGGCCAGACCTATGCATGGGACGACAATTCGACCTATGTGCAGAACCCGCCTTACTTTGTCGGCATGGGCAAGACACCGGGCACCGTCAATGACATCAAGGGCGCACGCATCCTTGGTCTGTTCGGCGACAAGATCACCACCGACCACATTTCTCCTGCCGGTTCGATCAAGGCGGCTTCGCCTGCGGGCAAGTATCTTACCGATCATGGTGTGGCACCGCTCGACTTCAACCAGTACGGCACACGGCGTGGCAACCACGAAGTGATGATGCGCGGCACGTTTGCCAATATCCGCATCCGCAACCACATGCTCGGCGAGAACGGCCGCGAAGGTGGTTACACGATTCATTATCCCTCGAAAGAGGAAATGCCGATCTATGATGCGGCCATGCAGTATCGCACGGAGAATGTCCCGCTGGTCATCTTCGCCGGTATTGAATATGGCAATGGTTCATCGCGTGACTGGGCAGCCAAGGGCACCAATCTTCTTGGTGTTCGCGCTGTGATCTCCCAGTCGTTCGAACGCATCCACCGCTCGAACCTTGTTGGCATGGGCATTGTCCCATTCGTGCTTGAGGATGGCACCAGCTGGCAGTCACTCGGTCTGAAGGGTGACGAGACGGTTTCGATCGAAGGACTTGCCACGATCCAGCCGCGCCAGAAGACCCATGCCACGGTGACGTTCGCAGATGGCACCGTCAAACAGGTCCCGCTGATCTGCCGTATCGATACAATCGATGAACTCGAATACCTCAAGAACGGCGGCATCCTCCAATACGTGCTGCGCGATCTCGCTGCTTAAACCAGCAAATATGTGAAGAAATGAATGGCCGCCGGGCAACCGGCGGCCTTTTTTGCACGGTTCATCCAATATTTATAAGGTTTTGCCTGTAAACGTGATTGAATTCACCTCAAAGTGACTTCCTCTTGATATAACGCATCCCTATCAATTATCTGGCAATCACTCTCATGGAAGATCGAAGAAGAATTCGGGAAGAAAGCTCGTACCCTTGACCCTGCGCCCTCTGTTCAAAGCCATTCTTATCGCCAGCCCGCTCTTCGCGGCCGCTGCGTTTGCTTGGCCAGTTTGCGCTGAAGACATTGGCAAGAAACCCGATGGCGTGGTCGAACTCTATACGTCGCAGGGCTGCGGCTCATGCCCTCCCGCTGATGCTGTGCTCAAGCAGTTGGTTGCGGAAGGCAAGGTCGTCGCTCTGGCTTTTCATGTTGACTACTGGGATTATCGTGGCTGGATCGACAATCTCGCATTACCAGAAAATACCGCGCGCCAGAATGCCTATCGCAAGGCGCTTGGTCTGACAGGTGTCTACACACCACAGGCAATCCTCAATGGCCGCGAACACGTCAATGGTCAGGATGGCACGCGTATCCGTCGCCGAATCG
This sequence comes from Phyllobacterium sp. T1293, assembly GCF_020731415.2. NCBI lineage: Bacteria > Pseudomonadati > Pseudomonadota > Alphaproteobacteria > Hyphomicrobiales > Phyllobacteriaceae > Phyllobacterium > Phyllobacterium meliloti. The sequence goes on along the minus strand of NZ_CP088273.1, from coordinate 3,159,768 downwards.
ATGAGATGCGCAGCGGTGATTCTGGCCTGACCGTCCCCGTCTCCATCGAAAAAACATCGCCTGATCGGCTGATTATCAATATTGGTGAAGGCCCTGCCGCAAAAAATCCGGTGCGTGTTCTCCTTGCCTATTTCAACAAGGAAACGATTGTTGCCATCCCCGATGGGGAGAATGGCGGACGCAATGTGAGCTATGCCAATAGCGTGCGCGCCATGGAAACGGTTGGTATGTGGGATGGCAAATCACAGAAGATCGAAATTCCGCTGACCGAGATCGCCAGCAAGAAGGCCTCGGGCTGTGCTGTCCTGTTGCAGGAGATGCTTGGCGAGGGTAAACCGGGTCCGATTATCGGCGCATCGATCATGACAAAGCCCTGATTTTAAAAGCTATTCCTGAAAAAGAAAAAAGGCTGGTAGAACCAGCCTGGAGTCTTGGGGCTTGTTGTCATCTGGGAGACTGAATGGTTCGGCCAGAGCAGCCCGTTTGGGCGGGGGGCTTGGGGATCGGACCGCTCAAGGCCGAACCGTCTCAGACAACGGGTGCAGGTTCGGTCTGGAATCGGGCGGCAATGCGAAGGTAAAGTGGCGAAAATGTGACCCGATATCACCAATCGAAACAGCACGTATTGCTTCGTGAGAAAGCCCTTTACCGGCAGGTTTTATGTTCATTTATCGAGGCTTTGCGCGATACGGTCTTGTAAATATGGGCGGAACAGGTCACCCTTCTGTCATCCAGTTGTCATACAGCAAATCTAAAGGCGGATTGATTGATGGACAGCAATGCAGGTGGCGACGAATCGCAACAGCAGGCAAAACTCATTTCACTCTCCAGCGCACGCGATCTCCCCGTTACATTCAATCGGCGGGAACTTGATCAAATTCTCAGAATATATGGTTTTATGGTCTCATCGGGTGAATGGCGTGATTATGCCATTGATCATCTGAGCGACCGTGCCGTGTTTTCCGTGTTTCGCCGCACCAGTGAAGTACCGATGTACCGTATTGAGAAAAATCCGCGGCTGGCGCGCAAACAAGGTGCCTATAGCGTGATCGCCGCAAGCGGCCTTATTCTCAAACGAGGCATGGAACTCGACCGCGTACTGAAAATCTTCGACAAATCCCTGCGGATTGTCCAGAGCTAGAAACGCTCAGCCTTTCAGGGGTGCCGTGTTTGGGAGTGTCTCGGTGCCGCCGTTCATGTCGAGCTGCATCAGGACAGTATCCAGCCAGCGGCCATGCTTGAAACCGGAACCTTTGATTATTCCTGAATGTTTGAACCCGCAACTTGTGTGCAGACGCACCGATGCTGATGCGTCGTGGCCATCGCCAATGACAGCGATGAACTGACGGAAGCCAAGTGCGGTGCAATCAATAATCAACCGTTGCAACAGGGCCTTACCAATGCCCTTTCCCTTGGCTTCGGGCGCAATGTAGATCGAATCCTCTACGCTCCACCAATAGGCCGGGCGGGTGCGGAAATAACTGGCATAGGCATAACCGGCGACCACACCGTTGATCTCCGCCACACAATAGGGAAAGCCGTCACTGGTGATTGTGTGAAACCGGCGCGTCATTTCGGCTATATCCGGGGGCTCGATTTCGTAGGTTGCGGTGCCATGCAAAACGGCGTCGCGATAAATGGCAGTGATGGCTGGCAGGTCGGAGGGCTGGGCCGGGCGGATATGAATACTGGTCATGGCTCGCAATCAGTCTGTAAACATAAGATTATGGTGTGCGTGGTTCGACAAGCTCACCATGAAGGGGAGGGTTGGATGCAACGCTAATCGCAAGCGTTGCAGAATATAACTCCCCTCATCCTGAGCCTGTCGAAGGGCGAACCACGCGCTATACTTTTCGCAACGTCCAAAGAAAAGGGCAGCGTCACCGCTGCCCTCATCCGTCCGTTTGTGTCGCCTGCGATCAGTTACGGTTGCCCAGAAACTGCAGCAGGAACATGAACATGTTGATGAAATCGAGATAGAGACGCAGCGCACCCATGATAGCCTTGCGGCCATAAGTGTCTGAACTGTCACCCTCGTAGTACATTTCCTTGATGCTCTGCGTGTCATAGGCAGTCAGGCCAGCGAAGACCAGAACACCGATCGCAGAGATTGCAAACTGCAAAGCGCTCGACTGCAGGAAGATGTTGACCAAACCTGCAAGCAGAATGCCGATCAAGCCCATGAACAGGAACGAGCCCATTCCGGAGAGATCACGCTTCGTTGTGTAGCCGTAAAGCGACAAAGCACCAAAAGATGCAGCGGTGATAAAGAATGTCTGGACGATGCTGCCCGATGTAAACACCAGAAAGACCGTCGACAGTGAAAGACCTACAAGCGCAGCATAAACCCAGAATGTTGCCTGGGCTGCAGGAACCGACATTTTTTCAATGCGGAAGCTCAGGAAGAACACTGCGGCGAGCGGTGCGAGCATGACGACCCATTTCAACGGCGATGTATAGAAAACAACACCGAAGCTCGTCAGCATCTTGCCGTTTGGCAATTGTGCTGCAGCGAGGGAAGGATCGTTGGTGGTTGCGAGATAAACGATTGCGAGTGCGGCCAGACCGGTCACTGCGAGACCGATCCCCATCATGTTATAGACCTTCAGCATGTAGCTGCGCAGACCTTGATCGATCCCCGCGTCCACACGCACTCCGGCCGATGTACGGGCCTGGATGTTGCGATAGTCAGCCATGGTTTTCCTCATTGCTACGTCCCGTCGGGTGTCGGGGGTTATTCCCAGGCGCCGCTGGCGGGACCCCAGCATGCCTTGCCGAGAATTATGGGGATTCAACAAGGCGATAACAAGTCCTGTTTTACTCAAGATCGCGTGTTGGGCCACCAAACGGTCGCAAAATGCATAAATATTACGCTTTTTTAACGATTTCAGAGGTTTCGCAGAATTGGCGCAGCCTTTTGACCGAGTATTCTCCAAGTTCCCGCCAACCCGAAACCAACAGTCAGAACCAGTGCCAGCACCAGAGTCGAAACCGCCACCTCCGGCTGGAACGATGCAGGCAGCTTCATGACACGCACGATCACATACCAGGCGGCCAAACCGCCAGCAAAAAGCGCGAAAGTCGCCGTCGCCAGTCCAAGGATCACATACTCATAGCTGAAAGCCTTTATGAGCGTGCGCCGCGTTGCTCCAAGGGTCTTCAGGACCACCGCATCGTGTACACGGGCGCGATTGCCCGCCGCGAGTGCACCACCCAGCACGAGAATTGAAGCAATCAGCGCTACCGATGCCGCCGCACGGATAGCAACTGCCAATTGGCCCACCAGTTCGTTGGCAATTGAAATTGCATCCTTGACCCGCACAGATGTGACAGCCGGGAAGGCACGGGTAACGTCACGCATAACCGTTGCGTCTTCCTGCGTGGTTGCCGAAGGGTCAGTCAAAGTAGCGAGCCATGCATGGGGCGCACCGGCAAAGGCATTGGGCGAGAAAACCATGACGAAATTGATCGCCAGAGATTCCCACTGCACTTGCCGGAAATTAGCGATCCGTGCCGTAACATTACGGCCAAGCGCATTAACCGTGACTGTGTCGCCCAGTTTAAAACCGAGATTGCGCGCCTCTTCCGCCGAGAACGATACCAGCGGTTCACCCGCATAATCCTCCGGCCACCAGTTACCAGCTGTAAGGACCGAATTTTCAGGTAGCTTCTTCGCATAGGTAATGCCGCGATCGCCGCGCAATACCCACGCACCTTCCGGCGGTATGGTGAGCTTGCCAATATCCGTGCCATTGAAGGCAACGATACGTCCGCGCAACATCGGAGCGCTGACGATCTTGCCCTGTGGCGCAGCTTTCTGCAGAAGGCTGGTGAACTGGTCGACCTGCGTACTCTGGATATCGACAAAGAAGAAGTTTGGCGCGCGCTCCGGCAAGTTACCGGCCAATTGCTGGCGCAGACTGCCGTCGATCAAGGCGAGTGTCACCAGAAGTGTCAAACCCAGACCGAGCGACAGGACGACCGACGGCGTCAACGCGCCCGGCCGGTGGATATTACCTATGGCAAGGCGAAGTGCAGTGGAACGAACCCGTGGCGCGCGGCGCGCGAGCCACTGTACGAGACTGGAAACCGCACGCAAAACAAGGAATGAAAACGCAACAGCACCAATAAATGTGACTGCAATACGCCGGTCGTAAGCAAAGAACACTGCCAACAGACAAAGGATGGCAACAAGGGCAACCGCCACGGCGATGTAGACGGGTTTGGGCCAACCGCGCTGATCAAAACCCTGCTCGCGGAACAGGGCCGTTGCCGGAATGTCCCGGGCCCGGCCCAGCGGCAGAATGGCAAAGGCGAGCGTGGTCAACAGGCCAAACAATGCAGCCCAAGCGAGCGCTCCCGGATAAAAGCCGCCCTTGGCCGCGATTGGCAGCACGCTCTGCAGGGCGTAACCTGCTACGTAAGGAATGATTGCCGCGAGAACCAATCCAATTGCGATGCCGATAAGGGCAATCAGCACGATCTGGATCAGATAGACGGCGATGACAAACCAACCCGGCGCACCCAATGACTTGAAGGTGGCGATGACGCCGCGTTTGCCGTCGAGATAGGCACGTACCGCATTGGCAACACCGACGCCTCCGACGATCAATGCCGTTAGACCAACCAGTGTCAAAAACTGCGAGAACCGCTCGACATTGGCGCTCAAAGACGGCGCGGCATTGGTACGGCTGCGGATGGTCCAGCCAGCTTGCGGAAACTTTGTTTGTGCCTCGTTGCGGATAGCGGTGATATCGGCTTCGCTCGCCCCGACGGGCAGGGCAATCTTGTAGCTGTGCTCGACCAGGCTGCCCGGCTGGACCAGCCCCGCAGCACGCAATCCATCAAGCGACACCAGAAAACGCGGGGCGAATCCAAAACCATCCGACAGAACATCCGGCTCGTTGTTGATCACAGCCCGTAATTCGAACGTTGCAGAACCGAGCAATATCCGATCACCCAGCTTGAGGTTAAGCCGGTCAAGAAAAATCTGCGCAACAGCGGCGCCGAATGCTCCGTTTTTGTCAGCAAAGAGCGCATCTCTGTCCAGCACCGGCGCCGTATCAAGGGAACCATAGAGCGGATAGGCATTATCGACCGCCTTTACCTCCACCAGCGACTGATCAGAACCATCGGCCAAACGAGCCATGGATCGCATATTGGCGCTGACGGCAACGCGGCCCTTGCTTTCCACAAAGGCACGCTCGTCTGGATTAACCTCACGCTGGTTGAGTTGAAAACGAATGTCGCCACCCAGAATGCTTTGGCCCTGCGTGGAAATGCCTGATGTCACAGAATTGGCAACCGAGTTCACCCCGCCAATGGCTGCAACGCCCAAGGCAATACAGGCAAGGAAAATGTAAAACCCTGACAGGCCATTGCGCATCTCGCGCAGAGCGAAACGCAGCGCCAACCGCAAAGACGGCGACGTGGAGGATCTGGTCGCACTCATGCGGTTTTCTTCAGCTCCGGTGCATGCTCATCCGCCTCGATCAATCCGGAACGAACGCGAATTTCGCGATCACAACGGGCTGATAGCGCCGGATCGTGGGTGACGAGCACCAGCGTAAGTCCGAGATCTTTCTGCTTCTGGAACAAAAGATCTGCAATCTGCCGACCAGTCGTCGTATCAAGATTGCCGGTTGGCTCGTCGGCAATCAGGATTTTTGGCGATGGTGCAAGGGCACGGGCGATAGCCACGCGTTGTTGCTCACCGCCCGACAATTCTCCGGGATAATGGGTCACGCGGTCTGCCAGTCCGACCGCTGCCAGTTCACGCTCGGCGATGGCAAAGGCGTCGGGGTTGCCAGCCAGCTCCAGAGGAACAGCAACGTTTTCAAGCGCGGTCATATTGGGAATGAGATGAAAGGACTGAAAAACAATACCGATATTCGTGCCGCGAAAGGCAGCCGTCGCATCCTCGGTCATAGTCTCCAGCTTTTGCCCGGCAATTTCGACCGAGCCGGAATCGATCCGTTCAAGCCCGGCAAGAACCATCAGCAAGGTCGACTTTCCGGAACCTGATGGTCCGACAATTCCCACCGATTGCCCGCTGTTAATGGCGAGCGATATGCCTTTGAGAACATGGACGGACGAAGCACCCGACCCTAGAGTCAACTCAATGTGATCGAGCGTGATGACGGATTTAGTCACGAAAGCAGATCCTTTACGATATGGTCGACACTGACTTTAGTCGCATCCGGTCAGATATGGGTACCCGAAGATGATATTCAAACCATTGATAAAGATCATTGTGTCGCTCGGCCTTGTTGCCCTGCCATCCCTCGCCTTGGCCAATCAAAATGCCGTGTCCGGTCATGCGCTCTCCGTCGTCGGATTTGGCGACAGTCTGATGTCTGGCTTTGAACTTCCGGTTCAGGACTCCTTTACCGCCCAGCTGGAAAAATCTCTGAAAGACAAAGGCGTAGAGATTTCGATCGCCAATGCCGGCGTCGCCGGTGATACGACGACGGGCGGCCTTGCGCGTCTCGACTGGTCCGTTCCGGATGGTACTGATCTTGTCATTCTCGAACTTGGTGCCAATGACGCCCTGAGGGGTATCTCGCCAGAGATTAGCGAAAAGAACCTGGCTGAAATGATCGAGAAGCTGCAGAAGCGTAAAATTCAGGTCATTCTTGCCGGAATGCTGGCGCCGCCAAATATGGGCGGTGATTACGAACAGAAGTTCAACGCGATCTTCCCCGATCTTGCCAAGAAATATGACGTGCCGCTCTACCCGTTCTTCATGGATGGCATAGCGACAGAAGCATCGCTGCTACAGGCCGATGGCATGCATCCAACCACACAAGGTGTCGCCGTGATGGTGAAGGGTTTCCTTCCGATCATGCAAAAAACAATCAAGCAGCCAACGGTAACGTCGGATACATCAGATAGTACCGACCAGTAAGGCTGCATGGAGCCTGCAACGAGACCAGTTGCGGGCCTAACTGATCACCCGGATGCTCCTTAACCTTGGGGGCAAGCTATCCACATTGTTGTCATCTTAACACCACATCTTGCGTGTCTTATTTGTCGCGGCGCAAAAGAATGTGAAATTGTGCCTTGCTCTTGGACTCATTCAATGATTCCCTGAGGTTATAACTCGATTCGGGGAGGATGCTTTATGCCGCGTCTCTTTACTGCCCTCGAGATCCCGAGGGACGCCGCTCTCTCACTATCGCTCTTACGCGGTGGTTTGCCAGGCGCTCGCTGGATCGATGTCGAAAACTATCACATCACACTGCGCTTTATCGGTGATGTCGAAGGCCATGTGGCCGATGAGGTAGCCAACGCGCTCGACCGCATAAGGCGACCATCATTCACACTTCAGCTTTCGGGCGTGAATGCATTCGGATCGAAAAAGCCCCATAGCGTTTTTGCCGCCGTTTCACCATCGCCGGACATTCAGGCGCTTCACGGCGAGATCGAGCGCATTTGCCAAAGGCTGATGCTGCCGGCTGATCCGCGCAAATTCACGCCGCATGTTACACTGGCGCGGCTGCGCAATGCCCGTAACGAGGAAGTCGCGCACTATCTCGCCTCACGCGGTAATTTCTCCACGATGCCCTTCAACATCGGGCGCTTTGTCCTGATGTCATCGCGCGATTCCGTGGGTGGCGGTCCCTACATCGTCGAGGAGGCCTGGCCTCTGGAATCACCTCGCACCTATCAGAAGAGTTTTGAGAGGCCTCTGGAGGCCTTGAGAACCATCAGATAGACACGCTCAAAGTCTGCCCCGGTTCCATAATAGGGATCGGGTATCTGACTGGCTTCGCCAAGTGCGACCTCACTGAACAGACCGATTTTCGCCGTCGCTTTTGCCGGACGCCGCGCCTCGATGGCTGCCACATTGGCGCGATCCATACCGAGGATCAGATCGAAGTCCGCGAAATCCTCAGCTTTGAGCTGTCGGCAGCGCTGGCCGGAAATATCAATCCCATGCTGCTTCGCCGCAAGAATCGAGCGTTCATCCGGTGCTTCGCCCGTGTGATAGCCATTGGTTCCAGCGGAATCGATGAGAACCCCCTGCCCTTTTCCCTCCGCGGCAAGGACCGAGCGAAACACGCCTTCGGCCAGCGGAGAGCGACAGATATTGCCAAGGCACACAAAAAGAACAGAGCGAAGCGGATGGGTTTTCATGGGCGGTTACACTATGGTCAGGAGGAAAATAATTTGATGTATATGAGGAAACCAACCATGGCGCGCAACCGGTTAGATGCCAGCGAACTTGATGAAGCCCTGCAGGACCTGACCGGCTGGTCCAAAATGGGAGATCGTGAAGCTATCCATAAATCATTCAGGTTCGAGGACTTCAACGCGGCGTTCGGCTTCATGACCCGCGTGGCTCTTCTTGCCGAAAAGATGGACCATCACCCTGAGTGGTTCAATGTCTACAATCGCGTTGATGTAACATTGGCCACGCATGACGCAGATGGCATCACAAAGCTTGATGTCACAATGGCCGAAGCGATGAACCATTTTGCCGCCAATTGACGATATTATTGGCAAAAGTCTTGTAGCCGTGACCAGCTCTTACCATGTTTTCCTTTGTATCGGGACCTACAAATCTGTGTTCCGGCATTGAACAACTTGAAGGAAGAGGAATGGATAACGTCAAAATTGGTGAAATTCTGCAGCCGGGTAGCGAATATGATCAGCGCTCCCGAGAGGAAACCGTGCGTGCGCGGTTCTGGAAAACTGCACGTAAAGCAGCCAAGTCCATCCCTTTTCTCGATGAGGTCATTGCCGGTTATTATTGCGCTCTCGACCCGTCCACTCCGTTCAGGGTTCGCGGCACACTGCTTGCGGCGCTTGCCTATTTTGTCATGCCCTTCGACGTTATTCCCGACTTCATCTTCGGCCTCGGCTTCACCGATGACGTGGCCGTGCTCATGGCGGCGCTGAACGCCATACGCAACCACATCACACCGGCACATCGAGAGGCGGCAAAGAAAGCGATCGAGGATCTCGACAAGGGTAACTGAGCTTAAATCAGCCCGAAGCGGACCTCTTGTCGGGTTGTTTTTCCATCACATCCCCGTGATAGGGTGAAATGTCAAAGTGTCGCCGCTTTTATTCCGCTGGAGTGACGCCGCGAAATTTTGGATAAACAACGTGATCTTCTCGCTTACAAAAATCGCTTTTTTGACCCCATCTTCACCGTTTGGTAACCCAGATTAAGTCAAATTAAGAGAAAGCGAACTGGACAATGCGGCTTCACAGCTCTTGCCGGTTCGTAAGTTATGAAGTGAACGACAAAAACTGGTAGGTAACATGTTTGGAAAATCAATCGTAGCGACCTCTGTGCTCATGCTTGGGCTGACAGGGACGGCTCTTGCCCAGACCCCAAGTCAAATCAGCCAGTTCAACGCATGGGGCGCCTATAGCTATCAGCAGGGCAAGGGCAAGGTTTGTTATGTCCTGTCCGTGCCTGTCGACAAGCAGCCTGTAAAGCTCGATCACGGCGACAACTTCTTCATGGTCAGCCAGAAGCCCGGGCAGAACGTCAGCTTCGAACCACAGTTCAAGGCGGGTTATGATCTTCAGGTCAATTCGAAGGTTACTGTAACCATTGATGCGCGCAGCTTCTCCATGTTCACAAATGGTAGCCATGGCTGGATGGAAAACGCAGCTGAAGAGCCGCAGCTGGTTGCAGCCCTTCGTACCGGTCATACCATGTCCATCAATGCGGTTTCCAAGCGCGGCACCAAGACAAGCTACACCTATTCGCTCAAAGGCGTTTCGGCTGCGCTCAAGGCCATCGCCACCTGCAAGTAAGCCCATCGACACTTCCCCGATGGAAAGGCCGGACATCCGCTGTCCGGCCTTTTTGCATGTGGAGGTGACGGCACGGCCAGAACGTGGTATGAGCCGCGCTTCACGAAAGAATGTTAGAAAATCCTATGTCCGTTTTGCCTGAGACCCAGTCGTTTGCCCGGGACAAATCCCGTGATGCCATGCTTGCCGCCATGAATGGCAAGCCAACACTGATCGGCCTGTCACGCGCCGAGATGGGCGAAGCATTGGCTGAAATTGGCGTGGCCGAACGGCAGATCAAAATGCGCGTCGCACAGCTCTGGCACTGGCTCTATGTGCGCGGCGTGTCGGATTTCGCTGATATGCTCAACATTTCCCGCGATATGCGCGAACTGCTGGATCGCCATTTCACCATTGCCCGGCCTGAGATCGTCGAGGAACAGATTTCCACCGACGGTACCCGCAAGTGGCTTTTCCGCTTTCCACCGCGCGGCGCAGGCCGTCCGGTTGAGATTGAAACCGTCTATATTCCCGAAGAAGGCCGCGGCACGCTGTGCATTTCCAGTCAGGTGGGTTGCACACTGACCTGCTCTTTCTGCCACACAGGCACACAGAAGCTGGTCCGCAACCTGACCGCAGAGGAAATCCTCTCGCAGCTTCTGATCGCGCGTGACCGGCTCGGTGACTTCCCAGATCGCAACACGCCCGATGGCGCCATTGTGCCTGCCGAAGGCCGCAAGGTCTCCAACATCGTCATGATGGGCATGGGCGAACCGCTGTACAATTTCGAGAATGTAAAGAAGGCATTGCTGATCGCCTCTGACGGTGACGGCCTGTCCCTGTCGAAGCGCCGCATTACGCTGTCCACATCAGGCGTTGTTCCGGAAATCTATCGCACCGGTGAGGAAATCGGCGTTATGCTCGCCATTTCCCTGCACGCCGTAAACGATGATCTGCGCGATATGCTGGTGCCCATCAACAAGAAGTACCCACTCAAGGAATTGCTTGATGCCTGCCGGGCCTATCCGAGCCTGTCCAATTCCAAACGCATCACCTTTGAATATGTGATGCTTCGCGGCGTTAACGATTCGCTTGAAGATGCCAAGGAATTGGTGCGGATGCTCAGGGGCATTCCGGCCAAGATCAATCTTATACCGTTCAACCCATGGCCCGGCGTGAACTACCAGTGCTCGGAATGGGAACAGATCGAAAAATTTGCCGATTATGTCAACAATGCAGGTTATGCCTCGCCGATCCGCACACCGCGCGGTCGCGATATTCTGGCGGCCTGCGGACAGTTGAAATCGGAATCGGAACGGATGAAGAAGACAGACCGTCTCGCCTTTGAAGCGGCCATGATCGCTGGGCACGGCGAAGATTGAGCCAGTTTGCCCTCTACCTCTTCCGCTTTACCCTGATCGTATTCGGTTTTGTCTGCGCTATCTTCGCAGCTTCGCTCTTTCTCAACCTGTTGCTGCTCGGCAGCTCGGAGTTGATCGGCAGCGATGGCCCGTTTCTTTATCTCACCGTTCCAGCCTTCGCCGTGGTCATCGGTTATAGCGTGTTCATACCGGCTTTCATTCTCATCGTATTTGCAGAACTGACCGCCTGGCGTGACTGGCTCTTCTATACGCTTGGCGGCGCTGCAACGGCTGTGGTTGTCATCGTGTGGAAGTGGCGCCCGCAAACGGAAGACATTGATACTTTTGCAGCAATTCTTGCCACAGGCGTTGTTGGCGGTTTTGTCTACTGGCTCGTTTCAGGACGCAGCGCCGGATTGGTCTTGCCGACCCGGCCAAGCGATCCTCGCACTTAAACCCCAGCTTCTATTTCGCCTGCGCCATCAGGATTTTTGCGGCAAATGCCGAGAACACGCCAGCAAACAGCCAATCGGTCACGCGGGTTACTGTCGGATTCTTTTTCAAAAGGCCGGCGAAGCGATCAGCCGCAAGAATCATCGGTGTAACAACAGGCAGCGACAGCGGAATGAAAAGTAGGCCGAGGAAGAAGAGCTTGCCCGGCGCATGCGGATCATTTGCCAAAACAAATTGCGGCAGGAATGTCATGAAGAACAGGATGATCTTCGGGTTAAGCAAATTAATGCCAATCCCGGTCAACCAGTTCTGGAACAGCGTATGCGAGGGGCCACTTTTCTTTTCCGGCGAAAACGCAGAACCCTTGCGAATAGCCTGAAATGCAAGCCAGACAAGGTAGCCCGCTCCTACAATCTTGAGAACAAAAAAGGCCGTCGGCGACGCAATAATCAGTGCGGAAAGCCCGAGCGCCACCATCGTCGTATGTACGACAATCCCGCAATTGGCACCCGACAGGCAGGCAAAACCCGCCGCCTTGCCTTCGGATAGGGCCCGACCAACAAAAAGCGTCATGTCAGGTCCCGGCGTGATGGACAAGACAAAAGTCGCAATCGCAAATTGCAGGATAATCGGCCATTCTGGAATGAAGGTCATCGGGCGCTCCGTCAAAAACTCGCGGAAGCTAACGCGGACACATTGTTTTGGCCACTCGATTTTGACGGTTCTTGGTGTTTTTCTTTTATCGTTACCTCAAGGGCTCAATTCTCTCTTTGTTGCGCGGCGACTATACGCTGTACGAGACTGCGAAACTGTGCGAGCGCGGGCACGGGATGGGCCTGACGCATGGCCAGAAGCAGGGGCGCTATCAATCTTGAACTGCCTGCAACCGCTTTATAGACAATACCTTCTCCACCCAGACGCTGCATGGACGCGGGCACAAGAGAAATTCCGAATCCCGCGGCGACCAGACTGAGCGTCGCGGTTAAACGCGGCGCCTCCTGTGCTACAACAGGGCTAAATCCAGCTTCGCGGCACGCTGTGAGGATCGTGTCATAAAGGCCCGGCCCCGCCGATCGGCGATAAAGAATAAAAGGCTCACTGGCCAATTCGGTCAGCAGCAAGCGTGACGCGCTATCCGTTGCAAGCCGGTGTCCGACCGGGAGTGCAACGAGCATCGGCTCTTCCAGCACTGAATCGATCCGCAAACCCGGTGTACGGCCAACAGGCGAACGAATAAAGGCAGCGTCCAGTCGCTCATGCAGAAGGGCGTCCACCAGTTCGGCAGTGCCTGCTTCTTCAAGCGAAACAGAGACCTGCGGGAGGTTTTCACGAAAGGCACGCAGCATCTTAGGCACGATGGGGTGAAGGGCAGCAGAACTGGTGAATCCTATGGCAAGGTGGCCTTGTTCGCCCCGCGCTGCCCGGTGAACCATGGCGGCAACGCCATCGGCTCGCGCCAAAATGATCCTCGCCTCGTCAAGCAGCACTTTGCCGGCCTCCGTCGGGCGAACCCCGCGGGGCAGACGGTGCATCAGAAGAACCCCAAGATCGGCTTCAAGACTTTGAAGGAGACGTGTCAGCGGCGGCTGTTGCATACCCAATCGCTCCGCCGCACGCGTTACATGCCCTTCTTCTGCAAGAGCAACAAAGGCTCGCAACCGCCGCAGATCAATCAAAGCCATACCTTTTAAGTATTAAAATTACCAAAACCATGCATTGGAAATCATAGGGCGAGGCGTTTATTCTGCCAACATACAATTTTACGATTGAGGTATCAGTATGTTCCACGCCCTCCCATCCCCTGCCGGTCCGATAGCCATAGGAGGCCTGTCGTGAGCTGGTCCGCTGAACAATATGTCAAATTCGAAGATGAGCGCACACGTCCCGTGCGTGATCTGCTGGCGGCGGTTCCGGGCGTTTATGCCCGCTCGGTTGTCGACATTGGCTGTGGGCCCGGCAATTCCACCGAAGTTCTGATTGCCCGTTTTCCCAAAGCCGCTGTGACGGGAATAGACAGTTCGGAAGATATGGTAGAAGCGGCCCGCAAGCGACTGCCTGAAGTCACATTCGAGGTGGCCGATATTGCGCGCTGGAACGGCAACGGACCTTATGATGTCATCTTGGCCAATGCCGTCATCCAGTGGCTTCCCGATCACGCCACGCTCTTGCCGAATCTGATCAGCAAACTCGCAACGGGCGGTAGTCTTGCCGTCCAGATCCCTAACAATCTTGATGAGCCAACGCACCGGTTGATGCGGGAAATCGCATCCGACGGACCATGGGCCGCTAAATTATCAGCAGCGGCTGGCCAGCGATCGCCACGGCAAAGCGCGGAATGGTATTATCGCATATTGCGCGCAATATCCTCCAAGGTTGATATCTGGCAAACCACCTATCACCATCCACTCGCCGGTGGTGCGCCAGCCGTTGTAGAATGGTTCAAGGGGACGGGTCTGCGGCCATATCTTGATCCACTTGATGAAAACGAACGGGCGGCCTATCTCGAACAATATACTCGTGCGGTCGCAAAAGCTTATCCGGCATTGCCGGATGGCACTGTCCTTCTCCCCTTTCCACGGCTGTTCATGGTCGCTACACGCTGAAAGCAATATTCCAAAACACGCAAAGCAAACTTCCAATGCAAATGGCGGCCGATCGGTCGCCATTTGCATTTAGAGTTTCAAAATGCTGACATCTGGCAGCCTTAATTAAATACCTTTCCCCAGTCAGTTGAAAAACGTGTTCTGTAATGACACTGCAATCATTGCACGCCAGAACGGACCAGTATTTCAGCCAGAGAGCCGTATGGTTTATTATCGAACAACATCTGCCGCATGTGGCAAGGCGCCCTATGGTTTTGGCGCCTGGAGCCAACCAGCGCTGGCTATCAGCCTTATGATCCTGTGGGCAGCACTGGCTATCCTGTTCAATCATGTGCCGGAGATTGATAAATCAGTCACGTCGCTGTTCTTTTTTGCGTCCGATTGCGTGACAACCGTTGGGGCCAAGATTTGTGGAGATTTTCCGGCGGCAGAGGTTCCTCTCCTCAAGACATTGCGGCGCGCTTTTTATGCACTTCCAATCGTGGCAGCTTCCGTGATTGTCACGATTGCCTTGCGCGATCTCGCCTCCGGTCTGCGCTGGAGCCATGAAAGAATCCGCATCTCAACGGTGGCTCTCGTCACACTGGCTATTGGGCCCGGACTGCTGGTCAATGCTTTCATGAAAGAATTCATCGGACGTCCCCGCCCGGCGAACGCCCTGCTTTTTGGCGGCGAACAACCTTTCGTGGCAGCTGCGCAGTGGTCGAATGCCTGCCAGCACAATTGCTCTTTCGTTTCGGGAGAGGCCGCCGGCATAGCCTGGCTTATCTGCCTACTCCCTTTATGGCCACATGAAGTCAGGCGAAGACTGGCGCTGCCCATAATGGTCATCATCATTGTCACCGACGTGCTGCGGGTTGCTTTCGGTCGGCACTACATTTCAGATGTGATACTGGGGTCTCTCTCAACCGTGATCGTCTTTTGTGTGTTGACCTGTCTTTGCGAGATGTGGACCGCGCGCCGCTTTCCCCGCGTCTGATACACACGATCAAAGCTGATCTTGCCAACATTGCCCCAACTGATAAAAGAACCCCACCTTCATCAAAACGACAGCAGGGCTGCCAGGCAGTCAGGGAAACAGAATGAACAAGTGGAAAGACGTCAAGAAAGTCGTGCTGGCCTATTCGGGCGGTCTCGATACATCCATCATCCTCAAATGGCTGCAAACGGAACTCGGCGCGGAAGTCGTCACCTTTACCGCTGACCTTGGTCAGGGCGAAGAGCTGGAACCAGCGCGCAAGAAGGCCGAGATGCTCGGCATCAAGGAAATCTATATCGAGGATGTGCGTGAAGAATTCATCCGCGATTTCGTCTTTCCGATGTTCCGCGCCAATGCCGTTTATGAGGGCGTCTACCTGCTCGGTACATCCATTGCCCGCCCATTGATCTCAAAGCACCTTGTGGAAATTGCTGCCCGTACCGGCGCCGACGCAATCGCCCATGGCGCGACCGGCAAAGGCAATGATCAGGTGCGCTTCGAACTCTCCGCCTATGCGCTGAACCCCGACATTAAGGTTATCGCCCCATGGCGTGACTGGACGTTCAAATCCCGTACCGACCTTATTGAATTTGCCCGCGAGCATCAGATTCCGATCGCCAAGGACAAGCTCGGCGAAGCCCCGTTCTCCGTCGATGCGAACCTCTTGCATTCGTCTTCCGAGGGTAAGGTTCTGGAAGACCCGTGGCAGGAAGCGCCTGAATATGTGCATCAGCGCACCATTTCGCCTATGGATGCACCCGACAAGGTGACCGAAATCGAGATCGCCTTTGAAAAGGGCGATGCCGTGGCCATTGATGGCAAGCCGCTTTCACCGGCAACACTGCTGAAGACGCTCAACGATCTGGGCCGCGACAACGGCATTGGCCGTCTTGATCTGGTCGAAAACCGTTTCGTTGGAATGAAATCACGCGGCGTCTATGAAACACCCGGCGGTACAATCCTGCTCGCGGCGCACCGCGCCATGGAATCGGTCACGCTGGATCGCGGTGCAGCCCATCTCAAGGATGAGTTCATGCCCCGCTATGCCGAACTCATCTATAATGGCTTCTGGTACTCACCGGAGCGCGAGATGCTGCAGGCCATGATCGACAAGAGCCAGGAAGATGTGGAAGGCGTCGTGCGCCTCAAGCTCTACAAGGGCAATGTGATGGTCTCAGGCCGCAAATCGAAGAAGTCGCTCTATTCCGATGCACTCGTCACTTTTGAAGATGATCGTGGCGCCTATGACCAGAAGGATGCCGCAGGCTTCATCCGCCTGAACGCCCTGCGCCTGCGGACGCTGGCCGCGCGCAAGCGTAACAGCTGATTTTAGCAAAATGCAGATGATGACGGGGCGCAAGCCCCGTTTTTCGTTTGGGTGGCAAGCTTTCTGGCACTGTTGACTTGTGGTCGCTCCATTGCCGCCTTAGATGTTAGAACCACAGTTCATCATCCATGCCGGAGCTTTCCCATGTCCTTAGAAAAAACGTCTATCAACCCTGCATTGACGGACTGGACCGGACCGCTCGGACTCCCCGATTTCACAGCCTTTACGGATAACGATTTCGCTCCGGCCTTTGACGCGGCCCTTGCGGCTGATCTTGCCGATGTGGAAGCTATCGTCAATCATCACGAAGCGCCGACCATTGAGAACACGCTGAAGGCATTGCAACTATCAGGTGAAGGTCTGGATCGCGTTTCCTCCATCTTCTGGTTACGCGCTGGTGCGCACACCAACGAGGCGATTCAGGCGCTGGAGCGTGTCTTCGCGCCCAAAATGTCGCGCCATTACTCATCGATCATGATGAACCCGCAGCTGTTTGCCCGTATTGACTCGCTCTATGAGCAGCGGGATTTCCTTGGCCTCGATGCGGAAACCGACCGCGTTCTGGAAAAGACATGGAAAGGTTTTGTGCGCAGCGGTGCGCGGCTCGATGAACAGGGCAAGACCCGTCTTGCCGATATCAATGAAAAACTGGCCAGCCTTGGGGCGCAGTTCGGTCAGAATGTCCTCAAGGACGAAGCTGATTGGGCGCTGTTCATAACTGATGAAGCACAGATGGAAGGTTTGCCCGATTTTGTCCGCGCCGCCATGCGCGGCGCAGCTGAGGAACGGGACCGGCCAGACGCCTGGGCCGTCACCCTCTCCCGCTCGATCATTGAGCCCTTCCTCTCCTTTTCAGAAGACCGTTCCCTGCGCGAAAAAGCGTTCCGGGCCTGGGCCGCACGCGGCGAGAACGGTGGAGCAACGGATAATCGCGCCATCGTTGCCGAAATGGTGTCGCTGCGTGCCGAAAAAGCCAAGCTGCTTGGGTATCACAGCTTTGCCGCCTACAAGCTTGACGATACTATGGCCAAGACACCCAAGGCCGTCATGGATCTGCTGGAACCCGTCTGGGACAAGGCGCGCAACCGGGCTGCTGAAGAAGAGATTGATCTGGAACGCCTGATCGCTGCGGAAGGCCGCAACCACAAGGTGGCGCCGTGGGACTGGCGCTATTACGCCGAAAAGCTGCGCAACGAGCGCTTCGCCTTCGACGAGGCCGAACTCAAACCTTACCTGCAACTCGAAAAGATTATTGAAGCCTGTTTCGATGTGGCGACGCGTCTCTTCGGCATTCGCTTTGAAGAAAAGACCGGCATTCCAACCTGGCATCCCGATGTGCGTGTCTGGGAAGTGCAAAATCCTGACGGCAGTCGTCGTGGCCTTTTCCTCGGCGACTATTTCAACCGGCAATCCAAACGCTCCGGTGCATGGATGAGTGCGTTGCAATCTCAGCATAAGCTCGATGGCGGCCAGAAGCCGATTATTTACAACGTTATGAACTTCGCCAAACCTCCAAAGGGCGAACCGGCGCTTCTTTCACTGGATGGCGCACGCACGCTTTTCCACGAGTTTGGCCATGCGTTGCATGGCCTCCTGTCAGATGTAACATGGCCTGCGGTATCGGGAACTTCGGTTTCGCGTGATTTTGTCGAACTGCCATCACAGCTTTACGAACATTGGCTGACGGTGCCGGAGGTTCTGGAAAAATATGCGGTGCATTACCGTACCGGTGGAGCCATGCCAGAGGCGCTTCTCGACAAGGTACTTGCAGCCAACACGTTCAATGCCGGTTTCAATACGGTGGAGTTCACGTCCTCCGCACTGGTCGACATGGCCTTCCATGCGGACGGCACACCCCCGGTTGATCCAATCCAATTTGAGGCCGATACGCTGAAAAGCCTCTCCATGCCTGATGCCATCATCATGCGTCATCGCACCCCGCACTTTACCCACGTATTCTCCGGCGATGGTTACTCCGCCGGTTACTATTCCTACATGTGGTCGGAAGTGCTCGATGCCGATGCTTTCAAGGCATTCGAGGAAACTGGCGATGTTTTCAACGCCGATCTCGCGAAAAAGCTGAAGCAATATATCTATTCGGCCGGTGGCAGCCGCGATCCGGAAGAATTGTACAAGGCCTTCCGTGGCAAGATGCCAACACCGGACGCGATGATCGAAAAGCGCGGCCTTGCCTGAAATCAAAAACCCGCCGCACTCGCTAGAGCGCGGCGGGTTTTTCTCAATCGATCAAGCCTTGGCAAATGCCAGAAGATCCTTGTTGAGCTGATCCTTGTGGGTCGTTGCCAGACCATGCGGCGCGCCCGGATAGATCGTCAGCTTTGAGCCTTTGACCAAAGTTGTGGCGATCTTGGCTGAATCATCGATCGGCACGATCTGATCGTCATCCCCATGGATAAACAGGGTCGGTATGTTGAACTTCTTCAAATCTTCCGTGAAATCCGTTTCGGAGAAAGCCTTGATGCAATCAAGTTCATTCTTCAGCCCGCCCTGCATGCCCTGAAGCCAGAAGGCATCGCGTACACCTTGCGAAACCTTGGCGCCAGGACGATTGGCTCCATAGAAAGGTGTCGTCAGGTCCTTGAAGAACTGCGAGCGATCAGCAGCAACACCATCGCGAATGCCATTGAACACTTCGATCGGCAGACCACCGGGATTGGCCGCTGTTTTCAACATCAACGGTGGCACAGCGCCGACCAGCACCGCCTTGGCCACGCGCTTGGTGCCATGGCGACCGATATAGCGGGCAACTTCACCGCCACCAGTTGAATGGCCAACGTGAATGGCGTCTTTCAGATCAAGCTTTTCGACAAGTTCTGCCAGATCGTCGGCATAGGTATCCATGTCATTGCCGTTCCACGGCTGACTGGAACGGCCATGGCCACGCCGGTCATGCGCAATGGCGCGGTAGCCGTTCGACGCGAGGAAAACCATCTGATCTTCCCAGGCATCGGCATTCAGCGGCCAGCCATGGCTGAACACAACCGGCTGTCCTTTGCCCCAATCCTTATAGTAGATCTCGGTGCCATCTTTCGTCGTGAATGTTGTCATGACCTTATGTCCTTTGACTGGCTCTTTGGATTTGGTTTTGTTCGGCTTGTCTGCTGCTTGCGCATCGCCGACCTTGAGACTGACGGCAGCAACAAGACCTGCACCTGCTGTCAGAAAGGAGCGGCGGGACGTCAGAAGAGTTTTGTTCTTGCTCATGGTCGTCATTCCCGTGAACCGCTGGATTAACCGCGGCCTAGTTGATGGAGATACGAACGTTCAGATTGCTGCGGGTGGCTTCCGAATAGGGGCAGACGATGTGTGCGCCATCGACGATTTCGCGTGCAGTTGCCGCATCGATGCCGGGTAATGTCACCGCAAGAGCAACATCAAGGCCAAAGCCCTTGCCGTCCTCACGCGGACCAATACCGACTGTCGCAGTAACCGATGTGTCATCGGACAATTTGATTTTCTTCTGCGAGGCAACGAACTTCATTGCACCGATGAAGCAGGCTGAATAACCGGCCCCAAACAACTGCTCGGGATTGGTGCCTTCCGCCCCGTTGCCGCCGAGTTCCTTCGGTGTCGACAACGTCACTTTCAGGCGGCCATCCTCACTGGATGCACGGCCATCGCGTCCGCCGGTTGCTGTCGCTTTGGTGGTGTAGAGAATGCTCATGGTGGGCTCCTTGGGTTATATCGATAATTCGATGCGTATTAAGTTGCACACAATTTAATTGTGCGCAATAGGAAACTGTATATGAGTTACGAAAAATTAAATGATGCGCAATTTAATTGCTTTGTGTATGATGTGCGGGAATACCGACGGAGTAATGACAATGGAAAAGGCAGGCATGAACAATCAGGAATCTCTCCTCAAGTTGGAGAATTTTCTCTGTTTCGCCATCTATTCCACCGCCAACGCGGTGACGCGCGCCTACCAGCCTCGTCTTGCAGCGCTGGGCCTGACTTATCCGCAATATCTTGTGATGGTCGTCCTGTGGGAAGAGGCGAACCAGACTGTGAAAGCAATCGGTGACAAGCTCAGTCTGGATTCCGGTACGCTGACGCCCCTGCTCAAGCGATTGGAAACCGCCGGACTGATTACACGCCGCCGCGACACCGTGGATGAGCGTCAGGTTCTAATTGGTCTAACTGCTGATGGGCGGGCGATGCGCACGCAGGCCGAGGCCGTACCTGTTGCCATGGGTAAGGCCTTCGGATGCACTATGGATGAGGCAAAATCTCTAAGATCGGAACTGATCACCATGCGGGACAATCTGGTCGAAAGTATCGACGAGGTAAAATAGCGGATCGCTTAAGCCGCTTTTTGTATTGGCAATTGCAGGCGAATGCGCGCACCGCGCCACGGTCCGGTCAATATATCGACACGCCCGCCATGCAATCGGGCAATCTGACGAGTGAGGTTAAGGCCGAGACCAGCCCCGCTGGAGCGAGGCCGCAGACGGTAGAAGGGCTCGAACACATGTTCATGCTCTTCCTCCGGAATACCCGGTCCTTCATCACGAACTTCAATACCGCCCGTCTCGTCAACCAATACGGTGATTGTTCCCTTCCCGTCGCAATGCTCGATTGCATTGCGGATGAGGTTTGCAACAGCCTGTTCGATCTGCAACGTATTGACCTGAACATAGACTGGCTTTGCCGGTGGTTCGAAGGAAAGATCGTAACCGGCAGCAATTGCCAAGGGCGCAAAATCCGCAACGATCTGACCAGCCAACGGCACAAGATCGACAACCTCACCCGGTCCAACCGGCTGGTCAAGCAATTGACGGTCGAGCAATTGCTGCGCCAGATGCGACAAACGCTCGATATCCTGTAGCAAACGGGCACTTTGCGGATCTTCAGTCAGAAGCTCAGCTCGCGTTCGCAGGATAGCAATGGGCGTACGCAGCTCATGTGCCGCATCCGTCAGAAAGCGATTGTGCTGATCATAGCCCTGGCCAAGCCGGGCAAGCGCGTGGTTGAAAGCCTGAACCAGCGGCGTAATTTCCAGCGGCACCTGTTCGATGGGCAGTTGCATTGCACGGTTATTGATATCAATACGTCCCGCCTGAGTGGCCGTTGCAACAAGCCCGGCCAGCGACCGCCGCACAACTGCCGGTGTTGTAACCAGTGTCGTCACGCCCATCACGATGATAATGGGCAGAAGCAGAGCGATGATGACGATAATGAGAACCGGAACGACCCTTATCCAGGCCGTACTACCATCCGGATTGCGCGCCATATCCACTTGCATATCAATATTGATTTCCAGGCCCTCGTTTTCATCGCGAGATGCCCGCGTAGAGGTAATGACCTGTATGGGGCCGGCCTTGGTATCGATTTTTGAGACGACAGCTTCAGGGCGCAAATCACCCTCGCTAAAGCCGAGAGTCGCATGATCTACGGCCTTCAATAGATCGCTGGTATCATTCTCATAACCAAGGGGGATATCGCCCTGCTGTACGGACTGCCCGCCTGTATCGCGCGCAATGAACCACAGTCTGGGGAACTCCTCACGGAATGCATTCAGTTCTGCAGTGTCACGCACGATCAGCTTGCCGTCGGCATCCCGGTCGATTGCGCTTTTCAGAAGATCCACAGCCGCTTCATTATCGACAAGCAGCTTTGGATTGGCCACCCACAAGACCAGCGAAAACAGCCCGATGAAGATAAGCAGCGTCGTTGCCTGCAGCACAATGAGCCTGCGTACCAGAACCCATTGCAACGAGCGCGGACGAATTTTCTTCATGCAGTTGCCCGTAACAGATAGCCAAGATTGCGTATAGCCCGTATCTCGACACCTGCGGCCACATCTTCCAGCTTGCGCCGCAGCCGTGACACATGGGCATCAAGCGCATTCGAGCCAATCTCATCATCCATGGCATAGACAGATTCTTCGAGCGTGGCGCGCAGGACAGTACGCCCCGGCCGACGGATCAAGGTCTCAAGCACCAGCCTCTCCCGCCGCGGCAATTCCAGTGGCTGATCATCAATGAGCGCCTCACGGTGGCGGAAATCATAAGTCAACCGGCCAATGACTGTCTGCTCTGCACGTAGGGTGAATGGACGCCGGTGCAATGCGCGCAAGCGCGCCATCAGCTCTTCCGTGGCAAAAGGCTTGACCATATAGTCATCGGCACCCGCATCCAGTCCGGCAACGCGATCATTAAGGCTGCTCATGGCCGTCAGTACGATCACCGGCGCATCAACATGCAGGGCCCGCAGACGCGGAATGAGGCTCAAGCCTTCGCCATCCGGCAACCGCCTATCCAGCACCACAGCGTCATAGGGACCAAATTTTGCCATAGCCTCGGCATCGGCCAATGTCGATACATGGTCGACGATCACATCGCGACGCTCCAGCGCGGCTTTCAGGACCGAAGCCATCTCAGGCTCGTCCTCAAGCAGCAAGATGCGCATTGAAATTCTCCATTGGTAAAACACCGGCAATAAGGCCCGCGTGTGGTAACAAAATCTTTATCATGACTTGCAGATAAATGCAGTGTTGCTCGCACTGCATGATCCGCCCATCATTCACACTCCAGCTTGGGCTTGCGGAAATTGGTGATGTACCAGCGACCACCAGACGAACGGGCGTAGAATGTATAGAAACATTCCTTCTGCTCGACATAACCGGGTGTTTCCGTTTCCACATAACGCCTGCCATGCCGCGTATCGCGGACCTCACCACTCGATGTGCCTGAAACAGCATTGGTCGATATCTTGCGCCACTGATAGGCACGCTCTCCCGGACCAAGATCAAGAACTTCGGTCGGCGGGCCGTAATCGATAACCACCGATTCCACCGGCTGCCCGATATAATTCTTCATGATGTCGGACGCACATCCTGCCAAAAGCAATGCGCTAACTACAAAACCGGCTCCGATAACCCGTTTGCAATTACGGGCATTGTGCATGAACATATGGAAACCCCCATCGACAAAACTTATGCCCGGCAACTAGGCTGCGAAGATTGCATCGACATTACCGGAGGGTTGCAGTGATATGACTACGGCTTCACAAATCATTGCAGAGCGCATCAACTGTCAGAAAATTTCGCAGAAAGCTTTCCATCTTTGCTGAACTTGCGCTAAGAACCCGCCATCCCTTTCAAACGCTCCTAGAGGTTTCCCCGAAATGGCATCGAAAAAGCTCCTTCTTCTTCCCGGCGACGGTATTGGACCCGAGGCAATGGCCGAAGTCCGCAAGATCATCGCCTATATGAATGCTGAACTCAAAAGCGGCTTCGAACTGGACGAGGGCCTTGTCGGTGGCTGCGCCTATGATGCCCATGGCAAGGCGATTTCGGATGCCGACATGGCAAAGGCAATGGCAGCAGATGCGGTCCTCTTCGGCGCTGTCGGCGGTCCAAAATGGGACAGCGTGCCCTATGACGTGCGCCCGGAAGCTGGTCTTCTGCGCCTGCGCAAGGACATGGAACTCTTCGCAAATCTGCGCCCTGCCATCTGCTATCCGGCGCTTGCCGACTCCTCATCCCTCAAGAAGGACGTGGTCGAAGGCCTCGATATCCTGATCGTGCGTGAATTGACTGGCGGCGTCTATTTTGGCGAACCGAAGGAGATCGTTGATCTCGGCAATGGTCAGAAACGCGGTATCGATACGCAGGTTTATGACACCTACGAGATCGAGCGTATTTCCGGAGTTGCCTTCGAGCTGGCGCGCACGCGCCGCAACAAGGTTACATCAATGGAAAAACGCAATGTGATGAAATCCGGCGTTCTGTGGAACGAGGTGGTTACTGCCACGCACAAGGCGCGTTATTCCGATGTTCGGCTTGAACATATGCTGGCTGACGCCGGTGGCATGCAGCTGGTGCGCTGGCCCAAGCAATTTGACGTGATTGTCACCGACAATCTCTTTGGCGACATGCTGTCAGATATTGCCGCGATGCTTACGGGTTCGCTGGGTATGCTTCCCTCCGCCTCTCTCGGTGCGCCCGATGGCAAGACTGGTAGCCGCAAGGCGCTTTATGAGCCAGTGCATGGTTCTGCCCCTGATATCGCGGGAACTGGCGCAGCCAATCCGATTGCCATGATTGCGTCGTTCGCCATGTGCCTGCGCTATTCCTTCAACATGGTTGAAGACGCGGACCGGCTGGAAGCTGCGATTGCCGGTGTTCTTGGCGATGGTATTCGCACGGCCGATATTATGTCTGAAGGCAGCACCAAGGTTGGCACCACCCAGATGGGCGATGCGATCCTTGCCAAATTCAAGTCACTCGCTGCCTGATCGGCTGCATCTCCCATAGAAAAACCCGGCGCGAGTGATCGCGCCGGGTTTTTGTTTGTTAGACTCTGACTACTTGATGTCGTGCAGGTCTTCACCTTTGGTTTCACGGACAAAGATCAGACCGATGATCAGTGTCATCGCGGCGATGACGATTGGATACCACAAGCCGTAGTAAATATCGCCCTTGGCCGCGCTCATCGCAAAAACCGTTGCTGGAAGCAGACCGCCAAACCAGCCGTTGCCAATGTGATAAGGCAGGGACATGCCGGTGTAACGGATACGGGTCGGAAACATCTCGACCAGAATCGCAGCAATCGGCCCATAGACCATCGTCACGTAAATCACCAGAACAAACAGGATGGCAATGGTCATTGGCCAATTGACGGCCTTTGGATCTGCAACCATGGTGAACAGACCGCCATTCGGAATGTTATAAACAGCCATCTCGGTTGCACCAGCTGCTTGTTCAGCAGTCACCAGCTTCGCTTTGACGAGATCCGCCACTGGCGTAACCACCTTCTCGCCAGCCCGGATTGCTGCTGCATCGAGATTGAGTTCCGGATTGGCTTTGATGAACCCGTCCAGCTTTGCATCAGCAACTTTTGCAGGCGCGCGAACGAGCGGGAAGCCGGCTTTCTGCAGAGCCAGGTTCAAATCATGCGTCAGGACCGCATTCTTGGCAGCTGCATCGGCACCAGCGGCAGTAGCGTCGTAGGACGGGATGACCGTATCGCCAAGCTTGATCGTGGCTGGCTGTCCGGCAGGACCATCAACAACGTCATAGGGCACCGAACTTTTGGATAAAAACGATGTGGCGATATCGCACGAACTGGTGAACTTGGCAGTACCCACAGGATTGAACTGGAAGGTACAGTCACCCGGTGCCGCGGTCACGGTCGCACGAACCGTTGCTTCCGCCTGTGCCAATGCAGGATTGGCGGCCCGGGTCAAAGCCTGGAACAACGGGAAATAAGTGAGGATTGCCAGAGCAAGACCAGCCATGATGATCGGCTTGCGGCCAATCTTGTCCGACAACCAGCCGAAGAAGACGAAGAAGCCGGTGCCGAGCAGCAGAGCAATTGCGATCATGATATTGACGGACTGACCGTCGACTTTGAGCACGTTCTGCAAAAAGAACAATGCATAGAACTGGCCGGAATACCAGACAACAGCCTGACCCGCAGTCAGACCAAAGAGCGCAAGCAGGGCGATGCGGGCATTCTTCCACTGGCCGAATGCTTCCGTCAGCGGCGCCTTGGAGCCTTTGCCCTCTTCCTTCATCTTTTTGAACGCTGGCGATTCACTCAAAGAGAGACGAATCCAGACAGAAACACCAAGAAGGAGAAATGATAGGATGAAAGGTACACGCCAGCCCCACGCGGCGAACGCTTCCTTCCCGAGCCAGTTCTGGACAATGAGAATGACGACGAGAGACAGGAAGAGACCGAGCGTCGCGGTTGTCTGAATCCAGGACGTGTAATAGCCGCGGCGATTATTTGGCGCGTGTTCCGCCACATAGGTTGCTGCGCCGCCATATTCACCACCAAGTGCAAGACCCTGCAGCATACGAAGCACGATCAGGATGATAGGTGCGGCGATACCCCATGTACCTGAGCCGGGCAGGATACCCACCAGAAAGGTTGACAGGCCCATGATCAGGATGGTCACGAGGAAGGTATATTTGCGGCCGACAAGATCGCCGACACGACCGAAAACCAGAGCACCGAAGGGGCGGACAAGAAAACCGGCAGCAAAGGCCAAAAGCGCGAAGATATTACGCGTTGCTTCAGGATACTCGCTGAAGAATGCCGCGCCGATGAAAGCTGCCAGTGAACCATACAGGTAAAAATCGTACCATTCGAAAACAGTTCCGAGAGAAGAAGCGAAGATAACTTTCTTCTCTTCTCTCGTCATACCCCGGCTGGCGTCGCCAGCCACAGAAGTGGTTGCCATTTCTATTCCTCCCAGAAAACAGCATTTGCCCGGCCCCAAGGTCCGGTCATATCCTCAGTTTTGTCACTGCGCAGGATTTCATTGGCCAAGCCCATTGGCTCAACTGATCTCACGCCGGTGAATGTCCTCCGGAACTCTCCCCCCAAAGGTCATGCACCCCATGCACCGCCCAAGTGTTGAACAAATATTCACGAAAGCAAAGACTGCTTTTGGCAGCAAAAGTCCAAAATTGTGTGTAACACGACATATTCTTATCTTTTGCATGGACAATTGACTCTTTTTGGAAAGCGGATACAAGCGTGTCAGGTTAAGGAGACGCCCCGTGAGCAGCGAATCAACTGCACACTTTTTGACGAGCGGTTCCGGCTTTCATGCCGGATGCGCAGGCGCGTCTGTTCTTTCCACCAAAATGCCGGCCAAAACGACCACCAAAACGGTCTGATTTCCCTTGGCCTGCTCGCCCCCTCCCGGGTCCGGCCCGGGGGAAAAGACCCGCAGTGGCCAGCGGGTTTTTTGCAGAGAGCGGTGAGGGACAGGAGATAGCACAGATGAGTTTCAAGGTTGCGGTTGTAGGTGCCACGGGCAATGTGGGCCGCGAAATGTTGACAATACTGGAAGAGCGCGGCTTTCCGGTGAGTGAAGTTGTTGCGCTTGCCTCGCGCCGGTCACAGGGTACCGAAGTTTCCTTTGGCGACCGTACACTGAAGGTCAAAGCCCTCGACACCTATGATTTTTCCGATACCGATATCTGCCTGATGTCGGCTGGCGGCAATATTTCCAAGGAATGGTCCCCGAAGATTGGTGCGCAGGGCTGCGTCGTCATCGATAATTCTTCCGCATGGCGTTACGATTCCAACGTTCCGCTGATCGTTCCAGAGGTAAATCCCGATGCGATTGTCGGCTTTACCAAGAAGAACATCATTGCCAACCCGAATTGCTCGACTGCCCAGCTCGTCGTGGCGCTGAAGCCACTGCACGACAAGGCAAAAATCAAGCGTCTTGTCATCTCCACCTACCAGTCCGTTTCCGGGGCCGGCAAGGATGGCATGGACGAACTCTTCCAACAGTCACGCGCTGTCTTTGTTGCTGATCCCGTCGAGGCCAAGAAGTTTACCAAGCGCATCGCCTTCAACGTCATTCCGCACATCGACGTCTTCATGGAAGATGGTTACACCAAGGAAGAGTGGAAGATGGTTGCAGAGACCAAGAAGATGCTTGATCCCAAGATCAAGCTGACGGCAACATGCGTGCGCGTGCCGGTCTTTATCGGCCACTCGGAAGCTGTCAACATTGAGTTCGAAAGCCCGATGAGCGCAGAGGAGGCCCGCGATATCCTGTCCGATGCTCCAGGATGCCTTGTTATCGACCGGCATGAAGATGGCGGTTACATCACGCCTTACGAGGCAGCCGGTGAAGATGCGACTTATATTTCGCGTATCCGCGAGGACATCACTGTCGAGAATGGCCTGTCGCTTTGGATTGTTTCCGACAATCTGCGCAAGGGTGCTGCACTTAACACCATTCAGATCGCCGAGCTTCTGGTGGCGCGCGGGCTTATCCAGCCCAAGCAGCTCGCAGCTTAAACAGGCAATGCCGCAAAAAAGAAAGGGCGCAGTTTCTGCGCCCTTTTTCTTTGAATAATCGAGAGTGTCAACAGGCTTAAGCCCGCATGGTTCAGCGCTTAAGCCCAGGGATGCCTCTGGGCATTGGCCGCTTCAAAGCTGTCGATCTTCGAGGCTTTTTCCATGGTGAGACCAATATCATCGAGACCGTTCAGCATGCAGTAGCGACGGAATTCATCAAGGTCGAAACTGATCTGACCGCCATCAGGTCCCCTGATCGTCTTCTCTTCCAGATCGATCGTCAGCGTTGCATTGGCACCGCGCTGTGCATCGTCCATCAGCTTGTCGAGATCCTCATGGCTGACACGGATAGGCAGAATGCCGTTCTTAAAGCAGTTATTGTAGAAAATATCGGCGAAACTGGTCGAGATAACGCAGCGGATGCCGAAATCGAGCAACGCCCATGGCGCATGCTCACGGCTGGAACCGCAGCCAAAATTATCACCGGCAACCAGAATCTGTGCCTTGCGATAGGCTGGCTTGTTGAGAACGAAGTCCGGATTCTCCGAGCCGTCTTCATTGAAGCGCATTTCGGCAAATAGTCCGCTGCCAAGTCCTGTGCGCTTGATCGTCTTCAGGTAATCCTTGGGAATGATCATGTCCGTGTCGATATTGATGATCGGCAACGGTGCGGCAACGCCGGTGAGCTTGGTAAACTTGTCCATAATCTCTGCCTGTGGTGTTCATAAGATGAGTATGTTGGCTTTACACCAGCTTGGCGGCGAATCAAAGACCTTCCGCCTGTGGCAGATTGGGGCAGTCAGCTGCGCATGATTGCTCTTGTCTTGGCTCACGGATCAATGCAAAAAAGTGACATGCGCAAAACATCTCGCCCTCGCCGCTCGGTTCTTTACGTTCCCGCCTCAAATGCCAAGGCTCTCGCCAAGATTGCCAGCCTTGATACTGATGCGGTTATTTTTGATCTGGAAGATGCGGTTGCGCCTGATGCAAGAGATGAGGCCCGCGAGGCTTTGCGCGATTATTTCCGTGCCAATCCGGCAAGCGAGGCTGAACGGATCATTCGTATTAATGCGCTTGCAAGTGAGTGGGGCGCCGAGGATCTTCTGGCTGCGCGGGCCTGCAAACCCGATGCAATCCTTTTGCCGAAAGTCGAGACACCGCAGGATATAGTCAGCGTTACCGAAATACTCGAAGAGACTGACGCTTCAGAAAATATCAGGCTTTGGGCGATGATCGAGACACCGCGCGGCATTCTGAACGCGGATGAGATCGCTGAGCTTGGTTTACGGTCTACGGGGCGTCTTGATTGTTTTGTCGTCGGCACCAATGATATCGCCAAGGAAACGGGTACAAGTCTGAGCGAAGGCCGTTCCTATCTCGTACCATGGCTGATGCAAATCATTCTTTGCGCCAAAGCGGGGCGCCTTGATGTCATAGATGGCGTCTATAACAACTTTGCGGACACTGCCGGTTTTGCAACTGAATGCACTCAAGGCTCGAAAATGGGCTTTGACGGCAAAACACTTATCCATCCCTCGCAGATTGACGCAGCAAACCGTGCTTTTCAGCCGGATGAGGCGATGCTTGCGGAAGCGGAATCCATTGTTGCTGCCTTTGCTTTGCCCGAAAATACCGGCAAGGGTGCGATTGCCCTGAATGGAAAAATGGTTGAGCGCCTGCATCTCGCCAATGCGGAAAAGACGCTGGCGAAAGTGCAAATCAAAGGAGATAAAGCATGAAACTGTACCGCTTTTTGACCGGCCCCGATGATGCCAGCTTCTGTCATAAGGTCACGGCTGCCGTTAACAAAGGTTGGCACATTTACGGCTCGCCTACCTATGCCTTCAACTCCGTCACCGGCACAATGCAGTGTGGCCAAGCGGTGGTAAAGGATGTTGACGGGGTCGATTATGATCCGGGTATCAAGCTCAGCGACTATTAAGCCACAGCATTACTCAGGCGGCTTTTCAGTGCGCGATATTGCTGCTCTGACGTATCTGCCATGGCGTCTTCGCGTGTCGCCGGTCTGTCCTCAAAAGGAATGGGCCGGTCGAATTGGCTAATGGTAAGATCCCATCGCACACCATCAATTGTATTGTAGAAATGCGTACCGCCATAAGTCTGTGTTTTGAGGATCGAGCCACCAAAGAAATCCTGAACCACCAGCGAGGTGACGCTGCATTGTCCCTTGGCAGGATTTTCTAGTGTCCACTTGCTTGAACTCTCAAGGCTCCACGCCGTTTTCAATGCCTGATAAAACTCGGTAGGGGTTGGATAATCAGGCAAGACAGGTCTCCCTAATAAACCTAAGAGATCGATGCATGAGATTTAGCCTGATCAGGCAAAATTAAAAGCAGTTTTTCCCTCAATTACTGATTAGTCCACGCTTGCTTCGATCCGTTCCATATCCTCGTCCGAAAGGCCGAAATGGTGGCCAATCTCATGGATGAGAATGTGGGTGACAATATCGCCCAGAGCCTCTTCATATTCGGCCCAATAGTCGAGGACAGCACGACGATAGATAGTAATCTTATTGGGCTGCTCACCTGTCTGTAGCGAGAAACGTTCACCGATCCCCCGGCCTTCGAACAGGCCAAGCAGATCAAACGGCGATTCCAGACCCATATCTTCAACGATTTGGTCCTCGGGAAATTCGGATACCTGAATGGTGATATCACCGCAGAGACTTCGAAAATCCTCCGGCAGATGCGCATAGGCTTCAATCGCGAGGGATTCGATTTCGCTCAAAGCCGGTGACAGGCGATGAGTCCAATCTGCAGTTTGGTTACTTCTGGCCATTAAAACTCCCGGAGCACTTTTCGCTTCATATAGTGCGTTTACGCCAAGGATGCGAGTGCTGTGCGAACTAGCTCCGCGAAGGCACCAGAAGCCGTTCCATGCGCCGGAAACTTTCTGCAAGGACAGTCGGGTCTTTCAAGCCATGGGCAAGCATGATGCCGCCCTGCCACTCCGCCACCGCATTGCGCGCTGTGGCAAGCGCCGTCGAGGGGCGCAGTCCCATTCTCCCGAGTTCTCTTCCGATAAATCCGATGAGGAGACTGAAAACTTCTGCAGCCCGTTCAGCCGCCTGCGGTGATTCATGCCGAAAGTCGCGAATGCCCAAGGCGATCGGACAACCGTTCTCCACTCGACTTTTTAGGGAATGGGCCAGTTTTTCAATGAGTAGCTGCAAGCGCTTACGCGGTTCCTGATCGGCTTCAACAATTTCCGTCAGCATATCCTCGGTTTCAGCGACGAAAATATCAGCAACACCGCGCGCCAACTCGGCCTTGGTCTTGAAATAATAATAGATATTGCCAAGTGGGATGCGGGACTCCGCTGCAATATGCGCAAGGCTTGTCACCGCAAAACCCTGACGCCAGAACAAACCGGCCGCTGTAGCGACAAGAATATCGCGTTTGTCATTCCGCTTCGTCAAGCTAACCCCCTTGAGTCAGTTGTTCAACTGACTCATATTCTCACAATTTCTGCAAAAATGGAGTTAAATCTAATCTTCGATGGTCCGCGCCTCTGATGGCAGCATGATCGGGATACCGTCGCGGATGGGATAGGCAAGATGCGCCGATTTTGAAATCAGCTCCGACTTTTCTTGATCGTAGACAAGTGGCCCCTTGGTCAAAGGGCAGACCAGAAGCTCAAGCAACTTGCGATCAATTGCTGGTTCGCGTTTTGGTTCGATCATAGATGTGTTCCTTCAGAACAGATCACTGCAGGTTTGACCCAAAATCATCATTGTCTTTTGCCAGCATGATTTCAGTGATTGCAATCAGAGTTTCGGCTCTGGTTTTCAGGTCAGCCGCTTCAAGCAGGGCTTGTTTTTCCGCCGCACCAAAGGGCGACATCATGGCCAGTGCATTCACCAGCGTTTCATTGCCCGCACGGGAAATACCATCCCAATCCGCTTCAAGATTATTCGCATCAAGATAAGCCCTGAAAACACGCAGTAGTGCCGTGCGATCCACTTCCGAATCATCCGCCTCGTCGAGATCAGCCAGAAGCGGCGCGATCTTGCACTGCCGGAACGGCGTTCTGCTGGACAATTCCTTGACAATCCGAAAGCGGCAAATGCCCTGCAACGTGATCAAAAGACGGCCATCGCCTGTCTCAGCAAAGGACGTGATACGGCCAAGGCACCCGACCTCGCATAGTTCATCCGTTTCCTCTTCGCCCTGATCGAACCGGGGCTGGATCATGCCAATAATACGCTTACCGCTCAGGGCAGCGTCCACCATCGCCAGATAGCGCAGCTCGAAGATGTTCAAAGGCAGTTGCCCGCCGGGGAGCAACAGTGCTCCAGAAAGGGGAAAAATCGGTACGCTTTCGGGAATATTCTCCAGCGTCCGATAACGAACATTGCCTGCTTGCATTACCAGCTCCAGTGATTGATCCGCTGAAACACGAACCAATCGCTATTGTGCCCTATTTCATTCAGGAAAACAGCAGGGAAGACAATTTCCGGCGTGCGGTAAGTGACGCCGGATCAGCCGGGCCCCATGCTTCGAAGAACTGCAACAGCTGTTTGCGGGCACCATCATCATTCCACGCACGATCGGCCTTCATGATGGCAAGAAGATGATCGGCGGCCTCGTCGCGTTCTCCGGTGGCGTTCAGGATCATGGCGAGATCATAACGTGCCTGATAATCCTTTGGATCAGCTTTAAGCCTTGCTTCCAGTGCAACGGGATCGCCAAGTTTGGCCACCTGATCGGCCAAGGCAATCTTTGCTTCTGCCGCCCGAATACCGGCATCTTCCTTCTTATCCGCGGGAACCTGCGCAAGAACGGCTTTGGCCTGATCGAGATCACCAAGCTCAATCAGACAATTTGCCAGTCCGGCAAGCGCGCCGACATGATCAGGCACCTCACCAAGAACCGCGGAGTATATCTGGGCGGCCTGTTCGGCATCACCGGCCGCAACCGCTTGTGTCGCCGCGTCCAGCGCTGCCTGGATGGCCGCATCCCTGTCACCATCCGGTGATGCAATACGATCAATGAATTCCTGCACCTTGGATTCAGGCAGGGCACCCATGAAACCATCGACAGGCTTGCCGTCCGAAAAGGCAATTACAGCGGGAATCGACTGAATACCCAACTGACCAGCGATAGCCGGATGCTCGTCAATGTTCATTTTAACGAGCTTTACACGCCCGCCAGCGGCATTGACCACCTTTTCGATGATAGGGGTCAGCTGTTTGCACGGACCGCACCACGGCGCCCAGAAATCAACCAGAACCGGCTGGTTCTTCGATTCGGCAATCACATCGGTAGCAAATCCTGCGGTGGTTGTATCTTTGATCAGGGCGCCCACAGGTTTTGAGGGCGCAGATGGAGCCGAGCCGCCATAGGATACGGTCGTTGTACCAGCCGCGCTGCCATAGCCGCCACTGAACGGGTTATCTGTATTGCTCATGAAAGTTCTCCCGCATCCGCTGGTCACGTATTTGCCAAGTCCGGTTGGACTGGCGCATGTCTGCACTCAGGTTGGGTTCGATTCGTCAATTTTCAAGATCAGGGGCTCATGACCCGTCGCCTTCAGAAAGCGCTTGAGGTCATTGCTTGCGATAGAGGTTGTCGCATCATTGCTTAGAGGATGCGCATTAATAATATCGCTGCGCATAAGATGTTCATCGAGCACCACCTTCACCTGATGGTCCTCGTCATTGATCACGCCCAGCACACTGACGGAGCCAGGAACAAGTCCAAGATATTCCATCAGCTTTTCCGGCTTTCCAAAGGACACCCGGCTTGAAGCACCAATCTTTGTATGAATCGTCTTGAGATCGACCTGTGCCTCCTCCCCAACAGTCACAAGAAAGAATTTGTCCTTCTTGTCTTTAAGAAAAAGGTTCTTGGTGTGAGCACCGGCAACCTGCCCGCGCAAATCTTGCGCTTCAGCGACCGTAAACACCGGTGCATGGCGAATCGTTGACGTTTTGATCCCGAGTTCGTCGAGTTTCTGCATCAGCTCTTCATATGTCTTGGGCATTCTGGCTCTCGCGGCACCGATCATCAGGAAATAAGCTTTCCTGTCCTAATCACTTCGACGCGCGCTCTCAAGCGAAAAGCCAGCGATACGGCGTTTAAACAAGTGTTCGACCTTAAGGCCAACGCAATCATTCCACAATTTTTTCGAATATCGTCATAAAGTCGAAAATTCACTGTTGCAATTGGCTGGTGCTTGGGTCATATAGGCCCCGCTTCGCAAGACAAACTGGCACATGCGGGAGTAGCTCAGGGGTAGAGCACAACCTTGCCAAGGTTGGGGTCGAGGGTTCGAATCCCTTCTCCCGCTCCAGTTGTCCGAAGATCAAAAGGCTCAGGTTTACCTGGGCCTTTTTGCTATCTGGCATTTGTTCCCTGCCCTTAAAGCGCTGCTTTGATAAACAATGTACAATTGCAATCCGTGTTCAATGCGCTAAACCCTTCAACCATGGCACAGAAGAAAGCGCATGAGGTTGATTCCTTCCTGAAAAGGCTCGATCGAGCCTATCCCATTGTGCTTCTTTACGGTCCGGACAAAGGCCTTGTGAGCGAAAGGGCCGGAAGTTTCATCAAACTGACCGGGCTCTCACAGGATGATCCCTTCGCCGTCATCCGTCTGGACGCCGATGATATTCAGGCAGAACCTGGCCGTCTTTCCGATGAAGCCAATACAATTTCCATGTTTGGCGGCGAACGCCTGATCTGGGTCCGTAACGCATCAGGGCAAAAGGGATTGGCTGACGCCGTAACGCATCTGACCAAAACACCACCGGTAGACACCTTTATTCTCATAGAGGCTGGCGATCTGAAAAAGGGTGCAGGCCTGCGTGGCATTGTCGAACAAAGCGCCAGTGCCATGGCACTGCCTTGCTATAGCGATGACGCCAAAGGGATCGATGCAACCATCGACGATATGCTTGCACGGAATCAGTTACAGATCACGCTGGATGCCCGCAATCTGCTGAAGGAAAGCCTTGGCGGTGATCGTTTGGCGACGCGTGCCGAGCTGGAGAAAATTTGTCTTTATGCTCACGGGCGTGAACGTATCACCATTGAGGACGTTCGCGATATTATTGGCGACGTCAGTGCAACCTCCTATGAGACGATTATCGATGCGCTCATGACTGGCAATCTCAACGATTTTACCCACGCATTTGATCGGGTCATCGGCTCGGGTTCGTCGAGCTTCCTCATTCTGAGTTCGGCTATCCGGCAGTTCCAGACGCTCCAGTCCCTGCGTTACGGCATGGAGACGGAAGGCAAAAATGCTGGATCTGCTGTCGCAGGCGCGCGGCCGCCGGTATTTTTCTCCAGACGTCGGCTTGTCGAGACAGCATTGCAGCGCTGGACAACTCAAACTTGCGCCAAAGCCATTGAACGATTGCAAAAAACCGTTCTGGAAAGCCGCCGCAACGCAGCACTGTCCATTCCGATCATTCGGCAATCACTGATAGCCTTGGCTGCCGAGGCTGCAAGAGCAGGGCGGAGCGGACGTTAGGTAACGCCCGCTCGAATCTGCGGCTGAATAGCAAATAAGTATTTGAATTAAAACGATAATATACCGTTACGTCACGCTAGCTCTGCAGGCGGCGGCAAATTTCATCCAACTG
The DNA here is from genome assembly GCF_020731415.2 of Phyllobacterium sp. T1293. Lineage (NCBI taxonomy): Bacteria > Pseudomonadati > Pseudomonadota > Alphaproteobacteria > Hyphomicrobiales > Phyllobacteriaceae > Phyllobacterium > Phyllobacterium meliloti. The sequence continues at coordinate 3,123,879 of NZ_CP088273.1, read as the reverse complement.
CTCCAGCGTCGTATAGTGAATACGCACATCCCCACCCTTCGCCTGATGGTTAACCGTAACACGCATCCCCGTGACATCGGAGAGCAGCTTTTCCAATGCCCGTGTATCGGCATCTTTATTCTCGTCATTGTCAGCCTTCACCTTGGGCGCAGCTGGTTTGTTTCCGCCGCCCTGCGCCAAAGCTTCCGCCTGACGAACCGAAAGGCCATCGCGAATAATACGATCGGCAAGAAGCCCCGGATTCTCCGCTGTGATCAGCGTGCGCGCATGCCCGGCTGAAAGAGCACCGTTCGTAATATGGTCACGCACCGGCTCGGGCAATTTTAGCAAACGCAGCGTATTGGCTACATGACTGCGGCTCTTGCCGATCACCTGCGCCAGATCTGCCTGCGTATATTCATGATCATCGATAAGCTGCTGATACCCCATACCTTCTTCGATCGGATTGAGATCGGCACGTTGTACGTTCTCGATAATTGCCAGCTCAAGTGCAACACGATCATCGACTTCGCGAATAATGACAGGAACAGTTGTCAGACCAGCACGTTGCGCGGCACGCCAGCGCCGTTCACCGGCAATCAGTTCGTAGCGATCCGCCGAATCCTTGGCAGGGCGAACGACAACAGGCTGAACGATGCCATGCTCTCGGATCGACTGTGTAAGGTCTTCAAGATCAGCTTCCGTGAACAGGCGGCGCGGATTGCGAGGATTGCGGCTGACGAATTCAATAGGAACCTGACGATCCAACGTTGCAATACGCGGAGGAACGTTTTCTTCCGGTAGACGGTCCATCTCTCCAATGAGCGCGGCAAGACCACGACCGAGGCGTTTCTTTGACGGATCTTCATTCATTGTCATAGGCTCTCATAAATGTTTCGTATTCGAATCGATATCAAGCGGCGCGCAAATGCCGCTCTCTCTGAATAACTTCCGATGCAAGCTGCAGATAAGCCTGACTACCAGCGCACTTCAAATCATAAAGAATGGCCGGCGTTCCGTAGGATGGTGCTTCTGATACGCGAACATTGCGTGGGATCACAGTGCGATATACCTTATCGCCCATAAATGAGCGCACATCATCCACGACTTGCGTCGCAAGATTGTTACGGCCATCAAACATTGTTAGTACGATACCCTGAATGGTCAATGACGGATTGAGGGCCGTCCGCACCTGATTTACCGTTTCCAGCAACTGACTTAAACCCTCCAGAGCAAAGAACTCACACTGCAAGGGAACAAGGACAGAATCGGCCGCCGCCATTGCATTCATTGTCAGAAGGTTGAGGGATGGGGGGCAATCAATCAAAATATAGGTGAAAGGGGAGGCTGTACTGTTACCCCGAAACGCCTTACGCAAACGGGTGGCGCGGTCCCCAGACCCGGCGATTTCCATCTCAACACCAAGAAGATCAAGTGTTGATGGAATCAATGAAAGATTGGGAACCGCCGTTGCAATCGCCGCCTCTTCAACCGAAGCAGTCTGCATAAGCACGTCGTAGGACGACAGTTCACGATTTTTGCGGTCAATTCCAAGCCCGGTACTGGCATTACCCTGCGGATCGAGATCAACGATCAATACATTTTCGCCAATGGCCGCAAGCGCCGTAGCCAGATTGATAGCAGTCGTGGTTTTGCCCACACCACCCTTTTGGTTGGCTATGGTAATGATACGAGTCTGACTGTTCATCACTGTCTTCCCAAGCAAATCATCGTTATCGGCGACCGAAATCGAAAAGTGGTGTTACTTTACCGCCGAATTGCGCCGCACATTGCTGATCTGCAGCACGACCGACTCAACATCAACCACACTTGGATGTTGTACCAGATCAAAGGACCAGCCGTCACGGCTTTCCTCAATCTCCCGTCGGTAATCCCGGCCTTTTTGAAAAAGAGCCGTTGCGCCATTTGCCAGCCAAGGCTCAGTCAACGCGAAAAGTTCCTTAAGAGGAGCAAGTGCGCGAGCGGTAATAACATCAGGAGTTGGGATTTTCGCCCAAACAGCATCAATTCTGGCGGGATGAACCATACCAGACGTCGCGAATTGAGCCAAAGCAGTGCGCAGAAAAGCTGCTTTTTTGCCATTACTCTCCACAAGGTCGATTCTGGCGCCTGCATTTTCCTTCAAAAGAATAGCAAGTATAACACCTGGGAAACCACCGCCTGAACCGAGATCAAGCCATTTTTGGGCGTTGGGGAACAAGGGATAGAGCTGCGCGCTATCAATAATATGCCGTTCCCATAACTCATCCAGCGTAGCCGGGGAGGCGAGATTAATTGCTTTCGACCATTTACGAAACAAATCTTCAAAGCCGATCAGGCCCGTCACTGTTTCACGTGAAACAGTTGGCAAGACCTGACGCAGTCGTTTCTCGCGCCAATCGCTCACGCTACATCTCGTGCGATGGAGCTGCGGCGTATCTGCGCAATAATCAAAGCGAGCGCCGCCGGCGTCATGCCATCAATACGTTGTGCTTCAGCAATGGATCGAGGCTGACGTTGCTTGAGTTTCTGTTTCAACTCGTTGGACAGGCCAGGAACTGCGGAAAAATCGATGCTCTGCGGAATGAGCAGCGCCTCTTCGCGTTCCATCGCCGCAACATCAGTTTTCTGTCGCTCGAGATAAACCGCATACTGTGCTTCAATCTCCAGTGCTTCGGCTACCCGTCCTTTGACTGATGACAGTTCTGGCCAGATAGCGGTGAGGCGTGCAAGGTCAATATCGGGAAAGGCAAGAAGCTCATACGCTGACCGGCGGACGCCATCTTGGTTCAAATGCAAATTCATTGAAGCGGCTGCATTGGGCGTGATATTCAGACGCTTAGCCATCTCGCGCGCTGCATCCAACTCCCGTGTGCGTTCATCGAATCGTGTTCTACGTGTGGAACCAAGAATTCCCAAGCGATCCGCCATAGGGGTAAGCCGCTCATCTGCATTATCCGCACGCAAAGAAAGTCTGAATTCCGCACGGGAAGTAAACATGCGATAGGGCTCGCTGATACCACGCGATGTCAGATCATCAACCATCACACCGATGTAAGCCTCAGTGCGCTGTATGATGGTCGGCTCACCACCACTTGATAGTCGGGCTGCGTTGAGCCCGGCCAACAGACCTTGCGCAGCTGCCTCTTCATATCCTGTTGTTCCATTGATCTGCCCGGCAAGAAACAGACCGGCGATACGACGGGTCTGAAGGCTCCGATCCAACTCGCGTGGATCAATGAAGTCATATTCAATGGCATAACCCGGTTGCAGCATAATCGCACGCTCCAGACCGGGTATCGTTTTGAGAATCTCCAGCTGTACTTCCTCCGGAAGTGAAGTGGAAATACCATTGGGATAAACCGTATCGTCATCCAAACCTTCGGGTTCCAGAAAAATCTGGTGGCCATCGCGATCGCCGAACTTGACGATCTTGTCTTCAACCGAAGGACAATAACGCGGACCAATGCCTTCAATTGATCCTGAATACATCGCTGAGCGATGCAGATTTGCACGAATGACCGCGTGCGAGGCCGGCGTTGTACGCGTGATCCCACAATCAATCTGAGGATTCGTGATAGCATCCGTCATTAGCGAGAAGGGCAGTGGATCTTCATCCGCTGACTGAACGTCAAGAGCCTTCCAATCGATTGTGCGGCCATCCAGACGTGGGGGTGTTCCGGTCTTCAGGCGCCCCAAAGCAAATTCATGTCTGGCCAAAGTGTCGGATAGACCGAGCGCCGGAGCTTCCCCCATCCGTCCGGCCGGTATCTTCTTCTCACCAATATGAATGAGCCCGCGTAGAAATGTTCCTGTTGTCAGAACAACGGAACCACAGGATAGAACGCGGCCATCCATCAACTGTACACCAGAAATCTTTCCATCATGAATGACCAGGTCATTCGCGCCACCTTCGACAACGGTCAAATTCGGCTGCTCAGCAATGGCCGACTGCATGGCAAGACGGTACAATTTCCGATCGGCTTGTGTACGGGGACCACGCACCGCGGGACCCTTCCGGCGATTGAGCAGACGAAATTGAATACCGGCAGCGTCAGCAACGCGGCCCATCAAACCATCCAACGCATCAATCTCGCGGACAAGATGGCCTTTCCCAAGACCACCAATCGCTGGGTTGCAGGACATCACGCCAATCGTGTCGGCTTTATGCGTAACCAGAGCGGTTCGCGCACCAAAGCGAGCGGAAGCTGCTGCGGCTTCACAGCCAGCATGTCCACCACCAATGACAATAACGTCGAAATTGTCTTCCACGAGCCAAACTTTCCGAGATTCGAATTTAGTGCCTTGATGGGCAAAACGGCGCCATGAGTCAAGTGTGAGTCAAGGAACGATGTTTCACGTGAAACAATTCGATGAAGTCAATCCAGCAATCGATACTCTAATTGTTTCACGTGAATCATTTCCCGATACAGAATTGAGAGAATACCACATCCAGAATATCTTCAACATCCACGTCGCCAGTAATCCGCCCGAGTGCGTGGGAAGCCCGGCGTAGATACTCCGCCCGCACCTCCAGCGGAGCACTCTCATCCACCACTGCGTGATTGATCTCACGGCTTGTCTCAGTCAGTAGTTCCATATGACGCCGACGTGTTGGTAAAGGGTCTGAAAGATTGCCCGCCGCCTTCGCGGCTTTGATTTTCAAGGTATCAAGGAGTTCAGCCAAACCAGTATTAGATTGAGTGGACAAGGTTAAATCAAAATCATCTGACGTTGCTTGATCGCGTAAATCCGTTTTCGTGCCGACCCGCAAGACGTCATTGCATGCAAGCTGCTCCAAGGGAACGGGTAGGGGGTGAGATATATCGGTAAGGGCCAGAACCAGATCCGCCGACAAAGCGCGTTCGAGCGCCCGATCAATGCCGATTTTCTCCACCTTGCCCTCGGTTTCCCTTAAGCCCGCTGTATCTGTTATCAGCACGGGAAGGCCGCCCAGATCAAGCTTGATCTCAATGAGGTCCCGCGTTGTCCCAGGCTCGTCGGAAACAATAGCAACGTCACTCCCAGCCAGTGCGTTCAACAGACTGGATTTACCTGCATTCGGAGCACCAAGGATGACAACCCGGAAACCATCACGGATGATGGCACCACGCTTACCGTCCGCGACATGCTTTTCAATCTTCTCTGCAAGTTCCCGCATGGATAGCCAAACCTGATCGGAGACCGAACCGGGCACATCGGATTCATCGGCAAAATCCAGTTCGGCTTCAATCAAAGCACGTGCGCGGATTATTTCCGTGCGCCAGGAAGAATAGAGTTGAACCTGTGACCCAGACGCGATCTGCAGAGCAAGGCGGCGTTGCCCATCGGTTTCCGCCGCTATCAAATCTGCGAGGCCTTCCGCTACGGTCAGATCGAATTTCGCATTGGCAAAAGCGCGCCGCGTAAATTCACCAGCCTCGGCAATCCGGCAGTTTTCGAATGTATAGAGAAGTGAAATTATGGAATCCACGACGGCGCGCCCGCCGTGCAGATGAAATTCACCACAATCTTCGCCGGTAAAACTGTTCGGATTGGGGAAGAACAACACGAGTCCCCGATCAACGAGATTTCCTTCTCTGTCCCTGAACGGCCGCAGGTCAGCATGACGTGGTTCCGGTAATTTACCGCAAATTGTTTCGATAACGAATCGAGTCTCGGAACCAGAAATACGCAGTACCGCCACACCCGACGGCAAACGCCCACTCGACAGGGCGAAGATGGTTTCAGGAAAATTCTCGTTCTGTTTCATTTGTTGCTGTCCGCGTCTACACTTACAGCCTTGATAGACCTCACAGCACCATTCGGAAAGAGCAGAGTCTTCCATGTATCAACAAGCCAATTTGCTCGGACAGGAATCCAGTCCCTACTTGCGGCAGCACGCTCATAATCCTGTTCACTGGCGACCTTGGGGGAAGCTTGCATTGCAGGAAGCACGGGAAACGGGCAAACCCATTCTCCTCTCCGTGGGTTATGCCGCCTGCCACTGGTGCCACGTCATGGCGCATGAGTGTTTCGAAGACCAGCAGGTGGCTGATCTCATGAACGCCCACTACGTCAACATCAAAGTCGATCGGGAGGAACGCCCGGATATTGACCAGATCTATATGGCTGCGCTGGGAGCCATGGGAGAACAAGGCGGCTGGCCGCTAACGATGTTTCTCACCCAGGATGCAAAGCCCTTCTGGGGAGGAACCTATTTTCCCAAGAACTCGCGCTATGGGCGGCCGGGCTTCATGGATGTGCTGCAATCCATTGACCGGGTATGGCGCGAAGACCATGCCCGCGTAGTCCAGAATGTCGATGCGCTTACGGATCACGTCAGCGCCCGCCTTGATGCAAAAGCGACTGCCGTGCCACTCGACAAGCAGCTCTTTGATCAATTCGCCGCCAATATAGCGGGCATGATTGACATGAAAAAGGGTGGTCTGAGCGGCGCGCCTAAATTTCCCAATGCTCCTTTTATGGATACACTTTGGCTTTCCTGGCTCCGGAACGGCAATACTCAGCACCGCGACGCATTCCTCAAAAGCCTGCGAACGATGCTGCAAGGCGGGATTTATGATCATCTCGGCGGCGGCCTATCGCGATACTCCGTTGATGATGACTGGCTTGTCCCGCATTTTGAGAAGATGCTCTACGATAATGCGCAGTTCATTCGTCACGCGACTTATGCCTATGCGGAAACCAAAGATGAATTGTTCCGCATACGAATCGAAGAGACTGTTGATTGGTTGAGGCGGGAAATGCTGGCAAATGGTGCGCGTTTTGCCTCAAGCCTTGACGCGGATAGTGAAGGGGAGGAGGGACGTTTCTACGTTTGGTCCGCGAGCGAAATTTCGGACGCGGCGGAGTTTCAAGCCTTCAGAACCACCTATGACGTGACATCCGAAGGCAATTGGGAGGGCAAGACAATTCTGAACCGTCTTAAATCTCCAGATGCTTTCAACACCGATACCGAGGCGGATCTATTGAAGGTCCGCCAAATCCTCTTTGCTCAACGTGAAAAGCGCATCCATCCCAATCGCGATGACAAATCATTGACCGATTGGAATGGTCTTATGATTCGCGCGCTGACCGAAGCATCGCGTGTTTTTCAGCGCTCGGACTGGCTGGAATTGGCTATCAGCTCTTATCGTTCCATATCCGAATCGATGATTGACGGACGCTTGCCGCATTCCGTTCTCGGTCAATCGCGACTGTTTCCCGGTCTGTCATCGGATTATGCAGCAATGATTAACGCGGCGGTCTCTCTGTATGAGGCCACTCAGGAGAAAACGTTTCTCAGCGATGCAAGCCACTGGCTCGAAGCTCTTGATCGCTGGCATCTGACCGCTGACGGAAATTATGCACTCAGTGCCTCCGACAGCACTGACGTTATCATCCGCGTGCGAGGCGACCAAGACGAGGCAATACCCAGCGCTACGGGACAGATCCTCGAATCAATTATCCGTCTGGCAACAACAACCGCGGACTATGCGCTGCAACAAAGAGTAGAACAGCTCGCGGAGAATGCTATTGGCCGTGTTCTTGAACAGCGCTATGGCCAGGCCGGCGTTCTCAACAGTGCCAGCCTGCTGCTTGAACCTATGAAGCTTGTCCTTGTCACCCCTGATAGAGAGCATCCGCTTATCCGGGCCGCCGATAGCCGCTCTGATCCGCGACGAACGGACATATGGATCAGGTTCGAAGAGAATACAAAGATTGAACTGGTACCGGGCGCAGGGGAACTCATCATAAAAAAACCCGCGGCCTATCTGTGCCGCGGGTTTGTCTGTCTGGCTCCAGTGGAAACGGCCGAGGCGCTCGCAGAGTTGCTTAAGCCGAAACCGTCAGAGCATTAGGTATTCATTGAATCGAAGAACTCGCCATTCGTCTTGGTCTGCTTGAGCTTGTCGATAAGGAACTCGATTGCATCTGTTGTACCCATCGGAGCGAGGATACGGCGCAGAACAAAAATCTTCTGCAGATCCTGACGCGGTACAAGCAGGTCTTCCTTACGTGTACCTGATTTGAGAATATCCATTGACGGGAAGATGCGCTTGTCAGCAACCTTGCGGTCAAGCACGATTTCCGAGTTGCCGGTACCCTTGAATTCTTCAAAGATAACTTCATCCATACGGCTGCCGGTATCGATCAAAGCTGTCGCAATAATGGTAAGCGATCCGCCTTCTTCGATATTACGCGCAGCACCAAAGAAACGCTTGGGGCGTTGCAATGCGTTGGCATCCACACCACCGGTCAAAACCTTGCCGGATGATGGCACGACGGTGTTGTAGGCGCGGCCAAGGCGGGTAATGGAATCGAGAAGAATGACAACGTCACGGCCATGTTCAACAAGGCGCTTTGCCTTTTCAATGACCATTTCAGCCACTTGAACGTGACGGGATGCCGGTTCATCAAACGTAGAAGAGACAACTTCGCCCTTCACCGAGCGCTGCATATCCGTCACTTCTTCCGGACGTTCATCAATAAGAAGAACGATCAGATAGCATTCTGGATGGTTTGCAGTAATTGAGTGAGCAATGTTCTGAAGAAGAACAGTCTTACCGGTACGGGGCGGAGCGACGATCAGACCGCGCTGGCCTTTACCCAGTGGTGCCACCAGATCGATGACACGAGCCGACAGATCTTTGGTTGTCGGATTTTCCAGTTCCATCTTGAAGCGCTCATTTGGATAGAGCGGGGTCAGATTGTCAAAATGGATCTTGTGGCGAATCTTTTCCGGGTCTTCGAAGTTGATCGTATTGACCTTGAGAAGAGCAAAATAACGTTCGCCCTCCTTAGGTCCACGAATCGGACCTTCAACCGTATCGCCGGTTTTCAGTGAAAACCGCCGGATTTGCGATGGTGAAATATAGATATCATCAGGGCCTGGGAGATAATTTGCATTGGCAGAACGCATAAAGCCGAAGCCATCCTGCAATATCTCGACCACGCCTTCGCCGATAATCTCGACATCCTGGGAAGCCAGTTTTTTCAAGATTGCAAACATCAATTCCTGTTTGCGCATGACACTGGCGTTTTCAACTTCCAGTGTTTCAGCAAACGCCAGAAGATCTACCGGCGTCTTGTTCTTGAGTTCTTGTAGTTTCATTTCCTGCATGTGTGCGGAACTCTTAATTCTATAGGTTTAAAATGGGGAAGGGAAATGACGATGCCGGAATGCAGTGCCATGTATGAATGGCTGAAGATCGCTATGGCGGTATTTCCAGAGAGGAGCCCTTATCTAGCCAATCATGACTGCAAGGGCAAGAGGTTTCATGAGTAGTATTGATATCAGGCAGAAAATAAAATGATGAGTCAAAATGGCTTTATGATGACCATGATGACAATAATGATCATCAAAAGGGTTGGAACTTCATTCATCATCCGCCAGAAACGTGCGGGCTTTTCATTTCTGTCTTCACCAAACATCCGCACCGCCTTGGAAAAGTAACCATGAATGCCGGATAAGATCAGGACGGCCAGAAACTTCACGTGAAACCAGCCGTCCATATAGGCAGCTGTTTTCCAGGCAAGCCAAAGTCCTGCCGCCCAGGTTACCATCATTGCCGGCATTATAATTGCCTTGAGCAGGCGACGCTCCATGACCTTAAAGGTTTCTGACTGAATCGAACCTTTTTCCGCAGCACAGTGATAAACGAACAAGCGTGGCAGATAGAGCATTCCCGCCATCCAAGAAATAACGGCAATCACATGCAATGCTTTGACCCAGAGATAGGCAGCATCGGGATATAGATATACCAGAGTAATAACGATGAGGGCGAGAATAACACCGATCGCCATAGCCATTGGCGCCGTTTTCTTCGAAACTTGCGCCGGTATCTGGTTGTCACTCATGATCGACCCTTCATTGCTTCCTAGGACTTGGCTTGCCGCACGCGGGCAACCATTTGTTCCACGTGGGACACCGGTGCATCCGGTGTGATGCCGTGGCCAAGGTTAAAGATAAGGGGTCCGTGACCCAGCCCATCCAGAATTGCATCGACCCCCTCGTCCAGAGCCCGGCCGCCCGCAACCACACGCAAAGGATCAAGATTACCCTGAATAGCACCATTGCCTTGAAGCGATGATGCCAGTGAAAGCGGTACGGTCCAGTCCAAACCAAGAGCTGTAACACCGGTTCGTTCGCGATAATTCACATAGAGTGCCCCGGCCCCCTTCGGAAAACCGATAATTGGAACGTCCGGATGAGCAGCGCGCACTTTTTTGACGATCCGGGCCACCGGAGCGATACAGAATTGCTCAAAGCAGGTTTCATCCAGAACACCGGACCAGGAATCGAAAATCTGCACGGCATCAGCACCGGCATCAATCTGGCGGATCAGATAATCCGCCGAAACATCCGCCAGTTCGTCCAGCAGTTTCTGGAAGGCTTCAGGATTTCTATAGGCGAACAATCGGGCTGGTGCCTGATCCGGTGTGCCATGCCCGGCGATCATATAGGTCGCCACAGTCCAGGGAGCCCCACAGAAGCCAAGCAATGTGGTTTCCTGAGGCAGTTGCTGCCGGAGGAGCCGCACCGTCTCGTAGACAGGCTCCAACCGTTCTACAGCACCATTAGGCTCGAGCCAGAAGATACCTTCCGCATCAATCGGTGTCATCAATGGGCCTCTGCCTTCTTCAAAGCGAAGATCGCGCCCAAGTGCATGCGGTACGACAAGAATATCCGAAAACAGGATAGCTGCATCAAAGCCAAAACGGCGAATTGGCTGGAGTGTCACTTCAACAGCCAGATCCGGTGAATAACAAAGATCGAGAAAGCTCCCAGCATTCTTTCGCACTTCCCTATATTCGGGAAGATAGCGACCGGCTTGGCGCATCATCCAGATGGGAGGCGGAAAGACTGTCTCGCCTCTAAGGACTTTCATCACTTTGCGAACCATTCCGTCTCTCTCCAGCTTTGTCTTACAAAAAAGAAAATTTGATATTTTCTGATTTTCTGATTCTAAGAGTCTGTTTGTATCGGGAATTACCAGATTGCCAGCATTTTCCCACAGGCTACAGCATTGAAGCCAAACCAGGAAAACCATAAAGCAAAATCCTTGGAAAGCGGTAATAAAGAAAAATATCATTATTTATTAATGGCTTACAGAGCGTCTATCTGTGGATATTGATGTGGGAAAGCGCGGAATAAAGGACGAAGAGTCGCAACAATCCCCAGATCGCAACAAGCCTTGCGGGCATCATCCACAAGTGGGCTCGCTGTGGATGACTTGCCAATAATTCACATGGCTGCCATTGCTTGTTTAAAACCGGGAGATTTCTCCCCAGTCATCAACAGGGAGTGGAGTTTTCTGTGACAAAGCCAGTAAACTACTTCCATCTTCATATGATATCTGATGCGACCGGAGAGACTCTGCTGGCAGCTGGTCGGGCAGCGGCGGCGCAATATGTGCATGCGCGCGCCATTGAACATGTCTATCCGCTTATTCGTACGGAAAAGCAGATTAAAAAAGTGCTCGACGGAATCGATGCGGAACCGGGGATTGTCCTTTATACGATTGTCGATAAGCGGCTGGCAGCAATGATCGATGAGAGCTGCGCAACCATCGGTGTTCCCTGTGTTTCGGTGCTTGAACCGGTCCTCAGTATTTTCCAGTCTTATCTCGGTGCTCCAGCTGGCCGCCGTGTTGGCGCACAGCACGTCCTCAATGCTGAATATTTCAGGCGAATTGATGCACTGAATTTCACCATGGAACATGATGATGGTCAGCTGCCACTGGATATAGAAGAAGCGGATGTCATCCTGATTGGAATTTCACGAACATCAAAGACGCCAACCAGTATTTATCTTGCCAATCGCGGGGTCAAAACAGCGAATGTTCCAATCGTGCCCGGCGTGCCTATTGCAGATGTCATTATCAATGCGGAAAGACCGCTGATCGTCGGACTGATCGCGTCGGCAGAACGCATATCGCAGGTGCGCCAGCATCGCGTTCTGGGAGCAACGCCGGGTTTTGACACGGATCATTATCTCGACCGGGCCAATATTATAGAAGAGCTATCCTATGCGCGGCAGATTTGCCACCGCTACAATTGGCCCATGATTGATGTATCACGCCGGTCTATTGAAGAAACTGCCGCGGCCGTTCTTGCCCTGCGTTCGCAAGGGCGATAACCAGATTTCAGCAACATAGAAGAAGACAAATGCAGATCATCCTCGCGTCCAAAAGCCCGTTCCGGGCAACGTTACTGAAGAATGCTGGCGTTTCCTTCATCGCAGAGTCGGCCAATATCGATGAGCGGGCTGTGGAGGCACCTCTTTATAAAACCGGCGCAACACCTGAGGATGTGGCGCTTGTTCTGGCCGAAGCAAAAGCTCTTGATGTGAGCGAGCGCAACCCGGATGCACTGGTTATCGGCTCGGACCAAACCCTGTCACTGGGCGATGAAGTTTTGCATAAGCCTGATGATATGGATGCCGCGCGGCGGCAATTGCTCAAACTTTCGGGCCAGACGCACCATCTGAACAGCGCGGTTGTTCTGGCCAAAGGCGGCCAGACGCTATGGCGGCATGTATCAGTCGCGCGCATGACATTGCGAGATCTCGATCCCGCTTTCATCGGTCGCCACCTATCGCGCGTCGGGCCAATCGCTCTGCAAAGTGTCGGCGCCTATCAATATGAGGGTGAAGGCGTGCAGCTTTTCGAAAAGGTCGATGGCGACTATTTTACCATTGTCGGCCTTCCGCTGCTGCCATTACTGGCCGAATTGCGCCGGGAGGGTGCCATTGATGGCTAATAATCCCCGCGCATTTGTAACTGGTTATCCGATCCGCCATTCGCGTTCGCCGCTCATTCATGGATATTGGCTGAAGCAGTTTGGGCTGAAAGGATCATATCAGGCGGTGGAAGTTGCTCCTGAAGATTTCCCGCAGTTCGTGAATGGTTTGCAAGACAATGGTTTTGTCGGTGGGAATGTTACAATTCCCCATAAGGAAGTGGCCTTTTCCCTGTGTGAGAAACGTGATGCCGCGGCTGAGGAAATCGGAGCTGTTAATACACTCTGGTTTGAAAATGGCCTCCTTCATGGTGGCAACACGGATGCTTACGGATTTGTGGCAAATCTCGATGCAGGCAGCCCAGACTGGAGCGAACGCAAGAGTGCGCTGGTGCTCGGTGCGGGCGGTGCAAGCCGGGCTATTATCTTTGCTCTGAAACAGCGTGGCTTCACCGATATTCGAATCGTCAACCGGACTGTGGAGCGGGCTAGGGAATTGGCAGACCGATTTGGCATCGCCGGAGGTGCCCATGGCTTGAATGCGATACCTGAATTGCTGCAGGGCGCGGCTCTCATTGTAAACACCACATCGCTTGGCATGCAGGGCAAGGATGATCTCGACATTGATCTGTCCGGAGCTGATTCGGATGCGCTGGTAACCGATATTGTCTATGTGCCGCTGGAAACACCACTTTTGCGGGCGGCGCGCTCGCGAGGTCTCAAAACTGTCGACGGGCTTGGTATGCTGCTGCATCAGGCAGTGCCCGGTTTTGAACATTGGTTCGGCAGGCGGCCCGAAGTGACGCCGGAACTGCGAAACCTCGTTCTGGCCGATATGGCTTCGGCGGCGGAGAAAGCAAAATGATCGTACTTGGCCTCACAGGGTCGATCGGTATGGGCAAATCAACAGCTGCCCAGATGTTTATGGATGCGGGCATTCCAGTCTATTCCGCCGATGAAACGGTTCATAAGCTCTATTCTGGCGTCGCTGCGCCATTGATTGAAGCGGCCTTTCCCGGAGTGACTGAAAATGGTGTCGTAGATCGTGCCGAACTGTCAAAGGCCGTCATTGGCAACCCTGAGGCTCTAAAGAAGCTGGAATCCATCATTCATCCACTGGTTCGATCGGAAGAGAACGCTTTTCGCAAAACGGCTGAATTGCAGGGGGCAAAGCTGGTCGTGATCGATATTCCTCTGCTGTTTGAAACGGGCGGCGATGAGCGGGTGGACAAGATACTGGTTGTCAGCGCACCGGCTGACGTGCAGAAAAAGCGGGTTCTGGCACGGTCTGATATGACGCCTGAAAAACTGGAAGCGATCCTTAAGCGCCAGACGCCCGATGCGGAAAAACGCGGCCGTGCCGATTTTGTCGTCAATACAGATCAGTCATTTGACGCCACGCGGGCCGAAATCAACGATATTATTCGCGTTCTTACGGATTCTTGATCAAGGGAAGGCGGGGAAACCACCGCTCTCATCTTGCGTATCCGGTCCGGTTCGTGAAATTTGGACAAAAGGATGATTCCATGCGCGAGATCATATTCGATACGGAAACAACGGGGCTCGACCGGCTGGACGATCGTGTGATCGAAATTGGCGGTGTCGAGATGGTCAATCGTTTCCCCACCGGCAATACATTTCATGTTTTCATCAACCCCGAGGGCAAACAGGTCCATCCGGACGCTCTTGCGGTTCACGGCATCAGCAATGACCGTTTGAAGGATGAGCCGGTTTTCGCAGGTATTGTCGACAGGTTCCTCGAATTTATCGACGGGGCAAAGTTGATCGCCCACAATGCCACATTCGATATGGGTTTTATCAATGCTGAACTTGGTCGGCTTGGCCATCCCGCCATCAGCAATGACAGGGTTATCGACACACTAGCGCTTGCGCGTCGCAAACATCCGATGGGTCCAAACTCGCTGGATGCGCTGTGCCGTCGATACGGAATTGATAATAGCCACCGCACAATGCACGGCGCATTGCTCGATTCGCAACTGCTCGCTGAAGTTTATATCGAACTGATTGGTGGGAAGCAGGCGGCCCTGGGGCTGACTGTCGCCGAACAATCAGATAACAAGCAATCGGCAAATACGGAAACAGTGGTTATTATTGCCCGCCGCGCCGCGCCGCTTGCACCGCGTCTGACCGATGCTGAAAAGCAGGCCCATGAAAAACTGGTCGAGAAGATTGGCGAAAAAGCCATCTGGAACGAACGTATAGCGGCTCTTTAGAAAATCACGACAACAAAAAACCCGGGCCAGACCCGGGTTTTTGCTATTTTATGGATCAATGATTTAGCTGACCATCGACTTGGCTTGTTCTTCAGCCATACGCTGCTGGAACATCTGCGCAAAATCGATCGGGTCGATCATCAGCGGCGGGAAGCCGCCATTGCGGGTTGCTTCCGCGATGATCTGACGCGCGAACGGGAAAAGCAGGCGCGGGCATTCAATGAAAAGCAGCGGCAGGAGATGTTCCTGCGGGAAACCTTCCAGACGGAAAACACCGCCATAGACGAGTTCTGCATTAAACAGAACTTCCTTGCCTTCGCCGGCACGCGCCGTAAGGGTCAGAACAACGTCGAAATCGTTCTCTGCAATCGGATTGGCGTTGACATTCACATTGATGCTGATGCCGGGAGCCTTGTCACGCGGACGCAGTGACAAAGGCGCGCCGGGGCTTTCGAAGGAAAGATCCTTCACATACTGAGCAAGGATGTTCAGTGTCTGCTGCTGGACGCTCCCATTGCCATTGGTCGCTTCATTGCCGTTTTCGGCCTTTTCATCAGGCTTTTGAGCCATTGTCTGGAAACCTTCTCTCGTTGCGTCCGCGTTGGCGGTTATCGAATGAATGATGGCTGGCTAGCATGAGTGTTCCAGCGAGGCAAGCCGCGAGCACTCATCCTATCGTACTAGGCCTATTCTTTCGGTTTCCAAGGAGAGTTAGGATCAGATTTTCTGGAATAGTCTTCGGGATCAAGCTCAATGACGCGGTCGGCGTTGCGGGTGGGCCTTGTGCGCGAATAATCTGTAGCTCCCGAATTGACGACAACCACGCGGCTTTGGACAAAACGCCAGCCAATATCACGGACAGCGGGGATAAACAGGAGCAGACCGATAATGTCCGTAATGAAACCCGGAACAATCAGCAGAAATGCTGCGAAGAACAGCATCACACCATGCACCAGCTCCCGGCTTGGTGTCCGTCCAGCTGCTGTTTCAGACCTAATTTTTTGCAAAATACCAAAGCCCTGCAGGCGCAGCAGAAAAACGCCAAGGAAGATCGACAATATGACCAGACCAAGGGTCGCCAGGACACCGATCTTGCTGCCAACCACAATGAAACCGGCAATTTCCAGAAATGGAAGCGCTAGGAGCAACAGGGGTACAAAAGAGGATCGCAACTAATTTACCTTTCAAATGACATATCCGGTTATAATCCATACCCGGCGTCGATTTCATGCCTATATATAGGGACTGAACATGAGCATTTGTATGATTGCCTTCAGCAATCTATATGTTTTTGGTAATTCGACAAAACCGTGATGGCCGCAAAACCAATGGCCAACGAATTTAGGGATGAATGGCAGGCGACATGGAATATCTGGACTTCGGAACGATTTTCTTCTTCGTAGCAGCAGTGGTGATCTTTTTACAGCTGCGCAAGGTCCTTGGTCGTCGCACGGGGAGCGAGCGCCCACCATTCAATCCGTACACGTCTTCGCGCACGGCTGAGGTCGATGACAAGACCAAGCCTGGCGATAATGTGGTGTCTTTGCCGCGTCGTGGCGAACCCAAGGAAAACCAGTTCGAAAAAGTCGACACGCTGGCCAAACCGGGTACGCCGCTCAATGATGGTCTGCGGGCCATCCAGAATGCTGATCCGGCATTCGATCCGGTCAAGTTTCTCGAAGGCTCGAAGATGGCCTATGAGATGATTGTCATGTCCTTTGCCGATGGTGATCGCAAGACATTGAAATCGCTTCTGTCCCGCGAAGTGTTTGATGGTTTCGTTTCGGCCATCGCCGATCGCGAATCGCGCGGTGAAAAAGTGCAATCCTCATTCGTCGGTATCAATAAGGCCGAAATTACCGGTGCCGAGATGAAGGGAACAGAAGCCCATGTGACTGTGCGTGTTGTCAGTGAGTTGATTTCGGCAACGCTTGATAAGGATGGCACCGTTATTGACGGCGACAAGGAAGCGGTTGCTGAAGTCAAGGATGTCTGGACCTATTCGCGCGACACACGTTCGAAAGATCCGAACTGGAAGCTTGTCGCGACCGAAGCCGAAGATTGATTCTCCTGTCGCGAGCACAAGACAATGCTTTCCCCCCTCTTCAAACCGGTGGCATTCACCGAGTGCCCCGGTTGGGGGGACGATAATCAGCTTGAAGCATTTCAAGCCTTTGTACGTTCCGCTGCAAGAATTCTGGAGAAGCCCTATAAAAGCGGTTCTCTCGGCATCTCTTTCGAAGCCTTGGCTCCAATTTTTACTGATTCACGTGAAACATTGATCGAAAATGACGAGCAGGCACGGCGGTTTTTCGAGAAATGGTTCTATCCGGCCCGCATTGAAACCCCGGAGATGAAGTATGGTTTTGTCACCGGGTTCTACGAGCCTGAAGTGATTGCCTCGCCTGTTCGTACAGAACGTTTCTCCGTTCCATTTCTCAGTCGTCCCTCCGATCTTGTCGATGTTGATGGCAACAATCGGCCTGGGAATCTTGACCCTTACTTTGCTTTCGCCCGGCAGACTGCGGCAGGACTTGTCGAATATTTCGA
Organism: Phyllobacterium sp. T1293; assembly: GCF_020731415.2. Lineage (NCBI taxonomy): Bacteria > Pseudomonadati > Pseudomonadota > Alphaproteobacteria > Hyphomicrobiales > Phyllobacteriaceae > Phyllobacterium > Phyllobacterium meliloti. Next base: position 3,106,390 of record NZ_CP088273.1, on the reverse strand, counting down.
CCGTGCCGCCATCGAAACCGGTGCGATCAAGGACCAGAATCTGGAAATAGCCTTCGTTGAAAGCGCAGTGGATGCCTTTTTCATTCACGTTCAGGGCGCAGCCCGGCTGAAAATGACGAATGGACGTTTGCGCCGCATCACCTATGCCGCAAAAACCGGCCATCGTTTCACGGGCGTCGGTAAAATTCTTCTGGACCGCGGCGAAATTCCATTGGAAAAAATGTCGATGCAGGCCATTCGTCAATGGCTTGCCGAGAACCCCGATCAGGCTCAGAACCTTCTGTGGAATAACCGATCCTATATTTTCTTTCGTGAAGCAGCTGTCGATAACGTTACGCTTGGTCCCATCGCCGCAGCCAAAGTGCCATTGACGGGCGGGCGGTCGCTGGCGGTTGACCGGCTTCTGCATACATTCGGCACCCCGTTCTACATCTCCGCCCCTACGTTGAAAGCTTTTGGCGGCAAGGGTTTTGCCCGTCTGATGATCGCGCAGGACACCGGTTCGGCTATTGTGGGCCCAGCACGGGGCGATCTCTTTGCCGGTTCCGGCGATGCGGCGGGTGAAATTGCCGGAGGAATCCGCCATGACGCCGATTTTTACGCGCTCGTGCCCCGATCACTATTGGCGGGCCAGATATGAGACGATCTAAAGACGAATTTGCCAATGTTGAAGATCGTATCCTCTGGGAGAAGGTCGCAAAATCCGCCCGTCCTTTGAAAGGCAAGGACAAGATGGAGTTCCTGCTTGACGAGATGCAGGCTCAAGCGGCGCTCAATCCATCGGCGCCCGAAAAGATCAAATCAAAGGCTATGCCAACGCCTGCTCCTGCAAAACCTGTAGCACCCGCCCATCGCCTGCATCCAATTGATCGTCCGACTCATAAGAAGATTTCGCGCGGCCGTGTGGTCATTGAAGGCCGGATCGATCTGCATGGTCTGACACAAAGCGAGGCCTATGGGTTGCTTCTTGGCTTTCTTCGCCGCGCGCATCAGCGCGAATTGCGGCATGTGCTTGTCATCACCGGCAAAGGATCGTCTTTAGGAAGTGATGGGGTTTTGCGTCAGGCTGTGCCCCTGTGGTTCACCACACCGCCGTTCCGCATACTCGTCAATGGCTATGAAGACGCGGCCCGCAATCATGGCGGCACAGGTGCCATTTATGTGCGCATGCGCCGGATACCGGAGGTGCCATGACGCCATTCGGTGAGAAATTACGTCAGCTCAGGGATCAGCGCGGCGTCTCGCAGAAAGACATGGCCAAAGCCATCGGTGTTTCAGCTGCTTATCTCTCGGCGCTGGAACATGGCAGACGCGGTCAGCCAACTTGGGACAAACTGCAGCGAATTATTCAATACTTCAATATCATCTGGGATGAGGCCGAGGAACTGCAGCGCCTCGCAATGATCTCGCATCCGCGTATCACGATTGATACGGGCGGCCTGTCACCCGCAGCAACAGAACTGACCAATCTGATCGCTGCGCATATACGCGATCTCGATAGCAGCGCCGTTCAGTCTCTGATCGACCAGGTGAAAAAATCCACCGACAAGCGCCGCCGCTAGAGCCGTTCTTACTTGGGAAGGCCTAGAACAGAGCTTTCAACTGATCCAGCTTGCTGTTGACGAGCCAGCCGTAATAGTTTTCCTCAGGCATTTGAGCCGGTTGGCCAGCCGCCACTCGGCCTGCATTGGCATTGGCAAGCGCCCGTGCGCGCGCATCCGCTCCACCTGTATTGTAGAGTGTTGCCGTGATGCCGGGGTTTTTTGAAATATCAAAATCCGCAACCCGCTTGTAAACGTCAATCGATTCCTTGATGGTCGCCGCCATATAGGGAAGGGTAAAATCCGGGTCCATAATTGTCTTGTAGACATCTGCCGCATGGTCGGCGTCGAGTTTCGGCAGACCAGAATAGCGATTGACCATATCGGTCATCTGCAAGGCTGTGAGAGGGCTGAGCTGGCCAAGACCAAAGGTCTGCCCGGCATAGAATGGCTGGAAGAACACGGCAGCGAACCGGTTATCAGTAAAACGCTTGCCGCCGACTGTCTTGCCGCGGAAGTCCGATTCCCAGACGTTTTCACGGCATGTCCACAGGCGAAGGCTGTCCTTATATTGCGCGCACTCGGAAAACTGTGGGCGCTTGATGAAATCGCTGATGTTCTCGCCCTGATAGTCAAAGCTAATCCCTTGTTTTACATAGGAAATAGCTTTTACATAATAAGTCTGAAGCCGGTCATAGGCGTCAACATTATAGGTATGTTCGCCGACGAGGGCTCCGACAATATGAACCGGATCGATGCCATAGGTCTTGGCAACGCTTGAGATTTTTGAACGCAGCTTCGGATCTGATTTCAGGAGATTGTAGATTTTCTGATACTTCGCTTCATGCGTCGTATTCAAATCACCCGTGCGTTTGATTGAGGCGAGGGGAATACTTGGCTGGGTCGCATTGCGATTGCCTTCGGGCACAACCGTTACAGCCGCGGCAGGCTGCAGTGCTCCGGACAGTGAAAGAAGGCAGGTGGTCGCGAAAAGGATCAGATGGCGTTTCATTGTCAGTCCAGATTTTCGATCAAGTCATAGGAACGGACACGCGCGCCCGGGAGATGGTTAAACACCGCTCCCCGTAACAGGTTCCGGCCAAAGTTGCGCGAAAATAAAAAATGCCCCCTCATAAGTCGAGGGGGCATCAGTAATAAGCTTAGAACGGTGCTTATCTGTCACACGGTCAAAGAATGAACCGGGATAGGTCGGTGTTCTTCGCAAGATCACCGACTGTTTCGCGGACGTACTTGGCATCGATTGTAAATTCTGCACCGGCCTTATCCGGGGCATTGAACGAGATATCATCAAGCACGCGTTCCATCACCGTTTGCAGGCGGCGCGCACCGATATTCTCGACGGTAGAATTCAGATCAACGGCAATGTCGGCCAGAGCGTCGATTGCATCGTCGGTGATATCGAGCTTCACCTCTTCCGTCGCCATCAGCGCAATGTATTGCTTGAGCAGACTGGCTTCCGGCTCTGTGAGAATGCGGCGCATATCATCGCGTGTCAGCGCGCTCAGTTCCACGCGGATAGGCAGACGGCCCTGCAACTCCGGCAGAAGGTCGGATGGCTTTGACACATGAAAAGCACCGGATGCGATGAACAGAATATGGTCGGTTTTGATCGGGCCATATTTTGTTGCAACGGTTGTGCCTTCGACCAGTGGCAAGAGATCGCGCTGCACGCCTTCGCGTGAAACACCAGCACCCATACCGCCATCGCGCGCAGCGATCTTGTCGATCTCATCAAGGAACACGATACCATCATTTTCTGCCGAGCGCAGCGCTTCCTGCGTGATCTGATCCTGATCGAGCAATTTATCCGACTCGTCATTGATCAGAACACCGTAGGACTCCTTGACCGTTGTCTTGACGGTCTTGGTGCGTCCACCCATGGCTTTACCCAGCATATCACTGAGATTGAGCACGCCGATATTGGCGCCCGGCATACCCGGAAGTTCGAAATTGGGCATGCCTGAGCCGGTGTCCGCCACCTCAACCTCGATTTCCTTGTCGTCGATCAGGCCATCACGCAATTTCTTGCGGAACGAGTCACGCGTTGCCGGACTGGCGGTTTTGCCGACCAGTGCATCAAGAACACGTTCTTCCGCATTGATATGGGCCTTGGCTTTGACGTCTTCGCGCTTTTTCTCGCGGACAAGACCAATCGCTACTTCAACGAGATCACGGATGATCTGTTCGACGTCGCGACCGACATAGCCGACTTCGGTGAATTTTGTGGCTTCAACCTTGATGAAAGGCGCACCCGCCAGCCGCGCGAGACGGCGGGAGATTTCCGTCTTGCCGACGCCGGTGGGTCCGATCATCAGGATGTTTTTTGGCATGACTTCTTCGCGCATCTGGCCTTCGAGCTGCTGGCGGCGCCAGCGGTTGCGCAGGGCAATAGCGACGGCGCGCTTCGCGTCCTTCTGACCGATAATGAACCGGTCGAGTTCAGAGACGATTTCGCGAGGGGAAAATGTTGTCATCATGGTCTCATTTCATCTGGATTGTCCCGTGCCATCATCAGGGCAGGGCCATAAACGGTTGTGCGGGTATCGAAAGGGATAAAACCCGCTTTTGTGTAAGCTCTGATAGCGCGCGCATTGGCTGGATCAGGATCGAGGATTACCCGGGGCACGCCTTCTTCGAAGAGCAGGGAAACAAACTCATCGATCAGCCGCGAGCCGTGTCCATCGTTGATCAGTGTCGGTTCACCAATGAATTGGTCGAGGCCAAGTGTACCTGTTGGCTGGTCCTGATAGGGATGATCATCCTCCAGATGCGGATCATAGGTCTGCATATAACCAATTGGCCGTTCACCCAGCATAATGATGAATGGCTCAACCGAAATACTGTCCATATGGGCCACAATGGCGTCGAACTCTTCCTTCGGATCAGCACCCCACCATTCCGCCACATGCGGCTCGGCCAGCCATTCTGAAATCAGGTGCAGATCATCCGGCTCCAACGGTATGAAGCGGTAGCGGTGGGTTGGTTCACTCGGCATCGATCGTCTCGAGCGTTACACTCGTATTGGTAAAGATGCAGATATCCGCAGCTATCTCCATGGCTTTGCGGGCTATTTCCTCGGCATTCTTGTCCGTATCAACAAGCGCACGGGCTGCAGCCAAGGCAAAATTGCCGCCGGAACCGATGGCCATGACGCCGTGTTCGGGTTCCAGAACATCGCCGTTACCGGTCAATGCAAGGGTGACGGATTTGTCTGCGACCAGCATCATCGCCTCAAGGCGGCGCAGATAGCGATCCGTGCGCCAGTCCTTGGCGAGTTCGACGCAGGCGCGCATCAACTGGTCGGGATATTGTTCAAGCTTGCTTTCAAGCCGTTCAAGCAGGGTAAAGGCATCAGCCGTCGCGCCAGCAAATCCGGCAATGACATTGCCTTTGCCAATCCGGCGCACCTTACGGGCATTGCCTTTCATGACGGTGTTGCCGAGGCTGACCTGTCCGTCGCCGGCAATGACCACTTTGCCGCCCTTGCGGACGGTAACAATCGTGGTCCCATACATGGTGGAGGGGTTGTGTTCTTGCATTCGATTCTCCTTCAAGCAGGTCCGACTATGCCCCAAATGGCAGCAGATCGAACCCCTTCTGTGCAACTTATGTATGATGCCGCTCCGGAATTGCAAATCCGGAGTTGAGACTGCGCCATCAAAGCATTTGGAGATTCGGCAATCCTGATCTAGAAGGCCAAGATTAGTGCCGTTTCGACAAACCCATATAGCGGGAAACAGGGATGACCAGTGCCAGCACGCGGACTGCGAAAGTAGAACGGACCACCAAGGAAACCAGCATTGCCGTTTCGGTCAATCTGGATGGGACCGGTGCGTTCGATATTTCCACCGGCGTGGGTTTCTTCGATCATATGCTGGAACAGCTTTCCCGCCATTCGCTGATCGATATGGACATCAAGGCCAAGGGTGATCTGCATATTGATGATCACCACACGGTGGAAGATACCGGCATCGCTATTGGACAGGCAATTGCCAAGGCGCTTGGCGACCGGCGGGGCATCAACCGCTATGCATCGCTTGACCTTGCCATGGACGAAACATTGACGCGATCGGCGCTGGATGTCTCCGGCCGCCCGTTTCTGGTCTGGCAGGTAGAGTTTTCCGCACCAAAGATCGGCACGTTCGATACGGAGCTGGTACGGGAGTTCTTTCAGGCGCTTGCGCAGAACGCCGGTATCACGCTGCATGTATCCAATCTCTATGGTGCCAATAACCACCATATCGCCGAAACCTGTTTCAAGGCAGTCGCGCGGACTTTGCGCACGGCTATCGAGACGGACCCGCGCCAGAAGGGTGTTATCCCTTCGACCAAGGGTACGCTGAACGGCTGAGAAGAAGGGCTAGGACATGGCCAGTTACATTGTTTTGGTGCCACCGCTACTGAATAATCAGCGGCAAGATGACAAAACCGTCTTTGTCAGGGATGGTTTTGCCATATTCGCCTTCTTTTTGCCGGTGCCCTGGCTGCTTTTCAACCGCCTGTGGTTTGAGGCGGCACTGGTTTTTGCCGCCATCGCGGCGATTTCCGTTGTCGGCGCCTATACGGGTCATGCAGTTCTGGCTGAGATTGTTGCGGCGCTGCTTGCCCTCCTCGTGGCCTTTGAAGCGAGCAACTGGCGCATCAAGGCATTGGAGCGTCGCGGCTTCGATCAGGCCGCAATTGTCGATGCGCGCAGTGCCGCCGATGCTGAAACTGCCTATTTCTATGGTGATGATTTTGTTTCAACTCCAGCACCTCTATTGCCCGACCTGAACAACGACGCTCCTGTAGCGATGTCCGCTGACAGCAAACCAATTGCGGGCGGCATGCTCGGCCTTGTTGGCTATCGGGGAGAGCGTTGAGCATGCGTGTTGCCATTATCGACTATGGATCGGGCAATCTCCGCTCGGCCACCAAGGCTTTTGAACGGGCTGCTCGGGAAAGCGGTATCAATGCCACCATCGATCTGACCGATGATGCCGAACGGGTGCGCACCGCAGACCGCATTGTTTTGCCGGGCGTCGGCGCCTATGCGGATTGCCGCCGCGGCTTGCATGCGGTGCCAGGCATGCCTGAAGCGATCCATGAAGTGGCTATCGAAAAAGCCCGGCCATTTTTGGGAATTTGTGTTGGCATGCAGCTGATGTCATCGCGTGGACTGGAAAAGACAATCTCCACTGGTTTCGACTGGATCAAGGGCGATGTCCGCGAAATGGTGCCATCGGACCCCAATCTAAAGATTCCACAGATTGGCTGGAATACCCTTCGCCTCAACAGACCGCATCCGCTGTTCGACGGCATTAAAACCGGTCCCGACGGATTGCACGCCTATTTCGTTCATTCCTATTTTCTGGATGCTGAAATCGAAAATGATGTGCTGGCGGTCACAGACTATGGCGGACCGGTCACGGCGGCGGTGGCCAATGACAACATGGCCGGTACGCAGTTTCATCCGGAAAAGAGCCAGGCTCTGGGTCTTGCCCTTATCGCCAATTTCCTGAGGTGGCAGCCATGATTTTGTTCCCCGCGATCGATCTGAAAGACGGCCAGTGTGTACGGCTGAAACTGGGTGATATGGATCAGGCAACGGTCTATAATGAAGATCCGGCTGCTCAGGCGAAATCCTTTGAAGATCAAGGGTTTGAGTGGCTGCATGTGGTTGATCTCAACGGTGCTTTTGTTGGCCAGTCCGTCAATGGTGCGGCAGTAGAATCCATTCTGAAGGCAACAAAAAACCCGGTTCAGCTTGGTGGCGGCATTCGCACACTTGACCATATCGAAAATTGGCTGGCCAAAGGCTTGTCACGCGTCATTCTCGGCACGGTGGCTGTGCGTGATCCGGGGTTGGTTATCGAGGCCTGTAAAAGGTTTCCCGGCAAGATTGCTGTCGGGATCGACGCCAAAGGCGGCAAGGTAGCCGTCGAAGGATGGGCGGAAGCGTCAACATTAGAGGTCGTTGAACTGGCAAAGAAGTTCGAAGGCGCTGGTGTAGCAGCGATCATTTATACCGATATTGATCGCGACGGCATTCTGGCTGGAATCAATTGGGAATCGACGCTGCAACTGGCGGAGGCGGTTTCCATACCGGTGATTGCATCGGGAGGCCTTGCTTCCCTCGCGGATGTCGTTCGCATGACCATGCCTGATGCACGCAAACTTGAGGGCGCGATTTCAGGCCGCGCGCTTTATGACGGGCGTATTGATCCGCATGAGGCACTGCAGGTGTTGCGTGAAGCACGGGAGCGCGCCGCATGACCCTCAAAGCCCGCGTTATTCCCTGTCTCGATGTGAAAGATGGACGTGTCGTCAAAGGCGTCAACTTTGTCGATCTTGTTGACGCTGGTGATCCCGTTGAAGCGGCCAAGGCCTATGATGCTGCGGGTGCAGACGAGCTGTGTTTTCTCGATATCACCGCTTCATCAGATAATCGCGAAACCATATTCGATGTGGTGGCCCGCACCGCCGAACAGTGTTTCATGCCGCTGACCGTTGGTGGCGGGGTTCGGACAGTTGCTGATATTCGCAAACTGTTGCTTGCGGGTGCCGACAAGGTTTCAATCAACACGGCAGCGGTGAAAAATCCGGAGTTTATCGCCGAGGCGGCTGATAAATTCGGCAATCAATGCATTGTCGTTGCGATTGATGCCAAGAAAGTGTCAAAAGTCGGTGAAATCGATCGCTGGGAAATATTCACCCATGGCGGGCGGCAGGCAACCGGCATTGATGCAATTGAATTTGCCCGCAAGGTGGTTGACCTTGGTGCTGGCGAAATCCTTCTGACGTCAATGGATCGCGATGGTTCAAAGATCGGTTACGACATTCCGGTAACGCGAGCTATTGCCGATGCAGTACGTGTGCCTGTTATTGCTTCCGGCGGCGTTGGTAATCTTGACCACATGGTCGAAGGCATTCTCGAGGGCCATGCCACGGCAGTGCTTGCCGCATCCATATTCCATTTTGGCACCTATACGATCGGCGAGGCGAAAGCACATATGGCAGCAGCGGGCATTCCCATGCGGCTTGATCCCATCCGCCCATTCACCGGAGTTGCACGATGACAGCATTCACGCTTGCCGATCTTGAGCGTATCGTCGCCGAACGGGCTGCTTCTTCGGATACCAAATCCTATACGGCCAGCCTCTATGCCAAGGGCATCGGCAAAGCGAGCCAGAAGCTTGGCGAAGAGGCTGTTGAGACGGTTATTGCAGCCGTGTCTGGAGATGCGCAAGGCGTTGTTTCCGAAAGCGCAGATTTGCTCTATCATCTACTTGTTGTTCTTGGACTTTCCGGAGTCAAACTTGATGACGTCCTCAAAGAACTGGAACGACGTACGGCGCAAACCGGGCTTGAAGAAAAAGCCGCCCGTGAGCATGGTTGAGCAGAGCCATGTTTAAATCACAGGCGCTAGAACGACAAAGGGATGGGGACGTCATGGATCAGCTGGCACCCAGCGAATTTTCGCCCTACCGGTTTTTCAGCGCCGAGCGCTGGGCGGAGTTTCGTGCCGACACGCCGATGACGCTGACCTATGATGAGGTCAAGCGCCTGCGTTCGCTCGGCGATCCCATCGACCTTGACGAGGTGAACCGGATTTACCTGTCATTATCACGGCTTCTGTCTGCCCATGTGGAAGCCAGCCAGCTGTTGTTTTACCAGCGCCGCCAGTTTCTCAACACGGGTGATGCCTTCAAGACACCCTTTATCATTGGCATTGCCGGTTCCGTTGCTGTTGGCAAGTCAACAACGGCCCGTATTCTGAAGGAACTTCTCGCCCGCTGGCCTTCGAGCCCCAAGGTCGATCTGGTCACAACCGACGGCTTTCTTTATCCGAACGATGTCTTGCGTTCGAAAGGCCTGATGGAGCGCAAGGGTTTCCCGGAAAGCTATGATGTCGGCATGCTCCTGCGATTCCTGTCGCAGATCAAGGCTGGCCAGCGCAATGTCAATGCGCCACTCTATTCGCATTTGACCTATGATGTGCTGCCGGGAATGTACCAGACCGTTGACGCACCTGATATTCTGATCTTCGAAGGCATCAATGTGCTGCAGGTTCGTGACCTGCCGGAAGATGGAAAAATGGTGCCATTCGTTTCCGACTTCTTCGATTTCTCGATCTATATCGATGCGGATGAAGAGCAGATTCACAAGTGGTACATCCACCGTTTCATGCGACTGCGGGAAACGGCCTTTAAGGACCCCAGCTCCTTCTTCCATCGTTACTCGACCATATCGGACGATTCCGCCCTCGCGATCGCCGAGAATCTTTGGAACAGCATCAATCTGAAGAACCTGAAGGATAATATCCTGCCGACGCGTCCCCGTGCGGACCTCATCTTGCGCAAGGGCGGCAATCATCTCATTGAGGAAGTCGCGCTCAGGAAGCTGTAACCCGCCGCAGCGTCAGGTTAATGCGGCCGGTATTTTTCAGAAGCGTCGATGTGCCGGGATAGATGCGGTCGACGCCGTGAAATGCAAGGCGGCCTTCACCGCCCAGTACAATCACATCACCACTCTTGAGTTTGATGGATTGTGTCTTGTCATTGCGTTCGGTTCCGCCAAAGCGAAAAAGGCAGGTGTCACCCAAGGATACGGAAACGACAGGAGCAACGAGGTTCTGTTCGTCGCGATCCTGATGCAAACCCATCTTTGCGGTTTCAGCATAAAAATTGACGAGGCAGGCTTCTGGTGGAAGCGCGAAATCTCCAACCTTGTTCCAAAGGGTGAGCAGGCGCTGCGGGATAGCTGGCCATGGCTTTTGCGTGGCCGGATGAATGGCCTGATAGCGGTAGCCGCGTTCCTTATCCGTCACCCAGCCAAGTGAACCGCAATTGGTCATGCGCACGCTCATTTCCTTGCCAGTTTTGGGCATGACGGGGATATAGAGCGGTGCTTCGGCAACGATGGTCCTGATCTCTTCAACCAGAGCGGATTGCTCGTTCAAATCAAGATAATCGGGAAAATATCGGATGCCGGGCGCAAGCAGTAGCATGGCGTGACCTGATTAATGAGAAACAAAGACCCGGACGTGAAAGAAGGCCGGGTCTTTGTATGCGTTCGACGCGATCAGTCGATCGACGGAATGCGCAGGACCTGTCCGGGATAAATCTTGTCCGGGCTGGTCAGCATCGGCTTGTTGGCTTCGAAGATTGCCGTGTTCTTCACGCCCTTGCCTTTGCCATAGACCGCTTCGGCGATCTTCCACAAATTATCGCCTTTTTTGACGGTGTAGAAAACCGGGTCTTTGGCGACAGAACCGGTGGTGGTGTTATCGACCGCGAGCCCGCCAGTATCGACTTTGGAAACGCCGAGTGAATTGCCGACAGCAATAATGGCCTTTTCCAGAATTTCCTGATTGGTGACGCTGCCCTTGAGGATAGCCTTGTCGCCTTCGACCACAACGTCGACCTTATCAGTACCGAGGTTGTGCGAATCAAGCTCTTTTTTCAGATCGTCTGCCTGAGGCTCGTCACCACCGATACCGACTTTCTTGCCGACTGATTTAACAAAATCGAATAGTCCCATGTCTGGCTCTCCTTGTTGATTGTTCAAACCGACGGTTAGGGTTGTTACATTACCCGGCGAGCTTGAAAAGCAAAGAATAACAACGTTCAGTCACGTTCTGTTCCCGACACTAATCTCCTTTGACCCGTCCGCGCATCTTTTTCACGTCAGAACGGCCCGCTTTTACTTTAAGGCGGCGCTCGATAGACCCTTTTGTCGGTCTGGTTTTCTTGCGTGGCGGCGGTGGTGGTTCTGCTGCTTTGGCAATCAGGGCAATCATACGTTCGCGTGCATCTTCCCGATTGCGCTCCTGGGTGCGAAACCGGCTGGCTTCGATGAGCACGTCACCATCCTTGGTGCCCCTTTGACCAGCAAGTTTCAAAAGCCGTGCCAGCACTTCGTCGGGCAGCCCTGCCCGTGCTGCGAAAAATCGCAATTGCACGGCTGTGGAAACCTTGTTGACGTTCTGTCCGCCCGGGCCAGCGGAGCGAATGAAACTCTCCTCCAGATCATCCTCGTGGACGTAGATCCGGTTGGTGATTTTGATCTGGTTGCGGTTCTCTTCCATGCGGGATTGGTACCCTAATCTTTTCCGGCCGGAAAGCGCCTTTGCGAGAGGGAAAACAAAAAAGCCCCGCTGGTGAACAGCGGGGCTTCAGTTTGGGAAGTGGAACCCGGACTACTCGGCAGCAACTGGCGTGTGCGGAGCCGCAGCGCGGATATCGCTATCGACGTGACTTTCGAACTTGCCGAAATTGGTGACAAACATGCCAACCAGCTTCTTGGCTTGGGCATCGTAAGCCTGCTTGTCAGCCCAGGTCGAACGTGGATCGAGAATCGATGTGTCCACACCGGGTACAGCAACCGGTACGGCAAAACCGAAGTTCGGATCTGTGCGGAACTCTGCGTCCTTGAGCGAACCGTCAAGAGCGGCACTCAGAAGAGCGCGTGTCGCCTTGATGGGCATGCGCTTGCCTGTTCCATAGGCACCACCGGTCCAGCCAGTATTGACCAGCCAGCAATCAACACCATGTTCAGCAATAAGCTGGCGCAGGAGATTGCCATATTCCGAAGGGTGTCGGGGCATGAACGGCGCACCGAAACAGGTCGAGAAAGTCGCTTCCGGTTCCGTGACACCGCGTTCAGTGCCAGCGACCTTTGCCGTATATCCGGAAAGGAAGTGGTACATGGCCTGCGCTGGCGTCAGCTTGGCAATGGGCGGCATCACACCGAAAGCATCTGCCGTCAGCATGATGATATTCTTCGGGTGGCCCGCTTTGCCCGTCTTGGACGCGTTCGGAATGAAATCCAGCGGATAGGCGCAGCGCGTGTTCTCGGTCAGGGAGCCATCATTGAAATCCGGAACCCGGTTTTCATCGAGAACAACATTCTCAAGAACAGTGCCGAAACGCTGTGTTGTGGCGTAGATTTCCGGCTCTGCTTCAGCCGAAAGCCGGATTGTCTTGGCGTAGCAGCCGCCTTCGAAGTTGAAAACGCCGTGTTCGCCCCAGCCATGTTCGTCATCGCCGATCAATGTGCGGGTTGGGTCAGCCGAAAGCGTCGTCTTACCGGTGCCGGAAAGACCGAAAAACACTGCCGCATCACCATCCGGACCTTCATTGGCCGAGCAATGCATAGGCATGACGCCCTTGGCAGGCAGGAGATAGTTCAGGGCGGTGAAAACAGACTTCTTCATTTCACCCGCATAGGCCGAGCCGCCGATGAGAACGATCATGCGTGTCAGATCAACGGCAATGACCGTTTCAGTTCGCGTTCCGTGCCGCTTGGGATCGGCGCGGAATGAAGGCAGATCAATGATTGTCATTTTTGGCACGAAACCCGCCAGTGCTTCGCGTTCCGGACGGATCAGAAGATTGCGAATGAACAGGGAATGCCACGCAAATTCCGTGATGACGCGCGTGTTCAGGCTGTAATCCTTGTCAGCACCGCCAATGAGGTCCTGAACAAAAACTTCCTTGCCTTTGGCATGTTCGGCAAAGTCTGCATAAAGAAGCTCAAACGCCTCTGGTGTCATCGGGGCATTGTTATCCCACCAGACGTGATCTTCGGTCGACGCATCGCGCACGACAAACTTGTCCTTGGGCGAGCGGCCCGTGTGCTGGCCGGTCTTTGCAACCAGTGCGCCTTGTGCCGTCAGCTGTGCTTCGCCGCGGCGCAAAGTCTCTTCGTAAAGCTCAGCGGCTCCGAAATTATAATAGACCGCCGAAAGCTCCTTCAAGCCTGAGGTGCCGAGCGCGATCGCCGCGTTATGGATACCGGTCTCTCTAGTCATGTGTCCGCCATTGTTTAAGAAGGTTCAGGGTCAATATTAGAATGCGCCGCCTCACACATCTTCCAGCATGAATGCGGGTACATCACGTCAAAAGCAGAAAAAATGAGTAGTATCAAATGTTTAATCGATTTAAAGAATTTAAAAAATATCTAAATCGTTTTAAATGATCAAAATCCACAGGGCGGGTTTGCCTTGTGCGTCACCGGCGGACGTAGTCGGGAAACTGCTCACTGATGAGATCAATGATGGACAGTGTTCCGGAAAGATGTTTGCGAACGGCACTCTCCGCTGCGACGGGATTTTTCGATCTGATCGCATCGATGATGCCTTTGTGATCGGCCAAGACCGTCTGCATCTTTCCGGGCATGGGGAGGTTGAGGCGGCGCAGGCGATCAAGATGCACGCTTTGGCGACGCACCGTCGCCCACAGATTGAGAATGTTGGCTCGTTCGTAAATTTTGTGGTGAAATTCCTTGTCGAGCGTATCGAACAGATCAAATGTCTGCGGGGAGGCGACCATTTGCTGGCGGGTCAAAACATGATCGAGGTCATCAGCCAATTGTTCGGGACATTCCAAAGTCAATCGCCGCACGGCTTCCAGTTCAATTGAAAGTCTCAGAAACTGCGCTTGCCGTGCATGGTTGATGTCAATTCGTGCAACCACGGTGGCGTATTGCGGATAGACTTCAACGATCCCTTCCTCTTCCAGGCGCATTAGTGCGTCCCTGACAGGTGTCTGACTGACTCCAAATTCCAGCTGCAGGGATGCGCGCGACAAGATGGTTCCCGGAACAAGCTCCACCGCGAGAATCCGCTCGCGCAATATTTCATGGATTTGATGGGCCACTTGCCGGGTCCGATCCAGAATGCCGCCGTTCACCCTGTCGCTCATGTCTGATTCTCTCGTTTGCTCCCCGCGACATTAGCACAATTGTTTTGTTGATGTACTGATGCATTAGTGCTTTAATGCAGATAAGCGAGGATGGAGGATCGTCGCCGATCGGAAATCAAATAAATAATCGGGAGGAAGAAATGCGATTGCTTGTTCGCGGGATTACCGCACTTGGTTTGATATTAGGTTTGTGCTCTGCGGCGCACGCTCAGCAAAAGACCGAGATTTCGATCACGCGGCAGCCGGGAATTCTCTATCTGGCAAGTCATGTCATGGAGACGCAGAAGCTCATTGAAAAACACGCGGCGGAAGATGGGCTCAAGGGCGTCACCGTCAATTGGCGGACCTTCAGCGGCGGCGGTGCGCAAACCGATGCGTTGCTGTCAGGCAATGTCGATGTGGTCAATACAGGCACGGGCAATCTGCTGCTCCTGTGGGACAGGACGCGCGGAAAGGTAAAGGGGATAATCACCAGCTCGGCGCAGCCTGTCATCCTTGTATCCCGCGATCTCAGGATCAAATCGTTGAAAGATATCGGGCCGACCGACAAGATTGCCGTGCCGACAGTGGGCGTTTCAACACAGGCAATTTTGCTGCAAATGGCTGCGGCGCAAATGTTTGGGGAAGCTGATACCAAGCATTTCGATCCGAACACCGTGCAGCTTGGCCATCCCGACGCAATGGCGGCACTGGCAAACAAGAATCATGAAGTGGCCAGTCATTTTTCTGCCCCGCCGTTTCAATATATTGAGATTGCCGCGGGAAATCACGTCGTCGCCAATTCCAAGGACATTATTGGCGGGCCGCTGACACAGGCAACTTTTTTCACCACGACAGCTTTTGCCGAGTCTAATCCGGTGCTTGTCAAGGCATTGCGGGAAGCGACGGTCGAAGCAATTGACCTGATCAAGAAGAATCCACGGGAAGCCTTGAGTGAATACAAGCAAATATCCGGTGATAAGACGGATCTTGATGCGCTGGTGAAAATCCTTGAACAGCCAGACATGATGGAATTCCGCACCGACCCTCAGGGGACGATGAAGTTCGCGGCGCACCTGCACAGGCTCGGGACGCTCAAGACAATGCCAGCGGCCTGGACAGATTATTATCTGCCTGAATCCGCTGATCTTAAAGGCAACTGACCTCCGGACAAGCAAGCGCCCCGGCACATCTGCCGTGGTTGCGCCCGTTCAAATCTATGGAGCCCGATATGTTACAGGCTACTCCGCGAATGACCCATGGAATAACCGAAACCGCAAATGCCAACAGGCAAGAGGCGATTAGATCGCTTCTCACTGTCGATAAGGTAACGCTGCGGTACAAGACGCCAAATCTGTTGGTTACAGCGACTGAAGATGTGAGTTTTTCCGTCGAACAGTCCGATCGCTTCGTTCTTCTGGGACCATCCGGTTGTGGCAAGTCTACGCTTTTGAAGGCCGTCGGCGGCTATATGACGCCGGTCAGCGGTTCCATTCATATTAATGGACGCCCCGTTAAAAAGCCCGGTGCTGATCGCATGATGGTTTTTCAGGAGTTCGACCAGCTCCTGCCTTGGAAGACGGTGCTCGAAAATGTGATGTTTCCTTTGCTGGTTGCGCGGAAATTACCGCGCGCCGAAGCGGAAGAAAGGGCACGCGATTATATCGACAAGGTGAAGCTGACACGCGCTGCTGATAGCTATCCCCATACATTGTCAGGCGGCATGAAACAGCGTGTGGCTATCGCCCGAGGCATGGCCATGCAACCGGATATCCTGCTGATGGACGAACCCTTTGCTGCCCTTGACGCACTCACCCGCCGCCAGATGCAGGATGAGCTTCTACAGCTTTGGGACGATACGAAATTCACCGTCATCTTCGTGACCCACTCGATTGCCGAAGCCATCAAGATTTCCAATCGGATTCTTCTGCTCTCGCCACATCCGGGGCGCGTCAAGGCCGAAGTTATCGATGTTGATCAGGCGCGCACAGATGACGGCAGTGCCGCTGCACTGGAACGCGATATTCACAATCTGCTGTTCTCCGAACCGGGTCACAGGGAATAACACTATGGCCAATCCGCAAATCATACTCGCTTCCGATGTCACGGCAAACCGGCCGCATGCCAATGTGGCTGAGGTCGAACAGAAACTTGGAACACTGGAACTGGTGTGGGGCATCAGTGCCGTACGCAAGACGGTGCTGATCATCCTGCTGGCATTGATCTGGCAAGCATATGCTGTTTACCTCGATAACCCTCTGCTGTTCCCGACGCTCAGCGATACACTCATTACGATGTATGATCGTTTTGCCGATGGCGTATTGCCAGCGCGCATCTGGACAACACTTCAAGTACTGATAACTGGATATGTGGCGGGCACGGCACTCGCCGCGCTGTTGACCATTCTCGCGATCAATACGCGTATAGGCACCGACTTTCTCGAAACCATGACGGCGATGTTCAATCCGTTGCCCGCCATCTCGCTGCTGCCGCTGGCCCTGATCTGGTTTGGTCTCGGTGCTTCCAGCCTTGTCTTCGTTCTTATCCATTCTGTGCTCTGGGCTGTGGCGCTCAACACCCATGCGGGGTTTCTCGGTGTTTCCAGAACCCTGCGTATGGTGGGCGGAAATTATGGACTGACGGGGCTTTCCTACGTTTTGCGGATTCTGGTGCCAGCGGCTTTTCCGTCAATTCTAACTGGATTGAAGATCGGTTGGGCTTTTGCCTGGCGCACGCTGATTGCAGCCGAACTCGTATTTGGCGTTTCATCGGGGCAGGGCGGCCTTGGCTGGTTCATCTTCGAGAACCGCAATCTGCTCGACATTCCGGCTGTATTTGCCGGATTGCTGACCGTCATTATCATTGGTCTTGTCGTTGAGAACCTCGTCTTTCAGACGATCGAACGCCATACGATTCAAAAATGGGGAATGAAGGAATGATCAGATTTTCCTTCCGCCAAAACCGCATACGCTTCGAGGTTTGATCATGACAGTCAAGAAAACACAGGACATGTTGAGGAGCGCGCGCTGGTTCGCCCCGGATGATCTGCGCAGTTCCGGGCACCGCTCAAGAACGATGCAGATGGGCTATGCGCCGGAAGAGTGGGCTGGCAAACCTGTGATTGCTATCCTCAACACCTGGTCCGATGCCAATCCGTGCCATGCACACTTCAAGCATCGCGTTGAAGACGTAAAGCGCGGTGTATTTCAGGCGGGAGGATTTCCTCTGGAATTGCCAGCGCTGTCGCTGTCCGAAAGCTATGTCAAACCAACGACCATGCTTTATCGCAACATGCTGGCCATGGAGGCCGAGGAATTGCTGCGCTCCCATCCGGTCGATGGCGCTGTGTTGATGGGCGGTTGTGACAAGACCACGCCGGGGCTGGTCATGGGCGCATTGAGCGCCGGCTTGCCCATGATCTATCTGCCCGCCGGACCGATGTTGCGTGGCAATTATCGCGGCAAAGCTTTGGGCTCGGGCTCCGATGCCTGGAAATTCTGGGACGAGCGACGTGCCGGTAATCTTTCGACTGAAGAATGGGTTGAGGTGGAGGCAGGGATTGCCCGATCCTATGGACACTGCATGACCATGGGGACGGCGAGCACCATGACAGCAATCGCCGAGGCCATGGGGCTGACATTGCCCGGAGCAAGTTCAATACCTGCGGCAGATTCGAACCATATCCGCATGTCATCCGCCGTTGGGCGGCGTATCGTCAATATGGTGTGGGAAAATCTTGTTCCCGGCAAAATTCTGACGAAGGCGGCTGTCGATAACGCGGTTGCGGTGGCTATGGCCACGGGCTGCTCAACCAACGCTATTGTTCATCTGGTTGCCATGGCCCGCCGTGCCGGTGTGAACCTGACAATGGATGATCTCGACAGTGCGGGTCGCACAACGCCCGTTCTCGCCAACATAAGGCCAACCGGCAATACCTATCTGATGGAGGATTTCTACTACGCCGGAGGCCTGCGGGCGCTTATGGCTAAGCTTGCCAGCAAGCTGGATCTTTCCGTGCTTACCGTCTCCGGACGAACGCTGGGAGAAACATTGGAAGGAGCAGAGTGTTTCAATAATGATGTCATCCGCTCGCTTGATAACCCTGTGTATCAGGAGGGCTCGCTTGCAGTGCTCAAAGGCAATCTGGCGCCAACCGGGGCAGTGATAAAACCTGCCGCCTGCGATCCGCGTTTTCATCAACATGAGGGCCCCGCCCTTGTGTTTGACAGCTATCCCGAGATGAAAGCCGCGATTGATGATGAGAATCTGGATGTGACGCCGGACCACGTTCTTGTGCTGCGCGGCGCCGGACCGCAGGGAGGGCCCGGCATGCCTGAATGGGGCATGCTGCCTATGCCAAAGGCTCTGTTAAAACAGGGCTATCGCGACATGCTTCGCCTTTCCGATGCCCGGATGAGCGGCACCAGTTATGGTGCTTGTGTTCTCCATGTCTCGCCCGAGTCACATGTGGGCGGCCCGCTCGCGCTTTTGAAAACGGGCGATATTATCAGGCTCGACCTGAACGCACGCCGGATCGACATGCTTGTTGATGATAGCGAACTCGAAAACCGCCGCCGGAACTGGGTAAAACCAGCCGAGAAAGCCGGACGAGGCTATGGCTGGATGTTTGCCCGTCATGTGGGGCAGGCCGATACGGGCGCGGATTTTGATTTTCTTGAAACACGATTCGGACCATCCGCCCCTGAACCAGATATCTACTGACCCCAAGGATCTGACATGACAAACTATGATCTAAAGCCAGAAACGTGCGAAAAACTGATGGGTGTCGCGACGCCGACCATCGCCACGGCGCTGTTCAAACGTGGACTACGCAACCAGTTTATTCAGGACGTCCGCCCGCTTTCTGTGAAAAGCAGGAATATGGTCGGGCAGGCCTTCACTTTGCGGTATATCCCGGCGCGTGAAGACCTGAACACCATCGACGTGTTCAAGAATCCCAATCATCCGCAACGCGCTGCCGTCGAGCAGTGTCCGACGGGCGCTGTCCTTGTCATGGACAGCCGCAAAGATGCGCGTGCAGCCTCGGCAGGTTCCATTCTGATCTCGCGGTTGCAGGTTCGCGGCGTTGCAGGTGTTGTCACTGATGGCGGCTTCCGCGACAGTCCGGAAATTGCCGGTCTGTCTATCCATGCCTATCACAACCGGCCATCGGCCCCCACCAATCTCACACATCATCAGGCCTATGACATCAATGTGCCGATTGGCTGCGGCGATGTTGCGGTGTTTCCTGGCGATGTACTGGTCGGCGATAATGAAGGTGTCATTGTCATACCCCAGCATCTTGCGGACGAGATAGCCGATGAAACAGTTGAAATGACAGCCTATGAAGATTTCGTCACTGAACAGGTGATGGATGGCGCTTCAATCATCGGGCTTTACCCTGCAACAAGCGACAAACCCAAAGCTGAATTTGCTGTCTGGCGCGAAAAGAATGGGCGGTAGACCCGTTTTTATCTGCTTTTCCGGCCGAAATTGATGGATAAGACTTCAGCAATTGCCTGCAATTGTCGTGTGAAAATGACACGGGATGACATGACTTTCGATCTGTGCCACATTTTGTACCTAATTTGTCCGGCACAAGCACGATCGGATTTAACCTTTTAAACAAGGAAAAGCAGGGCATGAGGGAAGTACCCGCAATGCAGACCATCGCGCTCGTTGATGACGATCGCAATATTCTGACGTCCGTATCGATTGCGCTTGAATCGGAAGGTTATCGTGTCGAGACTTATACCGACGGCGCTTCAGCACTCGATGGCCTGATGGCTCGTCCGCCAAATCTTGCTATTTTCGATATCAAGATGCCGCGCATGGATGGAATGGAACTTCTGCGCCGTCTGCGCCAGAAGTCCGACCTGCCTGTTATCTTCCTGACGTCCAAGGACGACGAGATCGATGAACTCTTCGGCCTCAAGATGGGCGCGGATGATTTCATCACCAAGCCGTTTTCACAGCGTCTTCTGGTCGAACGCGTCAAGGCGGTATTGCGCCGTGTTGCTGCGCGTGAAGGTGCAGCCAAGCCCGGCAGCCCGCAGGCCAAATCGCTGGAACGTGGTCAGCTTGTCATGGATCAGGAACGCCACACCTGCACCTGGATGGGTGAGCCAGTCACCTTGACTGTCACAGAATTCCTCATTCTGCACTCACTGGCCCAGCGCCCCGGCGTTGTCAAAAGCCGTGATGCCTTGATGGATGCGGCCTATGATGAGCAGGTCTATGTGGATGATCGGACGATTGACAGTCACATCAAGCGCCTGCGCAAGAAGTTCAAAGTCGTCGACGATGATTTCGATATGATCGAGACATTGTACGGCGTCGGGTATCGTTTCAGGGAAACGTGATCCTGATTATACCTGTTGTTTGCGTATAAATGGGCTAAAGATCACGCATGGGAATTTCGCGCATGCGTGATCCCCTGTAGAATAAGATTGTCTCGGCGCGTTATGAGTGCGATGAGACAGCCCATTTACGATATTCTGAGGCAGAAATGGTAGCCGGACTCCAGGGCAGCAATGTTACGCGCAAGAGCGCCGTCATGCGCCGGAAGCGTTCGCTTGCCGTGAGGCGATTCCTGCAACCGCTCAATCGGTTGTTTGGCAATTATCTGTTTTCAAGCCTGACCCGCCGTATTCTGTTTCTCAATCTTGCGGGTCTGGCCGTGCTCTTGTCCGGCATCATGTATCTCAATCAGTTCCGCGACGGGTTGATTGACGCCCGTGTCGAAAGCCTGATGACGCAGGGTGAGATCATCGCGGCGGCCATAGCCTCGGAAGCCACTGTCGATACAAATTCCATCTCGGTTGATCCGGAGAAGCTGCTGGAGCTGCAGGCCGGGCAGAGCATAACGCCATCGCCGGATGTGCTGGATAACCTTGATTTCCCGATCAACCCGGAAAGGGTTGCCCCTGTATTGCGGCAACTTATCCAGCCAACCCGAACCCGCGCGCGTATTTACGATCGCGATTCCAATCTCCTGCTGGATTCTCGCCATCTTTATTCGCGCGGTCAGGTGCTGCGTTACGAACTGCCGCCCATTGAGGGAGATCAGCCCACGTTTCTGGAGCGGCTTACCAATCGCATGACCCGGCTGCTTCGCCGGAGCGATCTGCCGATCTATCAGGAGCAACCCGGTGGTAACGGTGCGTCCTTCCCTGAAATCGTCAAGGCACTGACCGGACAACCCGCCACCATTGTCCGCATGACGGAAAAGGGTGAGCAGATTGTCTCGGTTGCCGTGCCGATTCAGCGCTTCCGCGCCGTACTTGGCGTTCTGCTGCTTTCCACCGAAGGCGGCGATATCGATAAGATCGTTCAGGGCGAACGCTATGCGATTATTCGAGTGTTTACCGTTGCCGCGCTGGTTATGGCCATTCTTTCGCTGTTTCTGGCCTCAACGATTGCCAATCCGCTCCGCCGTCTTGCCGCCGCAGCGGATCGCGTACGCCACGGCGTAAAAAACCGCGAGGAAATTCCTGATTTTTCTGAACGTCAGGATGAGATCGGGCATCTGTCCACCTCTATCCGCGACATGACCAATGCGCTCTATGCCCGTATTGAATCGATCGAGAGTTTTGCCGCTGATGTCAGCCACGAACTGAAGAACCCGCTGACGTCGCTTCGAAGTGCGGTGGAGACTTTGCCGCTGGCCAAGAATGATGATTCACGCAAGCGGCTGCTTGATGTCATCCAGCACGATGTGCGTCGGCTGGATCGTCTTATCACGGATATTTCCGATGCTTCGCGTCTGGACGCGGAACTGGCACGCGAAGATTCGGAGCATGTGGATCTCAAGTTCCTGCTTGGCAATCTGGTGACGGCCGCGCGCGAAGTGCGTCGCAACAAGAAAGACACGCAAATCGACTTTGTGGTGGGCAAGCTACCACCAAACAAAAAGGGCTTTTTCGTTGTTGGCCATGATCTGCGCCTTGGTCAGGTTGTCTCCAACCTGGTTGAAAATGCGCGTTCTTTTGTGCCGGAAGAACACGGGGCCATCACCGTTTCACTACAACATATGGGTGATCGTGTCCGCATTCTGGTCGAAGACAATGGACCGGGCATTCGTGTTGAGCAGATTGATCGTATTTTTGAGCGATTCTATACGGATCGGCCGTCGGGCGAAGCTTTTGGCCAGAATTCCGGCCTTGGTCTTTCCATCAGCCGACAGATCATTGAGGCTCACGGCGGCACGTTGAATGCGGAAAATATTATCGATCCGAACGATGCTGAAAATTATCTCGGTGCCCGCTTCACCGCGATTCTACCGGCCGAGATCTGATGCCGAGCGAAGATGGTGAGCTGATTCATGCCAGCGCCGTGCTCGTCGGTGACCGGGGCGTGCTTGTTCGCGGAAACTCGGGATCGGGAAAATCATCGCTCGTTCGGGCGCTTATGGATCGCGCTGCTTATAGAGGCATGTTCGCAATGCTTGTCAGTGATGATCAGTGCCGTATTCGCGCGCAGTCAGGTCGCCTGCTTTGTACACCGCCGCTTGCCCTACATGGCGGTCTGGAAGTACGTGGGTCGGGTTTACACGCTGCAGATTTTGAAGAAAGCGCTGTCATTCACCTTGTGGTCGATCTGGTCGAACCGAACCAATCGGTTCGTTTTGGCGAAGATGCTATAACTTGTCTTCACGGCGTCGCAATCGCACATCTTATTCTGCCAAAATGGGCAATAAATGCTGCCTGCCGTGCCGTTGAAGCCAGGCTTTTTCGGCCTGTCTGGAAAAAATAATATATTAAGATCAATTGGTTGCGTTATTGGCCTGCGATAAAATGACTGACACTTACCCTCAAGTCATTTTTCCGCTTGCCTTCGCAATTCGTCCTGCCAAAATGCGACACCTGCCAAGTGGGGCATTCAATGCGCAGAAAAAAGCCTGATCCCAATGGGCTGGCGCGACAGGAGCAGTTTCAGAATGATCGGACTCGTGCTTGTGACGCACGGAAGACTGGCCGAAGAATTTCATCATGCTGTTGAGCATGTTGTCGGCCAGCAGGAGTATTTGGAAACCGTCTCAATCGGTGCCGATGATGATATGGAGCAACGCAGGCGCGACATTGTCGACGCCGTGGCGCGTGCTGACAGCGGCAATGGCGTCATTATTTTGACAGATATGTTTGGCGGAACTCCGTCCAATCTGGCAATTTCGGTGATGGAATCGGGGCGGATCGAGGTCATAGCCGGCGTCAACCTGCCCATGCTGATCAAGCTTTCCAGCGTGCGCGTGACCAATGACATGGCTGCGTCGCTGCGCGAAGGTCAGGATGCCGGACGTAAATACATCAATGTGGCCAGTCAGGTGCTGACAGCCAAATAGAGGTTGAACAAGCATGCGCCTGACAGGAGAAACCACCGGAACATTCGATCCTGATAATGCACTGGTGTCATCTTTCGAGATCGTCAACCGGCGCGGGTTGCATGCGCGTGCTTCTGCCAAATTCGTCCAGCTCGTCGATGGCTACGATGCCCATGTGCGCGTCGAGAAGGACGGCATGACCGTGGGTGGAACCTCCATCATGGGATTGATGATGCTCGCCGCTTCACCGGGGTGTTGCATCAAGGTCAGCGCGTCAGGCCGTCAGGCCAGCGACGTCATGATGGCACTTGGCGCGCTCATTGCCGACAAATTTGGCGAAGAAGCCTGATTTGTCGCTTGTCCGTCCGATTGCGGTGTTTGATGCGGGTATTGGTAGCTATGCGATCGTTGATCTGATCCGGCGTAGACTGCCAAAGCAGGACATTCTCTATTTCGCTGATCGTGCGAGTTTCCCCTATGGACGGAAAACCCGTGACGAGCTTCTGACTGTCATGGACAGGACGATGCGATTCCTGTCGCAGCATGAGCCGTCAGCCATTATTGTTGCGTCCAATGTGCCGTCCATCACGGTCATGGATGAGTTGAAATCCATGGTGGAGGTGCCGCTTTTTGGTGTTTTGCCCCCTCTGGCAGACGCTTTGACTGAAACCCAAACCGGCAAGGTCGGTATCATGGGTGTTCAATCCATGGTCGAGAGCCCGCAGCTGAGGCAATTTGTCGGCAAGCAAACGAAAGATCTGGACGCCGTTGCGTTGATCAATGCCTCTCCCATGGTTGATCGTGTTGAAAATGGCGACTTTCTCTTCGATCCCTTTGAGACGCAGCGAAAGGTTGATGATTTTCTGCGCGACGTTTTTCTGGATCATCCTGATATCGATGTGCTCACCCTGTCGAGCACGCATTTGCCATGGCTGCGTTCCTATTTTGAGAAGGGCCGCCCGTCATGCCGGTTTCTTGATCCGGCTGAGGCGATTGTCCAAACGATTGGCGCGGGAACATCAGGTTCCGGCACGACGAATGCGCTGGTGACAGAAAGCCCGGAATACCCTGCGGATGCATTCCGGGCGATGCTGGCAAAGCTGCAGATTGATATTCCAATCCGTATCGTCCCGCCGTCTTTTCAATAGAACCAATGCGTTCGGATATGCACGCATAAGGATTTCTTTATATCCCATTGTGCGATCCACCCTAATCTGATAGTCAACAGCCACCTCCGGTCGCCTCGGAATGGCGGCTGGACCCGAAAAACAAAGACGGAGCTGACAACAGATGGCCGATAACCAGGATTTTATTGTCAAGGACCTTGAGCTGGCCGCATGGGGCCGCAAGGAAATTGAAATCGCCGAAACCGAAATGCCGGGCCTGATGGCAAGCCGCGAAGAGTTTGGCACGTCCAAGCCACTCAAGGGCGCGCGCATCACCGGTTCGCTTCACATGACGATCCAGACGGCAGTCCTGATCGAAACATTGCAGGCTCTGGGCGCAACCGTGCGCTGGGCATCATGCAACATCTTCTCGACACAGGACCACGCTGCTGCTGCAATCGCTGCAACTGGCACTCCGGTTTTCGCCGTCAAGGGTGAGTCGCTGGAAGAATATTGGACCTATACCGACAGGATTTTCCAGTGGCCGGATGGTCAGCCTTCCAACATGATTCTCGATGATGGCGGCGATGCCACCATGTACATTCTGATCGGCGCACGCGCTGAAGCTGGTGAAGACGTTCTGTCCAAGCCTGAAAGCGAAGAAGAAGAAATTCTCTTTGCCCAGATCAAGAAGCGTATGAAGGAAACCCCAGGTTTCTTCACCAAGCAGCGTGATGCCATCAAGGGCGTGACGGAAGAAACAACAACCGGTGTGAACCGTCTGTACCAGCTGCAGAAGAAGGGCCTCCTGCCTTTCCCGGCGATCAACGTCAATGACAGCGTGACCAAGTCGAAGTTCGACAACAAGTATGGCTGCAAGGAATCACTGGTTGACGGCATCCGCCGCGCCACCGACGTCATGATGGCTGGCAAGGTTGCCGTGGTTTGCGGCTATGGTGACGTCGGCAAGGGCTCTGCGCAGTCGCTGCTCGGTGCTGGTGCGCGCGTCAAGGTTACCGAAGTTGATCCGATCTGCGCCCTGCAGGCCGCCATGGACGGTTTTGAAGTGGTTACACTTGAAGATGCTGCGCCAACCGCAGACATCATCATCACCACGACGGGCAACAAGGATGTCATCAAGCTCGACGACATGCGCAAGATGAAGGACATGGTGATCGTCGGTAACATCGGTCACTTTGACAACGAGATTCAGGTCTCGGCATTGCGCAATCTCAAGTGGAACAACATCAAGCCACAGGTCGACATGATTTCCTTCCCTGATGGCAAGCGTATGCTGCTTCTTTCCGAAGGTCGTCTGCTCAATCTGGGCAATGCCACGGGTCATCCAAGCTTCGTCATGTCAGCCTCGTTCACCAATCAGGTTCTGGCTCAGATCGAGCTTTATAGCCGTGGTGAACAGTACAAGAATGAGGTCTATGTTCTGCCAAAGCACCTCGATGAAAAGGTCGCGCGCCTGCATCTCGACAAGCTCGGCGCAAAATTGACGACCCTTTCGGACGAACAGGCTGCCTATATCGGCGTCACGCCGACGGGTCCTTTCAAGTCGGACCACTACAGGTATTAATCCGTTAACTAATACCCACAATATATGGAAGCCGAAGGATTGACAAATTCTTCGGCTTTCTTTTTTGCGCTGAGTTCTTCCCGTCGATTCGCCAAGGGTTTATTGTAGTGATTCGGGATAGCTTTCTTCCAGATGGGCCAAATGGTTGGATCAATCAGATGGGTTGGAACATGAGATATCTCTCAGGATGGGGCGACGACGGCTGATATGAAAATTGTTGATGGGGATGTTCGCGGAAAAGATGCAGCACGCGGAAGGCGGGTGCTGAAGAAACTGCGGACTGCATTGGCAGGAGCCGGCTCGACCCTTTCAATTCTTGGTGCGACATGCTTCGCTGCCCATGCCAATGACCCGCTTGGCAAGATCAACACGCCCTTCGGTGTGGCATTCGGCACGTTCGAAGTTATCCAGTTTGCCATGTTCCTGGGCGCTATGGGTGCAGCCCTTTTGTCAGCCGGCTGGCTGATCCGCGAGCGCAGCCGCATCGCCAATGAAAACCGTCAGTTGCGTGACAAGGTTGCCGATCTTAATGTTGCCGTTCAGCGCAGCGAAGCTCTTCTCAATCTCAAAGATCAACGGGTCGTTGTCTGGGAAGGCAATTCCACGACGCCCAATCTCGTCGGCAGTCTGCCGCAGGAAATAGGCATTCCCGAAGACCGTTCTCTATTTCTGGCCTATGGGCGCTGGTTGCGCATTGATTCCGCGACCTTGCTTGATCGCTCCATCGAAGCCTTGCGTGGCAAGGCTCGTCCCTTTGATATTGTTGTTGAAACATCAAAGGGAACGCCGCTGGAAATCCAGGGTCGTACCTCCGGCAGCTATGCCATTGTTCGTTTCATCAGTCTTGGCGAAGCGCGCGCGACGCAGGCCTTGCTCAAAACGGAAAACTATCAGCTCAATGAATCGCTGACGACCTTGCGGGGCTTGCTGGAACAGCTGGAAATGCCCGCATGGAGCCGCGACAGGAGCGGCAAGCTCAATTGGGTTAATATGGCCTATGCCAAGGCTGTTGATGGCAATGATGTAAATATTGCCGTGGCGGAAGCCCGCGAGCTTTTCGGCGTTCAGGCGCGCGAGCGCATTGAGCGCGAAAAAGCTACGGCACAAGCCTTCCGAGACGAGCTTTCCACGGTTGTGGCTGGCAATCGCCATGTGTTCCGGGTCACGGATGTGGCCAGCAGTGCAGGCTCCGCCGGTCTTGCCAATGATGTGAGCGATATTGAACTGGTGCGTGAGGAGTTCAAGCGTACCGTCCTCAACCATTCCGATACGCTGGACCAGTTAAACTCTGCCGTCGCAATGTTCGATGCGAACAGGAAGCTGCAATTCTTCAATCAGGCATTCGCCAAGCTTTGGGGGCTGGAAACCGCATTGCTTGAAAGCCGGCCTGACAATGCCATGCTGCTGGACCGTTTCCGCAGCGATGGCACCTTGCCTGAGCAGCCGGATTGGCGCCGATGGAAGGAATCCATGCTTTCGGCCTACCATTCGGTCGAATCGCAGGAGCATTTGTGGCATTTGACCGATGGCCGCACCTTGCGTGTCATTGTTAATCCGCAGCCCAAGGGCGGCGTGACCTGGGTCTTCGAGAACCTGACTGAAAAGCTTCAACTGGAAAGCCGGTACAATACGCTCATCAAGGTGCAGGGCCAGACACTGGACCATCTGGCTGAAGGTGTGGCCGTGTTTGGTTCCGACGGCAAGATCAGGCTGTCTAACCCGGCCTTTGCCTCGCTTTGGTCGCTAAAAGCCGAGCAGATCGCCGAGGGCATGCATATTTCGGCCATTCGCCGCCTGTGTGAGCCGGTCTCCAACGCGGCGCAGTGGGAGAATTTTGTAACCACTGTCACGGGCTTTGACGACAAGCGGGAATCCCTGTCCGGCCATATTGAGCTGACAACCGGCAAGATTCTCTACTTTGCCTCCGCGCCTTTGCCGAGCGGCCAGACCATGCTGACATTTGTCGATGTGACGGATTCCGTACAGGTCGAACGTGCCCTGAAGGAAAAGAATGAGGCGCTGGAGCGCACGGACGAGTTGAAGAACGATTTCGTCCAGCATGTTTCTTACGAGCTGCGTTCCCCACTCACCAACATTATGGGTTTCACCGAACTCCTGCAGACGCCGATGACCGGGCCGCTCAATGAGCGCCAGCGCGATTATCTTGATCATATCGGCACGTCCTCTTCGGTTCTGTTGACCATCGTCAACGATATTCTCGACCTTGCTACCGTTGATGCCGGGATTATGGAGCTTGATATCAGTGACGTTTCCGTTGCCGATGCCGTCGCGACAGCCTCTGAAAAAGTGGCGGAGCGACTGAAGGAGCATAACATCCTGCTCGACACGCACATTGCCTCAGGTGCCGGTTCTTTCCGCGCCGATGCCAGCCGGGTCAAGCAGGTGCTTTCCAATCTCCTGAGCAATGCCGTCAATTATGCGCCGGAAGGCAGCACGATTACTTTGACCTGCAGGCGCGAGCCGGGCGAGATGATTTTCAGCGTTCAGGACAATGGTCCTGGCATGCCTGACTATGTTCTCGACAGCATCTTCAAGCGCTTCCAGCCCTATCCCAATGGCGGGCGCAAGCGCGGTGCCGGTCTTGGACTGTCTATCGTCAAGGGTTTTGTGGAGTTGCATGGCGGCAAGGTCGACATCAGCAGTGCCGCTGGCAGGGGAACGCTGGTGACATGCCGCTTCCCGCTGGAAGCGCGCACTTTCAGCATTGCTGCCGAATAAGGCGCCCATGACGTCTTTGATTATCCAGCTTGCAACGGCAGAAGATACGGAACGGCTTGGCCAGGATTTGGCGCTGGCGTTGGTCAAGGGCGATCTTGTTACCCTTTCTGGTGATCTCGGCGCAGGAAAGTCCACGCTTGCCCGAGGGCTCATCCGCACCATCGCCAATGATGGCACCTATGAAGTTCCAAGTCCCACCTTCACCATCGTGCAAGCTTATCCGGAGCTGCGTCTGCCGATCAGTCATGTGGATTTATACCGGCTCTCGTCCAGCGAAGAGATAGATGAGCTTGGACTTGATGAAGCGCTCGAAGACGGCGCGGTGCTGGTGGAATGGCCCGAGCGGGCTGATGATGCTCTGGCAAAGCCGACCATCCGTATCAATCTTCTCAATGATGGCGATGGCCGCAAGGCGGAAATTGAAGGCGAGGCTGCCTCGCTTGCAAGATTACAAAGATCCCTTTCCATACGGACTTTTCTCGGTCGGGCGGGATATGCCACGGCTGACCGCCGCTATCTGCTCGGTGATGCTTCTGCACGCGGCTATGAAACGGTTGATACCGGCTGTGTGCGTCCGCTGATCCTGATGAACTCCCCCTATAATCCCGGTGGACCCATCCTGCGTGACGGCAAGACCTATATGCAGATTGCCCATCTTTCCCAGTCCGTCACAGCTTTCGTCGCAATCAATCAACTCCTGCGGTCGAATGGTTTCTACGTTCCGCAAATCATGTCTGATGATCTTGATAACGGTTTCCTGCTGCTGGAAAACCTTGGAAGTGAAGGCATACTTGATGATGACGGAGCGCCGATTGTCGAACGCTACGAGGCCTCTGTACGGTTGCTTGCGCGGATGCATGAGCGTTCATGGGCGCGGGACATTGAGGTCGCCAAAAACCGCTCTCATCATGTCCATGATTTTGACCGCGATGCCATGATGATTGAGGTTGAACTTCTGTCTGACTGGTATGTTCGGCGCATGTCTGGTAAGCCGCTGACACCTGAACAGAAAGACGAATATGTCGGCGCCTGGGATATGGTATTTAGTCAGCTCACTAATTCTGAGAAAAGCCTTGTTCAACGGGATTTTCACTCGCCCAATATCCTTTGGCGCAGTGAGGCAACAGGCACGGACCGCGTTGGACTTATCGACTTTCAGGACGCGATGATCGGTCCATCCGCCTATGATGTCGCATCTCTGGTGCTTGATGCGCGTGTAACAATTGACCCCGCGCTCCAGAAACATCTGCTTGACGCGTATATTGAAGAACGGCGATCACGCGACACATCATTCAACGAAGCCGCCTTTCTGCAGGCATTTTCAATTATGGCAGCGCAACGTAATGCCAAAATTCTCGGGATTTTTGTGCGGCTGGATGAACGCGACGGAAAACCCTATTACCTGAAACATCTTCCGCGCATTCAGACCTACCTTGCCAGCGCCCTTGTTCATCCGTCGCTGAAACCAGTGCGCGAGTGGTGCGAGAAGATGGGCATTCTTTCCCTGGAGCTGCAGTAAATGGCGATACCCGATACGGCAATGATCTTGGCGGCAGGGCTGGGCAAGCGTATGCGCCCCATCACGGATACAATACCTAAACCATTGGTAAAGGTAGCCGGCAAATCATTGATCGACTGGGGTTTGGATTCACTGGCCGCAGCAGGGGTTGGGCGAACGGTTGTCAATGTCCATTATTTGGCCGATCAGGTGGAATCGCATCTCAAATCGCGGCGAACACCAGCGATCACTGTGTCGGACGAGCGAGCCGAATTGCTTGATTCTGCAGGCGGGATCATCAACGCTCTACCGCTGATTGGTTCGGAAGCGTTCTATATCCTCAATGCCGATACATTCTGGATTGAAGGATCTCGCCCTAACCTTGTTCGACTCGCCGAAGCATGGGATGCTTCGAAGATGGATATCCTTCTGATGATCGCGCGAATGGATCAGGCAACCGGCTATGAAGGGCGCGGGGATTTCACCGTGGCTGCTGATGGATCGTTGCAGCGGTTCCGCAAAGATGATGCCTTACCCTATATCTATGGCGGCGCTGCGATCACCCATCCGCGACTGTTTGCCGGAAAGACCGCGATTCGTTCCTCGCTCAACCGCTATTTTGACGAAGCCATCAGCGCCGGGCGGCTCTACGGGATGCCCATGCAGGGTCATTGGTTGACTGTCGGCACGCCCGAGGCGATCGGAGAGGCGGAAGCCGCGATTGCTGGTCTCGGGCAGGAGAGCCATGGTTGACCGTCACAGCCCCCGCATTTTTTCAATAGCGCCTGGAGAACCGTTTCTTCCCGCTCTGGTTGATGCGATCCTTTCTGGCAACCTTATTTCAGGCTTTCCCGTCAACCCTGCCGATCCGCTGGCTCTGGCCCGGGCGACCATCTATGTGCCTACCCGCCGCGCCGCGCGCACGCTGCGGTCATTGCTCGTCGAAAAGAGCCCGGTAAAATCCGCCATTCTGCCGGTCATTCGTCCGCTCGGCGATGTGGATGAAGATGCGGCCATGTTTGATATGGGATCGGATGCATTTTTCGATCTGCTTCCACCGGTCGGTTCCGCCGAACGGCTCCTGCTGCTTGCACGGCTTGTTCGCCCATGGCGCGAACGCTTGCCGGAGCATGTTCGTGCCTTGTTCGGCAATGAGGATATTGCCATCCCCGCGACAACAGCGGATGCGATCTGGCTGGCGCGCGATCTGGCTGGACTCATGGATCAGGTGGAGACTGAAGCCAGCGGTTGGAGCACCCTATCCAACATCGTCTCGGAGGAGCTGCCGAACTGGTGGCAGGTCACGCTGGACTTTCTCAATATCGTTACCAGCCTATGGCCGGAAATTCTCAACGAACGGCACCGCTCCAATCCGGCTGCGCATCGCAACCGCCTGATTGAGCTGGAAGCGGAGCGGCTTGTGCGTAGTCCTCCGGATGGCCCTGTTATAGCGGCCGGTTCTACCGGTTCGATTCCTGCCACGGCGCATCTGCTGGCAGCAATTGCAGCTTTGCCACAAGGTGCCGTGGTTCTGCCGGGACTTGATCGTGACATGGATGATACAAGCTGGCAGGTCTTGGCGAATACAGAAGACAACCCTTCCATATTCGGACATCCGCAATTCGGTCTGAAGAAACTTCTGGGTGAGCTTGGTGTTCTTCGTCAGGATGTGGTTCGTCTTGGCGCAGTTGCGCCGCAGAAGCGGGCACGCGAGCACCTGCTCGCCGAAGCAATGCGCCCCGCTGAAACCAGCGAAGCATGGAGCACAATCGATCGGGACAGCAGTCAATTCTCTGCGGCGGTCGCTCCGGTTGCCCTGATTGAAGCCGCCAACGAGCGCGAGGAAGCGCTCGCCGTTGCCATTGCCCTGCGCGATGCCATTGAGTTGCCCGATAAAACGGCAGCGCTGATCACTGCCGATCGTGATCTCGCCCGGCGTGTTGCCAGCGAGCTTGCACGCTTCAACATTGCCGCCGATGATTCTGGTGGCCATGCCCTGCGTGAGACGCAGCCTGCAACGCTTTTGCGGCTGACCTTGGAAACGGTTTTCAACCCCGGCGATCCTGTCGTGTTGCTCGCCCTGCTCAAGCATCCGCTCACCCGGCTTGGCATGGACCGTAACGCAGTGCGTCAGGCCGCCGAAACAATTGAATTGATCGCGCTGCGTGGCGGCACCGGACGCGCCACTCTGGCCGGACTGGCGGAGTTCTTTGAACGACGTCTTGCTGAAGGCAGCGATTCTCCGTTTGAACCTGTCTGGCTGCGCCAGATCTCCGTCCAACGGATTGAAGCTGCCCGCATTGTCTGCGCGGCGCTTGGGAAATGCATGAATGAGCTTAACGCCTTCACGCAGATCGACGAGCCGGTCGGCATAACTGATATCATCAAGGCGACCATTGCCAGTCTCGAAAATCTCGTTCGCGATGACAGGGGTGATATTGGCGGGCTTTATTCGGGGGCTGCGGGTGAACAATTCGCCGCTTTCCTGCGCAATCTCGTTTCTGCTGATTCCGGCCTTGATTTCATGCCGGTTGAATGGCCGTCGATGATCGAAGCGTTGATGGCGGGTGAAGTGGTCAAGCCAAAGGCGGGGGCGCATCCGCGCCTGTTCATCTGGGGTGCGCTGGAAGCGCGTCTGCAGACAGTTGATACGGTTATCATTGGCGGATTGAATGAGGGTTCGTGGCCGGGCAAGACCCGCAATGATCCGTTCATGTCGCGGCCGATGAAATCCATCATCAATCTGGAGCCGCCGGAGCGGCGCACGGGCCTTGCGGCGCATGACTTCCAGATGGCGCTTGGCATGGAGCGGGTGATCCTTAGCCGGGCACAGCGCTCAGCCAATGCGCCAACCGTTGCTTCGCGCTGGTTGCAACGGCTTGAAACGGTACTGGGGAAGAAAGCCAGCGATGAGTTGCGCGCACGCGGTGCGCAATATCTGCATTGGGCGCGCGAGATTGATGACGCGCCGGATGAGGATTTTGTTAAACGTCCGGAGCCGAAGCCACCACTGGAAGCGAGACCCAGACATTTCTCCGTCACCGAAATCGAGACGTTGCGGCGCGATCCCTATGCGATCTTTGCCCGGCGCATCCTGCGTCTGCGCCCCATTGAGCCGCTGATCCGCGATCCTGACGCCGCGGAGCGCGGCTCGCTGTTTCATAATATTCTGGCCCATTTCACCGAGCAGGGTATCAATCCTGTTCAGGCCGATGCGGCGGCGCGCCTCTCGCAGATCGGGCGGCGCTATTTCGATGACATTGCCCTGCCGGAAGAAATTGATGCCGTTTGGTGGCCGCGATTCCTCAGCCTTGTGCCGGAATTTCTGCAATGGGAACGGGAACGCGCACCGCTGCTTGCCGAACGCCATCCGGAAATTGCATCGAAGAAAATTCCAGTCGAAGCAACTGGGGTCACGCTATCAGGCCGTGCTGACCGTGTTGATCTGATGAGCGATGGAACTGTTGAAATCATTGATTACAAGACGGGCTCCACGCCATCACGCAAACAGGCTCATGTGTTGCTCTCACCGCAACTGGCGTTGGAAGCAGCGCTTCTTGCGCGCGGCGCCTTTCATGAAGTCGGCAAGCGTCAAGCCTCGGATCTGCTCTATGTCCGCTTGCGTCCAAATGGCAGAGTTGATCCGGAGTCGATCCTCAAAGTTGGAACAGCGGCAAACAAGAGCGAGAAAACAGCGCCTGAACTGGGTGAGCTTTCCTGGCTGCGGCTGAATGAATTGCTTCTTGCCTACCAAGACCCGCATAAGGGCTATCTGTCGCGCGCATTGCCGTTCAAGGAAAGCGATCTGACCGGGGATTATGATCATCTCGCGCGCGTGCTGGAATGGTCGGCTGGCGGAGCCGATGACAGCGGGGAGGGCGGCGAATGAAAAAGCCGCTTAATATCCCGCATGAAACGATCACCGACCAGAACCGCGCCGCCAATCCTGTGGATTCGGTCTGGGTGTCAGCCAATGCGGGCTCCGGTAAGACCCATGTTCTCACCGAGCGCGTCATCCGGCTTCTGCTCGATGGTACTGATCCATCCAAAATATTGTGCCTGACCTATACCAAGGCCGCAGCTGCCGTCATGCAGAATCGCGTTTTTGCCCGGCTGTCAGACTGGGCGACGATGGAGGAAGCGGCGCTCGCCCAGACAATAGAGAAGATCGATGACAGGGGCCCAAGCCCGGCTCGCCTCGCACAGGCCCGGCGCCTGTTTGCTCGCGCACTGGAAACACCGGGCGGTCTAAAAATTCAGACCATTCACGCCTTCTGCGAAGCCATTCTGCATCAGTTTCCACTGGAAGCGAACATCGCCGGTCACTTCGAACTGATGGATGACATGATGCAGATGGCGCTCGTGGGTGAAGCCAGACGCCAGTTGCTGCAAACAGCGCGACTTGACGGCAATGTTGAACTCGCAACCGCCTTTGCAGATGTTCTGGATGCTGCCGGAGAATTCGGTCTGCAGGAACTGCTCGATGAAGCGGTCCATAAGCGCTACGACCTCACCCAGTTTATTCGCGAAGTCGGCCATGATGCACTGCGACGGCCACTATTTTTCGCCCAGTTTGGTTTCAACGGCGATGAGACCGAAGCTGATATCCTTTCAACGCTCTGGCCCGTTCCCGAATTCCCGCAGGGTGTGCTTGAAGACATCATGGCGGTGCCCAAAGGCGCCTCGCGTGCGCAGGAATTTGCCCTGCTGCTGCGTTTTGCCAAAGTAAATGAGCAGGTCGATCAACGTGAAGAGGTTCTGCAATCGGCTTTTCTGAAAGCTACGGGAGATCCCAAGAGCGGCAGCTATGTCGGATCGAAAGGCGTCACGGATCGCATTCCTGATTTTGTGGAGCGGTATGATCGGGCTGCGGACAGAGTTTTCAACGGCCTCGACCGGCTCAAGCAATTGCGGCAGATACGGCTCACCCTGTCGGCACTTGTCCTGATTGACGACTTGATCGGCCGTTATCAGCACATGAAGAGGGCGCGCGGTCTTCTCGATTTTGATGATCTGATTGTGCGCACGGTGACATTGCTGGCGCGGCAGGATGCCGGGCCATGGGTGCAGTACAAGCTCGACAAGGGCATTGATCATATTCTGGTCGATGAGGCGCAGGATACAAGCCCCAACCAGTGGCGGGTCATTCGCCTTTTGAGCGAAGAGTTCTTTTCCGGCAATACCGCGCGCAACATCCGCCGTACACTGTTTGCTGTCGGTGACGAAAAGCAGTCCATCTATTCCTTTCAGGGCGCTATCCCGGAGGATTTTGCCCGCCACGGCAGGACAACAGAGAGAAATGCCGATAATGCCGAGTTGAGTTTCTCCAAGGTCAATCTCAATTTCTCATTCCGTTCCGTTCCAGATGTGCTTTCTGCGGTTGATGAGGTTTTCAAACGGCCCGAAGCCAATCGCGGCTTTGGTGTTGATCATGGTGCGACTGTTCATACGGCGATCCGGTCCAACGATCCCGGCGAAGTCCAGATATGGGACATGCTCACACCTGAGACCGCGCAGCAGGAGGAAGATTGGCGAACGCCTGTCGATAGTCTTCCCGCACCGCCTGTTCGCCTTGCAGAACAGATCGCCAGGACGATTGATCTCTGGCTGAAGAACGGCGAAATCATTGAAGGCAAGAACCGGCGTTTGCAGGCGCGGGATATCATGGTGCTGGTGCGCAAGCGCGATCAATTCATGCCTGCCCTGTCGCGCGAGCTGAAGAAGCGTCAGGTACCGGTTGCCGGTGCTGACCGGTTGAAGCTGACAGATCATATTGCCGTCAAGGATTTGATGGCGCTTGGACGCTTTATGCTCCTGCCGTCGGATGATCTGTCTCTGGCAGCGCTTCTTAAAAGCCCTGTTTTCAAATGGGATGATGATCAGCTTTTCGATCTGGCCTATGGGCGCGCGGAGAATGAAACACTGCATCAGCGTCTGACGATCCGGGCGAAGAGCGATCCAGCATTGGCAGCCGTCGCCAAACGCCTGCAGGAATGGCGCAACCGCGCCGATACGGTGCCGGTGTTCGAGTTTTATGCCGACATTCTTGGCAATGGCGGCGCGCGCCGGGAACTGCTCGCCCGGCTTGGTCACGAGGCTGGCGACGTCATCGACGAATTCCAGAACTATGCAATTGCGACCGAGAAAACCGGCCTGCCCGGACTTCAGGCCTTTCTGGAAACGCTCGATGCGGCAACGCCGGAGATCAAGCGCGAACTTGATCAGAGCCGGGATGAAGTGCGCATCATGACCGTTCACGCTGCGAAGGGTCTGGAAGCTGCGGTGGTGTTTCTGGTTGATTCCGGCAGTTCCGCTTCGTCGGGCGGGCGAACACCCAATCTTCTATCTTTCCCGATGGAGGAAGAAGAGGGCTGGCAGGGTAAGGGGTTCCTCTTTGTCCCATCAAAATCCTACGCAACAGCCTTTACCGGATCTATCGTCGAAAACCTCAAGATCCGGTCGGAAGAGGAATATCGCCGTCTTCTCTATGTCGGGATGACCCGCGCGGAAGATCGCCTTATCGTCTGCGGTTATCGCGGCGCCAGACAATCTCCAGATACCTGGCATGGTCTTGTCGATGCGGCGCTGTCAGAACTGAGCGAACCATTTGAACATCCGGTAGGAGATATCGTTGCCAGACGCTATCGTAAGACGGCGCGCTCAAGCGTTCCGGTGGAGGAACCGGAGCCTCTTCCTTTAAGGCCGGTTCTGCCTTTTCCGAGTTCATACCGGTCGCCTATGGCGCGCGAAGCGGGGTTGCCACGTCCGCTCGCCCCGTCAGGCGTCTCCCTTCTGATCGAACCCGAGGAGGAGGAACCGCTGGTCACTGGTTCGCCGGTTCTTGGCTCGGATGGCACCGACCCGTCATTTGCGATCCGGCGTGGAACGGTCATTCACGCGCTGTTGCAAACCTTACCCAATCTGCCGGTTGATCAAAGGCTGGTTGCCGCCGAACGCTATCTCTCCCGCGCTGCCTTCGACTGGAAGCCGGAAGAAATCGAAAACGCCCTGCAATCGGCGTTCGGCGTTATGAATGATCCACAGTTTGCGCCCGTATTCGCGCCAGGTTCTCTGGCAGAAATCGCCATTATGGGAACCTTGCATTTGCGCGGCAAGGATCATGCGGTTTCAGGTGTTATCGACCGGCTCGCCGTGAGTGAAAGCCGCGTGCTGATTGTCGACTACAAGACCAATCGCCCCGCTCCGCGCACATTGGCGGACGTGCCTGACGCCTATGTGGCCCAGCTTGCACTCTACAGGCAGTTACTGGAGCCGCTTTATCCCGGAAAGAGTGTGGAAGCGGCCTTGCTGTTCACCGAAGGTCCCCATATCATCGATATACCAGTGAATGAGATGCAGGCCGCACTTGTCCGTCTCACCGCATCGTGAGATGAGCGAGCTTGACGCGGGTGGGTAGACTCACCACATGATGGGCAACATTCAATAACGTAATAAGGAAAAGCCGATGGCTACCGTCAAGATCGACACCAGCAATTTCCAGTCCGATGTGCTTCAGGCCGGTCAGCCTGTTGTTGTTGACTTCTGGGCCGAGTGGTGCGGCCCATGCAAGATGATCGCACCAGCCCTTGAAGAAATCGCTTCGGAGATGGAAGGCAAGGTCACGATCGCGAAAGTCAATATCGACGAGAATCCTGAACTTGCAGCCCAGTTTGGCGTGCGTTCCATTCCGACACTGCTCATGTTCAAGGACGGCGAACTGGCTGCCAATCTGGTTGGCGCTGCTCCCAAGAGCAAGCTCAGCGACTGGATTCGCAATTCAGCTGCATAAGCTGAAAGACGTTTGCTATTATCAAGCCCGGCCCTGTGCCGGGCTTTTTATTATTGCGGTGGTGTTCCGTTTTCTGACAGAACGTCACCAGCGAGATAGAGCGAACCACCGATAAGAATACGCGGAGCCGGTTCAGACTTGTCCCAACTGTCACGCAATATTTTCAGGGCGTTCTCGACGGAATGCACTGGCTCCGCAGAAAGCCCGGCTTCCGCTGCGGCAATCGCCAGCTCATCATGGGGAATACCGGAATCGCTGGAACGGATCGGCACCGTATAGACGTGCCGTGCCATGCCGGTGAAAGCAGCAAAATAACCAACCGGATCTTTCGTGTTGATCATGCCTGTTATCAAAAACAGCGGACGCGGGCTGCGATCTTCCAGCGAGGCGATTGCCTCGGCAATCACCATGCCTGCACCGGGGTTGTGACCACCGTCGAGCCATATCTCGGAACCCGGCACTGCCAGCTCGACCAGTTTGCCTTTGACGATGCGTTGCATGCGTGCCGGCCATTCGACCGTCGTCATGGCTGTTTCAATGGCATAATCGGGCAGGGTAAAGCCAGCTGTCTTGACTGCCTGAATTGCCGCCGCCGCATTCGACAGTTGATGGCGGCCAAGCAGGGCGGGCAAAGGCAGGTCCAGCAGGCCGGTATTGTCCTGATAGATCATTCGTCCGCGCTCTTCGAAGGCCAAAAAGTCCTGCCCATAGACAGCAAAGGGGCAATCCCGGCGCTCGGCTGTTTCAATCAGCACAATGCGCGCGGCTTCCTCTTCCTGCGCACCGATAACAACCGGGCAGCCCGATTTGATGATCCCGGCTTTTTCGGCGGCAATCAATTCCACACGATCGCCAAGATAGGGCTGATGATCAAGCGAGATCGGCATGATGACGCTGACGGCTGGTTCCGGGATGACATTGGTGGCATCGAAACGGCCGCCCAGACCAACCTCAAGGATCACCGCATCAGCAGGATGCTCAGAAAACAGCACGAATGTAACGGCTGTAAGTATTTCGAAGACCGTAATGGCTTGGCCCGCATTGGCTTCTTCGACCCGCATCAGCGCATCGGCAAACACAGCATCTTCAACCAGCTTGCCGCCACCCGGTGCGCCGAGCCTGTAGCGCTCGTGCCAATGAACGAGATGGGGCGATGTGTGAACGTGAACAGTATAACCGGCGGCTTCCAATAGTGCCCGCGAAAAGGCGACGCAGGAGCCTTTGCCATTGGTCCCCGCCACATGGATGACGGGAGGCATCTTCAGATGCGGATTGCCCAGCGTATCAAGCAGCCGCGTGACACGGCCCAGTGATAAATCAAAACCCTTGGGATGCAGCCCAAGCAGGCGCGCGATGATCGCCTCAGCCTTGGATGACATGGACAAAACCAATGGCAAAAGCCTCCAGAACCATCAAATGAATCAAGCTTCGGCTTCAATCGTTGCCGGTAGTGCGGCACCATTTGGCTTGGCTACGGGAACTTCCGTGGCTTTCTCGCCCATAAGCATCTTCAGAAGGCGGGCAATGGTGGCTTTAAGCTCGGTGCGCGGCACAACCATATCGATCATACCGTGTGCCTTCAGATATTCAGCGGTCTGGAAGCCTTCAGGCAGTTTTTCCCGGATGGTCTGTTCAATAACACGCTGTCCAGCAAAACCGATCAATGCGCCCGGTTCGGCAATATGGATATCACCAAGCATGGCATAGGAAGCGGTAACGCCGCCGGTGGTCGGGTTGGTGAGGACAACAATGTAGGGCAGACCCGCTTCTTTCAGCATTTCCACAGCAACGGTCGTGCGTGGCAGCTGCATCAGCGAAAGAATGCCTTCCTGCATACGCGCTCCACCTGATGCGGCAAACAGCACCAGTGGCCGTTTTTGCGCAATTGCCGTTTCGAATGCCTTGATGATTGCTTCACCCGCCGCCATGCCCAGTGATCCGCCGATGAAACTGAAATCCTGCACAGTCGCAACAATCGGCAGACCTTCAATCGTGCCGAGTGCGTTGATGATTGTATCTTCCACGCCTGATTTGGCGCGATGTTCCTTCAGGCGATCAATATAGCGCTTTTCATCACGGAACTTCAGCGGATCGGTTGCTACCTTTGGCTGTTCCAGCAATTCGTAGGCGCCGTCATCGAAAAAGTACCGCAGACGGTCCTTGGCACGAATGCGCATGTGGTGGCCAGACGATGGCACAACCCACTGGTTCTTTTCCAGATCGGTATGGAAGACCATTTCGCCAGAAACCGGATCTTTGATCCAGAGGTTTTCGGGCATTTCACGGCGACCAAGCATCGAATTGATCTTCGGCCGGACGTAATTTGTGATCCAGTTCATGATCGGTCCTGTTCTTTCGTCGATATTGTGATTTAGGGCTTCTATTCCGCCGCTGCAAGGCGCACGGCACGCACGCCGCTGGAAAGTCCCTGCACCATCGTGGCGACGGCTTCTGCCGGATCGGCGACAAGCGAGCCATCCGGACGGATTGTATTGGCGACCGCATTGACGATTGCTGTGCCGACGACAACGCCGTCAGCCGCCATGCCAATGACCTTGGCCTGTTCTGCAGTCTTGACACCAAAGCCGACAACAACAGGCAGATCCGTGTGTTCCTTGATGCGCTTGACCGCATCCGCAACTTTGCTCGTATCGGGCAGGGCGGAGCCGGTGATACCGTTCATCGAGACATAATAAACGAAACCGGATGTGTTCTGCAGCACTTTGGGCAGGCGCTTTTCATCGGTCGTCGGTGTTGCCAGACGAATGAAATTGATGCCGGCCTTGATGGCAGGAATGCACAGTTCCGCATCCATCTCAGGTGGCAGATCGACGATGATCAGGCCGTCAATGCCAGACGCTACCGCATCGGCGAGGAAGCGGTCGACGCCATAGATATAGATCGGATTGTAGTAGCCCATCAGAACGATCGGTGTGGTGTTGTCGCTCTCGCGGAAACTGGCGGCCAGCGCAAGGGTTTTTGTCAGCGACATGCCCTTTTTCAGCGCACGCAGACCTGCGGCCTGAATGGCTGGACCATCGGCCATCGGATCGGAAAAGGGAACGCCGAGTTCGATGATGTCAGAACCGGAGCCGGGCAGCGCCTTCATGATTTTCAGCGAAGTGTCAAAATCCGGATCGCCGCCCATGAAATAGGTCACGAGTGCCGGACGTCCGTCAGCCTTCAGCGCAGCAAATTTTCTGTCGATACGGCTAGCCATGCTTAAATCTCCATACCCATCAATTTGCCAACCGTATGCACGTCCTTGTCGCCGCGACCTGACAGGTTGACGATCATGATTTTGTCCTGCGCCATATCAGGCGCGATCTTCACGGCCTGCGCAATGGCGTGGGCGGATTCAAGCGCCGGGATAATGCCTTCAACGCGCGTCGTCAGCTGGAAAGCGTCCAGAGCTTCGTCA
Source organism: Phyllobacterium sp. T1293 (assembly GCF_020731415.2). Lineage (NCBI taxonomy): Bacteria > Pseudomonadati > Pseudomonadota > Alphaproteobacteria > Hyphomicrobiales > Phyllobacteriaceae > Phyllobacterium > Phyllobacterium meliloti. Next base: position 3,064,706 of record NZ_CP088273.1, on the reverse strand, counting down.
TCAAGGATTGGCATATAGGAAACCCGGCCCGTGTCGCGCAGCCATGAATGCTCAGGGCCGACACCGGGGTAATCGAGACCGGCGGAAACCGAGTGGCCGTCGAGAATCTGACCATCCTTGTTCTGCAGGAGATAGGTGCGGTTGCCGTGCAGGACACCGGGCCGTCCAGCACTCATCGAAGCGCAATGTTCTTCGCCATCAAGGCCACGGCCACCGGCTTCAACGCCGATGATCTCGACGCTCTTATCGTCAAGGAAAGCATGGAACAGGCCAATGGCGTTTGAACCACCGCCGACGGCAGCGATGATCGTGTCGGGCAGGCGGCCTTCGCGCTCCAATATCTGCTCGCGGGCTTCTTCGCCAATCACCGACTGGAAATCGCGTACCAGTTCCGGATAGGGATGTGGACCTGCGGCGGTACCGATCAGGTAATAGGTGTCGTCCACGTTCGACACCCAGTCGCGCAGGGCCTCATTCATGGCATCTTTCAGGGTGCCGTGACCTGACGCAACCGGCTTCACTTCTGCGCCGAGCAATTTCATGCGGAAGACATTGGGTGCCTGCCGCTCCACGTCTGTGGCGCCCATATAAACAACGCAGGGAAGACCGAACCGCGCCGAGACAGTCGCAGAGGCAACACCATGCTGGCCAGCACCGGTTTCGGCAATGATGCGGGTCTTGCCCATGCGCTTGGCAAGCAGGATCTGGCCGAGGCAATTGTTGATCTTGTGGCTGCCGGTGTGGTTGAGATCTTCACGCTTGAAGTAGATTTTTGCGCCGCCATCAAGACCCTTGTCTTTGGCAAGCTGGCGGACATGTTTGGTCAGGCCTTCGGCATAATAGAGTTTTGAAGGGCGTCCGGCATAATTGGTCGACAGTTCCCGCAGTTCAGCCTTGAAAGTCGGATCGTTCTTGGCGTCGTCATAGGCCTGCTGCAATTCAAGGATCAGCGGCATCAGGGTTTCGGCAACAAAGCGTCCGCCGAAAATACCAAACATGCCCTCTTCGTCAGGGCCTGTTTTGAATGAATTGGGTTCAACCGCCTTGTCCACCATTCCGCTCCGTTTGTTCAGGCTGCGTCTGCGCTTTTGGCAGCGCGCACAGCCCGGAAAAATTCTCTGATCAGGCTAACATCTTTTACGCCGGGCGCGGACTCGACACCTGACGAAATATCGACACCGCGCGCATTCGTCGCTTCCAGCGCTTCGGCAACATTGCCTGCATTGAGGCCTCCGGAAAGCATGTAATCAATGGAAGCGTCAAGGCCGCTAAGGATCTGCCAATCGAAAGACACACCATTTCCGCCCGGAAGTTCCGATCCTTTGGGTGGCTTGGCATCGAACAGAAACCGGTCAGCTATACCGATATAGGGGGTAATCGCGTCAAGATCGCGGCGTTCGCGCAGGGCAAGTGCCCTGATAACAGGCAATCCGTAGCGTTGTTTTACCTCGGCAACCCGCGCGGGACTCTCGTCGCCGTGCAGTTGCAGCATATCAGGCTTCATCTCGGCAACGATCACATTGAGTGTCGCGTCATCCGCATTCACGGTTACAGCAACCGCCTTGGCACGGCCTTGTGCTGCTTGGCGCAGGCGGCCTGCGGTCTGCGGATCAATATTGCGCGGGCTTTTACCAAAGAAGATGAAACCGATATGAGACGCACCTTCATCAAGCGCTGCCGCAACCGCATCCTCGGTCTTCAAACCGCATATTTTGATATCAAGGCTCATAATCGGTGCCAGTGCCATGAAAACACGCAGGAGTCGAGTGTTTTGCTTGGTTTATGGTTGGTGGTGCAGGTTCGTGGCTGTTATGTCGAACCACGAACCACTGCTTTGCAAAGCTGCAGCCCTAAAGATGGTGGTCGTAGCCTGCTTTGACAAGAAAATCGAAGGCATCTGCGACAGACACAGGGATTGATTGCGGAATCTGAAAGCCTTTGGCCGGATAATCGATCAAACGTTTGATGTCGCCGACCATTTCATGGATCAGCTTGTCGCGCGGATAGGCAGGAATTGGCTGCTGTTCGAAATTGATAAACGGCGCAGTGATATCCGCATTGATCTCAGGCCACTGCGCTCTCACGGTTGCAAATGCCCGGCGCTGCGTCTGCGGCTTGGTCACAATGATGATCCGCTTCATGGCATCGTCTGCCATTGCCCGGGCAAACCGGATATTCTCGCCAATATTGGTAGCGTTTGGCTCAATGATGATGGCTTTGGCGGGAACGCCAGCATCTCTGGCGCGTTCAGCGAAGGCTTCGGCCTCTGACGTTTTGTAAAGATGATTGGTCCAGTTTCCAGACTTGCCGGTAAACAGGATTTTCGGCGCCAATCCCTGATGAAACAATTCAGCGCAGCGATCCGCAACACGCAAATCATAGCTGCCCAATCCGACAATGAGATCGGCTGGCGCAAGCGGATCATAGATAAGATGGAAATCCCACAGAATGCGGGACGCCGTTTCGATATCAAGTGCGCCAGCGCCGGGCATCAACTGAAATCAATCGCCTGCAAGGCACTGCCATTGCGTTTGAGCCAAGCCTTGCACCGTTCGGTATCGGGGCAGAGTTCGCCGCAGAGTTTCCAGAATTTTGGCCCGTGATTCATCTCTTTCAGGTGTGCCACTTCATGGGCAACGAGATAATCGATGATTGGCGGCGGTGCCATCATAATGCGCCATGAAAAAGAGAGTGTTCCATCTGACGTGCAAGAGCCCCAACGGCTCTTTGTATCTTTAAGCCGAATGACCTTGGCACGCCGCCCGACCGTTGCCGTATGCCGGGCCACAAGCATATCGAGATCGTGCCGCGCCTCCCGCTTGAGAAAATCGCCTACACGGCGGGCGAGATGCGGCCGGTCTCCATGAACGATCAGCCGTGGCCCTTCAGCACCGTTTTCCTGCTGGACTGTCCCGCGCTTGCCTGGTTCATGCACAATAAGATGGGGGACACCGCGGATCGGGATTTTGACACCGGGCCGCACTTTCGGCTGATCCGGCATTTTGGCAATGCGGGTTTCAATCCAGCCTTCATGGCGCGCCAGAAATTTTTCGACCTCGCGCGCCGGCATTCCCGGAGGCACAGTAATCCGCAAACCCTTGCCGCCCGCATCGATACGCAGGGTTAGCCGAGTTGCGCGGGGATTCTCCATCACGCGCAAGGGCAGAACACGACCGGCAACCTCGTAGCTCCGCTCGACTTTCAGCGTCGCGGATTTTTTCGGCGGGCTTTTGAACAGAGACAGGATCATGGGCAGGACTTTAATTGATTCGGGTGAAAGCCGTGAGACAAAACAGAGGCGGCGCCGGAAGGCTCCGACGCCGCTTTAGCAGTGAGGTGCGGGCAGGACTGGAGGGAACCGCCCGCAGAGTGGTTATTCCTCTTCGGCGTCGGTAACGCCCGGCACTGATTTGCGCGATGACGGCTTTTTCGGCGCGGCATTGCGCTCGGCCATGAAGCGATCAAACTCTTCCCGGTCCTTGGCACGGCGCAGTTCGCTCGCATAGTCTTCGAACTCGGCACGCATCTCTTCGAGCTTGCGACGCTCTTCAGCGAGGCGCTCAAGTTCTTTTTCACGCCATTCGTCAAAGGCAACATTGCCTGTGCCAAAGGAACCACGTCCGAAAGATGGGCCATTGCCGCGGCGGAATGCGCCACAGAAGCCGTCGGTGGCGCGATTAACGTCACGCTTGAAGCCATCCAGCCGGTTACCCCAAAGGATATAGGCGAGCATGGCGAAACCAAGCGGCCAGAACAGCATGAAACCAATAACCATCAAAGCGATGGTCGCAGGGGTCCAGCCTGGCCGGATCAAAGCAGCAGTGTTCATAAAACCTCTTCCTTCTCACGAAAGCCCGACCCCGATTGGTCGATTGAATACGACATGGGAGACCGATTGCGGCTTTTCAAGAAATCGTGAGCGGGAATGCGATAAGGGTTTGAAATCAGATATGTTTCTTTGCGTGATCGAAGGCAACGACAAGCAGGCCGGCAACCAGCGCCCAGAAGGCCGCGCCAATTCCGGCAATCGAAATGCCCGATGCCGTCACCGCAAAGGTCACAACAGCGGCAAGCCGCTCGGTCTCATTCTTGAGAGCAATGGTCAGCGCATTGGCAAAGGCGCCGATAAGGGCAAGACCGGCAACGAGTGCAATCAATGGGGCAGGCAGGACAGCAAAGAGTGCCACCAGTGAGGCGCCGAAAATTGCCAGTATCAGATATGAGAGTGCGTAGAAAGGTCCCGTCAGCCAGCGTTGTGCCGGGTCTGGATGGGCGTCCGGTCCCGTGCAGATTGCCGCTGAAATCGCCGCCATATTGCTGGTATGCGCACCGAACGGCGCGGTGAGCAGCGAGATGAATCCTGTGACCTGCAATGCCGCTGATGTTGGCGGCTCGTAACCGGCAGCGCGCAGAACTGCGAAGCCCGGCAAATTCTGCGATGCCATGGTGACAAGGTAGAGGGGAAGGGCAATACCGATGATCGCTGTGGTATCGAACACCGGCATGATGAGCGTGAGGGTCGAAAGGCCGATATCCGGCACAGTGGCAACGCGGCCGCTTGCAAAAGCAAATAGAATTCCACCAAAAAGCACCGCGAGCACCGCCATTGCCGGGCTGAACAGGCGGATAACGAAGAAGAGCAATATTAGCGGCAATACAAACAGCGGATCGACGGGAATTGTTCGCGCTGCGCCGGTAAGGAAGGCAAAGAGAACACCCGCAAGCATGCCTGAAGCAATCGATGCGGGGATTTTGGAGACGAGACCCGAGACCGGCTTGACCAATCCCGTGATGATGATGGCGATCGCCGTGACAATGAAGGCGCCAACACCCTGTTGCATGGTAAAGCCGGTGCTTGCCCCGATCAGCGCCAGACCCGGTGTCGACCACGCGGTGATGATAGGCATTTTGTAACGCCAGCTCAGATAACCCGTGCCGGCAAACATGGCGAGACAGAGCGCCGTCACCCAGCTTGCAGTCTCTGCCTGTGTCGCTCCAAGCGCATTTGCAGCCGCGATGATCAGCGCGAGCGTTCCGCCAAAACCAACGATGGCAGCGACGACAGCAGAAGCAATCACAGAGGAGCGCATGGGTGAAACCTGTTTCGGAAGAGACTTACCCGAGTGGCGGGCGGGGCTTTGAGTGTTCGACCATGGATGCCACGGTGCGGGTGAGAAGCTCGAGATCCTGTGGACGTGACAGACGATGATCGCCATCACGCACCAGCGTAATCGTCACATCGTCAACCGGCAAGTGATCAACCAGCCGCAGAGCGTGTGTATAGGGAACATCCTTGTCCTCCATGCCCTGCAGGATGTGGACAGGGCAATCGGTCTGGATAACACCTTTGAGAACCTGATTGGCCTTGCCATCGTCAAGCAGGGCTTTGGTGTAAGTATAGGGTTCGGGCGAATATTCGGAGGGCTCTTCCATATAGCCACGCTCGGCAAGCTGGCGACGCTGATCCTGTGTCAGGCTCGGCTCGACCAGTTCAGACGTGAAGTCGGGGGCAGGTGCAATCAGAACCAGCCCGGCGATACGCTCACGCTCGCCAGCCTTTTGCAGTTCCTCGATCATACGCAGAGCGATCCATCCACCCATGGACGATCCCACGAGAATTTGCGGACCGGATGAAAACTGCCTGAACACCGCAAGGCTCTGTTCAAGCCAGAGTGATATCGTGCCGTCACGAAATTCCCCGCCCGACTCGCCATGGGCGGAATAGTCATGGCGCAGGAATGCATGGTCATTGGCCTCCGCCCATTGATCCAGCCACTCCGCCTTGCTGCCGCGCATGTCAGAACGGTACCCGCCGAGCCAGACAATACCCGGCTGACGTCCCTCGCGGTGGCGCAGGGCGATCCTGATTTCATTGACAGTAAGGAATTCCGGCTGATGAGCCGTCATCTGTGAGTCTCCTCGGTGAGCCGCGTGCTTTTGCCATGCAATGGCGGATCAATAAAGCCGTCAAACAGCAATCTTCATTGTATAGAATGTGAATATTCCTATATCTGAACCGGATGATTTATCCGTGAAAAGATGTTATTGAGCTAAGCCCCGCAGACAAAGCATTGCAGGCGAGGCCCGACGGTGCTATTTGCGGGACCGAAATAATTCAAGGAGACTACTGCCATTCGCCGACCCTTTAGAGCACAGGTGGTCCAGAAAGATGGACCTCGTTCAAACCGTGATATCCGGGTACCCCAGGTACAGCTCATTGATGCCGAAGGTGAAAACCACGGTATCGTTACCATTCAGGCCGCGCTGGCCATGGCCGATGAGGCCGGACTCGATCTCGTCGAGATCGTGCCCAATGCCGAGCCGCCGGTGTGTAAGATTGTTGACCTTGGGAAACTGAAGTACCAGGGACAGAAGAAGGCTGCCGAGGCGCGCAAGAAGCAGAAGACGGTCGAAATCAAGGAAATCAAGATGCGGCCGAACATCGACACACATGATTATGATGTGAAGATGAAGGCTATCAAGCGCTTCTTCGATGAAGGTGATAAGGTCAAGGTGACATTGCGGTTCCGCGGTCGTGAAATGGCCCACCAGGAACTCGGAATGCGGCTGCTCGACCGGGTCAAGGAAGATACGGTTGATATTTCCAAGGTCGAGGCTGAGCCACGGCTTGAAGGCCGTCAGATGATGATGGTTCTGGCGCCGCGCTAAAACTGAACATACTTTTTGACAAGAGCCGCCTTCGGGCGGCTTTTGTCTTGAACGAACCGGATTCCAAGGGCTGACATGACGCTCACATCTCCAAAAGACATGGCCCGTTTTCAAAGCCGCCGCCGCCTGGCGCTGGCAATCGTCATTCTGTTGATCCTCGCTGCCCTTCTGACGGTTCGCTCCGCCTGGACTGATGGCTGGACGCACGAATACATAGAGGATTTCGGCATTGGGGTGATCGTTCTGGCGATCCTCGGGCGCATGTGGTGTACGTTGTATATCGGTGGGCGCAAGAGTTCGGAGATCGTTCGTCTCGGGCCGTACTCCATGAGTCGCAACCCGCTCTATGTGTTCAGCACACTCGGCGCTTTCGGCATTGGCATGATGACCGGCAGCCTGACCGTGGCATTTCTGCTGGCGGTCCTCTGTTATATCGCTTTTTACTTCGTCATTGTTGCCGAAGAGGGATATCTGGAGAGTGTTTTCGGCGAGACTTATCTTGCCTATAAGCGTGAAGTGCCGCGGTTCTTCCCCAATATCAGACTGTACCGGGAAGCAGAGGTTCTGAGCGTAAAGTCCTCCATGCTCTACAAGACATTGGCCGATGGGCTGGTCTTTTTCATTTCCTATCCTTTGCTCGAGTTCGTCGAATATCTGCAATCAGCCAATATTTTGCCTATTCTCTTCCGGTTGTATTGAATTTTTCAGAAGTCTCGGGTGATTCAACAGTTGCGCTTTTTCCGGCTTCTGGGTATAAGGCCGCGTTCAAACCGCCCGGCAGGGCATGCCGTGGCGGTTTTGCATGCTTTCAGACTTTGGTCGGTCTGAAGTGAAATCAGAAGGGTCCGGCTCCATTGGAGTGACAGGGAACCCTAGAAATAGGAGTAGCAAAATGCCCAAAATGAAGACCAAATCGGCTGCCAAGAAACGGTTCAAAATCACCGGAACTGGCAAAATCAAAGCCGCCGCCGCTGGCAAACGCCATGGCATGATCAAACGTTCGAACAAATTCATTCGTGACGCACGTGGCACAATGGTTCTCGCCGATGCCGATGCGAAAATCGTGAAGAAGTTCTTGCCCAACGGCCTTTAAGCCGACAGCGACGTTTTAAGGAGATCATATCATGGCACGTGTAAAACGGGGCGTTACGTCCCACGCCAAGCATAAAAAAGTTCTGAAGCAGGCTGAGGGTTTCCGCGGCCGCCGCAAGAATACCATCAAGACTGCAAAAGCTGCCGTCGATCGTTCAAAGCAGTACGCTTACCGCGACCGCAAGAACAAGAAGCGTACATTCCGCGCTCTGTGGACCCAGCGTATCAACGCTGCTGTTCGTGAGCATGGCCTGACATACAGCCGTTTCATCGACGGTCTGAGCAAGTCCGGTATCGAGGTTGACCGCAAGGTTCTGTCGGATCTCGCGATCCACGAGCCAGCAGCATTCGGCGCACTCGTGGCATCTGCCAAGAAGGCACTCGAATACCTCAAGAACACCACACCGAATGCTTTTGAAGGCGCTGTCCACTAAGCCAGCCGCCGCTCCCAAAGCACATTCGGAATATAGACTTGGGAAACCCGCGCTGGCTCGGCTGGCGCGGGTTTTTCAATTTTCTGCATTGAATTGATCGCATAATCGCTCAAGACGCGAAACAGGTGAGAAGCATGGACGATCTGGTACAACTGGAAAGCGCGCTGGTCGCGCAGATTGAGGCAGCCAATGACGAAGCGGCAATCGAGGCCGTCCGTGTCGCCGCACTTGGCAAGAAGGGCTCGATTTCGGAGAAGTTGAAATCGCTGGGTTCCATGTCGCCGGAAGAACGGCAGACGCAGGGACCTGCAATCAACGGTTTGAAGAATCGCGTCACCGAGGCTCTTGCCAGCCGCAAGGGAACGCTGAAAGACGCGGCGATTACCGAACGCCTTGAAAAGGAAAAGCTGGATGTCACCCTGCCCGTGCGCACAGCACCGGCTGAGCGCGGGCGCATCCATCCGATCAGTCAGGTGGTTGATGAAATCACGGCGATCTTTGCCGATATGGGTTTTTCAATTGCTGAAGGCCCTGATGTCGAGACCGACTATTACAATTTCACCGCGCTGAATTTCCCGGAAGGACATCCGGCACGGGAGATGCACGATACGTTTTTCTTCAACCCGGACGAAAATGGCGAGCGCAAGCTTTTGCGCACCCATACAAGCCCCGTGCAGATCCGCACCATGGAAAAGCAGAAGCCGCCGATTCGGATTGTCATCCCCGGCAAGACCTATCGTATGGATTCCGATGCAACGCACTCACCGATGTTCCATCAGGTGGAAGGGCTTGTCATCGACAAGACGGCCAATGTCGCCAACATGAAATGGGTTCTGGAGGAGTTCTGCAAATCCTTCTTCGAGGTTCCCTCGTTGCAGATGCGCTTCCGCCCGTCCTTCTTCCCGTTCACTGAGCCGTCACTGGAAGTCGATATCCAGTGCGACCGCTCGGGCAATGAAGTGAAGTTTGGTCAGGGTACCGACTGGATGGAAATCCTTGGTTGCGGCATGGTTCATCCGAATGTCCTGCGCCACGCCGGGCTTGATCCTGATGAATATCAGGGCTTTGCCTGGGGCATGGGCATTGATCGTATCGCCATGCTCAAATATGGCATGCCGGATCTGCGTGACTTCTTCGATGCCGATGTGCGCTGGCTGCAGCATTATGGCTTCCGTCCACTCGACATGCCGACATTGTTCGGTGGTCTGAGCACATGATCGAGCTTCCTGAACAATACAGGGATGCCCAGACATTTGCCTTCGGGGATTCTCCGGAGCTTGCTGATGAATTGCTGGCTCTTGTGCTGTCGGGCAGGAAGATCGCGACTTGTGCATCACTGCGTGAATACGATGAGAGTGCCGAGACAAAGCCGGTGGTTGGCCGCCGGGATGTTGTGCTGGATGGCGCAGGCAATCCGGCGGCGGTCATTGAAACGGTAGAGATCACCTATCGCCGTTTTGAGGATGTCGACGAGGCTTTTGCGCGCGATGAGGGCGAAGGTTCTGCCACGCTTGCCGAGTGGCGGCGGGATCATGAGAACTACTTCAAACGCAATGGCGGGTTTTCGCCTGACATGGAACTTTTATGCGAGCGGTTTCGCCTTGTCGAAATCCTCAGACGTTGAAATCGAGAAACGAGTGAAATCATGAAATTCACCCTCTCCTGGCTAAAAGATCATCTCGAAACCGAGGCTTCCCTCAGTGAGATTGTCGATACTCTGACCATGATTGGTCTTGAAGTGGAATCGCTGGATGACAAGGCGGCACTGAAGCCTTTTGTCATCGCCAAAGTGTTGACTGCTGCGCGGCATCCGGATGCGGATAAGCTGCAGGTGCTGACCGTTGATACGGGCGACGGCAAGCCGTTGCAGGTTGTCTGCGGTGCGCCCAATGCGCGTGCGGGGCTGATTGGTGCGTTTGCTGCGCCGGGTGCCTATGTTCCGGGTATTGATGTCACACTGTCTGTCGGCAAGATTCGCGGCGTGGAAAGCCACGGCATGATGTGCTCGGAACGCGAGCTGCAAATGTCTGATGAGCACAATGGCATTATCGATCTGCCTGCTGATGCGCCTGTCGGTACCAGCTTCGCTGCCTATGCCGGTCTTGATGACCCGATCATCGAGATCAATCTGACCCCGAACCGTCCCGATTGCACCAGCATTTATGGCATTGCCCGGGATCTGGCAGCGGCGGGTCTTGGCAAGCTCAAGAGTGGTGCCGTGGAGCCTGTCAAAGGCACTGGCGCTGCTTCGGTCAGTGTGACGCTCGATTTTGGTGATCGTGCGCCGATGTGCGAAGGCTTTGCCCTGCGCACCGTCAAAGGTGTCAAGAATGGTCCGAGCCCGAAATGGTTGCAGCAGCGGCTGATTGCCATTGGTCTGCGCCCGATCAATGCGCTTGTTGATATCACCAACTACATGACGTTCGATCGCGGCCGTCCGCTGCATGTGTTCGATGCCGACAAGGTCAAAGGCAATCTCACCGTGCGCTGGGCGCATGAAGGCGAGACGATCCTTGGTCTTAACGGCAAGGAATATACGCTGAACCCTGAAATCGGCGTTATCGCCGATGCGGAAGGTGTGGAGTCGCTTGCGGGTGTGCTCGGCGGCGAACATTCCGGCTGTGACGAGAACACAACCAATGTTGTGGTTGAATCCGCTCTTTGGGATGCGATGAATATTGCCCGTACAGGCCGTAATCTCGGTGTCATCACCGATGCGCGCTACCGGTTCGAACGCGGTGTTGATCCGGAATTCATGGTGCCCGGCCTCGAGCTAGCAACACATATGATCCTTGAACTGTGCGGCGGTACGCCGTCAGCCGCTGAGGTTGTCGGGTATAAGGGCTTCACGCCAAAGTCGGTTACGTTCCCGGCGGCGGAAGTGAAGCGTCTCACCGGCATCGAAGTGCCACCACAGACAAGCCTCGATATTCTCACCCGTCTCGGCTTTCAGCCCCAGGGTACCGGCGAGGTGGTCGATGTGCTGGTTCCATCGTGGCGTCCGGATGTGGATGGCAAGGCTGATCTGGTGGAAGAAGTCATGCGTATTCATGGCGTCAACCGTATTGAACCACAGCCACTGCAAAGCCATACGACAGTCAATGGCAAGATCCTGACGATCCTGCAAATCCGTACCCGCAATGCCAAGCGGGCGCTCGCCTCGCGCGGGATGATGGAAGCTGTTACGTGGTCATTCATTTCGGAGGAACAGGCAAAGCTGTTCGGCGGTGGTCAGCCAGCGTTGAAGCTTGCCAACCCGATTGCGGCAGACATGTCCGATATGCGGCCTTCGCTGCTGCCGAGCCTTCTGGCTGCTGCCCAGCGCAATGCCGACCGTGGCTTCAATGACCTCGCTCTGTTCGAGGTCTCTGGCACCTATGAGGGCAACACGCCGGAAACCCAGCGCCGCGTTGCTGCGGGTATACGCCGTGGCACAGCAAAGCTGGATGGTTCCGGCCGTCATTGGTCCGGCAATGCCTCGGCTGTTGGTGTGTTCGATGCCAAGACCGATGCCCTTGCCGTGCTTGAAGCTTGCGGTGCCCCTGTCGATAAGCTGCAGATCGAAAGCGGTGGCCCCGCTTGGTATCATCCCGGCCGTTCAGGCACGATCAAGCTCGGACCAAAGGTCGTTCTTGGCACGTTCGGTGAATTCCACCCGAAGACGCTGGAAACGCTTGATGTATCGGGCGCGCTATGCGGGTTCGAAATCTATGTGGATGCCATCCCCGAACCCAAGCAGAAGGCAACACGCACCAAGCCGCCGCTGGCATTGTCAGATTTCCAGACGGTGCGCCGTGATTTTGCATTCGTTGTCGACAGGTCCGTGGATGCGGCCTCTATCGTTCGTGCGGCGCTTGCCGGTGACAAGAAGCTCATCACAGGCGTTCAGGTGTTTGATCTGTTCGAGGGACCGTCCTTGGGTGCTGACAAGAAGTCCGTTGCCATTGAAGTCGCGATCCAGCCACAGGAACGCACGCTCAATGACGAGGATCTCGATGCGCTGACCAAGCGGATTGTTGAAAGCGTCAGCAAACAGACGGGCGGTGCTTTGCGCGGGTAAATCGCTGCTGGTTTGTTGTGCGTGGTGTTCAGTTCGTGGTTCGACAAGCTCACCATGAGGGAAAGTGGGGATGAAGGGAGCTTTATTCTGCAGCCTTTGTGAGCTGCAATCTTTGCGATTAGCGTTGCATCCACCCCTCTCCCTCATGGTGAGCTTGTCGAACCACGAACCATCAACTGAACACCACGCACAGTAGTTTGCAAATTGATCAACAAAAAAGGGGCGCAATGCGCCCCTTTTCATTTGGCTCAAACCAAAATCTATTTCTGGATGACTTTCCAGTTTTTATAGAAGATCGAGTTGCTGCCCTTGAGTATGAGACCCATGAACGAAACAACGGCAGCATAAAGCCCGGGCAGATAGGACGGCCGCAGGATGTCGACAAACAGGCAGTAGCGGGTCTGGTCGGTCTGGTTGACGGACTGGTGCATCAGCGTGTCATCGAAAATGAACAGCTTGTCGTCTTTCCAGTAGCTCGTCGTGTCGCCGCACCAGATATAAGCCGTGCGGTCATTCATATCATTGATGTTGTAGAGCACGCGGATAGTGGCGCGGATCGGGCCAAAGTGCTTCGAAGTCGAGTTCTTCTTGTTGAACACCGACACGCCGATGGTCTTCACGAAATTGTACTTTTCATAGAAGGACGGCACATTGGCAAAGCTTGGCTGGTCTTTTCCGTACCATTTGAAAAAGAACATGCTGCGGGCCTGCTTTTCGGCGCGCTCCTGCAACTTACCGACCAGATTTTCCTTCTGCGTCGCTGTGATCAGGCGCTGCACTTCCGCCTGATAGGCCGTTGGCAGGTCTTCCAGCTTGTAGACGCCCTTGTTGATATAGGGCAGCGACAGGATGTCGAGAACGATATTCAATGGCGACAGAATCCAGGTGAACAGGCCATTGCCCATGAAATATTGTTCGACCATCTGCAGATCGATATTCTTGTTACGCGACAAGTCATAAATTCCGCAGATCAGATAAAAGATCACCAGATAGGGAACGAAATAGGCGAGAATCGCCAAGAGAACCAAACCGATAGCCCAGCGTCTGATCGACTTTTTTGTTGCTTTTTCCATTATATTCCAGCTTCAGAAGGCCTGACCATCGATGAACGAACAGGGGTGGTTTGGCGTGTTAGAACAAATAAATTGCATGCACATTGCACTGCCGCCATGGGCATTTTTCATCCCGGCAACGGCGTGAAATAGGCCTTACACCGTACCGTCTGTCAAGCATGCGCATTTATAATATGAGTTCTAGTCTCAACTAAAGGTATTTTATTGAAAACAATCGCGCCAGAGTATTGCTGGAAATATGGGCGCTGATTGCTCAGCGCCCGTTGTCTGTGTCAGCCGTTGACGAGTGCCAGAGCCGCATCGGTGTAGCGGTTGCCGGCAACCTGCGTTGGTGACAATGCATCACCAATCTTTTTCAAGTCAGCTGGCGAGAGGGAAATATCGGCTGCTGCCGCATTCTCTTCCAGATGCTTGATCTTGCGGGCACCGGGGATTGGCACAATGAAATCACCCTGATGCAGCACCCAGGCGAGGGCCAGCTGTGCCGGTGTAATGCCCTTGTCCTCTGCAAGGCCCCTCAATGTGGCGATCAGAGATGCATTGGCATCCATGTTTTCAGCCTGAAAGCGCGGCAAAGTCTTGCGCCAATCATCTGCACCCAGCTCATCCGGCTTGTTGATCGTGCCGGTAAGAAGTCCACGACCCAGCGGGCTATAGGGGACAAAGCCAATGCCAAGCTCACGGCAAACCGCAAACACGTCATCTTCAGGCTCACGGCTCCACAGGGAATATTCACTCTGGACGGCTGCAATCGGATGCACCTTGTGGGCGCGGCGGATCGTGGCGGCGCTGGCTTCGGACAGGCCAAGCGCTTTTACCTTGCCTTGCTGGACCAGCTCGGCCATGGCGCCAACTGTATCTTCGATCGGCACATTCGGATCGACACGGTGCTGGTAGAACAGATCGATCTGTTCGATGCCAAGCCGCCCCAACGACGCTTCGGCAACGGCCTTGAGATGTTCTGGATGGCTGTTGACGCCGATCATGCGTGATGGGCCAACCCCTTCATCAGAAATCTTGAAACCGAATTTGGTGGCGATGACGACCTTGTCGCGACGGTCCTTCAAAGCCTTGCCGACAAGGATTTCATTGTCGAAGGGACCATAGACTTCGGCTGTGTCGAAAAAGGTTACACCGAGATCCACTGCGCGGTGCAGCGTGCGGATCGCATCGGCCTCATCCTGTCCACCATAGGCAAAGGTCATGCCCATGCAACCAAGGCCAACTGCCGACACGTTAAGTTCCGTTCCAAGTTTGCGCTTTTCCATCACTGATCTCCTTTTGATGTGGTGGAGGCAATTTAGGCTGTGGATCAGTGTTCGATAATTGCCTTAAGTTCTTACAGCTTGTTCTATATAATAGATCAATGGATCGTTCTTATCTGCCTCAACTCGCTGTTTTTGCCACAGTTGCCGCCTGTGGTGGCTTTCGTGGTGCGGCCAAAGAGCTTGGCATCGCACCATCAGCAGTCAGCCATGCAATCTCAACGCTGGAGCAGAACCTTGGCGTCAGGCTTCTGGCGCGAACCACCCGCAGTGTTAAAGTGACGGAAGAAGGCGCGCTGCTTTTGCGGCGGCTTCGCCCGGCACTGGCCGAAATCGATCTAGCGCTCGACGCAGCGAAGGAAGCCAACAACCGCATAGCCGGGACTTTGCGCTTAAGTGTTCCGCCCTTTGCCGCCCATTGGTTGCTGGCACCACGCCTGGCAGCATTCGCCGCAGCCTATCCGGGGGTTGCTCTGGAAGTGCGGGTGGAAGAACCGTTCAACGATATTGTTGCCGCAGGCGTCGATGCGGGCATGCGGCTCGGCGAAAGTCTGGAACCGGATATGATCGCCGTGCGGATGAGTGATCCTATCAAGGCCAGTATCGTCGCTTCGCCAGACTATTTCGAAAAATGCCCAGTTCCGCTGCATCCGCACGACCTTGCCAATCATCTGTGTATCCGCCGCCGTTTCGCCAGCGGGCAGATTTATCGCTGGGAATTCGAGAAAGATGGCGAGGAAATCGTCATGGAAATGGGCGGTCCGTTGATTCTCGGCGATGATCATCTGGTCATTCAGGCAGCGCTTGATGGAGCAGGCGTGGCTTTCCTGCTGGAATATATGGCGCTGGAAGCCATTGCTGCCGGTCGGTTGCAGCGCGTGCTTGATGATTGGTGCGCGCCGTTTCCCGGGGTCTATCTCTATTATCCCAGCCGCCGCCAGATGCGGCCCGCCTTGCGCGCCTTCATCGATTTCTTCAAAGTCTGAGCTCGCGCTCCTTTCCATTCCACCTTGCCTTGTCTAGGTTGCCACCCGACGAAGAGGAGAGAAGTCATCATGTTCCGTTGGGGTATTCTGTCGACAGCAAAAATCGGGGTTACGGCTGTTATTCCAGCCATATGCGATGCGGAGAATTCTATCCTCTCAGGCATTGCCAGCCGCGATCTTTCGAAGGCGCGGACCGTGGCCGAGCGATTCGGCGCCCCGCACGCCTTTGGTTCCTACGAAGCCATGCTCGCTTCGCCCGATATTGATGGCGTCTATATTCCGCTCCCGACGTCGCAGCATGTGGAATGGTCGGTAAAAGCGGCGGAAGCGGGCAAGCATGTTCTCTGCGAAAAGCCGATCTCGTTGCATTCAGGTGAAATTGCGGCTCTGCAGCATGCGCGCGACACCCATGGCGTGCTGATCGCCGAAGCATTCATGGTGACCTATCATCCGCAGTGGCTGAAAGTGCGCGATCTTATCGCCAAAGGCGCCATCGGCCGCCTGCGGCAGGTGCAGGGTGCTTTCACCTATTTCAACAAGGATGCGGGCAATATGCGCAACCAGCTGTCGCTTGGCGGCGGTGCCCTGCCGGATATCGGTGTCTATCCGACTGTGGCCACCCGCTTTGTGACCGGCAAGGAGCCGGTCAGGGTTTCGGCCAATGTGGAGCGCGATGCGGATTTCGGCACTGACTGCTATGCCAGCGTGCGTGCCGATTTCAATGGTTTCGAACTGTCTTTCTATATCGCCACCCAGCTTGCCGCGCGTCAGTCAATGGTTTTCCATGGCGATGAAGGCTTCATCGAGGTGCATGGACCGTTCAACACGGGCAAATATGATCACGCCCGAATCACCCTGCACAATCAGAACCACACCGGTGCTACCGAATGGACTTTCGGTGATGTGAACCATTATCGCCTGCAGATCGAGGCGTTTGCCCGTGCGGCCAAGGGCGAGGATGCTGGCGTGTTTTCGCTCGAGAGTTCAGTTCTCAACCAGAAGCTGATCGATGCAATTTATCGCGCCGGGGAAACCGGTAATTGGGAGGCCGTCTAGCCCTACCAATAGACGCCGCCTCGCGCCACATGCACGCGCGGGTCGGCATCCGGTGTATTGAGGCTTCTGGGGCAAGCCTCACATTCCGCTTCGGGGCCAGATACCACCGGTTTGCCGGACTGGGTGTTGAGCAGCGACAGGATTTCCAGATTGCTGGAATTCCAGCGACCATGCTGACCGCTGATCTGCGGCACAGGCGAGGTGCGGATACGGTCCTGCGGTTTGACGGCAAGCGTCAGCAGAATATCGTCAGGCAGCGCCTCGCCGCGCGCGACAACGCCCGATGCATCTTTCAACGCCTTCAGCCTCTCCACGCGGGTATCTGTCAGCGGGTGCGTGCGCAGGATCGACGGGTCGGGAATGCGCCCGCCCGGCAGGATGAGATTTTCCCAGACTTTGCCCTGGGCTTTTTCCAGCTTCACCAGCGCCTGTGCCAGCCCATCGGGATCGCCAGTCAGAAGTGCGGCGCCAAGATCAGCGTCAAATTCGCGGGTGCGCGATAGCGCCATCTGCAAAAGACCGCCCACCGTTGGCGCAACAAGCAGAATCAGAACGCCAAGCCAGGGAATTTGTGCGTGCGCGCCACTTGCCAGAAAGGTGATATTGAACAGGAGCGATACAATGCCGATTGTCGACATCAGCGAGGTAAAGCGCGAGACCGTATCGGCAAGTGCCATGACCTTGAGGTCTTCATTGCGGATATGACTGATTTCATGGGCCAGCACGCCGGTGAGTTCCCGGGCGGTCAGCACCCGAATCAGTTGATCGGTGACGGCAACCACGGAATTGTCTTTCCGCCCGACCGCAAAGGCATTCATCATCCGTGACGGTATGACATGCAGTTCCGGCACATCAGGCAAACCGGCGCGGCGCGACAATTCTTCCACAATGGCAAGACCTTGCGGGAACTCGGCCCGCGTTACCGCCCTTGCTTTATACATTTTCAGCACCATTTGAGGACTGATGCGCCTGATGGCGACAAGGCTTATTGCGCCGAAAACAAAGGCGTAGATAATGCCCACAGGACCCGCCAGCGTAAAAGCGCAGACAACGAGCAATGCCAGGCTTCCGGCGAGAAGCAGCCATGTGTGCAGCGTATTGATCAGCTGGCTGCGCCGGTGTTTGGGAAGGTTGAAGTGTAGGGTACTATCGGTCATAGGCGATATATGGCGCTAAAAAGCCGGTTTGCCGAGTCTTTTAAGGCAATTAGGCGTGTAAATGCCGCAGCTTCTGACTTGCATGGTAATTTCAGCCTTCTTATATAGCCAACAACACGTAAGTATGGCTCGCCGTAGTCGTCTTGCATTGTTTAACCCCCCTAGGGGCTGCTGAATGGAATGCTCGGCAGAGGTCCCGGCAGCCTGCTGAATGGAGAGAAGTAGAATGGCTAAAGTTATCGGTATCGATTTGGGTACGACCAATTCCTGCGTCTCCGTCATGGACGGAAAGAACGCGAAGGTCATCGAGAATGCGGAAGGTGCGCGTACAACACCTTCGATCATCGCTTTTACGGATAGCGATGAGCGCCTTGCTGGCCAGCCGGCCAAGCGTCAGGCCGTCACCAATCCGGAAGGAACTGTCTTTGCGGTCAAGCGTCTGATCGGTCGCCGTTTTGACGACCCGACCGTTGAAAAGGACAAGAAGCTTGTGCCTTACGAAATTGTCAAAGGCGACAATGGCGACGCATGGGTAGAAGTTCACAAGCAGAAATATTCGCCTTCGCAGATTTCCGCGATGATTCTGCAGAAGATGAAGGAAACGGCGGAAGCCTATCTTGGCGAAAAGGTCGAGAAGGCTGTTATCACCGTTCCTGCTTACTTCAACGATGCCCAGCGTCAGGCCACAAAGGATGCGGGCAAGATTGCCGGTCTTGAAGTCCTGCGCATCATCAACGAGCCGACCGCTGCTGCCTTGGCCTATGGCCTCGACAAGAAGGAAGGCAAGACCATTGCCGTATACGATCTGGGCGGCGGCACGTTCGACGTCTCGGTTCTGGAAATCGGCGACGGCGTTTTCGAAGTGAAGTCGACCAATGGCGATACGTTCCTTGGCGGTGAAGATTTCGACATGCGTCTGGTCGAATATTTCGCAGCCGAGTTCAAGAAGGAACAGGGCATTGACCTGAAGAACGACAAGCTTGCCCTGCAGCGCCTCAAGGAAGCTGCGGAAAAGGCCAAGATCGAGCTTTCCTCGGCCCAGCAGACCGAAATCAACCTGCCATTCATCACCGCTGATGCTTCCGGTCCGAAGCACCTGACGATGAAGCTGTCGCGCGCCAAGTTCGAAAGCCTGGTTGACGATCTGGTTCAGCGTACCGTCGAGCCCTGCAAGGCAGCGCTCAAGGATGCGGGCCTCAAGGCCGGTGAAATCGATGAAGTGGTTCTCGTCGGCGGTATGACCCGCATGCCGAAGATTCAGGAAGTCGTAAAGGCTTTCTTTGGTAAGGAACCCCATAAGGGCGTGAACCCTGATGAAGTTGTTGCCATGGGCGCAGCTATTCAGGCGGGCGTTCTTCAGGGTGACGTCAAGGATGTTCTCCTGCTCGACGTGACACCATTGTCCCTCGGCATTGAAACACTCGGTGGTGTCTTCACGCGTCTTATCGACCGTAACACGACGATTCCGACGAAGAAGTCGCAGACCTTCTCCACGGCAGAGGACAATCAGTCCGCCGTGACGATCCGCGTCTTCCAGGGCGAGCGCGAAATGGCTGCCGATAACAAGGCACTTGGCCAGTTCGATCTCGTTGGCATTCCTCCGGCACCACGCGGTATCCCGCAGATCGAAGTCGGTTTCGACATTGATGCCAACGGTATCGTCAATGTTTCGGCCAAGGATAAGGGCACGGGCAAGGAACACCAGATCCGTATTCAGGCTTCCGGTGGTCTTTCCGATGCCGACATCGAAAAGATGGTCAAGGATGCCGAAGCCAATGCGGAAACCGACAAGAAGCGCCGTGATGCTGTCGAATCCAAGAATCAGGCCGAAGCCCTGATCCACTCGACTGAAAAGTCGTTAAAGGATTATGGCGACAAGGTTTCTGCTGAGGACAAGCAGTCCATCGAAACGGCTCTGACCGAATTGAAAGCTGCTACCGAAGGCGATGATGCCGAAGCCATCAAGGCAAAGACACAGACTCTGGCCGAAGTTTCAATGAAACTTGGTCAGGCCATGTACGAAGCTGCACAGGCTGCCGAGGGCGAAGGCGAAGCAACCGAAGCCACGGCCAAGGAACATGACGATGTTGTCGATGCCGATTTCGAAGAAATCGACGAAAACGGCAAGAAGAAGTCTGCATAATCTGCAGAATATAATCTGGTGAAAAGCCCGGCCTCGCGCCGGGCTTTTTGTTTTATCCATGTTTTCGGGCCGGTCGAAATTGGATCGCGCGCATCGCCGTATTCCCGGTTGATTTTCAAAAGTTTGCTTCAACATCGTCGTGGTTCGACAGGCTCACCATGAGGGAGAGCGTCGGCTGCAACGCCAATCTCGAACGTCGCAGGTATAGCACTCTGCAACCCACTCATCTCCCTCATGGTGAGCCTGTCGAACCACGCACGATGTTGATGTAACAAGAAACTGTGTTCAGCACCTGCAACATTGGCAGATGCAATCACCCCCCTCTGGGCTGTCGCCCATCTCCCCCACAAGGGGGGAGATATGCTGTCATGGGCGATTCAGCCAATCTCCAATATTGCAAGGTGAGCGAAAGCGGCAATGCCAACGTGATCTCCCCCCTTGTGGGGGAGATGTCCGACAGGACAGAGGGGGGTGAACCTTTACCAAACCACCATTCTCAAAAAAACACCGCCAACTTATCCACGTTTCTCCAACGTCGCTTATTCTGATGGTGTCCTTTCCGGCGGGAATGCTTCCGGAAACTATTCGAAGTCAGGAAAGGACCGGCGCTTCTGTTTGCGGGTGGTAGTCCCGCAGACCGGAGAGGTTCCGCTCTTATGCCGGTACTGAGCCTGACAGCCAGGAAATCGGTGAAGAGCGGGAACACAAATCGCCGGGGCGGGTGGTCCAGGTGCTTTTCTGATTAAATGGAACACGTTCCATTTAGCCAATAGGAAAAGCTCCGGGGAGCATACTCACCGCAACACCAACCAAAGACTTCAGCGCTCCCGATGGACCGCCCGTCTTTCCCACTTTTTCAATGGCCAGACGCAAAAGCGGGTGTGGCAACGGGGAAGCACAATCTGGTCGGCTACAGAACCACCAATCACGCGCAACACCATTCAAGAGGGATGATCAGGCATTTTGTATTTCATAAGTGCATAAAACCGTGGAAGGATTGCCACACAAACGCAATAATGCGCAAATATGCGGCACTTGGAGCGAATCAATCCAAGAAGGCTATGGCATTCCGGGCGTTGAGCACCTAAATACCGCTCTAAAACAAGCTTCTGCGTGAGGCTGTACGATTTCATGGAACGAGTGTTTGGATGAAGGCTGACTATTACGAAACCCTCGGCGTAGCGAGAGGCGCTGATGAGAAGGAGCTTAAGAGCGCTTTCCGTAAACTGGCGATGCAATATCACCCCGACAAGAATCCGGGCGATGAAAAGGCCGAGCACAAATTCAAGGAAATCGGCGAAGCTTACGAAACGCTGAAAGACCCCAACAAGCGCGCGGCCTATGACCGGTTCGGTCACGCGGCGTTTGAAAATGGTGGCATGGGCGGTGGAGGCGGCGGCTTTGGCGGCGCCGGTGGTTTTGCCGATATTTTCGAAGACATTTTTGGCGAGATGATGGGCGGTGGCCGCCAGCGCCGGTCCGGTGGTCGCGAACGTGGCGCCGACCTTCGCTACAATATGGAAATCACGCTTGAAGAGGCCTATGCGGGCAAGACAGCCCAGATTCGCGTGCCAACCTCCATTACCTGTGATGAATGTTCCGGCAGCGGCGCCAAGCCGGGCACGTCACCCGTCACCTGCAATACCTGTGGTGGTTCCGGCCGCGTCCGGGCAGCGCAGGGCTTCTTTTCCATCGAGCGCACCTGCCCGACCTGCCATGGCCGCGGGCAGACCATCAAAGATCCCTGCACGAAGTGCTCCGGTCAGGGCCGAATCACCGAAGAGCGTTCGCTGTCGGTCAACATTCCGGCGGGTATCGAAGACGGTACACGCATTCGTCTGACTGGCGAAGGTGAGGCAGGCGTCCGCGGTGGACCCTCTGGCGATCTTTATATTTTCCTGTCGCTGAAACCGCATGAGTTCTTCCAGCGCGATGGGTCAGACCTTTACTGCAAGGTGCCCATTTCCATGACCACCGCTGCGCTTGGCGGTCAGTTTGAAGTGGCGACGCTTGACGGCACGCAGACACGGGTCAAAATCCCCGAAGGCACGCAGAACGCCAAGCAGTTCCGCCTCAAAGGCAAGGGCATGCCGGTTTTGCGCCAGCCCGCCATGGGCGATCTCTATATCCAGATCGCGATCGAAACGCCGCAAAACCTTAACAAGCGCCAGCGCGAATTGCTGGAAGAGTTTGAGCGTGTGTCGTCGCAGGACAATAGCCCGCAATCATCGGGCTTCTTTGCTCGCATGAAGGAATTCTTTGAAGGACTGAGCGAGTAAATTTGTTGCCAAAGTGAGGCAATCGGCCTTGCTTCCGCCACGAGTTGCGTCATAAATCTGTCAATCTGCGACGGGAGGGATGGCAATGACACGACCACTGGGAAAGAAACTCGCTGAACGATTCGGCGAGGAAATCCGCTTTTTCAAGGGCTGGATGCATGGTCCGAAGGCAGTTGGTTCAATTCTCCCGACAAGTTCCATCACTGCGCGCCGTATGGCCAGTGTCGTTAATCCCCATTCCGGTCTGCCTGTTCTGGAGCTTGGGCCGGGCACTGGCGTGATCACGCGCGCGATCCTCAATCGCGGCGTTACAGCTGAAAACCTCTTCTGCGTTGAATATTCCTCGGATTTTGCCGAACATCTGCGCGAAGATTTCCCCGGTGTGAATATTATTGAGGGTGATGCTTTCAACCTCGACAAGACACTTGGCGAGCACAAGGGCCAGATGTTTGATTCGGTCGTCTCGGCAGTGCCGCTTTTGAATTTCCCGGTTGGTGATCGTGTAAAGATTATCGAGGACCTGCTGCGCAGGGTTCCGCATGGCCGCCCGATTGTCCAGATCACTTACGGCCCGATGTCGCCGGTTCCTGCCGGGCGCGGTAATTACAAGATCGAGCACCTCGATTTCATCATCCGCAATGTGCCGCCCGCCCGCCTGTGGATTTACCGCCACGCCTGATAGCCTGCTTTCATCGTCTGACCCTGAAGGGAACCATATGCTGCCGAAGATTCTTGTTTTCGCAGGTTCGAATCGTACTGGTGCTTTCAGCGGCCAGGTTGCTGATGTTGCGACGAAGACATTGGCGGCTCTTGGTGCTGATGTGACACGCATTGCTCTGATTGACTATCCGCTCCCCATCATGGATCAGGATTTGGAGTCCGAAAAAGGCATCCCGGAAAACGCCATGAAGCTTGGGCGGCTGTTTGCAGCCCATGACGGCATCCTGATTGCCTCGCCTGAATATAATTCCTCCATTCCACCACTTCTGAAAAACACCATTGATTGGGTCAGCCGCATTTCCAGAGATGGTGAAAAGCCCCTCAAGCCCTATGCGGGCAAGATTGTTGCGCTCTGCTCGTCATCCGACGGCAATTTCGCTGGTATCCGTGGCCTCTATCATTTGCGGTCGGTTTTGATGAACGTAGGAACGCAGATTGTCAGCGAGCAATGTTCCGTCGCCCATGCTCACGAGGCCTTTGCAGCAGACGGCTCCTTCCACGATAGCCGGACCACCAGAGCCATGGAACGAACCTGCCAGTCGCTGATTGACCACGCAAGGCTGGCAAAAACCCGTTAACAGGCCGCTTTTGTCTGTACTTTTGCCGTTCTGAGCTTCCCTATCGCGCATTGGTGTGTCATGGGATGGCGATCAACGGAAAAGGTGGTTTGTCATGATGGAAGCGGCTTTGCGCGATCGCCTCATCGTAGGCCTTGATGTGCCTGACCTGAAGGCGGCGGGTGATATCGTCAGCACCCTCGGGGATACGGTATCCTTCTATAAAATCGGCTATCAACTGGCCTTTGCCGGCGGCCTTGGTTTTGCAACGGAACTTGTCCAGTCAGGCAAAAAAGTCTTCTTGGACATGAAGCTCCTCGATATCGACAACACGGTCGCAAAGGGCGTTGAGAACATCGTCAAGATGGGCGTTTCCATGCTGACACTCCATGCCTATCCCAAGGCAATGAAGGCCGCTGTGGAAGCAGCGCGCGGATCGGAGCTGTGCCTGCTTGGCGTCACCGTGCTCACCTCCATGGACCAGCAGGACATGATTGATGCCGGTTATGAACATGATCCGCACACGCTGGTGCTGATCCGGGCAGAACAGGCGCTGCGTGCGGGAATGGGCGGCATAGTCTGCTCCGCTGCGGAAGCCTCCGCCGTGCGCAAGATCGTCGGTCCCGATCTTGCTGTCGTCACCCCCGGTATCCGGCCAAAGGGCGCCGATATTGGTGATCAGAAACGCGTCATGACGCCGTCGGATGCCCTGCGTGCCGGGGCAAGCCATCTCGTTGTTGCCCGTCCAATCGTCAGCGCCGCCGATCCGAAGGCTGCGGCTGAAGCGATCCTTGCCGAAATGGCAGGTGTCTGATCAAATCTGCCGGAGTTCGGGCGAACCGCCCGTGTAAGTTTGGGAGGAATCATGGCCAAGGGATATTGGATAGCGCGCATCGATGTGAAGGATGCGGAAGGCTACAAGGGTTACATTGCGACAGCGAAACCGGCCTTTGAGCGTTACGGCGCGAATTTTCTGGCACGCGGCGGCGCATATCATCAGCTTGAGGGTACTGTGCGCGCCCGAAATGTCGTGATCGAGTTTCCGTCGGTGCAGCACGCGCTCGACTGCTACAACTCACCGGAATATCAGGCGGCCAAGGCCATCCGGCAGCAATATGCCGAAGGCGAGATGGTCATCGTCGAAGGTGCCTGACCCTTTACCTGTGCAGTGCGCAATTTATGTTGCGCCTGCACAGACATTTGTGAACATCTTTCTTCCCACTAATCCTTTTGTTGCATTGCAATATCAATTAAACCGGCTAGGGTTATCCTCCCGTCAAGAACATATTCATCTTTGATGATCATGTTTTTGAGATCGCCGTTGTGTTGATATGATCGGACAGTGGAATGTTCTACCAGCTTTATGAACTCAATCATGCCGCCCTGCAGCCGTACCGGGCCTTGGCGGACGCAACCAAGCTGTTCTACGACAATCCGCTCAATCCTTTATCGCAAACAATTATCGGACGTTCCATCACGGCTGGCTGCGAACTGTTTGAGCGCACGACACGCGCCTATGCCAAGCCTGCTTTCAACCTCCCGATGACTATCGTGGATGGTGAAGAGGTCGAAATCCGCGAAAAGATCGTCTGGTCGAAACCATTCTGCAATGTGATCCACTTCAAGCGCGCACTGTCGTCCAAGCGTGCAGCCGATCCAAAGATTCTCGTTGTTGCGCCCATGTCCGGTCACTATGCAACGCTGCTGCGCGGGACTGTCGAGGCCCTGTTGCCCCATGCGGAAGTCTACATTACCGATTGGGTTGACGCGCGCTCCGTGCCGCTGAGCGCAGGCCGTTTTGATCTGGATGACTACATTGATTACGTCATCAAAATGTTCCACGCGCTGGGAGAGGACACCCATGTGGTGGCCGTCTGTCAGCCATCCGTCCCAGTTCTTGCAGCAGTATCCATCATGGAAGCCGATGGCGACAGGTTTGCCCCATCAAGCATGACGCTGATGGGCGGCCCAATCGACACACGCAAGAACCCGACAGCGGTCAATATTCTGGCCGAGGAAAAGGGCATTAACTGGTTCCGCGACAATGTCATCATGTCGGTGCCATGGCCGCATGCGGGCTTCATGCGTGATGTTTATCCCGGCTTTCTGCAACTTTCCGGCTTCATGAGCATGAATCTTGACCGCCATATCACGGCGCACAAGGAATTCTTCATGCATCTTGTCAAGGAAGATGGTGATTCCGCTGACAAGCACCGCGAATTCTATGACGAATATCTGGCCGTGATGGATCTGACTGCAGAATTCTATCTGCAGACGGTCGATACGGTTTTTGTCAAGCAGTCGCTGCCCAAGGGCGAGATGACCCATCGCGGCAAGCTGGTTGACCCTTCGGCAATCCGCACCGTTGCCCTTCTGACGGTTGAGGGTGAGAATGATGACATTTCCGGCGTCGGCCAGACCAAAGCCGCCCAAACCCTGTGTGTAAATATCCCTGATCACATGCGCATGCACCATCTGCAGGGCAAGGTTGGCCACTACGGCGTATTCAATGGATCGCGGTTCCGTGCTGAAATTGCACCACGTATTGTCAAATTTGTTAACGATCACGCTCAGGCCAATCGCAAGAGCAATGTGACGCCGATCGGTAAACGCGTTCGCGGCTGAACACAGTTTTGGGACATAAAACAGAATTGCCGGAAGACTGGTTCTTCCGGCATCTGCTTGTTATGACCTTCGAATTATTCAATAAAACTCAATGAATTCAAATGATTGCTGATAAGGCTGTGAATTATACACAGGCCGGACGCAACACCTTAATCTCCTGCTGGTTGCAAGTGATCGCAGCGTACAACCTTCAAATTTTCGTCAAAATCTAGGAAGTTCAAATTTTAACCATATATTAACAATGGCGGGATCGTGGCGCCATTGTGATTGACTCATATCCCCTCCCGACATTAACGTTTTGTTAACGAAGGCTGGTTGGGTTCGGAGTAAAGCATGTTCGGAGCGGTAAAGATTTTGAAGTCGATGGGGTTCGCAGCGGCATTTTTCGCTGGTGTGCTCGTCGCAAATACCGCTTCCGCAGCCGAACCTTTCATGCAGACCGGCGGCCTGACATCCCAGCCGATCGGTCATTATGAGTTCTGCAAGCGCCTGCCAGACGAGTGCTCGGTGCGCAGCCGCAACGTTGCTCCAGCCAAGATGACCCGTGATTTCTGGGAACTGATCGTCAACGTCAACAGCCATGTCAACCAGACTGTCAAGCCTTTGACGGATATGGAAATTTACGGTGTCGAGGAATATTGGGGCTATCCTGACAAGGTTGGTAATGTTGGTGATTGTGAAGACTATGTTCTGGAAAAGCGCCGCGAACTGATGCAGGCAGGCATTTCACCGGCGGATCTTCTGATCACCGTGGTGCGCAAGCCTGATGGCGAAGGTCATGCGGTTCTGACTGTACGCACCGACACCGGCGATTTCGTCCTCGATAATCTTGCAGATGGTGTCAAGAACTGGTCGGAAACCGAATATACCTACCTCAAGCGTCAGGCCACGAACAACACGGGCCGCTGGGTCAGCATCGAAGCGCCAAGCAATATTCTTGTGGGCTCGGTCCGCTAAATCGAGGCTAAAGTATTCAGGATATGCCGGATCGAAAAGTCCGGCATTTTCTTTTTGCGAATTCAGGCGGCTTGATTGGCCGCGTCCTGTGCCATGCGGTATGAAATCGCTTCCGCCACGTGAATACGCCCGACAGCCTCCGCGCCTTCCAGATCGGCCAGCGTTCGCGCAACTTTAAGGACCCTGTGATAGCCGCGTGCGGAAAAGCGCATCTGCTCCGCCGCTTGCCGCAACAGCGCTAGCCCCGCTCCATCAGGCTTGGCGACGTCTTCGATCAGCGCGACAGGGCAATGAGCATTCACTGTCACGGCAGGAATTCCCAATGCCTCGTAGCGCCGCTTCTGGATGTCTCGGGCACGGGCGACCCGCACAGCAACGGATGCGCTGCTTTCAGAGGCTGGGCGATGGATGAGATCGGACGCACTGACGGCGGGAACATCAATACGAAGATCAATGCGATCAAGCAGCGGCCCGGAAACACGCGCCTGATAGTCCTGCTGGCAGCGCGGTCCTCTGGCACAGCGGTGCCCCGGTTCGCCTGCCATCCCGCAGCGGCAGGGGTTCATGGCTGCCACAAGCTGGATCTGTGCCGGATAGGAAATACGGTGATTGGCGCGGGCGATCATGCAATCACCCGTTTCAAGCGGTTGTCGCAGGGAGTCGAGCACCTGCGGTGTAAATTCCGGAAACTCATCGAGAAACAGCACGCCGCGATGGGCCAGAGAGACTTCGCCCGGCCGGGCACGAATACCACCGCCCACCATAGCAGCCATGGAGGCGGAATGGTGCGGCGCACGAAAGGGGCGTCGATCCGTCAGTTTACCACCCAGCAATTCACCGGCAACCGAGGCAATCATGGAGACCTCGAGAAGCTCGCGCGGCAGGAGTGGCGGCAGGATGGAGGGAAGCCGCTGCGCCAGCATGGACTTGCCTGAACCGGGAGGACCAATCATGAGGAGGTTATGACCGCCTGCGGCGGCAATCTCCAGCGCGCGCCGGGCACTTTCCTGACCTCGGATATCAGCCAGATCGGGCAAATCTGGCGCATTGGCGTGCATGGCAGGTTCAGGGCGCGACAGCACCTGATGGCCGCGAAAATGGTTGGCAAGGCTGATGAGGCTGCGCGGCGCCAGAATATCGATGTCTTCGCCCGCCCATGCCGCTTCGGGTCCGCAGGGAGCGGGACAGATCAAACCGCGATCCTGCCGGTTGGCGGAGATTGCTGCGGGCAGGACGCCTGCCACATGCGTGATCGTTCCATCAAGCGACAGCTCGCCAAGCACGACGTAGGATTGCAGCGCATCGGCTGGCATGGCGCCAAGCCCCGCCATCAAACCCACGGCGATCGGCAGGTCGTAATGGCTACCCTCCTTCGGCAGGTCTGCCGGAGCGAGATTGACGGTCACTTTCTTCGGCGGCAGGGAAAGCCCTGAAGCATGCAGCGCCGCCTGCACGCGCTCACGGCTTTCAGCCACCGCCTTATCTGGCAGGCCGACAATGTGGATGCCCATTTTACCGGGAGAGATCATGACCTGCACATCGACAGGTTGGGCCTCAATGCCTTGAAATGCGACGGTACGCACGCGGGTGACCATCAATCGTTCCTTGAAAATATCGCGTCAAAAAATGAATAGTGCCAATAATGGCACCTCATCACAATTTGCGCGGCATGACAAGAACGTTAGGGGAACGCGAGCAAAGCAGCGCCAGCGATCAGGCTGGCGTTGCTTATCGGTTGAGGATAGGGGCAATCAGCCCCACTTCATCTCGCCCTTGGCAACCTTGGCACCAAGCTCGAGCGACGAGACATCGAGAAGGTCAGGGTAATGCGTTTTCATTGCCGAGATCAGTTCGCCGCTTGTCTTGGCTTTTTCAGCTTCGGTATTGAATGTTTCGAGATAGTCGCGGGTGAATTTCACCGCATCAACACCCTGCGGCGCATTGGTAGCCTGATGGGATGGCACAACAATCTTGGGCTTACGGGCAGTGATTTCATCAAGTGCCGCAATCCACTTCTTCCGGTCATCCGTTGTCGGTTCATCCGCAACCCAGACATGGACACCGGATGATACCAGAACGCCGCCAAAGACCGCTTCAAGGCTTGGCACCCAGAGATAGCGGCGGTCTTTCAGGTCTTTGACAGTTATCACTTCTATCGTGTTGCCCTCAAGCTCAAGCGAAGCCACATCTGATGCTTCCGGGATGACCACATCTGCCAATACTTTCGGGCCATTGTCCTTGAGTTGCGGGCCCCAGACATCAAGCTTGCCCTGCACATTACCTTTGATAGCTTCGACCGTCGCGCTGGCAGCAATCACCTTTGCCTTCGGGAAAGCATCAACGATGGGACGCAGACCAAAA
This sequence comes from Phyllobacterium sp. T1293, assembly GCF_020731415.2. Taxonomy (NCBI): domain Bacteria; kingdom Pseudomonadati; phylum Pseudomonadota; class Alphaproteobacteria; order Hyphomicrobiales; family Phyllobacteriaceae; genus Phyllobacterium; species Phyllobacterium meliloti. Next base: position 3,035,272 of record NZ_CP088273.1, on the reverse strand, counting down.
TAGTAGTCAGGATCGCTACAGCTGACATAAATCGTCGTCAACGTCTTGCCGGTGGCTTTGATGGCATCGGCAACACCACGTCCATCGGACAATGTAAACCCACCATCAAGCAATATCGCTTCCTTTTCACCGGTCAACAGCACGGGCGTGCGGCGAAAACCATTCTCATCCGCCTGAAAATAAGTCCATTCCAGTTTCGCAGCGGCTCTTGCAGCTAAGGTGCCGAGCGGCTGAAGAGCGGCCACAACACTGGCAGCCAGAATGGATTTCATCGTATCGCGTCTTGTCAGAAGGGTTCGCACAGTTTCATTCCTTAATCGGTTTCTCGGTGTGAGGCCGAACACTGACACGGAAAGGTTTCTTGAAAAATCCTGATCAAAGAGACAAACTGTCTGATTAAATCAGATAATAGAGCGCAACCATGCCTTCGGTCAGTTTCAATCGCTTCATCTATTTCGTCACTGTTGTCGATATGGGTTCCTTTACCGCCGCCGCAGACCGGCTTGGGGTGGCCAAGGCTGTCGTCAGCCATCAATTGTCGAAGCTGGAGGAGGAACTGGGCACGGCGCTTCTCATCCGCACCACGCGGCGATTGCGGGCGACCGAGGCAGGACGCCGGTTCTATGAACGTTGTATTATTGTCCTGCGCGAAGCGGAGAATGCGATTGATGAGGTTTCATCCGAGACGGGTACACCCGCGGGAACACTCATGCTGACTGCGCCGCTGGATTATGGCGCGAAAATCGTGGCGCCAGCCGTGGCGCTATATATTGAGCGTTATCCGCAGATGAAGGTCGATCTGAAATTCACCGACGTCAAATTCGATCTGGTCGATAACGAGCTGGATCTGTCGATCCGTGTCGGCTGGCTGGAGGATTCCAGCGCGCAGGCCCGGCGCATCGGCACCTTCGAACAGCATCTCGTCTGTTCGCCAGCCTATGCCGCACGAATGCGTTCTGCCAATCATCCGGAAGCTCTGGAAGACGCCAAATGGATCGCCAATGGCGCGTTGAAGGAGCCGCTGCGTTGGTTGTTTTCAAGCGCGGACAAAACCGTGACTATATCAGGCAAGCCCGTTGTGACTGCCAATGGCACCGAAGCCAGCTATGTCTGCGTGCTGGCGGGCATCGGGCTTGCCGTTATGCCCGACTATCAGGTGGCTGATGATATTGCCGGTGGCCGGTTGGTGCGGGTATTGCCGGAATGGTCACTACCATCCGGCGGAATTCATGCGGTTTATCCACCGGCAAAGTTCCGGCCGGCGCGCGTGCGCGCCTTTGTCGATATTCTTGAAGCGATGGAACGTGAACGGCGCAGTTAGCGCCGCTTGGCTTCCACCGCGTCCCAGAACAGCGCTGCAATATCGGCGCCGCCAAAGCGCTTCACTTCGCGCACGCCGGTGGGCGACGTGACGTTGATCTCGGTCATGTAGTCACCGATGACATCGATACCGACGAGGATGAAGCCGCGTTCACGCAAAGATGGGCCGATGCGCGCGCAAATCTCACGTTCGCGCTCGGTCAGCTCGGTCTTTTCTGCGCGACCGCCCACATGCATGTTGGAGCGGGCATCGCTTTCGGAAGGCACACGGTTGATCGCGCCGACAGGTTCACCGTCGATCAGGATGATGCGCTTATCACCAGCGCGCACATCCTTGAGGTAACGCTGGGCAATGATTGGCTCGCGGAACATCTGACCGAACATTTCCAGAAGCGAAGTCAGATTGCGGTCGCCATCAGCAAGATGGAACACGCCGGCACCGCCATTGCCATAAAGCGGCTTGAGGATGATATCGCCGAACTCCTTGCGGAAATTCATGATTTCCTGCGGATCTTTGGTGATCAGCGTATCCGGCATAAGGTCAGGGAATTCCGTGACAAAGATTTTTTCCGGGCTGTTGCGCACCCAGGCCGGGTCATTGACGACAAGCGTTTTCGGGTGAATACGCTCAAGCAGATGCGTTGTCGTAATATAGTTCATATCGAAAGGCGGGTCCTGCCGCAGCAGCACCACATCCATTTCCGACAGATCGCGCGAAATCTGTTCGCCGAGAGTGAAGTGATCACCTTCGATGTCGCGAACCTTCAGCTCTTCAACGCGGGCGCGAACGACGCCATCGCGCATGCTCAGCCTATCGGGCGTGTAGTGATAGAGCGTGTGGCCGCGCGCCTGTGCCTCAAGGCACAATGCAAAGCTTGTATCGCCTGCGATCCGGATTGAATTGATATGGTCCATCTGGACCGCAACTTTCAGTGCCATGGAACGTCCCCCGACAGGATTAGGAGTGTTGACATGGCGATGTCACGTTCAATGGTCAAGGTCAATCCTGAACCGCGATCAAGATATTGTGGACGTCTGTACCCGGACCTGTCAGGCACGGGTACAGAAAGCGATATTAGAGCTTGGCCATGCAGATATTGGTATGGCCGGCACCAACAAAACCGAGACGGTTTGCAGCGCCCTTGGACAGATCGATAACGCGGCCTTTGATAAACGGACCACGATCATTGATGCGCACGACGATCGACTTGCCGTTGCGCTGGTTGGTGACTTTCACCTTGGAGCCGAAAGGCAAAGTGCGATGAGCAGCTGTGAGAGCGGAGGGATTCATTCTCTCGCCAGAGGCGGTCTTGGAATGAAGGGCATACCAGGAAGCGCCACCACAGGCGGAACCGGCATTTGCTGAAACGATACCAAACATCAAAAGAAGCATGGTTGCAGAAAGTACCTTACGGATACTTGCAATGGAGACCATATTGAAATTCGCACTTTAAACGGCCCGTGGCAGGAATTGCCAGACTGAAGACACACGCTTGAGAATGATCCTGGGCAAGTAGATCGTCACGTGAATGAGTGGTCTCTTCTATTTTGGGTAAATGTGGCCTCGAGGTGGCTCGATAAGGAAATATCCCTGAGCAAATCCGGCAAGATGAGCCAAGTCATTCAAAAAATTTGTCTTATTATGACTCAAAACGTGATTGGTGATGCTTGGAACAACTGGCCTGTTGTGTTCGTTCGTGACGAAATATGGCGACAATGTGATTAATACTGAACGAAAAACTAAGCGAAGACTCCAAAACCGCCGTTTCGGGCGCAAAAGCGTTAATCAAAATTAACGGTAAAAATGAAAAAGCCCCGGCACGACGATGCCGGGCTCTTCAAACCAGCTGGGTCTCGGAGACGGTCAGAGAGACGGGGCAGCCTCCAGAGCGTGAATGATGCCGCGCAATTCAGCCAGACCCCGCAGGCGGCCAATGGCCGGATAGCCCGGTGTAACTTCTTTGTTGAGATCATCAAGCATGCGATGACCGTGGTCGGAGCGGAAGATGATACTGTCCGATGTACTGCGCTTGCGATCTTCGGTGATCAGTTCTTTCAACACGGCCACCATATCCACATCGCCTTCCAGATGCGCTGCTTCGTGGAAGCTGCGGCCATCGCCTTCGCGGGTGGTCGCGCGCAAATGCGAAAAGTGGATGCGCGAGGCAAAGCGCCGGGCAATCTTTGGCAGGTCGTTATCAGCCCTGACGCCGAGGCTTCCCGTACAGAAACACATGCCATTGGCTGCGGACGGAACCGCATCGAACAAAGCAGCATAATCGGCTTCCGTCGACGCAATGCGCGGCAGGCCAAAAAGCGGACGGGGCGGATCATCCGGATGCAGGGTCAACTTGACGCGAAGGCCGTCGGCAACAGGCGCAACCGCTTCAAGAAATTCGATCAGATGCTGGCGCAGTTTGTTGGCGTCAATACCCGCATAGGCTTCAAGCTTGTCGCGGAAGGCCGGAACGGTCAGGGGTTCGGTGGTCGAACCCGGCAGCGCGCTGGCGATATTGCGGGTAAGGTCCGCAATCTCCTGGCCGCTCATCTCGGCATAAAGCGCAGCGGCAATGTCCCTGTCCGCCTGTGAATAGGCAGCTTCAGCATTCTTGCGCTGCAGGATATGCAGATCGAACACCGCGAACGTGTTGTGATCGAACCGCATCGCGGTTGAACCTGTCGGCGTCACGTAATCGAGGTCCGTGCGGCACCAATCAACCACGGGCATGAAATTGTAGCAGATAACGCGGATATCATTGGCGGCAAGGGCTTCCATGCTGGCGATCCATGCGGCGATTTCCTGCTTTGCCGCACCGCCCAAGCGTTTGACCGCATCGGGAATCGGAATGCTCTCGACCACAGACCATGTGAGCGGAATACGCCCGGCGGGCGTTGTTTCGATGAGGGACTTGCGTTCATGCACCTGCTTCTCGGTCCAGGCCTGACCGATCGGTACTTCGTGCAGCGCCGATACAATATCGGTCGCTCCGGCTTGGCGCACATTATCCAGTGTTACACCGGCTTTTGGGCCAAACCATCTCCATGCCTGACGCATTCAGTCCTCCGTCATTTTCTGTAATCGCCGGGCTCAGACGAATGAACCCGGATGGCTTTTTCTCAATTCATCAATATCGGGAATGACGGCATTCAAATGCTGTTTCATGGCCGCGCAGGCGGCTAGTACGTCATGATTCTCGATGGCATTGCGGATGATCTGGTGTTCGGCCAGCACATGTTCCATGCGGCCAAGCGCAGGCAATGTCATCCTGCGGGCCCGATCGATCTGCACTTTCACCGGCTTCAGATAGTGCCAGATGCCGGGATGGCCCGAAATGCCTGCTATGGCCTCATGAAAGGCTTCATCGGCCTCATGAAATGCACTCATATTCTGCCGATCGGCAAAAAACTGCTGACGCGCGAGAATTTCGTCCAGCCATTCAATATCCTTTGCCGTGGCAACCGCAGCGGCGCGTTCGACGGTCGCGCCTTCAAGCGCCTGACGAATGACCACAGCTTCCGGAATAAGCGCAACGGGTATGCGGGCGACAAAGGTTCCCGATTGCGGAAAGACATCGACAAGCCCGTCTTCCACCAGCCGGATCAGTGCCTCACGCACGGGGGTGCGGCTGACACCAAAACGTTCCGTCAGCACTTTTTCATTGAGCGCGGTTCCGGGTGTCATCTGCATCGAGACGATGGCGGCATGCAGTTCGCGATAGATCGCCGTAGCAGTTGTCATCCGCCCGGCCGGTGCGCCGCGAGCGCCTGTCTTGGCAAAGCCGGCTGCATTGTCCCGTGCTGAGGTATCAGGTTCAGCCAGTGTCGCCACGGCCAAACTCTTTTCTCCCCGGTTCTGTGCTGTCATTCCAGCGCTCCATTTCCTGTGTCACGAATGAATCTACCGCAATGAATGGTAGAATTCCGCGCGAAATCATAGTGTCTCCAGCCGCAAAGCAAACGATTTCAGAGCACATCGATCCAGTTGACATACTAATATATTATTATTTACTCTTCGCCAAGATCGCAAAAGCCGAATGTTCACAAGGCAAACAGGACAGTGGATGCGAAACGAACAGCGCCCGGAGACGGGCAATTTCACGGCGTCGCTGCTGGTACGTGTCTCATCTTGTATCCGCTTGGCCCGTAGATAATAGCAAGGACATACAATGCCTCTCCATCCAGACCGACTTTTTCCTATAGAGGCCGATGCCCGCATCATTGCCCGGCGTCTTTTTACCGAAGTCGAACATCTGCCTATCATTTCGCCGCACGGCCATACGGACCCGCTGTGGTATGCGCATGACGAGGCATTTCCTGATCCGGCCAGCCTGTTCGTCAAGCCTGATCATTATATTTTCCGCATGCTCTATTCTCAAGGTATCAGACTGGAGGACCTCGGTGTGCCGCGTCACGACGGCGGACCTGTCGAAACCGACGCGCGCAAAATATGGCGGCTCTTTGCCAGGCATTGGTACCTGTTTCGCGGCACGCCGTCGCGCCTGTGGTTTGAGCATGCCATGGAAGCGGTTTTCGGTATTGAGGAGCGGCTGACCGAAGCCAATGCGGATCAGCTCTATGACCGTATTGCCGAAAGACTTGATGATCCATCCATGCGCCCGCGCGCGCTGTACAAACAGTTCGGCATCGAGGTGATCTCCACAACCGACGCCGCGACCGATGATCTGGTAGCCCATGACACGATCCTGAAATCCGGTTGGCAGGGGCGCGTGGTTCCCGCCTACCGGCCCGATGCGGTCATTGACGCGTCGCGTCCGGGCTTTCTCAAGAACGTCGAAAAGCTCGTTGCCCTTGCTGGTACGTCCCTTGATTACCAAGGCTATCTTGAAGCCCATCGCAACCGCCGCGCCTATTTCAAAGCACGCGGAGCCACCTCAAGCGATCACGGCCATCCCAATGCCCGCACGGCCGACCTTTCCCTGGCTGATGCAACGGCTCTCTTCGAGCGGGTGCTTAAAGCAAAGGTTTCCAGCGCCGACGCGGATCTTTTCCGGGCTCAGATGCTGACGGAAATGGCGCGGATGAGTATTGATGACGGTCTGGTCATGCAGATTCATCCCGGTTCCTTCCGCAACCACAATGCGCAGGTATTTGCCGGTTTCGGCCCTGACAAGGGTGCCGACATTCCGCGCTCAACCGGCTATGTCGAGGAACTGAAGCCACTGCTTGATGCCTTTGGCAATGATCCGCGTCTGACACTTATTCTCTTTACACTGGATGAAACCAGCTATAGCCGCGAACTGGCGCCATTGGCCGGGCATTATCCCGCCTTGCGGCTTGGACCCGCATGGTGGTTCTATGACAGCCCGGAGGGTATGCGCCGCTTTCGCGAACTGACGACGGAGACGGCCGGATTCTACAATACGGTCGGCTTCAATGATGATACGCGCGCCTATCTCTCTATTCCCGCCCGCCATGACATGGCCCGCCGTGTCGATTGCGCTTATCTGGCGCGGCTCGTTGCCGACCACCGGCTTGATGAGGATGAGGCGCATGAGGTCGCCCATGATCTGAGCTACCGGCTGGCCAAGCAGGCCTACCGTCTCTGAAACAGAACAGACAGGATTGCAGGCATCAAATGGCCGATACCCACCAGACATATCTTTCCACTGCCAATCTGCCAAAGCTGGCAGCAAGTGTGGCAATACCCGAATACGACCGCAGCCGGGTTAAAACGGGCATTGTACACCTCGGTATCGGTGCCTTTCACCGCGCGCATCAGGCTGTCTATACGGACAGCGTGCTTTCACAAGGTGATCTCAATTGGGGCATTCTGGGTGCCTCTTTGCGCAGCGCCGACACGCGGGATGCGCTTGGCCCACAGGACGGGCTTTATACTGTTGCAGTCAGAGACGGCGGTGGTAGCAGCTACCGGATCATCGGCAGCATCAAAGATGTGCTGGTTGCGCCTGATAGCCCTGAAGCTTTGCTCGTGGCCATGAGCGATCCCGCGATCAGGATTGTCTCCCTCACCATCACGGAGAAGGGCTACTGTTATGCGCCCGCTTCCGCATCGCTGGATGAAAGCCACCCCGATATCACGCATGATCTTGCCAATCCTGCCACACCGCGCTCGGCCATCGGCTTTATCGTCGAGGCATTGGCCCGGCGGCGTGCCAATGGCACCGAACCTTTCACACTTCTATCCTGCGATAATCTGCCTGCGAATGGGCAGACCCTGAAACGGGTGGTCACGCGCTTTGCCGAACTGCGGAGCGCTGAACTGGGTGCGTTCATCCGGGACAACGTAGCCTTTCCATCGACGATGGTGGACCGGATTGTGCCTGCAACGACCGATGCGGATCGCACTGCCGTCACTGACGCCACCGGGCTTGCCGATCGCTGGCCGATCATGACGGAACCGTTCACGCAATGGGTGGTGGAAGATCATTTTCCTACAGGTCGTCCGGCATGGGAAAAGGCAGGCGTTACCTTCGTTGAAGATGTTGATGCATTCGAACTGATGAAGCTGCGCCTCCTGAATGGTAGCCATTCGACATTGGCCTACCTTGGTTATCTCGCGGGGCATGAAACCGTTTCCGATGCCATGGCTGGCAATGGTTTTGCCGCACTTATCGAGCGGATGATGGATAAGGAAATCACCCCGACACTGCCAAAATTGCCCGGTTTTGATCTTGAGGCTTACAAGGTGCAGCTGCGTGAACGGTTCCAAAACACAGCCTTGCGGCACAGGACCTGGCAGATCGCCATGGATGGCTCGCAAAAGCTGCCGCAGCGTCTGCTCAATACGATTCGTGTCCGTCTGGAACAGAACGCACCGTTTGACCTGATGGCATTGGGCGTTGCCGGCTGGATGCGCTACGCCACCGGGACAGATGAAAACGGCAAGGCTATCGATGTCCGCGATCCCCTTGCCAGTGAATTCAGGGCGCGCACGGCAGGAAAGACATCGGCCTCTGCGCTTCTGGAAGCTTATCTCGGAATGGAGCAGATATTCGGCAGTGATCTTCCGGCAAACCGGGAATTTCGCGAGGTGATTGGCAATGCGCTGACAAAACTGCTGGAACAGGGGGCGGCCCGAACGGTTGCCAACCTTTAAACCCGTGGGGTGAAAGCGCTTGCTATCTGAAACTGATAGATTAATATATTAAGTTACAAATGAGCGGCTGGGAGATAGCCGCCGATCAATAAACCGGGAACAATTGGGAGGAAGACAATGATCCGCATCACGCGCAGACAAGCCATTGGTGGCATGGCAGCACTGGCGACGCTACCGGCCACGCGCCTCTTTGCTCAGACGAAACTGGCATTGCCGACATCTCCGGTCGCTCTCAACGTTGCCGATGTGGCGGGCAATCTGGCCCTGACGCAGAAGGCCATCGAGAATTATGCGGCTGCCAAGCCCAATCTCGTGTCCAAGATCACTTTCACCAAAGCGCCCGCACCTGAACTTCCGGGAAAGCTGAAGGCGCAGCAGGCGGCCAACCGGCTCGATATCGATCTGGTTCTAACCGGAACTGACGCCTTGTCCGCTGGTCTGGATCAGGGCCTGTGGGTCAAGCTTCTGCCTGATCATTCGGCTTCATTGCCGGATCTGAAGGCAATTTATCAGGAACCGGCGCACCGCATGCTGGCGCTCGGCAAGGACCACGGCGTGGTCGTCACCTATTACCCATCAGGCCCGCTGCTTGAATATATGCCAGACCGGGTAAAGAAGGTTCCGACAACAGCCGAAGAGCTTCTGGCCTGGGCCAAGGAAAACCCGAACAAATTCCTTTATGCCCGTCCTGCCAATTCAGGTCCGGGCCGTACTTTCCTGATGGGTCTGCCCTATCTGCTTGGCGACAGCGACCCGCATGATCCGGTCAAGGGCTGGGACAAGACGTGGGCGTATCTGAAAGAACTGCACAAATACATCGAGTATTATCCAACCGGCACCGGCGCTCTGATGAAGGAGCTTGGTGAAGGCACGCGCGATATGACCGTTTCCACCACGGGCTGGGATATTAACCCACGCGTGCTCGGTGTCGTGCCGAAGGAAGCTGCCGTCGCCCCGCTGAAAGGTTTCCACTGGGTTGCCGATGCGCATTATATGTGCGTGCCAAAAGGCATATCAGATGAAAAACTTGCCGTACTTCTCGACCTGATGAGCTTCCTGCTCACGCCGGAACAGCAGGCCTATACCTACGATCAGGGTTATTTCTATCCGGGTCCTGCGGTCAAGGACGTGCCGCTCTCCATGGCGCCGAAGGAAAGTCAGGATGCTCTGGCCGAATTTGGCCGTAAGGAATATGCCGATTGGATTGCCAACAATCCAATCGAGGTTCCGCTTGATCCATCCGCCATGGTCGTCGCGTTCCGCCGCTGGGACGAAGAAGTCGCCGGTAAGAAGCCCTGATTGATGCAAGCAATGTCACCATCCGGGCAACCCGGATGGTGCATGATTATGAGGTATCCCATGCTGCTGGCGTCTTCGCCATTCCAGGAAATCCGTCTTGACCGTATGAGCCGCGCCTTTGGTGCGCATAATGCGTTGAAGGACGTTTCGCTTTCGATCCGCAAGGGCGAGTTTATTGCCTTGCTGGGTCCATCAGGCTGCGGCAAGTCCACCGCGCTTAACTGCATTGCCGGCCTGCTTGCCACGACGGGCGGCGGCATTTTCATTGACGATAAGCGCATCGACACGCTGAAACCTGAGGATCGCGGTTTCGGCATGGTGTTCCAGAATTATGCGCTGTTTCCCCATATGACCGTTCGCCAGAACATCGGCTTCGGATTGAAAATGCGCAACGTTGCCAAGGCCGAACTCGACAAGCGGGTCGAGGAAGCGCTCAATCTGGTGCGCCTGCAGGGGCAGGGGCATAAATTGCCGGGCCAGCTTTCCGGTGGCCAGCAGCAGCGTGTGGCCATTGCGCGTGCCATCGTTATCGAACCGCCGCTGGTGCTGATGGACGAACCTCTATCCAATCTCGATGCCAAGCTGCGTCTGGAAATGCGCGCCGAAATCCGCCGCATCCACAACCAGCTCGGGGCAACCACAATCTATGTCACCCACGATCAGGATGAGGCATTATCTCTGGCGGATCGTATCGTCGTTCTGCGCGATGGTGAAATCCGGCAGGTCGGTGCGCCGAGCGATCTCTATGAACGTCCTGACCATCTCGATGTGGCGGAGTTCATGGGCTATCGCAACCGGCTGACCGGCAAGGTTGTTTCCGTTGATAATGCGCGGGTCGGCGTGGCGGTGGGCAATGCGACCTTGAGCGGAACCGCGCGTGATACATTGAAAGTCGGGGACACCGCTATTGTTGCCGCCCGTGCCGATGATGTGGAGGCAGGCCAACGCTCGGACAATACGGTGGAAGCTGTGGTCGAAACAATCGAATATCGGGGACGCGAATTTGTTGGCACGGCCCGCACCGCTGAAGGGCTGGAGCTGGTGTTCCATGCGCCCCAGACGGCAGCGCTTGGCAGCGCAATCTGGCTGGCAATCGATCCGGCGCGTGCGCTGGTCTTTGGAGCGTGAGGAGCGCCATGGCTGTCTCATCTCCCCCTGTTTATGATCGTCTGTCCCTGCGCCAGCGTCTCGCTTTGCGTGGCATTGATGGCGTCACGGTCCTCGTTCTGCCTGCAGTCCTTTTTCTGCTGGCCGTCTTTGTTTATCCATTCATTTACGGGCTGGTTCTTTCCTTCACGCCAAAGGAAGGCGGGGCCTTTGCCAATTACCAGAAATTCTTCTCTGATCCTTTCCTCTACGACACGATCCTGACCACGCTGTGGCTGGCAGTGCCCGTCACGGTCATCAGTATTGCTTTGGCTTTGCCCATCGCTTTCAGGGTGCGTCTGATGACCCGCCAGCGGTTACTCACGACCATTCTCGTCCTGCCCGTCACGCTCGGCACGGTGCTGGTGGCGGAGGGGCTTTTGAATTATCTCGGCCCGCAGGGCTGGTTCAGTCGCACGCTGATGCTGTTCGGGATGATCGACCGGCCTTTAAAACTCACCAACAATTACTGGGGTGTGTTTTCCTCGCTGATCATTACCGGTTTTCCGTTCACGTTTCTTCTGACCCTATCCTATGTGACCGGCATTGATCCGGCATTGGAGCAGGCAGCGGCAACCCATGGTGCAAAGAGCTGGCAGCGCTTTCGTTTCGTCCTGCTGCCCTTGCTTGTACCGGGACTGGCCATCGCCTTCTGTCTATCCTTCGTGCAGGCTTTTGCCGTGTTTCCGTCGGCAGTTCTGCTTGGCGCTCCGGCAGGCCCGACCCGCGTCATCTCCATTGCGGCCTATCAGGCGGCGTTTGAGCAGTATGATTATTCCATGGCCTCGGCCATCGCGATGATCATGGCAACGGTGCAGCTTGCCATCGTGGTGGCCATTCTTGCCATCCGCAATCTCTTCTATCGCGGCTCGACCGCAGGCGGAAAGGGCTGACCATGATCCGTGATACAACCATTGGCGCAAAGCTCTGGATTACTGCCGTCTGGGCGATTGTCGCCTTCTTCATCATCAATTTGTTGGCGATGATCGCAACCGTGATCATTTCCTCCTTCGGTACCCGCTGGCTCGGTACATGGTTGCCCGCCGGTTGGACAACAAAATGGTATTTTACCGCCTGGGCGGAATTTCAGCTTAGCGACGTTCTCATCGTCACATTCCAGATCGTGTTCACGGTGGTTGCCCTGTCGGGGCTTCTCGGTGTCACGGCTGCTTATGCTTTGGCGCGGCGCGAATTTCCCGGCAAGAAGCTGATCATGCTTTTGTTCCTGCTGCCCTTGCTGGTGCCACCCATCACCTTTGGTATTCCGCTGGCAACGGTTCTTTATCAGGCTGGTGTCGGCGGTACGTTCTGGGGCGTGGTTCTTGCCAATCTCGTGCCAACGGTTCCCTTCGTTATCCTTGTCATGATCCCGTTCATCGAGCAGATCGACCCGAAAGTCGAAGCGGCAGCACGCGTCTTTGGCGCAGGCACATTCCGCCTGTTTCTGCATGTGCTGATGCCGATGCTACTGCCCGGTATTCTGGCCTCGCTGCTGCTGGTTCTCGTGCGCACAGTGGCGATGTTTGAATTGACGTTCCTGACGGCAGGTCCGACAAGCCAGACGCTGGTTGTCGCGCTCTACTATTCGGTGTTTGCGTCGGGCGTGCGCGCTGTCCAATCCATTGATGCCATGGCCGTGGTCTATATGGTGACAACGCTGGTCTGGCTGCTGATTGCGCTGCGCTTCGTCAATCCGACACAGATTGTCGCCAGAGCCAAGCAGCAACAGTCAGCTGCCTGACTCATATTAAACGGGAGCCGATGGCTCCCGTTTTTCTTTGCACCAAAGCGTGGATTACATCGTCGCGCCGATCTGCCATGGCACGAATTCCGCGTCGCCATAACCAAGCAGTTCGGATTTGCTGCGCTCGCCTGAGGCTACGCGCAAAACCTGCTCAAAGATTTCGCGTCCCTTATCTTCAATCGACACACCGTCAAGCACGTCGCCGCAATTGATATCCATGTCCTCGATCATCTGCGTATACATGGGTGTGTTGGTGGCAAGCTTGATCGACGGCGTCGGCTTGCAGCCATAGGCCGAGCCGCGGCCCGTGGTGAAGCAGAGAATATTGGCACCGCCCGCAACCTGCCCGGTGGCCGATACGGGGTCATAGCCGGGTGTATCCATAAAAACGAGCCCATGCGCTGTTACGGGCTCCGCATAGCCATAAACAGCTTCAAGCGGCGTGGTGCCGGATTTGGCAACAGCACCGAGGGATTTTTCGAGAATGGTCGTCAGACCGCCCGCCTTGTTGCCGGGTGAGGGGTTGTTGTTCATCTCCATCTTGTTGCGGGCGGTATAGTCTTCCCACCACGCGATGATGGATTGCAGGCGCGTCACCGCTTCCTGGTTGGAGGCGCGTTCAATCAGCAGATGCTCGGCACCATAAATCTCCGGCGTTTCGGAGAGAATGGCCGTGCCACCCTGTTTGACCAGAAGGTCCACCGCAGCACCCAGCGCCGGATTGGCGGTGATGCCGGAATAGCCGTCAGAGCCGCCGCATTGCAAGGCCAGCATCAGCTCGGAAGCAGGAATGGTCTCGCGCTTCACATTGGCCGCTGTCGGCAGCATATCGCGCACGGCGGCAATGCCGGCTTCCATCGTCTTGCGGGTGCCACCCACTTCCTGAATGGTCAGGCTGCGGAATGTATCGCTTTCGACGATATTATAGGCTTCCTTCCAGCGCCCGATCTGGAACCCTTCGCAGCCAAGGCCGACCATCAGCACGGCAGCGATATTCGGGTTGGTGGCATAGCCCCATTGCGTACGCTTGAGCACCTCATAACCCTCGCCCTTCACATCAAGCGCGCAGCCGCCGCCATGCACCAGCGGAATGATCCCATCGATCATCGGATATTCATCAAGGATTCCGGAGCGCTGCACGGCTTCGGCGATAAAGCGGGCGACAGATGCGGAGCAATTGACCGACGTCAGTACGCCGATATAGTTGCGCGTTCCCGCCCGCCCGCTGGCGCGGCGGAACCCCTGAAAGGTCGCCTGTTGCCCAACCGGCAATATGCCGCTGGAATGGGTTTCGTGGCTACTATCGGGCTGACGCGCAAAGCTGCTGAAATCGAGATTGTGCTCATGCACCCATTCACCCGGCTCGATGGTTTTTGATGCCGAGCCGATGATCTGGCCGAATTTGCGCACCGGTTCACCCATGGCGATTGGTTTTGATGCCAGCTTGTGACCACGCGGAACCCGGTCTTTGACGGTCACATTCTCCACATGCTGGCCTGCCTGAAAGGCATCCACCGCCACCACCACATTATCAGTCGTGTGAAGGCGCAGATGGCGTGGGGAAATAAGCGTATCCATGAAAGTCTCCTGAGTAGACTAATATATTAATTCGCCTGATGTGAGGTTGCAATGTGTCAAGGTGACCATAAAGGGCCGAACTGTCAGAAACCGACACCGCCTATGCCGGTCATCCCGCGCAGATAAAGAGCAAGGGCAATCAAGGCAATCGCAACACCAATCCCGGTCCAGTCGATCTGCTTCTTACGGATACTGCCGACGATACTGTAGATTAAAAACAGGACGAGAACGAGCAGTGCGAGAATGATGATAACCCGGATCATGCGCCGATACTCCGCTGAAACCCTTCAGATCGGAGTATCGCATGTTGAGGGCAGCTTGAAAAACGTATTCGAAATGAAGGGGCCGCTGTTTCTATAACGTGGATGCGCACGGACATATTTCGGGCACTGGCATATGCCAACTGCCCGGTAACTGTCACAAAGAGTAGGGAGATGGTAAAGTGGACGGGTATCACATTCAGGAAGAGAAAATGACATCTATCAATTTTCTTGAACCTCAACGCCTTATCCTCCGGGCTTTGCCGTTGATTTGCTTAGCGCTGCTCGCCTGCGCTCCAGCCAGGGCCGCTGAGCAATCGGACTGGAAGCAGATCGAGACCGAAGCCGTCGCCGCGATGGACCGTCAGGATTGTGCAGGCGCGTGGAAGGTTCTTTGGCCCGTGGCACGCACCGGACAAGCCGAAGCCCTGACCCTGCTCACACAGCTTGTCATGTTTCGGGACCTTGTTCCGCCAAAAAGCATTTCTCCGTCTGAAACTGCATCTCTGGAAGAGCAGCGTGTTGATCATCTGCTGGCGCTTGCCATGGCGGACTGGAAGAACCTAACACAGGATGACGGGCTTACCGCGGCAGATCTTGTATCCGGCATTGCAGAGGAACGGGGAGGCGAGAATGACAAACGCCTCGACAGTTGCATGCAGGCGACTGAAGACAAGGCGCAATGCGTCAAGCTTGCAACGGAGCTGAAGCTTGTTCCAACGTTCGATGATTATGTGAAAGCGATGGACGGAGCCACGGCGCCCGCCGTTTGCCTGCCCGATAATCGCCCGAAAAAATAGCTTAGACGACAAATCCGTTTTACTTGCGAGGGAGAGTGCAATGGCTGGACGGAAACTGACACCCGGTGAAACCGATCTGGCCAGAAGCATATATGGATCGCAGATCGACTATACGAAAGTACTGATCTTCGATGAAAAGTGGAAGTTTTTCATGCCATCAGATCGGGCGCACGCACCCAACGGCAATATTTATTTCCCCGGCATAGGCGGTGCCAAATACTTTACAGACTTCTCAGCAGCGCCATTGGACAACAAATCAACCTTCATTCACGAAATGGGGCATGTTTGGCAGCATCAACGCGGATTGAACGTTATCGTCAGAGCGGCACTCAAGCGGAACTACGACTATTCCGAGGTCTTTACGACCGGCGATTATTTCGCTCTGGGCATGGAACAGCAGGCGGAATTCCTGTCTGATTATTATCTCTTGAAGAACGGGGTGATCATGCCGGATAAACCGGACAAATCGGAATTCGATAGGGTCATGCCGAAAGTTCTTGGCGGGACGACGGCGCCATAAGCCGACTGCAGCCATGCTTCCTGAAATCAATGATTAAACAAGGGCGACAGAAAACAAAAAAGCCCGCAGAAGCGGGCTTTTTGGGTATTTCCATAAACGTCTGGCGACATCAGGAAATTGGGAAATGGTGCCCAGAAGAGGACTCGAACCTCCACGCCTTGCGGCACACGGACCTGAACCGTGCGCGTCTACCAATTCCGCCATCTGGGCAGCGGGGTCTCATGTAAGGGGCGGGCGGAACTCTGTCAATCCATTTGTCGGGTATTTGTCATGCTATTATCATTTGCCCGTGATTGTTCTGGCAGAGACTGCCTGACAATGCCGAAAAGATCAGCACAAACAACAGACCCGCACCGGTGTTCCAGCGCGGGTCTGCATTAAAACAAAGCAGAGCCCCCGACTTCAAGCGGTCAGGATTTCCTTTGAAGCAACGGTCGAATCGGCATTCAGCTGGTAAATGACAGGAACGCCGGTTGCCAGTTCCTGTGCGATGATCTCTTCGCTGGTCAGACCGTCCAGCGCCATGATGAGCGCGCGCAGCGAATTGCCGTGGGCAGCCACGAGAACGGTCTCACCGCGCAGCACATGCGGCTGTACCTCGTGCAGATAGTAGGGCCAGACGCGAGCGCCCGTATCGCGCAGGCTCTCGCCGCCGGGAGGTGGAACGTCATAGGACCGGCGCCAGATATGCACCTGATCCTCGCCCCACTTGGCGCGGGCATCGTCTTTGTTGAGGCCGGAAAGGTCGCCGTAATCGCGTTCGTTCAAAGCCTGATCACGGATCGTCTGAAGGGTTGGCTGACCAACCTCGTCAAGAATGTGCTGCAGCGTTACCTGAGCGCGGGACAGCACAGATGTGTAGGCGATGTCGAAATGCAGACCCTTGGCCTTCAGGCGCTGACCGGCGGCCTTGGCTTCACTGTGGCCAAGCTCGGTCAGTCCCGGATCACGCCAGCCGGTAAACAGATTCTTCAAATTCCATTCGCTCTGGCCATGACGGACAAGGACGAGGGTTCCGGACATTGCAATACTCCTGTTGGACGGGAAATCGGTTCGGGATATCAGGTGTTGAGGCCAAGCACATCGAGCATGGAATAGAGGCCCGGCTTGCGGCCCTTGCCCCAGAGCGCCGCCTTGACGGCACCACGGGCAAATATTGTGCGGTCTTCCGCATGGTGGGAGAGGGTGATCCGCTCGCCCGGCCCCGCCAGAATAACCGAATGGTCCCCGACAACCGAGCCGCCCCGCAAGGATGCGAAGCCGATAGCGCCCTCTTCGCGTGGGCCGGTATGCCCGTCGCGCACGCGCACGCTGTGATCGGCCAGCGAAATGTTGCGCCCTGCTACAGCGGCCTCGCCGAGCAGCAATGCGGTGCCTGATGGCGCATCGACCTTGTGCTTGTGATGCATTTCAAGAATTTCGATATCAAAATCGTCGGACCCAAGTGCTTTTGCCGCTTGTTTGACCAGCACGCCGAGGAGATTGACGCCAAGGCTCATATTGCCTGACTTGATGACAACTGCATGACGCGCGGCGGCACGGATTTTTGCATCATCCTCTGGCGAGCAGCCGGTTGTACCGATCACATGCACGATACGCGCCTGTGCGGCGAGTTCGGCAAAGGCAACCGTTGCCGCAGGCGCGGTAAAATCAAGGACGCCTTCGACGCCGACGAAGACGGAGAGCGCGTCATCGGTAACGGGAATGCCGAGATGACCGACACCGGCAAGTTCACCAGCGTCCTGGCCGATATGGGGAGAGCCGGGACGCTCGATAGCACCCGCAAGAACAGCACCGTCAATGGCTTGAATCGCACGGATCAAGGTTTGTCCCATGCGGCCGCCGGCACCGACAACGGCAAGCTTCATGGCGGATGTCTCAGTCATTCGGCTGTTCCTGTTACTGGGGTTGCCCGTTCTTTGCTGTCATCAATGATGGGCGACTCTTCCTTGCCTTGCAACTGATAGAAACGTGCATAGATGCCGTTGGGCACGCCAAGCAAGGTCTCGTGTACGCCTTCCTCGACAACACGTCCGGCCTCCATAACGACGATATGATCCGCATTGACGATGGTCGACAGGCGATGCGCGATGACAATCGTCGTCCGCCCCTGCATCACATGTTCAAGTGCCTGCTGGACACGCTTTTCCGATTCATTGTCGAGAGCCGAGGTGGCTTCATCAAGCAGAAGAATGGAGGCGTTGCGCACGATGGCGCGGGCAATGGAAAGACGCTGGCGCTGGCCACCGGAAAGGGTCGCGCCGTTCTCGCCTACTTCGGTGCCATAGCTTTGCGGCTGCTGGCGGATGAACTCGTCGGCATTGGCAAGCTTTGCCGCTTCGATCACCTCTTCATCGGTCGCATCAGGGCGGCCATAGCGGATATTGTCGGCAATGGTACCTTCGAACAGATAAGGCTGCTGCGATACATAGGCGATGGACTGGCGCAGAGACTTCTTGCTGACATAGGCAATGTCCTGTCCGTCAATCAGAATACGGCCGCTATCGATGTCATAAAAACGCTGTACAAGGCCGATCAGGGTCGATTTGCCTGCACCAGATGCGCCGACAATAGCAGTAGTCTTCCCCGCTTCAGCTGTGAAACTGATGCCGTGCAGCACTGGTATCTCATTGCCATAGCTGAAGCGTACATTGTCGAACTGCACTTCGCCGGTTGGCACGGTAATCGGCACCGCGCCGATGCTGTCAGCCTGACGCGGCTCGATGTCGAGTATTTCAAAGAACATGCGCGCATTGACCAGCGATCGCTCAAGGCCCACCTGAACCCGCGCCAGACGCCGTACAGGATCATAGGCAAGCAGGACGGCTGTCATAAAGCCAAACATGGCACCGGGCGGTTCCATGTTGATGACCGCGCGATAGCCGGTGTAGATGATCATTGATCCGATTGCGATACCAGCTATCAGCTCGGTAATAGGGGTCGTCCGCTCCGAAACCCGCGCAATCTTGTTGGCACGCTCTTCGGCACGCTTGATCAGCAGGCTGATCTTGTTGCGCAGCTGGTCTTCCATCGTGAATGCCTTGACGATGGCAATGCCCTGCGTTGCCTCCTGCATGGCACCGAGAAGATGTGAATTCACCTGTACGGATTCGCGATGGATGCTGCGCAAACGCTTTGCCAGATAGCGCACGGTCAAAATGACAGGTGGTCCGATCAGCAAGGCAAAGAGTGACAGAAGCGGATCAAGAATCACCATCGTGCTGATCAGGGCAATGAGGGTCGGGAGATCCTTGCCGATCGTCGTCACTGTAATATCCATGAGTTCACGGACACCGGACACGTTCTGATTGATCCGGGCCGCGAGCTGCGCCGAGCGCGTATCGTGATAGAAATCAAGACCGAGTTTCATCAGGTGATCGAAGATGCGATGCTGATATCGCGCGATAATATTGTTGCCGATCTTCGCCATCATCACCGATTGCGTATAGGTCGCAATGCCGCGGATGACAAAGGCAACGAGAATACCAAGGCTGATCGGAATGATCAGGTCCTCGCGTCTCTCATAGTAAATCTTGTTGATGACGTCCTTGAAGATATAGGCCACAAATGCCGTTGTACACGCGACCGCCAGCATTGCGACAAGCGCGATGGCATAGGATGATCTGTGGTCCCGAAGATTTTCATTTAAAACACGTCCGATGACGCGGCGCGCCTCATTCGGATCGATTTTCTTCTTCTTGGTCTGATCATTCATGACGGACGGCAACTCGTTCGTATCAAGCTTTCGGGCAACGGTTTAATGCAGTCGCGCCCTTCTTCAAGCTGACCCTATAGCGTTATTGATCCGGCTTGCCTATCGGTTTTGACCATCATCATGAACGGGACACGGCGAGTGTTGCCCTCACGCATACGCCTAAAGTCTAATCTTTGCGCCAGCGCCGTCCCTCGGTGGCTATGCCAAACCGGCTGGGCGTGCGTGAGAACGCCGACAATCCACTGAGCGCCGCGAGAGGGTGGGTAATGATGTAAACAGGTGTCTCGCTTAAGATCTGGCGGTGTGGCGCCTTGTCTTCAAAGGCTTCGCGGAAAGCCGGATCTTTCAGTGGCGCGACGATCTTCTGGACAATGCCGCCCGCAAGATAAACACCGCCGCGCGCCATGAATGTCAGCGCGAAATCACCGGCAAGACGACCAAGATAGGTCACGAACAGTGACAGGGTTTCCTTGGCTTCTGCTGATTCACCGGAAAGGCCCGCAGCTGTGATATCGGCGGGTGTCTGCAATTTGGCTTGCGTGCCTGCAACCTTGCAGATGGCGCGATAGATGTTTTGCAGCCCGCGCCCGCACAAAAGCTGTTCGCCGGAAATGCGCCCTTCAATGTGCTCAATATGCGGGAAGAGTTCGAGGTCGCGCGCCGTGCGCGGGCCCATATCCACATGGCCACCTTCGCCGGGAACGGGAACCCAGCTGTTGCGTGAGCGAACCATGCCCGCAACGCCAAGGCCGGTGCCGGGTCCGAGAACCGCGCGGCTGCCATGGGGATCGCCGTCACCGCCACCGAGTTTTTCCAGATGCTTTGGCTCTAGCGAGACCACAGCGAGCGCCTGCGCCTCGAAATCATTAAGAACGGTAATGTCGGAAAGACCGAGCGTTTCCATCATCTTGCGGGGTTTGACGACCCAGGCGCAGTTGGTCAGGTCGATCTCGTCACCTTCCACGGGACCGGCAATGGCAAGCACTGCGGAGCGCGGTTGAATGGATGTGTGGTCGAGAATGCCGGTCTGGATCGCTTCGTCGATGGTTTCGAAGTCTGCCGTCTGGATGATGGGAAACTCTTTTGGTTCCGCATAGGCATCGACAAGAATGGCGAAGCGCGCATTGGTGCCACCGATATCCCCCACCAGAATCGGGAATTTCATGATGCAATCGGTGTCTGCTGAAGTAACCATAAATTCCGTCCCCAATCTCAATCGTGCTGCGCCATGCTTAACCATCAATCAGCGCGCAGCAAACCCTTCTTTTGCACAAGAACCTCGGCGGTGGCCCGGTTCAAGGCCATAGGAATGTCATAGACAATGCCAAGCCGCATCAACGCCTTCACATCCACATCATGCGGCATGGGTGAGAGCGGATCGACAAAGAAAATCAGCCCGTCAATCAGTCCCTCGGCGATCAGTGCGCCAATCTGCTGGTCGCCGCCAAGCGGGCCGCTTTTGACGCGGGTGATTTGCAGTGACGGGCAGGCGTCCTTGATCAGACCACCGGTTGTTCCTGTTGCGACAATGGTGCAGGGCGCAAGCTGGGCCTCATAGGCGCGCGCGAAAGCCACCATGTCATCCTTTTTCTGGTCATGGGCGATCAGCGCGAGGCGGAAAGGCTGCTTCATGAAGGAACTGCTCTGGACCTTGGTCTTAAATCGATTGAAACCCTATACTCAATTCATGCTCGCCTGAAAAGACCGAAGGCAAAAAAGACCTGAAACGGTGCTGCCTTGCCACTTTGAGTGGTAGAGCAGCACCCGTTGGAACGCCCAATGGCTTAGTTTGTCTTCACGCGTGCCTTTGGCCGGGGAACCGCGACGGGTTCATCCGGCACATCAGCCGGGACATCGCTGTCAAAATTGGTCTTTGCGCCCAGACCATAGGTAACCTGATCTCGCGACTGCGGGCCGGGTGCATCCAGTATCTGCGCACAAAGCTTCGGCAGGTCTGACAGCATCATCACCTTCGGCTTGACTGGCTTGGTCGATGGGGGCGCCTTGCGCCATGGCTCATCGGTGAACCACCAGGCCAGCGACTTGTCACAACCATCGGATGTGCCGATTGGTTCCTGCGGCTTGCAATTGGGTGAGCCGGGCTGGCATTTGATGCGGACATGGAAGTGGTAGAAATGACCCCAGTAGGGGCGGATTTTTGCCATCCAGCTGCGATCGCCCTGCACCGTCTCGCAGAGTTTTTTCTTGATGCCCGGGTGAACGAAGATGCGCTCCACTTCGGCATAGCTTGCGGCACGTTTCAGAAGAGCCGCATGCGCAGGCGTCCACTTGTCCGGGTCGACATAAAGTGTGTCGCCCTTCAGCATGGATTTGGCTTCGACTTTTTCGCGCTGATCATTGTTGAAGCGGGCTTTGGGCATGGGGGTGAGCCAGATATCAGCATCAAGGCCGACCTGATGCGAGGCGTGGCCAGTCAGCATCGGGCCGCCGCGTGGCTGCGAAATATCCCCCACCAGCAGTCCCGGCCAGCCATCCTTGGCGGCGGCATCGCGGGATAATCGCTCCAGAAGGGCAATCATACGGGGATGACCCCAATTGCGATTGCGTGACAGCCGCATCACCTGCCAGGTCGGACCGTCAACGGGCAGGGCGACACCCCCGGCAAGACAACCCTTGGCGTAAAAACCTGTCGATTGCGGCGAACCAAGCGATGGCAGCGCGACGCCCCCAAACAGCTGTTTGGCCGGTCCATCCTCAGCAAATACATTCGCCACTCCGGAAAAAGACAGGAGCGCTGTAAGTGCAAGACGCATCAGAGTTTTTGATTTCATGGCCACTGTCCACCAGCTAGGGGCGATTCCCGTGAGTTAGCATCGGGATTCCGGGCTTTATGATGGCCAGATTCGCGTGAAAGTCGCAATATGCTACCGAGATATAGCCTTGATCCTGATTCGCCCTCATTTGGTTCGAACGAAAGCGCATCCCATGAAAGCAGTAGTCTTCGAACAATTTGGCCAGGCTCCGTCGATACAGAATGTGGCCGATCCGGCACCGGCATCCACGGGTGTGGTTATCAAGGTCGAGGCAACGGGCCTATGCCGTAGTGACTGGCATGGCTGGATGGGGCACGATCCCGATATCCAGCTGCCGCATGTGCCCGGACATGAGCTTGCCGGAACAGTTCAGGCCATTGGCAAGCATGTCACCCAGTGGAAAATTGGCGACCGGGTTACTGTGCCTTTCGTCGGCGGATGCGGCCATTGTTTCGAGTGCAATTCCGGCAATCATCAGGTCTGCGAGCAACAGTTCCAGCCGGGCTTTACCGCTTGGGGCTCTTTTGCCGAATATGTCGCGGTGGATTTCGCCGATACAAATCTGGTTGGTTTACCCGAAACATTGGATTTTCCCACAGCCGCCAGCCTTGGCTGCCGGTTTGTCACGTCATTCCGGGCTGTCGTCGATCAGGCCAAGATTAAACCCGGCGAGTGGGTTGCGGTGCATGGTTGTGGCGGCGTCGGCCTATCCGCCATCATGATCGCGACCGCCATGGGTGCGAATGTCATCGCGGTGGATTTGACCGAAGAAAAACTCGCTTTTGCCCGGGAGCTTGGTGCCGTAGCAACGGTCAATGGCTCGGGGCAGAAAGATATCGTCGGTGCCGTCAAGGAGATCACCAAAGGCGGGGCACATGTGTCAATTGATGCACTGGGTCATCCCTCGACCTGTTTCAATTCCATTGCCAATCTGCGTCGCCGCGGCCGTCATGTGCAGGTTGGGTTGATGCTGGGTGATCACGCCCGCGCGCCGATACCCATGGATAAGGTCATCGCCTATGAGCTGGAAATTCTCGGCAGCCATGGCATGCAGGCATTCCGTTACAAGGCGCTGATGGACATGCTTGAGCACGGTAAGCTCGCCCCGCAAAAGCTTATCGGCAAGCGCATTGCCCTTGATGAAGCGCCTGCGGCATTGATGGCGATGGACCGGTTCGAAGGAACCGGCATCAGCGTCGTTACTAGCTTCTAGCGCCAGCTTCCGTCGCGCCACATCATGGAAAAAGCTGTTCCGTAATCAGGATAGCGAAAGGCAAAGCCAAGTTTCTTGAGGCGTGCATTGGAAACGCGCTTGTTCTCACCATAGAACGAGCGCGCCATGGGTGTGAGTTCTGCCGTTTCGAATTGGGATTCGGCTGGCGCTTCAACACCCATCAACTCCGCGGCATAGGCGACGACATCCTGCGGGGGCGCTGGCTCGTCATCGGTAACATTGAACACACCAGCCTCGTTGCGCTCTGCCAGAAAGCGCAGGGCTCCGGCAATATCGTCGACGTGAATGCGGTTGAATACCTGCCCCGCCTTGTTCAGGCGGCGTGCGGTGCCATTGGCAAGATTGACGAATGCATTGCGGCCCGGCCCATAAATGCCACCGAGCCTGAGGATTGCCAGTGGCACCTTGTGTTCATCGGCCAGTTTCTGCCAGTCCTGCTCGGCATCGACCCGCTCGACCGAACGCGCCGAAACCGGATGGCATGGTGTGGTTTCATCAACCCAGGCGCCACCATAATCACCATAAACGCCGACGGTGGAAAGATATCCGATCCATTTCAGTTTCGGCATGGCGGAGCGGATTGTGTCGCCGAACTGTGCGTAAACGGGATCACCTGTTTGTCCGGGCGAGGTGGAGATGACGATGTGGGTCACGTCCTCAAGCGCACTGATGATTTCCTGTGATGCATGGGTGCCCTGAAACAGGAACGGCGTAATACCCTCCCGTTTGAGTGCCGCAAATTTGTCGCTGTCGCGCGTGGTTCCGCCAATGAAGTCTGCTTTATCGACCATCATCCGGGCGAAAGCGCGGGCTGAATAACCGGCCCCGAAGAGAAAAATCCGCATCATTGTTTCTTTCCTGCATTGCGCCATTCAGTCAGTACATCAGCATCAGTTTCCTGTGCAGCATAGCGTATTTGCAGAGTAGCAAAATGCTGAGCATCGACAAGCTCCCCCAATGCCCAGATAGCGGCGCCCCGCACCACCGGCGCAGGATCGTCGAGGTGCTGTTCGATGAGCGCGCTCAAATTCGCTTGTCCCGAATTGCCACAGGCGATCAGCACGTTGCGCATAAAGCGGTCTCTTCCGATGCGCTTGATCGGCGAACCGGAAAACAGGCCGCGAAAGGTTGCGTCATCCAACGTCAGGAATGTTGCGAGATCAGGCGCCTTCAGATCATCCCGTGCCTGCAGTTTTGCTTCCCGCGCAGTCTCGGCAAATTTGTTCCATGGACAGACCGCAAGGCAATCGTCGCATCCATAGATGCGGTTGCCCATCGCCTTGCGGAATTCCAGGGCGATTGGCTCCTTGTGCTCGATGGTCAGGTACGAAATACAACGCCGCGCATCAAGCTGATAGGGGGCGGGAAAAGCGTTGGTGGGACAAGCATCCAGACAGGCCCGGCAGGAGCCGCAATGATCGGCCTCTCGCGTGTCAGCTTCGAGTTCTGCTGTGGTAAAAATCGTGCCAAGAAACAGCCAGGAGCCATGGGTCCGGCTGACGAGATTGGTGTGCTTGCCCTGCCAGCCCAACCCCGCAGCTTCCGCGAGCGGCTTTTCCATCACGGGCGCTGTATCGACAAACACTTTGACACTCTCGCCCGCCATACGTGAAGCAAGACGGCTGGCAACGCCTTTCAGCTTGCCCTTTATGATATCGTGATAGTCCCGGTTTTGCGCATAGACGGAGATCGCTGCCTTGTCTTTCTTGCTTAGGATTTCAAGCGGGTTGCTATCCGGGCCGTAATTCATTGCCAGAACAATGACCGAGCGCACATCCGGCCACAGATTTTCAGGACTTGCGCGGCGTTCCGCCGTTTCCGCCATCCAGGCCATGGAGGCGTGGCGGCCTTTTTCCAGATATTGGCGTAACCGTTCCTCGGCCAATGGAATGGCATCGGGCCGTGTGATCGCAACCAGATCAAAGCCCGCTGCCTTGGCCTCTTCAACTATGAATTGTTTCAGCCGCTGTGGCTGCGCTTTTGGCCCTGAACGTGTCGCGGCTTTTGCATCCGCGGGCAGCATCAGAAATCCAGATCGCCATAATGCGATGATGGTGGCAGGCCGCGCACGCGATCAGACAGCAGCGGCCGGAACGATGGGCGCGATTTCATCCGCGTGTACCAATCCCGTGCGGCCTTGTATTCGGCCCACTTTATCTCACCGAGATAATCGAGGATGGAAATCGAGGCGGCCGCTGCCATATCCGCATAGCTTGGTGTCGGCCCCGCCAGCCAGTTCCGCGTGGCGGTCAGCCAGTCGATATATTTCATGTGCTGGGTAATGTTTGCCCGTGCGGCACGAATAGCGGTGGAATCAGGTGCGCCGCCGCCCTGTTCGGCGGTCATGTGCAGTTTGAAAATGCGCTCACGCGCCATGTGGCGGGTGACTTCATTCTCAAATTTTATGAGAAACCAGTCCACCAGACGGCGCACTTCCGCGCGGTTCAGCGAATCCTCGGGAAACAGCCGGCGGCTGCGTTTTAACGCGCCGCGCGTTTCGTCAATATATTCTGATATCACCGTTGCGCCGGCAACGGGAACGTCGCCTTCCGCCAGAAGAACAGGCAGCGTTCCAGCAGGGTTGAGCGCCAGAAATTCCTTGCGCCTCGACCAGCTGTTTTCCTCGATCAGCTCAACTTCAATATCATATTCGTTGAGGATAAGCCGGGCATAGCGCGAACCGGTGGACATCGGATGATGAAAAAGCGTCAACATGGCAGGTGTTTCATAAATCTTTCGAACTGGCATTTTAACAGTGGGCAGCGTATTGCTCGTCTGCCTTGAGTCTATGCCAAACCTATAGGCGTAACCGCGGCATGAGACAAGCAAACAGCACGTGATCATCCGGACCGGGATCACCATGGAAAGTTATAATCATGGAATCACAGACAATTGTCGAAGCCCTTTTTCTCGGATTGCTGGAAGGGTTAACAGAGTTTATACCTGTTTCCTCCACGGGCCATCTGCTGCTCGCCGGTCACTTCCTCGGCTTTGAGTCAAACGGCAAGACTTTTGAGGTTCTGATTCAACTCGGCGCCATTCTTGCCATTCTGACCGTTTATTTCGGTCGTCTTCTGAAAATTGCCAAGGATTTCCCCAGTGATGCACGCACGCGGCGCTTCGTTGCCGGTGTACTGCTCGCATTTCTGCCCGCTGTCGTGATCGGTATCTTTGCGCATGGTTTCATCAAAACAGTGCTGTTTGAATCGCCCATGCTGATCTGCGTCATGTTGATCATCGGCGGTATTATCCTGCTTTGGGTTGACCGGCTGGATCTGAAACCCCGCTATACCAATGTGATGGATTATCCGCTGTCCCTGTGTCTGAAGATCGGTTTTATCCAGTGCCTGGCCATGATCCCCGGAACATCCCGTTCAGGCTCGACCATTGTCGGCGCGCTCCTGCTTGGCGCGGACAAGCGCTCAGCCGCCGAGTTTTCGTTCTTCCTGGCCATGCCGACCATGGCGGGCGCCTTTGCCTATGATCTTTACAAGAACCGCGATGTGCTGACGTTCAATGACGCATCGCTCATCGTTATCGGCTTCATTGCCGCCTTTATCTCGGGCGTGTTTGTTGTGCGTTATCTTCTGGATTACGTCTCGCGCCATGGCTTTGCATTGTTTGCCTATTGGCGGGTGATTGTTGGTACGATTGGTCTTATCGCTCTCATCCTGATGAAGTAACAACAAAAAACCCCGGCACTGCCGGGGTTTTTATTTTAGATTACGATATTGAAATCAGGCAGGTTTCTGGCTCGAATACTGGCCCTGCACACGGAAGCGCCAGAGATAGGACGGCAGGATCGTCTCGATTGTCTGCGGCTGGATGCCGAGCCCTTCAAGCGTGCGGTTCTCGGTTTTTGCCGCTTCAGAGACGATGGAGTCTTTCTGCAGCAGCACCACCTGATCCTTTGTCAGAAGCGGTTTTGGCAACATGCCCAGCACGGTGCCCTGAATTTTGGCGACCCACCATGGGATTGGAATAAAGATACGCTTGCGCCCGATGACGCGCAGAGTCTCTTCAAGGCACTGGCGGAATGTCAGCACTTCCGCACCGCCCAGTTCATAGACCTGTCCTGATTTCAGCGAGCCGTCGACAGAACGGGCGAAGACCTCTGCCAGATCGCCGACATAGACAGGCTGGAATTTGGTCTTACCGCCGCCAATCAGTGGCAGGAATGGCGAGATCCGCGCCATGGCGGCAAACCGGTTGAAGAAATCATCCTCAGGTCCGAACACAACGGAGGGGCGGATGATCACTGCATCGGGCAATGTTTCATGGACGGCAGCCTCTGCACGACCCTTTGTGCTGGCATAAAGCGAAGAGGAGTGCGCATCCGCGCCAAGCGCAGACATATGTGTCAGCGGAATACCCGCCGCACGTGCAGCCTCCGCCACGGCGCGGGAGCCGAACTCATGCACAGTGCTGAAACGCTGGGCGCCGCTTTCATAGGCAATACCGACAAGATTGATGACGTGGTCGGAACCGGCAACGGCACGGTCGATGGACCAGCGATAACGCAGATTGGCCTGAACCGCCTGAATCTGACCGACGCCGCCCAGAGGCTGGAGGTGGAAGGCAAGGTCAGGACGGCGAACGGCGACACGAACGCGATAACCGCGCTTGGTCAGCGCCCGCACGATGTGACGACCGACAAAACCCGAGCCCCCGAAAATCGTGACAAGTTTTGGCTTCGTGATTGTCATCAGGCTCTCCTATGGAAATCGTCCTATATTCCCCTGCTGTTTAAAGCCTTTTGCTCCGAAGGCAAAGAGTTGATCGATATCAACTCTCGCGGCGCGTTGCCGCGCTTCACCAGCCGCAGGCGGCGGAATAATCCGCAAGCACGCGGTCAATAGCGGCAATCAGGATTGCTTCCGGATTGTTGCGATCTGCCGGTTTTACATTGAGAGCAGGCAGGAATTGTCGCAGCAGTGTTTCCGGGATGTCTCGGCCACGTAGAGCAGCCATCAAGGTGTTAACCGCTGCCACCGCTTCCGGTTCGCTCCAGTAGTAGCGAATACGGTCGCTATAGCTGTAATGGCGCTGAACATGCAGCGCACCCTTCGCCCCATGATAGTGCGAGGCCCAATGATCGGGCTTTTCCAGCATCAGGCGTTCCATGGCGTGGGCAAGCGGGCGTTCGCCATAGGATGGATCAAGCTCTGACGCGATCAGGTCGAGCCCGTAAAGCGCTTCACGCAGCGCAAAAGTCAGGCCGGGGCCGACTTTGAGGATCGGAAATCCGTCGCGCACAAGCGCCGAAAGCGATTGTACCGTCTGATAGTCAGTGGAATGGGCTTCGAAGATGAATTGCGGCTCGCTATCCAGCAGCTTCGTCAGCATTATCGCCCGATCCGGCCTGTACTCGACAACATTCTCATTGCCAAATTCAACGCCGGGCTGAACGACAATGCCGATAACCCGGTCAAAGGCATCCTGCAGCCCTTCGCTGGCAAACCGTGCCCGGTGAACGGCAATTGTGTACCGCGCTGCCTCGGAGCTGGTAGGCGTGACCTCGGTCAATTCATGATCCGCGCCGCCGGGAACAGGCACTTCGGTGCCGATAATGTAATTCGGCAAGGCAAAGCCGCTGTTCTGGGCTGCCTGTTCAGCTGCTTTGGCAAGCTGCGCCGCGCGCTGGGCGGTTACTTCATCATCAAGCGCTGCGGGCTCTCCCGCGCAACCCATGCTGGCATCCAGATGAATTTTGGTGAAACCCGCCTGCACATAGTCGATGACCATGGTCACGGCTTTCGCCATTGCCTCATCGGCTGAGAGCTTGCGCCATGGATTAGGGCCGAGGTGGTCGCCGCCAAAAATCAGCCTGTTCCGGTCAAAGCCTTCTTCCCGCGCAATCGCTTCGACGAAGACGACAAAATCAACGGGTGTCATCCCGGTATAGCCGCCATACTGGTTGACCTGATTGCACGTCGCCTCGATGAGCACGATCTGCCCATGCTGCTTGCCTCGCCGCAGGGCCGCCCTGATGACAAGCGGATGGGCGGAGCAGACGGATGTGATCCCCGCATTTTCGCCGTTCCGGTGTGCGCTGGCCAATTGGGAGAGGGACTTGAACATGTTTATTTCCTTGGTGTCGAAGCCATGAACTGGTCAAGTTCATGAAAAGTCGATGTGCCTTCCATGGGGCCGCGATGGGTAACGTTGCGCGCTCCGGCCGCATTGGCATAGTCGAGCGCCTGTACGGCTGAGTGGCCAATACGACGGCATGTAAGGTAGGTGGCGCCAAAGCAATCGCCCGCGCCGGTCGGATCGATTTCATCGACAAGGAAAGCCGGACGATGAACAGGGCCAGTTTTTGTATAGAGCGTGGAACCGTCCTGTCCCCGCTTCAGGACAATCTCGGAAATACCTGACGAAAGAAGCGCGTCGATGGCTTCATTTTCGGATGCAGCCGGGCTGGCAACAAAGAGTTCATCTCCGGATGGCAGAAGCAGGTCTGTTGCCTGTAGAAGAGCGGCGAACTGGCGTCCCGTTTCTCTGCCAGCGGCCAGTTCCTTGCGCATATTGGGATCAAGCGAGAGTGTTCCGCCACGCTGCTTGATGTCGTGCAGGGCGTATTCGACGATGGGCCATACGGCCGGGATCGAGAGAGCCGAACCCATGACATGCAGATGGCCGGCGCGCGCAATCAGAGCTTTGGCGGCATCCGTTAGGCTGATTTCACCGGCAGCACTGCGGGCGATATTATAAACGAAATCCCGTGTTCCATCGTTTGCATAGCGCACAAAGGCGCTCCCCGTCGGATAATCGGGGCTGATGGTAATGGCCGAGACGTCGGCGCCATCCTTGCGCAAACGTTCAATATTCAACTGGCCGAAATCATCCTTGCCAACGGTGGCAATGATACCTGCCTGAGCCCCCAATTTGGCCACCTGATCGATAAAGATAGCCGGCGCACCACTGGGAAAAGGCCCAATCAGCGGCTGCGCATCGAGAAAGCCATTGCCTGTTGTGGTGGCCATGATCTCGACGAGGATTTCACCAATGGTGATGGTCGGGCCAAGGCTTTCCGGAGCCAGGGAAGAAGGGGGCATATCAAGCGCCATATCGGTATCTGCCTGTTGTCTCGCGCATGAATCGTCAATACGCTCGACAAAGAGATAAGCCGTATTATTTCCATGTCAACAAATAAATCTTTACGCGCGACAAGTTTTGAATCAGGCGGACATACGCAGCATGATCTCCGCGTTCAGCAATATCCGCTCATTGGCAGGCAATTCGAACTTCGCATCCTGATGCTCGCCGAGCTTGTGAAACAGCAGCGCCGCCGCAAGCCTGCCGATCTCGTTGTAGTTTTGCGCCACAGTCGTTAGAGGCGGGCACATATAGCGCGACAGCGGTTGATCGTCGTGACCGGCCACACGCAGGTCGCAATCATCGCCGCGTCCAACCTTGATCCCCACTTGAAAAGCCGCGGCAATGACGCCGAATGCAACACGATCATTGGCACAGAGCACAGTTTTGGTTGGAAAGCCGCCATTGCGCAAAATCTGGATTGTTGCGTCGAAGGCAGATTTTTCAAAATCCCAATCGGCGGTCTGCTCCACTTCGATGATCCGAGGTTCAAGCTTGAGGCGCTCCATGGCTTCACTATAGGCTTCGCGCCGCTCAAACGCGTTGCTGTTGACGGGTGGCATGCCGAAATAGCACGGCGCATCGCCGGATCGCGTCAGATAGTCGACAATGAGCTGAAAACTTTGCCGGTTATTCGTGCCGACAAAGGGCGAAACTGTATCGAGCGGAGAATCCACATAGATCATGGGAATGGACTCGCCAAGTTTCAGCAGTTTTTCCTGATGGGACTGTACGCCGAGTGGTGCGATGATGGACCCGGCCACATTCATTGATTTGAATGTTTCGATAGCGCGCTCTTCAAGTTCCGGCCTGCCGTCGGAACTCAGAACAAAAGCAAGATAGCCTGCCTGCTCGGCAATCCCTTCGATCCTGCGGGTGAGTGCGGTATAGAATGGGTCCGTCGAATTCGGGATAATGATACCGAGAATATTGGTGCGGCGGCGATTGAGGTTGACCGCAAAAATATTTGGCCGGAAACCCGATTGCTTGACCGCGGCCTCAATGATTTCGCGGGTTTTCTTACGCACGGAGTTGGGGTCGTTGAAGTATTTCGACACGGTCGGTCGGGACAGGCCCACAAACGCGGAAAAATCTTCCATGGTCTTGATCGTCTTTTTCACCGCGCGCATTCCCTTTTCACGACCGGTTCGCTTGTTCTAGGAGACATCGTCGTGTTTGTGAAGAAAATGTCCTGAGACAATCCCGTCGGCCTTTTCGATTGTATTCTGGTATCGGCAGCAAATCATGCCAATCAAAAATTTACAGGGCTAATCACATGCGTCAAGTTTTCAATTAAACCATACCAATTCTGGATCATCTCAACTTTTACTCTCATGGCGTCCGTGATGGAGTATGCTCCCAATCACCGGCGTGCGGCAGGCCCGTCGCCCATGCCAAAAGCTTTGGAGACGGTGGAATTATTCCATACAGATTTTTGTATACATGCCTACAAATATTTTGGTATGACTTATTTTAAGTTTACGTGCGTAAAGTTCGTGAGCTTAACCTTGGAGGAGGAAAAGAATGAGCGTTACCTTGAGGAGGGCAACGCATCTGCTGCTCATGACCGCCGCCACCGGCGTTCTTGCCAGCACTGCGTTTGCAGAAGAATTGACCATCGCGACCGTCAACAATGCCGATATGATCGTGATGCAGAAATTGTCGCCCGAATGGGAGAAGGCAACCGGCAATAAGCTCAACTGGGTGGTTCTGGAAGAAAACGTGCTGCGTCAGCGTGTGACGACAGATATTGCCACCAAGAGCGGCCAGTTCGATATTCTGACCATCGGTGGATATGAAGAGCCGATCTGGGGCAAATCAGGTTGGCTCACGGCGGTGGATGATCTCGGTGACGATTATGACTACGCCGATCTACTCGATCCGATCAAAAAAGGCCTGACTGTAGACGGCAAACTCTATGCGGTTCCGTTCTACACGGAGAGTTCCTTTACGCTTTATCGCAAGGATCTTTTCGATGCGGCTGGTCTGACCATGCCGGACCAGCCCACCTATGACCAGATCAAGCAATTTGCCGCCAAACTCACCGACAAGTCGAAAGAGCAATATGGTATTTGCCTGCGTGGCAAGGCCGGTTGGGGTGAGAACATGGCGTTCCTTGGAACCATGATCAACACCTATGGTGGACGCTGGTTCGACATGGATTGGAAGCCGCAGATCAATTCCGAACCATGGAAACAGGCAGTTACCACCTATGTCGATTTGATGCAGCATTATGGCCCACCCGGTGCCACATCCAACGGCTTCAATGAAAATCAGGCGCTCTTTGCCACCGGTCATTGCGCCATGTGGATCGATGCAACATCCGCTGCGGGCCGTGTTTATGATCCCAAGCAGAGCAAGGTAGCCGATAAGGTCGCATTCACGCGGGCACCGGTTCAGGTTTCGCCCAATGGTGCGGGCTGGTCATGGGCGTGGACCCTCGCCATTCCTGCCACCTCGAAAAAGGTGGATGCGGCAAAGTCCTTCATCAAATGGGCGACGTCGAAGGAATATGTCAAACGGGTTGCCGCCAGTGAGGGCTGGGTTGCCGTTCCGCCGGGAACACGCAAATCCACCTACGATAATCCGGAGTATCAGAAGGCGGCGCCTTTTGCCGCTACAGTTCTGAAATCCATCATGGCCGCTGACCCGACAAAGCCGACAAAAGATCCCGTGCCCTATACGGGTGTCCAGTTCGTAGCCATCCCCGAGTTTCAGGCTTTCGGCACAACCATCGGACAGCTCATATCATCAGCGCTTGCCGGAACGCAGACCGTCGATCAGGCTCTGGACGCGGGGCAGCGGCAGGTCGAACAGATCATGACGCGCGCCGGTTATATCAAATAGCCTCATAATGATGGTCCGCGCAGACAATGCGCGGACCATTCGCCAGTATCTGAAACTTCAACATGACAGAGTGGGTTTGCCATGAAAGCCATTCATTTCACGGGCTTGGGCATCGCGGGATTGGCCGATCTCAGGGAACCGGAGCTTGAGCCGGGGCACGCCCTTGTGCGTGTCATGGCATCCGGTCTCTGCCATACGGATATCGATGTCCTTCATGGACGTTATGGCAACGGTGCCTTTCCGCTGGTGCCGGGACATGAATATGCGGGCATTGTCGAAGCTGTTGCCGAGGACGTCACAGACTGGCGACCGGGCGACCGGGTTGCTATCGACCCCAATATACCCTGTGGTAAATGCCGCTCCTGCCGCAAGGGGCTGACCAATCTATGCGAGACACTGGAAGCCTATGGCGTGTCACGCAATGGCGGGTTCGCCGAATACAGCACCGTTAAAACCGGCCATCTCCATGCAACGGGCAACCTGCCTTTCCATATGGCTGCGCTGGCGGAGCCTCTGGCCTGTGTGCTCAATGGTCTCGGCAATGCGCGCGCTTCGAGTGCCGAAAATGCCCTTGTGTTCGGCGCCGGACCGATCGGGCTTCTCATGGCTCTATCGTTGAAGGCGCAGGGCGTTGAAGATGTCAGCGTTGCAGATATCAACGAAAGTCGCCTGACATTCGCCCAGTCCCTTGGCCTGACGCCTCTGCGCTCCGGCTCATCCGATCTTGCACATCTGAAGAAGAGTTTTGATTTTGTTGCTGACGCCACAGGTATTGCGCAGGTGGTGGAGGATATGATCGCTTATACCGCTGATGGTGGGACTGCACTGGTCTTCGGGGTCAGCGCTCCGGATGCACGCATTCAAATTGCACCATTCGAGATTTTCCGCCGCCAGATCAGTCTGGTCGGCTCCCATTCGCTGAACCGGAATATTCCTGAAGCACTGGCGATCCTGCAGCGTGATAATGGAATGATGGCAAGGCTGGTGTCCCACCGCTTGCCGCTTGCGGACGTCCTTCCCTATCTTTCGAAAGGGACAGCAACCCCGCAGACCATGAAAGTACAATTCTCAACTGAATAAAGCAGATGAAGATTTGCATCGGTATAAGACTTGGCTAGCATAAACCTCATGCCAATTTGATTGGACCAGAATGGGGGATATGTAATGGATAGCAATATACCGAGCCCGGAAGTATTTACCCACGTACGTGTGATTATAGGAATTATTCTGGGGCTGAGTATCTCGCGTCTGTTGACCGGTGTCGCCCGTATCATCCAGCATCCCCTACGCAAAAATATTTACGCGGTTCATCTTGGCTGGGTATTCTTCGCATTTCTGACGGTTGTGCATTTCTGGTGGTTTGAATTTTATCTGCACCAAACATTAGTGTGGAAGTTTGAGGCTTATCTATTTGTCATTTTCTACGCCAGCCTGCACTTTCTGGCCTGCAGCTTGCTGTTCCCCGATAGCATGGAAGGCTATTCCGGCTATGAGAACTACTTCATGTCACGGCGTGCGTGGTTCTTTGGCATATTGATGGCGATTTTTGTGGTTGATTTCGCCGACACCGCCATGAAAGGGCGGGAGCATTTTCATTCACTCGGACCGGAGTACCCATTCCGCAATCTGTTTCTCATCATTGTCTGTGGAGCTGCCATTTATGTGCGCGAGCAGAGAACGCAACTATTGCTTCTTGGTCTGGCGCTCATCTGCCAGATCGTATTCATCCTCATCCAGTTCGATACCATCTGACAACGCACAAAGAAAAACCCGCCGGTCGCAAGACCGGCGGGTTTCTGTTTCAGTCTGAAACGCTGGGAAAAGCTTAGTTCTTTTCCTGCTTCTTCAGCGCGGCACCGAGGATGTCGCCGAGTGAAGCGCCGGAGTCGGACGAGCCGTACTGTGCGACTGCTTCCTTCTCTTCAGCGATTTCAAGCGCCTTGATGGAAACCTGCAGCTTGCGGGTCTTCTTGTCGAAGGCGATGACGCGGGCGTCAACCTTCTGGCCAACGGTGAAACGCTCTGGACGCTGTTCGTCACGATCGCGGGAAAGATCCGCACGACGGATGAACGAGTCGAGATCGTGATCAACCAGACGAACTTCGAGGCCGCCATCGGTGATGCCGGTTACTTCGACAGTTACAACAGCGTTCTTGCGCAGTTCACCTGACGTTGCTGCTTCACCGACCTTGTCGCCTGTGAGCTGCTTGATGCCGAGCGAGATGCGTTCCTTCTCGACGTCAACATCGAGAACCTGCGCCTTGACCACGTCACCCTTGTTGTACTCCTCGATGACCTGTTCGCCTGGACGGTTCCAGTCGAGGTCGGAGAGGTGAACCATGCCGTCCACATCGCCGTCGAGGCCAATGAACAGGCCGAATTCGGTCTTGTTCTTGACTTCGCCTTCGACGATCGTGCCGACAGGGAACTTGTCTGCGAAGGTTGTCCACGGGTTGTCGAGTGTCTGCTTGAGACCGAGGGAGATGCGGCGCTTGACCGGGTCCACTTCGAGAACAACGACTTCGACTTCCTGTGTGGTCGAGAGCAGCTTGCCCGGATGCACGTTCTTCTTTGTCCAGGACATTTCGGAAACGTGGATAAGGCCTTCGATGCCTGGCTCGATTTCGACGAATGCACCGTAGTCGGTGATGTTCGTAACCGTACCGGTGATCTTTTTGCCGATCGGGTACTTCGCACCGATACCATCCCAAGGATCGCTTTCGAGCTGCTTCATGCCGAGCGAAATACGATGTGTTTCCTGGTTGATACGGATGATCTGAACCTTGACCGTCTGGCCGATGTTCAGGATTTCCGAAGGATGGTTGACGCGGCGCCATGCCATGTCAGTGACGTGCAGCAGACCATCGATACCGCCCAGATCAACGAACGCACCGTAATCGGTGATGTTCTTGACGACGCCTTCAACGAC
Source organism: Phyllobacterium sp. T1293 (assembly GCF_020731415.2). Lineage (NCBI taxonomy): Bacteria > Pseudomonadati > Pseudomonadota > Alphaproteobacteria > Hyphomicrobiales > Phyllobacteriaceae > Phyllobacterium > Phyllobacterium meliloti. The sequence goes on along the minus strand of NZ_CP088273.1, from coordinate 2,998,930 downwards.
CTGACCTTCTTCAAGGTTCTGGACGATTTCAGAGCGCTGTTCAGCACGGCTCTCTTCAAGAACGGTACGACGCGAAACAACGATGTTGCCGCGACGCTTGTCCATCTTGAGGATTTCGAAGGGCTGCGGGTTGTGCATCAGCGGGGTAACGTCGCGGATCGGACGGATGTCGACCTGCGAGCGCGGCAGGAAGGCTACGGCACCGTCGAGATCGACGGTGAAACCACCCTTGACCTGATTGAAGATAACACCGTCGACGCGTTCGCCGCGGTTGAACTTCTCTTCAAGACGGACCCAGCTCTCTTCGCGGCGTGCTTTTTCACGCGACAGAACGGCTTCGCCGAGGGCGTTTTCGATACGCTCGACGTAAACTTCAACGATATCGCCTGGCTTCAGCGAGCCGTCTTTGGCTTTCGCGCCGAATTCCTTGAGCGGTACGCGGCCTTCAACCTTGAGGCCGGCGTCAATGATCGCCATGTCTTTTTCGATGGCGACGATGCGGCCCTTGACGACATAACCTTCAGCAAGGTCATTGGTGGCAAAGGACTCGGCGAGAAGAGCTTCGAAATCTTCGCGCGTTGGATTGGCTTGAGACATAAATACTCCTGATATGTCCGGAAATAGTCATCGGACACAGCACCGGTGGTTCGTGTTACGGTTCATTTGCGTGCCAACCCGCCCTTACAGGGGCAATCCGGTGCGTGGATCGGTAGCAAATGCTTGTTTAATGCTTGTTTCCCACCAAAGCCTGATCAATCAGCTTTTTGGCAGCAAGAAACGCGGTCTCTATATCCATTTCTGTCGTATCAAGCAAGTGCGCGTCGGAAGCGGGCTTGAGCGGCGAGTCCGTGCGGCCCATATCGCGCGCATCACGGCGGGTAAGATCAGCAAGAATTTCCTCATACTCGGCACCGCCGCCCGTCGATTTGATCTCTTCAAAGCGTCGCTTGGCCCGTGCTTCCGGTGAGGCGGTAATATAGAGTTTGACCGGCGCGTCGGGGCATACAACGGTGCCGATATCGCGCCCGTCAAGCACGGTGCCGGGTGAGCGCTGGGCAAAAGCCTGCTGTGACGCGACAAGTGCCCGGCGCACAGCCGGCATGACCGCGACCTTCGATGCGGCTTCACCGACGTCATGTGTCGATAGCGCCGTCCGGTCAAGTTTGGACAGGTCAACCGTGCGCGCTGCCTTTTCGGCGAGGAATTCGTCATCAAGCGCCATGTCCTGGTCGAGCAATGCCTTGGCAACAGCCCGGTAGGTCAGACCTGTGTCGAGATGGTGATAGCCGTAATAGTCGGCGATCCGCCGCGCCAGTGTTCCCTTGCCGGATGCAGCCGGACCATCAATGGCAATGGTGAACCGGGATGGTACATCGACATCATCCTTTTCATCGCGGTCAAACAGCCAGTTGCCCAGTGCGAACAGCGAATAGGCAGCAGCAAGGACCAGCGTTATCAGGGGCGTAATGCCGATTGACACAAAGGCAAAGCCGCCCACCGTTGTCACCATCGAGGAAAGCCAGTCCGGCAGATAGGCTGATAAATTCTGCAGCAATGCATCAATGGCGAAGATTAACGCAAACTGGAAAATAAAGAGCCAGAACAGGAGGGCGAACAGTCCGAAGCGGACTTTCAGCGCAAATCGCTCAATAGCGTAGGAAACACTGACAATGACCAGAGACGTCAGGATAAAATACATCAGACGCCCCCTGCCTGCGGCAAGACCGTTTTCGATACACTCTGCATATGGACAGCAGGTTCGATCATAACACTCTTTTTCCGGCCTTTGCGCCCATGAGGAAGCCTATACCATAACCGGCGATTGAACCGAACGCGGGCGGCAGAAGCAAAAACTGATAGGGCGTCCAATCGCTTGTTCCTGCAGTTTCGACCTCGGGCAAGCCTGACCGTGAACCGTCGGAGACGTTCCACGCATAGAGGAAGATCAGCAGCAAAGGAAGAACGACCCGCATGATCGTGCTCAAAATGCCGGGCCATGGCCGCGATGATCCACTGGAAATTGTGCCCGCATAGGCGCTTCGCCCCGCCCAGACGATGAACGGTACGCTCGACATCAAATAGAGAAAGTATACCGTCAATGCGGAAAAAAATGCGCTCATATGCGTATCAGGCTGGCGTTCCCTGCTCTGAAATCTCCGCCCCCATGCCGGTCATCATGCCCATGAATTCCGGAAAGCTGGTGGCAATCATGGTTGAATCATCGACGGTGACGGGCTTTTCCGCCACAAGGCCCATGACAAGGAAGCTCATGGCAATGCGATGATCAAGGTGGGTTTCAACCGTACCGCCACCGATGCCTTTACCGTCAGGGCGCCCGCGAACACTCAGGGTTTCAGGACCTTCCGTGCAGTCGACGCCGTTGGCCTTGAGGCCGTTGGCAACCGCTGACAGGCGGTCCGATTCCTTGACCCGCAATTCTTCGAGCCCGTTCATCACGGTCTCTCCCGTGGCGAAAGACGCAGCCACAGCGAGCACAGGATATTCATCGATCATCGAGGGCGCGCGATCCGCCGGAACGTCAATACCCTTGAGTTCGGAAGCGCGCACCCGCAGGTCAGCCACATCCTCGCCGCCAGCAAGCCGTGCATTGAGGATTTCAATGCTTGCGCCCATTTCCTGCAAGGTCAGGATAAGTCCGGTGCGGGTGGGATTCATCAGTACATTGCGAATGGTGATATCGGAGCCGGGAACAAGCAATGCTGCCACGAGCGGGAACGCTGTCGATGATGGATCGCCGGGCACATCAATGGTCTGGCCTGTCAGTTTGCCCTGACCCTCAATGCGGATATGGCGCACATTGTCTCTGTCGGTTTCGACGGTAAGGTTGGCGCCAAAGCCCTGCAGCATCTTTTCCGTATGGTCGCGTGTCATCACGGGCTCAATGACCGTTGTGATTCCGGGCGCATTGAGACCGGCCAGAAGCACAGCGGATTTGACCTGCGCCGAGGCCATGGGCACGCGGTAGGTAATGGGGGCGGCTACTTTCGGACCACGCAGCGTCAGCGGCATACGATCGCCTTCCGATGCAGTCACCTGAACGCCCATTTCCCGCAACGGGTTGAGCACGCGGCCCATCGGACGCTTCGACAGGGATGCGTCGCCGATAAATGTGGTTTCCATCGCGTAGGTGCCAACAAGCCCCATGGTGAGACGTGCGCCTGTACCGGCATTGCCGAAATCAAGCGGTGCTTCCGGTTGCAAGAGGCAGCCATTGCCGGTGCCCTTGATGATCCAGACATTGCCTTCCTTGGCAATTTTTGCACCCATGGCCTGCATGGCGCGGCCGGTGTTGATCACATCCTCGCCTTCGAGCAGTCCGGTGATGCGGGTTTCGCCCGAGGCAAGGCCGCCAAACATGAAGGACCGATGCGATATCGATTTGTCCCCCGGAATCCGGATATCACCGGTAAGGGCATTGGAGCGGCGGGCGGTGGCGGGCTTGGGCAGTGCGGAATGGGACATGAGTAAGATCGATCACAAGGAAAATTGGTGTTTCAGGTCGAGCCGATGGGCGCTGGCGTTCGTAACACAGCTTGCCGGTTCGGTCATCTCGCAAATGCACAGATTGGCTCAATGGCAATCACTCATCGTTTTTGGCTTTGACAAATGCGCTGAATTGCGTTTATGGGACCAGAAATCCATTTGATGAGCGCTGGCATAAACGGTTGGTCGGTGGCATACCGAATGCAGGCGCAGCCAGAAGACGAGGCATAACGTGGTAAATCCAAAACTTGGTACCAAGCGAGTTGACCCTGAAACAGGTCAGAAATTCTACGATCTGAACCGCGATCCGATTGTCTCGCCATATACGGGCAAGAGCTATCCGCTGAGCTATTTTGATTCGACTGTTCCTTCTGCACGCGAAGAAGAGGAAGAAGTCGAAACTGAAGAAGTGGACGTTATCCTCGAGAAGCCGGAATTTGTTTCGCTTGAAGAAGCCGATGGCGATTCCGATACCGATGTGCCGGATCTGGGCGATGATGTCGACGTTGACGTCGATGATGCCGACGACGATGACACATTCCTTGCCGAAGACGAAGAAGACGAAGATGATGACGTGACCGACATCCTCGGCGGCGGTATCGGCGAAGACGACGAAAATTGATTTCTAGCAAGGTCTTTCGCGCTTCCGAAAAATAACGGAAATATCCGGCGAATAGACCTTGATCTTCTCTGCGGCGGGCTTTATGTACCCGCCTCGGAACGGTTCCCGACCGTTCGACTGTCCAGCCGGATTTATCCGGCTTAGCCGAAACCGGCTAATGGAATGGGGCCATAGCTCAGCTGGGAGAGCGCTTGCATGGCATGCAAGAGGTCAGCGGTTCGATCCCGCTTGGCTCCACCAAATCCTTCAGAAGGTTCTAATTCTCATGAGTGCGCTGCGCGAATAGGCAGCGATCCGCGAATCATGCCTTGTTGGAAAAAACCACGGCTGCGAACAACGCGACACCGGCAAGGACGATAAACGAGCCGATACCAACAAGCGGCTCCATTGCCGTATTGCCAAGATTGAGAAAATACAGCGCCGGAATCATGATGATGACGCCTATCGTGAAGATGGCGAACTGGATCATCGGCAATCGACCCTCGGCCCTGGCGGGATTGAGCGCGTAATAAATGCCGAATATGGCACTGGTGACCCAGCCGAGCAGGTTGAGGTGCGCATGGGCAGGGAATGCCGCATGGTCGCCCGATATGCCCATTTGAAGCCCTAGGATAATACCGATCAGAAAGAAGACAGTTGCGGTCTTGAAGAACAGCTGCGAAACCCGGGGCATGAGCGTATTCTTTCTTTGAGCTAAAATATCAGTCTCGCAGATTTATATTCCCGAAACCGGGTTTATTCCAGAGGGGCAGCTTTCGGGCAAAGCGCGACCGGAATGCCATAATGGAAAACTATTTTGCGCCCCTGCGCCGCGATAGCTGTTTTCGACTGGATTAGCTTGATAAAATCGATCAAAGCAGTCTGAAAAAGACCAGTATCGAGGAAACTTCCATGTCCGCCCGCTCCGGTGCCTTTTCTGCAACGTCCGAACCGTCTCTGGCGCGCACCGGCGTGCTTTTGATGCTGCTCGGCATGCTGATGTTTGCCCTGAATGACGTGATGGGCAAATGGCTGGTATCGACCTATTCGGTCGGGCAGGTGGTGTTTGTTCGCAGTGTCGCGGCATTGATCGTTCTTGCGCCCTTCCTCTGGTTCTCAGGGCCGAAGAAAATCATGCAGGTCGACAAGCCATTCCTGCAATTTGCGCGTGTTGCGGCGTCAACGGCCGAGATTTTTGCGTTCTATTTTGCCGTGGTCTATTTGCCGCTGGCAGATGTGATGACCTATTGGCTGGCAGCTCCGATCTACGTTGCGGCGATTTCACCCCTTGTGCTGAAAGAACCGGTCGGCTGGCGGCGGTGGAGCGCAATCGTCGTTGGTTTCATTGGTGTTGTCATCGCATTAGAGCCGTCGTCGCAGGCGCTGACGCCGCAAGCCATTATATCGATTTTGGGCAGCATGACCTTTGCGCTGATGCTGTTGCTGGGACGGTCGCTGCGGGGTACACCCGACACGACGCTGGTGTTCTGGCAGATTGTCGGTGCGGGTCTTGCTGGCGCGGCATCGCTTTATTTCGACTGGAAGCCGGTCAGCCCGCGCGATCTGGTTCTGTTGGGCATTCTCGGCGTTGTGGCCATGCTGGCCCATATGCTGGTTAATCGCGCGCTCAAGATGGCCGATGCCGCCACGGTTGCGCCGCTGCAATATACGCTTTTGTTCTGGGCCATTGTGTTCGGCTGGCTGGTCTTTGGCGACGTGTCGCGACTGCCCATGCTCATAGGCTCGGGATTCATCGTCGCGTCGGGTCTGTTCATCTTCTTCCGCGAACAGCAGCTGAAGCGTCAGGGACGGATAAAAGAAGAGCCGGTGGAGACAATTGTCACCGGCTCCGGTGATCCGCTTTAAAGGCGCGTCTCACGCGTTGACTGGTGCGCCCTTCAGCGAGGCGCCAAGAGCATCAAGCAGCTCTTCCGTCCCGCGTCTGCGCATAGCCGGATCGTCGAGCCCATCGAGAAAGGCACCCTGTTCGGTAAGGACAAGCTTTGTGCCGGTTCCCTCAGGTTTCAGTTCCATCGTTGCAACCGAGACAGAAATGCGCTTGTCATCGATATACATATCGTAGGTATAGATGATGCGCTGGTCGGGCACGATGTCCTGATAGACCGCATCATATGTATAAACAGGGCCGCCCTTTGGTCCGCCGCGATTGATTTCATGCCCGCCAATCCGAAAATCCATCTCGAATCTCCCGGCACTCTCATCCGGCCCGGCAAACCATTTGCTCTTGGCTGTCTTATCGCTAAGAGCAAAAAATACCCGCGCCGGGGCCGCCGCGTAGCTGCGCTCGATAACGAATGTATCGTGTTTTACCGATCGGTTGGTCATACTTCTGCTCCGGGTTATTGATTGTCATCGCTGGCGAGAAAGTCGCCGAGCCGGTCAAGCCGGCGTTCCCAAGATTTGCGCCGCTCGTCCATCCACTGTTCTGCCGTTCGCATGGCTGTCCATTCAATATGGCAGGTGCGCACGCGGCCGACCTTTTCCGTACGGATCAGGCCACTGTTTTCAAGCACCTGCAAATGCTGCACGACGGCGGGCAGGGACATGGTCAATGGTTTGGCCAGTTCACTGACGGAGGCCGGGCCACGGCTCAGCCGTTCGACCATGAAGCGCCGGGATGGGTCTGCCAGCGCCTGAAACATGAGATCAAGTGGTGTCTGTTGGTTAAGCATACACTTAAGTATATGCGCCGACTGAATTTGTCAACGGATTTTGCCGGTGGGCCTTCTGATTTAAATGCTTTCGTGCCTGTTATGAACAAGCGCTTCTTCAAAATGGTTGACCGCCTTCTCGAATTTATCGCGGCAGCCGTTATTGCAAAACCCCACTACGGCACCCTTGTAGAGGGTCAGGCTATCTTCCTTGATGGGATCGCCCGACCATGGGCAGGTCGTGTTGACGGCATCGCTGATTTTCAGTTCTGACATAATATTCCTCCCTTATCCCAGATCGATGCTGATATCGGTTCGTACGGAGTTGGCGATGAAGCATTGCTCATGCGCTTCGTGATGCAAATGCTCTTCTGTGGCTCGATCCGGCGCAGACCCAGCATAGGCCACATGTGGTTTCAGCACGACCTTGCTGACAAAGAGCTTGCCATTTTCATTCTTGCCAAGTTCCCCTGATGCTTCGTCGCGATATTCATCGACAATGAAACCGCCCTTTGCGGCACCTGACAGGAAGAACAGCATATGGCAGCTGGAGAGGGAGGCAACAAAGGCTTCTTCAGGATCGACATTCTCCGCCGCCGAATAGGGAAGGCGCACAATATGCGGCGATGATGAAGCGGGCACTTCCGCCCCGCCGTCAAATTGCCAGACATGGGCACGGCTATACTTATTATCAGTAAAAACGGCATCTGAAGCACGGTTCCATAGAACCGTCGCGCTGAATGAGGTCATGGAGGCGTTTCCCGAATCTGTTGTCGATGGATTGATGGAAGCTTGTCAAAGCTGCCAGCAATTGTCGACAGGAAGTTGGGGAGGCAGTGAAACGCCTTACTCGGCGATGAACCTGTAGCCGACGCCAGCCTCTGTCCTGATAAACTGCGGATGGTTGGGATCTTCCTCAATCTTGGCTCTGAGCTGGCCGACGAAAACCCGGAGATAATGCACGTCTTCCACATGAGCAGCGCCCCATACGGACGCCAGAAGCTGGCGATGCGTCACAACAAGACCGGGGTGGAGAACAAGATGCACAAGAAGCTGATATTCCTTGCGCGTCAGATGAAGTTCCTCGCCCTTGAGCGTGACCACCCGCTTCGCCATATCAACAGCAAGGCCATTCCACTCAAAGCGCGAGGGAACGCTGGTCCCGGCCACTTTCTGACGCAGGGCGGTACGCACCCGCGCCAGTAATTCACCAATGCCGAAGGGCTTTTCGACATAATCATTGGCGCCGAGGTCGAGTGCTGCAATCTTTTCCACTTCGCGGTCACGCGCCGATAGAACGATAATCGGTACTTCGGAAAAGGCCCGTACAGTTTTGATGACTTCCTTGCCGTCCTTGTCAGGAAGACCAAGATCGAGAATGACGAGATCGGGCGCGCTTGTCGCAATCATGCGCTCTGCCTCTGCGCCCGTTGTCGCGGTGATGACATCGTAACCGGATGCCGTCAGTGCGGGATGCAGAAAGCGCTGAATTTGCGGTTCATCATCGACCACAAGAATGCGGTTCTCGTTCATGCAGCCGTATCCTCGTTCCTGGTCTCGTCAAATATAGGAAGCCGGATAATAAAGCGCGTTCCACGCTTCCGGATGGCAGGACTTTCGGCTTTAATTGTACCACCCATGGCTTCGACAAAGCCCCGGCAAATGGAGAGGCCAAGCCCGGTGCCCGCAGCTCTTCCATCGCCTTTTACGCGCCGGTAGAACTTCTCGAAGATGCGATCAATATCCTTTGCCGGAATGCCTTTTCCCTGATCAGTGACATTGATCACCACATCTGTTGCATCTTGCTTTGCATAAACCGAAATCGCGCCCTCACCACCATATTTGGCGGCATTGTCGAGCAGATTGAACAGCACCTGCCCGAGCAGGGAAGAGTCGCCACTCGCCGTTGCAAGGTCAGGAGCAATGCTGATGTCAATCGCAACGCCGGGTTTGAGCTTCTTCATGCGCTCCACCGAGGAAACGATGACATCGGCTGCGTCGACGGGGCTGCTCTTGACCTTGAGCGTGCCAGCCTCGATCCGCGTCATGTCAAAGAGGTTGGAAACAAAGCGCGTCAAACGCCCCGCTTCTTCTTCGATGGAAAGCAGAAGATCGTCACGACCTTCCGGTTTGATGCGGCCGCCAAGCTCCCGCAGCGTCGTGACCGCGCCTGTGATTGAAGCCAGCGGCGTTTTCAGATCGTGTGAAAGGGAAGAGAACAGCGCAGCATGCAGTTGCTCGCTCTCCTGCAGCGCCGCAGTCTTGGCGTTTTCCCGCACCAGCAATGCGCGATCAATGGCAATTGCCGTCTGATCCAGGATCGCGGTCAACATGCGATCCTCGTTTTCGGTCAGCGATGCCGGATGCTCCAGCATGGAAAGGCCAAGAACCCCCGCGACACCGTGCGATGTGAGGATGGGCAGGAATTGCCAATGGATTTGCGGCAGTGTGCCCGTGTCATGACCGGACCGTTCATTCTTTTCGAATGCCCAGCGGACGGCGGTCATATCCGTATTATCAAGTGTCAGGTCCGGCGGCCACGCGGTTTGCAGCGAGAGATCACCCTCTTCCGGCAGCAGGATAACAACGCCTGTGCCAAAGGTTGAATGGAGGTGCATGGCGGCAGCCACAAGCACATCGTCAAGCCGGGCGGTGCCGGAAAGCTTGCGGGAAAATTCGTAGAGTGCCTGCGTATTCTTGGCCTGATTGCGTGACCGGGCCACCTGATCACGCAAACGTCCGGCGAGATCGCCGATCATCAGCGCCACACCAAGGAAGATAATGAGCGAAAACAGCTGATGCGGCTTGGCGATGCTGAGATTGTGGATCGGGTCAATAAAAAAGTAGTTGTAAAGGATGAATGACAGGCCAGCCGCAATGATGGCGGCGAAACGTCCGCTCGACATGGCCGAAAGGATGACCGCAACCAGATAGAGCATCGAAAGGTTTTGCGGATGGACAATTTCGCTGGCGCCAAGCCCCAGAAGTGTCGTTGCAGCGGTTGCCACAACAGGAATGGCGATGGATTCCGCAAGCTCGCGTCTTGAGCGTTTTTGCGGCGCAGGCGGCACGTAGGGCTTATCCTGCTCGTCGCCGGTTACGATATGCACGCCCACATCGGTGAAGCGTTTCATGATTTCATCGGGAAGTGACCGGCGGAATGGATTGGCAAAGCGCTTGCCCTTGGGGCGGCCCAATACGACTTGTGTGACGTTTTCACGCCGCGCGATACGGAAGATTTCGTCGACAAAATCCCGCGCGATCACCCGCCGTGTTTCCGCACCAAGTCTTTCCGCCAGATCAAGCAGTTCGTCGAGCCGTTGGTTTGCGCCTATATCCATGCCGGCGTCGCTGGTCTTGGTCAGCGAAACCACCAGCCAGCGGGCATTGAGGCCCGAGGCGAGGCGGCTCGCAGTGCGCACAACCTTGTCGGACAGGCTGTCAGGCCCGACACAGACCAGCAGCCGCTCGCCGGTAGCCCATGGGCCTTCAATGGCGTTCTGCCGCAACAGATCGATCATCTGGTCATCAACGCGGTCGGCAGTGCGGCGCAGCGCAAGCTCGCGCAATGCCGTTAGATTGGCTGGCTTGAAAAAGCCCACGGCAGCGCGCTCGGCATTGCCGGGCAGGTACACCTTGCCCTCTTTCAGGCGGGCAATGAGTTCCGCTGGTGGCAGGTCGACGAGCAGCACCTCATCGGCGCGTTTCAGCACCACGTCAGGCACGGTCTCGCGCACAATAACGCCGGTAATCTTGGTTACCAGATCAGACAGGCTTTCCAGATGCTGGACATTCATTGCTGTCCAGACATCGATCCCCTGCCAGATCAATTCTTCAATGTCCTGATGGCGTTTGGGGTGGCGGCTGCCCGGTGCATTTGTGTGGGCAAGTTCGTCAAGCACCAGCACTTTTGGCTTACGTGCCAGTGCCGCATCCAGATCGAACTCTTCCAGCGAGCGGCCGCGATAACCGATCTGCTTGCGTGGTAATACTTCCAACCCGTCAAGAAGCTCGGCAGTTTCGGTGCGGCCATGGGTTTCAGCAAGGCCGATGACGATATCAACGCCATCCTCTTTCAGGCGACGCGCGCGCAAAAGCATCGCATAGGTTTTGCCCACGCCGGGAGCAGCCCCCAGAAAAACGGTCAGCTTGCCGCGCGTTTCACGCGTGGCAAGCTCAAGCAGCTTATCAGGATCGGGTCGTGTCTGTTGACCGTAGTCGGCCATATACGCCTCGGATTGGTGTTTTCAGATCGTCGGGTGACATGTTAAACGCCAGAACGTTTACCCCAACCTCACCAAAAATGCCAAGGGCAGGATGCCGCGTGTTTGCAGCTACCAGCGCAGAAATTGTGCCAGCTGGCAAGGTTGCCGGTCAAACTGCGACAGCACATCTATTGACGCTATGATCAGGTGCATTAAAAGTCCGCGCCAGTTCGATCAAGCAGGAATAACGACCGTGATCCGCCATATTGTATTCTTCAGTGCCCGCAATCCCGAAGATGTCGACACAATCCACACCCGTTTGAAACGGCTTGGAGAAATTCCGCATTCCATCGTTTTTGAGGTCATGAAGAACACCAAGACCGATCCAATCTCCGGCGAGATTGATATCGTTGTCTATGGCGAATTCGAAAGCGCCGAAGCCTTGGCGGCCTATAAGGCACACCCGATCTACAGTGAAACGACGGCTGTTGTGCGTCCCTTGCGCGAGTTGCGCATCTCGGCGGACGTGGTTTCCACTATCGCCTAAGCGTCACCGGTACCGGAAATACTCTCCAGAATGGGACAGTCCGGCCGCTGGTCGCCATGGCAATGGGCGACCAGATGTTGCAGCGTGTGCTGCAGTTCGCGCAGCTCGGTGATCTTGCGGTCGATCTCCTTGAGTTTCGTTTTCGCTATGGTTTTGACATCGGAACTCGCGCGCTCCTTGTCTTCGTAAAGCGCCAGAAGCTGACGGCATTCTTCCACGGAAAATCCAAGACCGCGTGAGCGTTGCAGAAAGCGCAGCTTGTGTACATCTGACATCGAATAGTCCCGATAGCCATTGTCTGATCTGTCGGGCTTGAGCAGCCCGATATCCTCATAATAGCGAATGGTCTTGGGCGGCAGTCCTGATTTTTCCGATGCATTGCCGATATTCATGAAAACCTCACAGTTTCAGCGTGCGCAGCCGCAATGCATTGGCAATCACCGATACGGAAGAAAGGCTCATTGCCGCTGCCGCCAGCATGGGCGAAAGCATTGCACCAAAGACGGGGTAGAGAACACCGGCCGCAACCGGCACACCAAGCACATTATAGACGAAGGCGAAGAACAGGTTCTGCTTGATATTGCTGATCGTTGCGTCGGCAAGATGACGGGCGCGGACTATGCCGTTAAGATCACCCTTCACCAGCGTGATACCGGCGCTTTCCATGGCTACATCCGCACCGGTGCCCATGGCAATGCCGACATCGGCTGCTGCAAGCGCAGGCGCATCGTTGACGCCGTCACCGGCCATGGCAATCTTTGCACCCTTTGCCCGCAACTCATCCACGAGTTGTTTTTTGCTTTCGGGCAGCATGTCCGCGCGCACCTCGTCAATGCCGAGCTGTGAAGCAACCGACTGGGCTGTTATGCGGTTGTCACCGGTCGCCATGATGATCTTGAGGCCAGCCTTGTGCAGAAGGCGTATGGCTTCCGCCGTCGTGGACTTGATGGGGTCGGCCACGGCAATGATACCGGCAGCCTTGCCATCGACGGCAATGAAAAGAACGCTTTTACCGCCTGCGCGCAATATATCCGCCTTGCCGCTCAAAGAAGCGATATCAGCGCCGATAGCCTGCATCATCGCTTTGTTGCCCAAGGCGACAGCCCGTTTATCAACGGTACCGGAAACGCCCTTACCCGTGATCGCCTCAAATTGCTCCGCCTTGAGCAAAGCGAGATTGCGTGTCTTCGCACCCTCGACAATGGCTTCGGCGAGCGGGTGTTCCGAACCCGTTTCGAGTGTCGCTGCAAGGACGAGCAATTGGTCGTCGGGCAGTGAACCAGCCGAAACGATATCGGTGAGTTTCGGTTTGCCTTCGGTCAGAGTGCCTGTTTTATCCACGATCAGTGTATCGACGCGGGCAAAACGCTCCAGCGCTTCCGCATCCTTGATCAAAACACCGGCTTGCGCACCTCGTCCCGTGGCTGTCATGATCGACATTGGGGTCGCAAGACCGAGCGCACAAGGGCAGGCGATAATCAGCACCGAGACAGCAGCTACAAGGCCATAGATCATACCGGGTTCGGGCCCGAACCATGCCCATGCAATAAACGAAACAATGGCGACGAGGACCACCGCCGGTACAAAATAGCTGGCCACCCGGTCCGCCAGTCCCTGAATAGGTGCGCGTGAGCGCTGGGCGGTCGCAACCATGCCGACGATCTGCGACAGGACTGTATCGGCGCCCACCTTTTCCGCCTTGATCAGCAGCGTGCCGTTACGGTTGAGCGTGCCGCCCGTTACCGTATCGTTCTCGGTTTTTTCGATGGGGAGCGGTTCGCCCGTGAGCATGGACTCGTCTATGGAAGACCGGCCTTCCAGAACGATGCCGTCCACCGGAACGCTTTCGCCTGGACGCACCCGCAACTGGTCTCCGGCCACCACCTCATCCAGCGGAACATCATTTTCCGTGCCGTCGGCAGCCACGCGGCGTGCTGTTTTTGGTGCGAGATCAAGCAGTGCGCGGATCGCCGAGCCTGTACGTTCACGCGCTTTCAGCTCGAGAATTTGCCCGAGGAATACCAGTGTAACGATAACGGCGGCGGCTTCGAAATAAACCGGCACAGCACCGCCATGCATACGGAATGCGTGCGGAAAAATGTCGGGGAACAATGTTGCTACGACACTGAAAGCATAGGCAGCGCCGACACCGATTGCGATCAGCGTCCACATATTCGGGCTGCGATTGACGAAGGAAGCCCATGCCCGCTCAAAGAAGGGTATGGCTGCCCACAGGACAACCGGGGTAGCCAATACAAATTCCAGCCATCCTGCCCGGCTTTCGCCAATCCATTCGCGGAACGGCAGGCCAAGCATCGGGCCCATGGTGATCAACAGCAGTGGTACGGAACACAACGCGCTGATCCAGAACCGGCGGGTGAAATCAACGAGTTCAGGGTTGGGGCCCTCATCGCCCGTTGGAATACCCATCGGCTCCAGAGCCATGCCGCAAAGCGGGCACGCGCCGGGACCATCCTTGATGATTTCCGGATGCATCGGGCAGGTATATTGCGTGCCTGCGGGCATAGGCTTTGGCGCTGGCCGATCACCGAGATAATCTTCAGGTGCCTTTTCAAACTTTGCCATGCAGCTTGCCGAGCAGAAATAGTATTTTTCATTGTCGTGCCGCAGAAAATGCCGGGCCGTCGCCCTGTCGACAGTCATGCCGCAGACTGGATCAACTGCAGTCAAATACGATTCGGGATGGGCAACGAATTTGCTATGGCAGCCCGCTGAGCAGAAATGAAACACGCGGCCCGCATGCTCAGCCGTGGGCTTGCCCGCAGTAGGGTCCACAAGCATGCCGCATATCGGATCACGGACGACATCTGCCTCATCTTCATGCGTGCTGCAACAGCTATGCCCGTGGGTGCCATGGGCATGATTGTGATGGGCGGAATGGTCATGTTTCATGATAGAACTTTCGACATGGGTAATGAGATAGTGATGCAAAGGTAATCTTTCCAGTAACTGGAAGGTCAAGACCTGCTCGAAAGTTTCTTCACAAAATGAAAGGCCCGGCATTTCTGCCGGGCCTTTCATTGGTGGGAGGATGCGGCGATCAGCCGGAGCGGGCCATATCGAGCTGGTCAGGGTCGCCCATCTGTCCGGCTTCCCAGCCCAGAATGGCGCGTTTGCGGGTGAGGCCCCAGTGGTAGCCGGTCAGAGCGCCCGATTTGCCAACGGCGCGGTGACACGGAACCACAAAGGAGAGCGGGTTGGCACCAACAGCTGCGCCAACCGCACGGGAAGCCTTGGGTGAGCCGATGTCCTGAGCAATATCCGAATAGGCGCAGGCCCTGCCCATGGGAACCTTCAACAGGGCTTCCCAGACGCGAAGCTGGAAGTCCGTCCCGATCATGACAACCTTCAGCGGCCTGTCGGAGCGCCATTCAGCCGGATCGAATATCCGCGCCGCATAGGGCGATGTTGCGTTGAGGTCCTCCACATAGGTCGCATTAGGCCAGCGCGATGTCATGTCGCCTAATGCTTCGCGCTCCTGGCCCTGATCGGCAAAGGCCAGCCCAGCGAGGCCACGATCCGTCACCATGACCAGTGCCCGGCCGAATGGCGAGATATGGAAACCATAGCGGACGATGAGGCCGGCGCCGCGCGTCTTATAATCGCCGGGTGACATGCCTTCATGGGTGACAAACAGATCATGCAGGCGGCTTGGGCCGGAAAGGCCTGTTTCATAGGCCGTTTCAAGCAGGGGCATTCCTTCGTCAAGCAGGCGCCGTGCATGGTCAATGGTCACTGCCTGCAAAAAGCCTTTCGGTGACAGACCTGCCCAGCGGGTGAAAAGCTTCTGCAATGCTGTCGGCGATAGACCCGCATCCTTGGCCAATGTTTCAAGCGATGGCTGATCGCGGTAATCCTCGCTGATTCGCTCGATGATATGGCTGACGATGGCATAGTCATTGCCTGTCGGCGTGATGTCATTTTGAAGTATGGCATGGGGTTTCATGATCTTTACCTCATTCAGGCCTGTACCGGGTGCGTTACATCGCCAAGGCCGGTTCAGGCTTTCAATTCATCTGAAGCACTTCATGCAAATAGGATGGACATAAAGCGCTCTGTTGAGTGTCATATGACCACGCAGGTGCCTGATCTGCCACCCGATTCTTGCACATTATGAAAACTACCGGCCCTTGGCCGTGGCCAATGCTCTGGTAAAGGCGGATGCGAAGCTTTCCCGGTCATCGGGATTGAGAAATGAGCCGATTGTGACGGCCTTTCCCTGCCCCTCGACGCGCATGGACGTAATGCCGATTTCCTCATGACGAGCCACACTGAACCGCGTCCAGAAGGGGTTGAACTCGTGCAGCTTCGTGCGTCCTGACGGGGCTACCTGTTTGATCTGCAATGTTATGCGCGAAACGCTGACCTCTTCATGGGCTTTCGCTGCCGAATAATTCATGCGGAAGGCAAGGTAGACCAAAAGCACATCAAGCCCGAAGAAGCCGAAAACAGGCCATGCGCCAAGCGAAAGGAAGAACAGTCCGGTCAGAAAACTCGAGCCGCCGATGGCAGCCATGACAATGAGAAACCCTTTTTGTCCAAGCGAACGGTGCGGCACAAGAAGGGCGCGGAAAATTTCCTCTTCATTGCGCATAGCAGCGTCAATTGGGTTCATTGTTTGGCTCATGACGCTTGAGTATAGAAGGGTCATGGAAAATCCCAAGAGCAAAGTTGATCAGATTGACGTGAGTGCAATTGCCGGAAAACCGGCAAAGAAGCCACGCCTTGTCACGGGTACGCGCTATACGGCTGATGAGATTCATGAGATTTTTCGCCGGTTCTCCATCCAGCGCCCGGAGCCCAAGGGCGAGCTTGAACATGTCAACGCCTTCACACTGCTTGTCGCGGTTGCGCTTTCCGCTCAGGCAACCGATGTCGGGGTCAACAAGGCAACACGCGCGCTGTTCAAGGTGGCTGATACGCCGGAAAAAATGCTGGATCTTGGCGTGGAAAAACTGGGCGAATATATCCGCACCATCGGCCTTTGGCGCAACAAGGCGAAGAATGTCATCGCGCTCTCGGAAGCCCTGATCCGCGATTATGGCAGTCAGGTGCCTGATGATCGCGACGAATTGGTCAAGCTTCCCGGCGTTGGCCGCAAGACGGCCAATGTCGTGCTCAGCATGGCGTTCGGGCAGGCAACGATGGCCGTTGATACGCATATATTCCGCATCGGCAACCGGCTTGGCCTAGCGCCCGGCAAGACGCCGGATCAGGTGGAAGCCAAGCTGATGAAAATCATCCCGGCGGAATATCTTTATCACGCCCATCACTGGCTGATTCTGCATGGCCGCTACGTCTGCAAAGCCCGTAAACCCGAATGCGCCGCCTGTGTCATCGCCGATATCTGCAAATCAGCTGAAAAAACATCGGAAATGCCGGCGCCGCTGGTGCCTCTGCCGCCCCAAGTCTTCTAGCGCAATGCGGCAGGCGGTTCCGATTGGGCCACTGCCTTGTGCAGATGCACCATCATCGCGGCTGCAAACAATGGTGTCAGCAGATTAAGGATTGGGATGGCCATGAAGGCGGCAATCACAAGTCCGGCGAGAAACACTGTTATCGAATGTTTTGACCGCAGCGCCTTGGCTTCCATTTCCGGGCGAAACCGCATGGCGGCAAATTCGAAGAATTCGCGACCGAGCAGATAGCCATTGACCATGAAGAACGCGATGATGTTGACGCCGGGGATCAAAAGCATCAGCAGAGCGATGATATTCCCGATGATAACGACGCCCATAAACTTCAGCGAAAGCACGAAGGAGCGCAGCACCGGCAGCGGGCGGCCTCTCGGATCGAGCGGATAATCTGACTTTTCCACAACTTCCGCCACGTCGTCGAGAAACAGCCCGGCAACAATGGCTGAAACCGGAGCAATCAGCAGGGCCAGCCCAAGCGCAAGGGCAATACTGGCAAGAATTGCTGCAATAAAACCAAACCAACCGGCCCAGGATGGCATATCTGGCATCCACTGATCGAAAAACGGCAGAGCCAGCACTTCAAACAATTCCCGCAGTCCAAACCACGCTCCGATGAGCAGCAGAATGGTCATCCCGAGTGATTTCCACAGCACGGATCGAAATTCCGGCCGAAACAGATGGCTAGCGGCGGCGCGTGCGCTTTCAAAGATCATTGTGCCATCATCCTTTTTGGCCACTCGGGAACTTCCGACATAGGGAACGACTTCGGCGCAGACAAGGCGGTGACACTTATTGGGGGTAGTCAACGCCTATCGTTCCCGCTAGGACTTGGCAAATGAATGGAACGAATTTGACATCAGGCGAACCATGCAAATGTCAGAATCGGACCGTGAGAGGCCAAGAACTGCAATTGAATCAATCCTGGAGTTTTCATGTCGAGTTATGACGTGCTTTGCATCGGCAATGCCATTGTCGATATCATAGCCCGCACGGATGATGATTTTATCGTCAAGAACGGTATCATCAAAAATGCGATGAATCTGATCGATGCCGACCGTGCGGAATTTCTGTATGAGCGCATGGGGCCGGCGATCGAAGCATCAGGCGGAAGCGCGGGCAATACGGCGGCAGGCGTTGCCAGCCTCGGTGGCCGTGCTGCCTATTTCGGCAAGGTTGCCGATGACCCGCTCGGCCATATCTTTACCCATGACATCCGTGCGCAGGGCGTCGCTTTCGACACGCGCGTTCTGAAAGCACCGCCGCCCACGGCCCGGTCCATGATTTTCGTAACGCCCGATGGCGAGCGTTCCATGAACACCTATCTTGGTGCCTGCGTCGAGCTTGGGCCGGAAGATGTGGAAAGTTCAAAAGTATCAGAAGCCAAAGTGACTTATTTCGAAGGTTATCTGTGGGACCCGCCCCGGGCCAAGGAAGCCATCCGCCTCTCGGCAAAGATTGCTCATGAGCACAAGCGCGAAGTATCAATGACGCTATCAGATCCGTTCTGCGTTGATCGTTATCGCGAGGAATTCCTCGATCTGATGCGCTCAGGCACGGTTGATATCGTCTTCGCCAACGAGGCGGAACTCAAATCGCTGTATCAGACCGACGACTTCGAAAAGGGTCTCAATGCCATCCGCAAGGATTGCAAACTGGCCGCCATCACGCGTTCCGAAAAGGGCTCGGTTGTTGTTTCGAAGGATGAAACTGTCGCGGTTCCCGCTATCGAGATTGCCGAACTGGTCGATACGACGGGTGCCGGCGATCTCTACGCATCGGGCTTTCTGTTCGGCTATACCAATGGCCGGTCATTGACCGATTGCGCAAAACTGGGTTCGCTGACAGCCGGTCTTGTCATCCAGCAGATTGGCCCGCGCCCGGCGCAAAATCTGAAGATTGCTGCGCAGCAGGCCGGATTACTCTGACCGCACAATGCCGTCACGCTTGAGTTCTTCAGGCGTGCGGCCCGGCTTGTGGTAGTTGGGTAGCGTCCAGCCAAAATACAGCGCGCCGCCGCGCACCGTGAAAGCGGTGAGGGCGGCGAGCAGCGCCGAAATTTCTGGCCCTGCCGAAAGTCCAAGCAGGATCGTATAGGCGGCCGATCCGGCAAGGGCTGCCGTTACGTAAATTTCACGCCGCATCAGCACAGATGGTTCCCCCGATACAATATCGCGCAACACGCCGCCAAATGTGGCCGTTAGAATACCGGTGACAACGGCAATTGCCGGATCAAATCCAAGTGCCAAGCCCTTGGCTGCACCCATCACGCTGTAGGCGGCAAGTCCCAGCGCATCAAGCCAGAGCAAAAGCCGGTAACGCGATTCCAGCAGATTGGCGGAGAAATAGACGATGACCGCTGCTGCGGCGCAGACGAGGATATAGCCGGGCTCCCTCACCCAAAAGACCGGAACTCCGAGAATGAGATCGCGCAGAGTGCCGCCGCCAATGCCTGTTACCGCAGCAAGAAACACAAAGGCGATGATATCAAGCTGGCGGCGCGAGGCAGCAAGACCGCCCGTGGCAGCAAAGACAAAAACGCCCGCATAATTGAATATCTGGATCAATGTCATCGACCGTTCCCCCTTTTATCAGAGGTAGAACACGGCCAATACGGACCGTAAATAGCGAAATGAAAAAGGCCAGACACCGTTACCGGTATCTGGCCCTTTTTCGCATAAAGGCGCTTTGATTATGCGTCTTTTTCAGCCTGTGGATTGATCGGGCCCGGCTCCGCCTGACCTTCGCCTGCGGCTTGCTTGGGGCCGCCCTTGGAAACGCCGACCAGCGCCGGACGCAACATGCGGTCGCCAATGACAAACCCGCTTTGCGCCACCTGCAGCACTGTGTTGTGCGGCACGTCGGTGTTGGGGATCTCATACATGGCCTGATGGAAATTCGGGTCGAAACGCTGGCCCTGCGGTTCGATCTTCTTTACGCCATGGCGTTCCAGCGCCGACATCATCGAACGCTCTGTGATTTCCACGCCCTCGGCGAGGGTTTTGAAACCCGCATCGCCATTGGCCAGTGCGTCGGCCGGAATGGCTTCAAGCGTGCGCTTCAGATTGTCGGAGACCGACAGCATGTCGCGAGCGAAATTGGCAACGGAATAGGAACGTGCGTCATGCACGTCGCGTGCCGTACGCTTGCGCAGGTTTTCCATGTCAGCGGCCAGCCGCAGCAACTGGTCCTTCAGATCGCCATTTTCAGCGCGCAATGCGTCGAGTTCGGCGCTGCTGATGGCTTGCGCCTCGTCTTCCTCTTCCTGCGCCATGGCGTATTCTTCCGCCTTGCGTGATTTCAGAAAATCATCGGCGGCACGCTTCAGCGCATCACGGTCGCGCGGATTCTTCAGATCGCGCTGATCGAGATCGGGTGCGTCATGATGTTTCTTTTCTTCAGTCATCTATCCTGTCCGTTCATAAATCCAATCTGCGCTGGATATCGAGGTTTAGGCCATGAAAATCAAGTGCAAATGCCCTGAGTAGGGCAAGTTCACGCAGCACAATGGTACAACCGTGGCTAGCGCAACAATCTTGAGACCAGTTGTGCCGTATAATCCACCATGGGAACAATCCGCGCATAGTTAAGCCGGGTTGGACCGATAACGCCGAGTGCGCCGATAACCCGCTGTTCCGAGTCGCGATAGGGGGCGATGACCAGCGATGAGCCCGAAAGTGAGAACAGCTTGTTCTCCGAGCCGATGAAAATACGCACCCCCGAGCCTGCTTCCGCCAGATCGAGCAGCTGTATCGTGCCTTCCTTGGTTTCGAGGTCATCAAAGAGATGACGCAGGCGGTCAAGATCAGCCTCGGCATTGATTGAATCGAGCAGATTGCCGCGTCCGCGCACGATCAGACGTGGTGGCTGTCCGCCTCCCGCTCCGCCCCAAACGGCAAGCCCTTCTTCGACCAGATGCTGTGACAACGCATCGAGCGCCTGCTGGGTCTCGTCCTTCAGGCGCGCGATCTCGGCACGCGCTTCGGTGATCGTGCGGCCTTGAATATGGGCATTGAGGAAATTCGACGCCTCAATCAATTGCGAGGGGGTGACGCCCGGCGGCAAATCAATCACCCGGTTTTCGATATCGCCGCTCTGCGTAACCAGCACTGCCAGCGCCTTTGTTGGCTCGAGCCGCACGAATTCGATGTGCTTGAGTGCGCCTTCCGCTTTCGTTGCCAGAACAAGTCCCGCACCGCGCGACATGCCTGAAAGGAGCTGGCTGGCTTGCGTCAGTACATTCTCGGTTGATTGGGCATCACCGCCCGCCCGAACCTGTGCCTCGATGGAATTACGCTCATCGGAAGAAAGGTCGCCAACTTCCATAAAGGCATCGACAAAGAATCGCAGGCCGAGCTGCGTCGGCAGACGTCCAGCCGAGATATGCGGCGCATAGACAAGGCCAAGATGCTCCAGATCGCTCATCACATTGCGGATTGTCGCAGGCGAAAGCGCAACCGGCAGTATTCGCGAAAGATTGCGCGACCCAACCGGTTCGCCATCGCCAAGATAACTCTCGACAATGCGCCGAAAGATATCCCGTGACCGCTGGTCGAGCGATTGCAATGGTTCGGGAGTGACTGCCTTGTTCATTCTGTGTGAGGCCCGTGTTTCCTGTCAGGGAATATAGGCATTGTCGGTCCAATCATCAAAGCTTTTGCTGCATGGTTCCATTTAAGTCTCCGTTGCTCTAAAAGGCCGGACAAACATATTTTCAAGAGGTCATTCCATGCGTCCTTCCAAACGAGCCCCAGACGAAATGCGCGCCATTTCTTTCGAGCGCGGCGTTTCCAAACATGCTGAAGGCTCGTGCCTGGTCAAGTTTGGTGATACCCACGTTCTGTGTACCGCCAGCCTTGAGGAAAAGGTCCCGGGCTGGATGCGCAACACCGGCAAAGGCTGGGTAACAGCTGAATATGGCATGTTGCCACGCTCCACCGGCGACCGTATGCGCCGCGAAGCCTCATCAGGCAAGCAGGGTGGCCGTACTTTGGAAATTCAGCGGCTTATCGCCCGTTCGCTGCGTGCTGTGGTGGACCTGCAGGCATTGGGCGAAGTGCAGATTACCGTCGATTGCGATGTCATTCAGGCCGATGGTGGTACGCGCACCGCCGCAATCACCGGCGGTTGGGTAGCCTTGCATGAATGCCTGCGCTGGATGGAAACCCGCCAGATGCTCAAGGTCGAAAAAGTGCTGAAGGATCATGTTGCAGCCATTTCCTGCGGTATTTCCGACGGAACACCTGTGATCGATCTCGATTATGCCGAGGATTCGACAGCACAGACCGATGCCAACTTCGTCATGACCGGCAAGGGTGGTATTGTGGAAGTGCAGGGAACGGCGGAAGGCGAGCCATTCTCGCAGGAAGAACTGCTGGCCTTGATGGATCTTGCCCGCAACGGCATTACCCGTCTGGTTTCGCTGCAGAAAATGGCGGTCGCTTAAGCGGAAAACACCATGCAGCCATCGGGTATTCTGGAAACTGCACTTTATGTGACCGATATCGAGGTGGCTGCACGGTTTTATACGGACGTACTTGGATTGGATGTCATTCTGCGCGCGGGCAATGAATCGATATTCTTTCGCTGCGGTGCCGGTGTGCTGATCCTGTTTGATGCGCAAAAACTGCTGGAAAGACCCAAAGGCGGGCTGCCTATCCCCGCCCACGGCGCCAAGGGTCCGGGTCATGTCTGTTTTCGCGCAACGCGGGATGAAATTTCCCAATGGAAGTCCCATCTTGAGGCCAATGGCGTTGCCATCGAAAGTGAATTTGACTGGCCAAACGGTGCCCGTTCCCTTTATTTCCGCGATCCTTGCGGAAACTCGATTGAATTTGCCGAACCGGCTTTATGGAACCTGAAATGAGAACACTCGAAAAAGGCAAGCTGCTCGTTGCCAGTCATAACAAGGGCAAGATTCAGGAAATGATAGACCTGCTCGGCCCCTTCGGTTTCGAAGTGGTATCTGCCGGTGATCTTGGCCTGCCGGAGCCGGATGAAACCGGTACGACCTTTGAAGAAAATGCCTATATCAAGGCATTTGCGGCGGCCAAGGCGACGGGGCTTGTTGCTCTGTCCGATGACTCAGGCCTTTGTGTTGATGCGCTGGACGGCGACCCCGGCGTCTACACCGCCAATTGGGCCGAACTGCCAGATGGTAAGCGCGATTTCGCCCATGGGATGCAGAAGGTTGAATCCGCTCTGCAGGAAAAGGGTGTCACCAATCCTCAGGACCGCGGCGGGCGCTTTGTTTCGGTTATCTGCCTTGCATGGCCTGACGGCGAAGCCAATTAC
This sequence comes from Phyllobacterium sp. T1293, assembly GCF_020731415.2. Classification (NCBI taxonomy): domain Bacteria; kingdom Pseudomonadati; phylum Pseudomonadota; class Alphaproteobacteria; order Hyphomicrobiales; family Phyllobacteriaceae; genus Phyllobacterium; species Phyllobacterium meliloti. Next base: position 2,975,672 of record NZ_CP088273.1, on the reverse strand, counting down.
TATCGCGGTGAAGTGGAAGGCGAGATTGTCTGGCCGCCGCGTGGCACAGCCGGTTTCGGTTTCGATCCGGTGTTCAAGCCGCAAGGCTATGACGCCACCTTTGGCGAAATGACTGCCGAGCAGAAACACGGCTGGAAGCCCGGTGAAGCCGATGCGCTATCGCACCGCGCCCGCGCCTTCCAGCATTTTGCCCGCGATTGTCTGGGTGCGTAATGGCAAATCCGGTGCGTGGCCAGGAAAATGAAGGGGGCTTTGGCGTCTATGTCCATTGGCCCTTCTGCATGGCCAAATGCCCCTATTGCGACTTCAATTCGCATGTACGCCACCAGCCAGTGGATCAGCAGCGATTCACCGCGGCCTTCGCCCGTGAAATGGCGACAATGCGCCAGCGTACCGGTCCGCGCACAATTTCCAGCATTTTCCTTGGTGGCGGCACGCCGTCTTTGATGGAGCCGGAAACTGTTGGATCGGTTCTCAACGAAATCGCCAAGAACTGGACTGTTCCAGATAATATCGAGATCACGCTGGAAGCCAATCCAACCAGCGTCGAGGCCAATCGCTTTCGCGGTTATCGTGCAGCAGGTGTCAACCGCGTCTCGCTGGGCGTGCAGGCGTTGAATGACCCCGATCTGCGCCGACTTGGACGCATGCACAATGTTGATGAGGCTTTGGTGGCGATAGGCCTTGCACGTGATATTTTCCCGCGTCTGTCCTTCGATCTGATCTATGCCCGGCCTGATCAGACCATCGAGGCCTGGCGCGAAGAACTCAACCGCGCCATTTCCTATGCCGCCGATCATCTGTCGCTCTATCAGCTGACGATTGAGGAGGGCACAGCTTTCTACCAGCTATGGAAAGCCGGCAAACTGATTACGCCGGATGGTGATCATGCGGCGGCGCTTTATGCGGAAACGCAGGATGTGACGGCACAGCGCGGTCTGCCCGCCTATGAGATATCCAACCACGCGGCACCCGGTGCCGAATCCCAGCACAATCTCGTCTATTGGCGTTACGGCGAATATGTTGGCGTCGGCCCGGGCGCCCATGGCCGCTTTATCGAGAATGGCAAGCGCGCCGTGACGATCACCGAGCGTCATCCGGAAACATGGATGAGCAAGGTTGAGAATGACGGCCATGGTGTCGTGGAAGAAGAACTGCTGACCGGCGAGCAGGAAGGTGATGAATTCCTGTTGATGGGCCTGCGGCTGGTAGAGGGCATTGATCTTGCCCGCTACGAGCGATTGACAGGCCATAGCGTCAAGGAAAAGCGTGTGATTTCCTTGGCTGAACAGGGCCTTATTGAATATATCGGCAATAGCCGTATCCGCACAACGCCCGAGGGGGCGATTGTGCTGAATGCGGTTATCGCCGATCTGGCTGCGTGAGGGTGTAAAGTGTCTGACGGGGAAGCCAGCGAACGAAACTATCAGATCGGCAACAGTTCGTTCCGCGCCCGCCCGCTCGAACCCGCGCTCTACATCGTCGCGACACCCATTGGTAATCTTGGTGACATGACCCTGCGCGGCATTGAAACCCTTGCAGCAGCGGATGTGATCGCCTGCGAGGATACGCGCGTCAGCCGTGTGCTGCTGGAGCGCTACGGCATTTCCCGCCGCCCCTATGCCTATCACGAGCACAATGCTGCTGAAGCTGGGCCGAAACTGATCGAGGCCTTGCTCGCGGGGAAAAGTGTTGCTCTCGTTTCGGACGCGGGAACGCCGCTTGTTTCCGATCCCGGCGGGCGACTTGTGCCTGAGGCCAAGGCCGCCGGTATTCGCGTTGTTCCCATTCCGGGCGCCTCGTCGGTTTTGGCGGCGCTGACGGCTTCGGGGCTTTTTACGGACAGTTTCTATTTCGCTGGTTTTCTGTCATCGAAACAGGGGCAACGCCGGTCAAAACTTGAAACTTTGAAGACTCTGGATGCAGCGCTGGTGTTCTTTGAATCACCAAACCGTGTGGCCACGACACTGGCTGATATGGTTGAAGTGTTCGGGCCAAAACGGCAGGCATCGCTCTGCCGCGAACTTACCAAGACCTATGAAACCATCGTTACCTTGCCGCTGGCCGAGCTTGCAGCGGAATTTGATGGCGAGGATCGAATTCGCGGCGAGGTGGTCCTTGTAGTCGGGCCTCCGGAAGGCGATCAGAACATTGCCCGTTCTGATGATGATATCGACGCACTGCTGCGTGCGCTCGTCTTGGAAATGTCGCCGTCAAAGGCAGCTGGCGAGGCCTCGCGCATGACGGGCCGTCCCAAGGGTGAACTCTATCAACGACTGCTCGCAATGAAATGAACAGAGCGGGCAGGCGGCACAAAGCGTATAGGCGTGGCCACTCAGCCGAATATTTCGCCGCCCTTGCTTTGATGCTGAAAGGCTTTCGTATCGTCGAGCGCCGTTACCGGACAAAACTCGGCGAAATCGACCTTATTGCCCGCCGTGGGAATCTCATTCTCATTGTCGAAGTGAAAGCACGGACGACACTCGAACAGGCAATGGAAGCCGTGACTGGAACGGCCATGCGGCGCATTGAATCCACAGCCGATCTTTGGCTTGCCCGCCAGCCCGATTATGCAAAACTCTCGCTGCGGTTTGATCTTGTCGCCATCCTGCCATGGCGCTGGCCGGTGCATGTTCCTGCTGTTTTCATGGTCTGACGCATTGATTCAGGGCCGCGCTAATCCCGGTCACTTGGTGATCTCCGAAACGGTGAGGAGAAAAAGCGCTTGCATTTCCCCACTAACACGATAAAAGTAGTCGTGTATTGGATCGACGCATTTTGATCCGAGATCGCCTATCGCAGCATGCCCCGTTTTGCAACTTTTGCAAAAGCCGGGCGTGCATTTTTCCGTGTGATGTAGAACGGAAATCCGCTTGTTCCCGGATTTTCAGAAATTCCATGCTCCGCCGTCCGATTCGGCGCACTTTCGTTCCTTATAAAGAGTGGCCGGATCAACGATAATCCCGGTAATCATTGGGATTGTCTGCTCATGTCTGCTCATGCCAACCAGCTTTCTGTCTTTCCTGCCTTCTTCCGCGTGCGGAATGAAGTGGTTGTGGTTGTTGGCGATGGCGAGGAAGCGCTGAACAAGGCCCGGCTTCTGGTGCAGACCAATGCCGCGATCCGCATCATTGCTGCCAATCCTGAACGCGAACTTGCCGATTTCATCCGTTCCGGGCGTTATGATCACGTCGTGGAAAATTTTGCTCCCGAACATCTTACTGGAGCAAAACTGGTCTTTGTTGCCACTGGCGATGAAGCGCAGGATAGCGCCATTGCTGCTGAGGCGCGCCGTCAGCGTGTTCCTGTTAACGTGGTGGATCGTCCTGAGCTTTGCGATTTCTTCACCCCGGCCATCGTCAATCGCGCACCCATTGCCATTGCCATTGGTTCGGAAGGCACAGGCCCCGTCCTTACCCAGCTTATTCGTGCCCGGATTGATGCAGCTTTTTCGCCCCGTCTGGGTGATCTTGCCCGTCTTGCCAATGCCTATCGTCCTGCCGTCGAGAAGCTGGTGAAGAAGGGCTTGTCGCGCCGCGTGTTCTGGCGCTCATTCTTCTCCGGGGATGTGGCTGGAAAAGTCTACAACAATGATCTTGATGGCGCCCGTCAGGCGGCCGGTTTGCTTCTCGACAATCAGGACGAGGCGAAAGGTTATGTCTGGCTGGTTGGCGCAGGGCCCGGCGCTGAGGATTTGCTTACACTGCGCGCCCACCGTGTTCTCATGGAAGCCGATGTCATCGTCTATGACGCGCTGGTGCCCGAGGCTGTTGTCTCCATGGGGCGCCGCGATGCTGTGAGGCTTTCGGTTGGTAAGCGCAAGGGTTGTCATACAAAGAGCCAGAGTGAGATCAATGAACTCCTCGTTTCGCTTGGCCGCGAAGGCAAACGTGTTGTCCGCCTGAAATCCGGTGATCCACTGGTTTATGGCCGTGCAGGTGAGGAAATGGCAGCGCTGCGTTCCGCTGGTATTCCGTTCGAAATCGTTCCCGGCATCACATCGGCCTTTGCCGCCGCTGCCGATATGCAATTGCCTCTGACCCTGCGTGGTGTCGCATCCTCCCTTGTGTTCACCACGGGTCATGACATGGCTGGTGAAGTGTTGCCCGATTGGGCGCGCCTTGCCATTTCGGGTGCGACCATTGCCGTCTATATGGGCCGTAGTGTTGCTGCATCCGTTGCTGAACGGCTGATGAGCGCTGGCCTGCATGCCGACACCGGTGTGGCTGTTATTGAAAATGCTGGTCGTGCGGATCGCCGCATGTTCCACGGTACGCTGCATGATTTGCCGGCGCTGGAACAGCGCCTTGATCTTGATGGCCCTGTCATGGTGGTCATCGGTGATGCGGTCGCCGGTGCCGCAATCGACAAGGCTGAACCGCTTGTTGTTCAGATCCCAGCCTCTTCGGTGGCCAAACGCCACCTTCAAACCAATGCGGCTTAACCGCGAAGGATGATGATCATGAGTGTAAAAGTTCTCACTGCAAACCGTCTGACCGATGGCGAAGCCGTTTGGCTTGGCGCCAATGGCGAATGGCTCGATCATATCGATGGTGCCCTCGTGGCACGTCACGCGGAAGCGGCGGCAGCACTTGAAGAAGCTGGAAAGGCGGCGATCAAGTCCAACCTTGTCATCGACGTCAATGTTATCGATGTGGAAGAGCGCGGCGAACATCTTTATCCGGTGCGGCTGCGCGAACGCATCCGTCAGCTCGGTCCCACCGTCCGTCTTGATCTTGGCAAACAGGCTGATAAGCCTGCGGCTAACGCCGCTTAACCTGTAATCGAAGGCCCGCAGAATGTATCGTTACGATGAGTTTGATCACGCGTTTGTTTCAGCCCGCGTTGAACAGTTCAAGGATCAGGTAGAGCGCCGTCTTGCTGGCGAACTGACCGAGGACCAGTTCCGTCCGCTGCGGCTGATGAATGGCGTCTATCTGCAATTGCATGCCTATATGCTGCGCGTTGCTATCCCCTATGGCACATTGTCGGCGCGCCAGATGCGCAAACTTGCCCACATCGCCCGCACCTATGATCGCGGCTATGGCCATTTTACCACCCGCCAGAATCTCCAGTACAATTGGCCTGCGCTCAAAGACATGCCCAAGGTGCTTGATGAGCTTGCAGAAGTTGAAATGCACGCCTTGCAGACCTCCGGTAATTGCATTCGCAACGTCACAGCCGATCATTTTGCCGGTGCCGCTGCCGACGAAGTTGCCGACCCGCGCCCCTATGCGGAAATTCTGCGCCAGTGGTCATCAATGCATCCGGAGTTTTCGTATCTGCCGCGCAAGTTCAAGATCGCCGTCACCGGTGCCGACCGCGACCGCGCGGCCATTCAGGTGCATGATATTGGTCTGCATCTGAAGCGCAACGAAGCGGGCGAGATTGGCTTTGCCGTCTATGTCGGCGGCGGTCAGGGCCGCACACCGATGGTTGCCAAGAAGATTCGCGACTTCCTGCCCGTCGAAGACCTGCTGACCTACACCACCGCAATCATGCGCGTGTACAATCTCAATGGCCGCCGCGACAACAAGTACAAGGCACGCATCAAGATCCTCGTGCATGAAACCGGCACGGAAGAGCTGACCCGTCAGGTGGAGACCGAATGGCTGGCGCTCAAAAACAGTGACCTGAAACTGCCGCAGACGGATGTCGATGCCATCGACAGCTATTTCCGTCCACCGCATCTGCTGCAGCGTCCGGAAGGCTGGTCGGCACTGGCTGCCGCCCGCAAGGCAGATCATGCTTTCGCCGCGTGGGTTGACCAGAACGTAACGCCGCACAAGAACCCTGACTATGGTGTCGTGACTATTTCCCTGAAGCCGATTGGCGGCATTCCGGGCGATGCCACCGATGCCCAGATGGATCTGGTGGCCGATATTGCCGAACAGTTCTCGCAGGATGAAATCCGGGTCAGCCATGAGCAGAACCTTATCCTGCCGCATGTGGCAATTGCCGATCTGCGTATTGTCTATGATCTGCTTTTGACCGATGGGCTTGCCACCGCCAATGCGGGGCTGATCACCGATATTATCTCTTGCCCCGGTCTGGATTACTGCGCTCTGGCGACCGCCCGGTCGATCCCTGTTGCGCAGCGCATATCGGAACGTTTTGCCGATCCGTCGCGTCAGGCGGATATTGGTGAACTCAAGCTGAAAATTTCTGGCTGCATCAATGCTTGCGGACATCATCACGTCGGCCATATCGGCATTCTCGGCGTCGAGAAGAAGGGCGAGGAACTCTATCAGATTTCGCTCGGCGGTTCGGGCGATGAAGTCTGCACCATCGGTGATATTACCGGGCGCGGTTTTTCCTCCGAAGAGATCGTCGATGCGATCGAGACAATCGTTGATCGCTATCTCGAAGTGCGGACGGACAAGGAGGAAACTTTCCTTGCTGCCTACCGGCGTCTGGGCGCTGCTCCCTTCAAGGAAGCGCTTTATAGCGGGGCTGCAAATGCTGCATGAAGCCAATGAGATCACCGTAGCGGACGAAGCGCTTGCGCTTGAAGGCCGCTATGGCAATCTCGAACCCTCAGCTGTTATCGAACTTTCTATCAAGCAGCTCTTCAATGACGAGATTGCGGTGGTTTCTTCATTTGGTGCCGAATCCTCGGTGCTGTTGCATATGATTGCGCAGGTGAACCCTGCCTTGCCCGTACTTTTCCTCGAAACCGGCAAGCATTTTCCGGCCACCCTACGCTACCGGGATCAATTGGTGCATGATCTTGGTCTGACCGACGTGCAGGACATTCACCCGTTGAAGCAGAGCCTGAAGGATGAAGACCCCTTCGGTGCGCTGTCCATGACCAACAAGGATCGCTGCTGCTATATCCGCAAGGTCGAACCGATGGCCCGTGCCGTCGCGCCTTATCGCGCCTGGATGACCGGCCGCAAGCAGTTTCAGGCCTCGACGCGCACCGCTTTGCCGGTATTCGAATCTGTTGGTGCGCGTGTGCGTATCAATCCGCTGGCGCGCTGGACTTCGGCTGATCTGAAGGCCTATATGGCTGTCAACCAGTTGCCGCCGCATCCGCTTATCGCAGAAGGCTACCGGTCTATTGGCTGCATGCCCTGCACCTCCCCGGTAAAAGAAGGCGAGGATGATCGTGCTGGCCGCTGGGCAGGCTCTGATAAAACCGAGTGCGGTATCCATCTGACTGGCCTGACCGACCAGTTGAGCAATATTTCCCTGACGGATTCGAATCTATGACCGACATTTCCGAAAAGCCCGAGAGCCAGCTATGGGGCCGCGAAGGATTTCGCGAAGACCCCTACATCACGGCAGAAACATTGGAAGAGGCTGGAGACGCACCGGCGGTGATCCTTCCATTGGCCGTCTGGCTTGGCCTCGGCGAGGGCGTGCGCAACGCAACCAATCGGCGTATCGGAGTTTCCGTTGCACCGGGGGAGAGCATCGACCCACTTTTGCCACTGCTCGGCTCTATCCCGGTCATTGCGCTGCAATTTCCCGCCTTCAACGACGGCCGTTCCTATTCGAAGGCCGAAGTGCTGAAGGACCGTCATCAGTTTCAGGGTGAGTTGCGTGCAGTTGGCGATGTGCTGATCGATCAGGTTGCCTATATGCTCCGCACCGGGTTTGATACGTTGAAAGTCACCCATGCGGTCACGCTGACACGGCTTGCGGATCACAATCTGCACGATACGCCGGTTTATTATCAGCCGGGCCGCGGCTCACACACCAAGGCTGGCACCTATAGCTGGCGCCGGGTGCCCGACACGCAATAGTGAGGCGCATACGCTGTCCGATTGATCAGAGCACGACGACGGGTGTCCCCAAGGGAACCCGTTCGTAAAGATCCATCACATGCTCGTTGATCATGCGGATACAGCCGTTCGAAACTGCTTTACCAATTGACGAAGGCTCCGTTGTGCCATGGATACGGTAATAGGTGTCGCGGCCGTTGCGATAAAGATAGAGCGCACGAGCCCCAAGCGGATTGCTTCCACCACCAGCCACGCCATCAGCATAACGGGCATATTTTTCCGGCTGACGTTTGATCATATTGTCAGTCGGCTGCCAGCGCGGCCATTTGGCTTTGCGACCAACTTCCGCCGTCCCTGAAAACGCACGCCCGGCGCGGCCAACGCCAATGCCGTAGCGTAATGCTGAATATTCATCTTCAATCAGATAGAGAAAGCGGTTGCGCGGGTCGATCACGACTGTCCCAATCTCTTCATAGCCCGGGTAGTCGACGATCTGCGGCATATATTCAGGATTGAGAACAAAGGGCCGCTTCTTGGATTGCGCCAATGCAAGCTGTGGCACGGCAAGGGCCGCCGCAAATCCGTAAAAGAACGTTCGCCGTGTCAGCATGTCGATCCCATACGCTTGAGCCCATCATCTCGGGCCTTCTGTCATGGGGTGATTATGCGCCTGAATTGCTGAACGAAGGTTTACGCCGACTCAACTTTTTGTGATGAAACAAGAGGATAGGTCCGGCTACACGCGCCGCCGGACCTATTTGGGCTCAGGGGAGACGGGCGATGCGTTCAACCAGCAGATCGAAGAAACCGTCATCATTCACATCTCGTATGTAAAAGGCGTTTTTCGGTCTGTCGGTCACGCCCCACCAATCGGCGACGGTCATGCCGAGCGTGAGTTCCGAAGCGGTTTCAACGCCGACGTTGCAATGCCTTCCCTTGTAAAGCTCTGGCTTCAGGAGATAGGCAATCACGTTCGGGTCGTGTAGTGGGCCGCCATCGCTGCCATATTTTTCTTCATCGAAACGTTCAAAGAACTCCAGTAGCGCAACGCAGGCCGTGCCTGATTGGGTGCCCATGGCCCGAAACCGGTCAATACGCTTGGCCGTGGTCAATGCCTTGTGCGTCACGTCGAGCGGCAACATGACAACTGGTACACCTGACGCAAGCACCACCTGCGCGGCCTGCGGGTCCACATAGATGTTGAATTCGGCCGTCGGAGTGATGTTGCCGCCCTCAAAGAAGCCACCGCCCATCAGCACGATCTCGCGAATCCGCGGGGCAATCTCGGGCGCACGGATCAGCGCCTGCGCTATATTGGTGAGAGGACCGAGCGGGCACAGGGTCACGCTGCCGCTTTCTTCCTTGAGCAAAGTTTCGATGATGAAATCAACCGCATGCTGCTGTTGCAGAGGCATGGTCGGTTCGGGCAGGTCAGGGCCGTCAAGGCCAGTCTTTCCATGCACGTTCTCGGCAGTAACCAGTGCCCGCATCAACGGTCTGTCTGCTCCGGCAAAAACCTTTACATCGGGGCGTCCTGCCAGTTCGCAGATTTTACGGGCATTGGTTTGCGTGAGTTTCAGCGGCACATTGCCCGCAACTGCCGTAATTCCAAGAACATCAAGTTCCGGGCTTGCCAGCGCCAGAAGGATTGCCAGCGCATCATCCTGGCCCGGATCGGTATCGATTATTATTTTCCGCGTCATCTCTTGCTTTCATTCTCTTGAAGTCTGCATCCGGATCAACCATATCAAAGGACAGAAGGGAAATGCCATCTCCGGGTTTCTCTTTTAGGTCGCTTTTCTGAGGACTGCACAGATGACACGAATGACACCGTTTTCAAGCCCTTTGCTGCTTGGTTTCGACACGATGGAAAAGACGCTGGAGCGTATCGCCAAATCCGGTGACGGCTACCCGCCTTACAATATCGAACGCATCCAGGCCGATAATGGCCGGGAACAGCTTCGGATCACCCTCGCAGTCGCTGGCTTTTCCAATGACGATCTTGAAGTGACCACTGAGGACAACCAGTTGGTCATTCGCGGCAGGCAGGCCGATGAAAGCGAACGGGAATATTTGCATCGTGGCATCGCAGCGCGCCAGTTCCAGCGCATATTTGTTCTTGCCGATGGAATGCGCGTCAGCGCGGCCACTTTGAAGAATGGGCTTCTGTCGATCGATCTCGACCGTCCGGAACCCGAACGATTGGTCAAACGCATCAACATTGCGGTACAGGACTAGCGCATAACCCCAAAAATCACTTCGATTTTTGGAAAGGATTATGCGCCACTAAGGGGCCGCTGCGTCCTTTATGCGTCCAAGTGGACGCATAAAGGACGCAGCGGTGTAGCTCTAGCGGGACAGGGCCTTTGGAAGGACTGTCCGAATATGGAGGCTGATATGCAAAACACTGTTTCGAAGAATTTCCTGAGTGAACTGGAATTTTCGCGTCTTGGCGCCGGACAGGTTGCCTATATGCGTAAAGTGAAGACCGACGATCTCGCCACCAGTTTCCCCGCTTTGCCACCGATGACACCCGGCGTTGAACTCTGGGCGCTCTTTGCTGCCAATGGCGATCCGATTGTGCTTTCCGATGAACGTGACAATATTCTTGTTGGCGCACAGGAGCACGACCTGCGGACTGTTATGTTGCAGTAGACAACCGGGTGATTGACTGAATTTTGGAACCCCGCTGGCTTGCCAGCGGGTTTTCCTTTTAATGGCTCTGCATTGGCATGGTTCGTGGTTCGACAAGCTCACCATGAGGGAGAGGGGTGGACTGCAAGGAGCTAATTTCTGCAATCTTGGCGATGCTCTGCAACGCTGGCGATTATCATTGCATCCTCACTCTCCCTCATGGTGAGCTTGTCGAACCACGAACCACGCTAATGCAAGCGTCCCTGCTTAAACCTTCACCGCCTGTTCCACCCGGTCGACCGCCCCGAACAATTCCAGATAGCGCTTGATCTCGGCCTTGTCGCCGGTTGCTTTTTTCGGATTGTCGGAAAGCTTGACCGCCGGGCGGCCATTGGCCTCGCTGACCTTGCAGACCAATGAGATCGCGTTAAGCTGATCGTTGAAACGCGGGGCGCAATCCTCAAAATCATTGGTCAAATTGGTGCCCCAACCAAAACTCATGCGCACCTTGCCCTTGAAGTGGTGATAGGTTTCTTCGATCGTCTCCACATCGAGCCCATCGGAAAACACGAGAAGCTTGCCGCGCGGGTCTTTGCCCTTTGAGCGCCACCACGAGAGTATTTTCTCGCCCCCCTCAATGGGAGGTGCGCTATCAGGACGGAACCCGGTCCAGTCGGCGACCCAGTCGGGTGCATCGCGCAAAAAGGCTGCTGTTCCAAACGCGTCAGGCAGCACGATCAGCAGATTGCCGCCATAATAGCGGTTCCAGTCCTGCAGCACCTTATAGGGCGATTTCAGCAATTCCTCTTCCGTGCGGCTGAGGGCAGCCAGAACCATCGGCAGTTCATGCGCATTGGTGCCAAGTGCTTCCAGATCGTTGTCCATGGCCAAAAGCACGTTGCTGGTGCCGGTAAAAGCATCGCCGATACCCTCTTTCAGCGCTTCGACGCACCAGCGCTGCCACAGGAAAGAATGGCGCCGCCGCGTGCCGAAATCGGAAATCCGGATGTCGGGCAGGGAGCGCAGGCGCTCCACCTTGGTCCACATCTTGGCCTTGGCACGGGCATAGAGCACATCAAGCTCGAAACGCCCCATTTTCTTCATCGCCGCCCGTGAGCGCAGCTCATTGATGATGGTGAGCGCCGGAATTTCCCACATGGTCGTGTACATCCAAGGACCGTGGAAATTCAGTTCATACTGACCATCGCGCTTGGTCAGCTCATATTCCGGCAGCTGGAAATTTGTCAGCCATTCAAGGAAATCAGGCTCAAAGATCTGTTTCTTGCCATAGAATGTATTACCGCCAAGCCAGATCATTTCCTTTTTGGAGAAACGGATCGTGCGCGCATGGTCCAGCTGCTCGCGCAGCTCTTCCTCGTCAATCTCATCTCCCAGCCGGACACGGGTGGTCCGGTTGATCAGGGTAAACGTCGCATCCACTTTCGGATAAACGCCCCAGATCATCTGTAACATCAGCAGTTTGTAGAAATCCGTATCCAGCAGGCTGCGGACAATGGGATCGAGTTTCCATGTGTGGTTGAACACGCGCCGTGCAATGTCGGTCTTGGTCGCCATTGAATGCTCTCCTTCCGGAATTTCCGCCCGCCATGTTGCACGGCAGAAACCGGTCATCAAGCAGAACCGGTCATATCCGGCTAAATTCCGCAGCCAGATGATATGCGGTCCTTGCATTAAATCTTTGTAACCTCACACTTTTGTCATTAACGGCGACATCAAAGCGCTTTATTCTCCGTTGTAATCAGCCTTTCGCGCCGGGATGCGCTTTGGGATATAATCATAAATATGGTGGTGCTGGCTCTGCCTCATGCGGAACCGGTCTTTTTGGAGTGATGTATGAAAGTCTGGAAACAGCTTGTACTGGTTGTTGTGGTCCTCGCCATTGCTGGCGGTGGGTGGCTATACTTTTTTCCAGGTGCATCCAATCTCTTCAAAAAAGCGGGCGTTGACAAGGTTCTGACCACAGACAAGCCCGCCACGTCAGCTGGACAGGGCCGGAGTGGACAGGCGGCGCCGATTGTGGTTGTGCGTGCTGCTGAAGAAGCCAAGATCAATGACAAGCTGTCTGCCATTGGCACCGGCAAGGCAAAAAGTTCGGTTTCCGTCACACCATTTGCCGCTGGCCGCATGAACGAAATTCTTGTCACGTCCGGGACCAAGGTCGAGGCAGGTGATGTGATTGCCCGCCTCGATGCAGAGGCCGAGGCCATTGCCGCCGACAAGGCACGCACCATGTTGAAGGACGCGCAGACAAAGCTGAAGCGCGCTGAAAATCTCAGCACCACCAACACGGTCTCCGCTGTGCAGGTGTCCGATGCTGGTCTGGCCGTCGATAATGCCGGTCTTGATGTGCGTGAGGCGGAACTTGCGCTGGACCGGCGTGCCATCAAGGCACCAATCAGCGGTATTGTCGGTATTCTGCCTGTGAGCGCCGGCAACTACATCACGACAACAACGCAGATCGCCACGATTGCCGATCGCAGCGATGTGCTTGTTGATTTCTGGGTGCCTGAACGTTTCGCCCCTGCGGTCAAGGTTGGGGCTGCCGTTACGGCTACCTCCGTTGCCCGTCCGGGTGAGACGTTCAACGGAACCATCAGTTCCATCGACAATCGCGTTGATCCTGATAGCCGTACCCTGCAGGTACAGGCCAAGATCACCAATCCGAATGATGCGCTGCGCGAAGGCATGGCCTTTCAGGTGACTATGGGCTTTGCCGGTGAAACCTATCCGACGGTCGATCCGCTGGCGATCCAGTGGGGCACGGATGGTGCCTATGTCTGGAAGATCGTCGATAACAAGGCGCAGCGCGTTTCCGTGCGCATCATGCAGCGCAATACAGCCTATGTTCTTGTGAACGCCGAGATCAAGCCAGGCGACCTTATCGTCGCTGAAGGCGTGCAATCCGTTCGTCAGGGCGGCACTGTCCAGATCAAGGGGCAGCCTGCCAATCAGACAGACGCTCGGCCTCTGGCTTCTGTCGGCGAACAGGGCTGAGGTGTGGCGTGAGCAATTCGCACGGACAATCCGACTCCAATTTCACTGCTCTTTTTATCCGTCGTCCGGTACTGGCACTGGTCCTGAACGTATTGATCGTGGTGGCCGGGCTTGCCGCCTTCTACGGTGTTGATATACGCGAACTGCCGGATGTGGATCGCCCTGTTGTAACGGTAACGACGACATTTGAGGCAGCGGCTGCCGAAACCGTTGACCGTGAACTGACAGCGGCCATTGAGAGCGCCGTGTCGCGTGTATCAGGCGTTAAATCCATTTCCTCAAGCTCATCCTTCGGCACCAGCCGTGTAACGGTAGAGTTCAATGATGGTGTTGATCTCAACGTGGCCGCAGCTGATATGCGCGATGCCATCAGCCGCATCACCAACACGCTGCCTGAGCAGGCGGACCCGCCGCAGATCGTCAAGGCCGATGCCAATGCGGATGCGGTGATGCGACTTGCGGTAACATCGGACACTATGGCGGTCGAGGACATGACGGTGCTGGTCGAAGACCAGATCGAAGATGTGCTTGCATCGGTGCCCGGCGTTGCCGATGTGCAGGTCAATGGCAATCGCAGCAAGATTTTCCGGATTGATATTGATCAGGGCAAGCTCGCAAGTCTCGGTCTGACCGTCGCCAATGTGCGCACTGCGCTCGACACCATGGCTTTCGATACACCAGCCGGCCAGATCAACAGCAATGCGCAGAGCATTGTTGTCCGCGCCACGGCCCCGATCGTCACGCCTGAGGATTTCGAAAACATCATCATCAAGGATCGCACCAAGATCAGGGATATCGCGACCGTGACGCTTGGCCCTGACATTGGCACATCGACATTGCGCGCTAATGGCAAGACGGGCATTGGTCTTGGCATTATCCGGCAGGCACAGTCCAATACACTCGATATATCCAAAGGCATTCGCGAAGCCGTTGCCCAGTTGCATAAAACTCTGCCGCAGGGCGTCGATATCCGCGTGACCAGTGATGATGCGGAGTTCATCAACGGCGCCGTGCATGAAGTGGAAATCGCGCTTGGCGCTTCTGTCTTCATCATCATCCTGATCATTTACCTGTTCCTGTGGGACATCCGCGCAACGCTGATCCCTGCCGTCTCTATGCCGGTGGCGCTGATTGGAACCATTTCGGCTGTCTATCTGGCGGGTTTCTCCATCAACATTCTGACATTGCTCGCATTGGTATTGGCGACCGGTCTCGTGGTTGATGACGCTATTGTCGTGCTTGAAAATATCGTCCGGCGCCGCAATCAGGGCATGGGGCCGCGGGCGGCGGCTGTGCTTGGAACGCAGGAAGTGTTTTTCGCCGTTATCGCAACGACCGTGACGCTTGCCGCGGTGTTTGTGCCGCTCTCCTTTCTGCCGGGCCAAACCGGCGGCCTCTTCCGTGAGTTTGGTTTCGTGCTGGCGATCTGCGTGCTGCTCTCTGCCGTTGTCGCCCTCACGCTCTGCCCGATGCTGGCATCGCGCCTGCTCTCGGCAAGTGAAGCGAAACATGAGGATATCAATCATTCTCCGGGCCTTGTCAGGCGTGTTGGCGGGTTTTTCCTCGAAGCCTACAGGCGCATTCTGCATGGCTGTCTGGCCGCTCCATGGCTTGTCGTTCTGGCATCGCTTTTGTTTGCCGGAGCGGCTTTTGGTGCGTTTTCGCTACTCAAACAGGAACTGACGCCGACCGAAGACCGCGCCTCCGCCTTCCTGCGTATCACTGCACCGCAGGGTGTCAGCCTCGAATATCTCAATGATCAGATGCGCCAGATCGAGACTTTGATCCAGCCGATGCGCGATTCCGGCGAAATCCAGAACACCTTTTCCATCGCCGGACAGAACGGCAATACGAATCGCGGCTTCATGGTGCTCAGTCTTGCCACATGGAAGGAACGTCACCGCAGCCAGCAGGAAATTCTGACCGATGTGTCCAAGCGCGTGCGCAATATTCCGGGTATTCAGGTCTTTGCCGCTCAACCCAATTCGCTCGGTATTCGCGGTGCGGGCAACGGCTTGCAGTTTGCCATCGTCGGTACAAACTATGCTGACCTCGGTTCGACCGCAGCCAAGATTGTCTCGGCACTGGAAAAGGACCGGCGTTTCGACCGGCCGCGCCTGACCAATGAACCAACGCAGCCGCAGCTTTCCGTTTCCATTGATCGCGAACGGGCTTCCGATCTTGGGATTGATATCACCGGGCTCGCCGAGGCCCTGCAATCGGTGCTGGATGGTTACAAGATTGGCTCAGTCTATATCGAGGATCGAAGTTTCGATGTGAAGCTGGTTTCCACCACCAATCCGATCAATGATCCGACCGATCTCGAAAATGTCTTCATGCGTACCAGCGATGGACGTTTCGTGCCGATGTCGACCATCGCCAAGCTGACGGAAGTCGCTGTGCCGCCCGCGCTGACGCGTGAGCAGCAGATGCGCTCCGTTGCCATCACGGCAGCCCTCAGCCCGGAGTTCGCTTTGGGTGATGCCTACAAGGTCGTGCAGGAGGTGGCCGCGCCCATGCTGCCGCCGGGTTACCGCATTATTCCTCTCGCTGAAGCTGCGACACTGGGTGAAAACTCCGCCAGCATGTTCGTCACCTTCGGTTTTGCTATCCTGATCATCCTGCTCGTGCTGGCCGCCCAGTTCGAAAGTTTCATCAGTGCCGTTATCGTCATGGCCACGGTTCCTCTCGGTCTCGCCTGTGCAGTCTTTGCCATGATCCTCACCGGCACCAGCATGAACGTTTACAGCCAGATCGGGCTGGTGCTGCTTGTCGGTATTATGGCCAAAAACGGTATTCTGATTGTGGAATTCGCCAATCATCTGCGCGATCAGGGGCGGAATGTGCGCCAGGCCATTGAGGAAGCAGCCAATATCCGTCTGCGCCCCGTTGTCATGACCATGCTCTGCGCCATTCTCGGCGGTGTTCCTCTGGTTCTTGCCAGTGGCGCCGGCGCCGAGGCGCGTATTGCCCTTGGCTGGGTTATTGTCGGTGGTCTGGGTCTTGCCACGGCCTCAACGCTGTTCCTGACGCCGGTTGCCTATCTGCTGCTTGCCGGTTTCTCCAAACCCAAGGCAGAAGAGGAAGCAAGGCTCGAGCGCGAATTGCTGGAAGTGGTGTCGCAGCCGCCCTTGCCAGCCGAATAGAACGGATTGTCCAGATAGGAAAAAGGCGGGGATTGCTCCCCGCCTTTTTCGTTTCTATCCTTCGCCTTACTTTGCGGCGTCGGTGACCTTTGTTGTCCATGCGCCTTCCGGCTTCTTGGTGATAACAGGGTCGGAACCGCCACCGAGCAGCGTCTCGACGGTGCGCTCGGCTGCTGCCACATCGAGAACACCGGTGGAGCCTTCCGTCAGCTTGTTGATCTCGGCCACCATGCGCTTCTGGTGCTTTTCGGTCTGCGCGCCGCTGGCATCATTCTCAAGCACGATATTGGCGGCTTCATCCGGGTGCTGGCGGGCATAGTCCCAGCCCTTCATCGAGGCTTTGACGAAGCGGGCGAGCTTCTCGACCATCTTCGGATCATCAAGGCTCTTCTGTAAGACGTAAAGCCCGTCTTCCAGCGTGGCGACCTTCTCATCCTCATATTTGAAGGTGACGAGCTGATCGGCCGGAATGCCCGCATCGATCACCTGCCAATATTCATTGTAGGTCATGGTGGAAATGCAGTCGGCCTGTTTCTGGATCAGCGGATCGACGTTGAAGCCCTGTTTGAGAACAGTCACGCCATTTGGCCCGCCATCGGTCTTGAGACCAAGATGGTTCATCCACGACAGGAACGGATATTCATTGCCACCGAACCAGACGCCAAGGGTCTTGCCCTTGAAGTCCTCAGGCTTGGTAATGCCGGTTTCCTTGCGGCAGGTCAGCATCATGCCGGAACGCTTGAACGGCTGGGCAATGTTGACGAGTGGCAGGCCCTTCTCGCGGGTTGCCAGCGCCGAAGGCATCCAGTCAACAACGACATCGGCGCCGCCACCGGCGATCACCTGCGGCGGGGCAACATCAGGACCACCCGGCTTGATCTCGACATCAAGATCAGCTTCCTTGTAGAAGCCCTTGTCCTTGGCGACGTAATAGCCGGCAAACTGGCCTTGCGTGACCCATTTCAGCTGTAAGGTCAGCTTGTCGGCTGCAAGCGCAGAGCCCGCCATCAGCAGCGTTGCCAGACCCATCGACAGTGCAATCATCTTCTTCATGTTTCAGTTCTCCTCTTTTCTTGTTTTTAAGTTCTGTAGGAAGGATGCCAGAAAGTAACGGCCCGCTCGATAAGGGTAATAAGCCCGTAAGACAGGGAACCCGCAAGCGCTGCCACAAAAATTTCCGCCCAGACCATATCGACATTCATGCGCCCGACTTCTGCCGAGATGCGAAAGCCCATGCCAACAATGGGAGAGCCAAAGAATTCCGCAACGATAGCGCCGATCAATGCCAGTGTTGAATTGATCTTCAGGGCGTTGAAAATGAAGGGCATGGCGGCGGGCAGGCGTAGTTTGAGCAGCGTCTGTGCATAGCTTGAACCATAGGTCTGCATCAGGTCACGTTCCATCGCGCCGGATGCTGCAAGTCCGGCCACCGTGTTCACGAGCATCGGGAAGAAGGTCATGATGACGACGACGGCGGCCTTGGATTCCCAGTAGGATCCGAACCACATCACCATGATTGGCGCTATTCCAACAACAGGAAGAGCGGCGACAAGATTGCCGATGGGCAGCAGGCCCTTGCGCAGGAATGGCACCCGATCAACGAGGATAGCCGCAAGAAATCCGCCGCCGCATCCGATAGCATAACCGGCGATGGCAGCTTTCAGATAAGTCTGCTGGAAATCCGCCCAGAGCGTCGGTACAGAGTTCGAGATGCGCGCGGCGATCATGGATGGCGGCGGCAACAGGATGCTTGGTACGCCGAAACCCCTGACAATGATCTCCCAGAGGATCAGCAGCCACGCGCCGAAGAGAACGGGCAAGGCAAGATTGACAACGCGCTGTGCGTCTGGCCGGGCCAGTTTCAGGCCAGCAAGATTCTGCACGCTGAACCATGCCAACAGCCAGGCCGACGCCACCATGCACCAATAGCCAATCGAGGGACCTTCCGGTCCCATCGAGTGGAGCAGTTCGATAAGACAGAAGGGAACGATATGGACGAGCACAAGCAGCGCAATCAGCGATGAAGCCGACCCCCTTGTGAAAAGCGCTACCGCCGCCGCGACAAACAGGAAAACCGGTGTCGAATAGGCAAACGTATCCTGAACATCGCCGCCCGACGATATCAGCAATCCGCCAACGGCAAGCAGGAAAGCGGAAATGGCCAGCGGTGAACGGGAAATCCTCATGGACGTACTCCCATGCGCCGGTTGACGAGCGTGGCTACCAGCCCAATCAGGCTGACGAGAATGGCAGCCATCAGCGCTGCCGCAAGCAGGGCGGCCCAGATCTGCACCGTCTGGCCGTAATAGGAACCCGCCAGCAACCGAGCACCGATCCCTGCGACTGCTCCAGTCGGCAGTTCGCCGACGATGGCACCAACAAGGCTGATGGCCACGGCAATCTTCATCGACGTAAAGAGATAGGGCATGGATGCGGGCCAGCGCAGTTTCCAGAACACCTGCGCTTTTGAAGCATTATAGGTGCGCATCAGGTCGAGATGCATGATCTCGGGCGAGCGTAAGCCTTTGACCATGCCCACTGCTACGGGAAAGAACGACAGGTATGTGGAGATCATCGCCTTGGGCAAAAGCCCGGTGATATTTACGGCATTCAGCACCACAATAATCATCGGCGCTATGGCAAGGATCGGTACTGTCTGCGATGTGATGATCCATGGCATCAGACTCTTGTCCAGCGTGCGCGAATGGACAATCGCAATGGCAAGCAGGATACCGAGCAGCGTTCCAAGCCCAAAACCCAGCAGGGTCGACGAGAGAGTTACGCCGACGTGGTAGACGAGGCTGCGTTTCGATGTCGGACTGATATCGAACACAGTCTTGCGGATTTCCTCGGCGACCTGATGCGGAGCAGGCAGGACCGGGCGCTCCTGCGCCATCGTATTGGCAATCAACTGGCGGGTCGAAATCTCGGTATTGGCGCGGGCTGCCTGATCACGCTCGAACGGCGCATTGAGAATGACGGCGAAGACATACCAGAGCACGAGAATGGCGATGAGCACCGTTCCGACAGGTATCACGCTGTTGCGGATAAAGTTCATGGATGCAGCCCTCCAACCGGGCGCTGCCATCGATAGAGAATATCCGGCAAATGCTCCTCATTATAGCCATCGGTACGCCGAATCTCGCTAAATCCTTCCCTGAGATAGAAGGCTTGTGCGCCGCGATTTTCTACAAAGGTCCAGAGTTCTATCGGCCCGGTTGCTTCCTGTTTGGCGTGGTCAAGCAGCGCCTTGCCGATTCCTTTGCCGCGATGGTCCCGGTGAACGTAAAGCGCGTTGACGATATTGTCTGGTGAGAGGGCTACCATTCCGGCAATTGCACCATCATCGTCGGCGACAAATATTTCGTACTTTGCAAAAACAATGTCCTGATAATATTCGGCGACGTCCTCTTCGGGATGCACCCGCGGCATCCATTCGGTTGTATCAATCCATGCATTGACGATTGCCGCACAGTCGGACATGTCACGCAATTTGGCGGCGCGGATCGTGGTCATCATCTGCCCCGGTTACTCATGATGCACCAGACCATGGCATTACCATAGTGCGTGGTTCGACAAGCTCACCATAAGGGCGCGTGTTGGCTGCAATGATAGTCGCCAACGTTGCAGACCTTGACTCCCTTTCATCACCCATCTCCCTCATCGTGAGCTTATCCAACCACGCACCACGATAATGCCAACTGCCCATGTCATTCTCCATCATAGGAATGGCCATGGCGCAGGCCTTCACGAACCCGGTGTGCAATCTCAAGAAACGCCGGTGTCTCGCGAATATCGAGCGTGCGTTCAGTGCCGAGATTGCAGTCGATAATCTCGTGAATTCGGCCCGGACGCGGGCTCATCACAACGATCTTCGTTGAAAGAAACACCGCTTCGGGAATGGAATGAGTGACAAAAATTACGGTCTTCTGTGTCTTGGCCCAGAGCTTCAACAACTGCTCATTGAGGTGATCGCGGACAATTTCATCAAGTGCGCCAAATGGTTCATCCATCAGCAGCATATCAGGATCGAAGGAAAGCGCTCGTGCGATGGAGGCACGCTGCTGCATGCCACCTGATAGTTGCCACGGAAACTTCTTTTCAAAACCGGAGAGATTGACCAGTTCAAGGTTTTTGGCGATGCGGGCTGCCCGCTCGGCCTTGGGAACACCCATGACTTCCAGTGGCAGCGAAATATTGCCGCCAATAGTGCGCCATGGATAAAGCGCTGCAGCCTGAAATACATAACCATAAGCGCGTTTCTGACGTGCCTCGGAAGGCGTCATGCCATTGACGGAGATCGCGCCCGAGGTTGGCTGCTCCAGATCGGCAATGACGCGCAAAAGGGTTGTCTTGCCGCAACCGGATGGTCCGATGAAGGAAACGAATTCGCCGCCATTCACTGCAAGATTGATGTTCGACAGGGCGTTAACAGGCCCGTCATTGGTCTGGAAGACCAGCGACAGGTCTTTGACATCAATCACATTTTTGAGGGTTACTTGAGGCATTGCATTCATATCAACCCCATCAGACACCCGCCGGTATGTTCTTCGGATCACGCTCAACCTTACGCGGTGCCGTGAGTTCCTTCCAGGTGGAAAGTGCGCGATTGGCGGGCGCATTGGCCTCGCGTTCGACAAAACGTCCGCTGCCCGTGGGAGCGAGTACTTCGCCATCTTTATAGGCAATCTGACCGCGTGACAGGGTGATGCGTGGCAGGCCTGTTACCTCGATGCCTTCAAACACATTGTAGTCGATGGCGGATTTCTGCGTCTTGGCAGAAATGACCTTCGATGCCTCGGGGTCCCAGATGACAATATCAGCGTCCGAGCCCTGCAGGATTGCACCCTTGCGCGGGTAGATGTTGAGAATGCGGGCAATGTTTGTGGACGTGACAGCCACGAATTCGTTGGGCGTCAGGCGGCCGGTGCGAACGCCTTTTGTCCAAAGAACAGGCATGCGGTCTTCAAGGCCGCCTGTACCGTTCGGAATCTTGGTGAAATCGCCGACACCAAAGCGCTTCTGTTCTGTTGTGAAGGCACAGTGATCCGTTGCCACCACTTGCAGGCTGCCGGAGGCGAGCCCGGCCCACAATCCGTCCTGATGGCTTTTGTCGCGAAACGGCGGCGACATCACGCGCCGCGCCGCATAGTCCCAGTCCTTGTTCTTGTATTCGCCTTCGTCAAGCGTCAGATGCTGCACCAGCGGTTCGCCATAAACGCGCATGCCTTTCTGGCGTGCGCGGCGGATCGCTTCATGTGCCTGCTCGCAGGACACATGCACGATATAGAGCGGTACACCCGCCTGATCGGCAATCATGATGGCGCGGTTGGCGGCTTCACCCTCGATCTCCGGCGGGCGGGAATAGCCATGAGCCTCCGGCCCATTATTGCCTTCGGACAGAAGCTTCTGCTGGAGATGGGCGACCACATCGCCATTTTCCGCATGAACCAATGGCATGGCACCGATTTCGGCACAGCGCGTGAACGAGGCGAACATTTCGTCATCATCCACCATCAGCGCGCCCTTATAGGCCATGAAGTGCTTGAACGTATTGATGCCGCGCTCAACCACCTTTGGCATCTCGTCAAAAATCTGTTTGTTCCAGCCGGTGATGGCCATGTGGAAGGAATAGTCGGTGCGCGCCTTGCCCGCTTTCTGGAACCAGTCCTGCAAGGCCGCAAGCAGGCCGTCCGAACCGGGGAGAACGAAATCGACCACCATTGTCGTTCCGCCCGCCAGGGCCGCTGCGGTACCGGTATCGAAATCGTCGGAAGAATAGGTGCCCATGAAGGGCATTTCGAGATGGGTATGCGGATCAATACCACCCGGCATCAGATAGCAACCCGTCGCATCAATAATCTCATCGCCGGAAAGATCAGAGCCGATCTGGGCGATGATATCGCCATCAATCAGCACATCCGCCCTGTAGGTGCGGTCGGCGGCAATGATTGTCCCGCCTTTGATCACTTTCGTAGCCATGTGTTCGTTCCCCTTATTGGTCTTTTGTCGAACATGTTGCTCTGTATGAACGGTTATCCAGTCAGGTTTCAATCACCGCCGTTTCCAGAACAGCATGCAGAAGGACATCCGCACCGGCGGCCGCCCATTCCTTGGAAATTTCTTCATCTTCATTATGGCTAAGTCCGCCAACGCAGGGGCACATGACCATCGCCGTCGGGGCAACCCGGTTGACCCAGCAGGCATCATGCCCGGCACCGGAAATGATGTTGCGATGGCTATAACCAAGACGCTCGGCTGCATTGCGCACAGCGGTCACACAGCCCTCGTCGAAGGTAACGGGATCAAAATGCCCAGCTTCTTCGATTTCAATTTCCAGCCCCAGCTCCCTGGCGATCTTCGGTGCCTTTTCCTCAAGCTCGGCCTTCATCGCGTTCAATGTCCCGATATCCGGCGAGCGAAAATCGACGGTGAAAACCACCTTGCCAGGAATGACATTGCGCGAATTGGGATAGACATCGCAATGGCCAATGGCACCGACAGCGCTTGGCTGATGGGCCATGGCGATGGTGTGGACGAGTTCGGTGATGCGCGCCATGCCGAGCCCGGCATTCCTGCGCATGGGCATGGGTGTTGAGCCCGTATGGCTGTCTTTGCCGGTCAACGTAATCTGTAGCCACCACAATCCCTGTCCATGGGTGACAACGCCAATATCCTTGCCTTCGATTTCGAGAATAGGGCCCTGCTCGATATGCAATTCGAACAATGCGTGCATCTTGCGCGTGCCGACATCTTCATCGCCCTTCCAGCCAATACGCTCCAGCTCGTCGCCGAATGTCTTGCCCTTGGCATCTTCGCGCGCATAGGCCCAGTCCTGAGTGTGGATACCGGCAAAGACACCAGATGCCAGCATGGCCGGAGCAAAGCGCGTGCCTTCCTCATTGGTCCAGTTCACCACGACGATGGGATGCTTGGTTTTGATATTGAGGTCGTTGAGGGTGCGGATCAGTTCCAGCCCCCCAAGCACACCGAGAACGCCGTCATATTTGCCGCCGGTCGGTTGGGTATCAAGATGGCTGCCGACATAAACGGGCAGGGCATCCGGGTCCGTACCCTCGCGATGGAAGAACATATTGCCCATGGTGTCGACGCCCATGGTCAGGCCAGCCTTTTCGCACCAGCTCTGGAACAGACGTCGGCCCTCGGCATCCTCATCGGTCAGAGTCTGGCGGTTGTTACCGCCGCGCAGACCCGGTCCGATTTTTGCCATGTCCATCAGGCTGTCCCAGAGACGGTCGCCGTTGATCCTCAGATTTCCAGTGAGCGCCATGTGAGAGCCTTTCGATTATGCGAGGTTCTTGAGAACATCGGCCAATGTATCGAAGAGATGTTCGATCTGGCCTTTGGTGATGATCAGCGGTGGCGACAGCGCAATGATATCGCCTGTTGTGCGGATAAGAACGCCCTTCTCATAGGCGTCGAGGAACGCCTGGAAGGCGCGTTTCGTCGGCGCACCGGGGATAGGTTCCAGTTCGATCGCGCCGATCAGACCAAGATTGCGGATATCGATGACGTGCGGCAGGCCTTTGAGGGCATGCAGTGCGTCAGCCCAGTAATCCGAAAGCTCGGCTGCGCGGGTGAGCAGACCCTCTTCCTCATAGGTGTCGAGTGTTGCCAGTGCCGCCGCACAGGCGACCGGGTGGCCGGAATAGGTATAGCCATGGAACAGCTCGATGGTGTTCTCAGGGGCAGTCATGAAGGCATCGTAGATTTGCTTGGAAGCAAAAACTGCGCCCATTGGAATCACGCCGCTGGTGATGCCTTTGGCAGTGGTGATGAGATCAGGAACCACGCCGAAATAGTCAACGGCAAAAGGCGTACCAAGACGGCCAAAACCCGTAATGACTTCATCAAAGATCAGCAGGATATCATTCTTGGTGCAGATATCGCGCAGGCGTTTCAGATAGCCTTTTGGCGGGATGAGAACGCCTGTCGATCCTGCGACCGGCTCAACAATAACGGCGGCAATGTTCGAGGCGTCATGCAGAGCAATGACCTTTTCCAGATCGTCGGCAAATTCCGCGCCATATTCAGGTTCGCCGCGGGTAAAGGCATTGCGCGCCAGATCATGCGTGTGACGGATGTGATCGACCCCGCCAAGTGCATTGCCAAACGCCTTGCGGTTGCCGGAAATGCCGCCAACGGAAATGCCGCCGAAACCGACGCCATGATAGCCGCGCTCGCGGCCGATCAGTTTGGTCTTGGTGCCATTGCCTTTGGCCCGGTGATAGGCAAGCGCGATCTTGAGCGCTGTATCGACCGATTCCGAACCCGAATTGGTGAAGAATACATGATCAATTGGCGAGGGCAGCATGGCGGCGAGGCGTGCCGCCAATTCGAAGACTTTGGGATGGCCCATCTGGAAAGCGGGCGCATAGTCGAGTTCGGCAACCTGCGCCTGCACGGCTTCGACGATCTTCGGGCGCGAGTGACCGGCATTGCAGCACCACAGGCCGGCGGTTCCATCAAGGATTTCGCGGCCATCGGCGGACTTGAAATGCATGTCCTTGGCACTGACCAGAAGACGCGGATTTTGCTTGAATTGCCTGTTTGCCGAAAACGGCATCCAGAACGCCTCGAGATTGTTGGTGCCCAATCCCAATGCCGATTTCGACATGTGACGTACGCCTCCTGATTTGCGGACATTGCCGCTTGTTTTGTGTTCCCGAATGATTGAACCTGTGGTGCAATCAAAAACTTGACTAGTTGGTCAAAATGCAGGCTAGAAGAGCATAGGAAGCCGGTCAAGCGCTTTATGGGAAATAAGGGTGGTTCCGGGATGCGACGAAAAAGCCGTCGTGTCCAGTACCAAGAAGGGGTGAGGAGCATGGCAAGGGCAACGAAGAAAAAGACCAGCGAAGTGCCGGAAAAGACAACGCGGATTCAGGAAATAAACCGCCGTCTCATCCTTGACGCTGCCCTTGATGTTTTTTCCACCTATGGTTTTCGCGGCACCACCATCGATCAGATCGCCGACAAGGCAGGCATGTCCAAGCCGAACCTGCTCTACTATTTTCCGCGCAAGCAGAATATCTATGTGACGCTGCTGGAGGAGACGCTGGAGGAATGGCTCGCACCGCTTGCAGAGATTGATCCCGAGGGCGATCCAATCGAGCAATTGCGCAAATACATCACGGTGAAAATCCGCATGTCGGAAAGCCACCCGGAGGCATCACGGCTTTTTGCCAATGAAGTGCTGCATGGCGCACCGGCTATCAGCGAATTCCTGACCAAGCATCTGAAGCCGCTGGTGGATGACAAGGCGGCAGTTATCCGCCGCTGGGTGGGCGAGGGCAAGCTTGCACCGGTTGATCCCTATCACCTTATTTTCATGATCTGGGCCACCACCCAGCACTATGCGGATTTCGACGTGCAGGTCCGTGCCATTATGGGCAATCAGGTTGGCCGTCCTGGTTTCCGCGAACAGACGGCGCAGGCGGTTTTGAGTATTATTTTGAATGGTATTCGCCCTAGGCTGTGATTGGTGATCTGCATATACGTGGTTCGTGGTTCGACAAGCTCACCATGAGGGAGAGTGTGGATGAAAGGGAGTCAAGTTCTACACGCTTCGCGCTGCAATCTTTGCGATTAGCGTTGCATCATCCCTCTCCCTCATGGTGAGCTTGTCGAACCACGAACCACGAACCACGAACCACGAACCGCATATACGCAGATCACCAATCAGATGATCTCACGCGAAATTGACAAGCGTAGATTGTGCATTGCACTATTGTCACATCGCGCTGCAATATTGGTTGTAGCGCCTGTCTTGTCAGCAAGGCCGCCCCTGATATCCGGAGATAACCCGTGAAAATATCCGACGTTCGTTCCGCCTATGCCATGCCGCTTACCAACCCGTCCTATCCGCCGGGACCCTACCGTTTCATCAACCGCGAATATGTGGTCATCACCTATCGCACCGATCCGGAAGCACTGAGGGCTGTCGTGCCGGAACCGCTTGAGATCACGGAACCGGTCGTCAAATTCGAGTTCATCCGTATGCCCGACTCCACCGGTTTTGGTGACTATACGGAGTCTGGCCAGGTCATCCCGGTCCGCTTCAATGGCAAGGATGGTGTTTACGTTCATTCCATGTATCTCGACGATGACGCCCCGATTGCGGGTGGGCGTGAGATCTGGGGTTTCCCGAAGAAACTGGCCAGCCCGAAAATCACCCATGAGGGCGAAACCATCCTTGGTACCCTGCATTATGGCAGCGTCCTCTGTGCCACCGGCACCATGGGCTATAAGCACAAAGCTGCCGATCATGATGCCGTGCTGAAATCGCTCCTGCTGCCGAATTATCTTATCAAGATTATTCCGCATGTGGACGGCACGGCCCGCATTTGCGAGCTGGTTCAGTATCACCTGCAGGATATTGATCTGAAGGGCGCATGGACCGCCCCTGCCGCGCTGGAACTTCATGCACATGTCATGGCTGACGTCTCACGTCTGCCGGTGCTGGAAGTTCTGTCAGCTTCGCATTTCATTGCCGATCTGACATTGGGACTTGGGGAAGTCGTCCACGATTACATGGTAGAGTAGCTATTCGTAGCTGTACAAGTTGCAGTCCCTTGGACAGGCTCAGGATGAGGCGTGCTTTATACTGCACCCCTTGCGATTAGCGTTGCATCCACACTTTCCCTCATGGTTGTTATGTCGAACCACGAAACACGAACCAGACACTTCACAAAAAACCCGCCTCGAAGGGCGGGTTTTAAGTTTGCTACTCTGCAGCCGCCTTGGCCATCGGATTGTTCGGGTGTGTCGTCCAGTTGGCGTAATCAGGCTGGATCGGTGTCTTGGTGCGCGGATCAACGCCCGACGTCATCGGCACCATGGTGATGCAGTTATCAACCGGGCAGACATTGACGCAGAGATTGCAGCCAACGCATTCCTCATCAATCACCTCGAAATGCCGCGCACCGTCAACCATCGCTGTGATGGCCTGATGCGATGTGTCTTCGCAGGCGATGTGGCAACGACCGCATTTGATGCAGAGATCCTGATCGATCTGTGCCTTGGTGATGTAGTTGAGGTTGAGATATTGCCAGTCCGAAACATTCGGAACGGCCAGACCGCGAAAGTCTTCGATGGAGCTGAAACCGCGTGAATCCATCCAATCGGACAATCCGTCGATCATCTCCTGCACGACCTTGAAGCCGTAGGTCATGGCGGCGGTGCAGACCTGCACATTGCCACAACCAAGCGCGATGAATTCGGCCGCATCGCGCCAAGTGGTGATACCGCCAATGCCCGAAATCGGCAGGCCACGGGTTTCCGCATCACGCGCAATTTCCGCCACCATGTTCAGCGCGATTGGCTTGACTGCCGGGCCGCAATAACCGCCATGTGAACCGCGGCCATCAATCGATGGATTGGGCGCAAATGTATCAAGATCAACCGATACAATGGAATTGATGGTGTTGATCAGTGACACGGCGTCCGTACCACCGGCTTTTGCCGCCCGTGCGGGCTTGCGAATATCGGCGATATTCGGCGTCAGCTTGGTGATGACAGGCATGCGCGTATACTGCTTGCACCAGCGTACCACCATTTCGATATATTCAGGTACCTGACCGACAGCGGCACCCATGCCGCGCTCGGACATGCCGTGCGGGCAGCCGAAGTTAAGCTCGATACCGTCAGCACCGGTAGCCTCAACCAAGGGCAGAATGGCTTTCCAGGCGTTCTCCTCGCAGGGCACCATGATAGAGGCAATCAGCGCCCGGTCTGGCCAGTTCTTCTTCACCTCGGTCATTTCCCGCAGGTTCACTTCCAGCGGACGGTCGGTGATAAGCTCGATATTGTTCAGGCCAAGCAACCGCCGGTCAGGGCCGTGGATTGCGCCATAGCGTGGACCGTTGACGTTGACGACAGGTGGACCCTCTTCCCCCAATGTCTTCCAGACTACACCGCCCCAGCCCGCCTTGAAGGCGCGCTCGACATTGTAGGCCTTATCCGTTGGTGGTGCAGAAGCCAGCCAGAAGGGGTTAGGGGATTTGATGCCGAGGAAATTCGATGAAAGATCAGCCATGTCGATATCTCCTTCAACCAGCAATGTGGTCTGAATGGGTGGGATGCTCAGCTGCAGCTGACGTGCCATCCGGATTTTCGGCCATGACGGCTTCAACAAACCCGCTGACTTTCTCCGGCTGCTGCGTCAAGGAGCGATGGATCGATTCAGCGGCAAGCTTGCCATCCTGAACCGCTGCCACAGTCAAATCCTGACCACCGGCAATGCAGTCACCGCCCGCCCATATACCGGGAACTGATGTACGGCGATCATCATCGACGCTGATGCGTCCCTTCGACAAAGCCAAGCCGGATTCAGCTAAAATGCTCTGCGCCGGTGTCTGGCCAATGGCCTTGAAAATCTGGTCACTGGCAAGCGTGATGCTCTCGCCTGTCCCGGCAAGCCTGCCATCGACCATGGCCGTATAGTCAAGCGTAATGCCGCAGACTTCGCCTGCCGCGTTGCGGGTAAGCGCGCGCGGCTGCAACCAATGACGGATGATGACACCGGTTTTCAGTGCCAGTTCCTGTTCATAGGGGCTGGCATTCATGCTTTCCGGCCCGCGCCGGTAGGCGATGATGACATTCTCCGCACCAAGCAGTTTGGTCTGGACTGCCACGTCGATGGCGGTCATGCCTCCACCAATGACGACAACATCGCGTCCGACGGATATTTGCGACAGGTCTTCGCTCTGGCGCAGCACGGAGATGTAATCAACCGCATCGATGCAGCCTGCGGCGTCTTCCCCTTCAAGGCCAAGTTCATTAACACCCGGCAAGCCCATGCCAAGGAACACCGCATCAAAACCCGCTTTCAGCGCGTCGATGCTGATATCCCGGCCAAGCGCCTTGTCATTCTCTATGGTGATTCCGCCGATTTCCAGAATGAAATCGAGTTCCTGCTGGGCGAAATTATCGACGCTCTTATAGGCGGCGATACCATATTCATTGAGCCCGCCAGCCTTGGGCCGTGCCTCGAAGATCGTTACATTGTGCCCGTGCTTGGCAAGGCGATGCGCAGCGGACAATCCGGCAGGACCGGCACCGACAACGGCAACGCTCTTGCCTGTTGATTCAGCCCGCTTGAATGGGTGCTGGCCTTTTTCCATCAGATGATCGGTGGCATAGCGTTGCAGAAGCCCGATCTTGACCGGCTTGCCTTCGGCCGTTTCGCGCACGCAGGCCTGCTCGCACAGGGTTTCGGTCGGGCAGACACGGGCACACATGCCCCCCAGAATGTTTTCGGAAAGAATGGTCTTTGCCGAACCGGTGGGGTTGTCGGCGGCAATCTGGCGAATGAATAGCGGAATATCGATGCCCGTGGGACAGGCATTCATGCAGGGCGCATCGTAACAGAAGTAACAGCGGTCGGATTCGACAAAGGCCTCATGCCGTGTCAGAGCCGGGTGCAGATCGGAAAAAACATCGGTGTAGACCTCAGACTCAAGCCGTCCGGCCCTCACATCACGGATTCCAGAATCAATCGATCCCATGAAATCGCCTCTCCATTTCTGAAATTGCGGCGTCCCGTTCCCTTTGGAAACATCCGCAATTTGGTGGTGGGCCGGTATGTCCGGCGCCTGTTGAGGGAAAGAATGCCAGATTTTTACAAAAGGTCAAATTTTTTATCAAACGGTCAAGAAAATGCGAAAACGATGTGTTCCATCCTCTGGCGCTCGCAAAGGAAGGATTGAATTGGACTATTGAAAGAGATGAGATTTATGCAAGATCTTCCAGAACAAGGCTTGCGCCCTTGGCACCCACCATCATGGCAGCGGCATTGGTGTTGCCCGATATGATGTTGGGAAAAATCGAACAATCGATAACGCGCAGGCCCTCGACACCGTGAACGCGCAAGCGCGGATCGACCACCGACTGAGCGGGGTCTGGCCCCATGCGACAGGTGGAAACGGGATGATAGACCGTACCGCTGCGCTTACGGAAATCGGTAATCAGGTCCTCGTTGCTCTGGCAATCCGGGCCGGGCAATAACTCCTCGACAATCAGTTTTGACAGGGTTGGTGTGCCCGCAATTTTCCGCAGGAATTTAACCGCATCGAGCATCTCAGCCACATCATGCTCCGTGGAAAAGGCATTCGGCACAATCCGCGGTGCTTCAAGCGGGTTATCAGAGCGAATATGGATAGAGCCGACGCTGGTCGGACGGCAATTGGACAGGCCAATGGAAAAGCCCGGCCATGGGTCAGGTGTGAGGATTGGCCGTTCGCCCTCCTTGGGACGCACTGTTGAGAACGCTTGAAAATAAAGCTGCATGTTCGGCCGTGGGCGGGATGGATCGGTGCGAAAAAAGCCCCCACCCTGATTCATGCTGATCGATAGCGGCCCCGTTCGCAGCAGCAGATATTCGATGCCGACCAACATCTTTCCCCACCATGGCCGCAGCACCTGATTGAGCGAGGCAACATTAGCGCGGTAGGTGTAATTGATACCGAGATGATCCTGCAGGTTTTCTCCAACCTGACTATTGGCATGTATGACGGGAATGCCGAGTTGCTGCAATCGCGTTGCATTGCCAATGCCCGATAGTTCAAGCAGCTGTGGCGAGTTGACGGAACCGCCACACAGAACGACTTCGCGCCCCGCAGTGACTGTCTCGGTTTGGCCATTGCGGACAAATGTGACACCGGTGGCACGCTTGCCTTCGAAAGTGACGCGCTGCACCATGGCGCCTGTGAGTACAGTCACATTGGCGCGTTTCATCGCCGGGCGCAGGAAAGCCCGCGCGGCGGACATGCGCCGCCCGTTCTTGGTGGTCAGTTGAAATGGTCCTGTGCCCTCCTGCGTAGCACCATTGAAATCAGGATTATAGGGTAGGCCCGCCTCCTGCGCGGCTTTCAGAATTTGGTTGGTAAGTGGATGAAACAGTCCCGAGCAATCGGTGACATGTACAGGGCCGCCGCGGCCAAGGCTTTTCGCTGGTCCATCGTGATCTTCCAGCGCCCGGAATATGGGGAGCAGATCATCATGGCCCCAGCCGGGATTGCCACGCTCGCGCCATTCGTCAAAATCTTCCCTCGCACCGCGCACATAGACCATGGCGTTGATCGAGCTTGATCCGCCGAGCACCTTGCCGCGCGGCCAGTAATCAGCATTGCCGCCGAGACCCGGATCGGATTCGGCGCGGTACATCCAGTTGACGGATTTGTCATAAAAGGTCTTGCCGTAACCAAGCGGCATCTGCACGAAAAAGCGCCGGTCCGAACCACCAGCTTCCAGCACAAGCACGGAATGACGGCCACTGGCGGACAGGCGCTCGGCAACAACCGATCCGGCAGAACCTGAACCAACAATGATGAAGTCAAACGCGCGCATGAATTCCAGCCTGAATGCAATCTTTATCTGCAGGCAGGATATCCGGCTTCGTTGCATCAGACCCAAACGTCATTCCGCCATGGCTTATGGAAAATACGACAGGCCGGTCGATTTCTGGAAGCTCTCAGGTGCCGGCGGCAATTTGACCAAGGTTTTCGAAAAACCGGGCGGCAAGTTTTGTGGCCCAGGACCATACCAGTCGGCCACCGATTTGGGCAATTCTGCCACTCACATCAGCATGGACCTTATAGACAAGCACAGTCTCGTTGCCGTCCTCGATCAGGTTGACATCTGCTGCGCCTTTGGCAAATCCGGCAATACCGCCCTTGCCCTCGGCGGTGATGGTGTAGGAGTGCGGCGGATTGAGATTGCTCAGTTCAATCCTGCCGCTGAACCGCGCTTTTATGAGGCTGAGTTTCACGACGACTGTCGCTTCAAGTTCCCTATCTGAAATCCATTCAAGCCTCTCGCAGCCGGGAATACAGGCTTTCAGGACGTCCGGATCATTCAATGCTTTCCAGACTGCATCGCGTGGTGCAGCGATGCGCTCTTCGCCTGTTATGTCCATATTTCAAATCCTCTTTGCAAAGAGAAGGCTAAAATAGACGACTCAGCCTGTCCACAATTTATAAAGGCCAATATTTTTGCCAATGTATTAAATCCTGTCACAAAACATCATGATACTGGCGATGATGGCTCTGGACCGAACAGAGGCAGTGTAATAACAGGGTTAAGACTTTGTGATTCCGTAGGGATGACGCATCACAGGGCAATATCGGAGAAGTGTTTCACTTCTCTACTTCACTCATCTCATCAAGGGAGACTGCAAATGAAATTGAAAATGGTCGTCGGCATTTCGCTGCTGGCTGTCGCTCTCGTCGGTTGCTCGAAAGCCCCTACCTGCACCCAGGAAGAGCTGACCAAAAAGGCCGGTGAAATCACCGCTGCCGTACAGCAGGTCGTTACCAAAGATCCATCCAAGGCACAGGGAATTGTTACCAAGATGCAGGAACTGGCGACCAAGTATCAGGGCCAGACCGATCTGAAAGACGCCTGCAAGGCGTATGACGAAGTTCTGACAGCCATCAAGGGCTGATAGACTTTTGCGCCGCAGTTCCGCCCGGATTTGCGGCGCACGCTCCTGATGTAAATCGGCATGACGTTAAATCAGAAGAGATTCTGCTTCAAACCGATTGAAACAAAATGATTCCGGTGGCAGGTTCCTGCCCGACAGGTTCAAGGCGTGACTTCAGGAGAGAGATATGGCGAAGGTGAAAGCGAACGACCTGCGTGGTTCCGTTCAGGCATTGAAAGCACATTTCAAAAGCGGCGCACCGAAAAACATGCGCGCAACCTTTGCAGAAGATCCCAAACGCTTCGACCGCTACTCACTCCATCTTGATGATCTTCTTCTCGACTGGTCGAAATGTCTCGTCAATGACAAGACATTGTCTCTTCTTGCCGATCTGGCAAAAGTTGCCAATGTCGAAGCCCGGCGTGATGCAATGTTTGCCGGCGAACCAATCAACAATACGGAAGGCCGCGCCGTTCTGCACACAGCGCTGCGCAACCGCTCCAACAAGCCTATCAAGGTTGACGGTGTGGATGTTATGCCCGGCGTCAATGATGTGCTCAAACGCATGGGTGCCTATGCGGATGGTCTGCGCTCGGGAGCAATCAAGGGTTCCAAGAACAAGCCGATTACTGACGTGATCAATATTGGTATTGGTGGTTCCGATCTTGGGCCGGCCATGGCAACGCTTGCGCTGTCACCCTATCATGATGGCCCGAAGACGCACTTCGTCTCCAATGTTGATGGCGCGCATATCGCCGATACACTGAAAGGCCTTGACCCGGCGACAACGCTGATCATCGTCGCCTCGAAGACATTCACCACCATTGAAACCATGACCAATGCCAAGGCAGCGCGCAAATGGATTGCCGACGCGTTGGGCGAGAAGGCGGTTGGCCAGCATTTTGCTGCAGTTTCGACCGCGCTCGACAAGGTCGACGCTTTTGGTATTCCGGAAGACCGGATCTTTGGTTTCTGGGATTGGGTCGGTGGTCGCTATTCCATCTGGTCGGCTATTGGTCTGCCTCTGATGATCGCTATCGGGCCCGAAAATTTTGGCCGTTTCCTCGACGGTGCCCATTCAATGGATGAACATTTCCGTAAAGCTGCGCTGCACAAGAATCTGCCCATGATGCTTGGTCTGGTCGGATATTGGCATCGTGCCATCTCAGGCTATACCAGCCGTGCCGTTATTCCCTATGACCAGCGTCTGGCCCGTTTGCCCGCATATCTGCAACAACTCGATATGGAATCGAACGGCAAGGGCGTCACTGTTGATGGCAAACCTGTCTCAGGGCCAACCGGTCCTGTCGTCTGGGGTGAGCCCGGCACCAATGGCCAGCACGCTTTCTTCCAGCTTCTGCATCAGGGCACAGACACGATCCCGCTGGAGTTTATTGTCGCGGCGAAGGGGCATGAACCACATCTGGACAATCAGCACGAGATGCTGCTTGCCAATTGCCTTGCCCAGTCGGAAGCCCTGATGAAAGGGCGGACGCTTGATGAAGCCAAGGCGCAGCTTACAGCGAAAAATCTGCCGAAGTCCGAAGTGAAACGGATTGCACCGCACCGCGTTTTCACCGGCAATCGCCCGTCGATCACCATCGTCTACGACAAGCTCGATCCCTTTGCGCTTGGCCGCCTGATTGCGCTCTACGAACACCGGGTGTTTGTCGAGGCGCAGCTTTTCGGGATCAATGCTTTTGACCAGTGGGGTGTCGAGTTGGGCAAGGAGCTGGCAACAGAACTTCTCCCGATCGTCTCCGGCGAAGTCAAGCCAAAGGACAAGGACGCATCCACGCAAGGTCTTGTCGCGCACTTGAGAAAACGCCGCGCCAAATAGGCTATAGTGGCCCAATAACAAACAGAATGGGTTTCCGGCCTTTGCTCCAGGGCCGGATTTGAGGAACCGGGAAAGCATTGATGAAAACCGAGACTATTCAGCTGGCTGGCGATGTGCCGGGCAACCATATTGAACTGCGCGTGCTGCGTTTTACGGGCAAGGATGAAAAGGCGGTCAGCGCCTATCTGCAATCCTCCCTCCATGGCTCCGAACTGCCCGGACAGGCTGCCTTGCATTTTCTCATTCCCATGCTGGAAAAAGCTGAGAAGGAAGGCCGGATATCCGGTAACATTACTGTGGTTCCGCAGGCCAACCCAGTTGGCTCGGCGCAGTGGCAGTCGCATCAGCATCTGGGCCGGTTTGAATTCTTTTCCAGCGTCAATTTCAATCGTTCATTCCCGCTGCTCGATACGTTCGATACTTCAGGACTTGTTCCCATCGATGGCCCGAAATCTCTGGCTGAACGGTTGAAGGCACAATTGCTGCGTCTGGCGCTACCGCATGAAATCGTGCTCGACCTGCACTGCGATGATGAAAGCGAAAATTATCTCTATATCCATCAGGCTTTCCTGCCCGAGATGTATGATCTCGCTGCGGCGCTGGGCTCAACAGCTATTCTGTCATGGAACAGCACTGCCGATGCCGCCTTTGAAGAAGCATGCGCCCACCCGGTTCTGCAACTGCCGGAAGCCAAGCGTGACGTAAAACGTCGCGCTGTTACGACTGTTGAGTTTCGCGGGTTGAGCGATGTCGATATCGCTACCGGCAAAGCCGATGCGGAAGGCCTTTACCGGTTCCTCGTGCATCGCGGTGTGGTCACTGATCCTGCCGTCAAGCTGACTGTCAATTTCAAGGGACCGGTCACACCGCTCGAGAACGTTGAAATGGTCCGCGCGCCGCAGGGCGGCATGATCCTGTTTCACGTTGATATCGGCGATGAAGTCGAGGCGGGTGCGAAACTGGTCACGATTGTCACCGTTCCGGGTGATCCCTCGGGCGATATCACGCTGACTGCTCCACAGGCAGGCCGCATTCTCACGCGCCGCAGCCATAGGTATACACGCCGGGGTGATGATCTTCTCAAGCTCTTGGGCGCCAAGCGTTCCGAACAGGCGCGACCCGGGTCACTGGAAGCCTGATGGCCCGCGCTCAACCTTCGGAAATCCGCGCCATCCTGTTCGATAAGGACGGCACACTCGTTGATTTCAATCGCACATGGTTCGGCATAACCATGGAACTCGCCCACAAGGCCGCAGGCGGGGACGAGGGCCGCGCACGCGCCTTGGTCGAAGCTGGTGGCTATGACTGGGAGATGGAACGTTTCCGCGGTGGCTCTGTGGTGGCCGCCGGAACGATCAACGACATTGTCGATCTCTGGCACCCGGAATTGACGCTGGAAGAAAAGCGCGAGCGTATCCGTGCCTATGACGAATATGCGGTGCGTGAGGGATCGCGCCGCGCTGTAGGCATTGATGGATTGCGTGAGACGCTGGAAAAGTTGGCCGCGCAGGGTTTTATCCTTGGCATCGCCACGAATGATTCCGAGGCCGGCGCGCGCGCAACCGCCGAAGCTTTGGGGCTCACAGCGCTCTTTTCGGTCATCATCGGTTATGATTCCGTGGCGCGAGCAAAACCCCATGCGGACCAGTTGGAGCTGTTTGCCGCAAAGACGGGGTTTCATGCCAGCGCTATCGCCATGGTTGGTGACAATGGGCACGATCTGGAAATGGCCCATGCTGCCGGTGCAGGCCTTGCCGTGGGTGTGCTCTCCGGCAACAGCACGCTTGATGATCTTGCTTCGTTGAGCGATGTCATTCTGGGCTCAATTGCCGATCTGCCGGATTTTCTGGCTGGGCGGGCTAAATCACAGTAATTCTGATTGATGTGACAAGTTGATGCTCGTTGTTGCAGCGGATATATTTTGATGGATGCAAAAGCAGCATTGAGTGAACCAACGCGGCAATGTATAGGAACGATGTGTGGGCACCGTCTCATGATCTGATTGACGAAAGCAGCAGCTTGATCCGGCACCGTCCGGTAAAGCCTGTGGGCCTTCAAACCATGAGGTTATGACATGAACGACACTCCCGCCAATTCCATTCATTTCGGCCGCATCGCTGCCATGTTACCCGTCGGTGATATGGCCCGCGCTCATGATTTTTACACTGGGGTTCTTGGCTTCACTAAAACCTTCCAGAATGGCAGCCCTGTTGGTTTCATGATTTTGAAGCGCGATAATGCCGAACTGCATCTCACCCTGCAGAAAGACCACAAGGCCGCGCCCTTCAATGTCATCCATATGATGGTTGATAATGTCGACGCGTTGCACGCGATTTGTCAGGCACAGGGATTGCGTATCATCAAGGGCCTGAAGGACAAGGACTATGGTTTACGGGCCTTTGTTTTCGAGGACCTCGACGGCAACCGGATTGATGTCGGCCAACCCATTTAAAAATTAGGATACATCAAAAAAGAAGAAAGCCGCACGGGGCGGCTTTCTGGTGTTTGTCAGCCGCGCAACTCGCGCCGCAGGATTTTACCGACATTGCTTTTCGGCAGTTCGTCACGGAACTCAATCGTTCGGGGACGCTTATAATTGGTCAGTCGCTCGGCACAGAATGCCTTGATCGCATCTTCGGTCAGCAGCGGATCTTTGCGCACGATGAAGAGTTTGACCACCTCGCCGGAATGCTCGTTGGGAACACCAATCGCCGCCGCTTCGCGCACGCCGGGATGTTCCATGGCCACTTCTTCGATTTCGTTCGGATAGACGTTGAAACCGGAGACCAGGATCATGTCCTTCTTGCGATCAACAATCTTGGTGTAGCCGCGCTCATCCATGTAGCCCATATCGCCGGAACGGAAGAAGCCGTCCGATGTCATGACCTTGGCCGTTTCATCCGGACGGTTCCAGTAACCGGCCATGACCTGAGGTCCGCGAATACAGATTTCGCCAACCTCCAGCAGTGGCAGTTCCTTGCCATCATCATCGCGAATGGAGAAGTCCGTGGATGGAAGCGGTGTACCGATCGTCCCGGAGAATTCCGTCGCATCCAGCCTGTTGGCCGAGGCAACAGGCGAGGTTTCGGAAAGACCGAAACCTTCCGTGATCAGGTTGCCGGTCACTTCATACCAGCGATCCGCGACCGGCCTTTGCACGGCCATACCGCCACCCAGCGACAGGACAAGACCCGTGAAATTCAGCTTGCGGAAATCCTCATTGTTGAGAAGGCCGTTGAACAGCGTGTTGAGGCCGGGGAAGACGTGGATCGGCACCTTCTGCAATTCCTTGACGAAGGCGGGAATATCACGCGGATTGGGGATCAGGATATTGTTGCCGCCTAGCTCCATGCTGATCATCGCATTCACGGTGAGGCCGAAAATATGATAGAGCGGCAGCGCGCAAATGAAGGTCAGATTATCAGGGCGGCCCTTCTTTTTGAAACCGACCTCAACCCAAAAGCGCATCTGCGTGACATTGGCCACAATGTTGCTGTGCATCAGGACGGCGCCCTTGGAAACACCTGTCGTACCGCCAGTATATTGCAGGAAGGCAACATCGTTGTTTTTGATTTCAACCGGCTTCAGGGTAAGGCCTGCACCCTGCGAAAGGGCCGTCTTGAATGAGGTATGGCCGGGCAGGGTCCAGGCTGGCACCATCTTCTTGACGCGGCGCACCACCAGATTGACGATGTGACCCTTGAGGCCCAGCATGTCGCCCATGGTCGCGACAACAATGTGCTTGATCGGTGTTGCCGTCAGAACCTTTTGCAGCGTTATCGCAAAGTTTTCCAGAATGATAATGGCTTTGGCGCCACTGTCTTTCAACTGGTGCTCAAGCTCGCGCGGCGTATAAAGCGGGTTGATGTTGACGACCGTCAGACCTGCACGCAGGATCGCAGCAATGGCGACCGGGTATTGCAGGATGTTCGGCATCATAACGGCAACGCGATCACCCTTCACCAGTCCGCGTGACTGCAGCCACGCGCCGAGATCGCGGGAATGGCGATCCATTTCCGCATAGGACATGGCTTTGCCCATGCATGTGAAAGCCGGTCGGTTGGCGTACTTCTTATAGGCTGCCGTAAAGAGTTCGTTGATATTCTCGTAAGGTAGCGGTCCTATTTCGGCGGGAACGCCCTCAGGATAGGATTTGACCCATAATTTCGGCTCGGGCATTTTTGCCAGAGATGCGGCTTTTGCGGGCGCAGCCTTGGTAGCAGCGGGTGCAGCAGTTTTGGCCTTTGTCGCTGTTTTCTTCACGGCAGGCTGTGTTACTGCCACTGGCGCCGGGCTTGGCGCAGGTGCTGCTTTGGCCGCAGCTTTCGCGGTAACTTTTGCAGGTTCTGTGCTCTTTGCCTTGGTTGCGGTTTTTGGTGCAGCTTTGGGTTTTGCGGCAGGTTTGGCTTCCTGCGCAACTGGCGCAGCAGCTTTCAATGCTGCGGGCGCTGGTGTCTTCTTTGCAGGGGCTTTCTTCGCAGCGGGCTTTGTTGCTGCCACTGGCGTCGGGCTTGGTGCCGGCGCTGCTTTGGTCGCGGCCTTCGCCGTCACCTTTGCAGGCCCTGTGCTCTTTGCCTTGGCTGTTGCCTTTGGAGCAGCCTTCGCTGCGGGTTTGACGTCGCTGACAGCAGGTGTCGTTGCCTTTGTGGCTTTCTTTATGGCGGCAGGTTTGGCAGATGCAGCTTTTGCCACTGGCTCAGCCGACGCGCTGGGCTTCGGTGCGGGCTTGGCTGTTTTAGCAATAGCAGGCGCTGCGGTCTTTGTATTCGAAACTGATTTTGCTGGTGTCGTTTTGGCAACTGGTTTTACTGCTGCTGGTTTCACGGCCTTTGCAGCTGTCTTGACCTCGCCGACAAGTTTTTTCGCGGCGGCTTTTACAGTCGTGACGGCGGGTTTCGCCGTTTTGGCTGGCGCTGCCTTTGTACCGGCGCGCTTGGCTGTCACGGATGTTTTTACCGGCGTTGTCTCTTTTGCCACATTAACCTCCCCTGATGGTTTCCTTGTAGCTGGCTTTCGGTCCTCCAACCTTTGCCATGCTACTCAACAATCCTATCTATGGCGATAGGCGATGCGCTTGCAAGTATTACATTGACGTAAACGTAAAATTGATTGTCACGAAAATGTCTGGTCCCGGCGGCATTTCACCCAATAGGCACGATCTGGGCGCAAAGTTGCCAAGGTTCACCTCGACAAAGCACCGGCCTTTCCTTCATCCTATTCCGACAATCAAAATGGATTCGCCGTGGAAACAATCACCATCGTCCTGCTGATGCTATTGGCCGTTGTGGTCAGTGACTCCATCGTGCGCATACTGCCTTTGGCTGTACCGCTGCCGTTGGTGCAGATCGGTCTTGGCGCGGCGATTGCTTCGGTTACCACCATTCGTGTTCAGCTTGATCCAGACATTTTCTTCCTGTTGTTCCTGCCGCCGCTCCTGTTTCTTGATGGCTGGCGTATACCCAAAGAAGGGCTTTTCCGGGATAAGGGCATCATTCTGGAAATGGCGCTTGGCCTTGTCATCTTTACGGTCATCGGCGTTGGTTTCTTCGTGCATTGGATGATTCCATCTGTGCCGCTGCCCGTGGCATTTGCCTTGGCTGCAATCGTCTCGCCAACAGATCCAATTGCGGTGTCGGCCATTGCCGCCCGTGTGCCGATCCCCTCCCGCATGATGCATATTCTTGAAGGGGAATCTCTTCTCAACGACGCGTCCGGTCTCGTATGCATGCGCTTTGCAGTCGCGGCGATGCTAACAGGCAGTTTCTCGATCACCGAGGCCTTCTTCACCTTCCTGTGGCTCGCTTTTGCCGGTATTGCCATTGGCATCGGTGTCACCCTCGGCGTCACACGCGGCAAGGCTTTTCTGGCGCGTAAACTGGGTGAGGAGAGCGGCTCACAAATCCTCATTAGCCTGCTCATTCCATTCGGCGCTTATCTTCTGGCAGAACACGTGCATGCATCGGGCATCCTTGCCGCGGTGGCTGCTGGTATCACCATGAGCTATGCCGAGAACACTGCACAATCCATGGCGCTGACCCGCGTGCGCCGCACAGCCGTCTGGGATACGGCGCAGTTCGCCGCCAATGGTGCCATCTTTGTGCTGCTGGGCGAACAACTGCCCGGCATATTCTCCGGTGCCGTCAAGAACGTACAGGAGGCGGGCGAGTCCAGTCCCTGGTGGCTGCTTGTCTATGTCGTGGTGATTTATACTGTTCTGGCGACATTGCGCTTTCTCTGGGTCTGGGGCTCATGGCGTGTCACCATGGCAAAGCGCAGCGCACAGGGCGAAGCCGTGGTCAAACCGAGCTGGAAGCTCATCGCGACCATGTCCTTTGCCGGTGTTCGTGGCGCAATCACGCTGGCGGGTATTCTGACGTTGCCATTGTTTCTTTATGATGGCTCGTTGTTTCCCGCCCGTGATCTCGTCATCTTTCTTGCAACGGGGGTGATCATCCTGTCGCTCATTATGGCGAGTATCGGTCTGCCCCGGCTTCTGCGCAACATTGACCTGCCAGTCGAAGATTCGAACCAGCGGGAAGAGGATTATGCGCGTATTGCAGCGGCAGAAGCGGCCATCATGGCAATCGAGCGGGCTCAACATGATCTCGCATCAGGGCGCGCCGATGCCGACATTTATACGGATGTCGCCAACCACATCATGGAGCTTTATCGCAAGCGTATTGATGGACGTATGCATCTGGGCGAAGAGCGTGAAGAGGTGGCGCGCAGTGAAGAGATCGAGAAGCTGCTGCGCATCACGGCGCTGAGGGCAGAGCGGCAGGAAATTCATCGCCTTGTCCGGGCAAGACGGCTCGAAAGCACCATTGCCACGAAGATGGTCAGGGATATCGATCTACTGGAAGCGCGCTTCCAGTAGATCGGATTTGATCCAGGTTAGTTCCAGTCATCCGGAATCTGGCGCACGGCACCCTTGGCGGCGCTGGTTGCCATCGCACCATAAGCGCGCAATGCCGTCGTGATCTTGCGCTTGCGCTTTTCCTCAGGCTTCCACGCGGCAGTGCCCTTGGCTTCCATCTGGGCACGGCGCTCGGCCAGAACAGCATCGTCAACAGCCAGATGAATCCCGCGGTTCGGAATATCGATGTTGATGATATCGCCTTCCTGTACCAGACCGATCAGACCGCCTTCAGCCGCTTCCGGTGAAACATGGCCAATGGAAAGACCTGACGAGCCGCCCGAGAAACGACCATCGGTAATCAGGGCGCAGGCTTTGCCGAGGCCCTTTGATTTCAGATAGCTGGTTGGATAGAGCATTTCCTGCATGCCGGGTCCACCGCGCGGACCTTCATAGCGGATCAGCACGATATCACCGGGCTTGATTCCACCATTGAGAATGCCCAGAACAGCGCTGTCCTGACTTTCAAAAATGCGGGCAGGGCCGGAGAACTTCAGGATCGAATCGTCAACACCGGCGGTTTTCACAATGCAGCCGTCTTCTGCCAGATTGCCATAGAGAACCGCAAGACCGCCATCCTTCGAATAGGCATGTTCAAGATTGCGGATGACGCCCTTTTCGCGGTCGAGATCGACATCGGCAAAGCGGCGTTCCTGGCTGAATGCGACCTGTGTCGGTACGCCGCCCGGTGCGGCCATGAAGAAGTCATGTACCGACTTGTTCTTGCTGCGCACCACATCCCAGCGGTCGAGCGCCGCGCCGAGGTTGGCTGCATGTACGGAATAGACTGACGTGTCGAGCAGACCCGCACGGTCAAGTTCGCCAAGAATGCCCATGACACCGCCCGCATGATGCACATCTTCCATGTGAACATTGGCAACGGCAGGTGCAACTTTGCAGAGAACAGGCACACGGCGGGAGAGGCGATCAATGTCACTCATGGTGAAATCAACCTCGCCCTCATGGGCAGCGGCCAGCAAATGCAGCACCGTATTGGTCGAACCGCCCATGGCAATATCAAGCGTCATGGCGTTTTCGAATGCTGCAAACGAGGCGATGGAGCGCGGCAGAACCGTTTCGTCGTCCTGCTCGTAATAGCGACGGGCAAGATCAACGACCAGATGACCAGCCTCGACAAAAAGGCGGCGGCGATCCGCATGGGTCGCCAGCGTCGATCCATTGCCGGGCAGCGACAGGCCAAGCGCTTCAGTCAGGCAGTTCATGGAATTGGCGGTGAACATGCCCGAGCAGGAGCCACAGGTTGGGCAAGCTGAACGCTCGATGGCCTTCACTTCCTCATCGGAAATGCGGTCATCGGCGGCAGCCACCATGGCATCAACAAGATCAAGCTTCTTTTCCTTGTCATCCCAGACAACCTTGCCCGCTTCCATTGGCCCGCCGGAAACGAACACCACGGGTATGTTGAGGCGCAGCGCCGCCATCAGCATGCCCGGTGTGATCTTGTCACAATTGGAAATGCAGACCATGGCATCGGCGCAGTGGGCATTGACCATATATTCGACGCTGTCGGCGATGATTTCGCGCGATGGCAACGAATACAGCATGCCGTCATGGCCCATGGCGATGCCATCATCGACGGCAATTGTGTTGAATTCCTTGGCAACGCCGCCAGCGCTCTCGATTTCGCGCGCAACAAGCTGGCCGAGATCTTTCAAGTGAACGTGGCCCGGAACGAACTGGGTGAAGGAATTGACCACAGCAATAATCGGTTTGCCGAAATCCTCATCCTTCATGCCGGTCGCGCGCCAGAGCCCGCGGGCACCTGCCATGTTGCGGCCATGTGTGGTTGTGCGTGAACGATAAGGAGGCATAGTCGAAATCCTGCTGAGAACGGGCGAGGGAGCATCTCTATAGAAAAAGCGCTCCCATGCAAAGAATGGAATTTTGTTGCCTGAAATGGCAATTTTTATTGCATTGATTACATAATGCAGATGTGGAGCGCATGAAACGAGACGTAATGTCTCGCTTTAGCCGGTCCCGTCAGAACGCCGTGAAGGTCAGTGTCGTCAATGAACGGGCAATGCCTGGAATGTCGAGCACGTTCTCATTGATGAATTTGCCGACATCCTGATCTTCAGGAATGTAGACTTTCGCCAAAAGATCAAATTCGCCGCTGGTTGAATAGAGTTCCGAGACGATCTCGCGTTCGAACAGGGTTTTTGCAACCTCGTACGTCTTGCCGGGTGCGCATTGCAGTTGCAGAAAGACAGGCTTCATGAATTCCTCCGGAGGGGTATGCCAATTTCAATCAAGCATAATTGCTGTAACGCTTCTTAGCCAGTTGTTCTCTTCTCGCAACTGCGATATATATCTCGCGTTCGCACAGGCTATCTGGGAGAGACCGGTAAAACCGGCGCCGATGGAGCAACCGCCCCGGAAACTCTCAGGCAAAAGGACCAGAATAGTCTAGAACATCTGGAGAGAGGTATGGCCTGCAAAGGTTGTGCCCACCGAAGGAGAAAGCCCTGCCCGGTCATATGACTGGAAAACGGTGCCGACGACACGGGTGGTAAACACCCGGCGGGCGCTCAAAGGGCCAAGCTCTCAGGTTCCGTGACAGATGGGGTTTCGTGCCGTTTTGAACGGCGAAACTGAAACCATGTGTTGCTTGAGGACCGCTATATCATGACCCATATCGCCATTATCGGCGCCGGTATCACCGGCGTAACGACCGCCTATGCGCTTGCCCGTCAGGGTTATTCCGTCACCGTTTTTGATCGCAACCGTTATGCGGCCATGGAAACGTCCTTCGCCAATGGCGGCCAATTGTCGGCCTCCAATGCGGAAGTGTGGAACAGCTGGTCAACGGTGCTCAAGGGTATGAAGTGGATGCTGCGCAAGGACGCGCCGCTTTTGATGAACCCGAAGCCTTCCTGGCACAAATATTCCTGGATGGCGGAGTTCGTGATGAACATTCCGCATTACGAAGAAAATACAATCGCCACCACCAGGCTCGCCATCGAAGCCCGCAAGCGCATGTTCGAGATTGCCGCCGATGAAAAGATCGACTTCGATCTGGAGAAGCGCGGCATCCTGCATATTT
Organism: Phyllobacterium sp. T1293; assembly: GCF_020731415.2. Classification (NCBI taxonomy): domain Bacteria; kingdom Pseudomonadati; phylum Pseudomonadota; class Alphaproteobacteria; order Hyphomicrobiales; family Phyllobacteriaceae; genus Phyllobacterium; species Phyllobacterium meliloti. The sequence continues at coordinate 2,930,883 of NZ_CP088273.1, read as the reverse complement.
ACCGCTCGAAATATGGCTATGACCACGCTGTTAAGGTCAACAAGCTGCTCGAAGCCGGTGGTCTTGACCGCCGTGCTGTCACCAATGAGGAAATTCGCAGCATCGAGCCAACGCTGAACGGTTCTTTCTATGGCGGTTTCTTTACACCGTCCGATTCCACTGGCGATATTCACAAATTCACACGCGGTCTTGCCGCTGCTGCCATCCGCCACGGCGTTCGCTTTATAGGCGATGCCGATGTCTCGGCCTTGAAGCATGGAACCGACGGTGTTGTGGTCGAATGGGGCAAGGCGTCGGTTGCCAATTCTGCAACCGAGACCGAGCGATTTGACGCCATCGTCATCTGCGCCGGTATTGCCAGCCGCAAGTTTGCTGCTCAATTGGGCGACCGCGTCAACATCTACCCGGTCAAAGGCTACTCAATCACCGTCAATCTTGACGATGTCGAAAGCCAGAAATCAGCACCTTGGGTCAGCCTGCTGGATGATGATGCAAAGATCGTCACCAGCCGTCTTGGCGCTGGCCGCCTGCGCGTGGCTGGAACTGCCGAATATAATGGCGAAAACCGTGACATCCGGCATGATCGCGTTAAACCACTGGTCGACTGGAGCCGTGATCTCTTTCCGGGCATGGACACGTCAAATGTCGTGCCATGGGCCGGTTTGCGTCCGATGATGCCGAACATGCTGCCGCGCGTTGGTGCGGGCAAGCGTCCCGGTGTCTTCTACAACACAGGTCATGGTCATCTGGGCTGGACCCTCTCGGCTGCTACGGCGGAAATCGTTGCTGATCATATCAGCGCCGCGATACCGGTTGATGCCAAGCTGCATACTGGCTGGCTTGCAGCTGCCGAATAGATTGTTAGGAGAGCGCCTGTCGTTTCAGGCGCTCTTTCTATTGTGCTCGACGAGATAGCGCGTGGCGAGTGCGATGTGCCGGGGGATAGGCTTGTCCTTGCGGAAATCTGCAATGAGGCGACGCGAGATTTCCAGCGCAGCCGCCATGCCATCAAGACTCATGCCAAGCTCATCCATGGCCTCTCTGAACTGACCATTGTCGAACATGGCCGGGGCGAGGCGCTCAAGCCATATAGCGGAGAGTTCTGCGCCATCCTCCCATTCGATTGCATTTCCATCTTCGTTGACTTTGAGTGTTAAGAAGAGGGCATCATTCGTTCGCAGGGTAATGAAAATGCGTTTGCTTGCGAGGGCGGGCATTGTGTCGATAATCTGCGTTTCGCCGGTCCGCCACCTGATTTGAACCTTTCTCTCATTGAGAGCAATTGCTTCGTCAATGCGAGGTAGAGGCGCGCCAACAGATATAATATCGTCATCCATTACTGCTGTTCCATTCATCTTCAAGAAATCTCCTGTGCTGGAATGCCCATTCACGCACAACCCGGTAATCGCCATTGCGAAGCGAGCCTTGCAAAATTGATAGATCCGCCAAGGCAACGATAGCCTCACGATCAGGTGTGATGACGTGAAAGTGTGGCGGGTTATGATCTTCGGCATAAATTTGAATTTTGATATTTCCGATTCTGGCGATGGTCGGCATTCAAAATGTCTTTCATCAAAATAGTGCGCTGTATGCACTTAGTCAATAAATAGTGCGCAATGCGCACTCGATATCGAGGGCGCGCGAATGAGAAAAATCGTGAATGTGGTTCGGAGTTCTGTGCTGGCGGAGGTGTCGGGTAAACTATTGCACGCACCACACAAAAAGTGATTGCGCGGTCAATCCCGCTTGTATCGCGGTTTTGTGGCCATAACGCCACTAATGCTGGGTTGCATAACCCATAGGGCGCCATTGCGGGTTGGCCCGCTTTTCCCAACATGTTATCGTTTTCTTAAGCTCGAAGGGCGAATTTTAGCAATTGCAGGCGGCGCGCGCGCGTTTCCTGCAGTGTGTCTTTGTGTTTTAATGTGTAGGGAATTTGCTGGTTGATGGACTTCAAGCGCCCACAGGCCAGTTGTTTCGGTGCCGCATTGCTGGCCCTTACGGCTTTTGTCTCGCCTGCCCAGGCCTTTGATCTTTTCGGCGTTCATCTCTGGGGTGCCAAAAAGGAAGACGATGCCGATTCGGTGATCGCTGACCCGCAGAAATACACGGTTGAAACCGCCGCCTCCACGAATGATCAGACCAAGACGCTGGTTGAAGGCGCATCAGGCCTTTTTGCCGACAAGGAAAAACCAGCCTCCGGCGCGGCGGGACTGCTCGCCAAGGCGCGGGGCGACTACCGGCGCATTCTCGGCGCTCTTTATGCGGATGGCCGCTATGGCGGAACCATCAGCATTCAGGTTGACGGCAAGGAAGCCAGCGATATTCCGCCCGATGCGGTTCTATCTGAGCCTGCCAAAGTCGTCATCTCGGTTGATCCCGGCGCGCAGTTTCTGTTTGCATCGGCGCGTGTGAAAAACATGGCGCCACCGACGCTCGATCCAAAGGACTTTGTCGAAAGCCCCGAAAAGGAAGGCTATATTGCCGGTGAGATTGCCCGCTCCACCGCCATCGTCAAGGCCGAGCGTCTTGTAGTCGATGCGTGGCGCCAGCAGGGGCATCCCAAGGCGAAGATTGTCAGCCGTGAGGTAGTGGCCGATCACGAGAACAACCAGATTGATGCGACCATCGATGCCGATCCCGGCGCGAAAGCTGGTTTCGCACCGGTTCAGGTCAAGGGCACCGAGCGCATGGACCCGGAGTTCGTCGCGTTTATTACTGGTCTGCAACCCGGTCAGGAATACGATCCGGACGAGATCGAAAGGGCCAAGAAGCGCCTCTCGCGCCTTGAGGTCTTCCGTTCGGCACGAATTGAGGAAGGTGACGCCATTGGTAAAGATGGCTTGCTGCCGATCACCGTGGCCGTACAGGAACAGAAGCTGCGCCGCTTTGGTGTCGGTGGCAGTTATTCGACACTGGATGGTGTCGGGCTTGAGACGTACTGGCTGCAGCGCAACCTGTTCGGGCGGGCGGAGCGCCTGCGCATCGATGCCAAAATCGGTGGCATTGGCAGCCAGTCCTATGATCCGTCGGAATACAGCTATCTGCTTGGTGCGAGCTTTACAAAGCCCGGCGTCTATACGCCCGATACGGATTTCATCGCGTCGTTGATCGGTGAACGCAAGGTGCTCGACGCCTATACGCAAACGTCCATCACCGCTAATGCCGGGTTCACCCAGATTTTCTCTGATGAGTTATCCGGCAAGCTTACGGCCAATGTTGCCAAATCGCAGTTCACAGACGATTTCTTCGGCAAACGCAATTTTCTGACCGTTGGGCTGATCGGTGGCCTCACCTATGACAGCCGCAACAGCAAGGTTGACCCAGCACACGGTTATTATCTTGAAGGCCTGCTTTCACCCTTCTACGAAGTTGAGTATGGCAACTTTGCTACCAAGCTCACGGCAGAAGGCCGTACCTATTTCGGTTTCGGCACCGATGACCGGTTTGTACTGGCCAGCCGTCTGAAACTTGGCTCGATCGTCGGTGCAGAGATTGCCGAATTGCCCTCGGATGAGTTGTTCTTCGCTGGTGGCGGTGGTTCGGTGCGCGGCTATGCCTATCGCAACATCGGTGTAAATGCACGGCGCAATGGCGACAATTATGTCATCGGCGGACGATCACTCGTCGAGGGTTCTGTTGAAGCACGCGCCAAGCTGACAAATACGATTGGTGCCGTTGCCTTTGTTGATGCGGGCTATGTCGGTGAGGAATCATTTCCGGATTTCGCCCAGCAATTGCGGGTCGGCGTTGGCGCTGGCATCCGCTATAATACGGGTCTCGGCCCGATCCGCCTTGATGTGGCGATGCCGCTTGATCGGCAGACAGATGATCCCAGTTTTGCTTTCTACGTTGGTATAGGACAGGCGTTTTGACCCGGATTTTCGCAGTCATATTCCTTCTGCTTTTTGCAGCACCGGCTTTGGCACAGGATAGCGCCGAGGCAGAGAAATCCTATTTCCTCAGCTTCGTCGAAAATCAGCTGTCGACACCCAATCGACAGATCGTCATTTCAGATATTCAGGGCGTGCTGTCGTCAGAAGCGAGCATTGGCAGTATCACCATCGCCGATCGTGAGGGCATCTGGCTGCGTATCACCAATGCCAAAATCGTCTGGAGCAGGTTGGCGTTGCTGCGTGGCCGCCTTGATATCAACAGTCTCGGTGCCGAACGAATTGATATCATTCGCAAGCCGTTGCCGGACAACAGCCTGCCTTCGCCCGAGACCAAGGGCTTCAGCCTGCCGGAATTGCCACTGGCGGTCATTTTGCAGGATTTGCAGATTGGACGCATGGCCTTTGGCGAGAATATCTTCGGGTTGAAATCCGAGATTTCGCTTGCGGGTAATGTCACGCTTGATGATGGATCACTGGATTCTAACCTCAAGGTACAACGCCTCGACGGGCCAGGAGGCCAGTTCGCCATTAAGGCCGCCTATGCCAAGGCAACCCAGAAGATCGACCTTGATCTTTCACTCAATGAACCGCAGAACGGCATCGCCGCCAACCTTCTCAATATTGAGGGCAGACCTCCGGTCGCGCTGTCATTTAAAGGTTCCGGACCGCTCAGCGACATCGCGTTGCAATTGACATTGGATGCTGCGGGCAAGCGCGTGCTAACTGGCAACACACAGATCAACCGGCAGGGCGAGGGACTTGCTTTCAAAAGCACGGTCGATGGCCAGATCGCTATGCTGGTGCCGCCGCTTTTCCGGGATTTCTTTGGTAACGACACCGCGCTTGTGGTCAATGGCGTCGTGCGGGATGCAGGCGGTGTGTCGCTTGATCGATTGAATATCAAGAGCGCCGCCCTGTCGGTCGATGCGACGGGTGATACAACCAATGATGGTTTCCTGCGACGTCTGAAAGTCAATGCTTCCATTGCCGATCCGACAGGCAAGAAAGTCATTCTGCCTGTCGCGGGTGGTCAGACGACTGTCGACAAGGCCGTGCTGGCGGTCGCCTTTGGCACGAGTGCCAATAATGACTGGTCGAGCACGGTTGACGTGACCAATCTGACAACCAACAGTTTTGCTTCCAAATCGGTCAATCTGGTTGCCAAAGGGCTGGCGGAAAATCTCGACAATCCAGCAGCTCGCTCACTGACCTATGATGTAACCGGCGATGTATCGGGCATCACGGCCAAACGTGCCGATGTTGCCAAGGCGCTGGGCGAATTGATTCAGTTGAAGATAAACGGCGACTGGAAGGCCGGCACGCCAGTCAACCTCAAACAGGCGCTGGTTGCCGCCAACGGATTCAGCACCTCGCTTGCGGGAACCATCGACAAGTTCATCTACAATGGTGACATACTGGTCAAGGCATCAAGCATTGCGCCGTTCTCGGAATTGGCTGGTCGGGAAGTCGCCGGTTCGCTCGATCTGAAAGCCAATGGTGCCGTCGAAGCGCTGACAGGCGGCTTTGATCTGATGCTGGATGGTCATGCCACTGGCATGAAGCTCGGTATCGATTCCGCAGACCGTGTGCTTGAAGGCGAAACCCGCATCACTGGCGGCCTTGCCCGCGGGCAAGCGGGGCTTAGCGCCAAGAATTTCCGGGTTGAAAACCCGCAGACGCTCGTTACCGCCAATGGCACCTTTGCAACCGGCGCTGCCAATTTCGATTTCGGCCTTGATCTGACCAATCTTGCCCTCCTTTCCGAGAAGGCCGGTGGTGCGTTGAAGGTTAAGGGCAGTGCGCGTGGCAGTGACGGCATCATCGGCCTGGCTTTCAATGCGGGCGTGCCGGATGGCAAGCTTTCAGGGCGCAAGCTCAGCGAAGCCGCATTCTCGTTCAATGGACTACTCCTCAAGGATGCGCTTGATGGCCGGGTATCGGGCCTCGCTTTCCTTGACGGCGTACGTGCTGATCTTGCCACGGAATTTGCGCTTTACGACGATGAAAAACGTCTGAGCAATGTGCAGTTCATTGCCGGTGGAACGCGTCTGCGCGGTGATGTCACCCAGGACAAGAAGGGCCTGCTTCAGGGCAATCTCACTCTCGCCTCCAGCGATGTATCGACAGCCGCCGCGCTATTCCTTCTGGAAGCAACAGGCAAGGCCAATGCTGCCATTGCACTCTCCCATGATGACGAGCAACAGAATGTCGACATCAAGGGGGACATTGATGGCTTGAAGGCAAGCAATGTTGTTGTCGGCAAGGCAGCGATAGCGCTGGCCGCACAGAATATTTTCAAAGTGCCCTCTGCCAACGGCACGGTGACGGCAACCACTGTTTCAGCTGGTGGCATTGAGATTTCCAATCTGGATGCTCAGGCAACGCAGGAAGGCAAGACCACTGATTTCAAGCTCAACGCCGCATTGAAGAATGGTGCGAAAACGTCTGTTGGCGGTTCGCTTGAACCGACCGAGAAGGGTTTTCTGCTGTCGCTGGCCAATATGGATCTGACCAAAGGCACGCTTGCTGCCCGGTTGGTGCAACCAGCAGCGATCAATGTTGCTGGCAGCAATGTTTCCTTTGGCGATATTATTCTCGATATCGGCAAGGGCAAGGTGACTGTGCGTGGTGACGTGGCCGAAAAGCTTGATCTGTCGGTTGCCATTGACAAGCTGCCTCTCGATATTGCCAACACGGTTAAGCCCGATCTGGGTTTGGGCGGCGAGATCAACGGCACGGCAAAGATTGGCGGTACGCGTGACAAGCCTGATGTCAATTTCAATATGCAGGCCCGTGCAATCACCGCTGCCATGTTGAAAAAAGCCGGACTTGATGGTCTCAATCTCGATGCCAAGGGAACATCGACCACCGATCAACTCAATGTCGATGCACATCTGACCGGGGCCAACGGGCTCGATGCCTCTGCGAAAGGTTCTGTGCCCCTGACGCCAGGACAACTTGCTGTTGATCTGACGCTTGGCAATCTGCCGCTTCGCGCTCTTAACGGCGTGGTGAAGGATCAGAATCTGGCCGGTAATGTCACCGGTCGTGGCCGTATCACCGGCACGCTGCAAAAGCCCAATGCCGAGTTCGACCTCAAAGGTTCTGGCCTGTCCGCCAAGCCCTTGCAGGAGGCTGGCCTTTCGCCGCTGCAACTGACCGCCGCAGGCCGCTTTGCCAATGACATGTTGACGCTTTCTTCGGCCAAGGCAGATGGTCCGCAAGGCTTTACAGTTTCCGCAAGTGGCAATGTGCCTGTCTCGGGTTCCGGCCTTGGCATCAATGTAACAGGCAATATTCCGCTGGCGCTTGCCAACCGGTTCCTTGCTGATCGTGGCACACAGGCCAAAGGCAATATCGATGTAACCGCTTCGGTTTCCGGCAGTTTCCAGCAACCGTTGATCCGCGGCATGTTCTCCGCCAATGGCGCTGAGATAGTAGACCCGGAAACCAATCTGCGTCTGCAGCGCATTACCCTGCTTGGCAGCATGGAAGGGCAGACGGTGACGATCCGCACACTCAATGCCGGGCTTTCCACAGGCGGCACGGTCAGTGCGACCGGCACTATTTCCACGGATGCAGCCGCAAATTTCCCTGCCAATATTCAGATCAAGCTCGACAAGGCACGCTATGCCGATGGCAATATGGTCGTCGCCACGCTGACCGGGGCGCTCGGCATCAATGGTTCATTGACGCGTGATCCACTGATTGCAGGTAACATCAACATTGACCGTGCGGAAATCAGCGTTCCCGAAAGCTTTGGCGGCTCGTCTGCGGTTATTGATGTCAAGCACAAGAAAACGCCAAAGGCTGTTGCCAAGACGCTGAAACGCGCCAAGGCCGATCAGCCGACCACCGCAAAGTCCACAGCACGGCCCAGCGTTGTCAGACTTGATGTCAATGTGACAGCGCCCAGCAAGATTTTCGTGCGCGGTCGCGGTCTCGATACGGAACTTGGCGGTTCGGTGCGCCTGACAGGCCCTGCTACCAATATCCAGCCCGTTGGTGGCTTTGACATGATCCGCGGGCGTTTGGAGATCTTGGGCCAACGCATCACTTTCACCGAGGGTCAGGTTACATTGGTCGGCGATCTTGATCCGGAACTTAACTTTGTTGCCAGCACGCAAAGCAGTGACATTACGGTGAATGTTGGCGTCAAGGGCCGGGTTTCCGATCTGAAGATTACCTTTTCATCGCAGCCGGAATTGCCTCAGGACGAGGTGCTTGCGCGCCTGATCTTCAACCGCTCCATCACGGAACTGTCGCCGTTGCAGATTGCCCGATTGGCCGCAGCCGCTGCGGAGCTGGCTGGTGGATCAAATTCGTCCCTGATCGATAGTCTGCGCAAAAGCACTGGCCTTGACGATCTTGACGTGGTGACGGACAGCGAAGGCAATGCCGGTGTCAAAGCTGGCCGCTATATCCGTGACAACGTCTATCTCGGAGTTGAGGCAGGAGCGGCAGGCAAGACCAAGGGCACGATCAATCTTGATGTGACCCCGCAATTGAAAGCCAAGGGCTCTGTCGGTAGCGATGGCGACTCGGGCGCCGGTGTGTTTTTCGAAAAAGACTATTGATTGCCGCGTGGCGATAAAGGTTCGTGGTTCGACATAACAACCATGAGGAAGAGTGGGGATGCAACGCTAATCGCAAGGGGTGCAGTATTATATATAAAGCACCCCTCATCCTGAGCCTGTCGAAGGGCGAACCACGAACAATCTATCAATATCTCACTTCCGGGGTGGAAGCACTGGCAGAGGCTCCGCACGTCCCACGATAAACGCATAGGTGAACGCACCAACCAGCGCCATCACTGCTGCCATGGCAAAGGATGGCGTGTAGTTGCCGTGGAAGCGGTCGAGCAATGCGCCAAACAGGAACGGGCTGATAATACCCGCAATGTTCGAGGCGAAGTTCTGGATACCTCCAATTGACGCTACATGATGCGAGCTGGGTGCCACATCGGCAGGCAGGGACCAGATGGCTGTGGCGGCAACGGCGAGGCTGCTATAGGAAATCGCCAGGAAAATAAGCGCCATATAAAGCGATGACACAAGTGCGGCTGGAAGAATGGCGGCACCGCCGAACAATCCACCAACCATGACGATCTTGCGGACAGTTGTCACATCGGCGCCGCCGCGGATGGCCCTGTCGGCCCAGGCACCGGCGCTCCATGCGGCAACAACAGCTGTCAGGCCCGGAATCATGCCGAATGTACCAAGCTCAGCGAGGTTCAGGCCGCGTGCATTTTTGAGATAGTCCGGGAACCAGGTCAGGAAGAAGTAAATAACGAAGTTCAGGCAGAAGAAGCCGATCATCATGCCCCAGACAGTGCGATAGCGAAAAAGATCAATCCAGCGAATTTTCACCGCCTCCGCATCATCGGTTGCATCCGTCCGTCCGCCATTATCAGTAATGTACTGGCGCTCAAGATCATTGGCACCGGTGTGTTCGGCCGGGTCGCGATACATCACATACCAGAAAAACGCCCAGACCAGACCAAGCGCGCCGAGGATCGCAAAAGAGTAATGCCAGGTCGCCAAGGCAATAATGCCGGTCACAATAGGCAGCGCAAGCACGGTGCCGACACGCGAACCGGAGTCGATAACGGCAGTGGCAAAGGCGCGCTCGCTTTTGGGAAACCAGCGCGAGGCTGCCTTGGTGGCACTGGGGTAGGCGGGAGCCTCACCGGCACCAAGGGCAAACCGAACGGCAAAGAATCCCCAGAAACTGGTGGCAAGCGGGGTGAGCGCCGTGAACGCCGACCACCACACAGCGGCAATGGTGAATGACCGGCGTGAACCGACTTTATCAGTGAACCAACCCGCGATCAGCATCATGCCGTCATAGGCCCAGAAAAAGGCACCGAGGATCAGACCCTTCTCCGCATTGGTCAGCTGGAGGTTAAGTTCGGCATCGATGTAGGGCAAGGCCACGCTCAAATTGGCGCGGTCGAGATAATTCATCGTAATGCCGAGGAAGCACATGGCGAGAATGATGTAGCGGACCTTGCTGGCGCCCGCAGGGGCTTTTTGAGGCGGATGGGCTTTTGTAGTTGATGGCATTATCTGGAACTCCCTTTGCCGCTTATAGCTCAGTCAATTGCGCGTGGTTTTGGTCTGGATGTGTGGTTCGTGGTTCGATTGGCTCACCATGAGGGAGATTGGTGATGAAAGGGAGCACAATTTTGCAACCTTTCCGATTATCGTTGCAGCCTCACTCGCCCTCATGGTGAGCTTGTCGAACCACGAACCATAACCACGCACATTTGGCTTTAAGGTCAACCCTGAATAACAGTCTGCTTTTGTTCACCCAGACCTTCAATGCCCAGTGTCATGACATCTCCGGCTTTCAGGAAGATATTCGGCTTCTGGCCAAGGCCGACACCGGGCGGTGTACCTGTGGAGATGATATCACCCGGATGCAGGCTCATGAATTGCGACAGATAGGAAACGAGGTATTTGACACCGTAAACCATCGTCTCGGTCGAGCCGTTCTGGTAGCGATGACCATTGACCTCCAGCCACATTTTCAGTTTTTGCGGGTCGGCAATTTCATCCTTGGTAACAAGCCACGGACCCGTCGGGCCGAAGGTGTCGCTGCTCTTGCCCTTGGTCCATTGACCCTGACGTTCCGCCTGAAAGGCGCGTTCCGACACGTCATTGATGAGGCAATATCCCGCCACGTGATCGAGCGCTTCTTCCTCGCTGACATATTTGGCGTGTTTGCCGATAACGACCCCAAGTTCGACTTCCCAATCGGTCTTGAGTGAGCCGCGCGGTATCTCCACATTATCATTCGGGCCGACAATGGCCGAGGTCGCCTTCATGAAAATGATTGGCTCCGGCGGCACCGTGGCTCCAGTCTCAGCCGCGTGATCGGAATAGTTGAGGCCGATACAGATGAATTTTCCTGTTCCCGTTACGCAGGCACCGTAGCGTTCCACAGCAACCTCCGGCAGCGACGCCGGATCGATAGCAGCAAGCGTCTTCAAACCCGCAGGGGAGATTGCTTCACCGGCGATATCCTTGACGTGGGCGGAGAGATCGCGAACCTTGCCATCCTTGTCGACAAGCCCCGGCTTTTCCTGACCGGCAGGGCCATAACGCACGAGTTTCATGGGATAACCTTTCTGATTGGGAGGTGGTCAATAGGTGGCGCGGCCACCGGAAATATCGAAAACGGCGCCTGTGGTGAATGAACATTCTTCACTGGCAATCCATGTAATCAGCGATGCCAGCTCTTCGACCTTGCCGAAGCGCTGCATGGGAATCTTCGACAGCATGTAGTCGATGAATTCCGGCTTCAATTGCTGCAGGATGGGCGTGTCTACCGTCGCGGGTGTAATGGCATTGACGGTGATCCCATCATGCACCAGCTCCTTGCCCAGAGATTTGGTAAGGCCGATAACAGCAGCTTTTGATGCACTGTAAGCGGAGGCGTTGGGGTTGCCTTCCTTACCTGCGATGGACGCGACATTGACGATGCGCCCATAACCGTTCTTCTGCATGATTGGAACGACAAAGCGGTTACAATAGAAAAGCCCGTTGATGTTGATGTCAAAAACCCGCTTCCACTGGTCGATAGGGTAATCGGCGACCTTGGCATTGGGACCGGTAATACCGGCAGAGCAGATCAGGATATCGATCTTGCCGAAATCAGCAGCCGTATCCTGTGCTGCCTTTTCCACCTGAACCGGATCGGAGACATCAAGGGCGATGCCGCTGGCTGTAGCACCGAGCTTTGCCCTTGCTTCCTCGATCCGTGCCGCATCCATGTCCCAGAGACTGACCGTGCCACCTTCCGACACGATCCGCTCCGCTGTCCGGTAGCCTATGCCGGAAGCGCCACCGGTGATAACCGCGTGCCGCCCTTCATAGCGCCTGATAGTATTCGCCATGGTTCCTCCCGAATATCTGGCGTCAGTGGTTGTCGCGCGGCAATCCCTTGGTCTGGGCTATGCGCTGGTAATTGACAGCGGGTTTCAGCACCATGCCCTGCGCCAGCTGGTCGACCATGCTGCGCTGGATTTCCTGCCACGGTGTCTGGCTGGCTGGATATTTGTATCCACCCGCTGCCAACAGATCCTCTTTGCGCTTCTGCAATTCCTCGTCATCGATAAGAATATTGGCTGTGCCCTTCCTCAAATCGATGCGCAGATGATCGCCGGAACGCACCAGCGCCAGACCGCCATTAACAGCTGCTTCGGGTGAAGCATTGAGAATGGACGGCGAGCCCGATGTGCCGGATTGGCGTCCATCACCAAGACACGGCAAGGCGTGGATGCCTTTCTTGAGCAGGTAGCCCGGGGCTGCATATTGACGACCTCAGCCGCGCCGGGATAACCAATTGGACCGGTACCGCGCATAATCAGGATGCTGTGCTCATCAAGACCAAGCTTCGGGTCATCGATTCGTGCATGATAATCTTCCGGACCCTCGAACACTTCGGCGATACCCTCAAACGCTTCCGGGTCATCAGGGTTGGAGAGATAACGTTCGCGGAATTCATCTGAAATCACGCTGGTTTTCATAATGGCGCTATCGAAGAGATTACCCTTGAGGTTGATGAATCCGGCCTTCTTCTTCAATGGTGTCCCGTAAGGACGGATGACATCAGTGTTGAGGTTTTCGACGCCCTCGCAATTGGTACCGATACTTTTGCCATTGACCGTAAGTGCCGATGGGTGCGGCAACCGTTTCGCTTTCAGCAGCTCCGCCACGACAGCAGGAACGCCGCCCGCGCGGTGGTAATCTTCACCCAGATATTCACCCGCCGGTTGCAGATTGACCAAGAGTGGCACGTCGTGACCAATGGCCTGCCAATCATCATTGTCGAGTGCAATATCGAGGTGGCGGGCAATGGCATTCAAATGGATCGGCGCATTGGTCGAGCCACCGATGGCCGAATTGATGACAATGGCATTTTCGAAGGCTTCGCGCGTCATGATATCGGAAGGTTTCAGGTCTTCGCGCACCATCTCGACGATGCGTTTGCCGGTATCATAGGAAATCTGGCCGCGCTCACGATAGGGCGCTGGAATCGCCGCACCGCCCGGTAGTTCCATACCGAGTGCCTCGGCCAGCGAATTCATCGTGGTTGCCGTGCCCATGGTGTTGCAATAGCCGACTGATGGGGCGGAGGATGCAACGATATCCATGAACTCATCATAATTGATTTCGCCCGATGTCAGCTTTTCGCGCGACTTCCAGACGATTGTACCGGAGCCGGTGCGCTCGCCGCGATGCCAGCCATTCAGCATCGGGCCGACAGATAGCGCGATGGCCGGAATATTGACCGTCGCAGCGCCCATCAGCATGGCAGGGGTTGTCTTGTCACAACCGATGGTGAGCACGACGCCGTCGAGCGGATAACCGAAAAGCACTTCCACCAGTCCGAGATAGGCAAGGTTACGATCAAGCGCCGCACCGGGACGTTTGCCGGTTTCCTGAATGGGATGCACCGGAAACTCGAAGGGAATGCCGCCAGCAGCGATAATCCCGTCGCGCACCCGCTTCGCCAGTTCAATGTGATGGCGGTTGCACGGAGAAAGATCAGAGCCGGTCTGCGCGATGCCGATGATCGGCTTGCCCGACTGCAATTCTTCACGGGTCAGGCCATAATTGAGATAGCGTTCAAGATAGAGCGCCGTCATCCCCGGATTATCAGGATTGTCGAACCATTCCTGCGAGCGAAGCTTTTTCGGGGTTTTGGTGGTCGTCATAATGTACTCCTGGATGGGGTAAACCCCAATTACTCTTTGACCGCTCCGGTCATTGAGGACACGTAATAATCGACAAAGAATGAGTAGAGGATCACGACGGGCAGCGAGCCAAACAGCGCACCTGCCATCAGCGAACCCCACTCGAAAACGTCCCCTCGAACCAGTTCCGTCAGGACACCGACCGGAACAGTCTTGTTCTCCGAGGACTGGATAAAGGTCAGCGCATAGATGAACTCATTCCACGATAAAGTGAAGGCGAAAATACCCGCAGAGATCAGTCCCGGTACTGCCAGCGGCAATATGACCCTGACGAGGATTTGCCAGCGCGATGCGCCATCGACGAGCGCGCTTTCTTCCAGTTCGAACGGGATTGAGCGGAAGTAGCCCATCAGCAGCCATGTGCAGAACGGGATGAGGAATGTCGGGTAGGTAAAGATCAGCGCGAGCTTGCTGTCATAGATACCGAACTTGAAGACGATCACAGCGAGCGGAATGAACAGGATCGAAGGCGGTACGAGATAGGCAAGGAAGATCAGAAGTCCGACGGAACGCGAACCCTTGAAACGGATGCGCTCGATCGCATAGGCGGCGAAAACAGAGGCTGCGAGCGACAGGACTGTAGCGCAGACCGACACGACAAGCGTGTTCCACAGCCAGCCGGGATAGGAGGTCTCGAACAGCAGATATTTGATATGGTCGAGCGTTGGACCCACCACCCAGAATGGGCTGTAATTGTTATAGTCGGTTAGCTGTGAATTCGGCTTCACTGCCGTAATTGCCATCCAATAGAATGGGAAGAGCAGGACAATGATGAAGACGGCCAGCGGCAGGTAAAGCACGACGATCCGCCGCGGCAACCTGTTGAGATAGCTCATGCCCTGTGCATCATCGGTCAGGGTCTGTATGTTTGTCTGTTCGGAAATGCTCATGATCATTCTCCCCTATCAATCCTGTCCGCCCTGTTGCCATTTCCGGCGCTGAAGGCCGAAGAACGAGAACAGGATTGAGGCAAGGAGGAACGGGATCATGGCGACGGCAATCGCAGCGCCTTCACCGAGTTGCCCGCCGGGAATGCCGCGCTGGAATGAAAGCGTGGCCATGAGGTGGGTCGCATTAACAGGCCCGCCCTTGGTCAGCACATAGATCAGCTGGAAATCGGTGAAGGTGAAGAGAACCGAGAAGGTCATCACTACGGCGATAATCGGGGTGAGCATTGGCAACGTTATAAAGCGGAAGCGCTGCCAGCCGGTTGCACCATCGAGCGAGGCTGCCTCATGCAATGATTGCGGTATGGTCTGAAGGCCCGCAAGCAGCGAGATGGCGACGAAGGGAATACCGCGCCAGACATTGGCGGCAATCACCGAAGCGCGTGCATTGTTCGGATCGCCGAGGAAATTAATGGGCGTATCGATCAGGCCGAGTTTGATCAGCGACCAGGAAAGGATTGAAAACTGCGCATCATAGATCCACCAGAAGGCGAGCGCCGACAGCACAGTCGGGACAACCCAGGGCAGGAGAATAATGGCGCGGAAGAACGACTTGAATGGCAGGTTCTCATTGAGGATCAACGCCAACCATAAGCCCAGCCCAAATTTCAAGACAGAGGCGATGAAGGTGTAGAGAACCGTATTATAGACAGCCATCCAGAAAACGGAATCGCTGGCGAGTGCCTGATAGTTTTCAAGGCCAATGAAGACGCCGTCCCGCCCGATCTTGGCATCGGTGAAACCGAGCCAGACACCAAGCCCGAGCGGGTAGGTCAAAAAGCACAGCAGGAAGACAGCAGCCGGCAGGAGGAACATGAAACCAAGAAAGGTGTTGTTCCGGGTAAGGGCGACAAGCGCCGAAGGTTTTGTTGTCGCCGTCATGAAGAGCACCCCGCCTTCACATTAAATCCTGTGATCATCATCCTGCCGGTCTCCACCTCTGGCTAAACGTTGTAGTAACGGTTGGCGCGTTTTTCGGCTTGAGCGATGGCATCTTCAGGTGTCATCTGTCCCGTCACCGCGGTGGCATACATGTCAACAAGCACATAGTCGGCCATCACGCCTGCTGAGGCTGTTCCAAGCGGTCCGGCATAGCCGTTTGGCCGTAGGCTTCCTGAAGCCTTGGCATAGGCTTCATGGATAGGGTTGGATTTCCAGACGGGGTTGGCAGCAAATTCCTTCAATGGCTGGCAGCAATAGGCGCTGGCGCCCTCGATCCACGCATTCATATTATCAGCCTGATACATGAACTGCAGATAGGCCTTGGCTGCTTCCGGGAACTTTGTGTGTTTGAAGATGGAAAGCGTCGATGCCTGATGCAGTTCGACCGATTGGCCGATAGGTCCAATGGGCAGGTTGACCGAGCGCATATCCTCGGCAATGGCTGCCATGGATGGATCTTTCTTCGCCGCATAATAGACAGACACGCCATTAGCGGTCAGTGAGACTTGCCCGGCGAGGAAAGCGCGGTTGTTGTTGACGTCCTGCCAGCTTTCCGTGCCGGGAATGAATGTCTTGTAGAGTTCCTGAGCATATTTGACCGAAGCGAGCGTTTCAGGACTGTTGATGACAACCTTGCCACTTTCGTCGACCATCTTGCCGCCATGGCTCCAGAGCAGCCAATGTGCATAATTGTTGCCATCACCAACAGCCTTGCCGTGCGGGAAACCTGCCGGTGTGCCCTTGGCATGCAATGCCTTGCAAAGTTCAAGGAAGCCAGCCGTATCCTTTGGGAATTCACTAAAGCCAGCGGCCTTCATGTGGCTATCGCGATAAACGATGGCATTACCGATAGCGCAAAGCGGTAGGGCAATGAATTTGCCGTCGCGCTTGGCATAGCCCTCCAGGCCGGGATACCAGCCGCCATGCGCGCCGCCGAGATAGGTGCCAAGTTCGGTCACATCGACAAGCTTATCTGGATATTGATGCGGGTCGTCGAACCAGCTCATCACCATATCAGGACCGGAGCCCACATTGGCAGCAACAGCCGCTTTCGGCCGTACATCCTCCCAGCTTTCCTTATCGATGCGCACCTCAACGCCGGTGGCGTCGGAAAATTTCTTGGTATTGGCAAGCCAGGCAGCTTCTTCGGCAGGTACAAACGGTACCCAGCGGAGCAGACGCAGTTTAGCGCCGGCTTCGGGTTTGTAGGTGGGGGCAGCCTGCGCAAAGGCAGGGGTAAGACCGAACCGGTTCAATCCGGCTGCGGCCACTAGTCCGGCAGAAGCGCCGAGAAGATGTCGTCTATTGATGGTCATGGATGCTCCTCCTTTGGGTTTCACAAGCATGTCCGGAACGTCTCCCGCTTCCGGCTCATGCTCTTCGGGGGCTTTATGACTGGCACTGCTCCCCGATTGGCAGGTGCCGTTTGGTAGTTTCAGACCAGCCGCTTGCCGGTCTCTGCGTCGAAAAGATATGTGGCCTCCGCATGGATCGACAGGCCAACGGTTTCACCGGGCTTGGCATTGATGCGCTGGTGAAACACGCCGGTAATATCGTCACCGCCGATGCGCATGATCATCTGCGTTTCCGATCCTGTGGGCTCAATCACAACGACGTTTGCAGGAATTCCGCCTTCAACGATCGTCATATGCTCTGGCCGCAGACCATAGATCAACGCCCGGCCCTTGGCGCTTTCCGGTGCCTTGGCCACGGGCAGGACCACACCCTTTTCGGTGATGAATTTCTGTGTATCGTTGGCATCGAGCCTACCCTTGATCATGTTCATGGCGGGCGAGCCGATGAAGCTGGCGACAAACAGATTGGCCGGCTGGTCATAGAGTTCCAGCGGTGCGCCGATCTGTTCGACAATCCCGTCATGCATGACGACGATCTTGTCAGCCATGGTCATGGCTTCGATCTGGTCGTGGGTCACATACACAGTGGTTGTCTTTAACCGCTGGTGCAGTTCCTTGATCTCAGCCCGCATGGCGACACGCAATTTCGCATCGAGGTTGGAGAGCGGTTCGTCAAACAGGAACACCTGAGGGTCACGCACAATGGCGCGGCCCATCGCAACACGCTGGCGCTGACCACCGGATAACTGCCGGGGGAAGCGGTCGAGCAAATGAGTAAGCCCCAATATCTCCGCTGCTGGTTTCACGCGCTTGTCGATCTCGGCTTTGGAAGCCCCCTTTAATGTCAATGAGAAGGCCATATTGTCGGCAACGGTCATGTGCGGGTAGAGCGCATAATTCTGGAACACCATGGCAATGTCGCGCTCCTTCGGCGCAAGACCATTGACCACCTGACCGCCGATACGGATTTCACCGGCGGAAATGTTTTCAAGCCCCGCCAGCATGCGCAGAAGCGTGGACTTGCCGCAGCCCGATGGCCCAACCAGAATGACGAACTCGCCATCGGCGATCTCGATATCAACCCCCTTGATAACCGGATGCGTCCCGAATGATTTTCTTACATTGGCGAATTCGACTGATGCCATGCCAGTTCCTCCCTATTGTTTTATCGAACGGTGTTTCTCCCAAAACGCCGCCTTGAATTGCTATCCGCGCCCGACCAGCGGCATTTTTGTTGCCATGACTGTCAGCGACAGCACGTTGGCTTCCAGCGGCAGACCCGCCATGTAGACAACAGCATCGCCGATATAATGCGCAGGTATCGTCGGTTCGCTCGCGGTTTCCCCATTGGCCTGCAAAACACCGCCGGCCATTCGCGATGTCATTTCGGTTGTTGCATTGCCGATGTCGATCTGCCCGCAGGCAATGTCGAAGGACCGCCCGTCCAGTGCCGTGGATTTGGTCAGGCCGGTTATGGCATGCTTCGTTGCCGTATAGGGTGCTGAATTCGGGCGCGGTGTCGTCGCGGAAATTGAACCATTATTGATGATGCGCCCGCCGCGCGGCGTCTGCGCCTTCATCAGTTTCAATGCCTGTTGTGTACACAGGAACGCCCCTGTCAGATTGGCGCCCAGAATGGCGTTCCACTGTTCGAACGTCACCTCTTCCATGGCAACATTCGGCACATTGATACCGGCATTGTTAATCAGCAGATCCAGCCGTCCAAAATCGGTCTTGATAGCGTCGAAAAGCGCAGCCACGGAATTGGGGTCGCTCACGTCTGCCGCGATGGATTTGACGGTTCCCCTGGTTTCGCTGGTCAGCGTCCTTGCCGCCTCATCAAGCACCTCTTTGCGCCGACCGGTAATGACAACGGTCCAGCCAACAGCGAGCAGCGCTGTTGAAATCGCCTTGCCAACGCCCGTACCGCCACCGGTGACGAGCGCGATCTTGCCTTTGCCTGAATCCTGATAATTGGTCATATGTTTCCGCCCAGTTCGTCTTCAATATGCGCCTTTATGATGTCGTCAAAAACCGTCTCAGCCTTGAAGCCGAGTGCTGCCGCGCGCCGCGTGTCGAAATCTGTTGCCCATCCCGCAACAATCTTCTGGATCGTGGGATCAGGTTCGCGCCGGATCAGTTTCACCGCCTTCTCGCCTGCCACACGCTTCAGGGCAGCAATCTCTTCACCGACCAAGGCTGACAGACCCGACATGGAGAGGTTGCGGCGCGGCCCCACTTTTTCCAGATCAAGTGTTGCCGCATGCACAAAGAAACCGACAGCCGAGCGCGGGCTGGCGAACCAGTGCCGCACGTTTTCGTCTACGGGCAGAATTGCCTCTTGCCCCGCCAGTGGCTCGCGCAGAATGTTGGAGAAGAAACCCGATGCCGCCTTGTTGGGCTTGCCGGGGCGAATACAGATGGTCGGCAGGCGGATGCCGATACCATCGAAAAAGCCGCGGCGGCTGTAATCTGACAGTAGCAGTTCGGAAATCGCCTTCTGCGTGCCGTAACTGGTGAGCGGGGTCGTGAAAAACTCGTCGCCGATCTTGTCGGGAAACGGCGTGCCGAATACCGCGATCGACGAGGCAAAAACCACACGGGGACGATAGGCTGCCTTGGCACCTTCCAGCCGGATTGCCTCGAACAGCGAGCGCGTGCCATCCAGATTAACCTTGTAGCCCTTCTCGAAATCCGCTTCCGCCTCGCCGGAAACAATAGCGGCAAGGTGGAAGATCAGATCAGGACGGCTGGCGATCAACTGTTCCGCGACACCCGGATCAGAAAGGTCAGCGGCTTTGGATGTGGAAATGCTTGCCAGCCGGGCGGGTGCTGCCGGTTCGATCACATCAACGAGTGTCAGCTTGTCAATACCACCGCCAAGGATGCCATCTTCGGCCGCAATTCTATCAAGCAGTTTGCGGCCCACCATGCCAGCAGCGCCAATGACCAGTACATGCATATGCAATCAACCTCTTTGTCGTGCGGGCTTTCAGCCCTCATTGTTCAAACAGCAGTGACGTCAGTCTGTTCGGTTGTTGGGGCCGGAAGCTCCAGTCCGGTAATGTTGGCGTAAAGCCGTGCCACGGATGCATCATCATCCCGCCCCATGCCCGATGCCGAAGTCATCAGGAATAATTGGAGAGCCGCGCTTGCCACCGGCAGCGGAAACTTCTGCTGGCGGCCAATATCCGAAACGATACCCAAATCCTTGGTGAAAATATCGACAGCGCTTTTTGGCGAATAATCCCCGGCGAGCACATGCGGAATGCGGTTCTCGAACATCCAGGAATTTCCTGCTGATTTCGAGATCACCTCGAACACTTTGCTGATGTCGAGATCGAGCCGCTTGGCAAAGGTAATCGCCTCGCAGGCGGCTGCGATATGCACACCGGCAAGCAACTGGTTGACGATCTTGAAGGAAGAGCCAATCCCGGCCTCATTGCCAAGTTCGTAGACAGTCTCGGCCATGGCGTCGAGGGCAGTGCGGGCGGCCTGAAACGCATCAGCGGAACCGGAGGCCATGACGGTCAGGCGACCTTCACCGGCCTTTGCCGCTCCACCGCTGATGGGCGCGTCGAGATAAAGCACCTGATGTTCGGCTGCTCGGGCAGCAAAATCTTTGGCGTCCGTGGGGGAAAGCGTTGCGGATGATATGATGACGCTGCCCGGTTTCAACGCATGGATTGCGCCGTTTTCCCCAAACAGGACAGTTTTTGTCTGCTCTGCATTGACGACAACCACCGCAACAATATCAGCACCCACTGCTGCAAGTGCGGGTGTTGCGGCGGTTTTTCCGCCAGCGGCGGCAAGCATCTGCAAGGAAGCCGGATTGACATCACAACCGACAACGATATGTCCGGCACGCAGCGCCGAGCGCGCCATGCCAAGGCCCATCGAGCCAAGACCTATCACCGCAATCCTTGCTGCTGAACTCAAGAACTATCCTCCCGATAGGTTCATTCGCTTGCCCTTTGATGGGCTTATGACAGCGCTAACATAAACTTATGCACACTCACTAGCATTCATCAAGTGATTTATGGTAGCGCTATCATTATTCTGCACAATCCCACCGGGATCATGACATGCCACGCAAACGCAACGCGCACCGGAACCCCGACACACCGACATTGGCGGATGTGGCGCGCCTTGCAGGTGTCAGCGACATCACCGCCTCGCGGGTGGTGCGCAGCAAGGGGCCAATAGCGGATACCACAAGGGCCCGGGTTCTCGCTGCCATTGCCGAACTTGGCTATATCCCCAACCGCGCTGCAGGCAGCCTCGCCTCGTCAGCTTCCACTCTGATGAGTGTGCTTCTGCCTTCGCTATCCAATATTGTATTTCCCGATGTGCTGCGCGGCATTCACACGGCTCTGACCGAGACGGCATTTCAGCCGGTCATTGGTGTCACCGATTATGATCCGATGATCGAAGAGCGCATTCTTCTTTCGTTTCTGGCGTGGCAACCGGCGGCGGTGATCCTTGCGGGTCTGCACCACACCGCGACAGCGCGGCGGCATCTGGAGCATGGACGTTTCCGCGTTGCCGAACTTATGGATATCGACGGTGATCCGGTCGATATTGCTGTGGGCATGTCGCATTGGCAGGCAGGCTATGACACCGGAAAGCATCTGGTACAACGTGGTTACAGGCGTTTTGGCTATGTGGGTCATACCATCGCCGGGGATGACCGCGCCCGCGCCCGTTATGATGGCCTGCGAGCAGCGCTGAAAGACGCCGGTCTGTTGTTGATTGCCGAAGAGCGGGTTCTTGGACCAAGCTCGACCATGGCTGGCCGTCATCTGCTGGAAACAATACTGCGCAAGGCAGCCGGTCTCGATGTGGTTGTATTTCCAAATGACGATATGGCGATGGGCGGCATCTTCCATTGCATCCATGCGGGTATCACACCTAAGGAGCAACTGGGCATTTTCGGCTTCAACGGCCTTGATATCGGGCAGGCAATGCCGATGCCATTGTCGACGATCCTTTCCAAACGCTTTCTGATCGGCAAGACTGCGGCGGAGAAACTTCTGGAAAGCCGCGAACGCCCGGCGGAAAAGACCATTATCAATACCGGCTATGACATCATAGAAGGAGCGACCGCATGACCGCGATCCTGTCCGAACAGACCAGACTGCGCGATGAGATTGTTTCGGTCGGCGCGTCTCTGTTCAATCGCGGCCTTACATCGGGTTCAACAGGCAATATCAGTGCTCGGCTTTCGAATGGCGAACTACTGATGACACCCACCAATGTTTCGCTGGGAACGCTTGATCCGGCGCGGCTATCCCGCTTCACCGCAGAAGGCGTGCATGTCGATGGTGACAAGCCGACGAAGGAAGCTTTCCTGCATCGTTGCATGTATTGCGAACAGGCGCAGGCCAATGCGGTGGTGCATCTTCACTCCACCCATTCGGTGGCGGTCAGCATCCTTGCTCACCTTAATCCGAACGACGTATTGCCACCCCTGACTGCCTATTACGTCATGCGCGTCGGCGCCCTGCCTCTTGTTCCCTATTATGCACCCGGCGATGAGGCATTGGCCCTTGCCGTCAGCGAACGAGCCAAAAAGCACCATGCGGTTCTTCTCGCCAACCACGGACCGGTTGTAGCGGGAAAGACGCTGCAGGATGCGCAATATGCCATTGAGGAACTGGAAGAGACGGCCAAGCTCTTCCTGCTTCTGCATGGCCATCGAATCCGCCCACTCACATCAGATCAGGTCGCCGCGCTCAAACGGATTTGATGGTTTTCAAGGATTGCAGGCCAAGGCCCATAACCGCCAGAAGCACGCAGGCAATACCGATAATCTGGTTTC
Source organism: Phyllobacterium sp. T1293 (assembly GCF_020731415.2). Classification (NCBI taxonomy): domain Bacteria; kingdom Pseudomonadati; phylum Pseudomonadota; class Alphaproteobacteria; order Hyphomicrobiales; family Phyllobacteriaceae; genus Phyllobacterium; species Phyllobacterium meliloti. The sequence goes on along the minus strand of NZ_CP088273.1, from coordinate 2,908,159 downwards.
GGCTGACGGGCTCTGCGAGCAATATAACGGCGAAAAGTACAGCCGAGACAGGGGCCACGGCGGTAAAGAGGGAGGCTTCGGCACCGCTGACCCGCGCGGCGCCTGCATACCAGAGAAGAAAGCCGCCGACCGTCGGGACGATGGCATAATAGATCACCGCCCAGAATGAAGCGGCGCTCATGCCGACCGCCAAAGGCGTCTCGAAGACAGCTGGTACTGCGGCCACCGCCAGTCCAAGACCGGTCATCAGTGTTGATAGGGCCAGTGGTGGAATGGGTGTTCTGAGGCGTTTGTTGAGCAGGATAAACAGACCCTCGCAGATGACGGCGGCAAAGATCAGGGCATTACCAACAAGCGAATGCATTCCGCTTTCTCCCGGCCGGAAGGCGATGGAAACCACGCCTGCCGTGGCCAGTACAATCGCTATGAGGGTAAAGCGATGCGGCCGCTCACCCAGAATGAGAATGGCAATGGCAGCTGATACAACGGGCAATGTCCCGATAATCACGCCAGCATCCGTCGCCGATGTCAGTTTCAGGCCCGATATCAGGAGTGTTGTATAGCCGACGCTGCCCGCACCCGCCTGCAGCACAAGTAATACCCAGGCTCGCCGGTCAAGCTTCGGCCAACCCGTTCTGGTCATTCGCATGAGTATCAGGAACACGGGAAAGGCAACCGCAAAGCGAAGCGCTGTCGCTGTGAATGGTGGTAATCCCACCGCGATGATCTTGCTGGCAATCACAGTGCTTCCGACCAGCACCATAGCCAGTGTCAGAAACACATAACCTTGAACCTGTTTTGACATGTGCCGTCCTTCTCCATAGCGGGAAGGCGCACAAAATCCGATCCGGTGTGGTTCGTATTGAACGAAATTGCAGATTGTGAAATGAATCAGATCATCGCCGCGGCATAGGCGCCGGGTGATATGCCATATTTGCGCACGAAAGTTCGCGTCATATGGCTCTGGTCGGCAAAGCCGCTGGCAATGGCGGCTTGCGCGAGCGTCGATCCCCCTGCAATCATCCGGCGGGCAAGATCAATCCGGCGCTGCATCAGATAAGCGTGGGGCGTGAGGCCGGTAGCGCGGGCAAAGCCGCGCAGCAGCTGAAAGCGGCTTAGACCAGCTTCTTTGGCCAGGTCAGCCAAAGTCACCGCGAGATCAGGCTGATCATCAATCATAGTCCGGGCGCGGCGAATGGCTTTGGGTATTGCCTGCTGCTGGACTGGATCATCCGCCTCACGAAATACGCCAGCCAATAAGTTCAGCAGAAGTTCTTCGCGCAGAAGGGTGGATGCGATGGGGTGTTCATTGGTCATGGCGGCAAAAAGCTGTTCGAATGCATTTGCGAGGTAAGTGTTGCCGATGACTGGCCGGGGGAATTCGTCCGGTTTCGCGCCAGCCTCGTTCATTTCCTTGGCCGCATTGTTAATCACATGCGGGTCGAAGTAGAGCATCTTCCATGCGCGTCCGGCATCACCGATGGGCGCTCCATCATGCACTTCGCCGGGATTGACGGTGATGAGATCGCCAGAACCGGCCTCCACCATACCTCGGCCGCTATGGGATTTCTGCGCACCCTGATGGATGACACCAATGCCATACTGCTCGTGCGTGTGGCGCGGAAAACTATGCTTCGTTACAGCCGCAACGGCATCAACGCCTGCAACTTCACACCGCAATATCTGGAACTGTCCTTTCAGCATGGTGTTACATCTACCACCGGATTAGTCTGGTCACAAATTCCTGTGAGTCTTCAGTGGCATTCATCTGGAAATGATACCGTCGTCCAATCAGGCGCAGGCAGATTCCCGGTCTTAGTGAAAGAAGAAAACGCGTGGCAAAACCAAAGAATGTAGTTGTGGTCGGCGCTGGAATTATCGGCGCCTCCATTGCCTGGCATCTGGCGCGGCAGGGTGCCGCCGTAACAGTTGTTGCCGAGAAAAGTGGCGGCGTTGCCACGCCCGCATCCTTCGCATGGATCAATGCCAGTTGGGGTAATCCTGAATTCTATTTCCGTTTTCGTCGTTATGCGATGGAGGGATGGCAGCGTCTGGCAAAAGAACTGCCTGATATTGGGGTCAATTGGTGCGGCAGTATTTGCTGGGATATGTCGCTTGAGGACATGGAAACCTATGCGACGCAGTATGGGCGCTGGGGTTATGGTATCCGGCGCATCAACGGCGACGATGTTGCAGCGCAGGAGCCCTATCTTTCTCAGGTGCCTGAGATTGCCCTGCGCATTGCGGAAGAAGGTGTGGTCGAACCGGTCGCGGCGGCTCAACGCATGTTGGCGGGCGCGCAGGCACGTGGAGCGCGATTGCTTTATGGGGCAAATGCCGGAGCGCTACTACAGGAGGGCAACAGAATTACCGGCGTCGCCACAACATTTGGCGCAATGCAAGCCGATCATGTGGTGCTTGCAGCGGGAGCAGGGGCGGCTGCGCTGGCAAAAACAGCGGGTGTCACGCTTCCCATCGAGACGCCGCCGGGTCTGATCGTGCATTCCAAACCCACGGAAAAGCGGCTGAATGGCCTCGTCCTCGCGCCGGAACTGCATATGCGCCAGACGGCGGAAGGCCGGATCATCGCGGGTGCCGATTTCGGTGGGCGTGACCCCGGCGAAGACCCGCAGGCAGCGGCGGACGGCCTCTTTGCAAAACTGAAAACAATGCTGAAGGGCGTTGATGATCTGGAGCTGGATTTTTTAACTGTCGGCTATCGGCCAACTCCAAAAGATGGGTTTCCAATCATCGGCAAGGTTGAAACCCATGAGGGGCTTTCTGTTGCCGTCACGCATTCTGGCGTTACACTGGCTCCCGCTATTGGCTTGCTGCTGTCGAAGGAAATCCTGTCAGGCAAGCCGGAGGAAAGGCTCACGCCTTTCCGGCTTTCGAGGTTTGCAGAATAAGCATGATGTGGCTTACCAACTGCTTTTAATCGTGTCTCATATCCGTGCAGCCAGCGCTTCAATCTCGGTATCCGAGAAAACTTCGATCCCATTCGCGCGAAGCAGCGCTGCCGTTACACCCGTTCCCGGATGTTTCTTACCAGCGAAACTTCCATCGTAGATAAAACCGCTTCCACAGGATGGACTGCCGTCAATAAGCAATGCGAAACGGCAGTCATTCGCGCGTGCCAGCGCAAGAGCAGAGTGTGCTCCGGTAATATAGAGGTCGGTTACATCACGGCCATTGATATCGACCACGCGCGCGGTTCCGGACAAAACCTCATCTCCGGTTTCACCCTCTCCGATCTCGGCGGGAGGGCGGGGAATACTGAAACCGGCGGCAAGTTCGGGACATGTCGACACCACGCGGCCTTCTGCCAGCCATTGCGCCAGTAAGGGGTGAGCCAATGTCTTGGCAGACCCGTTGTAGCGGACAGGGCGTCCAAGCAGGCAGGCACTGACGAGGATTTTGGCTGTCATTTCCGTCCCGTATCCGGCTTTGTTCCGTATCCATCACCGGCGTTAATTTGATCCCGTGCTCAATACGCCAATGCGACCGGTGCAGCAAGTTCATGCCGCTGATAGTGTATTCATTGCATGATCAAGCCGCCGTCAGATGGCACCTGTTCTACGTGCCTTTCCGGATTTTCATCCGCGGCAGGCGATGAGCGTTCAAGCGCCGCTCTTCAAATAATACATTCCGGGTGGCGCTGCCAGTTTGAGGCTGGACGCTCCATGCGCCCATTTTCCGGAACCAATCAAGCCGGCACACGTTTCTTTGCAGGCTTCGACGGCAATTTCCAAGAGCCGGGCCGCAACCAAACAAGGACATATCATGAAAAAACTGATTCTGATGGCCGCTGCCATTTCGATGGCTTTTGGCGCAACCGCTTACGCGGCGCCTCATCACAAAAGCAAACAGCAGGCTCATGCCGCGAGCGGCCCCAAGACGCGCCTCGGTACCCTGTCCTGCGCGGTTGATGGCGGCGTCGGAATGCTCATTGGTTCAAGCAAAGCGGTGCAGTGCAAGTTCACGCGGACCAACGGTTCCGTTGATCGATATACCGGGCGTATTGGCAAGCTGGGTGTGGATATCGGCATCACCAAGAAATCCTATCTGCAGTGGATTGTTTATACAGCTGCCGGTAATCGGGCAGGTGATGGCGCCCTTGCGGGCAATTACGTTGGTGTGACGGCTGGTGCCTCCATCGGCGTTGGATTGGGTGCTAATGCGCTTGTTGGCGGAACGTCGAAGAATTTTGGTCTGCAACCTTTCAGCGCCGAAGCGACCCAAGGCCTCAACGTTGCCGCCGGTGCAACGCAATTGTCGCTGCGTTCTACCCGCTAATAACAGCTTTCTGACCGCCGGTTTCCGGCGGTCAGAACACAATAGTCTTTAATCATCCATTCCGCGGAATGGAATGAGGGCGCGAACGCGTGGATCGCGCAGATAAAGCCCGCCCCAGACCATGAGGCCGAGATACACGCCGAACAGCAAATGGCTGAACAGCGGATTGCCAACCCGAAGCTGGGTGGCAATGGCCCCACCAAGATAACCGGTCAGCAAAATGGCACCAAGAATTGAGGTGCGCGGGATGGCGTAAAGCACTGTGCAGATCATCAGCAGAATACCAAGCCCGCGCCCCATGGCTACGGTATCGGGATAGCCCAGTTCCGCCAAAGATTTGAGCACGATATCGAGTGGCACTAGTTTGATGCCAAAGTCGAAAATAAGAAATGCGATAACAAGGCCACTGAGAATCCGGCCTCCCCATAATGCCTTGTTCGAGATCACTGTTGCCTGTCCGGTCGTTTCCATAATCATGTCCCCTGTAAATCCGGCACCCCTTGTGCCCGAAGATTGTTCCTAGGACGAACCGGAATCGCCGATACCGACACAGTTGTGGGAAATTTTTTTGCCTGCCGTTTGCACGTTGAGAATCAAGCCCCACCGCCAAGCGCAGGAATTGCCGCCAGCGGTTGACGTCCAAGACCATTCAAATATCCGGTATTTAAGCCAGCTTCGTTTTTCGCTGATTGACTTATGTTCATTTTCGTTTTCGTATAGCGTGCAGAAAAACGAAAATGAAAGCCGCTTCCATGTTCCTGCCGCCCAGACATGCCGAAATTCTGGAAATGGCCAAAGAACATGGCCGCGTGCTTGTGGACGATCTTGCCGTTCATTTCAACGTTACACCCCAGACTATCCGTAAGGATCTGAATGATCTGTGTGATCAGCGGCTTCTAAGCCGCATCCATGGGGGTGCGCTGTTTCCTTCGGGCATCCAGAATCTTGAATATGAGGCGCGTCGTCTGATTGCAGCCAGCGAGAAAGAAGCCATTGGCCGTGCCGCCGCTGCGCTTATTCCTGATAATGCGTCGCTGTTCGTTAATATCGGGACGACGACCGAGGCCGTGGGGCAGGCATTGCTGGATCGCAAAGGCTTGATGGTTATTACGAATAATATTAATGTTGCCAATCGGTTACGTGTCTACCCAGATATTGAGGTGGTCATCGCGGGCGGGGTTGTGCGTGGGTCCGATGGGGGTATTGTCGGTGAGGCGGCAGTGGATTTTATCCGCCAGTTCAAGGTGGATTTTGCTGTCATTGGCACGTCGGCAATCGATCATGACGGCGCGCTGCTCGATTTCGATTTCCGCGAGGTCAAGGTGGCGCAGGCGATCATGGCCAACGCCCGGCATGTGATTTTGGTTTCCGACTCCACCAAATTCGAGCGGACAGCGCCGGTTCGTATGGGGCATCTGTCGCAGGTCAACACCTTCATCACAGACCGATGCGAAAGCGAGGCCATCCGCGCTATTTGTGCGGAAGCGGACGTCAGGCTGATCGAAACTTCGTTCTGATCTGCCTCTTGTGTGATCAGGTGATGCGCGTTATAGTTCCTTTTAGTTTCGTATTGCTTTCGTAATTAATCCATATCTCTTTCGCAATTGCGAGGAAATGGTGCGTTGCGAAATGGGGAGCATGGGCATTGGCAACGGACAAGATCTACGACGTCTTCGTGATCGGCGGTGGCATCAATGGATGCGGCATTGCCCGGGATGCGGTTGGCCGTGGCTATTCTGTTTTCCTCGCAGAGATGAATGATCTGGCCAGTGGCACGTCGTCCGGCTCCACCAAGTTGATCCATGGCGGTCTGCGCTATCTGGAATATTACGAGTTCCGGTTGGTGCGTGAATCATTGATGGAGCGCGAAGTGCTATGGGCTGCCGCGCCGCATATTATCTGGCCGATGCGCTTTGTCCTGCCGCACCATGCGGGCCTGCGCCCGGCCTGGCTGCTTCGTCTGGGCCTGTTCCTTTACGATCATATCGGCGGCCGCAAGAAACTGCCTGCGACCCGCACCCTTGATATGACCCGCGATCCGGCAGCCAAGCCACTGAAGTCACTTTATACCAAGGCTTTTGAATATTCCGATTGCTGGGTCAATGATGCGCGCTTTGTTGCGCTGAATGCCCGTGATGCTGCCGATCGCGGTGCTGTCATTCATACACGTTCGAAGGTTATATCAGCCCATCGTGACGCTGATAGCTGGACCCTGACTGTGCAGGACATGCTGACGGGTGCGACCGAAGAGGTTCGCTCGCGCCTTGTTGTCAATGCTGCTGGCCCTTGGGTTGACGAAGTTTTGACCGGTGTCGTCGGTATCAATAATGCCCATAATGTCCGTCTTGTTCAGGGCAGCCACATTGTCGTGCGCAAGAAGTTTGATGATCCTCGCGCCTATTTCTTCCAGAACACCGATGGCCGTATCATTTTTGCCATTCCCTATGAGCAGGATTTCACGCTTATCGGCACGACGGATCAGGACTATCATGGCAATCCGGCCGAGGTGAAAATCACCGATGCCGAGATTGATTATCTCTGCGCTGCCGCCAGCGAATATTTCGTCGAGCCGGTGAAGCGCGACGATGTGGTCTGGACCTATTCCGGCGTGCGCCCGCTCTATGATGACGGCGCATCGAAGGCGCAGGAAGCCACCCGCGATTATGTTTTGAAAACGGATGCGCCAGACGGCAAGGCACCGCTTCTCAATATATTCGGCGGCAAGATCACCACATATCGCCGATTGTCCGAACACATGCTGGAAAAGATTGAAGAGCAGCTCGGCAAGAAGGGCAAGCCCTGGACGGCCACCGGAACGCTTCCGGGCGGTGATTTCCCGGCAACTGCATTCGACGCCGAATTGCAGAAGCTGAAGGCGGATTATCCGTTTCTTGAGGCGCGTCATGCCCGTCGCCTGTTCCGCCTTTATGGCACGAAGGCGCGCGTTCTTCTGGGCAAAGCGACATCATTGGCTGATCTTGGACAGCTTTTCGGTGCGGATCTGTACGAGGCCGAAGTGCGCTACCAGATCGCGCATGAATGGGCTGTCACCGCACAGGATGTGTTGTGGCGTCGGACGAAAATGGGATTGCATCTTTCCGCCGATGAGGCAGCTGCGCTCGACCGTTTCATGGACGGTGCAGTTGATCGGCGGAGCAGGGTGGCGGCTGAATAGATGTTGTGCCGCTCCGGCGGCGTAGCAGATAATTGCGAAGGGCGGGACAAACAGGCTGGAGGCCTTTTGTCCCAGGGAGGACTGAGATGCTGGAATTGCGGAATGTGTCCAAGGTGGTGGGTGGCAAGACCCATCTCGACAATATTTCGCTTGAGCTGCAACACGCCACGCTGAATGTTCTGCTGGGACCGACCCTATCAGGGAAAACCAGCCTCATGCGTATTATGGCGGGTCTTGATGTTCCAACCTCAGGCTCCATCTGGTTCGATGGCAAGGATGTCACCGGCGTTCCCGTGCAAAAGCGCTCCGTCGCCATGGTCTATCAGCAGTTCATCAATTATCCGGCCTTCACTGTTTATGAGAACATTGCTTCGCCCATGCGCGTTGCCGGTGTCGACAAGGCAACGATTGACCGCGAAGTGCGCAAGGCTGCCGAACTTCTCAAGCTGACACCCTATCTCGACCGCACGCCGCTTAGCCTTTCCGGTGGTCAGCAGCAGCGCACCGCATTGGCTCGCGCCATCGTCAAAAATGCCAAGCTTGTGCTGCTTGATGAGCCGCTTGCCAATCTTGATTACAAGCTGCGCGAAGAGTTGCGGCAGGAACTGCCGAAGATTTTTGCCGAAGCGGGTACGATCTTTGTCTATGCAACCACGGAGCCGCATGAGGCACTGCTTCTCGGTGGTAACACGGCGACCCTTTCGGAAGGCCGTATCACCCAGTTTGGACCGACAATCGATGTGTTCCGCAAGCCGGATGATCTGATCACAGCACAGACTTTTGCCGATCCACCGCTCAACACGATTGCTCTTGCCAAGATCGGCAAGGCCTTCCAGCTGGAAGGCGGCGTGGCAATGCCGGTTCCCTCCAATCTCGGCGAGATTGCCGATGGCACCTATACAGTTGGGTTCCAGCCGCATCATGTGGGAACCAGCCGGCGCAATGCCGATGAAATTGCGCTGAAGGCCATCGTCACCGCGACGGAGATCACCGGTTCTGAAAGCTTTGTTCACCTGTCCTTTGCCGATGCACGCTGGACCATGCTGACGCACGGCATCCACATCTACACACCCGATGAAGTCATCGATATCTTCATCGATCCGCGCAACCTGATGATCTTCGATGCGAGTGGGCAATCCGTTACCCGTCGCCAGAAGCTCGCGGCATAGGGGAAAATCATGGCGCGCATTGATCTCAATCACATTCGTCACGCCTATGGCCCCAATCCGAAGTCGGATAAGGACTATGCTTTGCGTGAAGTGCATCACTCCTGGGAGGATGGCGGCGCTTATGCGCTGCTTGGTCCGTCGGGCTGCGGCAAGACCACGCTGCTCAACATCATTTCCGGCCTGATCCATCCATCGCACGGCCAATTGCTGTTCAACGGGCAGGATGTGACCAACCTGTCGACGCAGGAACGCAACATTGCGCAGGTGTTCCAGTTCCCCGTCATCTACGACACCATGACGGTTTACGACAATCTGGCCTTCCCGCTGCGCAATCGCGGTGTGCCGGAAGCAGAAATTGACCGCAAGGTGCGCGAGACGCTGGAGATGATTGATCTTGCCAGCTGGACCAACAAGAAGGCACGCGGCCTTACGGCTGACCAGAAGCAGAAGATTTCGCTGGGGCGCGGTCTTGTGCGCTCGGACGTCAATGCCATTCTGTTTGACGAGCCTTTGACGGTTATCGACCCGCACATGAAATGGGTGTTGCGCTCGCAATTGAAGCAGTTGCACCAGCGCTTCGGCTACACCATGGTTTACGTTACCCACGATCAGACCGAGGCGCTGACCTTCGCCCAGAAGGTTGTCGTTATGTATGACGGCGAGATCGTGCAGATCGGTACGCCGGAAGAGCTGTTCGAGCGGCCAAAACATACATTCGTCGGCTATTTCATCGGTTCACCTGGCATGAATGTCATGCCGGTTCAACTGGCTGGTGATACCGCGCAGGTGGGCAGTCACAAGATTGCCTTGCCATCACCGGCTATGCCTGCGGACGCTAAGAAGATCGAACTCGGTATCCGCCCTGAATATATCAGGCTTGGCCGTGAGGGCATGCCTGTCACTATCGCCAAGGTCGAGGATATTGGCCGCCACAAGATCGTGCGTACCAAGCTGGAAAATCAGGATATCGCCGTCATCGTTGCTGAAGGCGAATCCATTCCTGCTGATCCGCACATTGCCTTTGATCCGAAGGGCATCAACATCTACGCCGATTCCTGGCGCGTCGGGGGGAACTGAGCCATGGAAAAAACATGGAACAACAAAGCCTGGTTCATGGTTCTGCCGGTGCTGCTGCTTGTGGCTTTCTCGGCTGTTATCCCGCTGATGACTGTGGTCAACTATTCGGTGCAGGATACGTTCGGCAATAACCAGTTCTTCTGGGCTGGCACAGAATGGTTCACGGAAATTCTGCAGTCGGAGCGCTTTCACTCTGCGCTTTTCCGCAATCTGGTATTCTCGTTCATTATTCTCGCCATCGAGATTCCGCTCGGCATCATCATTGCGCTCAATATGCCGCGCAAGGGTCTTGGTGTTCCGGTCTGTCTCGTGCTGATGGCACTCCCGCTTCTCATTCCGTGGAATGTGGTTGGCACGATCTGGCAGGTGTTTGGCCGCGTTGATATTGGTCTTCTGGGGCACACTCTGGAAAGCCTTGGGATCAACTACAACTACGTGCAAAACCCGCTGCATGCGTGGTTCACGGTCATCCTCATGGATGTCTGGCACTGGACAAGCCTTGTCGTGCTGCTTTGCTATGCCGGTCTTGTCTCAATCCCCGATGCTTTTTATCAGGCTGCGAAGATTGATGGTGCATCGCGCTGGGCCGTGTTCCGTTACATCCAGCTGCCAAAGATGAACCGCGTTCTGCTGATCGCTGTGCTCCTGCGCTTCATGGACAGTTTTATGATCTATACCGAGCCATTCGTGGTAACGGGCGGCGGTCCGGGCAATTCGACCACATTCCTGTCCATCGATCTTGTGAAAATTGCCATTGGCCAGTTCGATCTTGGACCGGCAGCAGCCATGTCCATTGTCTACTTCCTGATCATTCTTCTTCTGTCATGGGTCTTCTATACGATCATGACCAACTATGATGCGGAGCGCTGATTATGAGCGTGCAAAACGAAACACTCGCCCGCACGACGACAGTCAGCCCCGAGCAGACAAAGCTCGACAAGGCGCTGGCGCGCAAAATGCGCAAGCGCGGCGATGAATCAAAGTTCTGGTGGCTGATACCCACGCTTTATATCATCTTCCTGCTGCTGCCGATCTATTGGCTCGTCAATATGAGCTTCAAGACCAATCAGGAGATTCTCAACAGTTTCACCCTGTGGCCACAGAACCCGACACTGAACAACTACGCTATCATCTTCACCGATCCGGCATGGTATCGCGGCTACATCAATTCCATCATCTACGTGGTGATGAACATGGTGATTTCGGTGCTGGTGGCGCTGCCTGCGGCCTATGCCTTTTCGCGTTACCGTTTCCTTGGCGACAAACATCTGTTCTTCTGGCTGCTGACCAATCGCATGGCACCGCCAGCGGTGTTTGCCCTGCCATTCTTCCAGCTCTATTCGGCCTTCGGACTGATCGACACGCACATCGCCGTTGCTTTGGCCCATTGCCTGTTCAACGTGCCTCTCGCCGTCTGGATTCTGGAAGGTTTCATGTCGGGCGTGCCGAAGGAGATCGATGAAACGGCCTATATTGATGGCTATTCCTTCCCGCGCTTTTTCGTGAAGATTTTTGTCCCGATGATCGCGAGCGGCATTGGTGTGGCAGCCTTCTTCTGCTTCATGTTCTCATGGGTGGAACTGCTGATTGCCCGAACCCTGACCACAACAGACGCCAAGCCGATCGCAGCAACCATGACCCGCACAGTTTCCGCATCGGGCATGGACTGGGGGCTTCTGGCCGCCGCCGGTGTGCTGACGCTGATCCCAGGCGCCATCGTCATCTATTTCGTGCGCAATTATATCGCCAAGGGCTTTGCTCTGGGGAGGGTGTAATGCCTGATCTTAAAGCTATTCCGATCTCCGAGTTGCAGGAAGCGACCGCAAAGCTGTTCGCTTCCCTTATCGCGCAGGGTGTTTCGGAGATACCGCTTGAAAAGGAACAGTATTGGCGGGTGTATTTCCATGATGTCTTCAATGATGAGAAGCCCGAACCCGTTCAATCCAATGTGGGAGAGGATTGGGACGATCTGAAAGCCGAACTCAGTGACCCCTCCGGCATTGCTCACTGGCATGCTTTCCACCATCTGGCAGGGTTGATGAAAACCGTGGCCTACGCAGATTTGCGCGGAGCACTTGTCGCGCCGGCTTCAAGGAAAATATCATGACCGTTGGCATAAGCTTTTTGGCACCTCTCTCGCCGTCATCCTCGGGCTTGACCCGAGGACCCACCGTTAGGGAGCACACCCCTTTCACATCCCGCGGTGCATTCCAGCTTGGCGTCGATCTCAATGGCGAACTCTCACTTGAGGCTCGTTCCGCCGGATCGCTCCGCGCAAACCGAAGGCTAGGTGCCTCTTTGCTGTGGGTCCTCGGGTCAAGCCCGAGGATGACGAAGGGGTGGAAACAGAGCGATTTACAGTTGGGATGGGTGCTATCATGAACTTCTCATGGATGGCATGGACGCTGCCGACGGCGCTGTTCTTCCTGACAATTCTGGCGCTGCTGATCGGTATGGCCGTGTGGGAATATGTCTCTCCCGGTGGCAATCCGCGTATTGGCATTCTGCGCTTTGAAACCACGCGCGGCGACCGCCTGTTCGTGTCGCTGCTTGGTAGTGCATTCATTCATCTCGCCTGGCTGGGGCTGGTTGGTCCCAACCTGTGGTGGGCCTTGGCTCTCTCCGTGGTCTACGCCGTTGGCGTATTCCGCTTCGTGTAGGAAATGATGTGGCGCCGGAAACGAAGGATAATTCCGGGCAAAACGCCATGTTGAAACAGGACGGCCGGTATCATCCGGTTGTTCCAGCAATCGCAACTCTGGGAGGACTTCAATGCGAACGCGAATACTAACGACAACAACAGCACTGGCGCTGTTGCTCGGCGCAGGCTCTGCCTATGCCGGGATCGATGACGCCAAGAAATTCCTCGACAAGGAAATTGGCGATGTTTCCACACTTGACCGTGCTGGTCAGGAAAAGGAAATGCAATGGTTTATCGATGCAGCCAAGCCTTTCGCAGGTATGGAAATCAAGGTTGTTTCGGAATCGCTGACCACGCACCAGTATGAATCGCAGGTGCTTGCACCGGCATTCACGGCTATCACCGGCATCAAGGTCACGCATGACGTGATCCAGGAAGGTGACGTTGTTGAAAAAATCCAAACGCAGATGCAGACCGGCCAGAACCTTTATGACGGCTGGGTCAATGATAGTGATCTGATCGGCACCCACTGGCGCTATCAGCAGGTCCGCAACCTGACTGATTTCATGGCGGGTGAAGGCAAGGACGTGACCAATCCCGGTCTTGATATCGATGACTTCATCGGCACCAAGTTCACGACTGCACCGGACAAGAAGCTCTATCAGCTTCCTGATCAGCAGTTCGCCAACCTCTATTGGTTCCGCTACGACTGGTTCAACGACGAAAAGAACAAGGCGGACTTCAAGGCAAAATATGGCTACGAACTCGGTGTTCCGGTCAACTGGTCTGCCTATGAGGATATCGCTGAATTCTTTACTGGCCGCGATGTCGGCGGCAAGAAGGTCTACGGCCATATGGACTATGGCAAAAAGGACCCGTCACTCGGCTGGCGCTTTACCGATGCCTGGCTCTCCATGGCCGGCAACGGCGATAAGGGCCTGCCAAACGGTCTGCCTGTGGATGAATGGGGCATCAAGGTCAATGAGAAGTCCCAGCCTGTCGGTTCCTGCGTTGCCCGTGGCGGCGATACCAATGGACCAGCAGCGGTTTACTCAATCCAGAAATATCTCGACTGGTTGAAGGCCTATGCACCGCCGGAAGCACAGGGCATGACCTTCTCTGAATCCGGTCCCGTACCGGCGCAGGGCAATGTCGCGCAGCAGATTTTCTGGTACACCGCCTTCACTGCCGACATGGTCAAGCCGGGTCTGCCAGTCATGAACGACGACGGCACGCCAAAGTGGCGCATGGCTCCTTCACCGCATGGCGTTTACTGGAAAGACGGCATGAAGCTTGGCTATCAGGACGTGGGTTCATGGACCCTGATGAAGTCGACACCGACAGACCGTGCCAAGGCCGCCTGGCTCTACGCACAGTTCGTCACTTCTAAGACGGTTGACGTGAAGAAGAGCCAGATCGGCCTTACCTTCATCCGTGAATCGACCATCAAGGACAAGAGCTTCACCAAGCGTGCGCCGCAGCTCGGCGGTCTGATCGAGTTCTATCGCTCGCCCGCCCGTGTTCAGTGGTCACCGACGGGTACCAATGTTCCTGACTATCCGAAGCTGGCACAGCTCTGGTGGCAGGCTGTTGGCGATGCATCATCCGGTGCCAAGACGGCGCAGGCCGCCATGGATTCTCTCTGCGCTGAGCAGGAAAAGGTCATGGGCCGCATCGAAAAGTCGGGTGTGCAGGGCGATATCGGTCCGAAACTGGCTGAAGAGCATGATCTTGCCTACTGGAATGCCGATGCCGTCAAGAACGGTCATCTCGCACCTCAGCTGAAGATCGACAATGAAAAGGAAAAGCCCCAGACCATCAATTATGATGAGCTGGTCAAGAGCTGGAACAAGTAAGCTCTGCTATCCGATGAAAAAGGGGATGGTGCTCGCGCGCCATCCCCTTTTTCTTTGAACAAAACCGCATCGATAGAGCCAGATTGGAATTTTACCGTCAATCGGCTATGATGGGGCATGAGCGATACTTCGAGCACAGTTGTATCCAAGGCAATGAAGGCGTCCTGTGAGGCCGTTTACGGTGCTTTCACAGACCCTGACGCCCTTGCCGTATGGCTTCCGCCCGGCTCCATGCATGGCATTGTCCACGACTTTGATGGGCGCGAAGGCGGGTCTCTGCGTATGTCACTCGTCTACCCGGAAGATGAGGGTCTGCCACGCGGCAAGACGTTGGACAATATTGACACGTTTGATGTCCGCTTTGTGGCTCTGGTACCCGCCAGCAAGATCGTATGGGCGGTTCGTTTTGAATCGGATGATCCGGCCTATGCGGGCGAAATGCTGATGACAACGACGATGGAACCGGCGGGCAGTGGTTCGCAGATTACCATAGCGTGTGACGACATTCCCCGTGGTATCCGGCCCGAAGACAATGAAACCGGGTGCCGTTCCACCTTGAACAAGCTTGCTTCCTTTCTCGGTGGCTAACCGCTTTTCTATCAGTCGTGGGTTTCGCCGGAGAAAGATGTCGCCTGCATGGATTGGCGCAGACAGAATTCCGCATACCATGCGGCAAGGCGCGGTCGACCCTCTGTGAACGGATAAATGTTCCGAAATTCGACCCAGTTCAAAGTCGTTGCCAGCGCGACCTCGCCGATGAGCGGCAAGCCTTCGAGAGCCGCTTCCTTTTCAGCAAAATCACAGGCAGCGATAATTTTCTGCAACTGCGCATCGCGCATGGTTGCCCAGCGAACAGGTTCCGGCCGCCGCTCCGTCTCCCACCGCACCACGATCCCGGAATCGGCAATACCCTGCGCCGCCGCTTGCAGCCGCAAAGTATCCCAGCGCGCTTTGCCTGTTGCGGGGATAAGCACATTGCCACCGGGCAGGGTGCTCAAATAATCGGCGATAACGACTGAATCAAAGAGGACAAGACCGTCATCGTTGATGAGAACTGGAACCTTGCCCAATGGGTTGAGCGCATAGACGTCTTCGTTGCGACGGGTCGGGCTGGTTTCGTGGTGAATGACCTCGACACTATCCGCAAGGCCGATCTCATGGATGGCGACGAGCACTTTGCGGGCATAGGGCGAGTGCGTCTGATAAAGAAGCTTCATGGGAATCCTGCCTGATCGGATGAGTCGGCGCAGACAATCGCCCGGCAGGCTCGTTGGATCAAGTGCCAGGAAAACTTAAAGTCCGGAAACCTGCAGTAAGCTCTTCATCCGACCTGTCGCAAGTTCTGGTCTGTCCAGAACATTCGCCTGATCGGCCAGCCGGAAAATATCGGCGTAATGCACGATGCCCCGTGCCGACTGCATGCCTGCGGGCATAGTGAAATGGTTTTGATGACCATTGAGCCAAGCAAGGAAAACCACACCCGCCTTGTAATATTGGGTGGGTGCTTCAAAGATTTTGCGCGACAGTGGCACGGTGGGCGCGATCACATCGCGGAACGCTTGAGTTTGTCCATTGCCCAAATGAGCCAATGCTTTGGATGCCTGCGGCGCGACCGCATCGAAAATGCCAAGCAGGGCATGGCTGTATTTCTCGCCGTTCCCTTCGATCAGTTCAGCATAGTTGAAATCGTCGCCGGTAAAGCACAATACGCCTTCGGGCAGACGCTTGCGCAGCGCGATTTCCCTCGTGTTGTCGAGCAGGGAAATCTTGATGCCTTCAACCTTGTCTTTGTTGTCGGTGATTATGGCGAGTACCGTTTCCAGTGCTTCTTCAAAGACCGGGGAACCCCAATAGCCCGAAAGCTGCGGGTCAAACATATCGCCGAGCCAATGGAGGACGACCTTGTTCTGTGTCTGGCGCAGGATTTCGTTATAAACGCTCCGATAGTCATCTCCGGATTTTGCCACTTTGGCGAGAGCCCTGCTTGCCATCATGACAGCCCTGCCGCCTTCGGCTTCGACAAAGCCAATCTGCGTTTCATAAGCAGAAATAACATCCCCAAGGGTGCTGGTATTTTCCGGTAGCAGCTGGTCGGTTCCAGCACCACAGGCAAGATCGGCACCCGGAACACGGCGTGCTTCGGCAAGCGAACGGCGTATCAGTTCCTGCGCGCCAGCCCAGTCGAGCCCCATGCCGCGCTGGGCTGTATCCATGGCTTCGGCAATCTTGAATCCGAGGGACCAGAGATGGTGGCGAAACGCCATGGTCGCTTCCCAGTCAATAGCGGGTGAGTTCCATGGTGCCCTGTCCTTTAGCGGATCGGACACCACATGGGCGGCTGCGTAGGCGATGCGATTGAAGACTGGTGGGGAAGTTGGCCGAGCAGTTGGCTCACCTGAAAAGCGATAGGCTGAAAGCTTACCATCTGCTGTTGGCAGGTCCAGAACAAGGGTCATCACATCGCTCCCATTCAACACGACGAGCTTTGTAATTTGGAACGTTCCAAAAAACAAGAGGGAAAAATGCGTAGGACCGATGCCGCTATTGGGGTACAAAATGTAATCCACCAAACAAGAATTTCCCGAAAATAGCATAAATATAAGGGGTTATGGCATGCGCATATATCTAGAAGTCGTAATTATCTCCGATTTTCGCGCTTGACAAATTTGGAACGTTCCAATTATATCCAAATCCTCACTGTGGAGGAAGCCTGTGAACCGAAGCCGGACAACCGTTGTGGATATTGCACATGCTGCTGGCGTGTCGAAATCCACCGTGTCGCTGGTTTTGCAGGGCAGTCCCCTGGTCAATGAAAAGACCCGCGAGAAGGTCAACAGCGTTATTGCCGATCTCGGCTATGTCTATAATCGTGGTGCCGCCAATCTGCGGCAGTCACGTTCGAAAATCGTCGGCATCGTGGTCAATGACCTCACCAACAGTTTCTTTGCCGAGCTTGCCGTGGGCATGGATATGGTTGTTCAATCCGCTGGCTATGTGCAATTTCTCGCCCATAGCGGTGAGAGCGTCGACCGTCAGCGCGAAGTCATCGCCTCCATGCGTGAGAATGGTATTGCCGGTCTGATCCTGTCGCCGGCGCGTGGCACCGAGGTGGCCGACCTCAAGCCATTGATCGATAGCGGTATTCCCGTTGTGGTTGTCGTCCGCAATCTGCCCGGTGCCAAAGTCTCGACCCTGCTTTCCGACAATTATACGGGCGCCAAAGCTGCGGTGCGCCATCTGGTTTCGCTTGGGCATAGCCGTATCGGCTTCATGGGCGGCTTTCTTGATACGGCGGTTTTTGCCGAGCGGCTTCGCGGCTATCGCGATGCCTTGCAGGAGGCAGGTCTTGCTGTTGACGAGGCTCTGATTATTCACTCTGCTCCCTCGCGTGCGGGTGGTGTTGCCGCCGTCGAACGCATGATGCTGCTTGCCAACAGGGCAACCGCTGCGCTGTGCCTGAATGATGCAGTGGCCTTCGGTGTCTGCGACGGTCTGCGGGCTGTGGGCATTGAGCCCGGCAAGGGGTTTGGTGTCATCGGCTTTGACGATGTAATCGAGGCCAAAACCGCGGTCCCGGCTCTGACAACGGTTTCGGTCGACCCGCAGGGCATGGGGCAGCGCGCGGCACAGCTTTTGCTCAAGCAGATCAATGCGGGTGGAAGCGAACAGGAATCACTGGTGACATCGGTGCGGCTTGTGGTGCGACAGAGTTGCGGTGCGCCGGTGAAGAACAATCATCTGGAGAAAATGGCATGACACGTTGGGGTTTGATCGGAGCAAGCACGATTGCGCATGAGTGGGTTATCGATGCGATCCGCGCCGAGGGCGGCGAAATCGTCTCCGTGATGAGCACCAGTTCTGAGCGCGGCCAAAAATACGCTGCGGACCATGGCATTGCCAAATCTGTTACCTCTGTTGAGGCGCTGGTCAATGATCAGGATGTCGATGCCGTCTATATCTCGACAACGAATGAACTGCATAGGGATCAGGTGCTTGCCGCTGCGGCTGCCGGAAAGCATGTGCTATGCGAAAAGCCGCTGGCGATGAGCCTTGGCGATGCCAAGGCTATGGTCGATGCCTGCCGCGCGGCGGGCGTTGTGCTGGGCACAAACCATCATCTGCGCAATGCTGCCAGCCATACGGCCATGCGCGATGCAATCGCTGCGGGTAAGATCGGCAAACCGCTGGCTGCCCGGGTCTTTCACGCCGTCTATCTGCCGCCGCATTTGCAGGGTTGGCGGCTCGACAAGCCGGAAGCCGGCGGCGGTGTAATCCTTGATATCACCGTACATGACACGGATACGCTGCGCTATGTGCTCGGCGATGATCCCGTGGAAGTTGTCGCTGCCTCCCAGCAGGGCGGTCTTGGCAAGGCTGGTCTTGCTGATGGTGTCATGGGCGTCATGCGTTTCAAATCGGGTCTCATTGCGCAGTTCCACGATGGCTTTACCACCAAATACGCGGAAACAGGCTTTGAAGTGCATGGTTCTGAAGGTTCGCTCGTTGGTCGCAATGTCATGAGCCAGAAACCCGTTGGAACGGTTGTCCTGCGCAACGCCGATGGTGAGACAGAGCTTAAGCTCAATCACAAGAATCTCTACGAAACCGGCATCGCCAAATTCCATGCTGCCATCCTTGGCAAGGGGCAATCACCCGCAACAGGCGAAGATGGTGTCTGGTCGCTGGCTGCCGGTCTTGCGGTAACGGAGGCTGCCGATACGGGCACCGCCCAGAAAATCAACCCAGGTCTTTAAGAGAACGACATTCCAGAATGAGCAAGCACATAACCCCTGAAGAGGCCGCAAACCTCATCCCTGACGCGGCGATCATTTCAGTCTCGTCGTCCAGCGGCCTTGGCTGTCCCGATCTGATGCTGAAGGCCATCGGCGCACGCTTTGATGCGACTGGCCATCCGCGCGATCTGACCACGCTGCACCCTATCGCGGCTGGTGATATGAGTGGGATCAAGGGTATCGATTACATCGCCAAAAAAGGTTTGCTCAAGCGTATTCTCGGTGGTTCCTATCCTTCCGGCCCGTCAACGGCGGAGCCGCCACTGATCTGGCAGATGATCGGCAATGACGACGTTGCCGCCTATAATATTCCATCGGGCATTCTCTTCGACATGCACCGCGAGGCGGCGGCCAAACGACCCGGAGTATTGACCAAAGTCGGGCTCGATACATTTGTTGATCCGGATCGTCAGGGCTGTGCGATGAACGCGTCAGCCGCCAAGGAACCCGTTGTTCGCAAGATCGAGTTCGAGGGCGAGGAATGGTTGTTCTTCAAGCCTGTTATTCCGCAGGTTGCCATCATCCGCGCCACCACGGCGGATGAACGCGGCAACCTGACCTATGAACATGAAGGTGCTTATCTCGGCGGCTTCGATCAGGCTCTGGCGGTGCGCAACAATGGCGGCATCGTCATTGCGCAGGTCAAGCGCATTACCAAGAGCGGCTCGCTGAAGCCGCATGATGTCCGCGTTCCCGGTATCCTTGTTGACTACGTCGTTGTTGATCCTGATCAGAAGCAGACGACACAGACGGTTTATGACCCGGCTATCTCAGGCGAAATCTTTCATCCGCTTGAGGATTTTGCATTGCCGGATTTCAACATCCAGAAAGTTATCGCCCGCCGTGTGGCCACGGAACTTGAAGCAGGCAGTGCTGTCAATCTCGGCTTTGGCATCTCGGCTAATGTCCCGCGTATTCTGCTTGAAGAGGGATTGCACGGCGCGGTAACATGGGTGATCGAGCAGGGACCGGTCGGCGGTATTCCGCTGCTGGATTTTGCCTTTGGCTGTGCCTCCAACGCGGAAGCCTTTGTGCCGTCGCCGCACCAGTTCACTTATTTTCAGGGCGCAGGTTTTGACGCATCGCTCCTCTCTTTCCTCGAAATCGACAAAACAGGCTCGGTCAACGTGTCGAAGCTCAGCTTCCGCCCGCATGTGACCGCAGGCGCAGGTGGGTTTGTCGATATCACCGCCCGCGCCCGCAAGATCGTCTTCTCCGGCATGTTCAATGCGGGTGCCAAGGTTCATGTGGCCGATGGCAAGCTTGTCATCGAGAAGGAGGGCAAGCTCAAAAAACTGGTCAATGAAGTGGAGCATGTCACATTCTCCGGCCGCCGCGCTGTTCAGCAGGGGCAGGATATCACCTATGTAACCGAGCGTTGTGTCATGGTTCTACGCCCTGAAGGTATCGTCCTGACCGAGATTGCGCCGGGCGTCGACCTTCAGACCCAAATCCTCGACCAATCGGAATTCCCGCTCATCGTTGCCCGTGACCTGAAGTTGATGGCAGCAGAACTTTTTGCCGAAGGCCCTTTCGGTTTGAAGCTGTCGCAGAAACCGGAAAGGACGCTCCATGGCTGAGCCTCGTATTACTGTCAGTTTCGATGGGGCTGTCGCAACGATCACCGTGTCGCGTCCGGATAAACTCAATGCATTTGACATCGGCATGCTGAAAGAGCTTTCGGCTGTGTGTGATGAGTTGGAGGCCAATACCGATATTCGCGCAGCCATTCTCACAGGTGCAGGCAAAGCGTTTTCGGCGGGTGGCGACATCAAGGCCTGGGCGGCCATGACGCCGAATGAATTCGGCCATGCGTGGGTGCGTTTCGGTCATCGTGTGTTTGAACGTTTGGCGACATTGCGCGTGCCGCTGATTGCTGCCCTCAATGGTCATGCATTGGGCGGCGGGCTGGAGCTTGCTGCCGCTGCCGATATCCGTATTGCCGAAACCCATATTCGCATCGGCCTGCCGGAAACCGGGCTTGGCATGGTGCCGGGCTGGTCAGGAACACAGCGGCTTGTGCGCCGGTTCGGTGCGCAGGTGATCAGGCGCATGGCGCTGGGGGGGGAGATTTTCAGCGCCACCGAAGCCGCATCCCTCGGGATCGTCGATCATGTGGTGGAAACCGGAGCTGCCGTCACTGCGGCGCAGGCCTATGCGGAACGGATCGCCAAGCGCGGACCTGCCGCTGTGGAAGTGGCAAAGTTGATGATTGCGTCGGCAAACGGCGAAGACAATGGCACGGCGGTTGAAGCTCTTGGCTCGATCCTCGTCGCAAAAACAGCGGACCTGAAAGAAGGTGTTTCGGCCTTTACCGAAAAGCGTGAGCCCGTGTTCAAGGGAGAATGGTAATGACGGTTCTGATGCGGCCACAAGCGCTTGGCAATTTCAAAGTCCGCGAATTCCAGATGCTGATCGATGGCAAATGGACCAATGGCGCGGAAGGCGGCGTGATAGAACGCAAGAGTCCCGGCCATGGCGTTGTCGTCTCGCGCTATCAGGCAGGCACAAAGGCCGACGCGGAACGGGCAATCCGCGCTGCACGCAATGCCTTCGACAATGGCCCGTGGTCGCGCATGACCGGTGCCGAACGCTCGAACGTCCTGTTGAAGGCGGCAGACCTGATCGCAGCGCGTTCTGACGAACTGGCCTATCTTGATTGCATTGAATCCGGCAAACCAATTTCGCAGGCTAAGGGCGAACTCGGTGGTGCTGTCGATATCTGGCGCTATGCCGCTGCGCTTGGCCGCGATCTGCATGGCGAAAGCTACAACACGCTTGGTGATGGCACGCTGGGTGTCGTCCTGCGCGAGGCAATCGGCGTCATATCCATCATCACCCCATGGAATTTCCCATTCCTGATCGTCAGCCAGAAGCTGCCTTTTGCCTTGGCTGCCGGCTGTACCGCTGTTGTCAAACCATCCGAGTTGACATCGGGCTCTACGCTCGTTCTCGGCGAAATCCTGATGGAGGCGGGCGTTCCATCAGGTGTCGTCAACATTCTGGCTGGTACAGGGGCAGAAGTCGGTGCGCCGATGACCACCCATCCTGATGTTGATATGGTCTCGTTCACAGGCTCGACGCTCGTGGGCAAGCTGACAATGGCCAATGCTGCCCAGACGTTGAAGAAAGTCTCGCTGGAACTTGGCGGCAAGAACCCGCAGATTGTTTTCCCGGACGCCAATCTGGATGATTTTATCGATGCCGCCGTTTTTGGTGCCTATTTCAACGCTGGTGAATGCTGCAATGCCGGTTCGCGCCTGATCGTTCACCGCGATATTGCCGATGAAGTTACGCAACGTGTTGCGGCCCTCTCGGCCAAGGTTAGGGTTGGTGATCCGCTTGATCCGCTAACCAAGGTCGGCGCAATCATCACCCCGGAACATCTGACCAAGATCGATACGTATGTGCGCAACGCTGCCTCTGCCGGTGCTGCCATTTCCCATGGCGGCACGCCGCTTGATCTGGGGCTGGGTCAATATATGAGCCCGACCATTTTGTCCGCCGTGCAACCCGACATGGCTGTTGCCCGTGAAGAAGTATTTGGTCCTGTGCTTTCCGTGCTAACATTCGAAACCATGGAAGATGCGATCCGGATTGCCAACTCCATCGATTATGGCCTGTCGGCAGGTGTGTGGAGCCGTGACTTCGATACATGTTTGACCGTTGGCCGCCGGGTGCGTGCCGGAACCATCTGGATGAATACGTTTATGGATGGCGCTTCGGAACTGCCGTTCGGTGGTTATCGCCAGTCGGGATTGGGTCGGGAACTGGGACGCCATGCGGTTGAGGATTATACGGAGACCAAGACTCTGAACATGCATATGGGGCGCAGGACATTACTTTGGGCGTCGAATTAAATCGATTGTATTCGTCGTTCCGCTTATTGTATGAATGCATCAGGCTGAGGGATATCTGCAGTCTAGGGTAGTGGGAAGTTTTATCTTTTTTCCTTGGGAGGAATGAAATGAACAAGTTGATGAATACGGTTGCCGCGACAGCAATGCTGCTCGGCACGGCGACAATGGCTCGCGCTGCTGAAAACGTCGAAGTCCTGCATTGGTGGACATCCGGCGGTGAAGCAACGGCGCTGGAAGTCCTGAAAAAGGATCTGGAAAAGAAGGGCATCACCTGGTCGGATATGCCTGTGGCTGGCGGTGGCGGTACGGAAGCCATGACCGTTCTGCGTGCTCGTGTAACCGGCGGCAATCCGCCGACAGCCGTACAGGCACTCGGCTTCGACATCACCGACTGGGCAAAGCAGGGCGTTCTCGCCAATCTTGATGACGTTGCAACGAAGGAAAAGTGGGCTGACGTCATTCCTGGCGCATTGCAGAACTTCTCCAAATATGACGGTCACTGGATTGCCGCACCTGTCAACGTTCACTCCACCAACTGGATGTGGATCAACAAGGCTGCTCTCGACAAGGCTGGTGGCAAGGAGCCCAAGAACTGGGACGAATTGATTGCTCTTCTCGATAATTTCAAGAAGCAGGGCATTACCCCTATCGCCCACGGCGGTCAGCCATGGCAGGACGCAACCATTTTTGATGCTGTTGTGCTCTCGCTCGGCAATGATTTCTATAAGGCAGCTTTCGTCGATCTCGATCCCAAGGCTTTGGGCGGTGAGAAGATGAAAGAAGCTTTCGATCGCATGACCAAGCTGCGTTCCTATGTGGACGACAACTTCTCCGGCCGCGACTGGAACCTTGCTTCCACCATGGTTATCGAAGGCAAGGCCGGTGTGCAGTTCATGGGTGACTGGGCCAAGGGCGAATTCGTCAAGGCCAAGAAGGAGCCAGGCAAGGACTTCGTTTGCATGCGCTTCCCCGGTACTCAGGGTTCTGTAACATTCAACTCCGACCAGTTCCTGTTCTTCAAGAAGAGCGAAGCAGAACACAAGTCGCAGCTGGTTATGGCATCATCAATTGAAAGCCCGACATTCCAGTCAGCTTTCAATGTTGTGAAGGGTTCAGCGCCGGCTCGTACGGATGTTTCCGACGCAGCATTCGATGCTTGCGGCAAGAAGGCAATCAAGGATCTTGCTGAAGCCAACAAGGCCGGAACACTCTATGGTTCCATGGCCCATGGTTATGCTGTTCCTGCGGCCATCAAGAACGCGATCTATGACGTCGTTACCCGCGAATTCAACGGTGAATTGACATCCGATGCGGCTGTCAAGGAACTCGTTTCCGCCGTGGACGCTGCCAAGTAAGCGCTTTGATACTGTCCGGGGCATAACCGCCCCGGACAGGTTCCCGTGACTATGCACGGCAATGACAAGAATTTAAAAAGTTGAAGGGGTGAGGCTATGGATACCCGCAGCCGCATACAGGACTTGATACCCAAGCTGGTATTGGGGCCGAGCTTTCTGATTGTCCTGATCTTCGTTTACGGCTTTATCATTTATACGGGCGTCCTGTCGTTCACCGACAGCAAGATGCTGCCGTCCTTTGGTTTTGTCGGACTGGAGAACTACCGCAAGCTGTGGGCTCTGCCACATTGGTGGCGTGCCATTAGCAACCTCGGCATTTTTGCCTCGCTCTATATCATTATCTGTACGGTTATCGGTCTAGGCCTTGCCATTCTGCTGGATCAGAAAATCCGCATCGAAGGCTTCCTGCGCCCGATCTACCTCTACCCAATGGCGCTTTCGTTCATCGTGACCGGCGTTGCATGGAAATGGTTTCTTGATCCGGGTATCGGCCTCGAAAATACCATGCACCAATGGGGCTGGACCAGTTTTGCCTTCAACTGGATCAAGGATTCCAAGATGGCGATCTATACGGTGGTGATCGCCGCAGTCTGGCAATCCTCAGGTTTCGTCATGGCGATGTTCCTTGCGGGTCTGCGCGGTGTCGATAACGAGATCATCAAGGCGGCCCAGATCGATGGTGCATCCACCACGATGATCTATCGCCGTATCATCATTCCGCTGATGCGCCCGGTCTTTCTGTCTGCCTTCGTCGTTCTCGCCCACCTTGCCATCAAGGCCTATGACCTTGTTATCGCACTGACAGGCGGCGGCCCCGGACAGGCAACCGAATTGCCCGCGACATTCATGTATTCCTATACCTTCACGCGTAATTCCATGGGCATCGGTGCTTCTTCGGCGATCATCATGTTGATCACGATTTTTGCGATCATCATTCCCTATCTCTATTCGGAAGTAAGGGGAGGCACCAAATGAGCGCCCAGAGCCCCGATAATGCCATCTCCAGCGGCAAGCTGACCCGCGTCCTGATCTATATCGCGCTGCTTGTCTTTGCCTTTTACTACCTGCTGCCACTCTACGTTATGGTGGTGAACTCGCTGAAAACCCTCGATGAGATACGTCAGGGTGGAATGCTGTCACCTCCACATGAATGGACGATCGAGCCATGGTTGGCTGCATGGTCGACAGCCCAGATCGGTGTGCAACCGACGGGCCTGAAACCTTACTTTATCAATTCGATTATCATGGTCATCCCGGCCGTTGCCATTTCAACTGTCATGGGTGCGCTGAATGGTTATGTCCTGACCAAATGGAAATTCCGCGGATCGAACGTCATGTTCGGCATGTTGTTGCTTGGCTGCTTCATTCCGTTCCAGATTGTCCTCATTCCGATGGCGCGGGTTCTCGGCATGCTGGGTATGGCGGGCACTATTCAAGGCCTGATATTTGTCCATGTGATCTACGGCCTTGGCTTCACCACGCTTTATTTCCGCAACTACTATGAAGCGTTTCCGACCGAACTTGTCCGCGCTGCACAGATTGACGGTGCGAGCTTCTTCCAGATTTTCTGGCGTATTCTTCTCCCCTCATCGGGGCCGATTATTGTGGTGTCAGTCATCTGGCAGTTCACCAATATCTGGAACGACTTTCTGTTCGGTGCCTCTTTCTCAGGGTTCAGCAGCACGCCGATGACGGTTGCGCTCAACAATCTTGTGAACTCATCGACAGGCGTGAAGGAATACAACGTGCATTTCGCCGGCGCGATCCTCGCCGCATTGCCAACTCTTATCGTCTACATCGTTTCCGGGCGCTACTTCGTCCGTGGACTTATGTCCGGCGCCGTGAAGGGATAATCAAATGTCATTTTTACAGATCAAGAACCTGCATAAATCCTATGGCAATGTCCCGATTTTGAAGGACATCAATATCGAGATCGATGAAGGCGGTTTCCTCGTCCTCGTCGGACCTTCCGGTTGCGGCAAGTCCACTTTGCTCAACACCATTGCCGGGCTTGAGCCGATCAGCTCCGGCGATATTTCCATCAAAGGCAAATCGATCAGCGGATTGCATCCATCCAAGCGTGATATCGCCATGGTGTTCCAGTCCTACGCGCTTTATCCCAACATGACCGTTGGCGGAAACATCGCCTTCGGCATGGAAATTCGCGGCGTGCCGAAAGACGAGCGGGAAAAAGCCATCAAGCAGGTCGCCGACATGCTGCAGATCGGCCATCTGCTTGACCGCAAGCCAAGCCAGCTTTCCGGCGGTCAGCGCCAGCGTGTCGCTATGGGCCGCGCCCTTGTGCGTAACCCGCAGGTGTTCCTGTTTGACGAGCCACTCTCCAACCTCGACGCCAAGCTGCGTGTTGATATGCGCACGGAAATCAAGCGCCTGCATCAGCGCATGAAGACAACGATTGTCTATGTGACGCACGACCAGATCGAGGCCATGACGCTCGCAACCAAGATCGCCGTGCTCAAGGACGGTATCCTGCAACAGTTCGGCACCCCGGCAGAAATCTACAACAATCCGACCAATCTGTTTGTTGCCGATTTCATGGGATCACCCGCGATGAACCTGCTCAAGGCCAAGATCGAAGGCAATGCGTCCGACCTTAGCGTCGTGCTCGACCGCCCCGATTCCTCGCCGCTGCGATTGCCGATCAAGAAAACCAGCAGTGCGCTGGTCGGCCATTCCGGTAAGGACGTCATTTTTGGCATTCGTCCGGAAGCCCTGACCGATCCGGATGGTGCCGATCGCAATGCTGTCTCGCTGGTGGAAGGCGAATGCCTGATTGACGTGGTTGAACCAGCCGGTTCCGATACGTTTGCTGTGACCAAGCTTGGCAGCAAGGAAGTGGTCGCCCGGTTGCGTGCAGACGCTCACATATTGCCAGGGCAAAAGACGCAGCTGGCATTCAATCTCGACAAGGCCGTGTTCTTCGATCCGCAATCGCAACTGCGCATCGGCGCCTGACGATCACCATGCCATGAACGTTGCATCACCACAAAGCCAATCACCCGACATCGTTATCATCGGTTCGGGGATTGGCGGGTCGACTATTGCCGCCGGTCTGGCCAGTTCAGGAGCGCAAATCCTGATCCTGGAAGCCGGGGATCATCTGCCCGATCGCCCTGAAAATCGCGATCCGCGGGCGATCTTTCAGCGTGGTTTCTTTCGCCCCGATGAAAGCTGGTATGATGCTGATGGTAAGGCGTTCAACCCCGGCAATTACTACAACGTAGGTGGCAATTCGAAGTTTTATGGGGCAGTTCTGACGCGCTACCGCGCCGAGGATTTTGCCGAGATGCAACATCTGGAAGGTGTCTCCCCTGCCTGGCCATTTGCCTATGAGGAACTGGAGCCCTGGTACGGCAAGGCGGAAGCGCTCTATCGGGTGCGCGGAACATTAGGCGAAGACCCGACGGAACCTCAACACTCCACGCCCTATAACTTTCCGCCAGTGCCCGATGAGGAACCGATCGCGACTTTGCGCCGGCGGTTACACGGCGCAGGCGTCCGTCCTTTTTCGCTGCCGCTCGGTGTTGATATTGATACATGGATGTCGCATGGCAAGACACCTTGGGATGCGCACCCAAACAGTTTCAACGGCAAGATGGATGCGGAAACCACTGCCCTTGCCGAAGCTTTGCAGCATGGCAACATCCGCCTGCAAACCAATTCGCGTGTGACGCGTCTGGAGACTGCAGCCGATGGCAAGTCGATTGCCGCCGTACATTATGTGAGGGACGGCAAAACCGCTGTTGTCAAACCGAAACTGGTAATCCTCTCTGCAGGGGCTGTACAGTCTGCCGTGCTTTTGCTGCGCTCTGCTGATGGCAGGAACCCCGCTGGCCTTGCCAACCGGTCTGATCAGGTTGGTCGGAATTTCATGAACCACAATCTGTCGGCGGTAATCGGGTTTGATCCGCGCTTCCGCAACGATTCCATCTATCAGAAGACCTTTGGCTTCAACGATTTTTACCTGTCCGACGGGCAGGGCGGTGCGCCGCTTGGCAATGTCCAATTGCTCGGGCGTATCAGCGGGCCCGTGCTCAAGTCGGACCTCAAACTTGTTCCCGAATGGCTGCTCAATCAGTTCTGCAATCATACGGTGGATTTCCTCGCCATGAGCGAGGATGTGCCGAAGCCCGAAAGCCGCGTTCGCGTTGATGGCGAGAGGATCGTTCTGGAATGGGTGCGCAGCAACTGGCCCGCGCATCAGAAGCTGGTCGCTCAGATCAAATCCGTGTTGCGCGCCGCCGGATTTCCGCTGGTTCTCTCCAAGGCTTTTGACCGCAAGACGCCCTCCCATCAATGTGGCACTGTTCGCATGGGAACCGACCCGGCGCAGGCACCTCTTGATGTCTATTGCCGCGCTTTCGATCATCCCAATCTGTTCGTCGTTGATGCAGCATTCCTGCCGACATCTGCTGCGGTCAATCCCGCGCTGACGATCGCCGCACAGGCCTTGCGTGTCGCTGATCATATCCTTGCGAAGGATCTTGCGTGATGACCCAACAATCGGCACATTTGGCGAAACCCCTTGCTATCATCACCGGTGCGCGTCGCGGCATTGGCCTCGGCATTGCCAAGGCACTGGCCGCCAGGGGTTTTGATCTCGCAATCACAGACCTTGTGCGGGACGAGGCTGCTATTTCTGCACTGGAGGCGCTTGGTGCCAAGGTAGGGTTTATCGAGGCGGATCTGGCTGAGCTTTCCACTCACGAACAAACGGCCAGCGCAATCATGACGACGTTTGGGCGAATCGATTGCCTCGTCAACAATGCCGGGATCGGTTCGAAAGTACGGGGTGATTTCCTCGATCTTGATCCGGCAAATTACAATGCGATTTTTGACATCAATGTGCGGGGAACGGTGTTCTTCACGCAGGCCGTGTTGAAAGCCCTGCTCAAACAGGCTGATACCGGAACGCCGCGCACCATTGTCAACATTACCTCGGTTTCCGCTGAGATGATATCGCCCGAACGTCTTGATTACTGCATGACCAAAGCGGCGCTTGCCTCGTTCACGCAAGGCTTGGCGGTGCGGCTGGCCGATGAGGGGATCAGCGTTTTTGACGTACGTCCCGGCATCATCCGGTCGGATATGACGGCAGTTGCTGCCGCCAAATATGACAAGCGTATCGCTGAAGGCCTTGTGCCGATGAAGCGCTGGGGCGAGCCGGGTGATCTTGGTCGCATCGTTGCTGCACTTGCCAGCGGCGATTTCAGTTTTGCCACGGGCTCGATCATCAATGCTGACGGTGCTCTTTCCATCAACCGGCTCTAGTCACAGACGGACACTGACATGACCTACGACTATATCATCACCGGTGCTGGCCCTGCGGGCTGTGTCCTTGCCAATCGCCTGAGCGAGGACGCCGAAGTAAAAGTCCTGCTGCTTGAGGCTGGTGGAAGTGACTGGAATCCATTGTTCCACATGCCTGCGGGCTTCGCCAAGATGACCAAGGGCGTCGCCAGCTGGGGCTGGTCGACCGTCCCGCAGAAACACATGAACAACCGTGTTCTGCGTTACACGCAGACGAAGGTCATCGGCGGCGGCTCCAGCATCAATGCGCAGCTTTATACGCGTGGCAATGCAACCGACTACGACTTGTGGGCATCGGAGGATGGCTGCTCTGGCTGGAGCTATCGCGACGTGCTGCCCTATTTCAAACGCGCGGAAGATAACCAGCGCTTTGCTGACGATTATCATTCCTATGGTGGGCCGCTGGGTGTCTCCATGCCGGCCGCGACCTTGCCAATCTGCGATGCCTATATCCGGGCGGGGCAGGAGCTTGGCATTCCTTACAATCACGATTTCAACGGCAGGCAGCAGGCGGGGGTCGGCTTCTATCAGCTGACCCAGCGCGATCGCCGCCGTTCATCAGCATCCATGGCCTATCTCGCTCCCGTGAAGAACCGCAGGAACCTTACCGTTCGCATGGGCGCGCAGGTTACCCGGGTTGTGGTCGAGAACGGCCGGGCCGTTGGTGTCGAGATGATCAAAGGCAACGTTCGCGAGATCATTCGTGCCGAGAGGGAAGTGCTTGTCAGCTCCGGTGCGATTGGCTCGCCGAAACTGCTGCTGCAGTCGGGGATTGGCCCATCGGATCATCTTCGCAAAACGGGCGTTCCTGTCGTCCACAATCTGCCCGGTGTTGGCGAAAACATGCAGGATCATCTCGATCTGTTCGTAATTTCCGAATGCACCGGCGATCACACCTATGATGGGGTTGCCAAGCTGCACCGCACCCTATGGGCTGGTCTGCAATATGTGATGTTCCGGTCTGGGCCTGTGGCGTCGAGCCTGTTTGAAACCGGTGGTTTCTGGTATGCCGATGCCAATGCACGCTCACCGGATATTCAGTTCCATCTTGGTCTGGGTTCAGGCATTGAGGCGGGTGTCGAGCGGCTGAAAAATGCTGGCGTCACTTTGAACTCGGCTTATTTGCACCCGCGTTCACGGGGGACTGTGCGCCTGCAATCCTCTGATCCCATGGCTGCGCCGCTGATCGATCCCAATTACTGGAGCGATCCGCACGACCGGAAAATGTCGATCGAAGGATTAAAGCTCGCACGCGAGATCATGAGTCAGGCGGCGCTGAAACCATTCGTCATGGCGGAACGATTGCCGGGGCCGAAATACAACTCCGATGAGGAATTGTTCGAGTATGGCTGTGCCAATGCCAAGACCGATCACCATCCCGTCGGTACCTGCAAGATGGGAACCGACTCTATGGCGGTTGTCGGTCTGGATTTGAAGGTGCATGGGCTGGAGGGCTTGCGCGTCTGCGACAGTTCGGTGATGCCGCGCGTTCCCTCGTGCAACACCAATGCACCGACAATCATGATGGGGGAAAAGGGCGCTGATATCATCCGTAAACTCGCGCCTTTGCCACCTACCGTCTTTAGCCATGAAATGAATGAAAAGCGCCCGCGGGCACGGGCGGATATTCGCTGATGATAAAGTGCGAGCGGCGCAAGATCATAATTGCCTCAGCGCCGCTCGCTTCTGATTACTGATGCAGTCTTGTGTCTAGAAAGATCCCCGCATCACGCGCAGCGCTGACAAAGGCATGGCGTGCCTTGTGGGCAGGTTTCCAACCATCCAGAACATCAAGACAGGCTTGCAACGCGCGGCGGTAGCTCCGGCCCGTTTTCGATGGCCAATAGCGCTGCAGGCATTCCATCGCTTCCCAGACACTGCTGATGGCCAACTGACCTGCAGCTCCCAGTTTGACCATAACCGGTATGGGAAAACGCTTGTCGTTCATCACTTCCTCCATGAGTATCTGATGAGCATGGCATGCTGTTGGGCATTGCCAGACTAACGGCAAAAATGCGTCGGGAGTCCGTATGGTTCCATGACAAATTGAATAAATATTTTTGAACGAAAAAGGCCCCGAAAACACGAAGGTTTGATCGGTTGGATCAACGCATATTTGAGGGCATCGAGCTGACTTCCTCGAGCAGCCAGTCAAGGAATATGCGCATGGCAGGACGTTGCGGACGGTCCTGCGGGCAGGTTAGCCAATAGGCATGGCGGCTGACAAAACCAAAGCCCTGCGGATTGACGAGTTTGCCGCTGGCAAGTTCATCGGCGATCAGGCCGCGTGGCACCAAAGCAAGGCCCTGTCCGGCAATCGCCGCGCGGATTACCAGCGCATAAAAACCGAAATGCGTGATGCGTTCCGGAGCGAAATCCGCAATGTGATGTGCCTCGGCAAACTCTTCCCAGCGCAGTGGTGTGAACTTGTGGTCGAGCAGCGGAAATTTGCTGATATCAGCTGGTCTTGTCACACCGCCAAGCCGTGCGACAAACTGCGGGGCACCCACCAGCGCAACTTCCCGGCCGAACAGATAGTGGTTGTCTTGATCAGGCCAATCGCCCTCTCCAAACCGGAAAGCGGCATCCGCCTGATTGATCAGATCATTGTTGGCGAAGGTCGACAGTTCCACATCAATGTCGGGGTGCGCTTCGGCAAAGCTGGCAAAGCGCGGGATCAGCCAGCGGTCGCCCATAATGGGCAGAATATGCAGTTTGATCGCATTGGGCGCTGATCCAAGCGCAGCAACCCGTAGCGCCGCATTTTCCATGGCACCCAGCGCAATCCGCGCTTCGGCCACATAAATCCTGCCTGCCTCTGTGGTTGAAAGCCCGTACGGCGTGCGGACAAAAAGTGGAACGCCAGCCAGTGCCTCCAATGCAAGCAATTGCTTACTCACGGCGCTCTGCGTCATGTTAAGCGCCTTGGCGCACGCCGTGGTGCTGCCATGTTCGGCAATTGCCGCTATGACCTGCAATCCACGTGTAGATGGATATATCCGACCGGATACCATCGTTTTTGCCTCACCGGGTTTTACAACAGAGGGTATTCCATTTTGGAATAGATATGGGAATTCATTTCGTTTGTCCTCTCCAAAACGCAACCATAAGCTTCAGATAACAAGAAAAAGGGGAATGAAAGAAATGACCGAGCAGTCCGTCCGTCTGTGGGGGGCTCGTTTCAGGACGAGTCCATCGCCCGAGCTGACAGCGCTTTCCCGTTCGGAAAGCAGCTATTTCCGTCTTGTCCCGTATGATCTGACGTCTTCGCTGTCCCATGCACGCGAATTGGTGCGTGCCGGGATTTTAACCGAAGCTGAAGCCGAAACAGTTTTCGCTGCCATCAAGGGGATTGGCGCTGACTATGCCGCGGGCAAGATCGAGCCAACGCCAGATGATGAAGACATTCATACATTTCTCGAACGGGTTCTCGGTGAACGTATCGGGGTTCTGGGCGGAAAGTTGCGGGCAGGGCGTTCGCGCAATGATCAGGCGGCCAATGATCTGAAGCTCTATCTGCGCGATATGGCGCGGGGTATCGGTTCAGATATTCTTCTCCTGCAGCAGGCACTTGTCGGTCAGGCGGAGGCTCATGTGGCAACGCTCACATCAGGTTTCACCCATTTACAGCCCGCGCAGCCGATCAGCTTTGCTCATCAACTGCTTGCCCACGCGCAGACCTTTGCCCGCGATCTTGACCGGCTGCGTGACTGGGACAAGCGCGCAGCGCGCTCGCCGCTTGGAGCTGCTGCCATGGCAGGTTCGGGCATCGCGTTGCATCCAGAGCTTTCCGCGCATGAGCTTGGCTATGAAGCGCCCTGCGAAAACTCCATTGATGCGGTGGGTAGCCGCGATCATGTCGCCGAGTTTCTTTTTGTCACCGCCATGTTCGGCGTGCATCTGTCGCGGCTTGCCGAGGAATTGTTCCTCTGGTCGTCACGGCAGTTCCGTTGGATTGAGATGGATGACAGCTATGCCACCGGTTCCTCGATCATGCCTCAGAAGAAGAATTGCGATATTGCCGAACTGACGCGCGGTCGCGCTTCGCGGCTGATCGGTAGCCTGACAACCATGCTTGTGGCGCTCAAAGGACTACCCTTTGCCTATAATCGTGACCTTGCCGAGGACAAGCATGCCGCCTTCGATACAATTGATGCCCTGACGCTGGTTGTGCCTGCCATGGCCGGGCTGGTCCGCACCATGCGTGTCAATGTGGATGTCATGCGCAGGCAATCGGTGGATGGTTTCACCTTGGCAACGGAAGTTGCCGATTGGCTGGCTAAAACAGGTGTACCGTTTTCCGAGGCGCATGAAATCACCGGCGCTTTGGTGCGCTACTGTGAGGACAAGAATATCGGTCTTGAGGATTTAGGTGACGATGATCTTGCCACAGTCGATGCCAGACTGCTGCCATCGATCAAATCAAGCCTGTCGCCGCAAGCGGCGGTGGAAGCCCGCAAGGGCTATGGCGGAACAGCGCCTGACCGTGTGCGTGAACAGATTGCCCGGCTCAAAACTGTGTTGGAATCGCAAGAGGAGTGGCTATCCTCCTATTCGGGTCCTGTAGCGGCCTTGAAAGGGTGAGAACAATGGCAAACATCGAAAATACGATTTCCATCCCGCCAGCCAAATATTCCATCGCGCATCTGAAACATCAGCCGCGCCGCCACTATGGCCGCTGGCTGGCTGCCGCCCTGATCATTCTGGCATTGGCGCTGATCGTCAAAGCCTTTGCGCAAGGCCAGATTGCCTGGCCTGTTGTCGGCCAGTTCTTCACCGCGCCAGCTATCCTTGCAGGGCTCTGGAACACCATTCTGATGACAATCTGCGCGATGGCCCTCGGGTTGGCGCTGGGCGTTATCTTTGCCATCATGATCATGTCGCCCAATCCGGTGCTGAAATATGTGGCTGTTTTCTACATCTGGTTTTTCCGCGGCACGCCACTGCTCTTGCAATTGCTGCTCTGGTTCAACCTTGCTCTGATCTTCCCCACGCTCGGCATCCCCGGCCTCTTCGAAATGCGCACTGTCGATTTCATGACGCCGTTCATGGCCACGCTTTTGGGCCTCGGCATCAATCAGGGTGCTTATACGGCAGAGGTCGTGCGAGGCGGTATCCTGTCCGTCGATAATGGTCAGATTGAAGCGGCGAAGGTCATCGGTATGACGCGGCTTACCATGCTGCGCCGTATCGTGCTGCCGCAAGCCATGCGTGTGATCATTCCGCCTGTGGGCAATGAAGTTATCAGCATGGTCAAGCTGACTTCGGTTGCCAGCGTCATCCAATATGCGGAAATCCTTCGAAACGCACAGGCTGTCTATTATGCCAACAATCGCGTCATGGAATTGCTGATCGTTTCGGCCATCTGGTATCTCGTCGTTGTGACTGTCCTTTCCATTGGCCAGCACCTGCTTGAGAAATATTATTCAAAGAGCCTCGGGCGCCGGACCGGCAAACGCACCGAACCCGCCGCAGAAGGAGCCTGAGCATGTCAGTCATGGTCGCAGCGGTAGACGTCAATAAGTATTTTGGGCCATTTCATGCGTTGCAGAAGGTTTCGCTTGAAATCAATCACGGGGAAGTCCTGTGTATCATCGGACCTTCCGGTTCCGGCAAAAGCACGCTCCTGCGTTGCATCAACCAGCTGGAGCGGATTGATTCCGGCGCTATCTGGATCGATGATGAACTTATCGGTTTTCGTCAGGACGGCAACAAGCTCTATGAATTAACCGATGCTGAGATTTCGCGGCAAAGGCTGGCAAGCGGCATGGTGTTCCAGAGGTTCAACCTCTTCGCTCATATGACCGTGCTGGAGAATATCATCGAAGGGCCGGTTATCGTCCAGAAACGGGCAAAAAGCAGCGTCATCCCGGAAGCAATGATATTGCTTGAGCGCGTTGGCCTTGCCGATAAGAAAGACGCCTATCCGAGTGAACTTTCCGGCGGTCAGCAGCAGCGGATTGCCATTGCACGCGCGCTCGCCATGAAGCCCAAACTGATGCTGTTCGACGAACCGACATCGGCGCTCGATCCGGAACTGGTCAGCGAAGTGCTGAGCGTCATGCGCGATCTTGCCACCAGCGGCATGACCATGATCGTTGTTACCCACGAGCTTGGTTTTGCCCGTGAGGTCGCACACCGGGTCGTGTTCATGGATCGCGGCAAGATTGTCGAAACGGGAACCCCGCACGAAGTGCTGACGAGTCCGAAAGAAAAACGTACTCAGGACTTTATCGCAGCGGTCTTGTCCTGATCAAAGATCAGATGAACAGGCCGGGAGAACCGGCCAAAGGGGAACAGATATGAGGAACCAGACAATGAAAACCATAACCCGGCTTGCAATTCTCGGCGGCGCGCTTGCTTTCAGCTTTTCCGCGACCGCGCAGGAACTTCCAGCCCGCATCAAGGACGCTGGTAAACTGGTTATTGCGACCATGCCAAACTATCCGCCGATTACCTATAAGGACCCAGCCACCAATGAATTGCAGGGTTTTGACATTGAGCTTGGCGAAGCCATCGGCAAGGAACTCGGCGTGAAGGTTGAGTGGCAGGAAATTGCCTTTGCCCAGATGCTTCCGTCCCTGCAAACAGGTCGTGTTGATCTTGCCATGGCCGGTATGAGCGACAAGAAGGCCCGTCAGGAAACGGCTGATTTTGTCGATTACATGAAATCCGGCGCGCAGTTTTACACGTCCAAATCCATGGCCGGTGAAATCAAGTCCGTCGAAGATCTCTGCGGCAAGTCAGTAGGCGCCAGCCGTTCAACGGACTGGCCAGCGCAGATCACCGCCTGGAGCGAGACCAACTGCGTCGCCAAGGGCAAACCGGCGATCACCGTCATGGGTACAGAGGGATCGGCTGATGCCCGCACGCAGATCAAGAGCCAACGTCTGCAGGCAGCGGCGCAAGGCAATGAAACCTTGCCCTACAACCAGAAACTTGAACCTGATACTTACGTTACGCTGGGCGAGGCATTCAGCCAGTCTCTGGCTGGTATTCCTGTCCTGAAAAGCGAGACTCAACTGCGTGATGCGGTCAAAGTGGCGCTTGAAAAACTGCAGGCGAATGGTACCTATGATGCGCTTTTGGAAAAATACGGTCTGAAGGCCAATAAGCTGACGCCTGTGACGATCAATGCAGGCGAATAAAGCGTAAGGCTGGAGAGACGAAGGGAGGCGGTTCTGGTGCGCATCAGAGCCGCCTTTGCATGGAAAGGAATGTGGGATTGATCAAGGTCAGTTTGTCCAATCCGTCGGATTATCTGCAACTTGCGGCTCTCTTTGAAGAGATGCAGGCGCATTACGAGGTACCTTGCCCACCTCGCGAGGAGATATTGCGGGGATTGCGCGACATGCCTGACGGGACGGAAATTCTCGTCGCAGGCACCGATGAACTGATTGGGTTTGCAGCGTTTTCCTCCGTCTATCCCGGACCCGGCCTGCAGTCTGGCCTGTTTCTCAAGGAGCTTTTTGTGTCAAAGGCTTATCGCAGCAGCGGAGCGGGAACCAGCCTGATGCAGGCACTCGCCAAGCTGGCACTTGAGCGTGGATACAAGCGCGTTGACTGGACAGCCGATCGCAACAATCCGAAAGTTCTGGCCTTTTATGACGGCTTTAATGCTTCGCCCATACCCGACAAGCTTTTCTATCGTATGGACGGCGAAGCGTTAGCTGCGGCGGCTGCGAAAGCTGGCAACTCTTAAATCTGGGGTCATTGAGACCGCTGTGGCCGCACCAGCCAGCAATAGGCTGCGCCGCAGGCCATAAGCACGCAGGTTGCCAGAAACACGGCGCGCATGCCGAAATGACCGCCAATGAACCCACCCGCCAATGGTCCCACCACCTGTCCGGCATATTGCGATGATGTCGAATAGCCAAGAATGCCACCCGCGATACGATCGGGAACATTGTGCCGGATGACGCTGGTTATGCAGGGCAAGAGCCCGCCAAGTGCCAGCCCCATCAGGAATCGCAACCCGATCAACTGCCAGCCCTGTGTGACAAATGCCTGCGGTATCAGCAGCAGCGATGATATGGCCAAAGCGGCGATAATTACGTTCCAATGGCCAATGCGATCAGCGAGTTTGCCGAGCCTTGATGCGGAAAGGATGCTGCCTAGCGCCGCTGCCGACATGACAATGCCGGAGACGATGGTAACTTTGCTCACGTCGTTGACCAACTGTGCCACATAGACTGTGATAATAGGTTCAATCGACATATTGGCGAGCATCAGCAGCATGCCCGTCGCCAGCATGGCAATGATCGGGCGCTTGTCTGGAATGGCTGACCATCCGCCGCTCGCCTTCGCAGTTTTGTTTTTCGGCGGTCGCTTTTCTTCCTTGATGAACAGGCTTGTGGCAATAAAGGTGAGAAAGATCACGCCCCCAGCCAGCCAGAACGTCTGGCGGATACCGATGAGGGGTGGCAAGCCGCCGCCGATCAGCGGACCGACGAGATTGCCCGCCATGATCCCCGATGAAAGTGTGCCGAGTGCCCAGCCGGTGCGGGCTTTTGGCGTTTGGGTTGCCACCAGTACGGTGGAACCGGAGGCATAGCCGCCGAGCAGCCCCGCAACAAGGCGCAAGGCCACCAGCTGCCAGACATCGGTTGCCATGCCGATCAATGACATGGCGACAGCCATCCCGAGACTGGCACGGATGAGCATCAGCTTGCGGCCATAGAGATCGGCAAGGCGGCCCCAGAGCGGCGCGACCAGTGCGGCAGTGAAAAAGGTCGCGCCATAGGCAACACCCGACCATTGCACGATTGCCGCATGGTCCTTCACGCCCAGCTGTTCGACATAAAGCGGCAGGAAGGGCAGAAGCAGCGTCATGGCCACAATCGTGGTGAAGGAACCGAGAAGGCAGACAACAAGGTTCTGACGCCAATAGCGGGATTCAATCTCCGCTACCGCTGCGATGACGGGAGCATCGGTCATGGATGTACCGTCCGTGCCATCATGTTTATCAGCTGTATTCATGGGAACATATTTCCGCGGCAGGGGAAATTGCCGTGCCACTTGCAGGTATCGAACTGTCCTCACTGTTTCATCAGACCCGTTCAATAGCAATCGCTCAACCACTCTGAAGTGGCAACGAGTCGCAATTCCCGGGCGGCCTCGCAGTAAAGTGATCCAATGAGACCGCACGCCCGTATCTGCAGGAGAAAATCCGGCGATGGACTTCACCGGCAAGAGGTTTATCCTGTTGGCCGGTTGTCCCACTGGGTAAAGGAGACGGCATGGTGAGGGCATTTCCAATTGCTGTGATTGTCAGTCTGCTGCTGGTTGCCACTCCAGCGGCAGCCGATGAACCGCTCGACACAGGACAATCGATCATCAAAAAGCAGATCACCGCATTTCTGAGCGATGATGCAACGACCGCCTATTCCTTTGCGTCCCCTGGTATTCAGGGCAAATTTATCAATAAGGATGTGTTCTTCGATATGGTGAAGCGAGCCTATCAGCCAGTTTACCGGCCGGGCAATTTTGCCTTTGGCCGCAATAAAGTATCGGACACCGAGATCATGCAGGAAGTGGTGATTAGTGGTCCTGATGGCAAGGACTGGACTGCCCTGTATCAACTGACAAAACAGCCCGATGGTAGCTGGAAGATCAACGCTGTGCGGATGATGCAGGCGGCACCCGGTCCTGAAATCTGAAGCCGGTACCCGTCAATCGCCCGCAAGTTGTTCGATGGTGTATATGCCATTGGTTTGTGGTTCTGCGACGTAGTTGTCGTCAGGCGTTTCGAAGGTCACGCGCGTATGGCGAAGCCCATCCACAAGCTCAATGGTCCAGTTTTCTTTCAAGCGCCAGGCGGTAATGTCCCCCATGACGGGAAAGGCTTTAACGCATTCGGGATCGATATCGATCTGTGAGCCACCGATCGTCTCTTCCCGCTTCAGTGTCACCTTGCACACCCTGTCACCACCCTCATCACGGATTTGCCATGGGCCAAAAAAGCTTTCAAGCAGATCAGGATCGACAGAATTCAGATCCATCGGCTTAAGCTCATCGGCAAATGCGGCAGTGACCGGCAAGACGGCGATAAGAAAGAATGAGGCTATCGTATTCCGCATATTGATCAGACCTGTCACAGCTCCCGGTGAGTCAGGAAATCTACCCGCAATTCTCCACCCCGCAAACGCCTAATGCGCCAGAGGGTGAAATGGTCGCGGCCTGCTATTCAGACTTTGCCACGGATCGGGCAATAAACCATTGGGCGGCATAATAGGTTCCGAGCACCCAGAATGGGCCAACCGGTATGGTGAAGCGGAATTTCCCATAGGCAAGCAGCGTATCACTGGCAAGAAAAAGCGCGCCGCCAATTGCGGCCAGTTTTGCAGAGTGTGTTGCGAGGTGCTGTGCCCGGCTGATGGCCTGCGCGCCCATCAGCGCCAGAACCAGAGCATAGACGGTTACGGGCAGCGTAAGTTCTGCAGGCAGGCTTGACCATAGTCCCCAGACAATTGCGAGGGCCAATAGGGTGCAGGCTACAAAGGTGGCTGGCACCGCAGCGAGGCGGACATTGCTGGTAAGCGCAATGATATAGGCGCAATGGGTGATCAGGAAGCAGATCAGCCCGGCGACAAACATATCCTGCGGCAGCATCAGAAAAATGTCACCGCACAGCGAAAAGACGAGACCAACTGCGACCGCCCATTGATAGCGCTTTGAAACCGGTGTGACGGTTTGCACAACGATGAACAGAAGCAATGCGGTTGCAAGGGGTTTGCTGATGTAATGCAGCCAACGCGCATTCTCACCCAGCAATGCGCTGGCTATGGCCGCGATCGCGGCTATGGCAAAGAGCACATTGTATGCCGAGCGGATATTGGACCCTGCTCCGTCTGTCATGATGACCCCACTATATTTCAGGACACTATTACGCCTTGGGCAATCCGGCTTTGCCCGCTTCATCCGGATGAAGCCTGACATAATCGGCTTTGAGGTCTGCCGAAGTTTTCCGGCTGCCGTCATGGCTCCAACCCGGCGGCGCCACCAGATAAAGCAGGCGCTGGCGCAGTGTCAGGCCCGGCGATAATGTATCTTTCAACATGCCCACCCATTCATGAAAAGCCACACGTATGGGATTGAACGTACCAATATTCTTGACGATGCCATAACGCGGGACATCCTCATCCAACTCTGCCACGAATGTCCCGAACATGCGGTCCCAGATGATCAGCGTGCCAGCATAATTGGCATCAAGATAACGGGGATTGGTTGCGTGATGCACCCGGTGATGCGACGGCGTGTTGAAAATGAATTCGAATGGCCGCCACATCTTGCCAATCGCTTCCGTGTGAATCCAGAACTGGTAGACAAGGTTGAAACCATAGACAAAAGCGATAACAGCCGGATGGAAGCCGAGCAGGACCATCGGCACCTGAAGAATGAACATGCCGGTTATCTGGCCCGTCCATGATTGGCGCAGGGCAGTGGACAAATTATAGTGCTGACTGGAGTGGTGGTTGACGTGTTCAGCCCAGACCCAGCGCACCCGGTGCGCGATGCGGTGGTAGCAGTAATAACGCAAATCATCGAAGACAAAGGCAACAATAAAAACCCACCAATGCAATCCCAGATCGAAGAAGCGGTACTGCCAGACCCACATCAGCGCCGTTAGCGACACAAAGCCCAGCAGCAGACCGGCGGCAACATTTCCCGTTCCCATCAAAAGACTGGTCAATGTATCACGGGTTTCAAAATCACCTTTGCGCTGCCAGTAGCGGATAGCCACCAGCTCAATCAGAATGGCGATGATGTAGAACGGAACCGCCAGCTTTGTGACGTCAAAGAACATGGGTGGGTTCATTGGTAATTCCTCCCGCGGAAAG
This sequence comes from Phyllobacterium sp. T1293, assembly GCF_020731415.2. Lineage (NCBI taxonomy): Bacteria > Pseudomonadati > Pseudomonadota > Alphaproteobacteria > Hyphomicrobiales > Phyllobacteriaceae > Phyllobacterium > Phyllobacterium meliloti. The sequence goes on along the minus strand of NZ_CP088273.1, from coordinate 2,866,766 downwards.
CCAGCGCCGAACAGTATTTCTATCCGTTTCGTTGGCAAAGGAAAATGTCTGGCGGGGCCATGTCATGTCATGAAGCCGCAGTTTCAGGTCAAGAACCCCTGCGGGTTCAGCGGAATGCACATCATCGAGAGAAATATTCCGCGTCAGAAACTTGTTGCCCATGCCGTGAACAATGCCGGTGCGATGGGCGGGAAGCTCAAGAAAAGCCGTGCGGCGGCTTTGGGTGTAAATAATCGTTTCGATCTGGCTTTCAGGATAATCGAGAAGAAAGATGGATTGGGCTTGCTGGTCATCCGCAAGCGCCGGGCGTTTGCTGCCGCCAGCCAGATGCACGGCAAAAACGCCCACGGAAATCCCGACAACGATCATGCCGATCAATGCTGGCAAACCAAGCAATGCGCGCCTCCCTCAACCTTGACCTGCCGGTCGGCGAATACGCCGAATCGACTGGTTCTCTGGTTCTCCCGGCGGCACCTTTCCACAGAGTGGTGCAATTCTCAATCACACCAGCGGCGACCTGCTTACGGCATAAGCTGCCCGCCATTCACTTCGATGGTCTGCCCGATCAGATAGCCGGAGAGAGCAGCTGAGGCGAGAAAAAGATAAGCGCCGACGCAATCCTCGGCCGTACCCAAACGGCCCTGGGGAATTGTTGCCAGCATGGCATCGAGTTGCGCTTGCGTTGAGTAACGTTCGTGGAACGGCGTATCGATCACTCCCGGTGCGACTGCATTGACACGAATGCCGAACGGGATCAGTTCCTTGGCCATGCCGCGGGTCACATTGGAGACGAATGCCTTGGAGGAGCCGTAGAGCCCGGCACCATTGCCTGCACCATTTCGCGCGGCGATGGATGTGGTGTTGATGATGAAACCACCCTGCGCTTTCAGATGTGGTATGGCCGCTGTGGAGGCCGAAAGTACCGAGCGCGCGTTGAGGTCCATTACTGCGTCATAGTGATTATCGGTCATTTCCTGATAGGCAAGCCGGGCAACCATGCCACCCGCATTATTGATGAGGCCATTCAGTTGGCCAAAGGCGGCAGCGGTTTCTTCCACCACGCGGGCCATCTCGCCGGAGCGTGAGGCATCGCCCTTCACGAGCACGACCTTGCCGCCAGAATCGCTGATATCTCCGGCCAATCGTTCGGCTGCATCGACACTGGAGTTGTAGTGCAGGCCAACAGATGCGCCCTGTGCAGCAAAGGCCCGGGCAAGTGCCGCGCCAATGCCCGTTGACGCGCCGGTGATCAGCACGGCTTTGCCGGCAAGGTCGGAAATCGTAACGGATGGTGTGGACATATGGTTCTCCATGACAGCGAAACGTCAAATGATTGAATGATGAGTGGATGTCTTTGATGGGCCTGAACGGCGGAATGAATGGTAATCTCGGGCGGAGCCTACCCCTCCAGTGCCGGTTCTTCCATATGAAAATGATCGGAAATCCGTCGGCATTCCCTATTTTTTCTAAAATAATATTTTCTACCTGGCAAAGTAAGCGCAGAATTTTGTATTTTCTACTTTGCGCTTCGCGATCTGTCTTGACAGTAAAGAATAAAATAAAAGAATATATTTTCATTCGGGGTCGATGAAGCAGGGTGATATGGGAGACGATTCAAAATTCAGTCCAATTATAATCTGTGGTTGTAAAAGGAGCGGCACAACGGCACTCGTTCGAATACTGAACGAAAACGGTATCACTATTTCAAACGAATGGGCTTTGTTTGCGTGGAGTGCGTGGCAACACGAGTATTCCTTGTCTGATTGGCTTCACAACAAGCATGTGGAAGTTGAAACCAACGACTGGCTGCAGCATTGGAATTATAGAATGAACTTGAAGGGAAACGAAGCCGAGCACGGTTTCCCTGCTGCACTTCACTCTATCTATGGCAATAAGCCACGCTGGAAGTGGGGCGATAAATGGCCCGACTACGTGTTCCATGTGAAGGAAATCAAGGAGCACTTTCCCAATGCCAAAATCATCTACATTTACAGGGATGGACGTGACGTCGTGGCGAGCATGTTGCGAAAGGGGATGGCGGATAATCTGAATCACGGCTTTGAGCAGTGGGTTAACGCCATAGAGGCGTGGAAGTCATGGGAAAAGGATGTTGATCACCTCGCGGTCAAACAGGAAGACCTGTTGCGATATCCTGCCGAGGTTTCAGCCTATATTGCGCGATATTGCGGCATTCGGCTGACAAGTGCCGAGCATGCCCGCTATGTGCTGCTCGGTGCAGATGAAGTGTCGAATGACGACTATGTATCCGAAGATCCATTCGCCCATACGCGCTCATATGGCTCACTGTTTTCCGATGAAGATGTGCCACCCCATGCGAGAAGCCTGTTGACCTCGCTGGGATACGCCTGAGTTCTGGAGTGGCCGCAGCGCAGGAAACTGATTTCACACATAAGACGATCGGCGATCATTGCTTGTGTTCCAGAACAGTATTCAAGCGTGATTGGGCTTCTTTGCCCAATACGGAATCTCCCTCATTACCTTGTTCGAAGGCTGGCACATGCGGCGGTATGGCGACCCAGGGATGCTTACTGGCGGTAAAATAATGCACCTCCGGTGCCAGTTGATCGGCCTTATCAAGGTTTCCTACGCGCACAAAGGCCATATCTTTCCCAAACATGGGGTGATTGCCCCATAAAGGTAGCTGGCATTTCGGGCATCGATACATCAATGGATCATCAGTGGAGGTTGTCGGTACACCGTCACCGATCAATGTGACTTGATCAGTTTCGATCATCGCGTTGATACTGAATGCCGAGCCACTCATTCTCTGGCAGCTATGGCAATGGCAACAATGCACAACGATCGGATTTCTCTCCAGCCGATATCGTATGTGACCACACGCACATCCGCCTTGCATGCGTTCGGAAACTGGGTTGCTCATTGAACTCTCCACATATATGCGCCCTCGCGCTTTGACTAATAATGCTAGTCGATTGGAGGCGCCGCTTTTCGACATGCGGGGTTCATTTTGAAAAGGTGGAGATGTTCTGGACGGTGAAATTAAAGCTGCGTTTTCAGTTCGGCCAATTTTCGCTCGATGAAGCGCCGGTCCGGGCTTGCTACTGTTAACTGGAATGCCCGCTCATAGGCTGTCCGGGCTTCAGCAAATTTGCCTAATCGCCGCAACAGGTCAGCCCGTGCCGCATAGGCCAGATGATAGTTGCGAAGGTCCCCGCGATCCAGAATAGCTTCGATCAGAGACAAGCCGGCATCGGGCCCATCTCGCATGGCGACGGCTGCCGCCCGGTTGAGTTCAATCACAGGTGAGGGATCGGCCTGCAGCAAGAGATCGTAGAGAGCAATAATTCTGCTCCAGTTCGTTTTCGTCGTGCTTGGTGCATTCGCGTGAACGGCTGCGATAGCCGCCTGTAATGTGTAAAACCCGATGACACCAGAGGCCATCACTCTGTTGACCAGTTCGGTTCCCTCATCAATATCCTGCGCTCGCCAGAGTGATCGATCCTGCTCATCGAGAAGAATGATTTCATTGTCCGTTGATCTATATGCATCCCGTCTGGAATTTTGCAAAAGCATCAATGCCAAAAGCCCTGCCGCCTCCGGATCAGGTAGCAGTGAATTCAGCAAGCGCCCCAATCGAATGGCCTCTTCACATAGATTCTGCCGTTCGGACACGGAATCCGGAGTGAAAGAATAGCCTTCGTTGAAGATAAGATAGATAACATGAAGCACAACCTCCGTCCGGTCCTGCAGATCAGCGACCGCCGGTATTTCATAAGGAATACCTGCCTCTCGTATTCTGGTTTTGGCCCGCACAATACGCTGCGCCACCGTTGGTGCTGAAGTCAGAAATGCCCGCGCAATTTCTTCCGTTGTAAGACCGCACACCTCACGCAGCGTCAGCGCCAGCTGCATGTCCGGCGTCAAGGCAGGATGGCAGCTGATGAAGATCAGGCGTAGCCTGTCATCTTCTATTTCCTGATGATCATCAGGCCATTCGCTCTCATCCAATTCAATCCGCAGGGCAAGTTCTGACAAAGAGGCATCAAACCTTGCGCGTCGTCGTAGTTTATCGATCGCCTTGAAGCGCCCGGTTGAAACAAGCCAAGCGCGTGGATTGGAGGGCACGCCATCACGTGGCCATTGTTCTGCTGCTGCAACAAAAGCATCGTGCAAAGCCTCTTCTGCCAAATCAAAGCTACCGACAAACCGGATCAGCGTCGCAAGAACCCGGCGAGATTCCGTACGATAAATGCTGCTGATTACCGCTTGCATTTATTCACTCGAGTTTGACCCCGTCTGGTGCAGCCATCCGGATCACACGCGTTACCACTTCATAATTGGTCGAACTTCGACACTGCCAAGTTTCGCTAAAGGAATGCCTGCTCCTATTCGGATTGCTTCGTTGAGATCAGCGGCGGTAATAAGAATGAATCCGCCCAGTATTTCCTTGGTTTCTGCAAAAGGCCCGTCAGTCGTCGACATTTTTGAATTACGCACGCGAACCGTTACGGCGTTGCTCGGCCTCTCGAGTGCATGGGCCAGAATGAGGTGTCCGCTTGCGGCAAGTTCCTCGTCATATGCCTTCGACTCGCGCCCCAAGCTTGCCTTCTCTTGGTCTGATCGATCAGCAAGCATCTTTTCGTCAAAATAGACCAGGCACAGATATTCCATTGCTTCCACCCTTTCATAGCAAAACTGTTTGTATCCATAGTCGAACGAACTGGGCGGAATTCGACAATGCCAGCTAAATTTCCAATCCCGCGCAATTTCGAGACGTGAAATATCGCCTATGATAGCAGTTAAATATATGAAATTTGGAGTTTTCCTGAAGACCAAATTTGCCAGCGCTTGTTCGCGTGGCGATCGGCGCAATGAGCGCCAGCGGTCGGGGGCCTTGCATCGTGTAGGCGATGATGCCTGTCAGATGGAGGAAGCGCTGCTCACGCCTTGGGTACGGTCTCATCTGTCACCTTGAAGATGCGGCGAATTCTCGCCGCATCTTTATTCCGGACCTATCGCGCTGCCGCAAAGATCAGTTACGGGGCTGTAGCAGTGCCAGCACAGCTGTCGATGCGGCGAGGATAGCGGTAAGGGTTAAGGGTGCCGTCGCACCATAATTATCCACCACATAGCCGCCGACAACCGCGCCAATGGTAATGGCGACCTGAAAAGAGGTGACCATCAGGCTGCCCGCCGCTTCCAGCGCGTCGGGTGCAGCGCGGGACAAATTGGTTGGTAGCACGACAGGCGCCATGCCGAAGGCGAGGCCCCACAGCGTAACGAAACCGAAGGCAACGCCAATGTGAACACCCCAAAGTACCAAAGCGAGTGCAGCAATGGCCATTAAGGCGGCAGTGACTGCGAGGGCCATATGGATATTGGCATCGGCCATACGACCGCCAGCGATATTGCCGATTACAGCTGCGATACCAAATCCGAGGAGTGCCAAGGCAATCGGCCCGGTTCCAAGGAGCGTAACGTGTTCAAGGAAGGGGCGCACATAAACCGAGCCAGCAAAATGTCCTGTCATGAGCAGAAGGATGGCTAGCATGCCGAGTTGAATGCCCCGCCGCCGGGTCAACCGAAAGACATCGGCAAGACTGTTGCTTGTGGTTGCGGGCAAGGTTGGCAGGCTGAGAAACTGCAGCAGCATGGCAAGCGCTGCCAGTCCGGCGGTCATAGCCATGGCGCTGCGCCAACCCACCCAGTCGCTGATCAATGCACCCATTGACGGTGCGGCAATGGTGGCGAGCGAAACGCCGAGGGTGACGATAGCCATGCCCCGACCAGTGGCATTGGCGCCAACCAGCCGTGCTACCACGGCAACCGAAAGAGCCCAGAACGCGCTGAGGGCGATGCCCAGCCCGGCCCGGCCTAACAATAACAACCAGAAATCGGTCGCTACCGCCGCAAGAATATTGGAACCAATCGCCAGGGCGCTCAGACCAACAAGTACCGTCTTGCGGTTCAATTTGCCGATAAGAACATTGCTCAGCATAGCCGTCACAGCGCCGACCGAGGCGGTAGCAGTGACGACCTGTCCGGCGGTTCCCTCGCTGATGCCGAGATCGCGTGCCATTGGCGTCAACAGGCCTGCCGGTAGAAATTCGGCTGACACCAGCGCAAAGCTGGCGGCTGCCATCGAAAGGACCGCGAACCAGGTGGCCGCGCTCCACGCAGCTGGCGCAGCATCGTCAAGCTCTATCGCCGCGTCTTCAAGCTGTAATGTCGTGTCTGTCATTGAAGTATCTCCAAGGTTTGGAGAACTTTATAGACGAGTCGTCTCGGATGATATGTATCTTAAAATCCGAAATCCATGTCCGTTCGTCCGGAAATTGTGCGGCGCACAACACCCGGCGAGACGCTGGTGATACGCTTGAACGCGCGTGCGAAAGATGCCTCGGATTCATAGCCCAAGCGCGTAGCGACCTCGGCAACCGACATGCCGCTTTGGCCCAATAACTCGCGGGCAAGCTGCATACGCAGACGGGCAAGATAACGTGCTGCGCCTTCGCCTAAAACAGCGCTGAAGCGCTCGGCGAAAATCGTGCGCGATTGGCCCGCAAGGCCAGCGAGGTTTTCAAGTGTCCAGTTATGGCCGGGGTCCCGGTGCATGGCTGCCAGAACACGGCCAATATGGGGGTCACGGATGGCGGCGAGCCAACCGGTGGTCGAGGCTCCGGTGCAATTGACCCAGCAGCGGATGAGCCGCGCTGTGAGCAGGTCCGCCATGCGTGATAGGATAGTGGCGCTACCCATCTGAGGGTGTGCAGCCTCAACTGTCATAGCCGCGAGCAAGGGGCCAACAATCGGATCATTGCCAGCCACGTCGCAGCCTTTGATGATTGGCGGCATCAAAGTGATCAAGGGGTTGAGTGCGCAGGCACCCAAAGCCATGGAACCGCAGAAAAGGGTGCTTGCTGCACCCGTCCCTTCCCGCACCACTTCGCTGACATTGCTTCCCAATTTGGTAACCTGGCAACTCTCCAGTGAGTCGCCCACAACATCAGGCGCGCTGGCCAGCTGATGGGCAATGCCTTGCGGCAGCAACACCAGATCGCCATCGTGCAGCTCCTGCCAGCCTTGCACTTCTGTATGAATCCAGCACGGACCCTTGCTGACAAAGTAAAAACGCAGCAGCTGCTGTTGCGGAAAGGCGAAGCTCCATGGATGTCGTAGCTCGCAGCGGCCATAATTGACGCCGTTCATGCGAAAGTCTTGCAGGACTTCGCTGAGCGCATCCATCGGGATGTGCGGTGGTGAAGACGGTCGGGACGGATGGTCAAGCATCTTGTCAATATATATGCAGAACGTCCGACAGGCAAGTGGGCGCTATTCTTCTACACAGTAGCCTTTTGAGCCCCTGATAAGGCCGCATGAATGCGTGCCTGATCGTCACTTCTACCAGATCGGTTATAGTGCAGGCCGCAGACGTCCCCACACAATCTAAGCCTGCTGCTGGCATGTATCTGCCCCATGATCACGCGATGCGTTCATCAAGGGGCAGACACCTGCAAGATAACTTCTACCGTTACTGTACCTTCTTGCGCTCAGACAGTTCCATCGCAGCCAAAGATGCCGCATACAGATTGAGCCGCGAATAGACACCGAATGATGAGCCATTATCCAGGAAACCACCGCCGGGGCCTTCCGTGGCCGTCAGGATCTGGTTGGCTTCTTCGAGCGTCAGGGAGGGGAATGCCGTGGTCAGCAGATAGCCGGCTTCAGGCGCCAGTTTGTTGACATCCTCCTTCACACCAAAATTCTCCGGATAGACAACAGGCAGGCCATAGGTCTGCGTGGCATCATAGGCCGACTGGTTTATGGCGGGGTCACTGAACCGGCTCGTATCGTCATGCGCACAGGAGCGGATTTCAGCACCGCAGCCCGCCTTGAGTGCCTCGGTCAACTCCGCCTGTGCTGTTTTGACCGCCGCCTGATAGTCCTTGATGACGGGAGCATTCTTTAGAGTTTGCCCAATATAGGCGCTGTCATTGGCAAGCAGATGCGCCAAATCGTAGGTTGCGAGGGTGCGTCCTGCGAGAACATCCATGGCATAATGCGCACCCATGAGGATGCGGTCATTACCGTATTCCGAAGCGCGCGTTATCATTTGCGGATATCTCTGCGGCACCAGCACCGCCAGCAGAATGGACCCCATATAGCCGTAAGTCGTATGCCCGCTGGGGAAAGAAGGGCTGTCGGTCAGGTTCATGACCGGTCCGCGATTATAGACGGTATTGTTCGCCGGTACGCCAAGATAGTCCCGACCGATGATCGTGAGAGTCTGTGGCTGCGTCTGGAACGGGCGGGAATCACCAAAGGCATCCGCGCCGGGACTACCGGCTGGGCGGCCGTAATTGGTGCCGAAAACATCAACGCTGCCGCCAATCTTCTGCAGGATTTCCAAAGCTTCCGCCGAGACTGGATTCTTGCCATCCGTCGTGGTGTTCGCGAAGAAATACTTTCCCGAATTAGAGTCGGGCGCTGTCGTCGCATTGGTATAGGCGATCAGATCTGCCACGGCCTGCGATACATTCGTGAAATGCTCACGATCCTGATAATGCGCACGCGCCACATAGGCTCCGCCCAAGGTGGTGCCAAGCCCATCTGCCAGTTGGGCCAGATTGCCATCGGTGATGAAGGCATCTCTGAGTGCTTGCTGTTGTTGTTCGGTAAAGGGCAGCAAAGTCGCCTGACGAATGTCGCCTGTCTGTATTCCGCCGGTTACAGCGTAGTTCGAAGATAATGCTGCTTTGCCATTTGCCGATTTGCTCAGCACGGTTAGCGGCGAAAGTCCTTTCAGGACAGCAATATTGGAGGCTGTCTGGGCCTCTGCGTGGGTCGCAGATACTAGACCAAGGCTGATGACGAATAAATTAAATATACGCAAGGCTGAACTCCTATTGGATGTAGCTTTGTCAAACCCTTGACGATGGCTGACGCGGCTCGGAGGTTGAAATTCATGATTTGTAAATGGATGCTATTTTTGGTCAAGCGGCTCATTCCAATCCCGGTTCCTGCAGGTAAGTGACGCGCGCACTCACCCCGGTGGGTGTGAAGTCGGTGAAGACGCCATCCACGCCCAAATGAAAGAACTTGAGATATTCGAGGCTGGGATCGCCGTGGTAATCGGCGGCCAGATATTTCTTTTCGTTCCGAAAGGTGAAGACATGCACGAACAGACCGGCCTTATGTGCATCGGCGATCAGGCTGGTGGGATCTTGAGTCGAGGCTTCGGGCGTTGATCCCTTAAACGGCGTGCCATCTGGGTTGGTCTCCTTCCACGGCGAAATCTTGAGAGGCACGATCTGAGGTTTCCATGGGCCGATGCCGTCGGCATAGGTCTTGATCTCAGCGAGGCCTTCGGGGGTCAGCATGGCATCAAACCAGCGCGGGTCGCCGGAGACTGTCCAGTCGAAAGGGCGGGAATTGGTGATGTCGTCATAAAGAACTTTGCCGGTTTTGAAATCAACGCCGTCGCCATCAATAAGCTGGACCAGTCTGGTCTGCAGTCCGTGATCATGCATATATTTCAGACTGCTTGGCTCAAAACTCTGTACCAGAATCGGCGCGTCCCTTGAATCGAGGCCGTTATCTTTGATGATCTTCATCAAAGCGTCCTCAAGCGGGCGGCTGCCCGGCGCGCCGCAGCCATTGGCGATGGCCTGCGCATTGTTCCACGTCGGATTCTTGGTCTCCGGATAGACAGCGATCACGCGCCCGGTTTCTTTGGCCTTTGCCTTGGCGATATCGATGATCTCCTGAAAGCTGAGGACCGGGAATTTGCCATTGAAAACCTTTGGCCGTTCATTGGCTGCATCAAACGTCGTACCGGCAATCCAGTTCTTCAGTTCCGCCATGGTGAAATCGGTAATCGACCAATCATTTGTGTGATCCTCACCATCAACGATCAGGGATTTCAGCACCGATTTGGCATCCGCTGGATTGGTGAAATCGGTGAGATATTCTGCGGGCCCGCTGGCCGGAGTCTGCGCCCACTTCACCTTGACCGGGATACCCGGCACCGTGCGCTTGCGGGCCGCAACATCAGCATTGCTCTTTGCCACGTCGGCGATGTTGGTATTGTCGCTCAACCATGGATTATGGCGTGCTACCAACACGCAATCCCTGGTCAGATGCAAGTCCTCTTCGAGGGCGTCTGTTCCCAGAGCCGCAGCAAGATCATAGGACGCTTCGGTCTCTTCCGGCACCAACCCCGGCAGGCCCCGATGTCCGACAATCAACGGTGGCTTACCATCCAGAGTTAGGAAAGTTTTTTGGTTCACGGCAGTGGAAGCGTTTTGCGCCTGAGCCGCTGGCTGGGTATTCAGTGCAAAGGCCACCGAGCACAATAGTACGAAACCGGTCAGCACTTTCGACCCCGCGAGAATATACTTCATGATCGCGTCTCCAATCCTGCCGATGCCACGGCTTTGCGCATCTCGAAATCCGTGAGCCGCACCAACGCCTTTCCGCCTTTTTATCGCAACTATCTGACAAGTGGATGACCATGCGGGAGATGCAGGCTACAGGACGACTTGACCATCGAGGCAAAGCAATCAATGACCCGCAGCTTGCAACTCACCGGCAAGCACCTTTACGAGCTGCGCGGCGGGCAGTTCACGCGCCATTGGCGCTCCCTGACCAGCCCACTGGGCGGCAAACTCGTTGTTGCCATGTTTCGCCGCGCCAGCGTGAAGCCGCTTTGCAAGGTCATATGCTACCGGATAGGGCGCGGGTGTCGGGCTTCCGGCAGCCTCGCAATATTCGATGAAGCGATTGACAATGCCGCGCGCCGGGCGTCCTGAGAGAACCGTCGTCAACCGCGTGATCGTGGCCCGGTCACTCTTGAGATTTTGCCGATAACCGGCATTTGCTGTGGATTCCGGGCATAGGATAAATGCTGTTCCGAGCTGTGCAGCAGTCGCTCCGAGATCGAGCGATGCTCTGATGCCTGCGCCATCCATGATCCCACCTGCCGCAATCACGGGCAAGCTGGTCCTTGTGACAAGCATTCGGACGAGAACCGACGTGCTCAGCCTCTCGTCAACCCTTTGCGGGTCGAAAACGCCGCGGTGGCCGCCAGCTTCAATTCCCTGCGCCACTATTCCATCGATCCCGGCTGCCTCAATCGCCTTGGCTTCGGACAGGCTGGTCGCAGTCGCCAGCATCGTGATACCGGCTTTGCGAAAAGCAGAAATCTTGTCTGGGCTAGGCAGGCCAAAATGAAAGCTTACGACTGCCGGACGTTCATGGAGCAGCATGCGAAACGCGTCTTCGTCCGCGAGGAAGGTCTTGTAGATTTCATCAAGCGTAGCCGGTGTCTCAATGCCGAATTCCAAGAAAAAGGGTGCGAGATAGTTCAACCAATTGCTTTCAATCTCCGCATCCCGGCGGGCCGGCTCGTGGCAAAAAACATTCACATTGAAGGGCCGGGAAGTCAGTGCGCGCGTTTCTTCAATCGCCTGACGGGCCCGCGCCACCGTGCTGGCTCCGATCCCGAGTGATCCCAATCCGCCTGCATTGGAGACTGCCGCGGCAAGAGCAGGAGTGGAAACTCCGGCCATGGGCGCCTGGACAATAGGAAGTTGAACGCCAAGTGCTTTGAGCATGCGCTTATACCTCGTCTGACATACTTCATCTGGAGAATGATTGACTTCAATTCTCATATAAAGAATACATAGTAAAAGTTATTCTGCAATGGAGAATTTTATGGACCTTGCATCGCTCGCTGTTTTCCGCGCAGTCGCCCGGGAGCAGAGCGTCACCCGAGCAGCTGAATTGCTGGGTCGCGTGCCTTCAAATGTCACGACCCGAATCCAGCAACTGGAGGCGGAGGTCGGTGTGCCGTTATTCCAGAGAGACAAGAAGCGCATGGAACTTACCACAGAGGGTGCGGCCTATCTGGATTATGCAGAGCGCATCCTGAATCTGGCTGAGGAGGCACAGCAAACGGTCAATCCTCGAGAACCGCTCGGTATCCTGCGTCTCGGTTCAATGGAGTCAACCGCCGCCACGCGTTTGCCGATGCCGCTTGCCGAGTTCAACATGCGGTGGCCGCAGGTCACCATTGATCTTTCGACAGCGCCAACCCGTCAGCTCATCGAGGCGCTCCTTGCTCACCGAATCGACTGCGCGCTGATCGCCGTGCCTGAAGGCGAATGGTGGCTCGCGCCGGACGTCTTGGATAAGGTGCCGGTATTTCGTGAGGAACTGGTCCTGTTGCTGCCGCCGGGGCATCCCGAGATCCAGCATTCGGAAGAAATCAAGCCGCGTGCCCTTGCCGCTTTCGCGCCCGGTTGCACTTATCGCATGCTGGCGGAGGAGTGGGCCATGGACTTTGGTTCAAAAAGGACGGCGCTGCGGATTCAGGAAGTGGGGTCCTATCATGCCATGGTAGCGTGTACCGCGGCGGGGTCGTGTTTCTCCATCTTGCCGCGCAGCGTGCTCGATCTCGTGCCCGATGCTGCACGATTCACAATCAAACCGTTGATGCGGGTCGACACATGGGTTGCCAGCCGACCGGGCTTCGGCACGCCCGCTTTCAAAGAATTCCGTCAGCTGCTGTTGGAATGTTCCAATCTCGAAGACAAAGATGATGTGGTACGCGTTAGTTGAACCGTTTCCAATAAGGTCCATCAAGCCGCGGGCACATGGCAAACCACTTCGATGTTATGGCCATCAGGATCAATCACAAAGGCTGCATAATAGTTGGCGTGGTAGTGCGGGCGCAGACCGGGGCCGCCATTGTCTTTGCCACCCGCCTCCAGAGCGGCGCGGTAAAATGCATCGACTTGCTGGCGGTTCTCGGCTGTAAACGCCAGATGCAGATGCGCTGGTTTCTCCTCGGATTGATACAGGCATAATGAAGCCTTACCCTCTGGGCTAAGTTCGACGCCATAGGCTGGTGGCCCCTCAGCGATAACAGCGACACCGAGCGGCTTGAGTGCTTCAAGATAGAACGCCTTGCTTGCCGCAAAGTCTCTCACTCCGAATTTAACGTGATCAAACATGAGTTTTTCCCGTGCCGTTGCGCGTGTGCGAAATCTGCATGATGCCAAATTTGGTATAGGCCATGCACTTGGCGCTCTGATTTGCAATGAAAACAATGGACTTTGAAAGGACTGGCGGAGAGAGCGGGATTCGAACCCGCGTTACGCTTTTGACGTAAACACACTTTCCAGGCGTGCGCCTTCAACCACTCGGCCACCTCTCCGCAGATCGTCCGGCATGGGGCCGGTCGGGTTGGTCATTCTCAGCCGGAAAAACCGGCTCAGGAGCACCGTCAACCATCGGTCACTCAGTCTTTGGAATTTGCGCGAGTCACTTGAAGATGGTTAGCCAACAACGACCCCGTGCGGCGCGCACTATAGTCAGAACAAGCACTTGTTCAACACCTATTTCAACATAATTGCGCTTTGATGCATTTTCATGGGTTTGCCTCTGAAATTGTTGGGAATTTTCAGGGAAATTTCACATTCCGGGATCAGAATATCGCCAAATCCGCATTCAATCGGGCAATGTTCCGCGCTAGAATGCGATTTTTGCGTTGCCGGAGCGGCGCTGAATGATGATTTTGGAGAGTGATGTGATCCGACCCGTTTTAAGGCTTTTCGCCTATATAGCTCTTGCCATGGCGATCATCGCGGCGGTTCTCGATGCCGCCCGGTCCGTCGGCGCATCCCATCTGGTCACCACATCCTTGCGCGAAAGCTGGCAATCCCTGTCCGCTTCATCGCTTACCCTCGTTGAGACTTACTTCAATGCTCATCTTTATCCCATTTTATGGAATCCCCTGATGCTCTGGGTCCTCGAAACTCCAACATTCGTTGTTTTCGCCATTCTGGCTTTTCTTCTATATGCGCTGGGATATCGCCGAGAGAACCGGGTAGGGCGCTTTGCGGCCCGTTGAGAAGGTTAGGATTTCCTGTCCTATTCCACAGGTAAAATCCATTTAAGTTCCTGTTAAGATTGAGTTATTCTTTGATATTTGACCGGGAGGCAAAATTCCGCGTGAATTTTGCCCGGAGCCGTGCAAGATTGCTTTTTGGGGCGGCCATAATGGGATGGGTCGCAACGAATTCCGGAACCAGCAGAATGTTGGTCCTCGTCAACAAAATCCAGAGGGTTGGTATCAAATGAAGCGTATTGTTCTTGGTCTGCTGGCTGCCACAGCCATGTCCGTTTCAGCCTATGCTGCGGACAATAAACCTGCCTTGATCTTCGATCTCGGTGGCAAATTCGATAAATCCTTCAATGAGGCTGCATTTCACGGCGCGGAAAAATACACCAAGGAATCCGGTGTAAAATTCCGCGAGTTCGAAATCCAGAATGAAGCCCAGCGCGAGCAGGCTCTGCGCAAATTCGCTTCCGATGGCAATTCACCCATCGTCATTGCCGGTTTCTCCGCTGCTGCGGCGATTGAAAAAGTATCGACGGAATTTCCCGACACCAAGTTTGTCATCATCGATGCCGTCGTTGACAAGCCGAATGTGCGCTCGGTTGTTTTCAACGACAATGAAGGTTCTTATCTCGTCGGCGTCATCGCTGCCAAGTCATCGAAAACAGGCACTGTCAGCTTCGTTGGCGGTATGGACGTTCCATTGATCCGTAACTTCGCCTGCGGTTATGTCGGCGGTGTCAAGGCAACCAATCCGGATGCCAAGGTTATCCAGAACATGACTGGCGATACGCCTGCTGCGTGGAATGATCCTGCCAAGGGCGGTGAAATTACCAAGTCTCAGATCGATCAGGGTTCGGACGTGATCTTCGCTGCGGCTGGCGGTACCGGTATCGGTGTGTTGCAGAAGGCAGCTGATCTGAACAAGCTTGGTATTGGCGTTGACTCCAACCAGAACGGCCTGCATCCGGGCAAGGTTCTGACCTCCATGCTGAAGCGTGTTGATGTTGCCACCTATAATGCTTTCAAGGATGGCGCGGATGGCAAGTTCACAGCGGGCGTCAATGTTCTCGGCGTCAAGGAAGGCGGTGTTGACTATGCCGCTGACGAAAACAACGCCAAACTTCTGACCGATGATGTCAAGAAAGCTGTTGAGGCCGCCAAGGCCGACATTATCTCTGGCAAGGTCAAGGTTCACAACTACAACACGGACAATGCCTGCCCATATAAGGGCTGATTCTCCACGCATTTGACGAGCCGCCGGTTGCAAGACCGGCGGCTTTATTTTTTGCCACCAACGTCTGCTTGTGTTCCCGTCGGATTGTGAGATTATGCCCACCTGCGCAACTGGCGCATTGAGATGGGGCACCATCGGGAAGCGCAGATTTAAGATGCCGCGCGCCTGGGCAGCCTGTTCCAACCCAAGGAGGATGCCCTATGTCTGCGATAGCCGTTTTCTTCAGTATTCTTGGAGTTCTGCTGCTGGGAGCTATGAGCCCCGGCCCGAGCTTTGTTCTTGTTTCGCGTATCGCCATCACCTCGCCGCGCCTGCATGGAATTGCCGCAGCGCTCGGCATGGGCATTGGCGGTACGATCTTCAGCTGTCTTGCCGTTCTGGGACTGACTGCTTTGCTGATGCAGGTTGAATGGCTTTATCTGATCTTGAAAGTGGCTGGCGGGGCCTATCTGGTTTACGTCGCTATCCGTATCTGGAACAGCGCTTCCGAGCCCTTGGCTCTGCCGGGAACCGGCGCGCGCATGTCCGTGGCCCGGTCTTTCTCGTTTGCGTTAATGACCCAGCTGAGCAATCCAAAAACTGCAATTGTTTACGCCAGCCTGTTTGCAGCGCTCTTACCAGCCAATGCGCCACTTTGGCTTTTGCTCGCTCTGCCGCCCATGGTGTTCCTCATTGAAACGGGCTGGTACATGTTCGTTGCCACCATGTTTTCGACGGCCAGAGCCCGCGCTACCTATGCCGGTTTCAAGGCTTGGATTGATCGGGGTGCCGGGGCGGTTATGGGTGCCCTCGGCTTGAAGCTGATTGTGGAAGCATTCAAGACGCACCGGGTCTGATCAAAGATTGCGGTTGAGAATCGTCATACCCTGATTTTCACCGGCAAGCTCTTCCTGCGGTTGCCAGCCAACGGACCGGTAATAATCGGGTTTGTCCGTATAGAGGTATAGTTCTTCGTGGCCCTGACTTCTGGCAGCTGCTTCCGCGGCTGCTATCAACTGCTTTCCAATGCCTTTGTTGCGAAAGGCGGGGGCAACGTAAAGGCTGGCAAGCCACGGCGTGAGATGTTCGTGGCTGTCCAGATCATTATCGATCAAAAGCACAAGGCCCGACGGTATCCCGGATACCAGCGCGACAAACGCCTTTTGCCGACTATCCGGATCGAGCATGGGCATCAGGGCGTCGACCGTCTGCTCCATGGTCCTGCCATAGGCCTGCCCCCATTCATGGAAATTCCAGCGTGCGCACACGGGGACAAGTTCGGGGCGATTTTCCAGAGGTTCAACAGTGATCATTGGGATTTGTGCCTACCAGTGGGGTGGTTTGGTCACCGGAACGTCCGGCGCAGTTTGCTCTTCCAGAACGAGGAAGCGGTCCGTCAAGGCATCAAGCTTGCGGCGCATACCCTCGATCACCCTCCATTGCTCGGCAATTTGGGTGGAAAGCTCCTCAATGGTCTTTTCCTGTTCCGTCACAAGAACTTCAAGCTTGGTGACGCGGTCCGTATCAGCAGTCATCCCTGTCTCCGTTACCAGGCCGTTCTATAGATCGCCAAGGCATCGGCCTCAGTCACGTCGCGTGGATTGTTGACCAGAAGCCGCCCCTGTTTCATGGCATCGGCAGCCATGAAGGCCAGATCGCCCTCGCCAATGCCAACATCCCGCAACCGGGTCTGGAGCCCGAGTTTTGCCGAGAGTTCGGCCAAGCGATCAATAAACCTGTTGCAAATGAGCTGTATTCCCCCGCTCACATTGATATCTGCAAATGCATGAGGTGCCAGTGCTGCATAAAGCACCGCGGCCCCGTTTGTGGATTCGGCGGCGTTGTAACGCAGCACATGGGGCAAAACCAAGGCATTGGACAAACCATGCGGCACATGGAACGTACCACCGATGGGATAGGCGAGGGCATGGACGGCTGCGACCGGCGAATTGGCAAAGGCTTGTCCTGCCAGCATTGAACCGAGCAGCATGGCGGAACGCGCGGCCTTATCCTTGCCTGTAAAGACCGCCTTTTCAATGTTCGCCCCAAGCAGGCGCAGTGCTTCCACAGCAAGCGCTCGCGAGACAGGATTATTATTGACGTTCTTTGAGGCGTAAGCCTCGATGGCATGCACCATGGCATCAATACCGGTCGCTGCGGAGACATGCGGTGGAAGACCCAAGGTAAGGTCTGGATCAAGCAAGGCAACATCAGGCAGGATCAGCGGTGACGACACACCGCGTTTTTCACTGCCGCCCACGGTAATAATGGAGACGGGTGTAACCTCGGAACCTGTGCCCGCTGTAGTGGGGATCAACGTCAGTTTCAGGCGCGGGCCTTTGGCGTTTCCAACGCCCCAGGCCTCATCGAGATTCTCATTGGAGCCTGCCAGCAGCGCTACCAGTTTGGCCACGTCAAGCGACGAACCGCCGCCAAATCCGAGCACATGGTTCACACTGTTCTCTCGGGCCATTTCGACTGCACTTAACAGTGTTTTTAACGATGGGTCCGCTTCCACCTCGCCGAACACCGTGATATCCGCTCCGGCGGCTTGCAGGCTGGCGATGGCCGGTTGCGCCAGTCCCAAGGCAAGGATGGTTGCGTCTGTGACGATAAGCAGCCGGTCTTTGGGCTGTATGCGCAGATGGGTGGCAACGTCACCGCTGGCGCCAGCCGCAAAGACGATGCGCGGCGTGGTATGGAAGGCAAAGGGAGCGATCTGGTCGGTCATATCAGGAGATTGCCAGAGCAGGGGTAAGCTTGTCGAGAGCCGCGATGGAATGTGAATCGTGTAATTCTTGACTGGAAAGAAAATAATCCCGTGTTAGGGTCGAAAGTTCGAAAAGACGTAAAAAGCTGATCAACAGCGGATGGGGACATGGCAGAATCGGCAATTGAACTTGTGGGGATTGATAAGCGTTTTGGTGCCGTTCATGCCAACCGCGATATCCATTTGCGCGTTGAAAAAGGCACTATTCACGGCATCATCGGGGAGAATGGCGCTGGCAAGTCCACGCTGATGTCCATTCTCTACGGTTTCTATCAAGCCGATAATGGCGAAATCCGCATCAATGGCGCGCCTGCCCGGATCAGCGATCCCAATACCGCCATCGCGCTTGGCATTGGCATGGTGCATCAGCACTTCATGCTGGTGGAAAATTTCACTGTGCTTGAAAATGTCATGCTTGGTGTCGAGGGTGCGCCACTCCTGAAGCGCGGCATCGCCAAAGCCCGTGCCGAACTGAAACGGCTGGAACAGGAATATCAGCTTGATGTCGATCCCGACGCGCTGATTGAAGAACTGCCGGTTGGTTTGCAGCAGCGTGTGGAAATCCTGAAAGCGCTGTATCGCGGCGCTGAAATTCTCGTGCTGGATGAACCAACAGGCGTTTTGACACCCGCTGAAGCCGATCACCTGTTCCGGATTTTGGAGCAATTGAAGGCGCAGGGCAAAACCATCGTCCTCATCACGCATAAATTGCGCGAGATCATGGCTGTGACCGACAATGTTTCTGTGATGCGGCAGGGCTCGATGGTGGCAACGCGCAAGACAACCGAAACAACGGTCGAGGAACTGGCGGAGTTGATGGTTGGCCGCCGGGTGCTTCTGCGTGTCCAGAAAGGCGAAGCCAAGCCGGGCGAGGTGAAGCTCTCGGTGGAAAATCTCACCGTGCGCGACAGTCGCGGCGTTATCATGGTCGACAACGCATCTTTCACCGTCCGTGCCGGTGAAATCGTCGGTATTGCCGGCGTGGCAGGCAATGGCCAGTCGCAGCTCATTGAAACAGTTGCGGGCATTCGCACGGCGGTCTCCGGCCGTGTGCTTCTGGATGGTCAGGTCATCGATATAACAGGCGCGGCTGATCCGGGTGAATTGCGCGATCGCGGTCTCGCCCATGTGCCGGAAGATCGGCATCATATGGGGCTGGTGCTTGCCTTTGAAGAATATGAGAATTCCATTCTCGGATACCATGATGATCCGCTCTATCTGAATGGTCCTTTTCTCGACATTGAGGCCATACAGGCCGATGCCCGCAAGAAAATTGAGAAATACGATATCCGCCCCAGCGATCCGCGTTTGAAAACTGCCAATTTTTCCGGCGGCAACCAGCAGAAGATCGTCTTGGCGCGTGAAATCGAGCGCGATCCGGGCGTGCTGATCATCGGCCAGC
The DNA here is from genome assembly GCF_020731415.2 of Phyllobacterium sp. T1293. Taxonomy (NCBI): domain Bacteria; kingdom Pseudomonadati; phylum Pseudomonadota; class Alphaproteobacteria; order Hyphomicrobiales; family Phyllobacteriaceae; genus Phyllobacterium; species Phyllobacterium meliloti. The sequence goes on along the minus strand of NZ_CP088273.1, from coordinate 2,847,493 downwards.
CGACGCGCGGTGTTGACGTGGGTGCCATTGAATTCATCCACAAGCGCATCATCGAAATGCGCGATGCTGGCAAGGCGGTTCTGCTTGTTTCCGTGGAACTGGATGAAATCCGTTCATTGTCGGATCGCATTCTTGTGATGTTTGCCGGTCGTATCGTCGGTGAGCGCGATTCGGATGCAAGCGAAGGCGAACTCGGTCTTCTGATGGCAGGTGTCGAACAGCAGGAGGCCGCAGAATGAGCGTTACACAGGCGCTTCTTGTGATTGACGTCCAATATGCAATCGATGATCCCAAATGGGGTCGCCGTGGCCAGCCCGAAGCGGAACAGCACATTGCCCGCCTGCTGGATGCCTGGCGCGAACGCCGTCTGCCCATTGTCCACATCAAACATGATTCCACTGATCCGAGATCACCCTATCGTCCCGGAACGGAGGGCAATGAGTTCAAATCCGAAGTGGCTCCACAGGTCGGAGAACCGGTTGTCGACAAGCGCACCAATAATGCCTTTATCGGTACTGATCTGATGGATGTGCTCGACGAATTGCAGGTGCGTAGCTTGGTGATCACAGGTGTCTTGCTGGAGAATTCTGTCGATGCAACGGTGCGCATGGCCGCCAATCTCGGATTTGAGGTGATTGTTCCCGAGGATGCGGTGGCGAGCATTGATCGCAAGGATCATCACGGCAAAAACTGGTCTGCCGAAGATGTCCACGCCCTGACGCTTTCCATTCTTGATGGCGAATATGCCAAAATTTCCACTTCTGATGCCATCATTGAGGCCCTGCCATGAGCCAGCCTTTTGCCAAATTGCCCGCATGGGCTGACTACGGCCTGCTGCCGCTGATCAATGTGATCGTGGCGTTTTTCGTTGCAGGTCTGGTTGTTCTTCTGGTTGGGGAAAGCCCGATCGACGCCGCCGTCCTGATGGTCAAGGGCGCGCTTGGCTCCGGCGATGGTATTGGCTACACGCTTTACTACGCCACCAACTTCATTTTCACCGGCCTTTGCGTCGCTGTCGCCTTCCATTGCGGCCTGTTCAATATTGGCGGCGAAGGGCAGGCCTATGTCGGTGGGCTGGGTGTTGCTCTGGTCGGGCTAGGTCTTGGCAGTATACTGCCATGGTGGCTGACTTTTCCGCTGGCTATTATTGCCTCGGCTATTGTCGGCGCGCTCTGGGCTTTCATTCCGGCCTGGTTGCAGGCCAAGCGTGGCTCGCATGTGGTCATCACCACGATCATGTTCAATTTTATTGGCGCTAGCCTCATGGTCAAACTGCTTGTCGATTATTTGAAAGCGCCAGGGAGTCAGGCGCCGGAAACCCGTGTTTTTGGTCCGGGCGGTCAATTGCCGGATCTTGGTTGGCTGCTCAATATGTTTGGCCTCAACATGCGCTCCGCGCCGCTCAATATCAGCTTTCTATTGGCATTGGTCGCAGCCTTTGTCGTCTGGCTGCTGATCTGGCGAACCAAGCTTGGCTATGAAATCCGCACCATGGGCCACAGCCCCAAGGCGGCGCGCTATGCTGGTATCAGTGAAGTGCGGATCACGATCGTGACAATGCTGATTTCGGGTGCTCTTGCTGGTATGGCGGCCATCAATCCGATCATGGGTGCTCAGCATCGTATGCAGCTGGATTTTGTCGCGGGAGCTGGCTTCGTTGGCATCGCCGTTGCTCTCATGGGGCGTTCGCACCCGGTGGGCATTGTCCTGGCCGCCATCCTCTTTGGCGTACTCTATCAGGGTGGCGCGGAAATCGCGTTCGACATGCCCAATATTTCCCGCGATATGATCGTAATCATTCAGGGGTTGGTCATCCTGTTCGCCGGAGCGTTGGAGCACATGTTCCGGCCATCTCTGTTGCGTCTTTTCCAGCGGTTTGCCCGGACCAAACAACAGGCGACACCCGCTGTAGCGACAGGAGGGGGGCAATGATGGACTTCTTGATAGCAACGGCTCAGGTATTGGATGCGACAGTCCGCCTTTCGGTTCCGCTTCTGCTTGCCTGTCTGGCCGGACTTTATTCGGAACGCGCCGGTATTTTTGATATTGGCCTTGAAGGGAAGATGCTGGCAGGCGCCTTTGCTGCTGCCGCAACCGCTGCCTATACCGGCTCAGCCTATATGGGGCTGCTTGCCGCCGTGCTCGTATCCGTAGCGCTTGGTCTGGTGCATGGCTTTGCCTCGATCACCCATCGCGGCAATCAGATTGTCTCCGGCATGGCCATCAATTTTATTGCCGCCGGAACAACGGTGATGCTTGGGCAGGCTTGGTTCAAGCAGGGTGGGCGAACACCGCCGATTGCGGATGCGGCCAGATTCAATGCAATCGATCTTCCGTTTGCAGAGGCATTGCGCGATATTCCGGTGATTGGCCCGTTCTATTCCGGGTTCATTTCGGGCCGTCCCCTGCTTGTTTACGTCGCCTTCCTGCTTGTCCCGTTTACCTGGTGGGTATTGTATCGTACGCGCTTTGGCCTGCGTCTGCGTGCTGTTGGCGAAAATCCTGCGGCGGTTGATACTGCCGGTATTTCCGTGCCGTGGTTGCGCTACCGGGCCGTCATCTGCTGCGGCCTGCTTTGTGGCATTGCCGGTGCTTATCTCTCTACGGCAGATGGTGCAGGATTTGGCCGGGACATGACCGCAGGCAAAGGTTACATCGCACTGGCTGCGCTGATCTTCGCCAAGTGGCGTCCTGTACAGGCCATGTTTGCCTGCCTGCTCTTCGGTTTCCTTGATGCTTTTGCCATCCGCAATCAGGGACATCCTTTGCCATTGATCGGTGAAGTTCCGGTACAGCTGATGCAGGCCTTGCCTTATATTCTCACCATCGTGCTGCTTGCCGGTTTCATCGGCAAGGCAATCCCGCCCAAGGCGGGCGGCGTGGCTTATGTGAAAGAGCGATAGAATGAGTAAAGACCTGTTCGACGCAGCATTTGCAGCAATGCAGAAAGCGCATGCGCCCTATTCGCAGTTCCCGGTGGGTGCAGCGGTGCGCACCAGCGATGGCCGCATTTATTCCGGTTGCAACATTGAAGTCATTTCCTACCCGGAAGGTTGGTGCGCCGAAACGACAACCCTGTCGCATTTTGTCATGGGCGGCGGTGGTACAATCACAGACATCGTTGTGGTTGCGGAAAAGAAGGCAAAATGCACCCCTTGCGGCGGCTGCCGCCAGCGGCTTGCCGAATTTGCCGGACCCGATACGCGCCTGCATCTTTGTGACAATGATGGCATTGTCGAAACGCTGACCATGCGGGATATTTTCCCCTATGGCTTCGAAGCGGAAGTCCTCGGCAAGGGGAACGCCGCATGATCGCGCCTGCCACCGGGGCTCTTATCCACAAATTGAAAGGCCTTGCCCCGCGTGTGGCAATGGTCCTCGGCTCGGGTCTTGGATCGCTTGTGGATGCGGTCGATGATGCTATCCGCATTCCCTATGCCGATTTGCCTGGCTTCCCCCATAGTGGTGTTTCCGGCCATGCGGGTGAGGTGGTCGCGGGATATCTTTCCGGCAAACCCGTGCTGATGCTGGCTGGCCGCGCCCATTATTATGAAAAGGGCGATGCCGCGGTTATGCGCCCTGTCATGGCGGCACTGGCTGATCTTGGCATTGAAATGCTCATTTTGACCAATGCCGCGGGCTCGGTGCGTCATGATCTGGCGCCGGGCAGTGTCATGCTGATTGACGATCACATTAATTATTCGGGGCTCAATCCCTTGATCGGTGAGGCTTCGGATCAACGCTTTGTTGGTATGACGGCTGCCTATGATAAGAAACTCAAGGACGCCTTTGTCATCGCTGCGGGGGAAGTCGGTGAAAAGCTGCCGATGGGCGTTTACATGTGGTTCTCCGGGCCATCATTTGAAACGCCTGCGGAAATCCGCATGGCACGCACGCTTGGTGCTGATGCGGTGGGCATGTCCACCGTGCCGGAGGTTATTCTGGCGCGCTTCTTTGGTCTGCGCGTTGCCGCCTGTTCGGTAATTACCAATTACGGGGCTGGTATGACGGGGGCAGAACTCTCACATGAAGAGACCAAGGATGTTGCGCCGAAGGGCGGCGCACGCCTGCAGAAAATCATCCGGGCGCTGGTTCGGGAGATCGGCTAGATCATGTTGCTGCCTCAGGAAATCATTCGTCGCAAGCGTGACGGCCATGCGCTCGACGCTGCGGATATCACGGCTTTTGTCAACGCGATGAGTTCAGGTGCTATCACCGAAGGGCAGGTTGCCGCCTTTGCCATGGCGGTATTCTTTAACGGCATGAAGCGCGATGAGGCGGTTGCCCTGACCCTCGCCATGCGTGATTCCGGCGACATTCTCGATTGGTCCGATTTGCCGGGCCCCGCTGTCGACAAACATTCCACCGGCGGCGTCGGTGATAATGTCTCGCTGATGCTCGCCCCTATTGCCGCCGCATGCGGCGCCTATGTGCCGATGATCTCCGGACGTGGCCTTGGCCATACGGGCGGCACGCTCGACAAGATGGATTCGATTCCCGGCTATCGCAGTCAGCCCGATAATGCGCTGTTTCGCAAAGTCGTCCATGAGGTTGGCTGTGCCATTATCGGCCAGACCGCCAATCTCGCCCCGGCCGATAAGCGGTTCTATTCCATCCGCGATGTTACAGCGACGGTGGAATCCATTCCATTGATCACCGCCTCCATTCTGTCGAAGAAATTATCTGCAGGGCTCAATGCGCTGGTGCTCGATGTGAAATCCGGCAATGGCGCGTTCATGGCGCGCAGCCGCGATGCGGTTGCTCTGGCCGAGAGCATCGTTGCGGTTGCCAGCGGTGCCGGGCTGACGACAACTGCCCTGCTTACCGACATGAACGAACCGCTGGCATTGGCTGCGGGCAACGCCGTAGAAGTGCAGAACGCAGTCGATTTCCTGACTGGTGATCTCCGCGATTCCCGTCTTGAAGCGGTCACGCTTGCGCTTGTTGCGGAAATGCTGGTTTCGGCCAAGCTTGCTGCCAGCCCAAAGGCCGCCATGGATATGGCGACACAAGCCTTGAACTCCGGCAAGGCAGCGGAAGTCTTTGGCCGCATGGTCACAGGGCTTGGCGGTCCGGCAGACTTCGTATCGCGCGCCCGGCATTATCTGCCGGTTGCCCCGGTGACATTGGAAGTGAAAGCCCCGCAGGCCGGATATGTGTCATCGGTAGAAACCCGCGCGATTGGCGTTGCCGTTGTCACGCTCGGCGGAGGGCGCATTCGCCCGCAGGACCCGATTGATCACGCGGTTGGTATTACGGCCCTGCAACCGATCGGCGCGCGCATGGAACAGGGCGATACTATCGCACTTGTGCATGCCCGAGGTGAAACGGATGCGCAGACTGCCGCCCGCGCAATCCTCGGTGCTTACGGTTTTTCCGACCGCAAGCCGAGGACAGTCAAACCTGTTCTAAGACGCATTGGCGGGTAGGCTGCCAGCCTACTTTGTGCCGTACATCCGGTCACCGGCATCGCCAAGCCCCGGCATGATGTAACCCTTTTCATTCAGATGGCTGTCGATGGCAGCCGTGAATACAGGCACGTCCGGGTGGGCTTTGGTGAAGCGCTCAATGCCTTCAGGCGCGGCGAGCAGGCACAGAAAGCGGATATTCGTTGCGCCGCGATCCTTCAGCTTCTGGATTGCCGCAATGGCCGAATTGGCAGTGGCCAGCATCGGATCAACCACGATAATCAGCCGGTTGACGATATCCTCAGGCGCCTTGAAGTAATATTCAACGGGCTGCAAAGTGTCATGATCGCGGTAAAGTCCGATATGCGCAACGCGCGCTGCGGGTACCAGATCAAGCATGCCTTCGAGCAGGCCGTTACCTGCCCGCAGGATGGAGGCGAAAACCAGCTTCTTGCCCTCAAGCACCGGCGCTTCCATTTCCATCATCGGCGTCTGGATCTTGATTGTGGTCAACTCCAGATCGCGCGTCACCTCATAGCAGAGCAGCAGCGAAATTTCCTTGAGCAATCGCCTGAAGCCAGCCGTGGACGTATCCTTGTCGCGCATGATGGTGAGCTTGTGCTGAACAAGCGGGTGGGAAACGATCGTAACGCCCATGGGGAAACTCCTACTCAAATTTTATCCGACCTTAACGGCTTGCAACCGATCCCGCAAAGTCTGTGACTCAGGCGCTAACAGTTTTGTCGGTATTTAAGCGTTCAAGCAGGCTGTTTCGCGTGGTTTCGTCGATATAGGCAGCTTTGAGCGCCGTTCTTGTTATCTCAGTCAGGGCGTCATCGTCACACCCGAAAAACTCAGTGGCAATTTCATATTCCCGAGTCAGGTCCGTGTGGAAATAGGGCGGATCGTCAGAATTAAGCGTCACGGGCACTCCCGCCTTGGCCAGCTCAGGAAAAGGATGGGACGGGAAATCCGCGTAAACCTGCAGGGAAATGTTCGAGCCGGGGCAGCATTCCAGCAGAATTTGTTCATCCGCCAGCCGCCGCACCAGATCCGGATTCTCGATGGCCCGCACACCATGGCCGATGCGCGACGGCTTCAGTGCATCAAGCGCATTGGCAACACTTTCCCATCCGGAGAGTTCGCCCGCATGGACGGTGATTCCCAATCCTGCATCGCGGGCAACATTAAATGCGCCGGCGAAATCCCCGGGGTGATGCATGCGCTCGTCTCCGGCCATGCCAAAGCCTGACACAAGCGGGTGCGGGTTTTCGGCGATATATTTTGCCGCCTGCATCACAGCATCAGGCCCCTTGTGCCGCAGACCCGTGGCGATCATGCGTGATTCGATGCCGGTTGCTGCTTTGGCGCGGCGCATGCCCTCAGCCAGCCCTTCGATATAGGCACGCGGAGACAGACCGGCACTGATGGCATGATCCGTCGAGATGAACACTTCCGAATAGATCGCATCCTGTTTGGCGAGGGACAAAAGGTAATCTTCTGTCAGGTCCGCATAGTCCTCCTCTGTGCGAAACAGCGCGGATGCCTGATCATAAGCACGCAGAAAGGACGTAAAATCGTGCCAGACGAACTTGCCATCGATAATAAAGGTGGAAACATCAGCGCCGTATTTGGCGGCTTTTTTCTCGACAAGGGCAGGCGAGGCGGCGCCTTCGACATGACAATGCAGTTCGGCCTTCAACACCATGAACGGTCTCCATTCAACAAATTTCGCCGCGCGTCGCTTCATCGCGCAACAGACAATAGCCTTCTGCGTTTCAATCTTCTATGCTCCCGCCGCAAAAGAGATCAGCAGGTAGCACAATGAGCCAGCAACGCACCGGTGCCCATGGCGGCATGGAAACATCCTTCGGTTTTCAGGATGTCGGCGACGGAGAAAAGCAGACACGCGTCAATGACGTGTTTCATCGCGTCGCCAAACGCTACGATGTGATGAATGATCTGATGTCCGGCGGTCTGCACCGCGTCTGGAAAGATTCGATGATTGCATGGCTCGCGCCATCCAAAACATCAAACTGGAAGGTGCTTGATGTGGCCGGTGGCACCGGCGATATCGCCTTCCGTATCGTTGAGGCTTCAAACCGCAATGCCCACGCAACCGTGCTCGATATTAACGGCTCCATGCTGGGTGTTGGCCGCGACCGCGCTGAAAAACAGGGCCTTGCCGACAATACCGAGTTTGTTGAAGCGAATGCCGAGGAACTTCCCTTTGAAGATGCGAGCTTCGATGCCTATACGATCGCTTTCGGTATCCGCAACGTGCCGCGTATTGATCGCGCCCTATCGGAAGCTTACCGCGTCCTGAAGCCGGGCGGGCGCTTCCTTTGCCTTGAATTTTCTGAGGTTGAGTTGCCGGTTCTCGACAAGATTTACGATGCCTGGTCGTTCAATGCCATTCCGAAGATCGGCAAGGCTGTCACGGGCGATGCGGATTCCTATCAGTATCTGGTTGAGTCCATTCGCAAATTTCCCCGGCAGGCGGATTTCGCCGAGATGATCCGCACAGCAGGTTTCGAGCGGGTCAGCTGGCGCAATTTTACCGGCGGTATTGCTGCCCTGCATTCCGGCTGGAAGTTGTGACGTTCTGAATGAGCAAGTTTGCAGCAGTATTTCGCCTGATCCGGGCCGGGTGGATCATGACGCGCGAAGGCGTTATCTCCGCTTTGCCAGCTGAAGGGCTGAGCGGCCTTCCGGCATTCGGCCATCGTGTGGCGGGTCTTCTGGCGCGGCGGCGTGCCCGCACGGCCCGGCGGTCGGAGCGCATGTCGCGGGCGATCAACAAGCTTGGACCGTCCTATGTCAAACTCGGTCAGTTTCTGGCGACGCGGCCCGATGTTGTCGGCACGGAAGTGGCCGATGATCTGGCGCTTCTGCAGGATCAGCTTGATTTTTTCCCGATGGAGGCATCGGTAAAGGCCATCGAAGGCTCGCTGGGGCGCTCAGTTGCCGATCTATACGTCAGCCTCGGTGAACCAATTGCTGCCGCGTCGATTGCGCAGGTTCACCCTGCCTATGTCAAGGTGAATGGCGAAGACCGCAAGGTCGCGGTGAAGGTTGTGCGCCCTGGCGTGCGTCAGCGTTTCAACAATGATCTGGAAAGCTTCTTCATGGTGGCGCAATGGCAGGAACGCTATGTTCCCGCCACACGCCGCCTGCGTCCCATTGAAGTGACACGCACGCTGGCACAGACAACCCGCATTGAAATGGATTTACGGCTGGAAGCAGCGGCCCTTTCGGAGATCGGCGAAAACACCAAGAATGATCCGGGTTTTCGTGTGCCAACTGTTGATTGGGAGCGCACCGGACGCGATGTGCTGACGCTTGAGTGGATTGACGGCATCAAGATGTCAGATATTGACGGCTTGCGCGCCGCCGGACACAATCTGATTGGTCTTGCCGAGACACTGATCCAGTCCTTCCTGCGCCATACGCTGCGGGACGGTTTCTTCCATGCGGACATGCATCCGGGAAATATGTTCGTTGACGACAAGGGCCACATTGTTGCGGTGGATTTTGGCATTACCGGGCGGCTTGGCAAGAAGGAGCGGCGGTTCCTTGCGGAAATCCTTTATGGCTTCATCACCCGCGACTATGTTCGTGTGGCTGAAGTGCATTTTGAGGCGGGTTATGTGCCGCATCATCACGATGTGGCAAGCTTTGCCCAGGCAATCCGCGCCATTGGCGAACCTATCCACGGCCAGCCGGCCGAAACCATTTCCATGGCCAAGCTGCTGACTTTGCTGTTTGAAGTCACCGAGCTTTTCGACATGGAGACGCGGCCCGAACTCGTCATGCTGCAAAAAACCATGGTTGTGGTGGAAGGCGTCTCCCGCACGCTCGATCCGCATTTCAATATGTGGAAGGCCTCGGAGCCTGTTGTCGGTGAATGGATTCGCCGCAATCTTGGCCCGCAAGGTATTCTTGCCGATGCGCGCGAAGGTGTTGGGGCAATGCTGCATCTGGCCCGGCAGGCACCGGAACTCGTTGCACGCGCGGATCGCCTGTCCAAGGAAATGGACCGGATGGCGGAACAGGGCTTTCGATTCGATGATGAGACTGCAAAAGCCATCGGCAAAGCCGAAGCCCGGCACACCCGCTCTGGTCGTGTTGCGCTTTGGGTGATTGCAATCTGCCTTGTCATCATCACTTACGCGCTTCTTTTTTGAGGAAGTTTGCGCTAATATGATTGCAATGATTGCATTATATGCGGTCTTCTTCTCTGGAGTGCAATCATATGGCCAGCATTACCATTCGCAATCTTGACGATGCCACCAAAGAAAAATTGCGGCTGCGCGCCGCGGCCCATGGTCGTTCCATGGAAGAGGAAGTGCGCCTTCTTCTTGGTGAAATGACGCACGATGTTGCCTTATCCTCTCCCGTCTCGCATCTGCGGTCTGACCCTCTCTTTAAGGGGGAGGCTAAGAAAAACCCGGCTCAGTTTCTCGCCGGGCGGGATATTCTTCTGATCATTGGTGGCGGCATTGCCGCCTATAAATGTCTTGATCTCATCCGGCGATTGCGTGAGCGCGGTGCGCATGTGCGTCCAGTGCTGACCAAGGCAGCGGAAGAGTTTGTTACGCCGCTCTCTGTTGGGGCGCTGGCGGCAGACAAAGTGTTTACCGAGCTGTTTTCCCGCGAAGACGAACATGATGTCGGGCATATCCGCCTGTCGCGCGAGGCGGACCTGATTGTCGTTGCCCCCGCAACGGCAGACCTGATGGCGAAGATGGCAAACGGCCTTGCCAACGATCTGGCCTCGGCGGTGCTGATGGCAACCGACAAACCTGTGCTCATCGCCCCGGCCATGAATCCGAAGATGTGGAACCATCCTGCAACCAAGCGCAACCGCGCAACCCTTGCGAAAGATGGCATCCAGTCTGTCGGGCCGAACAGTGGCGAGATGGCCGAAAGTGGCGAGAGCGGTGCGGGCCGCATGGCGGAGCCGCTGGAGATTGTGGCCGCAATTGAAAAATTGCTGGACCGCCGACCAAAACCGCTTTCCGGCAAAACCATTGTCATGACGTCAGGTCCGACGCATGAACCCATTGATCCCGTGCGTTATATCGCCAACCGCTCCTCCGGCAAGCAGGGCCATGCCATAGCCGCCGCATTGGCGCGGCTGGGTGCAACGGTGCATCTGGTCTCCGGGCCGGTTACGATTTCCGATCCCGAGGGAGTCTCGGTGGTGCATGTGGAATCGGCCCGTGAAATGCGCGATGCTGTGGAACAGTTTTTGCCCGCCGATGCGGCGGTGATGGTGGCTGCTGTCGCTGACTGGCGTACCGCAAACGAGGCAGGCGAGAAGATCAAAAAGCAATCAGGTGAAGCAGCACCCGCCCTGCAAATGGTGGAGAATCCCGATATTCTTGCCGGTGTCGGGCATAGCAAGCAGCGTCCGCGCCTCGTGGTTGGCTTTGCTGCCGAAACACAGGATCTGCTCGCCAATGCCCGCAAGAAGCTCGACAAGAAGGGTGCCGACTGGATTGTGGCCAATGATGTCAGCCACACGACGGGTGTTATGGGCGGTGACCGCAATGCGGTGCGTATCGTCACCCGCTCAGGGATCGAGGAATGGCCCGATATGAGCAAGGAAGAGGTGGCGGAGCGGCTGGCTGCCCGTATTGCTGCAGCCTTGCAGACAATCGAGGTGTGACGGCAATCAGTTTTAGCGCGCGACGCAGCGCTGGTAACTATACGTAAGTATTTACTTACATTATAAGTCAATTGACTTGATAAATAATAGCCGTCAAAAAGTCGTATCATTGTCGACCACGGATTTTACATGACCTCCACCATTCCTGTTGTTGAAACCGAGCGCCTTATCCTGCGTGAGCATCGCCTTGGAGATTTTGAAGCCCTGCACACCGTGTGGACGCATCCATCCGTCTACGAATTCATTACAGGCAAGCCCTCGACCCGCGAACTTTCCTGGGGACGCCTGCTAAAATATGCTGGTCTTTGGGCTTTGAACGGCTACGGCTTCTGGGCCGTGGAGGAAAAAGCCACCGGCCGCTATATTGGCGACCTTGGCTTTGCCAATTTCCTGCGTGATATCGAACCGCCTTTTGGCGATACACCCGAAATGGGCTGGGTTTTGGCGCCGGATATCCATGGCAAGGGTTACGCCAGTGAGGCACTCGCTGCCGCCGCTGCCTGGGGCGATGGCTTCTTCAAGCAGGACTATGCCCGCTGCATCATCTCGCCAGAGAATACCGCTTCCGTCCGGGTTGCTGAAAAGACGGGCTTTAAGCGCATTGACGAGATCCAATACACGGGCGAAAAAGTTTTGCTGCTCGAGCGCAAGTTCCGGCACTGATTTGCTATATACAAAAGGCCGGCGTGAAGCCGGCCTCTTATATAGTTAGTAAGCTGATACTTACCATCCATCGCCTTTTTGCGAGATGTGATGGATGATCTGGCAAGGGCTGGTGATCCAGAAATCCTGATGCCCCTCCGGCAATGCTTCAATTTCGTCGCAGCGCACAATGCCTGCATCCTTCAGATGTACGGCCGCCGAGCGTACATCATCCGCTGCAATCTCCAGCCATAGCTCGGCCTGGCTCATGCCGGGTGCCTTGTCGATCCAGAGCTGAATGGAACCGAAATGAAACCCGACATAGGGCAGATGGTTTTCCAGCGGTTTCAGCCCAATTACATCACGGTAGAAGGCGACTGTTGCTTCATACTGGTGCGGTGGCACTTTCATCGCGATATTATGGTTGCCTTCATAATGCGGGTTCATGTGATCTGTCCTTTGATGGGTATGCCAGTGTTGATGCGAAAGGCTCGTCAGGCCGGTAGTATCCGATCATATTCCGCTTCGAGGCTTTCGAGTTTTCCCCAGAAGTCGGTGGTCTCAACGCCATCAAGCACATTGATCAGCACACTTAGATGCGTATGCCAGCCGCTTGAGACACTCACCATCGCGCCATGATCGGCGAGGCGGCTATGCGTCAACGTCAACAGGGTATTGCCATCGACGGCCCGTAGTTCAAAGCTGACTTCCGATGGCTCGCCCGCGCCTTCTTCCCAGGTCATGGCAAGATATGTCGGCGGTTCGCAGCGGATAACGGTTCCGGCATTCTTGTGCCCTTCATATTGCAGGTATTTTTCCGGGGTGGGTGCGGTCGACAATTCCGAATGGCGGAATATCAATTCGACAGGCCCACCAGCATGATTGGCCATTGGCCCTTTGGCCAGCCATTTGCCGCGCTTTTCCGGGTCTGTGAGGTATTCCCATACGCGTTCAACGGGGCCGGGGAGCAGCCGTTCGATGCGAACGGTGCGCTGGGCAATTGCTACTCCAAGTTGGTCATTTCCCTGATGCAGGCTCATTTTCTACTCCTTGGTGTCGGATTTCGATTTCGAGGCTTTGCGGCGCTCGTGTTTTTTCTTTTCGGCAAGCGCGCGATCTTCTGCACGCAGAATATCTTCCAGATCGTCGAGACGTTCTTCCCAGAACTGCTCGTAATAACGCAGCCATTCCTGTGCCTCAGCCAGTCGGGCCGCCTGGAGGGCGCAGATATGCGTCCGCCCCTCTATATGGCGACGAACCAGTCCCGCGGCCTCCAGCACCTTGATGTGCTTGGAAGCTCCGGCGAGCGACATGTTGAACGGCGTCGCCAACTCGCTGACGGTGCGTTCGCTTGTTGACAGCCGGTGCAGCATTGCCCTTCGCGTTGGATCGGAAAGGGCATGAAAAACCGCGTCGAGAGTGGGTGTGCTATATTCAACCATAGGGTTTAATATAAACGCGTGAACTTAATTGTCAACCGTTTGGTTTAATATTTAATTCTGCGTATGGACAGGGGAGCCTTACCCTTGCTACAAAAAGCAGAGGGAAAGGCTTACTAGCTGTTTTGATTGGAGAATTAAGCTATCAGGCCGCTTTTTCGCGAACCTGATAATCCTTGATGGCGGCGAAACGAATGTCTTTCCAGCGTTCCGCCTCATAGGACAATGAGAACGAATTCTGCGCCAGGAACACCGGATCATTGTCGAGATCGTGGGCAATATCGGCCCGGTGTGCATTGATGAAACGCTGCAACTCCGCCGGATCATCGGCGGTAATCCATCGCGCAATAGTAAAGCGGGCGGGCTCGAAACCGACTGGTAGTGTATATTCCACTTTCAGGCGTTCTGTCAGAACATCGATCTGCAGGGCGCCAACAACACCGACGATCGCGGGCGAGCCATCATCGGGCAGGAATAGCTGGACAACGCCTTCTTCCGCCATCTGCTGCAGGGCTTCGCGCAGTTTCTTGGCTTTCATCGCATCATCAAGCCGCACGCGGCGCAGAATTTCAGGCGCAAAGTTCGGTACGCCGCGAAACAGGATGTCCTCGCCTTCGGTCAGCGTATCGCCGATGCGCAGGGTGCCGTGGTTAGGAATGCCCACCACATCACCGGCCCATGCCTCATCCGCAATCTGGCGGCTGCGGGCAAAGAAGAATTGCGGCGCCGAAAGGCTCATCGGCTTGCCGGTTCGTACCAGCTTCGCCTTCATACCGCGCGATAGCTTGCCGGAACATACGCGGAGGAACGCGATGCGGTCGCGGTGATTAGGGTCCATATTGGCCTGAATCTTGAACACAAAACCGGTCATCTTGTCTTCGGTCGCCTCGACGCGACGTGTATCGGCATCCTGCGCACGCGGGCTTGGGCCGAAATCGCAGAAGGCTTCAATGAGGTCGCGCACACCGTAATTGCGCAAGGCAGAGCCGAAATAGACAGGCGTCATGTGGCCTTCGCGGAACGATTGCAAATCGAACGGATTGCATGCATCGCGTGCCAGCGTCACCTCGTCAATCCATGCCTGCCGCTCATTCTCCGGCAGCAATCCGGAAGCACCAGATGCTTCCGGGCCGTTGACTGGCGTTGGCTTTTCTTCCTCATCACGCCGCCTTACGGTGTTATCCTGCAGATTATAGGTGCCGGCAAAGCTTTTGCCGCGGCCGATCGGCCAGGTGATCGGTGCCGTATCCAGCGCCAGTTTCTGCTCGATCTCATCAAGAATTTCGTAGGGATCGCGGCTTTCCCGGTCCATCTTGTTGACGAAGGTAACGATTGGAATATCGCGCATACGGCAGACTTCGAACAGTTTCAGTGTCCGCGCTTCAATACCTTTGGCGGCATCGATGACCATGACGGCGCTGTCGACAGCTGTGAGTGTACGATAAGTATCGTCGGCAAAGTCTTCGTGACCGGGCGTATCAAGCAGATTGAAAATGCAATCCTTGTACTCGAAGGTCATCACGGATGTGACGACCGAGATCCCGCGATCCCGCTCGATGTTCATCCAGTCGGAGCGCGTCTGGATACGGTCCTTCTTGGCCTTGACTTCACCGGCAAGCTGGATCGCCCCACCGAAAAGCAGCAGCTTTTCAGTCAGTGTGGTTTTACCGGCGTCCGGGTGCGCGATGATCGCAAAGGTACGGCGTTTCGAAACGGGATGGTCGGCAGAAGACATGAAAAGGCTCAACTCGAATTCATAGGGTTGCGCGTCTTCTAGAGCAAACAGCAGGCAAAGGGAACCAGTTCTGTTTTCGGGCCGACAAGCCGTTTGAATGGCCGCAATGATGGCGAAGGATAGGTAGAGAAATTCCGGCCAATCTAACCCAGTTGGCTAGTGGTGTCCGGATACCAAACGTGCCATATCCATGATGACTTTATCTCCTGTTTCCATATTCCTCTTGGCTAGGCTGCGTCAGCGTCGCGAAATTGCCGCTAGATGCGGTGCCGCCGTTTGGCCCATGTATATGGCAAACCGCCGAGTTGTCGTTTCAAATAGCCATTTGGCCAGCCCGATTGGACTGCCTTTTCGAAGATGTTTTTTCTTGCCGATGCAAAGACCATGGCTTTAACCCACTCTGCCAGAAAAATGCGCGTGGATACCGCGTAGCCGCCAGCACCGAACGTTTCATTATGATGCAGCTTACCTTCTGCAATCGCGATAATGCGCGGTGGGTCGAGAACAAGATTGCTGAGTAACTGCCCAGCCGTTTGGGCAAGTTCCCGCAAACATGGTCCTGTTACCGCATCTGGTACCGCCGACGCAGATATTCCGTCGAGCACACCTCTTTGAAAGTAAGCAGTAAACCGCCGATAGATCTCGTCTTCTTCGTCTTTCACCGCGGTAACAGGGTTTATTTTTTCTCCCGAATCATCCGTGTAACTGGTCACACTGCCGCCAAGACCATTGCAGAGCATCTCTATAGGTCGGACATATTTTAGAATATGTCCGAATTCCATATTATTCGCGTTTGCATCAGTCACGAAAGCCCGTTTGCTGGCGTTGGATGGCTGCGAATTGATGAATTGGTTGAGGCCTAAGTAAACTCCGGCAATTTTCGCGCCAGGAAAAGCATGACATAGATTATCCTGTATAGTGCCCCGCCAGCCTATATCGACGATGATATTTTGACCGGTGCAATCAAAGCCATGTTGCACCAGCATTCGCTCGAGCAGAGAATGCGCATAGTGCCGCTTCTGATTTATTCTATCTTTGACCTGTGGATCATCGAAAAAATTCACGACGCGTCGATCCAGCCAAGGGAGATGGATGTCTTCTCCGCCCTTAAGTTTATGTGCGCACAATTGGAAGTGAAACTCGTCCGGATCACATTGTAATGATCGAAGCGTATTGTTCATAGATTGGGCGGAATACTGGCTCCACATTCGCATCAGGTCAGACGTTGATACGCCGGAGAGGGACGGTAAAAATGTCGCGACACGGCTGACTGGCAGCGCAATGGCTTCAATCTTTGAGTGTTCTGGCAAACGCGATTGCCATGCATCAAACGCTTGTTTGAAAAAGATGCCCTCCCGGGTGAAGAAAAAGACCCTCTTGAGGTTCTGCTCCCCCGCAGCCTCATAGATAAATTGCGAATATCCGGAAAATATTGGGCTGCATGCCACACCAAGCGACTTCATAATTTTATCGGGTTTGCTCATCAACCCAAGCTTATCAGCAGAACTGATGGCCTTTGCAGATTCGCGGGAATATCCGGAGAGCTTTCCAACCCACTCGGATAATTGGCCAGCGCGCCGCTCATCGGCCTCTCGGGCCGGTAATAGATGGCCCGTAATCCGTTGTTGCGCGCCTGAGTGACGTCAGAATACTCGTTGTCGCCTATATGAATTATAGACTCCGGCATTATACCCAGATGAGTTGCTACCGCCGGATAAAGATGGCCGGTGCGCTTGCTGAAGCCCAGATCACACGAGACAAAAATTTGAATATTATTAATATCGAGGCCTATGCCAGTCAGGATGCGGCTTAGATAAGATTTTCCCATATAAAAATCGGATAGGAGAATAGTCCTGTTTTTCAGATTCTTGAGGAGCCGATATATTTCCTCATCGACACTGGAGACGGAGATTTCCTGACTGATCTCAAAATTGACCATCGCATAAATAAATTGTTCTGAGGATTTCTGGCTCTTGTGCAGAAATGCCAGTTCATACATGCGTTTAAAAACATCATCTATCGTGTACTCATCATCCCGGCCCGCTTCTTCATTCTCCTCCCCTATCATTTTTTCACACAGGCGCCGTAACGCCAGCATCCGCAGGGGTTGCCAATAGAATTTATCAATGTGGTCGCGATAGGTGCTTGTGATAAACTTAGCCGTTCTAAGTTTTATCTCGTCTGGTGAGACGTTTCGCCTGATCAGCGTGTCCCACACATCTAAAGATAACACAGCCCCATCACCAAGAAGCTCCTGTATCGTTTTCTGGCTAAATTCACGCGGCGATATTTGCCGAATGGCAGTCAATGCTGCCGCCGCTTCGTCCCTCATCAGTTGAATAGTGGGCTCGACGTGATCCTTAAGGCGATGTTGCAGGCGCTTCAAATGGACACTTGATATCTTCGAAGGAACGCGCCCTCCCGCCTTGACGGCCGGGGCCTTGTATAGTGGTTCCAGCTTTAGTTTGACGAGCTTGCGTCCTTGAACAATATTGTTAAAAGCCGCCGCAAATTGCGATTTTTCGTTCTGTTCGGAACGTCTGCATGTCACTTCGATGCATTTTTCGTGCCGCCGCTGAAATTCTTCAGGTGATTCCAGTATTCTAAGGACTGCTTCCGCTATCGAATAGGGATCTGGTTCGGACAACAGAACAGTTTCATCGACGTGTTCAAACAGGTTATTTTCTGAATGTAGATCAACGACCGGCAAACCGGATGCCATCATCTCAAATGGGATTCGAGAGGGGTTGGTTGCGCTGAGGCAAATGCCGACCCGGCATTGATTGTATAAATCGTTGCATTGCTGGCGTGAGAGCAATCCGAGGTGATGCGTTCCGCTGATAGCTGGCGCGGCTGCTTGCCCATACAAGTAGATTTTGGTGTCTGGTCTGTGAAAACGGATTGCATGTACAGCCTCCGTGATCATTTCCGCGCAGCGCCGTGGTTTGTCATCCTGATAGAGAATGCAGACAGCGTTTTCGCGGTTTCCTGCGATAGGAAAATATGTGCTGTGATCCACACCGAAGTCGAAAAACTGGGGCTGACAACCAAAGTCGCTTTGCAATTTGTTCGCAAGCCAGCGGCCTATCGTAATTGGTTTAAGTCCCAGCTTGTATGAATCGACTGCACTCAGATGGTTGGAACCCATTGGGTTGAAATGCGGTTCGTAATCTTGAACGAAGTATAGTCGGTTTGGGATATGCTCTGATCGCGCTGCTGAAATCGCAGTCCACCAAGCAGTGGCAATGACAGCAGAAAAGTTGCCATCCACTGTTAACCCCGACCGATAGGTTATGGGCGCCTTGTAGAACAGCTTTTCGAAAGTCCGTTTGATCTCCTGCGGAGAATCGTTGGTGTCGACAAAGAATGACGTTTCCCAACCCTGTTCGGCCAAAAACGACGCATGATTGATGATTGTTCTATGGCCGCCCGAGCCTGGAATGGGCGCAGGCACAAGCCAAGCCACACGCTTCTTGAAAGGAGAATATGTTGCGATCATTTCGTTTCTTGTCAATGTAAATATATTAAAAATATTCGGGAAAATTTGTTTTATAGTATAAATAAAATTCGAAGATAGTTTCGATTATTTATTGATTGTTACTTATTATTATTGCCACGGTTTCTGGATAATGCCGAAGCCGCACCCATCTCTATATGTCAGGTTGTCAATCGGCTGAGTTCCATCAACAAATCTATTGATTAATATTGCCGGGATTTGTCTATCATCAATCCATTTGTCGGCTGCAGCCAGCACGCCGCCACGCCCCGTCGTGTCAAATGTTTGGGCGAAAATGGAAGTATCGTGGAGACAAAGAAAGCCACCAGGCTTTAATTCACCATACCACAGGTCTAGTTCTTCAAGCGTATGAGAGAATTGGTGAGAAGAATCAATGAAGATGAGTTCCGGTGAGTTTTGAAGCCAACTGCATGCCGCATTCTTTGCTTCGATGCTGGAGGAATTGCCGACATGAAGCTCAACATACTCTTCTAGCTCTGCTCGACGAAGCCAGTCCGCCGTGTATTCAGTAACGCGCGGATCAATATCAATACTGAAAATCGAGTTTGGCTTCCCCATCTTTCGTAGCAGGAAAGCCAGAAGAAGGGTGGAGAATCCAACGTAGTGTCCGCATTGTACAATGGAGGATATTCCATTCCCGCTAATCAAGCCGGCTAATATTGAAAAGCCGGAAATGCCTATTTCTCCGGGGTTTTCAAATTTGCGTTCAGTGTCTTCATACCACGCCTCAATGAGGCTCCATTCCTCATCGCTTAAACTTGCAAACACCGGCGGCACATAATTTGTTCCAGAAACTCGGAACCACCAATAGCGCTTGTGAGAGCGTTCTCTGAAGTCCAGACTTCTGTCTTCCCGACTTGAGTTCTTCACAACGCAAGTTGAGGCGTCTGAATTCGGAGTTTTCATTGATTATTCCTGAAAAGCGATTTGTTGAATACAGGCGCAAATCGACCAAGCGTACAGTCAAGAAATATCAGTACATATCGGTATTTTCGCAAAAAATGGGATGTGAGATATAGTGTCTATAATAAAAAGTAAGTACATTTATGCGGTTATAAGTCTATATATTAGCTGCGCTTGCGGTATGATCAAGAATAGATATTTTGTGAATTGATTTATGTCGTTGGACTAAAACTATGGTGGCATTTTATGCGGCCTGGAGTGCCTGTGTAAATAATACCTTCGTCTAAGCAGGCGGCTTGGAAGAGGTGATCACCGTCGTCGGACGACAATCGCCAATAAAATCGCAACCGGCTAAAATTGCCGACGTGATTACATGGGGCCTAAACACTCTCCAGCACCGGACCGGATTTCTCCTGCGCCATAAAAGGCTCAATGGCGATGCGCTTGCTGTTCTTGACCGTCACGAAACTGTTCGGCGGCACGGGCATCCAGTTCTCCGCTTCACCATCGAGTGGCTCCGAGACAACGCAAAGGCCTGAGCTTGGTGAAAGGGTCGCCGTATAGAGCGTCGGGGCAAAGCGATCCGTGGCGTAGCGCACCGCATAAAGCTGTGCGCCGTCGGAAAAGGCAGCCGTCAGGCGGATGAAGGGGGGCACACCGGCGCGCTCCGCTTCCGCCGTGATCACATTGACCGTCTCGACCAGCGACTGTGCCGGGTCTTTGTCGAGCCCGTGTTGCAGCATAAGCAGGAAAATCAGTTCCGAGTCCGTTGATCCAAGCTTTTGCACATAGAGCGCATCATCGAGCTTGGCTTCCAGCCCGCGCCGCAGCTTGTCAAAGTGGCCGATCTGCCCGTTATGCATAAAGCTCCATTTGCCCGAGACAAACGGGTGGCAATTGGTCCGGCTGGTTGCGCCGCCGGTGGAAGCGCGCACATGGGCGAGAAACAGGTGGGAACGGATTTGCCGGGAAAGGCTCTTCAGGTTCTGGTCGGACCAGGCGGGAAGGATATCACGGTAAAGGCCGGGCTCGGAGCGCTCGCCATACCAGGCAACGCCGAAACCATCGCCATTGGTGCGGGTCTTGGCTTCATGGGCGTCATGGCTTTGGGCGATCAGCGAATGACAGGGCGAGGCAATGACATCTTCCAGATAAAGCTGAGGTCCGAGATAGGCTGCCCAACGACACATGATTCACCCGATTCACGTCTGATATGGCTGACAATAGCGCGTCACGCGGCGCTTGGGAATCGTCTGGCCGCATTGACAGCTAGAAAGAGATTGTGTGCAAAGAATGATCGCGGCAAATCTTGCCGGTTGACCAATCCCGCGGACTGGTGAAAAAGGTGATCTCATGTCTCAATCATCCGATTCCGCACGATCTGTGCGTCCCGCTCTCGGTCTTGTCAGGCTGCCGCATGGGCAGGACCTTGATTTGCCCTCCTATGAAACATCAGGTTCTGCCGGCATGGATCTGCGTGCCGCCGTGCCGGAGGACAGGCCGCTCCTTTTGTTACCCGGTCGACGGGCATTGGTTCCCACCGGTTTGATCTTCGAAATCCCTGAGGGGTATGAAGCGCAGGTCAGGCCGCGTTCCGGCCTTGCGCTCAAGAACGGAATTACCTGCCTTAACACACCGGGAACCATTGATTCCGACTATCGGGGTGAGGTAAAAGTAATCCTGATCAATCTCGGAGATGACGATTTCTATGTCGAGCGTGGCATGCGCATTGCGCAGGTCGTGCTGGCTCCAGTGGTCCAGCTTGCCGTTGAAGAGCGGCAGCATGCCAGTGAGACGGCACGCGGTGCCGGAGGGTTCGGATCAACGGGAACGTCGTAAGTTGATGATGTAGGAGGATATCATGGACAAGGGCAAGATTTTCCGTCAGCTGCATCAGGGGCCGGAAATTCTCTTGATGCCCAATCCATGGGACCCCGGTACAGCACAGTTTCTCGGTTCTCTAGGCTTTAAGGCTCTGGCGACCAGCAGTGCCGGATTTGCCTTTTCGCGCGCTCTGCCCGATGGCGCCATTACCTTTGATGTCATGATGCAGCATTGCCGCGATCTGGTTACGGCAACTGACCTGCCTGTCTCCGGTGATCTGGAAAAAGGCAAGGGCGATAGCGCCGACAGCGCGGGCGAAACGATCTTTGCTGCGGAAGCTGCGGGTCTTGCCGGTTGTTCCATTGAGGATTTTTCCGGCGACCCGGATAAGCCGATTTACGATTTTTCCCATGCGGTTGAACGTGTTGCAGCGGCTGCGGAAGCTGCCCGAGCATTGAAGAATGATTTCGTTTTCACCGCCCGGGCCGAAAACTTCCTGCGTGGCCGTCGCGACCTTGATGATACCATCAAGCGACTGCAGGCTTTTGACAAGGCGGGCGCCGATGTGCTGTTCGCCCCCGGCATTTCCGATCTTGAAAGTATCCGCACCATCTGCGCGTCGGTGTCGAAGCCGGTCAGCGTTTTGGCTCCGGCGCCGCTCAGTGTCAGTGAATTGGCGGCCGTTGGTGTGCGGCGTGTTTCGCTGGGACCAAGGCTGACCACAGCCGCCTTTACCGCTATTCGCGATGCGGCTCGCGAAGTGCTCGATAATGGTACGTTTGGGTTCTCAACTGCAGGTGTGACGTTCGCAGAGCTGCAAAATCTTTATTCCCAAGGCATCGACAAGGACAAGTAAATATGACGCGCCCCGATCTGGTGATTTTCGACTGTGACGGGGTTCTGGTCGATACCGAAACCCTTGCCAATCAGCATCTCATCAAGATGCTCAATGCTTCGGGCTATTCCATCACCTTCGACGAAGCGCGCAAGAACCTGTGCGGCATGCCGATGCGCGCCGTGAAGGAAAAGGTCGAAGCGGAAGGCTATTCGCTGGGTGAGGATTTCGTTGAGCGCTGGTATCAGGCGATTCCAGTCATCTTTGAAAACGGCGTCGAGGCCATCCCGCATATTGAGGATGTCATTGATGCGGTGAAACAGGCCCGGCTTGCCTATTGCGTGGCGTCCTCGGCCAATATCGAAAAAATGCACCTGACCCTCGGGAAAACCGGGCTGATCGGCCACTTTCAGGACGTGCTTTACAGCGCTTCGATGGTGGCGCGGGGCAAGCCGTTCCCTGATCTCTTCCTGCATGCGGCAAAGCAGATGGGTTTTGAACCATCCCGCTCCGTGGTGATTGAAGACAGCGTTGCCGGTACCACCGCCGGAACAGCGGCAGGAATGCGCGTCTTTTCCTATTGCGGCGATGAACATGCTGACCATGAAGGTCTTGTCGCGGCGGGCGGTATCCTCTTCGACGATATGCGCAAGCTGCCCGCGCTTCTGGGAATTGCCTGATGGCCGCGCCACTGACTGTTGTCGATATGCACACGGGCGGCGAACCGCTGCGTATCATCACCGGGGGGTATCCTGTACTTCCAAAAGGCACGATCCTCGAGAAGCGCGCCTATGTCAGGGACAATCTTGACCATTTGCGCAAGATTCTGATGTTCGAGCCGCGCGGTCATTTTGATATGTATGGCGCGCTGCTGGTCGAACCGAATTTACCCGGCGCTGATCTCGCCGTGCTCTTTATGCACAATGAAGGCTATTCGACCATGTGTGGCCACGCGATCCTCGCGCTTGGCCGCTACGCCATTGATTATGGTCTGGTGGCAAAGGTCGAGCCTGTCACCACGGTTCATATCGAATGCCCCTGTGGCATGGTGGTGGCCTCGGTTGAGGTGAAGGACGGCAAGTCAGCCAGTGTCTCGTTCGAGAGTGTTCCGGCTTTCCTGTTTGCTGGAGACCGCACCATCAATCTTCAACCCTATGGCGAAGTCACATTCGATGTGGCCTATGGCGGCGCCTATTATGCGCTCGCCCATTGCCAGCAGTTTGGTCTGGAGTTTGGCCGCGATCCCGCCCGCAAATTCATCGATGCGGCAACGCTTTTGACCGAGGCCGTGAAAGAAGCTGTGCCGCTGGAACATCCGGATCATAAGGACCTTGCCTTTCTCTATGGTACGATCCTGACCGACGGGCTCGATAGCTGGTCGGAAGCACCAACAAAGAATGTCTGCATTTTTGCCGATGCGCAGCTGGATCGCTCGCCAACGGGATCGGGCGTGACAGCGCGTCTTGCCGCCATGCATGCCAAGGGCCAGATTCACGCAAGTCAGGCCCGGATTTTTGAAAGCATTGTCGGTTCGCGTTTTGCCGGGGCTGTGGCTTCGACAACAAAGGCGGGCGCGTTCGATGCCATTACGGCGCGTGTTTCCGGGCATGCCTATTACAGCGGCAAGGCGGAGTTTATCGTCGAGGATGATGATCCGTTGGGACAGGGTTTTCTGGTGCTATGAATGGGGTGTCAGGGATGGTTGGACGCGCTGTCATGGCTTTTTCTTTGGCGATATCCCTTGGGACATCAGCAGTTCAGGCTTCCGACAAAAAGGCTTTGGATCTGCAAGTCCAAGCAATTGCTCAAAAGATTAGACTGAGTATTCAGGCCTGCTGGAATATACCAGATACGCGTAAGGATATTGCACGAACCGTCACTGTGAAGTTCAAATTGGACAAGGATGGTACGATTATCGGCAAGCCTGAAATCATCAAGCCATCCAGAGCAAAGAGTTTTGACCTGCTGGCGAAAAGCAGCATTCGTGCAATTATCCGTTGTGCGCCCTATGATGTGATTGCGGAAAATCCGGCCCTTTATGATGAGTTGAAAGATGTCATCATAAATTTCTCCAGTCCTGAAAATTGAAACGCTGCCTTGGTTCGGCGGTTTTTTTAAGCCGTGTTGCCAGCGTAAAAAATCAGAGTATTCTCGCCGTCTGTTCCACATAGAGATTGATCATGACACTTGCCGGTTTCATCACCTATTCGGGCGCTCTTGCCATTGCTGCCGCCATTCCCGGGCCGGGTATTACCGCGCTGATTGCGCGTGCGCTGGGTTCGGGTTTCCGCTCGGCGCTGTATATGTCTTTTGGCCTCGTCATTGGCGATCTGACTTATCTGACCGCCGTGGTGCTTGGCCTTGCCATGGTCGCGCAGACTTTTGGCACCGTGTTTCTGCTGATCAAATGGGCTGGCGTGGCCTACCTTGCCTATCTTGCCTGGTGTTTCTGGAACTCCGGCATTTCGGCTGAAAAGATTGAAGCCAAACGCAGCAATGGCGGCGTTGTTTCCGGTATTCTCTCGGGCCTTGCGGTAACGCTGGGCAATCCGAAAACCATGATCTTCTATATCGCGCTCACGCCGACCCTGATTGATCTGCACGCCATTACGCTGGCGGATTATGCCGTATTGGCCGTGGTGACAGTTCTGACTTTGATTGTCGTGCTCGTGCCTTATCTCGCGCTTGCTTCCAAAGCACGCTGGTTCCTGCAATCTCCGCGTGCCTTGAAAAGACTGAACCGGACAGCGGCGGCATTCATGGCGGGTGCCGCTTTGGCCATCGCTGGCCGGGCCTCGTGAATGTAGAATTTTATTCTAATAGGATATCTATATTAGCAGATTTTTCTCAATGACAGGGCAATTGCGCATGAGTTCGACTATGAATTTTCATGCTCGCGCCATAAGATATCAACCTGTCCAATTCGAGGGAGCACTTTCATGAGCACTGGTGACGCGCGCAAACCCGGTCGTGGCCGTATCTACAATTCCATTGTCGATACGATTGGCGATACGCCGATTGTCCGCCTTGATAAGCTGGCAAAGGATCAGGGCGTTGGTGCCAATCTTCTGGCCAAGCTTGAATTCTTCAATCCGATTGCCAGCGTCAAGGATCGTATCGGCGTAGCCCTCATTGAAGCTCTGGAAGCGCAGGGCAAGGCAACGCCCGGCAAAACCACTTTTGTTGAGCCGACCTCTGGCAACACGGGTATTGCGCTGGCCTTTGCTGCCGCTGCCAAGGGATACCGCCTGATCCTCACCATGCCGGAAACCATGTCGGTCGAGCGTCGCAAGATGCTGAAACTGCTGGGTGCCGAACTGGTGCTGACCGAAGGCGCCAAGGGCATGAAGGGCGCGATTGCCAAGGCCAATGAACTGGTTGAGACCACACCGGATGCGGTCATTCCCGGTCAGTTCGACAATCCGGCCAATCCGGAAATCCACCGCAAGACCACGGCCGAGGAAATCTGGAATGATACTGACGGCAAGGTCGATATTTTTGTATCGGGCATCGGCACAGGCGGAACGATCACCGGCGTCGGTCAGGTGCTGAAGCAGCGCAAGCCTGATGTGCGCATTGTTGCGGTTGAGCCAAAGGATTCGCCTGTTCTGTCAGGCGGCAATCCCGGCCCGCACAAGATACAGGGCATTGGTGCCGGTTTTGCGCCACAGGTGCTCGACACGCACATCTATGATGAGGTCATTCAGGTTTCCAATGAAGATGCCTTCATCAATGCGCGTCTGGTGGCAAAGCTGGAAGGTGTGCCCGTTGGAATTTCTTCCGGCGCAGCGCTGACTGCGGCTATCGAACTTGGCAAGCGCCCCGAAAACAAGGGCAAGAATATCGTTGTGATCATTCCGTCCTTTGCCGAGCGTTATCTGTCGACGGCATTGTTTGACGGCCTCGACGCCTGATTAATCTTTGACCCGGCGCCTGGCGCCGGGTCAACACTTCGGCCGGGATCGAAGCATCAACGCGCCAGCCCGCTCTACAAAAGGCCAGTCCACACAAGGGAGCGGCCATTATGAGCATCACCTGCATTATCAGATATGAAATCGATCCGTATCAGAAAGATGCGTTCGTTGACTATGCGCGCAACTGGAACGAGGCGATCCCGCGCTGCGGTGCCGATCTGATCGGCTATTATGCGCCGCATGAAGGTTCTGCCACGCTCGCCTATGGTATTTACAATATTGAAGATCTGGCGGCCTATGAGGCCTATCGTGCCCGGTTGACGGCTGATCCGCTTGGCCGTGCCAATTACGAGTTCTCGCGTGAGAGAAAATTCATCCGCCGCGAGGACCGTACGTTCCTGTGCCGGGTAACTGGCAATAATGGGGGATTGATCAAATGATTGCGGTGATTTTCGAAGTTGAGCCTGCGGAAGGTCTCGATCATGAATATTTCGAGCGGGCGGCCAATCTGCGCCCGCTTCTGGAAAAGATGGACGGGTTTATCTCCGTCGAACGGTTCCGCAGCCTTGCCAACGAGAACCGTTATCTTTCCCTGTCATTCTGGCGTGACGAAGCCTCAGTTGCGGCTTGGCGCCAGACCGAGGAACATCGCGCTGCCCAGAGCGCAGGCCGCGCCGGGGTCTTTGCCGATTACCGGCTGCGGATTGCGGCTGTTATGCGTGACTATGGCTTGCGAGCCCGTGATGAGGCTCCGTCTGATGCGCGTGTTTACCATCATGCCTGACCGTGGTTGCGCTGGGCACAAGCGGGGCCGGGGCCGCGCATGTAATGGCGCTCCGGACGGTAGCTCGGAACAATGAATTCACGGACGACGCGAAGCGTATCGCGCAGTTGAACAATCATGGTCATTTTTTCGTATCCTGAATCTCAATCGCCCGAAAAATCGGTTAGCGATTATTTAGCTAAAATTTAACCTCTAAAGATGAACGCTTGCTGAATGCGGATGGTTAAAACAGCTTAAATTCATCGAAAATTAGCTTTAAGACCTAGGGCAGACCGCAATTCTCCGGTTGAAAAGATAAAAAGAAACCCGGTGTTAACCACCGGGTTTTGTCACTTTTGATTCGTCGTAAAGACAAAACTTACATGGCTGGCCGTCAAGCATTGCCAATGAGAATACCCGTGGCCAGCACCAGACTGCCGCCAAGCACGACCTGAATGGCCGCGCGCAAAAACGGTGTTTCCATATATTTGTGCTGGATATAGGCAATCGCCCAAAGTTCGACGAAAACCACCATTGCCGCGACAGTGGTTGCTGTCCAGAAATCCGGAATGAGATAAGGCAGGGCGTGACCCAATCCGCCGATGGCCGTCATCACACCATTGGCAAGGCCGCGCTTCAAGGGCGATCCTCGCCCGGACAGCTTGCCATCATCATGCGCGGCTTCCGTAAAGCCCATCGAGATCCCGGCACCCAGCGAGGCGGACAGACCGACAAGAAACGTCTGCCATGTGTCCTGCGTGGCAAAAGCTGCGGCAAAGATGGGTGCAAGCGTCGAAACCGAACCATCCATCAGCCCGGCAAGCCCCGGCTGGATATAGGTCAGGAGGAACTGCCGCCGCTCGGTCAGCTTCTCGTCCTGCTGCACCGCATCGGGCGTGTGCTGTTCGCCCAGCCGGTGCGCCAGTGACTCGTGGGTTTTTTCGGCAATTGCCAGATCACCCAGCAATTTGCGGGTCGAGGCGTTGCTGACAAGCTTCACCGCTTCCGTATAGAAGCGATAGGCCTGCTCTTCCATCTTTTCGGCCATCTCGCGCACCTTGTCGATGCCGAGCGGACGCACCAGCCAATCGGGCTTGCGTTCGAGATAGCCCCGCACATGCTCGCGGCGGATTAAGGGAATCCGGTCGCCGAAGCGTTCGCGGTGCAGATCGATAAGCACCTGCCGGTGGTGATTTTCCTCCTCCGCCATATCCTCGAACACTTTGGCGCTTTGTGGAAAGTCCTCACGAAGCCCGTCCGCATAGGCAAGATAGATTCGCGCATCATCCTCTTCCGATGAAATGGCGAGCGCCAGAATCTGCTGTTCCGACAATGCATGAAGTTCGTGGCGGCGGGGTCCGAAGAAGCGGCTGAGCATGATATCTTCCTACTTTAGAATAATTCTAAACTATAGCGTTATAGCCAGACTTTCAAGAGGGCACATGGGACAATGATGACAATGATTTGGATGCCGGGATTGGCGCGTGGTGCTATGAATGGCAAAACCATCACGCAGGTGTAGCCGAGGACATGATGACTGCTTTAGCCATTGCCAATACCGACATTGTGGATGCCGCCGCCCGTCTCAAGGGCCAGCTTGTTCCGACGCGTCTGATCGAGTCGGAAGGGCTCAACGCCAAATATGGCGCACGAATCCTGTTCAAGCCGGAATGCCTGCAACGAACAGGTTCATTCAAGTTCCGTGGTGCCTATAATCGCATCAGCCAGATGACGGCTGATGAGCGCAAGCGCGGTATTGTCGCCTTCTCTTCCGGCAATCACGCACAGGGTGTGGCAAGTTCCGCCCAGCTCTTTGGCATCAAGGCTGTCATCATCATGCCATCTGATGCACCGCAACTGAAAATTGCCAATACAAGATCATATGGCGCGGAAGTTGTGCTCTATGACCGCTACAAGGAAAGCCGGGAGGAGATCGCGGCCGAGTTCATCAATGACCGCCGCATGATTCTGGTCCCGCCCTATGACGATCCTGCCATCATGGCCGGGCAGGGCACAATCGGGATTGAGTTGATTGATGAGGCGCAGGAGCGCGGCATTACCTTTGATGATGTTTTCGTGCCAAGTGGCGGCGGCGGTCTGATCAGCGGCATTTCCGTTGCCGTCAAAGCCCGCTCACCGCAAACGCGTATCTGGGGCGTCGAGCCGGACAATTTTGATGATCTGCGCCGTTCATTGATTGCGGGCGAGCCTGTCGCCAATGAGCCGGGTCATCGGTCCATCTGTGATGCCATTCTAACGCCGCAGCCCGGTAAACTGACTTTTCCGATCAACAAGCAAAATCTGGCTGGCGGTGTTGCTGTTTCGGATGCCGCAGTTGCGGCTGCCATGCGCGATGCAGCGACCTATCTCAAGGTCATTGTCGAGCCCGGTGGCTGTGTTGGCCTTGCCGGTGCGGCGGCGCGCAAGGAAGAGATCAAAGGCAAGACGGTTGCCGTGGTGCTGTCGGGCGGCAATGTCGATCTTGATATTTATGGCGGGCTTATCGCAGCGGCTTAAAACGATATGGCTGTCGTGACCGGGTTATTTTCGGTTTTTCAAATGCGTCTTGTCGGAATCGGTCGATCTGGCGCGTCCTTGGGCAGTAGCGCCATAAGGAGGAAACCATGAGAGACCTGATCTTGAAGATGGCCATATCGATCGATGGCTTTGTGAGTGATCCCGATGGCCGTAACAGTTGGATGTTCGGCGCTGATCAGGAGGCGAAGGCCTGGGGCGTTGACTATATATCGAATGCCAGCCTGCATATTATGGGCAGCCGCAGCTTTCAGGCCATGGCCAATTACTGGCAGACCTCCACCGACCAGTTCGCGCCGCCGATGAACCAGATTCCCAAAGCCGTCTTCTCACGGCAAGGGCAGGCGATCCTTGGGAATGTGAATATGGCGGCGGCGGGACAGTCTGCCGAGCTGCAGGCTGGCGCAGCAAGTTGGGCCAAGGCCTATGTGGCGACCGGTAATCTCGCGGAAGAAATCGCGAAGTTGAAAGCTGGCGAGGGCAAGCCGATCATCGCGCATGGCGGGGTGAGTTTCGCCCGCAGTCTTGTCGCGCAAGGGCTGGTCGATCAGTTCGCTCTCATCGTGGCGCCCGTGGTGCTGGGCAACGGCCTACCACTCTTCTGCGAACTCGCCGCGCCAATGCCTCTCAAGCTGATCAGCTCAAGAGCATTCCCCGGCGGGGCGGTGGCGCAGATTTATCGACCGGTGTGACAGCGCTTCTCATACCTTGGTCGGGTACTTGCGAATATTCATCGCTTTGTCATGAAGTTGTTACGCTGACCTTCTAGCGGTCGGGGACGGTTCGAAGCCGCTCCCCCCAGCCAGATAGCCAGAGGTCAGCATCATGAACGAACTTCCCTCCCAGCAGCCATTCCGTACCAGCCAGCTTGAAGAGAATGACGGCCCCGGCCACAACCTCTCCGACAATGCCACCATGGGTGAGATCATTGCCGCGCGCTTTTCGCGCCGTGGTTTCCTCAAGGGTTCGCTCGCCGTTTCCGCCATTGCCGCAACCGTCAGCCCGATGGCGCTGATGCTGGCTGATGACGCCCGCGCTGCCGACGCCAAATCGGCCTTCTCTTTCGAAGAAGTCGAAGTCGGTATTGATGAAAAGCATCATGTTGCCGCGGGTTACGATGCCGATGTGCTGCTGCGCTGGGGCGATGCCCTGTTCCCGGACTCACCTGAGTTCGATCCGAAGAACCAGACCCCGGAATCGCAGGCAAAGCAGTTCGGCTACAACAATGATTATGTTGGCTTCATTCCGATTGACGGCTCATCCGAACACGGAATTCTCGTGGTCAATCATGAATACACCAATGAACATCTGATGTTCCCCGGCATCGTCAAGGTCGTTGAGGGCAAGATCAGCGTCGCGCCCGCCGACAAGAAGCGGGTCGATATTGAAATGGCAGCCCATGGCGGCACCGTTGTCGAGATCAGGAAGGTCGAGGGCAAGTGGCAGGTGGTGAAGGACGGCAAGCTCAACCGCCGCATCACCGCAAACACGCAAATGCAGCTGTCAGGCCCGGTTGCCGGTCATGACCGCGTCAAGACCAATGCTGATTCCACCGGAACCAAAGTTTTCGGCACAATCAACAATTGCTCCGGTGGCGTGACCCCGTGGGGCACCTATGTATCAGGCGAAGAAAATGTTCACGGCTATTTCCTCGGGAAACTGCCTGAAGACAGCAAGGAAGCCGCTAACTACAAGCGTATGGGTATCCCGGAAGGTGTTTACGACTGGGGCAAATTCCATGACCGTTTCGATCTGTCGAAAGACCCGAACGAAGCCAATCGCTTTGGCTGGGTTGTTGAGATCGATGTGAATGATCCCAATTCCATTCCCAAGAAGCGCACAGCGATGGGCCGTTTCAAACATGAAGGCGCTGATTCCATCGTCGCCAAGGATGGCCGCGTCGTGTTCTATCTCGGCGATGACGAGCGTTTTGATTATGTCTATAAGTTCGTGACAGCGGGGAAATTCAATCCCGATAATCGCGCCGCCAATCTCGATCTGCTTGATGATGGTACGCTTTACGTTGCCAAGTTCGATGTGGATGGTTCGCTTAACTGGCTGCCTGTTGTCTTTGGTCAAGGCCCGCTCACCGAAGCCAATGGCTTCCATTCGCAGGCCGATGTTCTCATCGAAACCCGCCGCGCCGGTGATTTGCTTGGGGCGACGAAGATGGACCGTCCTGAAGACATCGGCCCGAATGGCGTCAATGGCAAAGTCTATGTCATGCTGACCAACAATACCAAGCGTAAGGATGATCAGGTTGACGCCGTCAATCCGCGGGCCAAGAACGCATTCGGCCATATCGTTGAGATTGCCGAGGAAGACGGCAATTTTGCCGCGACCAAGGGCAAGTGGGAAATCCTGCTGAAGTGCGGCGATCCGGCTGTGGCCGATGTCGGCGCGTCGTTCTCCACCGAGACGACCAAGAACGGCTGGTTCGGTATGCCCGACAATTGTGCCGTTGATGCCGCCGGTCGCCTTTGGGTCGCCACCGATGGCAATTCGCCGAAGGATACAGGCCGCACCGATGGCATCTGGGCTATCGATACGGAAGGCGGCGCGCGCGCCACATCAAAACTGTTCTTCCGCGTGCCTGTGGGCGCAGAAATGTGCGGCCCGCTCATGCTGCCTGATATGCAGACCATGATGGTTGCCGTCCAGCATCCGGGTGATGGCGGTGAGGACTGGAAGGGCTTTGGCCGTCCATCCTATTACGAAGACTTGTCCACCCGCTGGCCAGATTTCAAGGACGATATGCCGGTGCGCCCCGCCGTTGTTGCCATCACCAAAAAGGGTGGCGGCAAGATCGCCGTATAATGTGAACAGGCAGGCGGCGGATCGAACGTCTGGTTCAGTCCGCCGTTGCCAGTTTTGATGCCATCCGTTCGCGTGGATGCGGGTCCACATGCATCATCTCGCCAAAGGGCGAACCGCCGAAACCCCAGGCCCATTTATAGCCGACGAGATCCGCTTCCGCCGTGGTCTGTTGATCGTAATGGGACAGCAGCTTGGCGCGTTCGGCCAACTCCTCCGCTTCCTGCCGCAGCAAATCCGCCGTCTGGCGGCGCATGGGGCGGGAAAAGCTGATGAAGTGGCCATCATTGCCGCGATGGGCAATGCACCAGCTGATGAAATTGCGGTTCATCATGATGAATGTCTGATGCAGCGGTCCGTCAAAGTCCCATTGCACCGGCTGCTCCACCAGCAGGCGAAAGTTCAGGCCGCGCCCGATCTGCAAAAGGCCAAGCTTTTCCAGATCGCGCAGATAGAGAAACATGCTGGCTTCGCTCAGGCCATGAATGCGCATGATGCTCTCAGGCGTGAACTTTTCCAGAATGAGGATGAACACAAAGAACAGCGACTGGTTTTGCGCCAGCCGCCGCTGTACATCGAGCGTCACCTTGGTGCCCTGATCCGGTGCCCGGTTCATTGATCCGATCAGATGTTCGATCTCAATTCCCGCCGCCTCGCAAATCTCAATAAGACGGCCAAACTTGCAATCCTTCTCCTGAAAGATGCGTTTGATGGTTGGTTCCGACAGTTTCATCCGCCGGGCCAGATCGCCATAGGTGATGTTCTTGGCTTTCAGGCCGCGCTTCAAGGCTTCAAACAGCATCTTGTTCATCAGAATGCATCCCGGATCGAGCATAAAAGTATCGGATTATGATGCCTCAATGAAGGCATCTTTCGCATAAAGTACAATGATCTAATGCTTCCCTTGATTATGCAAGGAGAAACATCATGCACGCAGGTTTCAGGATTTTATCGGCTGTCGCGGTTGCCGCGAGTGTTTTCATTGGTCAGGCCTATGCTGGCCCTGCCAGGGAAGTCTGGAAGGTCTCCGGCTTTAAAACGCCGGAATCCGCTCTCTATGACAAGGCGCACCAGCGTCTGATCGTCAGCAACATCAATGGTGCGCCGGATGCCGTGGATGGCAATGGCTATCTGTCACTCATCTCGCTGGATGGCCAGATTATCAAGATGGATTGGGCCAGCGGCTTTGACGGGCCAAAGGGCATGGCTATCGTTGGCAACAAACTTTTTGTCTCCGATATTACCAAATTGCGGATTGTCGACCTTGATACGGGCAAAATCATTGAAAGCCTAGCCGCTGACAAGGCGGTGTTCCTCAACGATGTGGCGGCTTCCGGGAATGGCGATGTCTTTGTCACGGATATGCTCGCCAACCGGATCTATCGCTATTCCGGCGGCAAGATTGAACTGTGGTTGGAAAGCGCTGACCTGAAGTCACCCAATGGGATTATCGTTGATGGCAACCGACTGGTCGTCGGCTCATGGGGCGCAGGGATACATGCGGATTTCAGCACGGATGAGCAGGGCGGGCTCGTTTCTGTTGATCTGGCAAGCAAGGCCGTCACGCCTTTCCCGAAAGCCACTCGCTTTGCCAATGTCGACGGGATCGTCAACTTTGCCGGGCGCATCTATCTGAGCGATCCTGTGAAGGGCGCGCTTTATGAAATTGTTGAAGGACAGTCGCCCCGGCTGGCCGCCCAGTTCAAACCTGGAGATGTCGATATCGGATCGAATGACGATACGATTTTCGTCCCGATGATGTATGAGGGTGAATTGCTCGCGGTGAAGGTCAGTTCGCTCAACTAGCACTCACCCGATCCCGCTTCTACCCAATGGCCGCGAAATCTCCGCGGCCATTATTATCGAGAGGTGATGCCGCGCGACAGCATGTCTACTTCTCATTGAACGCATTCCGGTGACATATGTCCGCAGCGAAAGGACGCCGTCATGGAACCGTTCATTCTGTCGAGAATACAATTCGCTGCAAATATCTCGTTCCACATCCTATTCCCGACGATCACCATCGCGCTCGGCTGGGTACTTTTGTATTTCAAGCTCCGCTATATCCGCTCCAGCGACGATGCCTGGATGAAGGCCTATCATTTCTGGGTCAAGGTGTTCGCCCTGTCCTTCGCGTTCGGCGTCGTCTCAGGTGTCACCATGAGTTTCCAGTTCGGCACGAACTGGCCGGGCTATATGGAGACTGTCGGCAATATTGCCGGTCCGCTGCTGGCCTATGAAATCCTCACCGCCTTTTTTCTGGAGGCGGCATTTCTTGGCATCATGCTGTTCGGCTTTCGCCGTGTGTCCAACCGCGTCCATACGCTGGCAACTTTCCTTGTTGCCTTCGGCACCACCATATCGGCATTCTGGATCATCGCGCTGAATTCGTGGATGCAGACACCAGCCGGTTTCGAAATGCGCGGCGGCAAAGCCTATGCCACTGATTGGGTTGCCATCATCTTCAACCCGTCCATGCCCTACCGCCTCGTGCATATGCTGCTGGCATCGGGCCTGACCGCATCGTTTCTGATCGCCGGTATTTCTGCGCTGCGCTGGCTTTTGGGCGACCGCACGGACGCCATGTGGAAGACCCTGCGCACCGGGGTCTATCTTGCAGCCATACTTATCCCGATCCAGATTTTTGCCGGGGACCAGCACGGGCTTAACACGCTCGAACACCAGCCGCAGAAGATCGCCGCCATGGAGGCCAATTGGGAAACCGGCTCTAATGTGCCTCTCGTGCTTTTTGCCGTGCCCGACGAAGCAACGAGGGAAAACCGTTTCGAGATTGCGGTGCCCGATGGCGCCAGCCTGATCCTGCGGCACAGTACCGATGGCGTGGTGCCAGGTCTCAACCAGTTCGAGGGAAACCATCCACCTGTTTTGCCGCTGTTCTTCGCTTTCCGGATCATGGTTGGAACCGGTGTGCTGATGCTGCTCGTATCATGGACAGCTGCATGGATGCTGTGGCAGCGCGGAACCATCGCACGACCGCTCGCCATGCTGATGGTGCCGATGGCGCTTTCCGGCTGGGTGGCAACACTTGCGGGCTGGTACACCACTGAAATCGGCCGCCAGCCTTGGCTGGTCAGCGGTGTGCTCAGAACAGTCGATGCGCTTGGGCCCGTGCCTGCAGGAGTGATTGCTTCCTCGCTTGTGGCTTATCTCATTGTCTATGCGGTGCTTCTGCTTGCTTATATCGGGGTCATCATCCGCCTCGCGGTCAAGGCCGCCAAAGAGGGTGACAAACAACCGGAACCGGGTGTTGAGGATCAGCCATTGGGCCAACCGGTGAGGGAGAGTTGATTATGTGGCCATTTGATTATGCGTGGTTTGTGGTCCGGCATGTTCACTTGCATGAAGATCGTGCGTGGTTCGACAAGCTCACCATGAGGGAGATGGGTGGATTGCAGGGAGCTATATTCTGCAAAGTTTCCGATTGGCTTTGCAGCCCATTCATCTCCCTCATGGTGAGCTTGTCGAACCACCGACAATCCCCATGCAATCCCAGCGAAAGAGTGCGGGCATGACCCACAGTGCAGCCACCATTCTTCCCCTTATTTTTGCCGGGCTGATGGGCTTCTCGATCCTTGTTTACGTGATCCTTGACGGTTTCGACCTCGGTGTCGGCATTCTCTTTGCCGGGACTGATGATGCCGAACGGGACACTATGGTTGCCGCTATCGGTCCGTTCTGGGACGCCAATGAAACATGGCTGGTGCTGGCCATCGGTCTGCTGCTGGTGGCTTTTCCCGCTGCGCATGGCGTTGTCCTCTCGACCCTTTATATCCCCGTTGTCATCATGCTGATCAGCCTGATCCTGCGCGGTGTCGCCTTTGATTTTCGCGCCAAGGTTGATCTGCATGTGAAGCCGCGCTGGAATTTCGCTTTTTATGCCGGTTCGATCACCGCTTCCATGGCGCAGGGCTATATGCTCGGCGTCTATATTCTGGGGCTTGATCAATCATGGACCGGCGTTCTCTTTGGTCTGCTTGTCGGGCTCTGCCTCACCGCCTCCTATGCGGCGATTGGCGCTGCGTGGATCATCCATAAAACCGAAGGCGCGCTTCAACACAAAGCGGTGCTGCTCATGCGCCGCTCGCTGGTTTTTGTCGCGCTCGGCATGATCGCGATCTCGCTGGCAACGCCTCTCGCCAGCCCGCGCATTTTCGCCAAATGGTTTTCACTGCCGGAGATCATTCTGCTTGCACCGCTGCCGCTCATTACGGCATCGCTATTCGGTGCGCTCTGGTATGTGCTTGATCATCTGCCCGCCGCCAATGACAGGCATTCCGCCTTGCCATTCGTCATGATGGCGGGCATTTTTGCCCTCGGCTTTACCGGGCTTGCCTATTCCTTCTATCCCTATGTGGTGCCTGACAGGCTGACAATTTTCGAAGCTGCCAGCGCGCCCGAGAGCCTTGGCATCATCCTTGTCGGCGTCATCGTCGTGCTGCCCGTCATTATCGGTTATTCGATCTTTGCCTACCGGGTGTTTGGCGGCAAGGCGAGCGAGCTGCGTTACGACTGACGCGAAAAGGTCAACCTGTCCCGCTCTCGTTGGCTGCCCGCCACATAGAATTTGTCAAACCACGCATTGGCCTCTCCAGAAATCGCCTTGGGTTTTTTCAGCGTTATCTTCTTGGGCTGTGTTGCAATTTCCACCTGCATGCGGTTGCGAAAGTTCAGATGATCGAACATGCGCAGTGCCTCGATGGCGAAGGCTGTCGCCACCCGCTGGTCTTCGATGATAACGAGATGATCGCCATTGCCGATCTCGCCCGATGGCGAAAAATTGCTCGATCCGGTAAACACCTTTGCCGTTGGTTTGTCGAAATCCACCACCGCGAATTTGTGGTGAATATTGATGCCGCTACCACCTGACCATTCGCTCTTGAACGGCTCCGGCGCATTCTTGGCGAGATAGGCGAAATCAACCAGCCCGTTCTCGCCGCTCGGCTTCTGGATTTCCATGCCGCCCTTCTTATCGACCACGCCATAGCTGAACAGCGGCTTCTTGATCAGCCGGTCCAGTGCCTCACGCACCGGGCCGGATTTCGTCTGGTTCATGAAAGCGAAGGAATAGAACACCGAGGATGTGGCCTGATCGATGGCTCCGCCCACTGGCTGTAGCGACAGCTCCGATGATTTGTGCGGCGAGAAACAGATATGCACCGCCGGGCGGCCTTCGCGCTTGACCGAATGCCAGACCTTGGAAAAGGGGTCTTTATGGAAATTCGCCATGTCGGTGAAGGCCAGCATGAACATCTGCTCGAACAGCCCTGCTACCGTTTCATCATCGAAGATGAACAGATTGTTGGCCTGAATGTAAAACCCGCGAAACGAAAAATTCATCGACCCGCCCAGCACGCGCACCGGCACGCCATTGCGCTTGGCGATCAGCACCTTGTTGTGCTGCAGCCCGCGAAAATGCCCGCGCTTGACCCTGTCAGCCCCGGCGCTGATAGCAAGCCGCGCCGCCGCCGCCGTCTCGCCGCTGCTGGGCGCTCCGTGCCCCCTTTTCACCTTGCCGGTTTTCTTGTCGACCTCGCCAGAGTCATCAATGATAACACGCAGGCGGCTGCCGAGCTTTTCCAGCTGCGCCAGAAAATCCGGTTCGTTCAGATCATAGGCAAGCGCATCGACCTCGATGGTCGGGTCTTTCACCGCCCAGTCGAGAAAGCCGAACAGCAGCCGGTGCGCCTCAAAACCCAGCCAGTCATAAATGCCTGTCTTGGCGATTTCGGCTTTACTGGACGCAAAGGCAAGACCATCATCCGCATTGGCGGGGATGATGTCATTGGTCAGGTGCAGCCGCTTTTTCTTGTCCTCGAAAGCCTGCGACGAGGCAAAGTTGCGGGTAAAGCCAATATCGAGAAACCCGTCATAGGTGACGGCATCATAGCGGATCGGCAGCTCGATCACCGTGCCGCGCACCAGCTTGCCATCTTCGGGCATATGCATCTTGGTGATGCGATAGGTGTAGATACCGTCCTGCGGCTCATAGGGAAAATGCACCCAGCGGAACATCTGCAGCGGCGCTTCCGTCGTGGGAAACTTGCCGCCGCCCGTCACCGCCTTCTTGGCGGGTTCGCCATAATCAAAGGCGATACGGTTGCGCAGATTGAGGAATTTCGTGCCCTTCGGCTCCTTATATTCCACCGCGAAGCCGACAAAATCATCCTCCGGCGCATCCACATCAAAGCCCAGCAGACACATATATTCGCCGCGCCACAGCTTGACGCGGAACCCATTCGTCTCTTTGAAATTGAAGAATTCGTCCATCATCACATCCCCCGTGTGTGGCACAGGGGCAAAATATAGCACGTTCGATGCAGACATGTGACGGTGTACCTGCATTTCCCGCTTTGCGTTTTGCCGGTTCACTGCTAAATCGCGCGCATGAGCACTCCACTTGACCATATTCGTAATTTTTCCATCGTCGCCCATATCGACCATGGCAAATCCACCCTTGCCGACCGCCTGATCCAGCAGACAGGCGGGCTTGAGCTGCGCGACATG
The DNA here is from genome assembly GCF_020731415.2 of Phyllobacterium sp. T1293. Classification (NCBI taxonomy): domain Bacteria; kingdom Pseudomonadati; phylum Pseudomonadota; class Alphaproteobacteria; order Hyphomicrobiales; family Phyllobacteriaceae; genus Phyllobacterium; species Phyllobacterium meliloti. Next base: position 2,808,965 of record NZ_CP088273.1, on the reverse strand, counting down.
AAGGAACAGGTCCTCGACTCGATGGATATCGAGCGCGAGCGCGGCATCACCATCAAGGCGCAGACTGTCCGGCTGAAATACAAGGCGAACAATGGCGAGGATTATATCCTCAACCTGATTGATACGCCCGGCCACGTCGACTTTGCCTATGAGGTGTCGCGGTCCCTTTCCGCCTGCGAAGGCTCGCTGCTTGTCGTTGACGCCTCGCAGGGCGTTGAGGCGCAGACCCTTGCCAATGTCTATCAGGCCATCGACAACAACCACGAGATTGTCGTGGTGCTGAACAAGGTCGATCTTCCCGCCGCCGAGCCGGAGCGTATCCGCGAGCAGGTGGAAGAAGTCATCGGCATTGATGCCAGCCAGGCCGTGCTGATTTCGGCCAAAACGGGCCTTGGCATTCCCGATGTGCTTGAGGCCATCGTCAACCAGCTGCCGCCGCCGCGCGAAGGCGACCGCACCAAGCCGCTCAAAGCCATGCTTGTTGATAGCTGGTACGATGCTTATCTCGGCGTTATCGTTCTCGTGCGCATCATTGATGGCGTCCTGAAAAAGGGCCAGACCATCCGCATGATGGGCACCGGCGCGAAATATCCGGTTGAGCGTACAGGCGTGTTCACGCCAAAAATGCTGGCTGTGGATGAGCTTGGACCCGGCGAATTCGGCTTCATCACCGCCTCGATCAAGGAAGTGGCCGACACCCGCGTCGGCGATACCATCACCGAGGATAAGCGCCCGACCGATAGCATCCTGCCCGGTTTCAAGCCGGCGCAACCCGTGGTGTTCTGCGGCCTCTTCCCGGTTGATGCGGCTGACTTTGAGGATTTGCGCGCCGCCATGGGCCGCCTGCGCCTCAACGATGCCTCGTTCTCCTTCGAAATGGAAAGCTCTGCGGCGCTCGGCTTCGGTTTCCGCTGCGGCTTCCTTGGGCTTTTGCATCTTGAAATCATTCAGGAACGGCTGGAGCGTGAGTTCAACCTTGATCTCATCGCCACCGCGCCAAGCGTGGTCTACAAGCTCAACATGACCGATGGCACGCAGAAGGAGTTGCACAACCCCGCTGACATGCCCGAGGTGATGAAGATCGCCTCCATCGAGGAGCCGTGGATTCGCGCAACGATCCTCACCCCTGATGATTATCTCGGCTCGATCCTGAAACTGTGTCAGGATCGGCGCGGCATCCAGATCGATCTCAACTATGTCGGCAAGCGCGCCATGGTCACTTACGACCTGCCGCTCAACGAAGTGGTGTTCGATTTCTACGACCGCCTGAAATCCATCAGTCAGGGCTATGCCTCGTTCGATTATCACCTGTCCGATTACCGCGAGGGCAACCTCGTCAAAATGTCGGTGCTGGTCAATGGCGAGCCTGTCGATGCGCTGTCGATGATGGTGCATCGCGCCGCCGCCGAAAAGCGCGGGCGTGATCTGTGCGAAAAGCTGAAAGACCTCATCCCCAAGCACATGTTCAAGATCCCGATTCAGGCGGCCATTGGCGGCACGGTGATCGCGCGCGAAACCATCTCGGCCCTGCGCAAGGACGTGACGGCAAAGTGCTATGGCGGCGACGTCTCGCGCAAGCGCAAGCTTCTGGAAAAGCAGAAGGAAGGCAAAAAGCGCATGCGCCAGTTCGGCAAGGTCGAAATCCCGCAGGAAGCCTTTATTCAGGCCCTGAAGATGAGCGATAACTGATCCTACTGGAAAACGTGAAAACCGGCTTTTCAGACATGGCAGATGTTTTCAGGCTCACCCGCGCTTTGGCGCGGGTGTTTGCCTTTGGCACGCTTCTTATCTGCACTCTTGCCTGCGTTGCCGCCTGCACCACGGCCCGGCAACCCACCCCTGCAGCCCCTGTCATTCAGGATGAAAAACCCGAGCCATTAGCACCGGGTATCAAACCACTGACGGTCGACGAAGCCGAACAGGTGGGGTGGTAGAGGCAATCAATCGTCGTATTTAAGTACAACATTCTGGATTAAGTCTTCTATCAGGGCTATGACCTTACTGCGGGGAACAACAATATTTGATGGATGGGCACATGAATTTCGTGCACCTAAAGCGTCTTCTAAGATCTTTCTAACATCATTAGAAATAATAAGGGCGGTTCTACATAATTCGATAAATTTGCCTTCCTTTAATTCGGATAGGTCATCTCGGGAATTAATGCATTTCAGTTTTCCCTGCGGGTTTGCTGCTAATGCGATATTAAATTGCACCAGTTTACGATTAAATACATGGTCAAACATATGATCAACTGTGAGCATCCAGCACATCACTATAGCTGCGCGGTTGGCACTAATCTCAAAACAGTCGATCATCTCGGTTAGAAAGTTCTTTTTAGGCCCTTCAGGTAAAGAGTGTTCCAGTTTTCGTAGTTCTACGCTCGTTTGAGTTACCGTGCGAGCTGAGCCCAATCCTTCAGAAATTTCGTTACCAAATTGCTTTTGAAGACGATAACCAGTTAACACCTTTACATATCTCTGTGGTTTGTTTGTCACGCCTTCCGATAGATATGAGGAAAGTCTCTTCGGGATGGTTAGATCACAGGCGGCAAAGCATTCTCCGACCGCCTTTGACGTCGCAACACGATGCCCAAGTTCGACAGTGAGGTGATAAACAAAGAACGATACAAGATCTCGCTCATTTATTTCAGTCGCGTTCTTGAGTGAATTGTAGAAACGATCCGCTGACATTTTGAGTTAGTTTACTTTTCAAGCTCGTGATTTATACGGTTCAGGCCAATTGTGGTTATCGTGATGTCAGCAGTATTGGTAAAGTCAATGTATCCGTAGGAGTTTCCTCGAGCATCAATAAAAGACTGTCCGAAAGCCTTCGGAATCTTCCTTTTTATGTGCAGAAAGCACGTGTAAATTTGATCAACAGTACATGGCGTTATTGAGAGTTTTTCATCTAGGAATTTCGTAAAAAGTAAAATAGCGTCTGCGTTGTTTTTTGGTTCATATTTTGAAATGAATTCAGTAAGATCGGAGAGGTTTAGGGATTTTACGAGCGATGGCTTATGTGATGAGATTCCCACCGCTTCCCCCGTACCCACCGCTGTTTTCTTACTTATGGTTTTTTTGGTTTTGCTTTTTGTTTTGGAATTTGACTGCAATGTATTGTCTTGATGTCCAGCTTTTTCAACAACACTAACGACCGCTGGTATGGTCGCTTTACTTACAATGATATTTTTGAAGTCGTTGTAGACAGAAAGGACGAAGGTCTCGTCACCGTCTGCATCTATAATGCCCTGATTTAAATCAATATGTAGTTTTGCATGTGCCATTGATTCGCACCCCTCTGTGAATTTACATCTCAATACGACAAAGATAGTTACTGCAAGTAGCTCTCAATAAATGCCCGTGGCTTTACTTAGTTTAGGTGCCAAATATCCGGTCAAGAGCGCTGAACATACCTGCCATTCCAATATTGCACTGCACAATCCGGATGGGTGGAACTATCCTGTGTCCAGAAAACAGAGACACGGATACCACCAATGAGCTTCATATTTGATTTCACCACGCGCGGGCGTCGGCGTAAGGATCAGGATTTCCGCAATGCCATGGCTTTGCTGAATGCCATGAGCCCGGCAGACCGCGCCGATATCGGCATCAAGCAGGCCGATTTTACCCGCATTGCCCGCGAGATGACCCGCCGCTGATCTGGGTTGGCGACGGGGTTGTGGGGCGTGGTTCGTGGTTCGACAAGCTCACCATGAGGGAGAGTGAGGATGCAACGATAATCGCCAACGTTGCAGACCTTGGCTCCCTGCAACGCACCTCTCCGTCATCCTCGGGCTTGACCCGAGGACCCACCTTTAAAAATAGCTGGAATGCTCCGGGGCGACGCGCGTGTGCTTCTTTGCCGTGGGTCCTCGGGTCAAGCCCGAGGATGACGGTGAAGGATGTATGCGGGGATGACGGTGAAGGATGTATCCGGGGATGGCGGCGAGGGAGGTCCGAGGATGGGGCCACTGTGGTCTTCGGAGATAAGGATTGCGGGGAGCCAAGTTCTGCGACGTTGTAATCAGCCTTGCATCCCCCTCCCTCATGGTGCGCTTCCTGAGCCTGCCGAAGGGCGAACCACGCATTATGTTAATGCTGCCAATAATCTATTCCACGCTCTTGTAGCGCTTGCTTGCCAGAGCCTCGACCATGATCGCAACGGTCTCAAGATCGTCGGGTAACAGTACCCTGATGGCAGCCCGGATACGTTGCCGCTCAATTGGTTCAGGGTCATTCGCATCCTCCCCGAATGACAACAGTTTGTTCGGTGTCGTTTCCAGGACTTTGGCAATGCGAACCACCGTTGCAAGATCAGGCTCGCGCCTATTGGCTATGTAATGCCCATATCTTCGCTCACTTAAACCTGCCCGGCGGCCAGCTTCCGAGTTGGAAATACCGAGTTCAGCTGCGCGCTTTTTGAGATTCGATGCGAGTGGTTCCATAGGAACAAAATGTTCTGGCAAATTCCGCTGGTCTAGGTACAGTATGTAACCATTGCAAACTACTTATTGTTAAGAGCTTTGGTTATGTATTGTTTTTCGGAATGGTTCATTTTTGGGATTTTCACCTCTCCCATCTGGGGTATTTTTCTGTTTGATGCGTGGGAGTTTTCCATAAAGCCGCGCTTGATCCCGAAGGAGAAAATCGACGGGATGGTCGATCAGTTGATTGCAGAGCATGGTCCGCGCGCCGCCCATCGGGCCTATATCGAGGAAGACTGCGCATGGCGCCGTTGTGATGTGCCCCAGCAGGGTATCTGGCGGCGCGTGCGCCGGGAGTTGCAGCGCCGGGAAGCGGGGTGAAGTGGAGCGGCTCACTCCTCTCTCCCTTTACCGTCATCCTCGGGCTTGACCCGAGGACCCACGACTGAGGAGCACCTCATTTGCACCAAGTGCTGCGCATTCCAGAGGTTTCTAGAGGTGGGTCCTCGGGTCAAGCCCGAGGATGACGGAGAGGAGGATGCTTTAAGATGACGGAGAAAGGGGCGAGGATGACGGAGATGGGGGATGTTTTTGGATGACGGAAAGGGGGCGAGAATGACGGAGATGAGAGACATCTAAGGATGGCGGAGGGAGGCATACTCTGCGATGTACGAAGAAAGAGCCGCTATGTTTTCTACATCTCCACCTTTCGTCGAATTTACGAAATCATCAGTCCCATCCAAAATTCGCCAAGGAGACTTGGCGTGGCTGGGTATGTTTACATTCTGACAAATCATAAGCGGGGAACGCTTTATATCGGCGTGACGTCTGATCTTGAGGGACGCATTTATCAGCACCGCGAGGGACATACGCCCGGTTTTGCATGGAAATATGGTTGCACACGGCTTGTCTGGTATGAGGAGCATATGCGGATTGGCGATGCGATTCAGCGGGAGAAATCGTTGAAGCGCTGGTATCGCCAATGGAAGATCGAACTGATCGAAAGCATCAATCCCGATTGGGACGATCTGTATGTGACGCTCTGGTAAATTCCACCTCTGAGAAAGAGCCACATACCTCCCTCATGACCACGCCCGCTTTTGCGTCTGGCTATTGAAAGGTGGGAAAGACGGGCGATCCAAAGGGGAACGCGGAAGTCTTGGTATTGGTAGTGTAGTCATGCGTTCCCCGGAGATTTTCCTGTTTTGTCAAGAAACTCCCGGATCACCCGTCCCGATGACTGGTTTTACCCTTTTGAGATAAAACCGCTTCCCCTGCAGGGTTAACAGCCCCGCAGATGAAATCACCGATCCTTTCCTGACTTCAGAAGGTTTCCGGAGCATTCCCGCCGGAAAGGACACCATCAGAATAAGCGAGGTGAGATGGTGTTGGATAAGTTGGCACAGTTTTTTGAAAATGGGTGGTTGCAGAACCATTGTCGCGCCCTTCGACAAGCTCAGGATGAGGGAGAGGGAGGATTGCAAAGATAATCGCCGACATTTCAGATTACAGGTGTTGCAGTGCAAAGATTGCAGAACTTGGCTCCCTGCAATCCTCACTCTCCCTCATCCTGAGCTTGTCGAAGGGCGCAACGATGGTTCTGCAAGCATTAACCCCCCGGTAGCCCGACAGGACAGAGGGGGGTGAGGGCCTATCTCAACACCGAAGTACTAGCACCGCAGCCCTCCCTGTAAACGGGGAGCTTACATCCCGATGCGGAAATGCTAAGAAGCCGGTATGACAGTCAAACCGCGCATTACCATCCTTTATTGCACCCAATGCAGCTGGCTCCTCCGTTCCGCCTGGATGGCGCAGGAACTGCTCTCCACCTTTGGCGCGGATCTGGGCGAAGTGGCGCTGATCCCCGGCACCGGCGGTGTTTTTGAAATCCGCGTCGAGGATGATCTCATCTGGGAACGCAAGCGCGATGGTGGTTTTCCCGAGGCAAAGGTGCTCAAGCAGAAGGTGCGCGATATCGTTTGGCCCGAGCGCGATCTTGGCCATTCCGATGGACATAAGGCCGGCGGGGCAAGCCCCACTCTCCCTCATGGTGAGCCCGTCGAACCACGCAACAACGATGCCACCGGCTCTTCCAGACAGGCCGGAAATGAGTAAGCCGGAGATTACGACATCGCGGCTCGATGATGCGGCGCGGGCCGGTTGGCTCTATTATGTCGCGGGCAACACGCAGGACGAGATTGCGGCAAAGCTTGGCATATCCCGCCAGTCGGCGCAGCGCATGGTGTCGCTGGCCATGTCGGAAGGGCTGGTGAAGGTGACGCTGGATCATCCCATCGCCCATTGTCTTGACCTCGCGGAGAAGTTGAAAAAGCACTTTGATCTGAAAATGGTCGAGGTGGTGCCGACTGATCCGGGATCGTCCTCGACCACGCTGGGTGTGGCCGATGCGGCGGCGGTGGAAATGACGCGCTGGCTGAAATCCGAAGCGCCGATCATTCTGGGCATTGGCACGGGCCGCACGCTGAAAGCGGCGATTGAACTTCTGTCGCCCATTGACTGTCCGCAACACAAGGTTGTGTCGCTCACCGGCAATATTTCGCCCGATGGTTCGGCCGCCTTTTACAATGTCATTTTCAACATTGCCGACAAGATCAAGGCGCGCTCGTTCCCGATGCCGCTGCCGGTCATCGCCTCCTCGCCCGAAGAGCGCGAGCTGCTGCATGCGCAGGCGATGATCCGTCCGGTGCTGGAATTATCGGCGCAGGCCGATGTGGCTTTTCTCGGCATTGGCGACCTCGAAGACGACGCGCCGCTCTATGTTGACGGCTTCATTTCCCGCGCTGAATTGCTGGCTTTGCGGCAGGCGGGTGCCGTGTGCGAGATCGTCGGACGGGCGTTTGATCGCGACGGCGTGGCCATTCAGGGTCTTACGAATGACCGCGTGGCCAGCGCGCATATCCCCTCGCGCGAGACGGCAATGGTGATTGCCATCGCCAAGGGTGCGAAGAAGCTGCCGGGTATTGTAGCTGCGATAAAGGGCAACCTTATCAATGGCTTGATCACGGACGAGCGAACCGCCGAAGCGTTGCTGCTGACCATATAATTTCATTTTTTCCGCACAGGTTGAAGGCGCGATGCTGCGCCGCAACAACGATTGCCTCTTGACTTGTTTTGCATTTGTGTGAGTATTTGCCCATAAGACAAGCAATTGCTCATAACATTCACGGGAGGAATGAGATGTTAACGAGAACGCTTCTGCTCGGCGCTGCGTCGGTTCTGGCTATGGCAAGCTTTGCCGCAAGTACGTCATGGGCTGAGACGCTGACCATTGCCACGGTCAACAATGGCGACATGGTTCGCATGCAGAAATTGACCGATGATTTCACCAAGAAAAATCCTGACATCAAGCTGGAATGGGTAACGCTCGAAGAAAACGTGCTGCGCCAGCGTGTCACCACTGATATCGCCACCAAGGGCGGTCAGTACGACATCATGACCATCGGCACTTATGAAGTGCCTATCTGGGCCAAGCAGGGCTGGCTGCTGCCGCTCGATGGCCTTGCCAAGGATTACAACAAGGACGATCTGCTGCCTGCGATCCGCGATGCGGTTTCGGTTGATGGCAAGCTCTACGCCTCGCCATTCTACGGCGAAAGCGCCATGGTCATGTACCGCAAGGATCTGGCTGAAAAGGCCGGTGTGACCATTCCGGAAAAGCCGACCTGGGACCAGATTGCCGATGCGGCGAAGAAGATGACTGACAAGTCCACCGAGACTTATGGCATCTGCCTGCGCGGCAAGGCTGGCTGGGGCGAGAACATGGCGCTCCTGACTGCAACCGCCAACTCGTTTGGCGCGCGCTGGTTTGATGAAAAGTGGCATCCGCAGTTCGACCAGCCGGAATGGAAGCATGCGCTGAAATTCTATGTTGACCTGATGAAGGAAGCTGGACCTCCCGGCGCATCCTCCAACGGCTTCAATGAAAACCTTGCGCTGTTTCAGACAGGCAAATGCGGCATCTGGATCGATGCGACCGTGGCTGCGTCCTTCGTAACCAACCCGAAGGAATCGAAAGTTGCTGACAAGGTGGGCTATGCGCTCTTCCCGACCGGCGGCGTTGAAAACCATGGCAACTGGCTGTGGGCATGGAATCTTGGCGTTCCGGCTGGCACGAAGAAGGCGGAAGCCGCGCAGAAGTTCGTCTCCTGGGCAACCGACAAGGCCTATACGGAACTCGTCGCCAGCAAGGAAGGCTGGGCGAACGTTCCTCCGGGCACGCGCTCCTCGCTCTATGCCAATCCGGAATATCAGAAGGCCGCGCCTTTCGCCAAGATCACGCTCGATGCGATGACCGCCGCGAACACCAGCAAGCCAACCATCAAGCCGGTGCCCTATACGGGTGGCCAGTTTGTCGCCATCCCTGAATTCCAGGGTCTGGGCACCGCCGTGGGCCAGCAGTTCTCCGCTGCGCTTGCCGGTTCCATGACTGTGGATCAGGCTTTGCAGGGCGCTCAGGCTCTCACGACGCGTGAGATGACAAAGGGCGGCTATATCAAGTAGAATCCTCCTGGCTCCGGACGGCTCCTGACGCGAATGTCAGAAGCCGCCCGGGCCTCCTTTAGGGTATTTGGATTCTCGGTTTTCACAAACTGTATCGGAACCTGACCATGGCTACGCTTCAGACACGTGCAACAGCCCGTATCATGATGTCGCCCGCCGTCATCCTGCTCTTTCTCTGGATGATCGTGCCGCTTGTCATGACCCTCTATTTCTCGTTCCTGCGCTACAATCTGTTAATGCCGGGAACCGAGGAATTTATCGGCTTTCTCAACTATCAGTACTTTCTGACCGACCCGGCATTCTTCACCGCGCTTGGCAATACGCTGGTTCTGGTGGGCGGCACGCTGCTCATCACTGTTATTGGCGGCATTATGCTGGCGCTGGTGCTGGATCAGCCTTTCTTCGGACAGGGTATCGTCCGGCTTCTGGTCATCGCGCCGTTCTTCGTCATGCCGACGGTGTCGGCGCTGGTGTGGAAGAACATGCTGATGCATCCGGTCAACGGGCTCTTCGCATGGATTGCCCGGCTGTTCGGCTTCCAGCCGATCGACTGGTTTGCGCAGGTGCCGATGTTCTCGATCATTCTCATTGTCGCCTGGCAATGGCTGCCCTTCGCCACGCTCATTCTGTTGACCGCCCTGCAATCACTGGATGGCGAGCAGAAGGAAGCGGCTGAAATGGACGGCGCCGGGGCGATCTCGCGCTTCATTTATCTGGTGCTGCCGCATCTTTCACGGGCGATCACGGTTGTGATCCTGATCCAGACAATCTTCCTGCTCAGTGTCTTCGCCGAAATTCTTGTTACCACCAATGGCGGACCCGGCATCCAGACAACCAATATTCCGTATCTCATCTATATGCAGGCACTTTTGCAGTTCGATGTGGGTGGCGCTTCCGCTGGCGGTATCGTGGCGGTGGTTCTTGCCAACATCGTTGCCTTCTTCCTCATTCGCCTTATCGGCAAGAACCTGGAGAGGTAAGAGCCCTTTCTGACCATATTGACCAATTCTGACGGAGGCATGTTGTGACAAGATCAAGCAAAGACAGGAAGTCCCGCACTCTTCGTGCCGGCGAGTGGTTTTGCGCCGGAATTGGCGCAACAAGCCCCGTCCCTTCGGGTTTCCGGCTGGCTGACACCCGCTTTGTCAGGCATCTTCGTCCGATGAACCACATCGGCCTCGCCACCTTCCGCGCGGATTGTCTCGCCATCCGTGAAACAGAATACGGCCAATATGGCCAGAAAGGGCTCTGATCATGGCCCGCTCAACGACAACACGCAGCAAGGTCATCTTTACGGTTATCGGCTGGACGATCGGCTTTCTGATCTTCTTCCCGATCCTGTGGACGTTCCTGACCAGCTTCAAGACGGAAGGCACGGCTATCGCAACGCCGCCGCAGTTCCTGTTCTTTGACTGGACGCTGGAAAATTACCACGAGGTACAGAGCCGCTCCAACTACTTCAAACATTTCAGCAATTCCGTGGTGATCTCGGTCGGATCAACGCTGATTGGTCTGGCGCTTGCCATTCCGGCCGCATGGGCGATGGCGTTCTCGCCGACAAAGCGCACCAAGGACATTTTGATGTGGATGCTGTCCACCAAGATGATGCCTTCTGTCGGTGTGCTGGTGCCGCTCTATCTCATCTTCCGCGACTGGGGATTGCTCGATACGCGCATCGGCCTCGTTGGGGTGCTGACCCTGATCAATCTGCCGATCATCGTCTGGATGCTCTACACCTACTTCAAGGAAATTCCCGGCGAAATTCTCGAAGCGGCGCGCATGGATGGCGCATCGCTGATGAAGGAAATCATCTATGTGCTCACGCCCATGGCTGTGCCCGGTATCGCCTCGACCATGCTGCTCAATATCATTCTGGCATGGAACGAAGCCTTCTGGACGCTGAACCTGACGACTTCCAATGCAGCGCCGCTCACACAGTTCATCGCATCCTACTCAAGCCCCGAAGGTTTGTTCTGGGCCAAGCTATCTGCCGCATCCACCATGGCGATTGCCCCCATCCTCATCATGGGCTGGTTCTCGCAAAAGCAACTGGTGCGCGGCCTGACGTTTGGCGCTGTGAAATAGATTTCGGCCTTTGGCGTAGCCAATAGAGATTGGAAAAATATTATGGGAAGCATTACACTCGAAAAAGTATCGAAGTCATTTGGAACCACCTCGGTCATTCCTGAAATCGATCTTGAAATCAATGATGGTGAGTTTGTTGTGTTCGTCGGTCCGTCCGGCTGCGGCAAGTCCACGCTCCTGCGCATGATTGCCGGTCTTGAGGACCTGAGCGGCGGGCGCATCATCATTGACGGCAAGGATATGTCGAGCGCGGCTCCGGCCAAGCGGGGCCTGTCCATGGTGTTCCAGTCCTATGCGCTCTATCCGCATATGACCGTTTACGGCAACATTGCCTTCCCGCTGAAAATGGACGGGCAGGAAAAGTCCGCCATCGACAAGAAGGTCAAGGACGCGGCGCATATCCTCAATCTGACCAATTATCTGGACCGCCGTCCGGGACAATTGTCGGGCGGTCAGCGTCAGCGCGTTGCCATCGGCCGGGCGATTGTCCGCCAGCCAAAAGCGTTTCTGTTTGACGAGCCGCTGTCCAATCTCGATGCGGCGCTGCGTGGCAATATGCGGCTGGAGATCAGCGATCTCCACCATCAGCTGAAAACAACCATGATTTACGTGACCCACGATCAGGTGGAGGCCATGACCATGGCTGACAAGATCGTGGTGCTGAATGCCGGACGCATTGAGCAGGTTGGCTCGCCGATGGAGCTTTATCGAAGCCCGAAGAACGTCTTCGTTGCGGGCTTTATTGGTTCACCGCGCATGAACCTTATTGAAGGCGCGGAAGCCGCCAGGCACAAGGCGACGACGCTGGGCGTTCGCCCGGAGCATATCCGCATTTCGACAACGGAAGGCGCGTGGAAGGGCAAGGTCGGTGTGACCGAGCATCTTGGTTCTGACACCTTCATTCATACCCACGTCGACGGTATCGGTCAGGTGACCGTGCGGACCGATGGCGATTTTGACACAAAACATGGCCAGCCGATTTTCCTTACGCCGGATGCGGCGCGGCTTCATCGATTTGGCGCGGACGGACAGGTGATTTGAAATGAGCAGACTGGCAGGCAAGACGGCGTTCATCACGGGATCGGCGCGGGGCATCGGCCGTGCCTTCGCGGAAGCCTATCTCAAGGAAGGCGCCGCCCATGTGGTGATTGCCGATATTGATCTGAAGCGGGCACAGGAAACCGCGTCGGAACTCGGTAACGGTGCCTATGCGGTTCGACTTGATGTAACGGATCAGGCGTCCATTGATGCCGCTGTCAAGGAAACCGTCGACACGTTCGGCGGGATCGACATCCTGATCAACAATGCGGCGCTGTTCGATATGTCGCCGACGGTCGAGATCACCCGTGCGAGCTATGACAAGCTTTTTGCGGTGAACTTCTCCGGCACGCTCTTCACGCTCCAGGCTGTGGCGAAAGCGATGATTGCGCGCGGCAAGGGTGGCAAGATCATCAATATGGCAAGTCAGGCTGGCCGTCGCGGCGAAGCGCTGGTTGCGATCTATTGCGCAACAAAGGCCGCCGTTATCAGCCTCACCCAGTCGACCGGGCAGGATCTCATCAAGCACAGGATCAATGTCAACGCGATTGCGCCGGGTGTTGTCGATGGCGAACATTGGGTAGGGGTCGATGCGCTCTTCGCCAAATATGAAAACCGGCCACTTGGCGAGAAAAAGCGTCTGGTTGGCGAGGCGGTTCCCTATGGCCGCATGGGTACGGCTGAGGACCTGACCGGCATGGCTGTTTTCCTTGCCAGCAGTGACAGCGATTACGTGGTTGCGCAGACATATAATGTCGATGGCGGCAACTGGATGAACTAGGCGGAATTGCGCCCTGAAAAATGGGCGCAGGCGCATCTTCATTTGAAAGAAGGGGTTAAGCCCGATGACTGTTAAACTCTCCAGAAGCGCGTTGCCGCAGCTTCCCGCCAATGTCGCCGTACCCGGCTACGACAAGGCCGATTTGACCGCCGGTATCATTCATTTCGGTATTGGCAATTTCCATCGCGCCCATCAGGCTGTCTATCTCGATGATCTCTTTAATGCGGGCAGCGATCATGATTGGGCCATCATCGGTGCCGGTGTTCTGGCTTCCGATGAAACAATGCGCCAGAAGCTGAAAGAACAGGACTGGCTGACGACCGTGGTCGAACAGGACAGCGGTCATCGCACGGCGCATGTCACCGGGTCGATGATCGATTATCTGAAGCCGGGTGAAACGGAAAATACCATTGCGCGTCTTGCCGATCCCAAAATCCGGATCGTGTCACTGACCATCACCGAAGGCGGCTATTTCATCGATCCGGCGTCGGGTGTGTTCAACCCGCAGCATCCTGCAATCGTTGCCGATGCCGCCAATATCAGTGATCCCAAGACGGTTTTCGGCCTCATACTGGCTGGGCTGATCCGTCGCCGCACTGAGGGCACGGCACCGTTTACCGTCATGTCCTGCGACAACATTCCGGGCAATGGCCATGTCACCAGCGACGCCATCAGCGGCCTTGCCGCGCTTGTCGATGCGGACCTTGCCGAATGGGTGAAGGAGAATGTTGCTTTCCCGAACAGCATGGTTGACCGCATCACACCGGCAACCTCTGACCGCGAGCGCGGAATGCTTGCGGACGATTTCGGTGTCGAGGATAATTGGCCGGTTTTCTGTGAGCCTTTCAAGCAATGGGTGCTTGAGGACCATTTCCCCACGGGCCGCCCGGCACTGGAAAAGGTCGGCGTTACCTTTGTGCAGGACGTTGCGCCGTATGAATTGATGAAAATCCGCATTCTCAATGGCGGCCATGCAACCATTGCCTATCCGGCTGCGCTGATGGATATCCATTTCGTCCATGAGGCGATGGAAGAGCCGTTGATCCGTGGCTTTCTCGGCAAACTGGAACGTGAAGAGATCATTCCGGTTTTGCCACCGGTGCCCGGCATTACCTTCGAGGAATATTACGACCTGATCGACCGGCGCTTTTCCAACCCGAAGATTGGCGACACGATCCAGCGCCTGTGTCAGGACGGTTCCAACCGCCAGCCGAAATTTATCCTGCCGACAACGGCGGACCGGCTGAGGGCAGGACAGAGCATTACCGGCCTTTCGCTGGTATCGGCACTCTGGTGCCGATTCTGCGAGGGAACGACCGATAGCGGCAAGCCGACGAACTATCTTGATGCAAATGCGGAGCGATTGAAGACGGTAGCAGTGAAAGCCAAAAGCGATCCCAAGGCATTTCTGGCAATGTCAGATATTTTTGGTGACGTCGGAACATCACCCGTTTTCGTGGAATCCTTTTCCCGTATTCTCAAAACCCTTTGGGAAAAGGGCACGCGCGAGACGCTGACGCTCTATCTCGCTGACAAGCTCTGACGCCATGACAAAGCTCGTCATCTTCGATTGTGATGGGGTGCTCGTCGACAGCGAGCCGATCTCCATTGCCGTGTTGCTCGACATGATCGCGAAAAGCGGCACGTCATTGTCCGAAGATGAAGCATATGAGATGTTTCTGGGGCGCAGCATGACGACGATCAGCAAGATTCTGCATGAGGATTATGGCTTTGCCGCCAGTGATGCGGATCTGGAGGATATGCGCGCCAATCTCTACGCACGCTTCCGAAAAGACCTGAAGCCGATCCCCGGTATTGCAGAGACCTTGACCCGGCTTGACCTGCCGCGCTGCGTCGCCTCATCAAGCCAGCCGGAACGGATTCGGCTCTCGCTCAAATTGACCGGGCTGCTTGATCTGCTCGAACCGAATATTTTCAGCGCAACGATGGTCAAGCACGGCAAGCCGGCCCCCGATCTGTTTCTGCACGCGGCCAAATCCATGAATACTGCGCCTGAGGAGTGCGTGGTCATTGAAGACAGTCCTGCGGGCATTGAAGCGGCCAAACGTGCCGGGATGAAAGTTTTTGCCTTTACCGGCGGAACCCATGCACGCGGTGGTAGGCTGGAAGCTGCGCTTGCGTCTCTCGGGCCAGACCTTATATTCGGCGACATGCTGGAATTGCCAGGTTTGCTATCGCTATTGCAAGCCCGAACAAACGTTCAATAGAGCGTTCCGGTTCACGACAAGCCGGAAGGTTCGAATGCCAGATTTCGTATGTGCTGTGGATGTGGGAACAGGAAGCGCCCGGGCGGGTATTCTTGACACCAAAGGCAATCTGCTGGGGCGGGTCGAGCACCCCATTTTGATGAATCGCCCACTGCCTGACCATGCCGAGCACAATTCGGAAGATATATGGAAGTCCGTCTGTATTGCCGTACAGGGCGCGATAGCTGCGGCAAAGGTCGATCCATCGGATATAACCGGTATCAGCTTTGATGCCACCTGCTCGCTGGTGGTGCGCGACACGGACGGCAAACCGCTGACCGTGTCGACCGAAGGCGATAATCGCTGGGACACGATCGTCTGGCTGGATCACCGCGCACTTGATGAGGCAGATGAATGCACGGCAACGGGGCACGATGTCCTGAAATATCTCGGCGGCGTCATGTCGCCGGAAATGCAGACACCAAAACTGATGTGGCTGAAGCGGCATCTGCCTGAAACATGGAACAAGTCAGGTTATTTCTTTGACCTTGCCGATTTCCTTAGCTGGAAAGCATCCGGTTCGCTGGCGCGCTCGCAGTGTACGATTACCTGCAAATGGACTTATCTCGCCCATGAAGAGCCGGGTTGGCAGACGGATTATCTCAAGGCTGTCGGTCTTGATGATATGGTTGAGCGCGGCAATCTGCCTGTGCGAGCAAGTCCTGTCGGTACCGATGTTGGCACGTTGACCCCGGAGGCGGCAAAAGCTCTGGGATTGACCACCCGCTGCCATGTCGGCGCAGGTCTGATCGATGCTTATGCGGGAGCGCTGGGTGTCCTCGGTGGTTTTGCTGGCGATCTCTCGGAGATTGACCGCCATCTGGCTTTGATCGCCGGAACCTCCAGCTGTCTGATGGCCCTGTCGCAGGAGCCGATTTCCTTCAATGGTGTCTGGGGGCCTTATTATGGTGCCGCGCTGCCGGATTGCTGGTTGAGTGAAGGCGGGCAGTCCGTTTCCGGCGCGCTGCTCGATCATATTATTCGCTGGCATGGTGCCGCAGGCGAACCCAATGCGGCCCTGCACAAGAAAATCACCGATCGCGTCATGGAACTGCGGGAAAAGGAAGGGCTTGATCTTGCTGGCCGCCTGCATGTTCTGCCGGATTTTCACGGCAACCGGTCGCCATTGGCGGACCCGCATGCGGTGGGCGTGATCAGCGGTCTGACGCTCGATGCATCATTTGACAGTCTGTGCCGTCTCTACTGGCGCACTTCCGTCGGCATTGCGCTTGGCGTGCGCCATGTTCTCGATGCGCTGAACGAGCGCGGCTATGCCATTGATACGATGCATGTCACCGGTGGGCACACCAAAAATCCATTGCTGATGGAGCTTTATGCCGACGCGACGGGATGCACCGTCATTACCTCGGCGGCTGAAGATGCAGTGCTGCTTGGAACTGCCATGGTGGCGGCAACGGCTGCGGGACTTTATCCTGATCTGCCCGCCGCCTGCATGGCCATGAAACAGGGCGGGCATCCCCGCCAGCCGGAACCGAAGGCTCGGACACGCTTTGATCGGGATTACCGTATTTTTTTGGAAATGCATGCCCAGCGCAAAGTGCTGGACCGGTTACAGTAAGGGTTAAGATGGCACCACCCTTACCCTCCCCCTTGTGGGGAGGGTTGGACCAAAAGGTCGGGGGTGGGGGTGCGGAACCAAAATCATGCGGCGTTTATCGAGGGGCGTCCCCCCGCTGCTGCACAGCGACCCTCCCCACGTTGGGGAGGGTGGGTGCCAAGTGCCACTTTCAGTTCGTTAGAAGCCCGCCTTAATGCGCTTCGTCCCAATTATCCGCAGCGCGGGCATCAACCCGTAGCGGTACGGACAGGGAAATGGCCGGCATAGCGGCATTTTCCATGACCTCGCGAACAACGGGAATGGTTGCTTCGACTTCCGCTTCCGCAGTTTCGAAAATCAATTCGTCATGCACCTGCAACAGCATACGCGCCGAAAGTTTTGCATCACTCAGGGCCGGTTCCATCCGCACCATGGCGCGGCGGATAATATCAGCCGCTGAACCCTGAATCGGTGCGTTGATTGATGCGCGTTCATTGAAAGCGCGAACCTGCGGATTGGATGAGCGAATCTCAGGATAATGCGCGCGGCGTCCAAAAATCGTCTCGACATAGCCGTTCTGGCGGGCATAAGCCTTGGTGGCTTCCATATAGTCCTTGATGCCGGGGAACCGCTCAAAATAGGTGCGGATATATTGCCCGGCTTCTTCGCGCGGAATGGAAAGCTGGTTGGCAAGACCAAAGGCGGAAATACCATAGATGATGCCGAAATTGATCGCCTTGGCGCGCCGCCGCACCTCCGATGGCATATCCTTGACGGGAACGCCGAACATTTCCGAAGCCGTCATCGCATGAATGTCGATGCCGTCGGCAAAGGCCTGGGTAAGCTGGGGAATCTCGGCGACATGCGCCAGAACCCGCAATTCGATCTGGCTGTAGTCGGCCGATATCAGCTTGTTGCCCGGCGCAGCAATAAACGCCGTGCGAATCTTGCGGCCTTCGCTGGTGCGCACAGGAATGTTCTGCAGGTTCGGTTCCGATGAGGAAAGCCGTCCGGTAGAAGTCGCCGCCATGGCGTAGGATGTATGCACCCGCTTGGTATCCGGGTGAATATAGCCGGGCAGGGCGTCCGTATAGGTGGATTTGAGTTTGGTCAGCTGACGCCAGTCGACAATCTTGCGCGGCAGTTCGTGTCCTTCCGCAGCAAGGTCCTCCAGCACCTGCGCCGACGTTGACCATTGTCCTGTCTTGGTCTTCGATCCACCGGGAAGGCTCATTTTGCCAAAGAGAATATCGCCAAGCTGCTTGGGTGAGCCGATATTGAGCTTTTCCCCGGCAAGCTGGTAAATCTCGTGTTCGATGGCGGCTGCGGCCTGGGCAAGATCACCTGACAGTCGCGACAGGATTTGCCTGTCGACGGATATGCCGCGCTCTTCCATCCGCGCCAATACGGCAACGAGCGGCCGCTCCAACCGCTCATAGACCGAGACAAGACCATCCTCGACCAACCGCGGTTTGAGCAGGCGCCACAAGCGCAGGGTTACGTCAGCATCTTCAGCCGCGTAGGCGGTGGCGCGATCAATATCCACCATATCGAATGTAACCGATGACTTACCGCTGCCGGTCACGTCCTTATAAGCAATGGGTGTATGACCCAGCCAACGCTCTGACAGGGCATCCATGCCGTGGGTGCCTTCACCCGCATCAAGCACATAGGAGATCAGCATCGTATCATCGAAGGGATGTGCATCGATGCCATAGCGATGCATGACCAGCCAGTCATACTTCATGTTGTGCGCGATCTTGAGCACCGAGCGGTTTTCAAGCAGCGGTTTCAACGCGCGCAAGGCATCATCAAGCGGGATCTGTCCTTCGACAGTGCCGCCACCCAGAAGATCACCGGTTCCCGACTTGTGATTGAGTGGAATATAGGAGGCATGTCCGGGCCGGATAGCGAGGGAGACGCCGACAAGCTCGGTCTGCATGGGATCGAGCGATGTTGTCTCGGTATCGAAGGCAACGATACCTGCTTCCATCGCCTCGTTGATCCAAACCTGCAACGTCGCAAGATCGCGAATGCAGGTATAGCCTGATGTGTCAATCTTGGAGGCCAAGGCCTCGTCTGTGCGCGCCTTGACCAGATCGGCGGGCAGCATTGCGCCCGTGTCCGATTTATCCTGTGGCTTGTCGTCGGATGCAGCTGATGCCGCCGCACCGGTGGAGATTTCAACATCCGGGCCATGCGCCTCGGCAACCGTATCAACCCCTACCTGCGATGCCTCAATGAGGGACGCATCAATGCCGGTGGCTTCAGCGGCGCGGCGGGTGAGGGACGTGAACTCCATTGCCTTGAGGAAGGCAACCAGCTTTGGCCCATCCTGTGGTTCCAGACCAAAGTCCTCAAGACCAACATCAATGGGCGTGTCGGTCTTCAACGTTACAAGCTGGCGCGAGATGCGGGCGATTTCAGAAAATTCAATGATGTTTTCACGTCGCTTCTGCTGCTTGATTTCACCCGCGCGTGCAAGCAGCGTATCGAGATCGCCAAACTCTTCCAGAAGCTGTGCGGCAGTCTTTGGACCAATGCCGGGAATACCCGGCACATTATCGGTGGAATCGCCTGTCAGTGCCTGCAGGTCGATCATCTTTTCCGGCGGCACGCCCCATTTTTCGATAACGTCAGGGATGCCGATCTGCTTGTCCTTCATGCTGTCATACATGGACACCATGGGGGTAACGAGCTGCATCAGATCCTTGTCTGATGAGATGATGGTGACTTCCGCACCAACGGCTTCAGCCATACGCGCATAGGTGGCGATCAGATCATCCGCCTCGTAGCCTTCTTTTTCGATGCAGGGCAGATTGAAGGCCTTGGTTGCCTGACGAATCAGCCCGAACTGCGGAATAAGGTCTTCCGGCGGTGCCGAGCGATTGGCCTTATATTCGGGGTAAATATCCTTGCGGAATGTGTTCGACGAATAGTCGAAGATGACGGCAAAATGTGTCGGCGTAACGCCCACGGATGTGTCCCTGGCTTCCCGCAGCAGCTTCCACAGCATGTTGCAGAAACCGGACACGGCACCGACAGGCAGGCCATCCGATTTGCGGGTGAGGGGCGGCAGCGCATGATAGGCCCGGAAGATATAGCCGGAGCCGTCGACGAGAAAGAGATGATCACCTTTTTTCATGGTGCCTACGATTAAATGAACATCCTGAAAAAGGAAATGATCTGTCTTTCCCATGCACTGAAAGATCGTGAAATTACAGACTCCTCCTGACAGAATTCAGGAGTCGATGGCTTTCACCCTGCTGGCTTGGTCTTTTGCGGATGAATGGTTTCACCGCGCGCCAGCATCGCCACGAACTTTTCGATGCGCTGCAACCTTGTCTCGGGCTTCTTCGCATCATTGACGCGGTAAATAATGGCATAGCGATTCACGCTGGTCAGCAACTGGAACATTTTTGTTGCCTCGGGATTTGCGTCGAGGGCCGCCTGCAAATCGTCGGGCACGGTTGCCTTGCTTTGCGGCAGATAGGCCTTGTCCCAACGCCCATCGGCTTTTGCCCGCTCGATTTCCAAAAGACCGGCAGGTTTAATGCGGTTCTGGTCGATCAGTTCATTGGCGCGCTTGCGGTTGATGTCGGACCAAGGGCTCGTGCTCTTGCGCCGTGTGAAGCGGACGAGCCAATAATGCTCGTCAAACTTGTCGGCTTGGCCATCGATCCAGCCATAGCAAAGCGCACCATCGATTGCCTCCTGTCTGGACAGGGTTTTTATCTCGGCTGACTTCTTGCAGAATTTGAGCCAAGCGCCTTGAGAGATTTCATGATTGATCACCAGCCAGGCTTCCCAATCTGCGCCTGTCGGGAAGAAAAGCACTGGCAAGTCCGTCGTGGCTTTTGGCATGAGATTCGCCCCTCGTTTGAGCGAACGTTATGCCGGAAATCCCGCGGCATGAACATATCACCTGCTCATCACGCGTTTGTTACAAAGATGTAATGTTCCGTGCCCTTGAAATGCCACGGTTTGAGACCCAAATCCAACTTGTCGACGTTAGATCGATGTCCGGGATTTAAGGCTCGTCCCCCGCCTTCCCCGGACTTGCGGCAACCTCATCCCCCCTCTCCGGGTTGTCGCATCTGAGTGTAGTGATCTGGTCGCCTGTGGTCCCCCCGCCACGGCGGCCATTTCTTTTCCGGGTCCATTTTTTTCTGCCGTTTTCCCGAAAATGGGCTAAGAAGAATTCCCTTCATAAGTCCCGGTCCAACAAATTCAGGAAATACCATGTCAGCGCTTGAACCTGTCTTGAACGCCCTTGATGCCAATCTCGATAAAAGTCTGGAACGGCTGTTCGAACTGTTGAAGATCAAGTCCATTTCGACCGATCCAGCATTCAAGGCAGAATGCCGTAAGGCTGCCGAATGGCTGGTTGCCGATTTGAAGACCATTGGTTTTGACGCCAGCGTGCGCGACACGCCGGGGCATCCCATGGTCGTGGCTCACCATGAGGGACCAAGCGCCGATGCGCCGCATGTTCTCTTCTATGGTCACTATGATGTGCAGCCGGTCGACCCGCTTGAACTTTGGGAAAACGATCCCTTTGCACCTGAGATCAAGGATATGGGCAATGGCCGCAAGATTCTGACCGGTCGTGGCACGGCTGATGATAAGGGGCAGTTGATGACCTTTGTCGAAGCTTGCCGCGCTTACAAGGAAGTACACGGTAAGCTGCCGGTGAAAATCTCCATTCTGTTCGAAGGAGAGGAAGAGTCCGGTTCGCCGTCGCTAAAACCTTTCCTGAATGCCCACAAGGACGAACTTAAGGCGGATTTCGCGCTCGTTTGCGATACGGGCATGTGGGATATGCAAACCCCGGCAATTTCCGTTGGTCTGCGCGGTCTGGTCGGCGAAGAAATTGTTGTGAAGGCTGCGGATCGCGATTTGCATTCCGGCTCGTTCGGCGGCGCCGCTGCCAACCCGATCCATATTCTCACAAAGATTCTGGCTGATCTGCATGATGAGACAGGTGCCGTGACCGTTCCGGGCTTCTACGATGGAGTTGAAGAGACGCCAACGCAGATATTGCAGACATGGAAGGGGCTTGATTGCACGCCTGAAAACTTTCTTGGACCTATCGGCCTTTCCATTCCATCCGGCGAGAAGGGCCGTTCCATTCTGGAGCTGGTTTGGGCGCGCCCAACTGCCGAGATCAACGGCGTTATCGGCGGCTATACTGGACAGGGATTCAAGACAGTGATTGCGGCTCAGGCCTCCGCAAAAGTGTCCTTCCGCCTCGTCCACAAGCAGGACCCGGCAAAAATCCGCGAGGCTTTCCGTGCCTTCGTAAAGGCGCATATTCCTGCCGACTGCTCGGTGGAATTCCACGAACATGGTGGATCGCCGGCAATTCAGCTTTCCTATGACTCGCCGCTTCTGGCCAAGGCGAAGACCGCGCTGAGTGATGAATGGCCAAAGCCAGCTGTTCTCATCGCCATGGGTGGTTCCATTCCGATTGTTGGCGATTTCCAGCATATGCTCGGCATGGAATCGCTGCTCGTTGGCTTCGGTCTTGAAGATGACCGTATCCATTCCCCCAATGAAAAATATGAGCTGAATTCCTTCCACAAGGGGCAGCGCTCGTGGGCACGCATTCTTGACGTGCTGGCGAAATAAAACCGGAGAGATTTTGATGACCATCCGCTTTCACCGCAATGATCTGCCCGACCTTGCCAATTATCAGGTCAATGCCGTCGCTATCGACACGGAAACGCTGGGGCTCAACCCGCATCGTGACCGGCTCTGCGTTGTGCAGATTTCGCCCGGCGATGGCTCGGCGGATGTCATCCAGATCGACAAGGGACAGACATCAGCCCCCAATCTGGTGAAACTTCTTGGTGATGACGCCATCACCAAGATTTTCCATTTTGGCCGTTTTGACCTTGCAGTCCTTTATCACGCTTTCGGTGTCATGCCGAAGCCGGTTTTCTGCACCAAGATTGCCTCGCGCCTGACCCGCACCTATACGGACCGGCATGGCCTGAAAGAGATTTGCAGCGAATTGCTTGACGTGAACCTGTCCAAGCAGCAGCAATCGTCAGACTGGGCCGCCCCTGAATTGTCACAGGCACAGCTCGAATATGCGGCGTCGGACGTGCTTTATCTGCATCGCCTCAGTGCCATTCTCATCGAGCGGCTGAAGCGTGACGGACGCGCGGAAGAGGCTGCTGCCTGTTTCCAGTTCCTGCCGACCCGCTCCAAGCTTGATCTGATGGGTTGGGACGAACAGGATATTTTCGCCCACAGCTGATAGATCATTCAGCCGATGCGAGCGCGCCCCTGCCATGCGGTGTGGGCGCGCTGTCTATATGGGCCCATTGCGGGCGCCTGAACAGGAACTGGCCATAACCTGTCCACTGGACCAGTCCATAAAGGATAACCGGTCCCAGCACGCCGCTAATGACGGTGAGCACCGAAATCGTGCCGATATCCGTAATGAAGCCTGATCGCAGCAGAAGGGTTCTTGCGATCGCCATCGGCAGGAAGAAGGCCAGATAGACGACAATGGAATGGGCACCAAGCCAACGCAGAGCGCGGACAAACCATTGTGCTGCGGGTACGGAGCCAAGCCTGGCGATCAAGGCCGAAATCGAAACGATGGCCAATGCGCCAGCAAAACCTGCCAGCAGTGAGATGATGGGCACATTGCTCCATCCGCCAAGCCCACCTGACGTATAGGCCTCTTCGGGTATCCAGGCAGCAAAGGGTGCCGACGCCGGATGAAACACCAGCCATCCATTAACGAACGCCCATACGCCAAGAATGAGAAGCGCCGTCCATGGCCGTTGTCTCAACCACTGCGCCAGCTCAAAAATCACCGGCGCAAAGGCGTAACCGGCAAAGAAAAAGACGTAGCGGCTGCAGAATTCGTCAAGCACAAGCCAACCCGTGTGGATAGGGAACGTTTCGAGAGCAGCGGCAATGAGCAGAACGATCCAGACATTGATGGATTTGACGAGCCGCGTGACGACAAAGAATATCGGCAGAAGATAAATGAACCAGAGCGTGCCGAACGGTTGAACAAGTGCAAGCAGATAAGCGCTGACAGCGCCGCCAACGCCGCTTTCGCCGACGATACCCGGTGCCTTGAACAGAAACTGGATCGTCAGCCAGAGCAGATAAAAATAGATGAAATGCACAATCTTTCGATCGGCATAGCGCCGCCATGAGCGGTCAATTACCAGCCCGAGAAACAGACCGGAGATCAGAAAGAAATCAGGCATGCGGAATGGTTGGGCAAAAGACACGACCGGGTGCATCCAGCCACGCGCTCCGGCGGCGCTCTCGACGCCCAGCACCGAGTGCATCATCACGACAAAGATAATGCAGATGCCTTTGGCAATATCGACCCAGTCGACACGCATTTTCTCGCCAGCGTTCATGATTGGCCCGTCCCCCCGATTTTACTCTCTTTGATACGCGATAATTCAAAACGGGAAGTAAAATTCAGGTGATGGTAGCAAAAATACGCTGCGAACGGGCGATCCGGGTGGCCAATTGGCTCGGAATATCATCTTGCCGGATCAAGATACAAAAAAGCCGGGCAAGAGCCCGGCGAATTGTGAACGCAAATGCGTCCAGAGGGGAACACGTAACGAGCGAAAAAATGGGAGGAGAACCGCTCGTTACGCAACACTAAAATATAACTGCTGCGTTCGATTTTCAAGAGCACAAGAATAATAATCTTTTCGCGCGCCAAGAATCGACAAAATGCGCCAATGTATTAATTCGGATTGAAGAGCAATTTCAGCTGGCTGGCGCGCCCGGCGGCGCTGGCGTGGCTGCCGGATCAAGCTGTTCCTTGCAGGTTCCATGCCCCCGCAACTGACACCCGCCAAGACGGTATTGCGCTTCGGAGTCCGGTGATGGGTTCAGCCGTGCAATGGCGCCGCCACCGCAACCGTTCAGGATCATCAACGCACAGGCAAGAACGACAAACCGCATTATCTACTCCAGTATGGGGCGTTGCAGGCTATAGTGAGGGGTTTATGGGTTCATGGTGAGCTTGTCGAACCACACACCACATACCACGCACTGTATTGATGCTGCTTCTCCTCATAACCTAACCATCCCGCGCAAACTTCTCAACCATGAGCCGCACCTTTTCAGGCGCGGCTCGATTGAATTCCATCTAGTTCAGCTTGACCAGAACGACCCGGCGGTTCTTGGCGCGGCCTTCCTCGTTGTCGTTGCTGGCAACAGGTGCCATCATCCCGGCACCTGCAGTTGTCAGGCGATCCGCCTTGATCTTGTAGGTGGAGACAAGGTCCTTCTTGACCGCCGCCGCCCGCTTGCCTGAGAGATCGGCATTGTAGGCAAATTTACCCTGATTATCCGTATGGCCAACGATGATCACGGACAATTTGGGATCGGATTCGAGAAGACCGGCGATTTCCTTTAATGTCGGCGCAGATTCCGCCTTCAGCTCTGCCTTGTCCGTGTCAAAATAAATACCATAGAGCGAGATACTCCCCTGCGAGCCGAGAGAGCTGGCCATTTCCTTGGCGCCGACGACAACCATTTTCTTGTCGCGGGATTTAGGCTCAAGCACATGCACCAGAGCGATCGTACGTCCATTCAACTCCTTGCAATAGAGATCATCAAGAAGAGTATAGGTCTGCACGGTGACATAGGTGTCACCATCAGCTGCTGACAGTTTCGCCGCGAAGAACCGCTGATCTTTGATATGTGATGTGAGCGCACAGGCGCCGTTGGAAAACGCCGCATCCTTGAGATCAGCCTCGTGGAAGAACTGCATCATCAGGCTCATATCGCCGCCGCCGCCGCTGGCCGAGCGTGTCGCGTCACCACCACAACCTTCGGATTTACATTCGAACAGGATTTCGCCCTTGGCAGCTGTGATTTCGTCCTCGTAATTGCGCAGCACTTCAAGCGGTGAACGCTCGGCCGGTGTCACATAGGTGATCCGGGTCAGCGCGCCCTCGACATCGAGTTTCTTTTCCGGAGCAAAAACACTGTTGTTCATGCTGTCCCGCTCCTCGGTGTTTTCGCTCGCCTTCAATGGGGCAAGCGGTACGGAGAAGTCCGTGAAGGAGAACTTCTCATAGCTGACAATGAAGGAGCCGTCATAGCGCTTAACCTGCGCATTGTCGCTTGCTCCTTTAAGATCGCTTGTGGGATTCGTGGCATCCGCCTGCGCCCAGTTGATCGTGCCACATAGAAAACCCATTGCCAAAATCAGTTTTAAACCGTGTCCGTATAGTTTCATCGGATATCTCCCCGCTGTGAATGAGGCCGTTCTAGCAGCTTCTTGTTTCACTTCAATTGTTTTATTTAGATATAAAACGCAAAAATTGTCGACCGAACCCCCCTCGCGATCGATTGAATATGCCAATCAAAGCATTGATTGACGCTTCTGTCGATTTCCAATGATTTACGTCGGAGGCATAAAGTTAAACTGGCAAGCGGTTAAAATCGCTCAAAGTATTTTTTCAAATAGGCGAACGAAAAAAATCTTGTGATATTCGATTTTCTGCAATCTAATTTTGTATACATGACGTCATAAGGTGATGCGTAAAGTTAAAAGGAGGATGGCCGGCCTATGGAAGCGACAGCGGCAGACATTGACTACTGTTTCCGGTTGATACTTGGACGCCTGATGAACGAAGTGGAGAAAGACCACTATACATTTGTTGGTTTGCCGCTTGAAACTGTCGTGAGGAAATATCTGAACTCCCTTGAGTTTCAGGGCCGTCGCATGCTCGATCCCCCGGCGCAGACGGGTTTGGAGAAAGTGTTCATCAATAACACCTGGGTCTTTGCCGACCGCAACGACGGTGATGTCGGCGAACACATCGTCTCCGGTGCCTATGAGCCGAATGTCACCCGCATTTTCCAGGAGTGTGTGAAGCCGGGCATGCGCGTGGTCGATATTGGTGCCAATATCGGATATTTCTCAATGCTGTCGGCGGCGCTGGTGGGCCATACCGGGCGCGTTCTTTCTGTTGAGCCGAATGTGGAAAATGGCCGGTTGCTTGCCGCAAGCCGTGACGCCAATGCCTTCACCCAGATCGAAATTCTGCTGACAGCGGTGAGCGACCGGACGGATGTTCTCTCGTTGAGCGGGTCATCATCAAACGGAACAACGGCGACAGTCTTTTCCGGCCAGTCGCTTGAGATCAAGCGGCTCGTGCCATGTGTGCGTCTTGATGATGTCCTGCATGAATGGGACAGGGTGGATTTCGTCAAGATCGATATTGAAGGGGCGGAGTATAAGGCACTGAACGGGATGATCCGGACACTCCGGCGTTTCCGTCCGCTGATTATCAGTGAATTCAATCCCAGCTTGATCGGTTGGATATCGAGTGTCAAACCGGAAGACTATCTGGGGTTCCTGTTTTCGCTTGGCTACAAGGTTTCGGTCATTACCCCGGAAGGAAACCTGCTTCACCGGGGAACTGACATTGCTGCAATCATGAATGATGTGAACACATTTGACGGTGATCACATCGATTTTCTGGCACAGCCGGTCTGATCGCTGTTACGAAAATTAAACGCCGCCGGTAAGGGCGGCGTTTCCATCAAAGCTGCCTTAAAGGCTTCAGGCAGTCTTTGAATAATAGATGCCGAAGTTGAGAGCGAGAAGCACCACGAGAGTGGCCGCAAAGCCGCCAACAAATAACAATGCCCTTTTTGCTGCTGTTTTCTCGCGATTCTTTTTTGAGAATGTGGTCACGATAGCGGCTCCAGCCGATATGCCGAGGATAGCTGGCAGGGACATCATGTTCATGGAATTGCCTTTCTCTTTGTTACCGGATGGGCATAGCGTCCGTTTCATTCGTTAACAAGCCCAGGCAGCTCTGGTGCTCTGAAAACAATAGAGAATTTGGGTTTTCTCTTCCCGCCAATCCCGTTGGCTCAGACGGTTACGCGTTCCTCGACAGATGCGGTTGTTTGGGGGATAAGAGCGCTATGGAATATGTCCAAGAAAGGGTTGCGGTGAATGATGGTTCGTATGTTACAGACATACGGCGAACGGCATTCCGCTTGGGTCTGTTTTACTGGGCCAGTGAATTTGTCATCAGCAATACGTTGTTCCAGATTCTGGGCCTGACGCAGATCAACTCGATCATTGCCAAGCTCATCTTGTCATTGTTCAGTTTGCTCATAACATTCTCAATTACATTCGTCCTGTTCAGGTTGAGAAACGCCAATCTGGCCGTAAAAATATTCGCGTGCTTTTCGCTGGCCATAGTGGGTGGCGCCATGCATTCGGTCTGCGATCACCTTGTCTATGTGGTGAGTGCATGGCCCGAGGTGGCAAAATTCAACTTCACTGATTTTGGCTATACACTCGTTTACGATATGTCGCTGTTTTTCGGCTGGTCCTGTCTGTTCATATCCATCCTCTATGCCTATGAGATGCGGGAAAATGAACGGTTGCTGGCAGCCTCGCGGGAGGAAGCCCTCTCGGCGCAAATGCGCGCGTTGCGCTATCAGGTCAATCCGCACTTTCTCTTCAATACGCTCAATTCCATAGCCGGGTTGATAGAAGAGCGCGCAACCAAAAGCGCCGGGCGTATGGTGTTGTCGCTTTCATCATTCCTTCGCACCACCCTTGAAATTGATCCGATGAATGACGTTCGGCTGGGTGAAGAGCTGGCCTTGCAGGCTGAGTACCTGAACATTGAAGGTGAGCGCTTCTCTGATCGAATGAAGGTGCGCATCAATGTTGCAGCGGAGCTTGAAGACGCGCTTGTTCCAAACCTCATACTTCAACCATTGATCGAAAACGCCATCAAACATGGTGTGGGTACCACGCCGGGTATGGTCGAGATAACCATCAGCGCCACAAGCAGCGGGCAGATTCTGTATCTGACGGTGGAAAATGACAGTGCCAAGTCCAGTATGGCGGGGCCGGCTAAAATCCAGGGCATGGGTATCGGTCTTGCCAACGTTGCCCATCGTTTGGAAACCCGGTTTCCCGGTATTGGCTCGTGCAATGCGGGGCATGATGAGACCGGAAGGTTCCGCGCTTTGCTTTCCATGCCGCTGAGGCTCTAGCCCCGGTTCCAGTATCAATTTCAGCGGCTGCTTAGGTCCTTGAGGTAAGCACAAAACATATCGGCCATGGCCTCCGAATAGGCTTCGATCTCCTCAGGAGTTCGTGGGCTTTCCGAAAACTGTTTTCCCACGCTGCTGAATGTCGTTGCGATCAGATCAACCGCCAAGGCGAGGACCTCTGGCGAAGCCTTGGGTAGTATCTCCCGCATGAAGATTGCAAAGGTGCGGGCTCCCGCGGCGCGCGCTTCCCGGGATTCCGGTGCATCGCGATAAAGCGGGGCGGCATCGTGGAGTGCCATACGGATCGCTGCCTCAGCGCATTCGGAGCGAATAAAGGCGTGAACCAATATGCGGAGCCGCTTAAAAGGCGGCTGCGCAACGCTTTCGAGAATGTTGCGCATCAAATCGCTCGTCTGCCGCCATTCGTCTCCTTGAAGCCGGAAGAGAATTGCTGCCTTGTTCGGAAAATATTGATAGAGAGACCCCACGCTGACACCGGCTTTCTCGGCCACCCTTGCGGTGGTGAAACGCTGGGCACCTTCCTTTTCCAAAACCTGAACAGCTGCATCCAAAATTGCGGCAACAAGGTCCGCCGAGCGTGCCTGTTTGGGCTGTTTTCTTGAGGAAATCTGGGCTCTTGGTCGATCCGTCATGGCGGCCTCCGGCAATGCGAATAGCGAATATGACGAATTAGTCGTATTTTTGATCCGGCGCAAGCAAGCGCTCATTTCAAACCGGAGACTGCCTATGACCACCCTGACATCAACCCCGCTGGCGCCGCTGTTGGATCGCTTGTTCGAAGAGGCCGACAGCCAGTCCGTGCAGGAGAGCCCTGCGGTGGCCGCGCTCTCCTCTGCCGAGCGGTCGCGCCTTATGCGCAGCAAAACCGACTACCTCGATTTTTACGGACGCCTCAAGGATCTGCCGCTTGCCGTCTCGCGGGAGACCGGCGTGTTGCTCTACATGCTGACACGAAGCGGCAATGTACGCACGATCGTGGAATTCGGAACATCTTTCGGTATCTCGACCCTGCATCTGGCCGCAGCCTTGCGGGACAATGGTGGTGGCCACCTGATCACCAGTGAGTTCGAACCGTCAAAAGTGGTGCGGGCGCGCAGGAACCTGACCGATGGTGGTCTCATCGATCTGGTGGAAATCCGGGAGGGTGATGCCTTGCAGACGCTGCGCGTTGATCTTCCTGAAACAGTCGACCTGCTTCTGCTTGACGGTGCCAAGGCACTTTATCCGGAAATCCTCGATCTGGTGGAGAGCCGTCTGCGGCCGGGAGCATTCATCGTCGCTGATAATGCCGATTATAGCCCTGACTATCTTGCTTATGTGCGCTCGCCTGCGAACGGGTATCTTTCTACGCCGTTTGGCGAGGATGTTGAACTATCCATGCGGCTTGGCTGATACCAGTCTGATGGCGGTCGCCTGCCGGGGGCGACCGCCACCCACTCGTCAATTATTCCTTGGGGGCTGGCTTCTCACTATCGGCATGATGACGATGCTTGTGCCCGCCATGTTCGCGGCCTTTGTGATGCTTCCAACCGTGCCGCAATTCGCTCTTTTCGAGCTTTCCATCATCGTTGCGATCCAATAGCGCAAATCGCTTTGCCTTCTGTTTTTCAACTTCGGCAAGTGTCACCACCCCGTCGCCATTGACATCAAGACGGTTGGTGATGCGGCGCGCCCGCTGTTCCACCAGCTGCTTCAACGCCATGGCATTGATTTCCTCCTTGGAAAGCGTGCCGTCGCCATTGGTGTCGGCCTGCTTCAGGCGATCCATGTTGGTGAACTCGGCAAGATCAACCACGCCATCATCATTGGCATCGATTTTTGCGCGTTTCGAATGGCCGGCATTTGCTGCTGCATCCGTTGCTACCGGGGCAGGGTCCTTTGCAGGGGTCTCGGTCTGGGCGAAAGCTCCACCGGCGGCAAATACCGTGAGGAAGGTGCCCGAAAGGACGAGAAGAGTAATGCGTTTCATGGTCGTCTCCTTTGTAGCGCGAGCGTTTGTTTCGCTCCGTGAAGACAACGTAGCGTTGCGAAAATGAACGGGAGATGACTGGTGGCATTACGATTTCGTAATGAAAACAATTGGTTCGAGAAGCCCAGGCTGTGGAACGCACAGACCGATATATCCTTTGGGGCAAATACATGGTGTTACAAAAATCCTCCAAGCCGAAATATCCTGGATACAAGCCTGCGTTCAAATCCGGACGTCGGATGAATGGGAAGTTCACCCGCCATTTAAGGTGCGAAAGGATGATGACATGAAAACAACGCGTATCATGGCTGCTGCAGTGCTGGCTTTCGGGATCGGAATGCCACTGTCTCTGGCACATGCACAGCAACAGGCGGTCCAACGGACCGATGTTCTGCAGAATGACCTCGGTGTCGCCGGGCGCGAATTCAGTCAGGTGCGGGTCGATTTCGAACCGGGCGCTGTCTCCATAATGCACTCCCATCCCGGTGTTGAGGTTGCCTATGTGCTTGAAGGAACAATGGAGTACCAGCTTGAAGGCAGGCCGCCGGTAACGCTCAAGGCGGGCGAGGCATTGTTTATTCCCGATGGCGTTGCCCACGTTGCGAAGAACGTCAGCAGCGGCAAAACGTCAGAACTTGCAACATATATCGTCAGAAAAGGCGAGCCGGTTGTTGTTCCGGAAAAGTGAACGCGGTTTTAACCCCACCTTAAATCGCCGCATTTACCCTGCAACGGGTCGCAAAGGATTTTGCGGCACCGGTTGGGGCGGGTATTTCAGTCAATGGCATCACGCGACAAGGGCAGACAACGCATCGAGCCGGGGTTCAGTTCGAACCGCCGTTCGGATGACGATGACATGCGTGCTGACCCCGAGGACAGACCCGTGCGGAGCCAGAAGCGCAAGACGTCGCCGCGCAAATCCGCCAGATCAAAGCGCAGCCGTTCCGGGCGGGGGCAGCGCCGCGGCTTCTTCGGCCTTTTGCGGCGTCTGGTCTATTGGTCGTTTGTTCTGTGTATCTGGGGCGGTATCGCAGTGGCAGGCACTGTCATCTATTTTGCTGCAAAAATGCCCCAGACAACCACATGGTCGATCCCTGATCGTCCGCCCAATGTGAAAATCGTTTCGGTTGAAGGTGATCTGATTGCCAATCGCGGTGCTACGGGCGGCGAAGCCATTGGACTGCACCAGATGTCGCCTTATCTGCCGCAGGCCGTGGTTGCTATTGAAGACCGGCGCTTCTATTCGCATTTCGGCGTTGATCCCATCGGTTTCGTGCGCGCCATGGCGACAAATCTGGTCTCCGGACGGTTGGTTCAGGGCGGCTCGACCATCACGCAGCAGCTGGCAAAAAACCTGTTCCTGACCCCGGACCGCACATTGGAGCGCAAGGTGCAGGAAGTGCTGCTTGCGCTGTGGCTTGAGCATAAATATTCAAAAGATCAGATTCTGGAGATGTATCTGAACCGGGTTTATCTGGGTTCCGGCTCCTATGGTGTTGCCGCTGCCTCACGGCGTTATTTCAACAAATCGGCCCATGATGTCAGTCTGTCCGAAGCGGCTGTCATCGCCGGTCTCCTCAAGGCTCCCTCACGTCTGTCTCCAGCCCGCGATCCCAAAGCTGCGGCGGAGCGCTCGCAGCTTGTGCTCGCTGCCATGCGCGATCAGGGCATGATTGGCGACAAGGAATTGACCTTTGCCATGAAGCAGCCTGCGACCCGTGCCGCTGCCTATTGGAGCGGCTCGGAGCACTATGTCGCCGACCGGGTGATGGAAGAATTGCCTGACCTTATCGGGGATGTGCGCGCCGACGTGGTCATCGACACGACGGTTGATCTTGGTTTGCAAAAGCTCGGTGAGGCCTCGATCCGTGATCTCATCCAGAAAAACGGCGAGAAGCTGAATGTTTCACAGGGCGCGCTTGTTTCCGTCGATGGTACAGGGGCTGTTCGCGCACTGGTAGGCGGCTATGACTACGCCAACAGCCAGTTCGACCGGGCCAGCGAAGCCAAACGCCAGCCGGGCTCCACGTTCAAACCATTTGTCTATCTCTCGGCACTGGAGCAGGGACGAACGCCCGAATCCGTGCGTGTCGACGCACCGATCCGCATCGGCAACTGGACGCCCGGCAATTACAACGGCAAATATTTCGGCAAGGTCACATTGGCGGAGGCGTTGGCTCGTTCGCTGAATTCGGTTTCCGCGCAGCTGGTTATGGAAGTCGGGCCGAGCACTGTTGTGGATACGGCGCATCGGCTTGGTATTGTCTCGAACCTTAACGCCAATGCCTCACTTGCGCTGGGAACTTCGGAAGTCACCCTTCTGGAACTCACTGATTCTTTCGTGCCCTTTGCCAATGGCGGCTACAAGGCGCCGGTTCATATCATCCGCCGTATCACCACCAATGAAGGCAAGGTGCTTTACGAATATAAAAGCCCCAAGCAGGATCAGGTAATCAGCGAGCGCAATGTCGGCATGATGAATGCGATGCTGCGCCAGACTGTCGAAAGCGGTACGGCCACCAAAGCAAAATTTGGTTGGCCAGCGGCTGGCAAGACCGGCACCAGCCAGAATTTCCGCGATGCATGGTTCATTGGCTATACGTCGAACCTGACCACCGGTGTGTGGTTCGGCAATGATGATGGCAAGCCAACAAAGAAAGTCACCGGCGGCGGCTTGCCTGCACTGGCCTGGAAGGAATTCATGGTTGCCGCGCATAAGGGCGTACCGGTTGCCGAATTGCCCGGCAGTTACCGCATGAATGAAACCGTCATTGACGGCAATGATGCACTGCCCGATTCCGTCCCGGCTGCAGAAGGTGTTCCATCGGCTCAGCTTAATCCGGGTGCGCCTGTTCCATCGGTAGGGCTGGAAGACCAGACAGGCTCGACACGTCCTACACCACCGGGCGATGTCGGCGGCAACGGCCAGAAAGGTCGCAAGACGACGCTGTTCGACCTGATCATGGGGAATTGAGGAAAGTTCTACTCTTCAGCCGGTTGCTTCCGTTCGGCGATTTCTGCGCTTTCACGGCGCAGCGGTCGCCCAATTGGGCAGATATCCTGCACAAACCCGGTCAATGTGCTCGCCAGCGTATCCGATACCTGACGATAATAGACATATTTTCCGCGCTTCTCACTGGATATAAGCCCGGCATTCTCCAGCAATGACAAATGCTGCGAAATGGATGGCTTTGTCATATTGAAGCGCGCGGCGATGTCACCGGCATTAAGCTCGGTGTGGGCCACGTAAGCAAGAATCTTTCGCCGTACGGGCGATGCGAGGGCTTCGAAGATGAGTTGGACGGTCATATCCCCTCATACAATAAGTTAATTAGTTTTTCAACTAACTGTTGACGAGGAACAATAAATCAATAAGGTAATTAACTAAATGAATTGTCCGATGGAGAACGGAGATGATGATCCAGTCCGAATGGGTATTCGATTGTGAGCCGCAGCATATCTGGCCGCATTTTCTTCATGCCAAGATGGACAATACGCGTCCGCTCCTGTTTCGGTTCGGTGTTCCAAAGCCCATAAGTTGCCGCGTGCTGGAAGGCAGGGCGGCGGTCGGCAATACCCGGCAGTGCACGACGGACCGTGGCACGATTAATCAGCGCATTCTCATTCTCGATGAAAACAGGCAGTTGCAGTACAAAATGCAGGAAAGCACTGTCTGGTGTCGAGACTGGGTTGGATATCTCGAAGATACGTTCACTCTGACGCCTTTACCCGATGGCAGAACCCATGTTGAACGGACAACCCGATTTGCCGCCGCCGGAGCGCTGCGCCCGCTTAAGCAACTGGGCCTCTGGATATCCTTGCGGCAAGCCCATGCCTATGCTTCCAGAAACTGGCGCAGGCTTGCCTATCAAAGGAAAGAAGAGACGGCCGTACCTCTTGCAGCCTAGTGCGTCAGGGTCCGTTTGACCGCGATTTTCCAGCCGGCGATTTTTGCCTTACGGGTCTTCTCATCCATCTCGGGGGTAAAGCGCATATCACGCTCCCATGTTTTTGAAAATTCACGCCGGTTTGGCCAGATTCCAGCCTTTGACCCGGCAAGCCATGCCGCACCGAGTGCTGTGGTTTCGAGGATCGTCGGACGATCAACAGGCGCGTCGAGAATGTCCGCAAGACGCTGCATGGTCCAGTCTGACGCGACCATGCCGCCATCGACGCGCAGCACCGTTTTCGTATCTGATGATTTCCAGTCCTTGCGCATGGCATCAAGCAGGTCGCGGGTCTGGTAGGCGACAGATTCGAGCGCAGCGCGGGCAAATTCCGCCGGGCCGGAATTGCGCGTAAGGCCATAGATCGCCCCGCGCGCTTCCGCATCCCAATGCGGAGCGCCGAGGCCAACGAAGGCAGGTACGAGATAAACATTCTGGCTGGGATCGGCCTGATCGGCGAGCTTGCCGGTTTCAGGTGCCGAACCAATGATCTTCAACCCATCACGCAGCCATTGCACGGCCGCTCCGGCAATGAAAATCGACCCTTCAAGCGCATAGGTCGTCTTGCCGTTCAGCCGATAGGCAATCGTCGTCAGCAGCCGGTTCTTCGAGAGCACCATGTCGCTGCCGGTGTTGAGGATGGCAAAGCAGCCGGTGCCATAGGTGGACTTGAACATTCCGGGCTCAAAACATGCCTGACCGATGGTTGCCGCATGCTGGTCGCCTGCAACGCCGAGAATGGGAATATCGGCACCCAGCAGCGATGCTTCGGCGGAACCGTAATTGGCCGCGCAATCCTTGACATCGGGCAGCATGGCGCGAGGAACGCGCAATATATCCAGCAGTTCATCGTCCCATTCATTGGTCGCAATATTGAACAGCAGAGTGCGTGAGGCGTTTGTGGCGTCAGTGGCATGGACCTTGCCGCCGGTAAGACGCCAGATCAGGAAGCTATCAACCGTGCCGAACAGCAACTCACCATTAACCGCGCGTTTGCGCGCGCCGGGCACCTTGTCGAGAATCCATGCAAGCTTGGTGCCGGAAAAATAGGGATCGAGCAGCAGGCCGGTCTTTTTGGTAAACTTCTTTTCCAAGCCCTGCTTCTTCAGTTTCTGGCACAAAGACGCGGTGCGCCGATCCTGCCAGACAATGGCATTGTGGATCGGCTTACCTGTTACTTTGTCCCAGACAATGACGGTTTCCCGCTGGTTGGTAATACCGATAGCAGCAACATCGCCAGCCTGAATCTTGGCATTCTCTATGGCCACCTCGCAGGTGCTGAGCACGGATTGCCAGATTTCTTCCGGATCATGCTCGACCCAGCCTGATTGGGGGTAGATCTGGGTAAATTCCTGCTGGCTTTTTCCAACCACCTTGCGGTTCTTGTCAAAGATGATGGCGCGGCTCGATGTGGTGCCCTGATCGATCGCGAGGATATATCCGTTCATGCTTCCCCCTCAAATTTCGGTCACGATATTTGCTTCGCTCCGGTGGATCAACAGCAGCAATGGAATATCCGCGAATTTCGCAGAGCCTGATCACACACACCAAAATGAAAACGGCAGCAGTTCCCTTTATCAGGCGCTTGCTCTATGGCTCTTGCAAACGGAGAATTCCCATGAGTAGCGATGAAGCACGCAAAGTCCTCGTCTTGACTGGTGCAAGCCGTGGCATCGGCCACGCGACGGTCAAGCGGTTTTCCCGCGCCGGCTGGCGTGTCATCACCTGCTCGCGTCAGGATTTTTCCGATGATTGCCCCTGGCCTGCCGGTCCTGACGATCATATCAAGGTCGATCTCGCTGACCCTGCTGATGTGGATCATGCGGTTCTGGAAATTCGCAAAAGGCTTGAAGTTGAAGGCGGCAAACTGCACGCTTTGATCAACAATGCTGGTATTTCACCCAAGAATTCGGGTGGAAACAGGCTGGATTCCATTGAGACGCCGATGCAGACATGGTCGACGGTGTTTCAGGTGAACTTCTTCGCGCCCATCATGCTGGCGCGTGGTCTGTTCAAGGAGTTGGAGGCAGGACAGGGTTCAGTCGTCAATGTGACCTCCATTGCCGGAAGCCGCGTCCATCCCTTCGCCGGTACCGCCTATGCAACATCGAAAGCCGCCCTCGCCTCGCTCACACGCGAAATGGCCTCGGATTTTGGTCCGCATGGCATTCGCGTCAATGCGATAGCACCCGGAGAGATCGATACGGCAATCCTGTCGCCGGGAACCGATAAACTGGTGGAGCAACTGCCGCTGCGCCGTCTGGGCAGAACCGCCGAGGTTGCGGAGACGATTTACTTCCTGTGCTCGGAGGCGTCCTCCTATGTCACGGGTTCGGAAATCCACATCAATGGCGGTCAGCACGTTTAGGTTTGAGGGGCTGGGGGTGAAACCACCCCCAAGCCATCAAACATAACGATTGACGACATTCTCCAGATATTCCTGCCGGCCGGAACGTGGCTGCGGCTGGATTTTCTTGTCTTCCACATGGGCAGCAATATCATCAAGCGATAGCTTGCCTGTCAGCATCGCCTGCGCATCGGGCTTTGACCAACCCGCATAACGCTCTTCGACAAAGCCAGTCAGCGCCTTATCTTCGACCATCTTGGCCGCTGCTTTCAGGCCGCGGGCGCAGGTATCCATGCCGCCAATATGCGCAATGAGCAGGTCCTGCGGATCAAGCGACTGGCGGCGTAGTTTGGAGTCGAAATTCGTGCCACCAGTGGTAAAGCCGCCAGCTTTGAGAATTTCATAATAAGCCAGCGCTACCTCAGGCACATTATTGGGGAACTGGTCCGTATCCCAGCCCGACTGGTAATCATTGCGGTTCATATCGATGGAGCCAAAAATGCCAAGCGCTGCTGCGGTTGCCAGCTCGTGTTCGAACGAGTGACCCGCCAGAATGGCGTGGCCCTGTTCAAGATTGACCTTCACCTCATTTTCAAGACCGAAACGCTTGAGGAAGCCATAAACAGTTGCCGCATCATAATCATACTGATGCTTTGTTGGCTCCTGCGGCTTCGGCTCGATCAGGATCGCGCCCTTGAAGCCGATCTTGTGCTTGTAGTCGACAACGAGGCTTAAGAATCGGCCCATCTGGTCCAGTTCACGCTTCATATCGGTGTTGAGCAAAGTCTCGTAGCCTTCGCGGCCACCCCACAGCACGTAGTTCTCGCCCTTGAGCTTCTGCGTCACGTCAATACAGGTTTTAACCGTCGCTGCGGCATAGGCGAAGACATCAGGGTCCGGATTGGTCGCAGCACCCGCCATATAGCGGCGGTTGGAGAAAAGATTTGCCGTGCCCCAGAGAAGCTTCGTGCCTGTTGCTTCCATCTTGCCTGCGAAGTAATCGGCAATCTCGTAAAGCCGCTTGTTACTCTCGGCCAGCGTGTCCCCTTCGGGACGCACATCCGCATCATGGAAGCAGAAATAGGGCGCGCCGAGCAGGGAGAACATCTCGAAGGCAACATCGGCCTTCAGCTTTGCACCTTCCATCGTGTCATTGAACCATGGGCGTTCAAATGTCTGGCCACCGAAAGGATCGCCGCCCGGCCATGTGAAGGAATGCCAATAGGCGACGGCAAAGCGCAGGTGATCTTCCATGCGCTTGCCATTGATCAGTTCTTCGGGGTTATAAAAGCGGTAGGCAAGCGGATTGGTGCTGTCCGGCCCTTCATATTTGACTGGTTTGATATCACCAAAAAATCCGCTGCTCATGATTGAACTCCCTTTAATGCTGGATAGAGGCTGTGATAGCGCCGGTAGGCGGCGTCAAATTCCGATGTGAGCGCCTTGTCGGGCTCTATGGTTTTTTCCGTTGCGGGCTGAGCGCAAATGCTGCGTGGATCGGCCTTTTCCGCAGCGATCAGGCCAAGCCTTGCCGCGCCGAATGCCGCGCCGAAATCGCCGTCAGCGGGAACGTCGACAGGTATGTCGAGCGCTGTCGCGATCGTTTTCAGCCAATAGGCGGAACGCGATCCGCCGCCAACGGCGGTGACGCGATCAAGCTTCGTGCCTGCGCTGGCAAGGGCTTGCAGGCAATCGCGGAAAGCAAAGGCGACGCCTTCGAGAACGGCCTGTGTCAGGCTTGCACGGTCGCTGGAGTGTTCAAGCCCCTGAAACGAGCCGCGAATGGCGGAGTCGTTAAGCGGTGTGCGCTCACCGGAGAGATAGGGCAGGAAGGTAACGCCCGATGGAGCGCGCAGTTTATCGCCAAGCTCATCGGTCAATTCAGCCGCTTTGCGCGCGGTGATGCCCGCGTACCAGTTGAGCGCATCGGTCGCCGACAAGATCACGCCCATCTGATGCCATGTGCCGGGGAGGGCATGGCAGAAGGTGTGAACCGCGCTTTCCGGATTGGGCAGATAGGCATTGTTGGCAGCAAAAAGCACGCCTGAAGTGCCAAGCGAGACAAAGGCATGACCTTCGGCAACCGTTCCCATGCCGCAGGCAGAGGCTGCATTGTCACCGGCGCCACCGGCAACAATCACCTGATTGCTCATACCCCAGCGTGACGCGAGATCCGCTTTCAAAGTGCCCGAAGTCTCCGTTCCCTCGACCAGCGATGGCATATGGTTCTTATCCAGCCCGGATGCGGCAAGCAGTTCGTCCGACCATGCACGTTTGCCGACATCGAGCCACGAAGTTCCCGCGGCATCGGACATTTCAGAGACATGTTCGCCCGTCAGCCAAAGCCGCAAATAATCCTTTGGCAACAATATCCGCCGGGTTTTGGCGAAGATCTCCGGCTCGTTGTTCTTGACCCACACCACTTTCGGTGCGGTGAAGCCGGGAAAAACAATATTGCCGCTCAACGCGCGGAAGATGGGATTGCCGTCAAGTTCCGCTGCTTCCTTATGACTGCGGGTATCGTTCCACAACATGCAGGGCCGCAGAACCCTGTCATCGGCGTCGAGGAGCGTTGCGCCATGCATTTGCCCGGACAGGCCGATCCCCCTGACCGCTGCAAGTTCCTTGGGGTGGCTGGTCTTGAGCGCTGCAATCGCTTCTTCCGTCGCGCGTATCCAATGGGCCGGGTCCTGCTCCGACCAGCCGGAATGCGGGCGTGAAACATCCAGCATTCCCGTGCCGGAGCCAATGACCAATTGTTTGTCGTCAATTAACAGCGCCTTGACGCCAGATGTGCCTAAATCGAGACCGAGATACATGGAAAATC
Organism: Phyllobacterium sp. T1293; assembly: GCF_020731415.2. Taxonomy (NCBI): domain Bacteria; kingdom Pseudomonadati; phylum Pseudomonadota; class Alphaproteobacteria; order Hyphomicrobiales; family Phyllobacteriaceae; genus Phyllobacterium; species Phyllobacterium meliloti. The sequence goes on along the minus strand of NZ_CP088273.1, from coordinate 2,769,142 downwards.
CTTTGAAATATGAAAATTAAATCACGCGCCGAAGCGGCATCTCACGCAGATCGCCGGGAGCGAAAAGCTGGGTATCAAGATGCAGCAATGATGTCATCATGCAACCCTGCAGAATGAGAGGATGTTCGTCTGGATAGCAGCGGATGGTCAGGTCAGGCTTGCCGCCCCAACCGGTTGTACCGGATACAATCTCGCGAAGATCAGCTTCAATGAGATCGAAAACACCCGCACCCGGTCCAACCAGCGCAATGGGGATGGGATCAATCAACGAGAAGAGACTACGCAAACCGGAGCCAATAGCCTGTCCGGCCTTGCGAAACGCCTCGCGCTCTACGCCCTCACGGGCGCGGGCACGATCTGCCACGTCGCCAAACGTAACGGCGTCCACATCCTGCGCCGGTTGGGACTTTTCATCCAGACCGGCCGTCTTGCGTAAAATGGCATAATCACTGGCATAGGCCTCAACGCAACCGTGCCGACCGCAGCGGCAAAGTGCGCCATTGGGTACATGCAGCATGTGACCAAATTCAGCCCCTGAAGACTGCACGCCAAGAAAGGGCTTGCCTTTGAGATAAAGGCCCATACCGATACCGTGCGAAAGCAGGATAGCGGCGAAATCTTCCGCATAATGTTTCGGATCGGTCCAGCGCAATGCCTCGGCAATCATGCTGCAATCATTTGCAACCGATACACTGACACCGTATCGCTCCGAAAGGACTTCGCCGAAAGCCACGTTGATATCTGGGGTAATCGGCGACCACAGCATGGTTGCGCTGGCAGCATCGGTGACACCCTGCACACCCATCGAAATATGCATGAGCTTGCCTGCACTGTCAGGCATGGCCGAAAGCAGCCCGTCAAGCATTTCGCAGATTGCCCGTGTCAGATCGCCAGTGGTTGCATCCAGTGTCGGAATGCGCCGGATTTCTTCACCGATCACCTGTCCCTTGTAGTCGAACAGCACGGCGTGGGCGAGATTAAGCGCCAATTCAACGGTCGCAATCGTGGCAATCTCAGGATTGAGCGTCAGCGCAACCTGCGGTCGGCCTCGACGGTTGGCAGTGACATCCCCGTCACGGCTTTCATTGATGATTCCCTCGGCGATCAGGGCTGTCGTGATGGCCGAAACGGTTGAGGCACTCAGGCCAGTCTGCGCCACAATATCGGTTCGCGACAACAGGTCGTGGCCACGCAACGCGGCCAGCACGAGCCTGCGATTCTGGCGCCGAACATCATCGGGTCTGGCTATCTCATCAATCAACAAAGGATCTCCTCCCGAAATCTTTTTTTGATGCGATGCAAAAATATTGTTGCAATGCAATAACTTAGCAGATCAGATTCTATGTTGACATGGAAATCAAATTAAGTCACTATTTTTTTCGAGCCTCGAAATAAAGAGGTTTGGATATCTGGCCGGAGGTGAAAGGCTGGGTATCTGACGGGATTAACGTGCCATGCGCACTGGGAGGATTATCATGAAAAAATACGCAACCGCTTTGGCGGGCGTTGCTCTTGCTGTCTCTTTGGCCGGCCCTGCGCTGGCAAAGGACAAGATCATTGGCGTGTCCTGGTCGAACTTTCAGGAAGAGCGCTGGAAGACTGACGAAGCTGCCATCAAGAAGGCGCTGGAAGCCAATGGCGACAAGTACATCTCAGCCGATGCGCAGTCATCAGCTTCCAAGCAGCTCACCGATGTTGAAAGCCTGATCTCACAGGGCGCTAACGCACTGATCATTCTGGCTCAGGATTCGAGCGCGATTGGACCAGCTGTTGAAAAGGCTGTTGCTGAAGGCATTCCGGTCGTTGGCTATGACCGGCTGATCGAAAACAAGGATGCGTTCTACATCACCTTCGACAACAAGGAAGTTGGCCGTATGCAGGCACGCGGCGTTCTCGCCGTGAAGCCGGAAGGCAACTATGCCTTCATCAAGGGCAGTTCCGCTGATCCGAACGCCGATTTCCTCTTCTCGGGCGCACAGGAAGTCCTCAAGGACGCCATTGCTTCAGGCAAGATCAAGAATGTTGGTGAAGCCTATACGGATGGCTGGCTGCCAGCCAATGCGCAGAAGAACATGGAGCAGTTCCTGACCAAAAACGACAACAAGATCGATGCTGTTGTTGCGGCCAATGACGGCACTGCTGGCGGTGCTATCGCTGCCCTGCAGGCTCAGGGTCTTGCCGGTACGGTTCCTGTCTCCGGGCAGGATGCTGATTTTGCCGCGCTGAACCGCATCGCGCTTGGCACCCAGACCGTTTCGATCTGGAAAGACTCGCGTGAACTCGGCAAGGAAGCCGCCGGTATTGCTGCTGCGCTTGCCGATGGCAAGAAGATGACTGAAATCCCGAAAGTCCAGAAGTTTGCTGGCGGCGCGAACAAGGTGGAAGTCAATGCCGTGTTCCTGACACCGGTTCCGATCACCAAGGACAACCTTAACGTCATCATCGACGCCGGTTGGGTGAAGAAGGACGTTGTCTGCCAGGGCGTCAAGGCTGGCGCTGTCGCGGCCTGCAAGTAAACCTGAGATAATCTGTTAAAATTGAGCGCCGCTGATCCACAGGATCGGCGGCGTTTTAAAAAGAACCTTAGAATGGGGAGAGAAAAATGAGTGATCCGGCAGTCAGCATTGACCGGGCCCGCGCCTCCGAACTTGGCTTTGTCGCTCGTTTCTTCAAAGCGACCGAGCTTGATACCCGTCTTCTTGGTATGATCGGTGCGCTGGTCGTTATCTGGATTGCGTTTCAGGTTCTCTCCGGCGGACAGTTTCTCACGCCGCGCAATCTGTGGAATCTGTCCGTGCAGACCTCATCCGTGGCCGTCATGGCAACGGGTATGGTGCTGATCATCGTCACGCGTAACATCGATCTGTCGGTGGGTTCGCTGCTGGGCTTTGTCGGCATGATCATGGGTGTGATGCAGACGGAAATGCTGCCAAAGCTTATCGGCTTCGAGCATCCCGCCACATGGATCATTGCGCTTGGCATCGGCATTATCACCGGGGCTGTCATCGGCGGTTTTCAGGGTTTTATCATCGCATTTCTCGGCGTTCCCGCCTTTATCGTCACCCTTGGCGGTCTGCTTGTCTGGCGCGGCGCTGCGTGGTGGGTCACTTCAGGCCGCACGGTTGCGCCGATGGATTCCACCTTCCGCCTGATGGGTGGTGGCCCTGAAGGTTCGATCGGTTCCATGTGGAGCTGGATTGTCGGCATTGTTGCCTGCATTGCCATCATTATCATGGTGGTCAACAGCCGCCGCCAGCGCAAGCGCTTCAATTTCCCGCGCCGTCCTGTCTGGGCGGAAGTGTTCATGGCAGCCATCAGTTGCGCTCTGGTGCTTGGGGCGATCGCCATTGCCAATGCCTATTACTGGCCCATTGGCATCGTGCGCAAATATGCCGAAACCAATGGTATCACTATTCCCGATGGCGGCCTGTTTATCTCGCATGGCATTGCCATTCCGGTTCTGATTGCAGTGGCGACGGGCATCATCATGACTTTCGTGACGACGCGTACCCGTTTTGGCCGTTATGTTTTTGCTATGGGTGGCAACCCGGAAGCCGCTGACCTTGCGGGCATCAATACGCGCTGGGTCACCATGAAGATTTTCATCATAATGGGCATCCTCTGCGCCATCGCAGGTGCGATTTCCACAGCCCGCCTCAATGCGGCAACCAATGCGCAAGGCACGCTCGACGAGCTTCTCACTATCGCCGCGGCGGTTATTGGTGGCACGTCGCTCGCCGGTGGTGTTGGCACGATTGCCGGTGCGATGATTGGTGCGCTGCTGATGCAGTCGCTGAGTTCAGGCATGGTGTTGCTCGGGCTTGATACGCCTTTGCAGAATATCGTTGTCGGTCTTGTTCTGGTGGTCGCTGTCTGGCTCGACACGATCTATCGCCGCCGCACGGCTTGAGGGAGGAAAAATCATGACCAATACACAGACACCTCTCATCGACATGGACAATATTTCGATAGCGTTCGGTGGTATCCGCGCGGTCGATGGTGCTTCCGTCAATCTGTTTCCCGGCGAAGTGGTGGCTTTGCTCGGCCACAATGGCGCGGGCAAATCGACCCTGATCAAAATCCTGTCTGGTGCCTACAAGCGTGACAGCGGCACGATCAAGGTCAATGGCGAGGAAGCATCAATCAGCAATCCGCGCGATGCCAAGGCCTATGGTATCGAGACGATTTATCAGACGCTGGCTCTGGCCGACAATGTCGATACAGCTGCCAATCTTTATCTCGGGCGCGAATTGATGACGCCGTGGGGTACGCTTGATGACGTCGCCATGGAACACAGTGCCCGCGAAGTAATGGGCCGCCTTAATCCGCGTTTCCAGCGCTTCAAGGACCCGGTGAAAGCCCTGTCAGGTGGTCAGCGCCAGTCGGTGGCCATTGCCCGTGCAATCCTCTTCAATGCCCGCATCCTGATCATGGACGAGCCGACAGCCGCGCTCGGGCCACAGGAAACCGCGCAGGTCGGCGAACTGATCAAGCAGTTGAAGAGTGAAGGCATTGGCATCTTCCTGATCAGTCATGACATTCACGACGTATTCCATCTGGCTGATCGCGTGGCTGTGATGAAAAACGGTCAGGTTGTCGGCACCGCCAAGGTGGGGGATGTCACCGAGGATGAAGTGCTCGGGATGATCATTCTGGGCAAATGCCCGCCCGGAGCTACGCCCGGTCCCGGCGCGGTCAACTGATTTCAGCCAATTCGAACGTTCGAACAGCCCTGCCATGCGGGGCTGTTTGCATTCAGCACATCGCGGGCAGTGATTAATCATTGAATGCAATGCAATCATTGCTTAATATGCAATCAGTGATGAATGGAGGCTGTGATGGCCAGCATGACAATTCGCAATCTTGATGACCAGTTGAAGACACGGCTGCGTATTCAGGCGGCACAGCATGGCAAGTCCATGGAGGATGAGGCACGCGATATCCTGCGCGCGGCTCTTTCACGCGAGCCAACTGCACCCGCTAACCTTGCCGAGGCAATTCAGGAGCGGTTCAAGGCATTGGGTGGTGTCGATCTGCCGATTGCCCGGCGCGAAGCCGCCCGCAAACCGGTTGATTTCAGCGAATGATTATCCTCGATACTAATATCATCTCGGAAATGATGAAGCTGGAGCCGGATGCACGGGTTGTGCAATGGCTTGGCGAACAGCCCGTTGCATCGCTGTTCATAACCACAATCACGCAGGCGGAAATCTTATACGGCCTGTCGCTGCTTTCAGATGGAAAGCGCAAAGCGGCATTGTTGGGCACTGCCCAGTCAATGTTCAGCGAAGATTTTGCCGGTCGTATCCTGCCTTTTGACGGTTCTGCTGCTGAAACCTATCCGGATATTTTTCTGGAAAGACGCAGGGCAGGCAAAACCATCAGCCAGTTTGATGCGCAGATTGCGGCGATTGCGCAATCGAGAGGCGCAAAACTTGCGACGCGGAATGTAAACGATTTTGCCGATTGCGGATTGGATATCATCAATCCGTGGCAGTGAGCCTTGGCGAGGGACAACAAAAAGGCCGCAGTGAGCGGCCTTTGTCATGATTATGCAGAAGCAATCAGATGGCTTCGACCTGCTGAACTTCAGGCACAAAATGCTTGAGAAGGTTCTGGATGCCATGCTTCAACGTTGCCGTCGAAGACGGGCAGCCCGAGCAGGCGCCCTTCATGTGCAGGTAAACGGTGCCGTTCTCAAAACCGCGGAAAGTGATATCGCCGCCATCCTGTGCAACAGCCGGGCGCACGCGGGTCTCCAGCAGTTCCTTGATCGTATCGACGATCTCGGTATCCGCCGTATTGAAAAACTCGCCTTCGCCTTCCAGCTGGGCCGTGGCCGCAACGGATGTTGCGCTGGCCATGACAGGGGCGCCGGACATGAAGTGTTCCATGATCGCGCCGAGAATGGCTGGCTTCAGATGCTGCCACTCGGGGCCTTCGGCCTTGGTGACAGTCACGAAATCATAACCGAAGAACACGCCGGTAACGCCGGGAACAGCAAAAATCTTGGCTGCAAGCAACGATGCTTCAGAAGCGGTCGCCGCATCGCGGAAATCAGCCGTGCCTTCCTCAAGCACAACCTTGCCAGGCAGGAATTTCAAGGTCGCCGGATTGGGCGTGGCTTCAGTCTGGATGAACATGGCGGATGTCTCGCGTGTCTAGTTTAGAACAGTTCAAAAGCATATAGGCCTTTCGGCCGGTCTCTTCAAGGCGGATTGTATCACGGTTTCAAGATGCAATCATGTGATTGCGTCAATATCCTCGTTTGAGAGATTATAAGGCACGACAGTCACGGGAATGGAGAAGGATTCACGTCCCGCCAGAGCCTGCACCAGCGGGCCGGGCCGTCCTTGCCGGAACCAGCAGCCAGAACCAGAATGGCGATATCCTGATCTTCCTCGATGAGCTTCTGGATCTGTTCGGAAGTGATTCCCTCACGCACCACAAGCTCGGACTCAATGTTGATGGTTTCCCGCACGGATGCGGCAAACTTGTTCAGCGTCGAATGCGCCCGCTCTTCGGCTTCCGCACGCATGATCTGCTCGACGCCGAGAAACTGCTGGAAGTCAGCGGAATCGATGACAAACAGCAGAACCAGCACACCATTGGTGGTCTTGGCGCGGCGCGAGGCATAGGCAACTGCCCGCTCGCATTCAGGCGTTTCGTCAATAACCGCCAGAAACTTGCGGCGGTGACCAGCTTCGCGGCTGAGACGTCTTGATACCATCTGTTCAACCTGCCCTGACTGTTGATCCTAATCCTGAAGAAATCCGACAATATCACGCACATTGCGCATCGTCTTCTCCGCCAACACACTTGCCTGTTCGCCGCCGTTTTTAAGGACGGAGTCGATATAGGCAGTATCGGCGGAAAGGCGGCGCATTTCGCTGGCAATCGGTGCAAGCTTTGCCACGGCCAGATCGGCCAAAGCGGGCTTAAACACGGAGAATTGCTGGCCGCCGAAATCGCGGATGACATTTTCCTTGTCCGTATCGGTGAGCGCCGCATAAATGCCGACGAGATTATCCGCTTCCGGCCGTTCCTTCAGACCTTCAATATCCGATGGCAACGGCTCGGAATCGGTCTTCGCCTTGCGGATTTTCTTCGAGATCGTGTCCTCGTCATCCGTCAGGTTAATACGGGACAGATCGGACGGATCGGATTTCGACATTTTTTTCGTACCATCACGCAAGCTCATCACGCGCGCGGCTGGACCGCCAATGACAGGCTCCGTCAGCGGGAAAAAGCTCTGGATGGTTTCATCGCCGGACTGGGTTTCAACGCCAAGACCAAGTTCGGCAATGCGATCGGAGAAATCCGTGTTGAACTTCTGGGCGATGTCGCGCGTCAGTTCCAGATGCTGCTTCTGGTCTTCGCCGACAGGCACATGCGTTGCCCGGTAAACGAGAATGTCAGCGGCCATCAGGTTGGGATAGGCAAAGAGGCCAACGGAAGCGTTTTCCCGGTCCTTGCCCGCCTTGTCCTTGAACTGGGTCATGCGGTTCAGCCAGCCCATGCGTGCGACGCAATTGAACACCCAGGCGAGTTCCGCATGCTGGCGCACCCGGCTCTGGTTGAAGACAATATGCTTCTTGGCATCGATACCGGCAGCCAGAAAAGCCGCGGTGACTTCGCGTGTATTGCGCTGCAACTCGGCCGGTCCACCCCAGACGGAAACCGCCTGTGTGATCGCATGCTGGTCAACGACGCAGTAAATGCAGTTATTATTTTCCTGCAGGGCAACCCAACGCCGCACGGCTCCCAGATAATTTCCGAGATGCAGATTACCGGTTGGCTGGACACCGGAAAAGACGAGCGGCTCAAACGTGCTCATGGTCAGTCCTTGATCGTTCGGGGATCGGGTCATCGGACCCGATGGCAATGGAGAGGAGGTTTTGGCAGAGCAGGGCGCTCTATTCAAGCCCTATCGAAACGTGCTGGTTCATTTGAGTTCGAGGAGGTCCCAGGTGTTGCCATAGAGATCTTCAAACACGGCAACGCTGCCATAGGCTTCGTGACGCGGGTCTTCCAAAAAACGCACGCCTGATTTCAGCATTGCCGCATGATCCCGCGTGAAGTCATCCGTATAGAGAAACAGCGCTACCCGTCCGCCGGTCTGATTGCCGACGCTGGATATTTGCGTTTCCGTGTCAGCCTGCGCCAACAGGAGCTTTGCTCCATCCTTCTCAGGCGCGACGACAACCCAGCGCTTCGTCGGAGACAGTGCGGTATTGCTGACAAGCGAAAATCCCAACACCCCAGTGTACCATTCAATTGCCTCGTCATAATCGCGCACGACAAGGGTGATCATCCCGATATGGCGGCTCATGCGGCAGGGTCCTCCGGTGGCGCTACAGGTGTCTTTGCGCCCCGTTTTACATTGCGGCGGATCATGCCGAAGCTCGCGCCGCCCGTTGCAAAAGCCAGCGCGAAATAGATGATCATTGAAAGCAGGATCAACCCAAAGACAACAGGTGCTTGAACATGAACGGGTGTGTGGGAAGCGAGATAAGGTGCTGCCCATTGGATCGCATAATAAAGCGCAAATCCCATCGCCGCAGCCGAAAAGATCAAGCGCGGAATACGCGTGAGCAACGGAATATCGCGGCCCCAATGACCGCGCCACACCAAGGTTGCAAAGAGCAGAATGGCATTGACCCAACCAGCCGTTACTTCTGCGGTGGCAATGCCGGTTTCCGCCATTAGCGGAAACAGCGTGAGAGCCATGGCCACGTTGATAACCACGGAAACTGCCGCGAAAATCATCGGTGTCTTGGTATCTTCGCGGGCAAAGAAACCCGGAATGAACGCCTTGATCAGAACGAAGGCCGGTAGGCCAAGGCCATAAACCGCGAGGATATTGGAGACGCGCCGCGTCGACTCGACGGTGAATTCACCGCGTTCCAGCAAGAGGCGGATAATTGGCTCGGACATGACAAGAAGCGCAGCGGCAGCTGGCAGTGTCAGGAACAGGATGAATTCGACGGAGCGGTTTTGCAGGTTTCCGGCTTCCTTCAGATTGCCGGAGCGCAGCGCGCGGGCAAGCTCAGGCAGAAGCACGGTTGCAACGGCAATACCCACAACGCCAAGCGGCAACTGATAAACCCGGTCCGCATTGGCGAGCGATGTGACAGCGCCTTCCGGCCGGATGCAATATTCGTGTTCACCAGAAGATTGATCTGGGTGATGCCGCCGGTAATTGCGGCGGGGAGTGCAAGCACCAGCAGACGCCGCACATTCGGCGTGAAATGCGGTAGCCGGAAGCCAATGGAAATGCCTGCATTGCGCACAGCAAACCAGACGATGGCCAGTTGCACCAGACCGGCAGCCATGACGCCCCAGGACAGGCCATAGCCGATCTTGATACCATCATGGCCCTTGTACCAGGCATAGGCGAGGACACCGATAAGAATGACATTGAGAAACACCGGCGCGACCGCGGCGGCAAAATAGCGATGCAGCGAATTCAGCATACCGCTCATCATCGCCGCCAGCGACATACAGGCGAGATAGGGGAACATGATGATCGCCATCGACACCGTATTGTCGAACTTGACCGGATCATCGAGAAAGCCCGGTGCGATCACGGTGCGCACGATCAGCGGCATCGACAATTCCATCAGAATGGTCAGTGCCATCAGGACAGTAAAGAGAACGCCAAAGACCTCCTCGGAAAAGCGCTTGGCGCCCTCCATGCCGTTCGCCTCGATCTCCTTGGCAAACAGCGGCACGAAAGCGGCGTTAAATGCGCCTTCGGCAAACAGGCGGCGAAACGTGTTGGGAAACCGGAACGCAGCATTGAAGGCATCGGCGACGGGGCCTGTACCAAGTGCTGCTGCCATCAGCATTTCGCGGGTCAGCCCGAAAACACGGCTCATCAGGGTGCCGGAGGCCACCGTCGCGAATTTTTTGACCAGACTCATACCTGTTCCAGTTTTCGAATAAACATGGGTGCTGAACCTATTCTGCCGACATCAGGATATTGTGCCGCTGCGGCTGTGCCGTGGTGATATCGCCTTCGCCGAACAAGGCGAGCATTTTTTTGCGGATGCGGTTTTGCCGGGCTGCATTGGTGATCTGATGGCCAACAAGATCGGTGACATAGAACACGTCGATGACCTTTTCGCCGAATGTCGTCACATGGGCCGAGGCAATATCGAGTGAAAGGTCAGAAATCACACCCGTGATCTCGGAGAGCAGACCCGGGCGATCCAGACCTTCCACTTCGATAACGGTAAACTTGTTCGACAGCTTGTTGTTGATTTCGACGCGTGGTGTGATGCGGAATGCCTTGACCGCGCGCTTCGGCTTGGTTCGCGATGCCAGCATTTCAGGCAGATAGGATTTGCCCGACAGCACATCTTCGATCAGGCGGCCAACCCGCATGGCACGGCGGCGCTCATCATCATCGGTCGGGAACTCGCGGCTGATCAGGATCGTATCAAGCGCCCGGCCATCGCTGGTCGTGAAGATCTGCGCATCGACAATGTTGGCACCGGCTGCGGCGCAGGCTCCGGCGATGATCGACAGCAGGCGCGGATGATCGGGCGAAAGCACGGTGATTTCGGTTACGCCCTCAAAATCATGGGTTTTCACCATGGTTGCCAGCGTCTTTTCGGTGTTGTCGGACTCGCGCACGAAATTGGCGTGGCGTACCTGATCATCAAGGCTGACTGTCAAAAGGTAATTCTGATAATGCTGGGCGAGATAGGACTGGCGTTCAACCTGTGGCCATGATGACAGAGCATGCTCAAGCTGCGCACGGGCGTGGTCGGTGCGTTCCTTGCGCGACACTTCCGAGAAGCCACCGGTCAGCATCAGTTCCGTTTCATAGAACAGGGTGCGCAGCAACTGGCCTTTCCAGCCGTTCCATACGCCCGGTCCAACCGCCTTGATGTCACAAACGGTAAGGATCAGGAGCAGCTTCATCCGGTCGAGTGTCTGCACGATCTCGGCAAAGTCTTCAATGGTCTTGCGATCGTTGAGATCGCGCGACTGTGCCACCATGCTCATGGTCAGGTGTTGTTCGACCAGCCACGACACGGTTTCCGTATCGGATTTGGACAGGCCCAGACGCGGGCAGATGCGCTTGGCAATGCGGGCGCCCGCATGGGAGTGATCTTCGGGGCGTCCCTTGGCAATATCGTGCAGCAATAGCGCGACATAGAGCAGCTTCCGGTCTTTCTTCATACCAGGCATGATCTGGTTGGCCAGCGGATGTTCCTGCCCAAGATCGCCATGCTCGATTTCCGAGAGCACAGCGATGCAGCGCAGCAAATGCTCGTCAACCGTATAGTGGTGATACATGTTGAACTGCATCATCGCGACGACCTTGCCGAAATCCGGGATGAATTTACCCAGCACGCCCGATTCATTCATGCGCCGCAGGATCAATTCCGGATTGCGCTCGGAAGTCAGGATTTCGAGAAACAGGCTGTTAGCCTCGGGGTTTTCGCGCAGCTCCGCCTTGATCAGTGAGAGCGAACGGGTAACGAGCTGCATCGCATCCGGGTGTAGCTCAAGGCCATGCAGATCTGCCAGATGAAACAGGCGGATGAGATTGACAGGGTCTTTATGGAAAACACCATCATTGGCGATGGTGATACGGTGGTTGTCGACGACAAAATCCGATGTTCCCGGCAATTTGCGCTTGCGCCGGGAAAAGGTAAGGAAAATCCGGTTGAAACCCGGAACATGCTTTGCCTGCTCTTCTTCCAGCGCCGCGCAGATGATGCGGGTCAGGTCGCCCACTTCCTTGGCCACGAGGAAGTAGTGCTTCATGAAGCGCTCGACATCGCGCTGGCCGGGATGGGCAGTGTAGCCAAGCCGCTGGGCAATCTCGCTCTGAATGTCGAAAGACAGCCGTTCTTCCGCCTTGCCCGTATAGAAATGCATATGGCAACGCACGGCCCAGAGAAGGTCCTCGGCCTTGCGGAAAATATTGTGTTCGGCCTTTGACAGCACGCCAAGCTTGACCAGTTCATCACTGGTTTTGACGTGGTAGTAATATTTGGCAATCCAGAAAAGCGTGTGCAGGTCGCGCTGACCGCCTTTGCCTTCCTTGACGTTCGGCTCGACCAGATAGCGTGTGGCACCCGCCTTGCGATGGCGCTCGTTGCGCTCGGTGAGTTTGGCCTCAATGAAAGCGGGTCCCGTACCCTTGACGACTTCCGCATCAAAACGGCGCACCAATGTGGTGAAAAGCTCGTCATTGCCGCAGACATAGCGCGCTTCGAGAATACTGGTGCGGATGGTCATATCGGCCAGTGACTGGCGAATGGATTCGTCAATATTGCGGGTGGCGTGACCGACCTTCAGGCCCATATCCCAGAGCATATAAAGAATATACTCGACCACCTGCTCGCCCCACGGCGTCTGCTTATAGGGCAAAAGAAAAAGAAGATCGATGTCGGAACCCGGAGCCAGACCGCCGCGACCATAGCCACCCACGGCAACAACGGTCATACGCTCAGCCGAGGAGGGATTGGTCGAATGATAGACGTGCGTGATGGCAAACTCATAGAGCGCCAAAATGATCTGATCCATCAGATAGGACAGGCGCACGGAGCAGCGTGTGCCGCCGCCGTCCTTTTTCAACATCTCTTCAGCAGTCTTGCGACCCGAACCGAGTGTTTCTTTCAGGAGCTGCAGCACGTCATTGCGATTGACGGAAGCGGCGCCTTGTTTCTTTGCCGCCTTGACCAGATCTTCAAATTGACGATGAAGTTTGGCCGGACTGACGATCTGTTCCAGTTTCAGGTCTGCGCTCATGAACACGACTTTATGAATGATGGCCGCACGCTATAGCGTGTATTTGCTATAAACGAAATGCCCCTATGCGCTCACGATGTCGGGTTTGTGGCAAGGCCTTTCAACCGGTAGAGGGCGTCGAGCGCTTCACGCGGTGTCATTTCATCGGGGTTTACTGTTGAAAGAGCCGCCAACAGCGCGCTGTCCTTGCCCTTGGTGGGGGCTTTCACCTCGCGTTTCACCTCAACCGAGAACAAGGGCAGATCATCAATCAGCTTGTCGGCCTTTCCTGACGTCTCCCCAGCCTCAAGCTGATGCAGAACGTCGCGGGCGCGATTGACCACCGCCTCCGGCAGCCCCGCAAGCCGCGCCACCTGCACGCCATAGGACCTGTCAGCAGCACCCTTGGCCACCTCATGCAGGAAGACGACATCGCCGTCCCATTCCTTGACACGCATGGTGACATTGCTCAGCCGCGTCAGCTTTTCCGATAGCGCAGTCATTTCATGGAAATGCGTGGCGAAAATCGCCCGGCACTGGTTTTTTTCGTGGAGGTACTCCACAGCTGCCCATGCAATGGAAAGACCGTCAAACGTTGCCGTACCACGGCCAATCTCATCGAGAATAACCAGCGAATGATCGCTCGCCTGATTGAGGATGGCGGCGGTTTCCACCATTTCCACCATGAAGGTGGAGCGTCCGCGCGCCAGATCATCCGAGGCACCGACGCGCGAGAACAGCCGGTCGACAATGCCGATATGAGCCGAACCGGCAGGAACAAACGAACCCATTTGCGCCAATATGGCAATCAACGCATTCTGGCGCAGGAATGTCGATTTACCGCCCATATTCGGCCCGGTCAAAAGCCAGATGGCGCCCCTTGCCGTTTTTTCGGGCGAGAGATTGCAGTCATTGGCCACAAAAGGATTGGCCGCCTGACGGCGCAGGGACTGTTCAACAACAGGATGGCGACCGGCGACAATCTCGAAGGCAAGACTGTCATCAACAAGCGGGCGGCAATAGCCCTGTTCTTCGGCAAGCGCGGCAAGCGATACGGAAACATCGAGCGCCGCCAGCGCTGCAGCACCGGCGCGGATTGCGTCCGCATTGGCAACCGTTTCCGTGACGAGCGTTTCGAAAATGCCAAGCTCGATCGCCAGCGCCCGCTCTGCTGCATTGGCGATCTTGGTTTCAAGCTCAGCCAGTTCCGTTGTGGTGAAACGCATGGCATTGGCGATGGTCTGCCGGTGAATGAATTTGCCCTTGGCTTCATCCGTATCGGTCATGACAGATGAATTATTGGCGGTTACCTCGATGAAATAGCCGAGCACATTATTGTGTTTGATCTTGAGTGAGCGGATACCGGTCAGATCCATATAGTCGGCTTGCAAGCCGGCAATGATGCGGCGCGAATGATCGCGCAGCGCGCGCATTTCATCGAGTTCCGCATTGTATCCGGGTCGCACAAAGCCGCCATCGCGCTTGAGTAAAGGCAACTCATCATCAAGCGCATGATCAAGATGGGTGGCAAAATCTACCGGTAAAGCGCCAAGGCAGCTGCGAACTGCAGAAAGTTCCGCCGGAAGTACTTCTCTTCCAAGGAACGAGGCGATCTCAGCTGCCGCTTCGAGCCCACGCGCCAGCGCACCCAGATCACGCGGGCCGCCACGTCCAACCGCAAGCCGCGACAAGGCACGCGGCATATCAGGAACGCCCTTCAAGGCTTCGCGTGTCAGATCGGCAAGCGACTGGCCAGCAAGAAAACAGGATACGGAATCAAGCCGTTCGGCGATGGCATCGGGATTGGTGAGCGGCAAGGTCAGGCGTTCCGCAAGAAGCCGTGCGCCGCCGCCGGTTACTGTCCTGTCGATGGATTTCAGCAGGCTGCCATCGCGTTGGCCTGATAATGTGCGCAGCATTTCCAGATTGGCGCGGGTGGCGGGATCGATGAAAAGCGTGGCGCCTTCGGATTCCCGTTCCGGCCGCATCAGCGGCGGGCGCTCGGCAATCTGGGTTTTTTCCACATAGGCGATAGCGCCTGATATCGCCGACAGTTCTGCACGGGAGAAGTTGCCGAAACCGTCGAGTGTTGCCACATCGAAATAGCGCTGAATGCGGTTTTCTGCCGTGGCACTGTCAAAAAGGCTCGGTGGCTGCGGACTGACGGAGCGGCCGATCACATCAAATGTCGGGCGCAGTTCCGGATCATGGAAAACCGGATCGGCAACGATCAACTCGCGCGGATCGACCCGGAGAATATCGGCAAGCAGGCGGGATGGGTCCGTTTCACTGACGCGGAACGTTCCGGTGGAAATATCAATCCATGCGAGGGCAAACTGGCCCTGTGCGGCACCTTTGACCCGCCCGAGCGTCATTAGATAATTGGCTTCGGAGGGATCAAGCAGCTTTTCTTCGGTGATGGTGCCCGGTGTAACCAGACGCACGACATCGCGCTTCACCACGGATTTCGAGCCGCGTTTGCGTGC
The DNA here is from genome assembly GCF_020731415.2 of Phyllobacterium sp. T1293. Classification (NCBI taxonomy): domain Bacteria; kingdom Pseudomonadati; phylum Pseudomonadota; class Alphaproteobacteria; order Hyphomicrobiales; family Phyllobacteriaceae; genus Phyllobacterium; species Phyllobacterium meliloti. Next base: position 2,753,903 of record NZ_CP088273.1, on the reverse strand, counting down.
TTCAGCCGGGTCTTCCACCTGCTCGCAAACCGCGACGCGGAAACCGCGCATGATCAGCTTTTGCAGATAATCATCCGCCGCATGCACAGGAACGCCGCACATGGGAATGTCTTCACCCAGATGTTTGCCGCGTTTGGTCAGCGTAATTCCGAGCGCACGCGACGCCTGCACGGCATCATCAAAGAACAGCTCGTAGAAATCCCCCATCCGGTAAAACAATAGGCTGTCGGGGTTTGTTGCCTTGATCTCAATATATTGCTCCATCATCGGCGTTGGGCGCGCCGAGAGGTCAGCTTCATAGGATGGTGTTTCCGCTGTGAATGGCATGTCGGCCAAGACGTTCTCCTGATTTTGACCGATTCCGATCAGAAGACCAATCTATGCGCTATCGAAAACTTTACACACCGTGCGGCAACATCATCAGTGGTTTTCTCCACAGATGATGTTGTTCAAGCACACAGGAAAGGGCAAATTTCAGTCGAAACGCTTGGCGTTTGAGATGTAATGGCTGACGTAGCGGCTGGAAATCCGGCTAACTGGCAGGATAATCAGCACATCAGTCGTGCCAAAATCATGGTCAACCACCGCACCGTCACCGATCATGGCACCAAGACGCAGATAGCCTTTGATCAATGGCGGCATGGCAAACAATGCGACCTTTGGATTAACCGCTTCGCTTGGGACGAGATCCATTGGCTGGTACAGCGAAGGCAAAGCCTGAACGTCCCAATCGGGTGTTGCGCGGCAATTATGATAGAGGAATGACAGTGGTAATGCATGTGCCGCTGGTACAGTTCCCTGGAAAGAGGCACAGCCGAACATCACGTCAATCGAGTGATAGCGGCAATAGCTCCAGATACCCTGCCAGAGCAGTTCCACCGTGCGCTTCGAACGGTACTCAGGCAAAACGCAGGAACGCCCCAGCTCAAGAAAGTGCATTTGCGGTTTGGCGGCCACCAGATTGTCGATGGTGTATTCGCTCGTCGTGTAAAAGCCACCTGTTTTGTGGGCAACTTCCGAACGCATCAGGCGATATGTGCCGACAATCTGCTTGTGTTTTGGTCCGACAATCGAGGTGTCATAAACCAGAAGATGGTCGCATACGGGGTCGAAACGATCTGCGTCCCGCTGTTCCAGCGAAGCGGAGCCTTTTGCACCCAGTTCATCGAAAAATACTTTGAAACGCAGTTGCTGAGCCGAGACAATTTCGTCCTCGGTCTGGGCAAGACACACTTCCATCGTCCCAATGCGTCCAAGCACCGAGACCAGGTGTGGCGCCGTAAACGGCGAGCGTGTTGAATCAACCTGCGACATCGTGTGCTGATCTTTAGAGATAGACGCAGGTTCAAGCAAGGCGAAGCTCATAACGATTCGCTCTCATCATGGTTGATCGGCAATCACTAGATGCCTGAATACAACAATTGGATGACGAGCACATGACGCGCGGAACGCTGCAAACACTGGCTTTTATTCAGTTTTCCCCAGTCTGGCCGTTCGGCGTTTTACGATCGCGCAGCCAGACAAATATTTCTTCAAGCACGACAAGTGCTGCACCGACAGAAATATAGGCATCGGCCAGATTGAAGACGGCAAACGACCAGGATGGCAGGTGGAAAAGAATATAATCAACGACATAACCAAGCAGGCTGCGGTCAATCAGGTTGCCGATAGCGCCACCGATGATCAGCGCAAAGCCGATGCGCGAAATCCATCGTGCCGCGGCAGTGGTCCACCAGAGATAGCTGACAAAGGCGATGACAATGACAGTCAGGCCAACAAGGGCAAGGTCGTGCATGCCGCTGAGCATCGAAAAAGCGATGCCATTATTGTGAACACGGAAAAGTGCAAGAAATGGCAGCACATCGATCTGCTGTTGATAGTCCATACCCGTCTCGACGAGGTATTTGATGATCTGGTCACTGGCCACGGCAAAAACCACGATGGCGAGCAGGCTGAAGAAGGATTTGCTCTTCATGGGGTCATTTATCCTGTTTGTCGACGTCGAGCGTCAACGCCTCGCGGCGGATCTCGAACAGCATGACGCCGGTGGCGATGGCAAGGTTGAGTGAATCCGCCCGGCCTTCCTGTGGAATGCGGGCAAGCTTGTCGCAGGTCAATGCCAGCGTATCGGGCAGGCCCTGCTGCTCATTACCCATCAGCAATATGACGGGCTTTCCCTTATAGGGGATCGTCCGGTAATCCACGGCACCCTTGAGATGCGTGCCGACGATCAGGCCGGAAAACCCCTTGCGCCATGAAAGGAATTCGGCTTCCGTCGCGCGCGCCAGTGGCACGGCAAAGAGCGAGCCCATGGTGGCACGCACGGTTTCCAGTGAGAACGGGTCCGTCGTATCGCCGATCAGAATGATTCCCTTGGCGCCTGCTGCATCGGCAGTACGGATGATCGTGCCGAGATTACCGGGGTCGCGCACCCGGTCGAGTGCCACATAAACCTCGTTGCCCTGCGGTTTGATCGCCGACAGTGGTTGCAACTTCTGCTCGAAAACACCGACAACCATTTGCGGGTTGTCGCGGCGGGTGATTGCTGAAATCACCTTTTCATTGACCTCAAGCACATCGCCGCCCTTGGCAACGGTGCGTGCTGCAACCTGCTCGACGAGTGAATTTCCCTTACCGGCTTTGGAATAGACGAGCGTCTTGATAACCCAACCGAGATCGAGCGCATCGATAACCAGTTTCAACCCTTCCGCGAGGAATACACCTTGCTGGTCGCGGAATTTCTTGAGTGCCAGTGAGCGCAAATCCTTGACGATCGGATTGGTCAGGCTGGTGACTTCCTTGACCCTGCCGGGGCTCGAAATGGAACTGCCGTGGGAGCGATCATCATGTCTTGTCATTTGGCACCCCAGCGGCTGAACATGGACGTGGAAAGGGCGCGGCCGGAGGAGCGTTCGCGCAGGATCAGTTCGCCCGATTGTACTTCGCCGCCAAGCCCGGTGAAGGCGTCGCGCATCAATTCATGGATGGCAAAGAATGATGCCCGGATGGAATAGGCTGTTAAAACGACGCCAAGGGCGTTGGGTGTGAGGATCGACCGGCAAAGGTCGACCATATCAGGCAGGTTGTCGAAAAGCTGCCAGACCTCGCCATTCGGGCCACGGCCATAGGCGGGGGGATCAAGCAGGATGATATCATAGCCACTGCCGCGCCGCTCTTCGCGGGCGACGAACTTCATCGCATCTTCGCAAATCCAGCGAATAGGCTTGCTGGAAAGGCCAGCCATTTCCTGATTTTCCCGCGCCCAGACGATTGCTTTCTTGGAGGCATCGACATGCGTTACCTCCGCACCGGCGCGCGCCGCAACCAGCGAGGCAACGCCGGTATATCCAAAGAGATTGAGCACCTTTACCGGACGCTTGGCGTTGCGGATAGTTTGGTCCATGTGCGACCAGTGTGTTCCCTGCTCAGGAAACACACCGACATGGCGAAATGAAGTGAAGCGACCGAAGAACGGAATGCCTTCATAGGCCATAGGCCATGTTTCGCCGAGTGGTACGTGTGGAAAATGCCAGCGTCCGACGCCTTCTTCATCCGTATTGCCCGTGAAGACAGCATCTGCCTTGTCCCATTCGGCCTTGTTCCATGCCGGGAGCCAGATCGCCTGCCCCTCTGGGCGGATGATCCGGTAGGGCCCATATTGTTCAAGCTTCAGGCCATTGCCGCTATCGAGCAGCGCATAATCATCGGATGGCAGTGTTTCGAGGATCAAGCCGGTCTTTTCAGTTGGCCGCGCACCTGTCCGACGGGTCAGGACACGCTTCGGCAGGGGTTCAGAACGCGGCGCGGCCTTGACGCGGGTGTCATTCTCAGGCGCAGGGGCAGGTTTGGCAAATTGCGGGCGCGGCTTGGTGGCCTGCTGCTTGTAGGGAGCGGCCTTTGGTCCTGCACTCTTCGGGCTCGCACCCTTGGGGTTTGCGCCCCGGGGGTCAGTACCCCGGGGGCCGGTACCCCCGGCTTTCCTGATTTTTCCACCAGACGATTTCAAACGACTATGCCCTCGTATTCCCTTGGCCTTTGATCCAATGGTGGTTTCCTATGCCAAGACGAGGAAAGGCGAAAGCAAAAACACTCAAATCGAGGCAGCAATCGCCTTTTCATAGACCAGAATACCCGCCGCAAGGTCTTCCAGGGCTGCACCGACTGACTTGAACAGGGTGATTTCATCAGGTGATTGGCGCCCTTTGACCTTGCCGCGCGTGAGATCGAACAGATCGCCAACGACGTGGCTTTCGCTGATCACACCCGCCTTGATTGGCTGGACAATATCGCCGCCTTCTTTCAGCGCACCTTCTTTCGTGTCGACAAACACCCGCGCAAGCTTCACGCACTCATCATCGCTTTCGCGCATGGCAGGGGTAAATGCACCGATAAGATCGACGTGAGCGCCCTTTTTCAGATGTTTGCCGAGAATGAGTGGCTCGGTAGAAAGCGTTCCTGCCGCGATAATGTCGGCATCGGCAATGGCTGCATCCTTATCGGTGACAGCTTTGGCATTGAAACCGTCGGCAACAAGGTCCGTAGCCACTTTCTGCGCATTGTCAAAATTGCGGTTCCAGATGGAAATCTCGCGGATTGGCCTGACAGAGCTGTGCGCACGGGCAAGAAAGCCGGATAGCGCGCCTGCGCCAAGGATAACGAGTTTGGATGCGTCTTCGCGGGCAAGATAGCGGGCGGCAAGGGCGGAAGCACCCGCGGTGCGCCATGTGGTCAATCGCTGGCCATCGATCAGGGCCTTGGGTTCACCTGTTTTTCCATCCAGCAGGAGATAGACACCCATGACGGCAGGTTTGGCGATGGCGCCGTTGTCAGGCGAGACGGTGACGATCTTGACGCCCATATAGCCTTTCGTGGAATCGCCAAGTGCATCGAAATCCGACCATGCGGGCATCAGCAAAAGCGTCGATGCAGCGCCGTCAGGACGATCAACCGTATGGTGGTGGCGGACAGGCTGGATCACACCCTGACGGAACGCCGTTTCGATGGCATTGATCATATCCGGCCAGTTCAACAGCCCGTCAACCTCAGCCGGTGAGACCAGTTTCATCGTAAATCCTTGAAAATATGCCGTTTAATGCAGCGATGGGAGATTGGGTGTTGACTGGGTGGCGGCTGATTTCCGCGCTTCTATGCGCAGGAGTTCCGCTTCCTGTTTGCGCTGGCGAGCCAGCTTGCGATGCTTTCCCTGATTGAACCAGGTGGCAAAACTGCCAAGGATCAGGCCGATGATGAGTGCAAGAAACAGCCAGACGAACAGAGGGGCCGAATAGGAAAGCCCGGGATTTCCCGGATTGAATGGATCAATCGTGAAAGTCACCAGCCCGCGATTGGCCACCGACAAGGCAATCAGAATGACGGCAAGCGGCACAAGAATGAGGACGACAACAACGCGATTGATCATTTCTCTCTCCAGGGTGACGGCACTTCACAAATAGTCAGGCAATCGAGCCGCCCCGGCTTGTCACTGCGCTCAGTCGGCGTTCAGCCTGTCGCGCAATTCCTTGCCGGTCTTGAAAAATGGCACCCATTTTTCTTCAACCTCGACACTGTCGCCGGTACGGGGATTGCGGCCGCTGCGGGCGGGACGGTTTTTTACCGAAAATGCACCGAAGCCCCGCAGCTCGACCCGGTTTCCCTCCGCCAGAGCATCGGTGATCTCATCAAATATGGCGCCGACGATATTTTCGACATCACGCTGAAACAGGTGCGGATTGCGGTTGGCAATGATCTGGACGAGCTCTGATTTGATCACGGCATAATCCCTTCTGGTTCAAGTTCAGATGACACGGCCATTATGACTATGTCACTGATCCTGTAAGCTTAAATATCCTATTGCGCCCCGACAGGCTTGCCGTCAACGTGCCAAACTGAAACGAGCCCGTCAAGGAAGATACGATCACCGGTCAAATCCTTGAGCAAGCCGGCGCTTTCCTGCGGAATGCCGAGATATTCTGCCAGCATTTTCAACGCTGATTGCGACAAAAGCGAACTAAAAGCGGTTTTTTGAACGGGTTTCCATTCAACCACAGGCAGTTTCTCGTCCACACCCTTGGTTTTCAGCCATGCAACAGACTTATCTTCACCGCCAAGCTCATCGATAAGCTTGTTGGCAAGAGCCTGTCTGCCAGTGAAAACAGAGCCGTCGGCGAGCGCAAGCGTCTGCTCGCGGGTAAATTTGCGCCGCTCCTGCACAATTCCGACAAACCAGTCATAGGAATCCATGATCATGCGATGGATCATCGCTTTGGCTTCATCGCTTGCTGGATTGAAAAAGTTTGGCTCGGCCTTGAGCGGGCTGGATTTGATGGTTTCGACTTTGACGCCGATCTTTGTCAGCAATTCCGAAATGTCAGGATATTGAAAAAGTACGCCGATAGACCCGACGATGGAAGACTGGCGTGCGACGATATGATCCGAACCGCTGGCAATCATGTAACCCGCCGAAGCGGCAAGAGTACCCACCTGCGCGACCACGGGCTTTTTCGCTGCGATCTTGCGGACCGCTTCGTAAATGGCTTCTCCACCAGCAGTGGTGCCGCCGGGCGAATCCACCGAGAGGATGACGCCTTTTACCGCTGCAGAATCAGCAACTTCACCAAGGCGTTTGATGAGTTCGTCATTTTCGAAGATGGTTCCCTCGATGCGGACTTTGGCGATGTGCGGGGCAGTTTTGCCCGAAAGACGGTCGGAGCCGGAAAGAAAGCCGTAGAGCGCGATCAATGCAAGTGCCACCACGAGCAGGGCAAGGACGCGCCAGAATGTCAGCTTGCGCCGGAGACGACGCCTGTCGATAATTGCGTCAGCGGTGTTTGCCATCGTCTTGTCCGTTTCCTGTCCAATTGAATGTAAGCATTCTTCTGCGGCAACATTCTGAGGATGTCCAGAGCCTTGAGTCTAGTGTATTGAGCGATATAGGCAATTCGCCGCGCACCTTGTATATGGGCAGATGACGGCATACTTGTTCGATCAGATGCAGCTTGTGCTATGGGCGCTCGTTCGTTTCATCGAAAAATAACCACATTGGCGTCCGACTAACGCAGCGCCAGTAGATTTCAATCGGTAGTATAACCAACTTATGTCCATTGAACTTAAACATACGCATCCTAACGGTGATGCAACAGCAGCTGCTGCGCAGCATGCGGAAGTTGCGCGGCAATTTGCTGCCACCGAAAAGGAATCGCACGTTTTTCGTGCGGCGGAGCGTCATTCCCGGCGTGTGCGCTTCCTGAAGTTCGCGCTGCCGACGATCGCATTGGTTGGCGCCGGTGTGTTTTCCTGGTTCACTTTCTTTTCCACGACCAACATTCCAAGCAATATTTCGTTGGACAGTGCCGGCATTCAGGACGGCAAGCTTGTCATGACCAATCCGAAGCTTGATGGCTTCACCAAGGACAAGCTTCCCTACAAGATGGGTGCGGAACGCGCCCTGCAGGATGTCGGTAACAGCGCCCTGATCACTCTTGAGAACATCAACGCCGAAATTCCTGTTGGCTCGGAATTGCGTGCGCAGGTGCATGCCAAGTCAGGTCTTTATGACAATGCCAACCGTCAGCTGAAGCTGGACAACGATATAACGCTGACAACTTCAGATGGTATGAAAGCACAGTTGAAATCCGCCGATATCAATATAGAAGCGAACACGATGTCGACCGATCAACCGGTCAGGATCGAGAATAGCAGTGCCAGTATTGTCGCAGACAGCATGAAAATTACTCAGAGTGGCAAAGTAATGGTCTTTGAAAAGGGTGTCAGGCTTGTCATTCAGCCCGCAAAGCTGCAAGAAGGTCGCAAGGAAGCCAAATCACAACAGTGATTGCGGGCCTCATGGGGATATCCCGGATTTAGGAGATTGAGACAATGTCGCGCGGGACAAGACTGATCAGCATATCGACTGTTGCATTGGGTATTTTGGCAACCTCCATGATTGGTCCTGTTGCAGCACAGGATGCGAGCAAGACCGTTGCTCCAAACGGTATGAAGCTTTCGAGCGATCAGCCCATCCAGATCGATTCTGATCGCCTCGACGTTCACAATGACGTCGGTACAGCAACTTTTACTGGCAACGTATCGGTTGTACAGGGCACCACGTTGATGAAGGCCGGCTCGATGGTCGTTTATTACGTGAAGAAGCCTGAAAAGACCGAAGCGGAAAAAGCTGCCGACAAAGCTGCAAAAAAGACGGAAGCCAACCCTGCTTCGCCAGCAGGAGCCGGTGCTCAGGACATTGATCATATCGAGGTCAATGACAAGGTCTACGTCAAGTCAGAGGATCAGGTTGCCACGGGCGATCACGGCACGTTTGACATGAAGACGCAGGTTCTGGTCTTGACCGGTAGCAAGGTTGTTCTGTCTCAGGGTGACAATGTCGGCGTCGGCTGCAAGCTGACCGTGCAGATGAAGAGCGGACAGGCGCAGCTGGAAAGCTGCAAGAATGGCCAGACTGGCCGTGTCTCCATCGTTGTTGCACCGAAAAGTGCTCCGAAAAACTAGACCGGCGGTATAAGTGTCCCTGTTCTCGCGTCGATCCACCCAGACTCCCGTATCGCCAGACGCTCGCATTTCTCAGGAGATGCGGGCCGCTGATCCAACTGCTACGGATCGGATGAAGGGCACGCTCGTCGCGCGCGGCATCACCAAGAGCTATAATGGCCGTCAGGTGGTCAATGGCGTTTCCTTTGGCGTGCGCGCCGGTGAAGCTGTTGGTATTCTGGGTCCGAACGGCGCTGGCAAGACCACCTGTTTTTACATGGTCACCGGGCTTGTGCCTGTTGACAAGGGCAATATCGAGATCGATGGCTTTGATGTCACGACGATGCCGATGTATCGCCGTTCACGCCTTGGCATTGGCTATCTGCCGCAGGAAGCATCCATTTTTCGGGGCCTCTCCGTCGAAAACAATATCAAGGCCGTACTCGAAGTTGTCGAGAAGGATCGTTCGGCGCGGGCGCAGGAACTGGATTCCCTTTTGGAAGAGTTTCACATTGCCCATTTGCGCAAGGCCCCGGCGCTTTCGCTGTCGGGTGGTGAGCGGCGGCGTCTCGAAATTGCGCGCGCTTTGGCTTCGCGTCCCAATTTCATGCTGCTGGACGAACCCTTTGCCGGTGTTGACCCGATTGCCGTGGCGGATATCCAGCAACTCGTGCGCCATTTGACCAGCCGTGGCATCGGTGTGCTCATCACTGACCACAATGTGCGCGAGACATTGAAGCTGATCGACCGCGCTTATATTATTCATGCTGGTCAGGTTCTGACCCATGGCCGTCCGGATGAAATTATTGCCAATCCAGATGTTCGGCGTCTTTATCTCGGTGATCAGTTCAAGCTCTGATTTTGTCGATTTCTGATGACTTTTCGCCGGAAATTGCTTCTTGAGCCGTGTATCCAGACGAATTTTACTGAAAAGAGTCGTTTTTTGCTTTGTCGGAATTGACAAGCAAGGATTGGGCCAGTTCTGTACATTGAAAAGAATTTCGTACAGGGGTCCTCGCGTTCACCATGGCATTGTCGCCAAAACTCGATTTGAGGCAAACACAGTCGCTGGTGATGACGCCACTGCTCATGCAGTCGATTCGACTTTTGCAACTGACTTATGTCGAGCTTGAGCAGTTTATCGAACAGGAGATTGAAAAAAATCCCCTGCTGGAACGCGATGATGCGGCGAACGAGCCTTTTTCCTTTGAAAGCCGGACCATATCAGACGGGCAGGGACCCGAAGAAGCGGGTGATTACTCGCGCAACCTCAATAGTGGTGACGCCGCTGAACATGGGGATGGCTCCGATGCGGACGGGCAGAGCGAACATTGGCTTGTCAGTGGCGAGACCACCAGCTCCGGTTCCATGTCCGATACATTCGACAGTTCGCTGGAAAATATCTTTCCCGATGATCCCGGAACCCATGATTTCATTGCGGGAGATCTGGCGACGCAGTGGAAATCGTCCTCCGGTGACGGATATGTGTCGACGGGTGGTGAAGGGTTCAACCTCGAACAGGTAACGGCTTCGCCCCTGACGTTGCGCGACCATGTGGGCGAACAGATCATCTTTGCTTTTGTTGATGCTGCGGACCGGCTGATTGCGGCGGAGCTTGCAGACCATCTTGACGAAATGGGCTATCTGCGCGCCGATGTGGATGAAATTGCCGAGAGATTGGGAGTTGATGCGGCCCATATCAACAGGCTCATTGCTGTTCTGCAGACGTTCGAACCCGCGGGCCTTTTTGCCCGCGATCTGGCCGAGTGTCTGGCCATTCAGCTGCGTGCCAAAAACCGGCTCGATCCGGCGATGACGATGCTTCTGCAAAATCTGGAACTGCTCGCCAAGCGGGATTTTCACAGCTTGCGGAAACTGTGCCGTGTCACAGATACGGACCTTCTCGATATGCTCAAGGAGATCAGGCTTCTGGACCCGAAGCCCGGAACGGCATTTTCCTCAGGCGTGGCTGATAGTATCATTCCGGACGTTCAGGTCGCTATGGCGCCGGGTGGGACCTGGAACATCGAACTCAATCCCGATGCTTTGCCGCGCGTTCTCGTCAACAACACCTATTATGCCACGATTGCCAAAGTCGCGGCATCCCCGGCGGAGAAGGGTTTTTTGAGCGAATGTCTGCAAAATGCAAACTGGTTGACCCGCAGTCTGGACCAGCGTGCGCAGACAATTTTGAAAGTGGCGACGGAAATTGTACGCCAGCAGTCCGAGTTTCTGCAATTTGGTGTGGCACATCTGAAGCCGCTTAACCTGCGAAATGTGGCTGACGCCATCGGTATGCACGAATCGACCGTGAGCCGCGTAACCGCCAATAAATACATGCTGACGAAGCGTGGTGTTTTCGAGTTGCGCTATTTTTTCAATGCCGGAATTTCGGCCACCGAAGGCGGCGAGCAGCATTCTTCACAATCTGTCCGGCATCAAATCAAGCTTCTTATCGATAATGAAAAGCCTGAGGATATTTTGTCCGACGATACAATTGTGGATCTTTTGAAGGGCCAGGGCGTTGATATTGCACGGCGTACCGTTGCGAAATACCGGGAGGCGATGAACATCGCTTCCTCAGTCCAAAGGCGCCGCGAGAAAAAAGCACAGGCTTCTGTGCGCAAGGGTGACGGAAACTCTGGATTCATCCGCCACACAGGTGTAGAATCGCAGCGAGTGGGTAAATGAACCGGACCATAGAAGTCTGGTCAAGGGAGAGTGAAGCGCCGGTAATTTGCGTCAATTGAAGCGAAAGCGCGCCTTTGGATATGAAGAATCAGAAAGTGAAATGTGATGAATCGCTCGCATGGAATGTGCGGGATGTCTTTGCTCGTCTTACAACAACAGTGTAGATTGGCTCGGGCAATGAAAAGTCACAACGAAGGTGAGGTATCATGAGTCTGCGTGTATCTGGGAAACATATGGACATTGGTGACGCTTTCCGCATTCGCATTGACGAACGGATCGGCGAGATGGTTACCAAATATTTCGATGGCGGATATACAGGCCACGTCACAGTGGAGAAGCAGGGGTCGCGTTTTATCGCAGACTGCCTGATCCGTCTCGATACCGGCACGGTGTTGCAGGCAGCGGGCGAGGCACAAGATCCTCAGCTTGCTTTCGATGCAGCCGGAGAACGCGTGGACAAGCGTCTTCGCCGTTATAAGCGGCGTCTGAAATCGCATCAGGCACCGGGCTCCAACGGTGTTTTTGACGATATTTCCTACCGGGTCGTAGCTCCTGTACCGGATGAGGATGAGGATATTCCGGAAGATTACGCACCGACAATCGTGGCTGAGACGTCCATGGCGCTCAGAAGCATGAGTGTCGCGTCTGCTGTGGTCGAGCTTGATCTGAAAGATAGTCCAGTGGTTGTCTTCCGCAACTCTGGAAGTACGCAGGTGAATATCGTATACCGCCGCGCTGACGGCAACATCGGCTGGATCGATCCATCGGCCGTGGCCGGTCAGAACGGTGCCGGCTCATAGGCGAAATTTGAACTACCGTCCGCGCCTTAAAAGCGCGGGCGGTAATCAGGAAGGAAGAGAATAATGGATCTGGGTGATCTCATTCAGCCCGACGCTGTCCTGCCCGCATTGAAAGTCAATTCCAAAAAGCAGCTTTTGCAAATCATGTCGGAAAAGGCCGCCGCCTTGACCGGTTTGACGGAGCGGGAAGTGTTCGACACTGTCCTGCAGCGTGAGCGCCTTGGTTCGACCGGTGTTGGCAATGGCATTGCCATTCCGCATGGCAAGATCAACAGCGTGAAGCGAATTACCGGGGTCTTTGCGCAGCTCGAAACACCTGTTGATTTTGAAGCGCTTGATGATCAGCCTGTGGATATTGTTTTCCTTCTGCTGGCCCCTGAAAATGCCGGTGCTGATCACCTGAAGGCCTTGTCACGCATTGCACGCATGCTGCGTGATCCCGAGAGAATTGCCAAATTGCGCACCGCCCATGATGCGAGCCTTATCTATGAATTGCTGACGGCGCAGCCTGCATCCAACGCCGCCTGATTATTTTATAGTGTTTGAAGAGAAAGCCGCCTTTGGGCGGTTTTTTCGTTTCTATCCATCAGGCAGCCGAAACATGCCGGAACGGGATCTGCCAGCCAAGCCGCACACCAAGTGTACCGCAGGCAATCAGCAGCATTCCGGTGGCCTGTGCTATTCCCAATGGATGGCCGTAAATTGCCCAGTCAACAATGATGGCGACGATCGGATAGATGAAGGTCAATACGCCGATGACAGGTGTTTGCAGGCGCGGATAGGCCGAATAGATCAGGATATAGGCAATGCCCGTATGGAAAATGCCAATGCTGGCGAGCCACCCCCACGAAGCCAGCGGGACAGGTCCCGTCAGATTGGCAAACGGCGCGAGCATGAAAATACCGACAATTGTCTGGCAAAGCACGGTGATCTCGGGCCGTTGTTCGCCAAGGCCCTTGGCAAGAATCGTGGCCGCTGCATAAAGCATTGCCGCGCCGAGCGACATGACAATACCAAGAACCCAGATTGCGCTGACGGGTGCGGTGGTGCCAACAAGGCCGCTTGCCAGTACGACACCAAGAAACGCGCCGAGCATCCAGATGATCTGGTCACGGGTGATGCGTTCCTTGAGCAGGGTTGCGCCGATCAGAACCACGAAAAACGGCTGGATATGATAGATGATTGTGGTGGTCGCAATGGATGTCATGCGGAAACCGGCAAAGAATGCAACCCAGCTCAGCACCATGCAGATACCGCCGAGGGCTGCCCGCGCCAGTCGCGACCAGGAGAGCGTTCGATCAGGCAGATAGCCGCGCAGAAAACACCATGCGCCGAGAAAGATCGTGCCGAATACACAGCGCCAGAACACAATCGTTACCGGATCAAGCCGTGTTTCCGTTGCAAACGCGCCCACTGTGCCGATGATAACCATAGCAATGGCAAGTCGGGCAGCTGGAAAACGTTCTGAAAGCGGCTCGGCCATAACGGGCATCCCTAAATAATTGGATGCCCAGTTAGCCTCGATATTTTCATCCAAACAAACGAATAGATTTGTAAGAAGCTATTCGTTATGCTGATGGTATTATGGCTGCACCCCTCGACCTTGATCTGTTGCGAACCTTTGTTGCTGTCGTCGAAAGCGGCAGTCTTTCGGCGGCTGCTCCGCGCGTGGGCCGAAGCCAGTCAGCTGTCAGCATGCAGATGCAGCGGCTGGAGCAGGCAGTTGGCAAGCAGCTTCTGATCCGCAATCCCCGTTCCGTCGAGCCAAATTTAGCCGGCGAAAGTTTTCTGAATTATGCACGCCGCCTGTTGCGATTGTCCGATGAGGCATGGGCCAATGTCACCCGCCCTGAGGAGACCGGCAGTGTGCGTCTGGGGGTGCCGGATGATTATGCGGCCTTCCTCCTGCCGCCCATCCTGTCGCGGTTTGCCGCTGACCATCCGCTGGTTACTGTGGAACTGGTTTGTGAACAATCCACATCGCTGGTCAAGGCGATTGAGGATAACCGGGTCGATCTGGCTATTGTGACGCGCGTTCAAAAGCAGCCGCTTGAAATTATCCGCCGCGAACGTTTCGTCTGGGTTGCCTCGCCAACCCACGTTACCTGGGAAAATGACCCGCTGCCTATTGCCCTGTTCGAACCGGGCTGTGCGGGACGCACCCATGTCTTGCAGGCGCTGGGCGATGCGGATCGCAGCTATCGTTGCACCTATTCCAGCGCCAGCCTGCTTGGTCTGATTGCCGTTGTTCAGGCGGGTCTGGCGGTGGCGGGTCTCGCCGCCTGCAGTGTGCCGTCCTCACTGCGCATAGTCGGCGAGAATGAGGGCTTGCCACCGCTGCATGACCTTGAGGTCGGGGTCATGCGTAACCCCAATTCAACGGATGCAGCCGTTAACCGGCTTGATGATTTCCTGCGGCGGAATCTCGCACAGATAGTGTGAATTTCAGACCCAGACGTCGTTCTGGGCGGTGCGTTCTTTGCTCCCGTTGCCGGTGTTCACAACGCCGCGTGGTTCAATCAGCATCAAGCGAACTTCCCTTTCCGCATAGGGCTTATGCTCGACGCCCTTGGGCACCACATACATTTCACCCGGTTTGATTGTCACAGACCCATCGCGAAAATCGATGCGCAATTCGCCATCCAGCACAATAAATGCCTCATCGGTCTCCGGATGGTCATGCCAGATAAAATCCCCTTCAAGCCGCGCAATCTTGAACTGATAATCATTGAGTTCGGCCACCACTTTGGGCTGCCACTGTTCGGTGAACAGGCCAAATTTCTCGGAAAAATTGATGGCATTATAAGGCTTTGACGAACCGCTTTGCATGCATGACTCCCTTGGATAACAGCAAGCGGGATTTATCAGCCAATCGGGAGCAGCGGTCTTGTACGTTTGTGCGCAAGATCAGTCTTGTTCCAGCGTTTTGCCCTTTTGGCTAAAACGCCCACGAACAGGTCTAGCGCTCTTCTGCGCTGAAAGCTCGCAAGGTTAAACCTACCGGACAAGGGTGCCGATGACATTGACGACAATGCGCGCGGCGGTCAGGGCCGAGAGGCTGTCAATATCGGTGGGAGGATAGAATTCGACAAGGTCGAATCCTGCGATGCTGGCGCGCTTGCTGAGGCCCGCGATCAGGTCGATTACCTGCGTGTAGGAAAGGCCACCCGGCGTACGCGCCGCCACACCGGGCATGATGCTGGGATCAAGGCTATCGCAGTCGAGGGTGACAACAACCCGTGCTCCTTCAGGGATATGCCGGAGAGCAGCTTCGACGCCCTGCGTATGAACCTCGCGGGCGGTCACAAAATGGCTGCCATAGTGCCGGGCTGCTTCAATGTCGGCGAGGCGCGCGCTACCAACGCTGCGCAGACCAACCTGCACAATCCCGGCAACGTGCGGCATCTCGCTCGCCCGGCGCATCGGGCTGGAATAACCGTGGCGCTCGCCATGCACTTCGTCGCGCCAGTCGATATGAGCGTCTATCTGAAGAATCCAGACAGGCCCGTGATCCGCAAAGCCGGCGAGAAAGGGTATTGTCACGGAGCAATCGCCGCCGAGCAGGATAGGTAAGGCTGGCAATGCCAGAACCTCGCGTGTCCGCGCTTCGATCCGGGCCCGGTTGCCGGCGTTGTCATGCATTGTGGTTGAAATGTCACCTGTATCAACGCAACAGATCGGCTTACCGTCAAAAAGTGGACCGCCGAGATCAAAGTCCCAGTGCTCGATAAGGGCAGTATCGTTTTGGCTCGCAGCGCGGATCGCGCCGGCAGCCGAGTGATAGCCGCTGCTGTCCTTGCCGGGATACGTGCTGCCGTGACCGGCCCCGAAGATAACCATGCGGGGCGTGCGGCCCTCGGGGAGTCGATCAGGAAGCCCGAGAAAGGGAGGAAGAGCGGTCATTGTTTTGTCCATCCGTTGCTCAAAGCAGACTTATTCAGGCCGTTTTGATTTCCGCCCGTAAAGCTCAAGCCGGTGATGGATGATGTCATAGCCAAGGGCGCGGGCGATTTCTTCCTGCAACTTCTCGATCTTGTCAGACTGGAACTCGATCACATCACCCGTATCGACATCGATCAGGTGGTCATGATGCTCGCCATGCGCCTGTTCAAAGCGCGACGGACCGCCATTGAAGGCATGGCGATGGATCGCCCCCATCTCCTCCAAGAGGTTCATGGTGCGATACACGGTCGAGAGCGAAATGCTGTCGTCAATCTCGATGGCACGATGGAAGATTTTCATCGCATCCGGATGGTCTTCCGTGGAGGTCAGAATATCGAGAATGATTCGGCGGGGGCGGGTGATGCGAACGCCTGCCTTGCGCAGTTCTTTCTCGTAATCCGGCTTCTGATTGAGTGCATGTTTCATGAGCGCGATTATGCGCCAGAACGCGCTCAGTTGCAAAGATTCTCAACTGGCTCACCCAGATATCGGCATTGTTGCACAGAATTTCAGTGATTGAAGCAACCGGTGTGTCAGCCCGTCGGTAAGAATTTCTTTTTGCAAATCATTTGCATTTGCATTGACGAATGAAAAACCGGACGTTATGGAGTAACAATGGCGCTGAAAACCCGCGTCATTTTCCCGTGTATGCTGGAGGCGATATGAGATTTTCCCGACTGTTGATTGCTGTTTTTGCTCTTTTGACGATTCTTGGCTCGGCATCCGCTGCTGATGGCAAAAAGTTCAAGGTGGTTACTACCTTTACGATCATCGCCGATATGGCACGCAATGTTGCGGGTGACGCGGCCGATGTGGATTCAATCACCAAGCCCAATGCGGAAATCCATGATTACCAGCCGACACCCGGTGATATTCTGAAAGCACAGGACGCCAATCTCGTTCTCTGGAATGGTCTTGGCCTTGAACGCTGGTTCGAAAAATTCTTTGGCAATGTGAAAAACGTGCCGAGTGCTGTTGTCAGCGAGGGCGTTGAGCCCATGGGTATTTCCGAAGGACCCTATGAGGGCAAGCCAAATCCGCATGCGTGGATGTCGCCCAATGCTGCTCTGATCTATGTGGAGAATATCCGTAAGGCGCTTGGCAAATATGACCCGGATAATGCGGCAATCTATGACCGCAATGCTGCGGCCTATTCGGATAAGATCAAAGCCACCGTTGCGCCCATCCGCGAAAGCCTTGCTGCCGTTCCTGTTGAGCGCCGCTGGCTTGTGACCAGTGAAGGTGCCTTCAGCTATCTCGCCCGCGATTTCGACATGAAAGAGCTTTACCTCTGGCCGATCAACGCCGACCAGCAGGGTACGCCCCAGCAGGTTCGTAAGGTGATCGACAAGGTGCGTGCCGAAAAAATCCCGGTTGTGTTCAGTGAGAGCACGATTTCCGCATCGCCCGCCAAGCAGGTGGCGCGCGAGACCGGCGCCAAATATGGCGGTGTTCTCTATGTCGACTCGCTCAGCGATCCCGATGGACCGGTGCCGACCTATCTCGACCTGCTGCGAACCACCGCACAAACCGTAGCCAAAGGATTTGCCCCGTGAGCGTAACCTCCCAAGCGCTCGCCAGCCCCTCCGCTGCAAAGCGAGGGGCTGGTCTTTCCGTACATGACGTCACCGTCACCTATCGCAATGGTCATACGGCCCTGCGCAATGCCAGTTTTGACATTCCGCGCGGTTCGATCACCGCTCTGGTGGGTGTGAATGGCAGCGGCAAGTCCACCCTGTTCAAGGCAATCATGGGCTTTGTCCCGCTTGCCAAAGGGTCGGTATCGATCCTTGGCGAAAAGGCAGGGCAGGCGCTGAAGCGCAATGTCGTTGCCTATGTGCCGCAGAGTGAGGATGTCGACTGGAATTTTCCTGTACTGGTCGAGGACGTCGTGATGATGGGACGTTACGGCCATATGAACTTTCTGCGTATGCCGAAAAAGCGTGACCAGCACATGGTGACGGCAGCGCTGGAACGGGTCGGTATGACCGATTTCCGTAAGCGGCAGATTGGCGAACTCTCCGGCGGCCAGAAGAAGCGGGTGTTTCTGGCCCGCGCGCTGGCACAGGAAGGGGATATCATTCTGCTGGATGAGCCGTTTACCGGTGTCGACGTGCGCACCGAAGAGGCGATTATCGGCCTGCTTCGATCATTGCGCGATGATGGCAAGGTTATGCTTGTCTCCACCCATAATCTCGGCAGTGTGCCCGAATTCTGCGACCGGGCCGTGCTGGTCAACCGCACCGTTCTAGCCTCTGGTCCGACCGAAAAAGTGTTCACGCAGGCCAATCTGGAAATGACTTTTGGCGGTGTGCTCCGGCACTTCATTCTTGGCGGTGTCGATCTTCACGATGATGCTGACCCGCGCAGCGTGACGGTGCTCAGCGATGACGAGCGGCCATTCGTCATTTACGGCGAGCCCAAGAGTGGCAAAGGCAAGTCGAAGCCATGATGCAAATTCTGCTCGAACCGTTCTCGTACAATTACATGGTTAATGCCATGTGGGTCAGCGCTCTGGTTGGCGGCGTCTGCGCCTTCCTTTCGGCCTATCTGATGCTGAAAGGCTGGTCGCTGATTGGCGATGCGCTCTCCCATTCCATCGTACCGGGCGTTGCCGGTGCCTATATGCTCGGCCTGCCTTTTTCCATTGGGGCGTTCTTCTCCGGTGGTCTTGCGGCCGTCGCCATGTTGTTCCTGAACCAGCGAACCAAGCTGAAAGAGGATGCCATTATTGGCCTTATCTTTACCTCCTTCTTTGGTCTCGGTCTGTTCATGATGTCGCTGTCACCGGCCTCGGTGAACATCCAGACCATCGTGCTCGGCAATATTCTGGCGATCACACCTGAAGATACGTTGCAACTGGTCATCATTTGCGGCGTCTCGCTGGCGGTCCTTCTCGTCAAATGGAAGGATTTGATGGTGACGTTCTTCGATGAAAACCACGCCCGATCAATCGGCCTCAATCCGCCTGTGCTCAAAATTCTGTTCTTCACGCTGCTCAGCGCGTCGACGGTTGCGGCCATGCAGACGGTGGGCGCGTTTCTGGTTGTGGCCATGGTCGTCACCCCCGGAGCGACGGCCTATCTGCTGCATGATCGTTTTCCGCGTCTGATCCAGACGAGTGTGGCGATTGGTGCGCTGACCAGTTTTGTTGGAGCCTATCTGAGCTATTTTCTCGATGGCGCCACCGGCGGCATTATCGTGGTTCTGCAAACGCTCGTCTTTCTCACCGCTTTTGTTTTCGCTCCCAAACACGGAACACTTGCCGCACGCCGCCGCGCGAAACTGGCGCTGGAGGAGGGCGCATGAGCGATGTAATCCAGCTTCTGTTGCAGCCATTCAATTTCGGCTTCATGCAGCAGGCCTTTGTCATCACGCTTCTGGTGGCCGTCCCCATGGGCCTGCTCTCGCCTTTTCTTGTTCTGAAAGGCTGGTCGCTGATGGGTGATGCTATCTCTCATGCGGTGCTGCCCGGTGTTGTCCTTGCCTATATTGCAGGCATACCGCTTGCCATTGGTGCCTTCGCAGCGGGGATGATCTGCGCGCTGGCAACCGGCTTTCTCAAGCAGAACAGCCGGGTCAAGGAAGACACGGTTATGGGCGTGGTATTCTCCGGCATGTTCGGGCTTGGCATCGTGCTTTACACCAAGATCCAGTCCGACGTGCATCTCGATCATATCCTGTTCGGCGATATGCTCGGTGTGGCATGGAGTGATATTGCCGAGACAGGCGTCATTGCAGCGGTCACTTTGCTGGCCCTCAGCATCTGGCGCCGCGATCTGCTGCTGCATGCCTTTGATCCGCAGCACGCGCAGGCTATCGGCCTGCCGGTCAAATTCTTGCATTACGGCTTGCTGTGTATCCTGTCGCTCACCATCGTCGGCGCGCTCAAGGCTGTTGGTATCATCCTTGCCGTTGCCATGTTGATTGCGCCGGGATCGATTGCCTTTCTTCTGACCAAACGCTTCGAGCAGATGCTGCTCGTATCAGCGGCGGTTGCAGTGGTCACGTCGCTTGCCGGTATCTATCTGAGCTTCTTTCTCGATAGTGCTCCGGCACCAACCATCGTGCTTCTGCTGACAGCTAGTTTCATTCTGGCGTTTCTCGTTTCCAGAAACAGAACCGCCGCCAGCACCGAAGCGCAGGCGGCGGAGTAAATATTGAAGTCAGCGGTGAAAGCCGCTGGCTATTTTCCCGGCACAACTTCCACAAGCACCTTGTGCTCGCCTGATGTCTCAAGCGGAATGCCCGCATCGGCCTTCGCCAGCTTCTTGCCATCCACAGTGATCTTCCTGCCGCCCTTGGCGGCTGGTTTCACCTCGACCGTATAGCGCGCCTTGCCGTTGCGCAGGACGAAACTGAAGCCATCGGTCCACGCGGTTGGCAGGGCAGGGTCAACGAACAACCGGTCATTCTGGCGGCTGATACCGAGAATACCTTCCGTCGCCACCCGGTAAAGCCAGCCAGCGGAACCCGTGTACCAGGTCCAGCCGCCACGTCCGCGCATCGGATCAACCGAATAAACGTCAGCGGCAACCACATAGGGTTCAACCCGATAGGATTCGGCCTTATCGGCATCCAGCGAATGGTTCACAGGATTGAGCTTGCTGAACCAGCGATAGGCTTCGTCGGCATTGCCGAGCTTTGCCATGGCAAGCACAGCCCAGGTGGCGGCATGGGTATATTGACCGCCATTTTCGCGCACGCCCGGCGGATAGCTCTTGATATAACCCGGATCGTGACGCGACTTGTTGAAGGGCGGTGTGAACAGCTTGATGATATCCACTTCGTCATCCACCAGATGCGTCGCGACGGATTGCATCGCCTGCTTGGCACGATCCGCATCGCCGTAGCCCGAGAGCACGCTCCAGGACTGGGCAATCGAGTCGATCTTGCACTCTTCGCTTGTCTTGGA
This sequence comes from Phyllobacterium sp. T1293, assembly GCF_020731415.2. Taxonomy (NCBI): domain Bacteria; kingdom Pseudomonadati; phylum Pseudomonadota; class Alphaproteobacteria; order Hyphomicrobiales; family Phyllobacteriaceae; genus Phyllobacterium; species Phyllobacterium meliloti. Next base: position 2,733,068 of record NZ_CP088273.1, on the reverse strand, counting down.
ACCCAGAGGCGAACCGTCGTCGAAATAGCCGCGACGGTACCATTCGCCGTCCCAGCCATCTTTTTCAAGCGCGGCCTTGAGGCTTTCAATATGGGCTTCCCATCGCTTGACGCGGTCAGTGTCCTTGCGCTGGCGGGCAATCGGCAGAACATCGCGCAAGGTGCTGATCAGGAACCAGCCCAGCCAGATGCTCTCGCCCTTGCCCTCTTCACCGACACGGTTCATGCCGTCGTTCCAGTCACCCGTGAGCATGAGCGGCAGACCATGCGAACCCGTGCGGGCGATGGCAAGATCAAGTGCCCGCGCTGCATGTTCGTAGACTGTCACTTTATCAGCAGCGATTGTCGGCTGGTAGAAGGCGTCATGTTCGCCATTTTCCAGAGCCTTACCTTCGATGAAGGCAATCTGCTCATCCAGAATGCTCATATCGCCCGTTACCGAGGTGTAGTGCGCAATGGCATAACCAAGCCAGACCACATCGTCGGAAATCATCGTGCGTACACCGGCGCCCGATGTTGGCAACCACCAGTGTTGAACATCACCTTCCTTGAATTGGCGGGCAGCAACATTCAGAATCTGGTGACGGGCCAGAGATGGATCAAGCACCAGCATGGACAGTGTGTCCTGCAACTGATCGCGGAAACCGAAGGCGCCGCTGGCCTGATAAAAGGCCGTGCGTGCCCAGATGCGGCAGGCAAGGCTCTGATAGGGCAGCCAGCGATTGACCATCACGTCGAACGCATCGTCAGGCGTATCGACCTGCAGGCCGTCGAGGAAGCCTGTCCAGACTGCTTTGGAGGCGGCGAGCGTCTTGTCAAACGGCTTTTTCAGCTGTTCGGAGAGTACACGGCGAGCTTCGGTGGCACCGGCAGTATCGCCGATATAGAACAGGATTTCCTTGGTTTCTCCGGCAGCGATTTCCACATCAACAGCCATTGCCGCGCAGGGATCGCCCCCCGCTTCAACCACATTCGACAGGGTTTTTGCCTGTAGCACAGCCACGGGTTGATCAACCGAACCCAATGGGCCGAAGAACTCTGTCCTGTCCGATGTCACCGATTGCGGTTTCACGTTTGAGGCAAAGAATGCGACGTGATCCTTGCGGTCAGCACCGTAAGGATTGCGGGCGAACAGTGCGCCGCTTTCCACATCATGCGATGGCACAATGAACGGCGCCGTTTTCGCCCGCGAATTGCCAAGCATCCATTCCACGAAACCGTAGACACGCAATTGCTTGGCCGTTCCGCCATTATTGGTGATCTTGAGACTGGACACACGCACCGGCATTTCCGTATCGATTGTGTGGGTCAGTTCCAAGCCAACATTGCCATGCCGCGACAGGAACGTCGAATAGCCTTGGCCATGGCGTGTTTCATACTGCACCGAAGGATCACGCAGCACCGAAGCGGTGGGCGAGAATGCCGTGCCCTTGTCGAGATCAACGACATAGATCGCTTCGCCCGACCGGTTGATGACAGGATCGTTCGACCATTGCGTCAACTGATAGTCGCGGCTGTTGCTGGACCATGTGAAGCCTGCACCCTCAGCCGAAACGTGGAAGCCAAAGCCCGCATTGGAAATCACATTGATCCAGGGCTGCGGCGTGTTGGCCCGGTCAGCGAGGCGGATGACATATTCATTGGTCTTCATGTCGAAGCCGCCAAAACCATTCCAGAAGGCAAGATCGCCGCCATCTGTTTTCTGGCGACGCTTACTTGCCAGCTGGGTCGGTGCTGGCGCAATGGCGCGCATGTCATCAAGGCCGGTGTCACCGGTAGCGAGCGTTTTGCCGGAAGCAGTAATGGCTGGCTGCAGGTCCGCCGCCGCCAGTTCTTCCGTACGCTTCAACTGCTCGACCAGCGTACCGTTCTGGGCATGCATGACGATACGGGCGGAAGCGAGCAGGGTATTATAGCTCGCATCGCTCATCTGGTCCTTACGCACCGTGAAGATATGGACACGCGGTCCATATTGCCCGCCACGGTTGCGGCTGTTTTCGCAGATCGCTTCGAGCCCGCGCTGGAAATCCTGAGCATAGGAGAAGGAGCGCTCATTGATGACGACAACGTCGACCACAAGCCCCTTCGCCCGCCAGTATTCCTGTGCCTTCAGCACGTTCTTCAGCGTTTCCATATCGGCTTCATCGTCGATGCGCAGTGCAAGGATGGGAAAGTCGCCTGAGATGGACATGGGCCAGAGATCGGACTGGCTGCCAAGGCCGGATGCGATGCTTTCGGAGGGCAGGCGCAGAGCCTTGTCCGTATAGATCAGGCTGGTTGCGACGCGCTGGAAGTCCGCGGCCTCATCCGGATTGATCTCGATATGATGCAGCCGCACCTGCGAACTTGTCCAAGACAGCGAGAATTCGCGGGCAAAACAATCCGGGTGACGGAAGCGCGAGACGACTTCTTCCAACTCATGCCGGTCTGGCCCGACAAGGGTCCAGTAAACCAGCGTGACGCGTTTATGGGCGGGAACCCGCACGCGGCAACGCAGCGAAGCGATGGGATCGAGCACAAATCCCTGACTGCCATTGAGGGTGACGCCCTCATCGAAGGCGGCTGGATTGCGCAGGTTACGACCGCGGCCAATAAATGCCCGCCGGTCCGTTTCCGCCTGAATTTCGCGCATCGCGCCCGAACCATCCGTGACCACATGGGCCACGTGAATATCGGGCTCGCCGCTACCCCGCTTGCGGCGCGTCGCATAAATCGTATCGCCGCGCGGGTCGATCTCGGTTTCCACAAACATCTTGGCAAAGGCCGGATGCGCAGTATCCGTATCGTCAGCCGTTAGAACCAGTTCCGCATAGGACGTCACTTCAATGATCCGGTCTTTTGTTCCGGTATTGGTGATGATGATGCGACGGCCTTCGCCATCGGAATCCGAAGCGACGATGGTTTCTACCGTGGTCTGGATGGTACCGTTTTCCTTGACGAATTCAGCCTTGTAGTCAGCAAAGATGGTTGTGCTTTTTTCGCCGGCTGCCCGAACGGGATCACCGGTCGCCGACCACCATTCGCCGCTGTCGAGATCACGCAGGAACAGGAACGTGCCATAGCCGCTTTCAAGCGGATCAGGCTGGAAGCGCGTGATGGCAAGACCATTCCAGCGGCTGTAACCGCCACCATTGGCAGTGACCATGACCGAGTAATGTCCGTTCGACATGATCTGCGTGGCGCGCGGGGCGGAAAGCGGGTTCTTGATGAAACGGATAGACGCCGTTTCTTCGCCGCTTTCCACGGCCTTACGCATCGGATTATCGGCCTTCGCCTGCAGAACTGGAATTTCGCGCGGGGCTTTTTCCTGCAGCAGCAGTTCGGCGGCTTCAATCACAGGGTCCGAATGGAAGCGGTCACGCATGCGGCCTTCAAACACCACATTGTTGACAGCAACAATCGACATGCCGTGATGGTGCGCCATGTAATTGCGAACGACGGCATATTCCTCGTCCTCGCGAACGCGGGAGCGGGTGAAGTCGACGGCATCATAGAAACCGTACTGACCCAGCGCACCCATTTCGCGCAGGCGCTTCAGATTGACCACAGCTTCCGCCGGGCGATACTGTGCGGCCATGATGCTGGCATAGGGCGCCACCACATAGTTCTTGGAAAGGCCACGCTTCAGGCCGAGCGTTGGAACACCGAAATTGGTGTACTGGTAGTTCATCTCCGGATCGCGCGCATTATAGGCGGCTTCCGAAATACCCCACGGCAGACCCTTTGACTCGCCATATTCGATCTGGCGCTGAACGATCAGCTTGTTGGTCTGATCGAGCATGGAGCCCAAAGGTTCGATCATGACCAGTGGTGGCATGAGATATTCGAACATGGAGCCTGACCATGAGATCAGCGCACCGCGCCAGCCAACCGGAACCAGAAGACGGCCAAGACGGAACCAGTGATCAACAGGGATATCGCCCTTGGCAATGGCAAAGAGACTGGCAAGACGGGCTTCCGAAGCCAGAAGATCGTAGCAGCTGGCATCAAGCTCATTGGTGTCGACGCGGAAACCGATTGAGAGCAGACGGCGTTCCTTGCGTTCAAGGAAGGTGAAGTCTGTATCGAAGGCCAGTTGCCGGGCCCGGGTTGCCAGCGAAACCAGACGTTCGCGCAGGCTGTCTGTACCATCATGTGTTCCGATGGCATCGTCCGTATGGGCCTGACAGGTCTTGACCAGAAGCAGCGCCCAGCCATTGGCAACGGTGCTCAGCGGGCTTTCAAGCTCGCCATGCAGTTCCTCGGTCAGACGCTGAATGTCACCGGCAAACAGCGAAAGATTGATAGTGCGCAGGGAAGCGGTTTCAGGCTCTTCCTTGATGGTTGTGATGGCACGGCGGAAGTTCGCCACCCGCTCATCCAAACGGCGGCGCAGTGGCCGCAGCACACGGCGTTCATCGGGAATGTCGTTGATCGCCTCTTCAAGGATATCGCTGACATCGAGAATACCGTCGAGATCGCTTTGCAGATAGACAGATGGTGCTTCGGCCCACTTTTCCAAAGCGGAGGAAAGCGCCACCAGATGACCGGCGAGATTGCCGCTATCCACCGAGGAGACGTAAAGCGGCAGAAGGGGCCGCAAAGTGGTCGTCTCATACCAGTTGTAAAGATGGCCGCGATATTTTTCCATCTTTTCAAGCGTGGTCAGTGTGTCATCGATACGGGTCAGCGTTTCGTTGAAACCGATCCAGCCAAAGTCGCGTGCAGCCACCGTCGACAGCAGATACATACCGATATTGGTTGGCGATGTGCGTGTCGCGATAACCGGATGCGGATCTTCCTGAAAATTGTCAGGCGGAATGAAATTCTGCTCTTTGGTGACGAACGTATCGTAATAATGCCAGGTGCGGCGGGCGAACCGGCGCAGCTCGCTCTTATCAGAAGAGCGGACATTCAGATCATCCAGCGGCTTTGCCGAACGGCTGACGAGCCATGCAATGACAGGTGAGAAGAACCAGATCAGCGCAAAAGGCACGGCAAGGAACCATGCCCGGTTATGGGTAGCGAGTGGCAGGGCAATGGCAACAATGGCGACGATAACAGCTGGCCACATCAGGCGGGCATAATATTGCAGCGTATCCGGCGCGCTGGCCTTGGCCTGTGCCGCAGCACGCCATTCGAGCAGGTTCTTGCGCGAGATGAACACGCGGTAGAGCGTGCGGGCAATGGCATCCGCCATCAGGCAGGCCATGTTGGCAATGAATGTAATGCGCAGCGCAATATCGGCGGCACCGGAGAAGATATCGGTGAGGATCGCCTGAAAATGGCCCTTGAGCGACAGGTTCATATCTGTCGGCACAAGGTTGGTGAACAGGATCATCGTCGGGACGATGAACATGCTGAAGATCATGAAGAATTGCCATAGCGCGGCAACACCCGGTGGCAGCAATGTCCAGCCGGCAATCGAAGCGATAATCCAGAAAACCGGTGTCAGCGAGCGACGCAGATTGTCGGTCATCTTCCAGCGGGTAACAGCTGTCACACCCGGCTTGGTGCTGAAGAGGTAAGGCAGAAGCTGCCAGTCACCACGGGTCCAGCGATGGTGGCGGGAAATGTCGACATTATATCCGGTAGGATAATCTTCAACCACCTCGACATCGCTGACGAGAGCTGCACGGGCATAGCCACCTTCGAGAAGGTCGTGGCTGAGAACAGTGTTCTCATCGATCTTGCCGTCAAGGGCTAGTTCAAAGAAGTCGATATCGTAGAGGCCCTTGCCGGTGAATGTGCCTTCACCCAACACGTCCTGATAAACGTCTGAAACGGCAAAGACATAGGGGTCGATACCACGATTGACCGAGAAAACACGCTGCAGGAATGACGCATCGTCACCTGTTGTTAGCGAGGGCGTAACGCGCGGCTGGAGAATGGCATAACCGCTCGTCACACGGCCTGATTTTTCCTTATAGATCGGACGGTTCAGCGGATGGCTAAGCTTGCCCGCAAGACGGTTGACGGAATCCGGCGTCAGGCGCGTGTCGGAGTCGAGTGTCATCACAAACTTGATGTCTGTGGGCACTTCCTCATTGCTGGGGAAATAGGTTGTATCCTTATCGCCGCGCAGCAGAAGGTTGAGTTCATGCAGCTTGCCGCGCTTGCGCTCCCAACCCATCCAGCGGCCTTCCTGTGCATTGTACAGGCGCTTGCGGTGCAGGAGGAAGAAACGTGGATTTCCGCCCTGAGTATAATGCTGGTTGAGCGCGGTTACTTTCTCGCGGGCATAGTCAAGAATATCGAGATCATTCTCGTTCTGCTCGACCTTGCTGTCGGCCCAGTCGGTCAGCAGCGCGAAATAAATTTCGCCGCGCGGATTGGTCAGATAATGCACTTCGAGATTGCGGATGTGCTCGTCAACGGAATCGCGTGAGGTGATCAGCGTCGGCACCGCCACGAGGGTTTTGGCTTCCGGCGGCAGGCCGTTTTTATATTCAAAGCCGATGAGCCGCGTTGGCGGCATGAACATCGGAATGATCCAGTTGACGAAACCATTGGCGGTTTCCATCGTCGGGAAGACGGCCAGTATCGTCAGCAGAAGAACCGTATCGCTCGGCAGGCCATAGCGGCGCAGCCAATAATGGATCAGAAACAGAATGCCGATGGAGATAACGGAGGCAGGAACCCACAGACCGGCAAGGCCAAGCATCTTGTAGAACCGCACCCAGCGCTGCAGCACTGTCGGCGTGGAACCACAGGTTTTCTCGAGTTCGGAGCGTCCATCACCCGCGAGATAGTAGCCGACATCGCGCTTGCGTTGCACGGTAACGCTTTTCTCGTCGCCTTTGGTCTCGGCGCTGTGATGGGCCAGATCAAGTGCAGCCTGTGTGATATCCTGCTCGCTCTTGCCGGAGCGGCGCGCGATCTTTTCAATCGCGACGCGATAGGCGTTGCGGGAGTGGAAATCGAGCGCGTCAAAGTTGGAATGTTCGCGCAGCACCGCATCGACGCCGCTGACGGTTTCGAACCATGTAATCCAGTCAACGTCGTCAATGGCTTTCAGGCTGCGGATAAGATTACCCATGGTAACGCCGCCGGTGGACTGGCGTGTGTGTTCCTGGATAATGGCGTCTTCCGCGTCACTGCCGTTCTTTTCCAGCTCTTCCTCAAGCCATGCGACGGCGGCACCGGAATGCATCGCGCCGCCACGCAGGCGGTAGAGCAGATGGGTAGCAAAGGTGCTGTCGCGCGCGGCGGTGGTGTACTGCGCCAGAAGCTGCGGCAGCGTGTCCTTGTCGGCGTTGAGCGTGATTTCATCGGCAACGCTATTGGCATAGGCGCGCATGCGCCGGGCACGCTCGACGCGCAAAGACAGGCGGCGCGCATTCTCGATGAGGATGAAGCGCACAGCTGAAGGCAGCGCCCAAAGCTCGCCAATATGCAGCGGCGAAACGGTCTGGAAGCCTTCGACCACGGCGGTCAGGCTGCTGAGCGAGAACTGGCTGTCCGTATGAGCCGCATAAAGCCAGGCGAGGGCCATGACGCGCGGAATTTCAGGCTTGCCTTTCAATGGCGGCAATTGACGGAAGAATTTTTTCGGAAGATCGCGTTCGACCTGCTGGATGTTCTGATCAACGAGATAGTAGTTGTCGAGGAGCCACTGCGCCGCCGGTGTAATCGTTTCGCCCTTGCGTGCAGCCGCGTCGGAGGAACGATAGGAGTGCAGGATCAGCCGCGCATTCTCGACGGTGCGTTGCTCAAAGACCATCGGTTCATAATCGGGCAAGCGGATGTCTTCGCCGCGCGCCACGCGCGCACCCATATCTCGCAGATCATCGATGGATTTGTAGTGTGCTCTGATTGGATTGGGTTGGACCGAAAAAATCTGACCAACGGCATTCTTCTGTGGTGTGAAAGATTTAAAAAAAGACAGTAGGGCCATTTGCCTTCGTTTCGGTTGTGAAGAAAAAATCTTCAGGGCTGCAACACAGACGATAATAACGGGTCGATTGACCCATAGAGGAGTCACGATCTAATCGGGTCGGAGCAACTAAGCTACCATCACTTTTACCCTTGCCGATCAGTTTTGATGAAAATGAGTCAAATTTCCATCTGTTTATCTTAGGCAATTCATAGCGGACTGCACAGGGGCATTGCGCGCAAACCACGTTGTAGCCGTTCACGGAATGCCATAGGCTTTGTGAACAGACTGTTTCCCGATCAGTAACAGCAAATATAGCGGACATGCAAAAAAGCCGGAGGGGAACTCCGGCTTTCCGTGTCGGTCGTAAGGAGGGTTAAACCTTCGGAAAAACCCGCCAATGCTTGGGACGAAAGGCGATGCGGCTCTTTTCCTTGGCCGGATGATCAGCGGGAATTTCAATCTCGACGCGTTCCGCCGCGCCGCCGATTTCAAGTTCCACACGCCTTGTCGCCCCCACGCGTCGGCTTGCGATGACAGTCCCGGCAATGCAGCCGCCGCAACCATCGACCAGTTCGACATCATGCGGGCGGAAATAAAGTGTTGCTTCGCCGTCGGGAGCATCGTTCTTGAGGCCGAGCGCGCGATCCGCCAGCCAGATCTCGCCGCTTTCTATCCGCACCGACAACGAGCTTGATTCGCCAATAAAGCCATAGACGAACGGAGAATTGGGCGTGTCATAGACCTGATCGGGTGTGCCAATCTGCTCGATCTTGCCCTGGCTCATCACCACCACACGGTCGGCGAGTTCCAGTGCCTCGTCCTGATCATGCGTCACAAAAACCGTCGTGTGCATGGTCTTGTCGTGAATTTCCCGCAGCCAGCGGCGCAGTTCTTTCCGCACCTTGGCGTCAAGCGCACCGAATGGCTCGTCAAGAAGCAATACGCGCGGCTCAATCGCCATGGCGCGGGCAAGGGCGACGCGCTGGCGCTGGCCACCGGAAAGCTGGGCCGGGTAGCGCTTTTCCAGTCCGCCCAGCTGCACGAAATCGAGCAGCTCTGACGAGCGGCGGCGGATTTCCTCATTGCTCGGGCGGCTGGCAGAGGGGCGTACTTTGAGACCGAAACCAACATTGTCGATCACAGTCATATGCCGGAACAGGGCATAGTGCTGAAACACGAAGCCGACATTGCGTTCCTGCACGGATTTCAGAGATGCATCTTCATCACCGAAGAACACCTTGCCCTCGGTCGGGGTTTCCAGACCAGCAATCAGGCGCAGGAGCGTTGTCTTGCCTGATCCCGATGGGCCGAGCAATGCGATCAGTTCCCCCGAATTAATATCGAGCGATACGTCGTGCAACGCCGGAAAGCGATCAAATTCCTTGCGTACACCACTTACGCGAACGTCCATCTTAATTCCTCTCAGTGTCCGCCATTGGCAGCCAGTTCCGCACCATATCTCAACTCCAGAAGAGTTTTGAGAACGAGCGTCACCAGCGCCAGCAGCGCCAGAAGCGAAGCCACTGCAAAAGCAGCAACCGTATTGAATTCGTTATAGAGAATCTCGACCTGCAACGGCATCGTGTTGGTCAGGCCGCGAATATGGCCTGAAACGACGGATACCGCGCCAAACTCTCCCATGGCACGGGCGTTGCACAAGAGCACGCCGTAGAGCAAGCCCCATTTGATGTTCGGTAGGGTGACATGCCAGAAAGTCTGCCAGCCATTGGCACCAAGCGAAAGCGCGGCCTCCTCATCGGTCGTGCCCTGTTCCTGCATCAACGGGATCAGTTCCCGCGCAACAAAGGGGAAGGTCACGAAAACCGTTGCCAGAACAATGCCCGGAACAGCAAACAGGATTTCGATCCCCTGCGATTTGAGCCAAGGCCCCAGTGCGCTGTGACTGCTGAACAAGAGCACATAGACAAGTCCCGAAATAACCGGGGAAACCGAGAAAGGCAGATCGATCAGCGTCGTCAGAAAAGCCTTTCCCTTGAATTCGAACTTGGCAATGGTCCAGGCTGCGACCACGCCAAAGACGAGATTAAGCGGAACAGCAATCACCGCCACCAAAAGGGTCAACCGAATGGCGGAAAGCGCATCCGCATCGGCAAAGGCTGCAAAGTAAGCCGCGGGACCTTTGCGAAACGCCTCAAAGAAAACCGAGATGAGCGGCAGAAGCAGGAACAGCCCGAGAAAGGCCAGCGCCACGCCAATCAGCACGAAACGCGCCGTTCGGCTTTCCGTGGTTGCCGGGTGCCAGGCTTTGGTTGCAGGCTCGGGAGGTTGTGGCAATTCATGTCGCATAGCCATACCTCCTGCGGCTCCAGGCCTGAATGAGATTGATGACAAAAAGCATCGTGAACGAAATGATAAGCATGATTGCCGCGATTGCCGTGGCGCCCGTATAGTCAAACTCTTCAAGCCTGATAACGATCAGAAGCGGCGCAATTTCCGAGATATAGGGAAGATTGCCAGCAATAAAGATCACCGATCCGTACTCGCCAACAGCACGGGCAAAGGCGAGGGCAAAACCGGTGAGGATCGCTGGTGTCAGTCCGGGCAACAGCACACGCGTGATCGTCTGGAACCGCGTAGCGCCGAGGGTGGCGGCTGCCTCTTCCACTTCCTTGCGGATTTCTTCCATCACTGGCTGCACGGTGCGCACGACGAAAGGCAGTCCGATAAAGATCAGGGCAATCGTTATGCCAATCGGTGTAAAGGCGACCTTGATCCCCAGCGGATCGAGCCATTTGCCGATCCAGCCATTCTTGGAATAGAGCGCCGTCAGCGCAATACCGGCAACAGCCGTTGGCAATGCAAAGGGCAAATCCACAATGGCGTCGATGATCCGGCGGCCCGGGAAGCGGTAGCGCACCAGCACCCATGCAACGATAACGCCGAACACAACATTGATAAGCGCGGCCACGAACGATGTGCCAAAGCTGATTTTCAGCGCGTTCAGTGTGCGCGGATCTGTTGCGACATGCCACATGCCGCCCCAGCCGAGCGAGGCGGAACGCCAGACCAGACCAGCCAATGGAATAAGAACGATGAGGGTCAGATAGGCAAGAGTGAAGCCGAGTGTCATTCCGAACCCTGGAATGACACTCGGCCTCTTAAACCGCCAACCTGCTGTGAGGTTGGAAATCATGCTGTTACTTTTTCGGCTTGTAAATCTGGTCAAACGTTCCGCCATCTCCGAAGTGATAGGGCTGTGCTTTAGCCCATCCACCGAAGATTGGATCATCGATCGTCACCAGTTTCAACTCCGGCAATTTCTTCAAGATGTCAGCAGGCACCAGTTTAGGCTCAGTCGGGCGATAAAAATGCTTGGCGGCGATGGTCTGGCCCTCTGCAGAGTAGAGATATTGCAGGTAGGCTTCAGCCACCTTGCGCGTGCCCTTGGCATCGACATTTCCGTCGACGACAGCCACGGGCGGTTCAGCCAGAATGGATTGCGGCGGGACAATGATGTCGAACTTGTCAGCGCCGAATTCATCCGAAGCAAGATAGGCTTCATTTTCCCATGCGAGCAGAACGTCGCCAAGCTCGCGCTGCGCAAAGGTTGTGGTCGAACCGCGTGCGCCGGAATCAAGCACAGGAACATGCTGGAACAGATTGCCGATATAGTCCTTGATCTTGGCTTCGTCGCCGCCGTACTGGCCATAGGCCCAAGCCCAGGCTGCAAGGTAGTTCCAGCGGGCGCCACCCGATGTTTTCGGATTTGGCGTGATGACTTCAACACCATCCTTGACCAGATCGCCCCAGTCCTTGATGCCTTTCGGATTGCCCTTGCGCACGAGGAAAACAATTGTGGATGTGTAAGGAGCCGAATTGTGCGGATATTTGGTGCGCCAATCAGGATTGATCTTCTTGGTCGCCTTGACGATGGCCGAGATATCGCTCTCAAGCGCCAGTGTCACCACATCGGCATCAAGACCATCGATGACGGAGCGGGCCTGCGCACCGGAGCCGCCATGCGAGGTCTGGATCGTCAGGGTTTCGCCCGTATCGGCCTTCCACTTTGCTGCAAAAGCCGCGTTGTAGTCCTTGTAGAGTTCGCGGGTCGGATCATATGAGACGTTCAGAAGCGTCGTATCCGCATGGGCGGCAGACAGCGATTGAAAGGAAACTGTTGCGGCGAATAATGCTGCCGCCAGCGATAGCGAAAATCGGGAATGTTTCATGCCTGCCTCCGTGTAGTGTGACCTGAAGCGTAGCAGAGCGACCCGCATAGCGGGCGTTGGAAAGAATTCCTTTTATATCGATAAATTAGAAAATTCTACCTGAATACATAAGTCTACAGAAACAGTAGTCTATTATCCGTTGGCCCGGAATTTTGCCCGCGACAGGATTCTTCCCCGGCTATCAAGCGCAAGCTTCAATTAAATGGATGGGTGGGTTTAGTGCGGTGAAGAAAACTGGTTGCGTGCGAAATAATATTTCATCGGCAGCTTGTGCTGTTCGCGTTGAAGAACAGTACCGGCACGAGGCCGGTACCGGACTGGAGGCCCTTATTTTCTGAGCAGCAGGTCAGCCGGTTCCACCGACGCAACTTCCGTGAAAGTGCTCGTTACGGCCTTGGCTTCAATGGAAGCACGCACCGTGAGCGGCGTGATAAAAATCGCCAGAGTCAATACGGCAGTCGCGGCGATTGAGAGGCGTCGTTCCATGCGGGAGCTGATGATCATTATATTTCCCCTTCTTCTTAATGGTACTTCGCCCGCATCGGGCGAGAAATGATGTCATCGATTGCAAATTTCGGGATCGGCAAAAGCACCTGATCCAGTTCCACCAGCGTTTCGGCAAAACCGATGGCTGCGTTTTCGACTTCCTCATGCCGGGACGGACATGCCATGGCATTGAGGCAGGTTCTTGCTGCAAGCATGTCGCAATTTTGAAGTCCGGCGATCAGACCCAAAGTCAGGCATTCTTCCTTGCACACATGGTGCGAGCCGAACGGGAATGTCTTCAGCGGGCACAGGGCGCAATGGCGCAGCGTGCGGATAAAGAAAGACAGTTCCGACAGGGCGCGATTGCCTTCACGGGTGCCGAGAATTTCGCTGTAAAGTCCATAAGCCATTTCCCAGGCAATCACCGAGCCGGTTTCAAACCCGGCAGTCCAGCGGCGATAACCTTCAAGCACGAGCTTTTCCGGCGCGCGGTCGAAATAACAACCCGTACCGTTCCCGATTTCAGATGTGCGTGGATACATGTCCACTCCCATCCTGCTCATTGTTGCGGATCAAGGCAGTAAATTCGTTGCGGCATAACCAGGCAACGGGCTGCGTCAGCCTGTTGAGGCCGGAAGCAGAATGTGGACGCCGCGGATGCAGCGTAGAGACCACGCGCAGGCGTGGCAGAAAAAGACCTATCATAGGGTCCTCCAATCGAACGGGTTCAAGGCCCAGACATCAAAGGTATGCACTCTTGTGCCCGTGCATAAAGGCAATGCTTCGATTCAAAGTCAAATGATAATTTTGGAAAACAATGAAAAATATCAATAGCTTAGAATTATTCTAGAAAATTATGAGTATTTTAGTAGACAATTGTTCTGGCACGTTGACAAATCACCGCACCTCAGCGGTCTTTACCAGCGTAAGCCGTGCGAACCGCATCCTCAGAAATTTCAGGAATTTAGCCTAAAGCTGCGTCACCATCCGGTGGGACGAGGGGTGGATCATCCGCACGAATGTAATCGGCTTTTGCGGCACGAACGTAACGCGCTCGACAATGAACACCGCATCCTTTTCGGCAACACCGAGAATCTCAGCTTCTTCAGCCCCGGCCACACCGGCATGAAAGACAATCTCGGCCTGTGAAAACGGCGAGTGCGTCACCAGCCATTCATTTGGGCTGATGGTTTCGAATGTTTCGCCGCGTATGGAAGGCACCGCATCCAGATTGACCCAGCGATCTTCATATTGATAAGCCTTGCCGTCGGACAGATGCAGGCACCGCACATGCAGCATTTCCTTGCCCTTGGTGAGGCCCATGCGCTGGGTAATGGTTGCCGGTGCCTTCTCAACCCGGTTGGAAAGCAGCTTGAATTGGTATTTTCCGCCCTTTGTCTCGATTTCCTGCCTGATAATAGGAATGACAAAGCGTGCTTCGCGCATTGGATGCAGGGCAACCCGTGTTCCGGCCTTGCGCTTGCGTACAAGCACGCCGCCACGCGCCAATTCCTGCAGGGCGCGATTGACAGTTGCGCGGGCGCAGCCAAACTCGACAGATAAAACTTCCTCGCCCGGGATCAGCGCACCGGGAGCCCAGACCCGCTCGGCGATGCGGCGGGCCATTTCGGCCTTGATGGCGTGGAAGGATTTTCGCGCTGTTGCTGTCACACCCGCTCCAGAATTGACGCAAGCCGCGTCTTGTAGGTTGCAAAGATTTGCTCGCGTGCATGATGGCGTCCGTCATGCACCACATGGCGGCCTGCCGACCACACATCGGTTACCGCATGCCTGTCGCCTGCAAAAATCCAGCCATCAAGCAACCGGTCGCCCTTAAGGCCAAGGATCGCCGGATTGTCGGCATCGAGCGCGACCATATCGGCCCATTTCCCAGCGGCAAGACTGCCAGCCTTGCGGCCAAGCGCCTGTGCTCCGCCGAGGAGCGAAGCATCATAGAGCGTTCGCCCGTTGGACTTGCCGTCAACCGAAAGCGTCACCCGCGAGACATCGCGCAGACGCTGGCTATATTCAAGCTGCCGCAACTCTTCCGATGGTGAAATGCGGATATTGGAATCCGATCCCGTACCGAAGCGTCCCCCCGCATTGAGGTAACGCACACCGTCGAATATGCCATCACCGAGGCTCGCTTCCGTCAGCGGGCAAAGGCCGACAACCGCGCCGCTTTTGGCCACGCGCAATGTTTCTTCCGGCGTCATATGTGTCGAATGGATGAGGCACCAGCGTTCATTGACGGGGAGGTGATCCAGCAGCCAGCTCATGGAGCGTTGGCCATAGACAGCCTGAACCTCTTCAAGCTCCGGCAGTTGCTCGGCAATGTGAATATGGAACGGCATGGCTCTAAACCGGCGCTCCAGCTCCAGAAGGTCATGCTCATTGACGGCGCGGATTGAATGCGGTGCGACGCCGAAACCGGCGTCTGGACCGGTTTGCCGCGCCGATTTTTCGGCTGCCTCCGCCAGTTGCGAAAACCGCTCGACATCATTGCCAAAGCGCAATTGCCCGCCCGCAAGCGCCCGGCCATCGACACCGCCCTGCGCATAGGCGACAGGCAGCAATGTCAGGCCGATGCCGGTGGCATTGGCGGCAGCGGCGATCCGCTCGGACAACTCGCCAAGGCTCGCATAGGGTGTTCCACCCGGCTGGTGATGGACATAATGAAATTCCGCAACGCCGGAATAGCCGGATTCGAGCATCTCGACGAAGGCGAAGGCGGCAATGGCCTCGATATCCTCGGGGTCGAGAATATCGAGAAACCGGTACATGATTGCGCGCCAGGTCCAGAAACTGTCCCGTCCTTCAGGGCTGCGTGCTTCTGATAGCCCCGCCATGGCGCGCTGAAAGGTGTGGCTGTGCAGATTCGCCTGAGCGGGGAGCAGGATAGGGGTGTGATGGCTGCTGGGGAGGGCGGTGCTGTTGGCTTCGACGGAAACAATTTGTCCAGTTGCATCGATTTGCACCAGAACATCATTTTCCCAGCCGTTTTCTGTAAGGGCAGAGCGGGCAAATACCGATTTGGCGACTGGATTCATTTTTTATTTCCTACGTACAAGCGGTTAACTCGGTTTTTGGTTCGTGGTTCGACAAGCTCACCATGAGGGAGAGTGAGGATGCAACGATAGTCGCAAAGGTTGCAGAATAAAGCTCCCCTCATCCTGAGCCTGTCGAAGGGCCTCATGGTGAGCTTGTCGAACCACGAACCACGAACCAAACCCCCACACACAACAAACCCAACGGCTCCTTGACATAATATGTATATACATAATAACGTCATGAGCAAGCGCTAATGGGGATGGTATCAAGGCCAATGAGGAAAATTCTTTCCGGATTGAGAATTGCGACGCTGGAGAATACCGGTGCTGCCTATGGCCTGATCGATGCGGGTGCGATCGGCATTGAAAATGATTGCATTTCCTGGGTTGGTGCGACCATTCCGGGTGATTGGAAAGGCGTTGAGACGCAGGATTTTGGCGGGCGTCTGGCAACGCCTGCACTGATCGATTGCCATACCCATCTGGTGTTTGGCGGCAACCGCGCGCGCGAGTTTGAAATGCGGCTTGAGGGTGCAAGTTACGAGGAAATCGCCCGGGCAGGCGGCGGTATTGTCTCCTCGGTCAAATCAACCAATGGCCTTTCGGAAGATGAACTCGTCGCGCAAAGCCTGCCGCGCTTGGATACCCTGCTGGCGGAAGGTATTTCCACCGTTGAAATTAAATCCGGTTATGGCCTCAATATCGAAACGGAACTGAAAATGCTGCGGGTGGCGCGCCGCCTCGGCACGCTGCGCCCGGTGCGCATCCGTACCAGCTACCTCGCTGCCCATGCGGTTCCGCCTGAATATCGTGGCCGCGCGGATGATTATATCTCCGAGGTTGTTTTGCCGGGTCTTGATGCCGCCCATGCGCAAGGACTGGTTGATGCTGTCGATGGCTTCTGCGAGGGCATAGCCTTTTCGCCCGCGCAGATTGCCCGCGTTTTTGACCGGGCCAAGGCGCTTGGCATCCCGGTCAAGCTGCATGCCGAACAGCTCTCCAATCTTGGCGGTGCAAAATTGGCCGCCTCCTATGGTGCGCTGTCTGCCGATCACCTTGAGTATCTCGATGAGGATGGTGCAAAGGCTATGGCTGCTGCTGGCACGGTTGCAGTGCTTTTGCCCGGTGCATTCTATGCATTGCGGGAAGAGCAGGCGCCGCCGGTCAAAGCCCTGCGTGAAGCCGGTGTGCGTATCGCTATCGCTACGGATTGTAATCCCGGCACATCGCCGCTGACATCACTGCTCCTGACCATGAATATGGCCTGCACCCTGTTCCGCCTGACCGCCGAAGAGGCGCTGGCGGGCGCAACACGGGAAGCCGCCCACGCGCTTGGATTGCAGGATGATCTTGGCACAATCGCTCCGGGCAAGCGTGCCGAAATCGCCATCTGGAACGCCACGCAGCCCGCAGAACTTTGCTACCGCATTGGCTTCAATCCCCTCCACCAGCTCATCTTGAAGGCCTAACCATGACTGTCGTCCTCCACCCCGGTTCCGTTCCTCTCGCCGAACTGGAAAAAATCTACTGGCAGGGAATGCCGGTCAAGCTTGATCAGTCGTTCCACAAGGGCATCGAAGCTGCCGCTGCGCGTATCGCCGAAATCGCCGCCGGGAACGCCCCTGTTTATGGCATCAACACCGGCTTCGGCAAACTTGCTTCGATCCGCATTGATGCGGCTGATGTCGGAACGCTCCAGCGCAATCTCATTCTGTCGCATTGCTGCGGCGTTGGTAATGCGCTGCCCGAGAATATTGTCCGGCTGATCATGGCGCTGAAGCTTATTTCGCTGGGTCGTGGCGCTTCGGGTGTCCGCCCTGAACTGATCAGCCTGATCGAGGGTATGCTCGCCAAGGGTGTCATTCCTGTTATCCCCGAAAAAGGCTCGGTTGGTGCTTCAGGCGATCTGGCACCTCTGGCCCATATGGCTGCCGCGATGATCGGCGAGGGCGATGTGGTGTTTGCGGGAGCCCAGATGCCCGCCCGTGACGGCCTTGCCAAGGCTGGTCTGAAGCCGGTAGTGCTTGCCGCCAAGGAAGGTCTGGCGCTGATCAACGGCACGCAGGTTTCAACAGCGCTGGCATTGGCTGGCCTGTTCCGCGCGCACCGTTCCGCCCAATCGGCTCTGATCACCGGCGCATTGTCCACCGATGCGGCGATGGGCTCATCCGCGCCGTTCCATCCGGATATTCACACCCTGCGCGGTCATCGTGGTCAGATGGATACGGGTGCAGCGCTTCGCCGTCTGCTTGAAAATTCGCCGATCCGCGCAAGCCATATTGAAGGTGACGAGCGCGTTCAGGACCCCTATTGCATCCGCTGCCAGCCGCAGGTGGATGGTGCCTGCCTTGATCTCCTGCGCATGGCTGCCCGCACGCTGGAAATCGAAGCCAATGCAGTGACCGACAATCCGCTGGTTCTTAGCGATGGTTCTGTGGTTTCGGGCGGTAATTTCCACGCGGAACCCGTGGCTTTCGCCGCCGACCAGATTGCGCTTGCAATCTGTGAAATCGGCTCGATTGCCCAGCGCCGCATTGCGCTGCTGGTCGATCCAGCCTTGAGCTATGGCCTTCCTGCTTTCCTCGCCCGCAAGCCCGGTCTGAATTCCGGCCTGATGATTGCCGAAGTGACCTCCGCTGCACTGATGTCGGAAAACAAGCAGATGTCGCACCCGGCCTCGGTTGATTCCACCCCGACATCAGCCAATCAGGAAGACCATGTGTCCATGGCCTGCCATGGCGCACGCCGTCTGTTGCAGATGACCGACAACCTGTTCTCGATTATCGGCATCGAGGCGCTGACGGCAGCACAGGGCATTGATCTGCGCAGCCCGCTGCAGACAAGCCCGGAACTTACCCGTGCCCATGCGGCGATCCGTTCCGTTGTGCCGACGCTGGATGAAGACCGCTATATGGCGCCCGACCTGAAAGCGGTTTCCGATCTTGTCGGTTCCGGCATTCTCAATGCCGCCATTTCCCCCGACATCCTGCCAGCACTGGATACCGCCCTATGAGTGTTGTTGACGTCAAACAGGGTTCATCCCCGGTCATTTTGGGCCTGCCGCATACGGGCACGGAGGTTCCAGCTGATATCTGGGACCGCCTCAACGAAAACGGCAAGCTGCTTGCCGATACGGATTGGCACATTCACACGCTGTATGATGGCCTTCTGCCTGAAGCGACGACGGTACGTGCGACGTTCCATCGTTATGTCATCGATGCCAATCGCGATCCTGATGATGTGAGCCTCTATCCCGGGCAGAATACAACCAGCCTCGTTCCTGAAACGGATTTTGACGGCAGATCGATCTGGCGCGATGGCGAAAAGCCTGCCGCCGATACGCAAAAGCGGCTTGAACAGTTTCACAAGCCCTATCACGAGGCGCTTGCCGCTGAGATCAAGCGCGTGCAGGATATTCACGGCCTTGCCATTCTCTATGATTGCCACTCCATCCGCTCGCACATCCCCTTCCTGTTTGAGGGCAAACTGCCCGATTTCAACATTGGCACCAATCAGGGCGCAAGCTGCGCGCCTGAGGTGGCCGCAGCCGCCGGTCGGTTTGCCTTTGCGGCATCCGGCTATGATGGCGTCATGAACGGCCGTTTCAAGGGTGGCTGGACCACGCGCCATTATGGCAAGCCACAACTCGGTATTCATGCGATCCAGATGGAACTGGCACAGTCCACCCATTTGCAGACCGAAGCGCCGCCCTTTGCCTATGATGAGACGAAGGCCGAGCGCCTGCGCAAACATCTCAAAGACATTCTCGAAAATCTCGAACAAACCGCCTTCAAGCTGGGGAGCTAATGATGAACAATCCACGCCACAATATCCGTGAAATTCGTAGCCCCCGTGGTACGGAACTCAACACCAAATCCTGGATGACCGAAGCGCCGCTGCGCATGCTGATGAACAATCTCGATCCGGATGTCGCCGAAAACCCCAATGAACTGGTGGTTTATGGCGGCATTGGCCGCGCCACCCGCACATGGGATGATTTCGACAAGATCGTCTCCACCCTGAAAACATTGAACGAGGATGAGACGCTGCTCGTGCAATCCGGCAAACCGGTTGGTGTTTTCCGCACCCATGCGGATGCGCCGCGTGTGCTCATCGCCAATTCGAACCTCGTTCCCCATTGGGCCACATGGGACCATTTCAACGAACTGGATAAGAAGGGTCTGGCCATGTATGGCCAGATGACCGCCGGTTCATGGATTTATATCGGTACGCAGGGCATTGTTCAGGGCACCTATGAGACCTTTGTCGAGGCTGGCCGCCAGCATTATGGCGGCAGTCTCAAGGGCAAGTGGATTCTGACCGGTGGTCTTGGTGGCATGGGCGGCGCACAGCCGCTGGCCGCTGTTATGGCCGGTGCCTGCTGCCTCGCGGTTGAGTGCAATCCTGATTCCATCGATTTCCGCCTGCGCACGCGCTACGTTGATGCCAAAGCTGAAACGCTCGATGAAGCGCTCGCAATGATTGATCGCTGGACCAAGGCTGGCGAAGCCAAGTCCGTTGGCCTTCTTGGCAATGCCGCTGAAATCCTGCCCGAACTGGTGCGCCGCGGTGTGCGTCCTGACATCGTGACCGACCAGACCTCGGCGCATGATCCGATCAACGGCTATCTGCCCAAGGGCTGGAGCATGGCCGAATGGAAAGCCAAGCGCGAAAGCGACCCCAAGGCGGTCGAAAAAGCCGCCCGTGCCTCCATGCGCGAACATGTGGAGGCGATGATTGCCTTCTGGAATGCCGGTGTGCCGACGCTCGATTATGGCAATAATATCCGTCAGGTTGCCAAGGATGAGGGGCTTGAAAACGCCTTTGCATTCCCCGGCTTCGTTCCTGCCTATATTCGTCCGCTGTTCTGCCGCGGCATTGGTCCGTTCCGCTGGGCTGCACTTTCCGGCGATCCTGAAGATATCTACAAGACCGATGCCAAGGTGAAGGAACTGACACCCGGCAATACCCACCTGCACAACTGGCTCGACATGGCGCGTGACCGTATCGCGTTTCAGGGCCTGCCCGCACGTATCTGCTGGGTTGGTCTGGGGGATCGCCATCGTCTTGGCCTTGCGTTCAATGAAATGGTAAGAACGGGCGAGCTGAAAGCGCCCGTTGTCATCGGTCGCGATCATCTGGATTCCGGCTCCGTCGCCTCGCCAAACCGCGAAACCGAAGCGATGAAGGACGGCTCCGATGCGGTTTCCGATTGGCCATTGCTCAATGCTTTGCTCAACACGGCATCCGGTGCCACATGGGTTTCGCTCCATCATGGCGGCGGTGTCGGCATGGGCTTCTCGCAGCATGCGGGCATGGTTATCTGCGCCGATGGTACTGATGATGCCAAGCGCCGTCTTGAGCGCGTTCTCTGGAACGATCCGGCAACCGGCGTCATGCGCCATGCGGATGCGGGCTATGAGATCGCCATTGATTGCGCCAAAGAGAAGGGCCTCAACCTGCCGGGTATTCTCGGCTGATGCGCATCCTGCGTGCGGCTGATCACCGGAAGATGCCATGGAAGAACGGCAAGGGTGTCACCACCGAAATTGCCGTTTTTCCTGAGGGTGCATCGGTCGACAGTTTCGACTGGCGTATCAGCATGGCGAAAGTACCCAATTCAGGCCCGTTCTCGGCCTTTGCCGGGATCAACAGGGTGCTGGCCGTGCTTGAAGGCGAGATGGTGCTGACCGTAGATGGTCGTCCGCCTGAAAAGCTCGATCCGTCATGTCCGGCTATGGCATTCCCCGGCGATACGCCCACAAGCGCAGAGGTCTTGCATGAGGTGACGGATCTCAATGTTATGATCAGGCGCGGAAGATATCAGGCGCAGCTTAGCCGGTTGGACAGGGCGGTTGCGCGTGGCGATGGCGAGCAGACTTTTGTGCTTCTGCGCGATAATGCCCAGCTGGTGTCGGGCGAAACGCTTGGACCCGACGATGTGTTGCATCTTGCAACATCGGAAACGGTAACATTCGAAACTATGCCGTCCCATGCATGGCTGATCGAGATCAATTTTCTCTCGTCATAAGTATCTCCGGGCATTTGTCGCTTTGCCGCATAGATTTCGCCTGCAAGCTGGAGTATCTGGTTAGCCGGAACCGCAAAACGGGCCAAAATCGCACAACGGGGATGTGATGCGCAAATATGGATACGATTGGCAACTGGCTGTGCGCATGCTGTGCGCGCTGGCGCTTGTCTTCGTCGCCTTTGCCCATCAGCCGGTCATCGCCGCGCCCAGCGATCAGATTGATCTTGCTGCCTATACGCTGCCTGACGGTACTGTTCCCGTGCTCTGCCTTCCCGGCAGTGGTGATCAGGACCCGCACAAGAGCGCCTATCATGGCAATAGCTGCGAGGCATGCCGTCTTTCCGCATCGTTCATTCTTGCCACCCCGCCCCATACGGGTGGCTTGAAGGTCGAACCTGTTCGCTCGCTTGCCATCAAGCGTGAAGCGGTTCTGATTGCCCGCAGCCTTTATCCTCCGGCAGCGCCGCCGCAGGCTCCCCCACTCGTCTGACAGGAACCCTTTCGCACGCTGGTCCGCCATCGAACGGAAGGGTTGCGCCATTTTTGGCGCATCCATTGGCCTTTGACAGGTCAATCATTGTTGCTTTCGGACGATTGGAACACGCATGAGCGTCTCAACTCTGGCTTCGGAGAAGCCCAAGGACATCAGTCAATCTCTCTACCGCGCCATCTGGCGTTGGCATTTTTTCGCTGGCCTTCTGGTCATTCCCTTCATGCTCAATCTCGCCATCACCGGCGGGCTCTATCTCTTCAAGGATGAGATCGACAATACGGCCTTTGCCTATCGTAATGTCGTCACGCCCAAAAGCGAGACGCTTGCGCCATCGCTATTGATCAAGAATGCGCAGGCGGCGGTCCCGGATTCGGCAATCCTGCGCTATCGTGATCCATCAACGCCAACCCAATCGGCACGGGTAATTGTCGGCACCGATGCCGGAAAGGTGCTTGTCTTTGTTGATCCCTATACGGGTTCTGTTCTTGGCAAGGTTGCGGAGAAGCAGGAATTCAACTGGGTCGTGCGCAAGATCCATAGTCTGGTCTATTTCGGCTTTGCACTTGACCGGGTGGTCGAAGCCGTTGGCGGTCTCGCATTGATCCTCGTTGTCACCGGCTTCTATCTCTGGTGGCCGCGCAAGCAGAGTGGCGGTGTCATTACAGTGCGCGGCACGCCTGACAAGCGGGTGTTCTGGCGCGATCTGCATGCGGTGACTGGTGCGGTAGCCGGTGCCCTGATCTTCTTTCTTGCCATTACAGGCATGCCCTGGTCATCCTATTGGGGCGACAAGCTCAATGGAACATTGGCAAATAACGGTCTTGGCTATCCCACACAGCTCTGGAACGAGACACCTATGTCGCAAATCCCGACAAAGGATGTGCTGACCGAAGCAGGCTGGACCGTCGAGAATGCACCCGTTCCAACCTCGACAGTTGATGGCGTCGTAAAGAGCGTTGGCCTCGATCAGATCGTCACATCCGCCAAGGCCGAAGGCATTACCTCCGGTTTCGAGGTTTCGCTGCCATCCGATCCGGAAGGTGTCTATACGGCGGCGATCTTTCCCGATGACATCGCCAAACAGCGGACGATCCATTTCGATCAATACACAGGCAAGCCGCTGGTTGATCTGAAGTTTGCCGATTATGGCGCGGGTGCCAAGGCAATCGAGTTTGGCATTGGCGTTCACATGGGCCAGTATTGGGGGCTCCTCAACCAGATTGTCATGCTTGTTACCTGCTTTGCCATTATTCTTGCGGCGGTTTCCGCCGTGATCATGTGGTGGAAGCGCCGTCCTTCGGGTCGTCTTGGTGTGCCGCCCATGCCTTCGCAAAAAAGCGTCTTTGCGGCGCTGACTTTGGTCATCCTCAGCTTCGGTGTGCTCTTCCCGCTCACCGGGTTTGCCATTCTGGCGATGCTTGTTCTGGATCAGCTGATCCAGCGTATTCCTTCCCCGCTCAAGCGCGTATTCTCATAACCAAACGGAACTGGAGAACGTCCATGAAATCCACTCTCAAATTTGCGGCTATTGCCCTTCTGGCGACATCCTTTGCAGTGCCTGCACTGGCCCATGATCACTCGGCCATGAGCAAGGGCGATATGGCCAAGATGAAAAAAGACGGGGCACAGGATGCTGTGAAGGTCGGCAATCTTGTCTTCACCGATGCCTTCACCCGCGCCACATTGCCGGGCGCCAAAGTGGGCGGCGGCTATATCTCGATCACCAACGAAGCCAAGGAAGCCGACCGTCTGCTCGGTGGCTCCAGCCCCGCCGCAGCCCGCGTCGAAGTCCACGAAATGAAAATGGATGGCGAGGTGATGAAAATGCGCCAGCTTGCCGATGGTGTGGAAATTCCCGCTGGCGAAACCATCGAACTTGAGCCGGGCGGCATGCACCTGATGCTGCTCGAAATCAAGCAGCCGTTGAAGCAGGGTGAAACGGTCCCCGTCACACTGGAATTCCAGAAGGCAGGCAAGGTTCAGGTCAATCTGAAAGTGGAAGCCGCTGGCGCGACGTCCACGGGGCATGGCCAGTGATGAATGTACGCAATGTTCGTATAGCGCTGTGGTCGGTCATCGCTCTTTTGATGATCTTCCTTGCCTTCACCTATCTAAGTGCCCGCAATGGCAATGAGATAGAGCCGGTCAAGCTTGGTGCTCCGTTTTCCCTGATTGATCAGAACGGTGCGCCAATCACCCAAGCGGCGTTCGAGGGCCATCCGACAGCCTTGTTCTTTGGCTTTACCCACTGTCCGGAAGTCTGCCCGACCACGCTGTTTGAAATGGCGGGCTGGCTCAAGGCTCTGGGGGATGAAGGCAAGGATCTGCGTGTCTTTTTCATCTCTGTTGATCCTGAGCGTGACACGCCCGAGGTGATGAAGGGCTATACCGCTGCCTTTACCGACCGGATCACCGGTATCACCGGCGATCCCAAGGAAGTCGAGAAACTCATCAAGGGCTGGAAGATTTACGCCCGCAAGGTGCCGACGGAAAATGGCGACTACACCATGGACCATACGGCATCGGTGATGCTGCTGGACCGGGACGCCCGGCTGAAAAGCACCATCGACTACAAGGAAACCACAGAAATGGCGTTGAAGAAGCTGCGGCTTCTCATCGCCTCCTGATTTCCCAACGATGAACGAGGCCGCTATCCGGCCTCGTTCATGATGGTTCAATTGTCCAGCATCACCAGATCAAAGCCACCGAGGCGTTCCGGATCGGCGATAGCCTCGATGGCGGTGATTTTTTCATCCACCATTGTCAGGTTCAGCACCACACGCAACTGGCCCTGAATAGAGACAACAATAGCCAGCGCACCATCGATAAGTGCTGGCAGAGCGCCCTGTGCTCGTCCCTTGAATGTATTGGCCACAGCCTCGGCACCACGAATTTCCGCCAGTGAGCCCATCTGTACCGCAGTATTGTCGGCACGGAAGACCACATCCGGATCAAGCAGCGCCAGAAGCGCACTGAAATCCCCGCCACGCGACGCGGCCAGAAAGGCAGTTACCACTTCACGCTGCCGGGCAAGGTTGCGTTCCGGTGTGGTCTCGGTTCCTTGCACCCGCCGCCGTGCCCGGCTGGCAAGCTGCCGCGCCGCATCCGGCGTGCGATCGACAATGGGCGCGATTTCGTCAAAGGACACGCCGAACATATCGTGCAGCACGAAAGCCAGCCGCTCGGCAGGCGCCAGCTTCTCCAATACCACCAAAAGTGCGGCACCAACTGAATCCGCCATCACCACATCGCGTTCAGGATCGCCGCCCGCCACCGGTTCTGGCGTTTGCGGGGTTAGCTGGTCCTCACGGCG
Source organism: Phyllobacterium sp. T1293 (assembly GCF_020731415.2). NCBI lineage: Bacteria > Pseudomonadati > Pseudomonadota > Alphaproteobacteria > Hyphomicrobiales > Phyllobacteriaceae > Phyllobacterium > Phyllobacterium meliloti. The sequence goes on along the minus strand of NZ_CP088273.1, from coordinate 2,707,648 downwards.
TGATTTGCGTGCGCGCAGCATGTCGAGACAGATGCGGGAGATCACGGTTGTCAGCCACCCGCCAAGATTATCGACATCACCCGTTTCCGCGCGGTTGAGCCGCAGCCAGACTTCCTGCACCGCATCCTCAGCTTCGGTCATGGAGCCCAGCATACGGTAGGCAACCTGCCGCAAATGCGTGCGATTGGCCTCGAATTGCTCTGCCAGAAATTTTTTCTCGTTCATCTGTCACATTTCCTCATCCTGTTCCGTCAAAGCAATGACGAACGAAAACCGGCGGATGTGACAAGAAATCGGAGCCGCTGAACCGTCAAGAGCAAAAGCCTGGATATTCAAACGCCGGGTCCCGAAAAACGAGAGGAAAGAAAATGCAAGCACGTATGAGCAATCCCGCAATGATCAATCCCGACGCCATGAAAGCCTTGCAGGCGCTCGCTGCTTCCACCAGCACGAGCGAGTTCCCCAAAGGTCTGCTGGAACTGGTCCATTTGCGGGCCAGCCAGATCAATGGCTGCAGCGTCTGTGTTGATATGCATCCACGCATGGCCCGCAAGGCTGGCGAAACCGATGAGCGCCTCTTTGCCGTCTCGGCATGGCGCGATACGCCTTATTTCTCCGATGCCGAGCGGGCCGCACTGGCATTGACGGAAGCTGTCACCCGCATTGCCGACAAATCCGACCCGGTACCGGATGATATCTGGAATGAAGCTGCAAGACATTTCGATGAAAGGCAGCTTGGAGACCTCGTGCTGGCTATTGCCAACGTCAATGTGTGGAACCGTCTCAACATCGCCACCCGGCAGATACCGGGTGTGTGGAAAGTCTGATCTGAAGTCACCCATTCCGCTGCGGCTGCAGGACAGGCCGCAGCGGAAGTTGCGCTTTGCCCCATTGGCGTTTCTATCCAACTGCACTATGTGAAGCGGTAAGGAACAAAAGGGACAACAAGCATGGCAGGCGTGACCAAGGAGCAGGTTCTCGATCAGCTGAAAACAGTGACCGGGCCTGATTTCAACAGCAATATTGTCGATCTGGGGCTCGTCTCGGATATTTTCATTGCTGACAACAAGGTGTTTTTCTCCATTACCGTTCCGGCAGCGCGTGCCCAGGAACTGGAGCCTCTGCGTTCCGCCGCCGAGCGTGTTGTCAAGAACATGCCAGATGTGGCCGGAGCTATTGTTGCGCTGACTGCCGAGAAAAAGGGCGGCCCGACCAGCGATGATGCCGTGCCGCGTCCGGCACCTGTTGCCCCGCAGCGTCCCGTCCAGCGCCCGGCACCCGCAGGTGCTGTTCCGCCGCCCCGCGTTGCTGCACAAGCGGCGCCCCACCAGCATGGCCACGCTGCTGCGCCGGTTAAGTCAGGTGTTCCCGGTGTCGGTGCAATCATTGCCGTTGCATCGGGCAAGGGCGGGGTGGGCAAGTCAACAACTGCTGTCAATCTGGCGCTTGGCCTGCAGGCCAATGGCCACCGCGTCGGAATTCTCGATGCGGATATTTATGGCCCGTCCATGCCGCGCCTTCTCCACCTTTCAGGCAAACCGGAAGTCGTCTCCGGCCGCGTGCTGAAGCCCATGGAAGGCTACGGCCTGAAAGTCATGTCGATCGGCTTCCTCGTCGATGAGGAAACACCGATGATCTGGCGTGGCCCAATGGTCATGTCTGCCTTGACGCAGATGCTGCGCGAAGTGCAGTGGGGCGATCTGGATGTCCTCGTTGTCGACATGCCGCCCGGCACCGGTGACGCGCAATTGACCATGGCGCAGCAGGTGCCGCTTGCTGGCGCGGTGATCGTCTCGACGCCGCAGGATCTGGCGCTGATCGATGCGCGCAAGGGCCTGAACATGTTCAAGAAGGTCGATGTGCCGTTGCTCGGTATTGTCGAGAATATGAGCTATTTCATCGCGCCCGATACCGGTAATCGCTACGACATTTTTGGCCATGGCGGCGCGCGTGCGGAAGCAGAGCGGCTCGGTGTTCCCTTCCTTGGCGAAGTGCCGCTGGTAATGGAAATCCGCGAAATGTCTGACGCCGGAACGCCCGTTGTGATCAGCAATCCCGAGGGGGCGCAAGCCAAGGTTTACCGCGAGATTGCCACCAAGGTCTGGGACCAGCTGCAGACAGCGAAGACGAAGGGCAAGGCGGCACCGGCTATCGTGTTTGAATAGCTTTGTTTGTGGGGCATTTCACCCCCCTCTGGGCTGTCGCCCATCTCCCCCACAGGGGGGGAGATCAGCTGTATTACTGACGTTGCACAATCTGCAACGCTTCCATTTGTGGGAAACCTTTCATGCCAATGTGATCTCCCCCCTTGTGGGGAGATGCCCGACAGGGCAGAGGGGGGTGAATTTCCCCCACCAACGGCATTAACCGTATATGCCCCATATCTCACGTAATCACGCTTGGCTTATCGCGGCCAGTGCGGGTCTTGATCTCGGTCAATTCGTCGGCAGCGCTGATAAGATCAGCAAGCGCGCTTTGTGTTTCAAGGCCGTGGCGCTTCGGGTCTGCCTCATAGCGCTCGATATAGAGCCGCAGTGTTGCGCCCGATGTTCCCGTGCCGGAAAGGCGCAGGACGATGCGCGAACCGCCCTCAAAGAGGATGCGGATGCCCTGATGCTGGCTTACCGATTTGTCGACCGGATCGTGATAGGCAAAATCATCCGCCGTGGTGATTGTCAGCCCCTGCACCGTCTTGCCAGCCAAAGTCGGCAACTTGGCGCGCAAGGTGTCGATCAGGCCATTGGCGGCTGCCGAATCCACTTCCTCGTAATCGTGGCGGGTATAGTAATTGCGCCCATAGGTGGCCCAATGTTCCCGTGAGATTTGCTGAACACTTTCCTTGCGCACGGCAAGGATGTTGAGCCAGAGCAGAACGGCCCACAGACCATCTTTTTCACGGACGTGATTGGAACCGGTGCCTGAGCTTTCCTCGCCGCAAATGGTCGCCATATCCGCGTCAAGCAGGTTGCCGAAGAACTTCCAGCCTGTCGGCGTCTCGTACATGCCGATTTTCAGCTTTTCGGCCACGCGGTCCGCAGCGCCGCTTGTGGGCATGGAACGGGCAATGCCTTTGAGCCCAGCCTTATAGCCGGGCGCCAGATGCGCATTGGCTGCCAGCATTGCCAGTGAGTCCGACGGGGTGACATACATGCCCTTACCGATAATCAGATTGCGATCACCATCGCCATCGGACGCCGCGCCGAAATCAGGACCATCCGGGGACATCAGCAGATCGTAAAGATCTTTGGCATAGACGAGGTTGGGATCGGGGTGATGCCCGCCAAAATCGTCCAGCGGCACGAAATTCACGCAGGTGCCATCAGGCGCACCAAGGCGGTGTTCGAGGATTTCCTTGCCATAGGGGCCGGTTACGGCATGCATGGAATCAAACCGCAGCGTGAAGCCTGACTTGATCAATGCGCGGATGGCATCGAAATCAAACAGCGTTTCCATCAGTTCCGCATAGTCGGAGACGGAATCGATGATCTCGACATCCATGCCGGCCAGCTGCTGTTTGCCAACGGTATCTATGTCGATGTCAGCGGCTTCGGCGATCCTGTATTCCTTGATCACCTTGGAGTTGGCAAAGACCGCATCAGTGATCTTCTCAGGAGCGGGACCGCCATTGCTGATATTATATTTGATGCCGAAATCTTCGGTTGGACCGCCCGGATTGTGGCTGGCGGAAAGAATAAGGCCGCCGAACGCCTTATACTTGCGAATGACATTGGAGGCGGCCGGTGTTGAAAGAATGCCGTGATGACCGACAAGGACCCGGCCAAACCCGTTGGCCGCCGCCATCTTCACGGCAATCTGGATGACTTCGCGATTGTAGTAGCGCCCGTCACCACCGATCACCAAAGTCTTGCCCTTATAGCCATCCAGCGAATCGAACACCGACTGGATGAAGTTCTCGACATAGTTCGGTTGCTTGAATTCGGGAACTTTCTTGCGCAGTCCGGATGTTCCCGGCTTCTGATCGTCAAATGGCGTGGTGGCTACGGTTTTAAACATGTGGACCTTCCCGGTTATGCGCATTGAGAACAATCTATGAGCGCCTTGTCGATCAGGTCAACAAGGCAAAAATCAGTTCGATAAATAAAAAGGCCGCCCGAGGGGCAGCCTTTTCGTGCAATTCATAAGCCGGAAAATTAAAGAACAACGACCTTCGCGCCCACTTCGGCGCGGTTGAAGAGGTCGATAATGTCCTGATTCATCAGGCGGATACAGCCGGAGGACATGGCCTTGCCGATGGACCACCATTCCGGCGTGCCGTGCAGGCGGTAGCCCGTGTCGCCGCTTTTATTGAAGAGGTAGAGTGCGCGTGCGCCGAGCGGATTCTGCAGTCCGGGGTCCATGCCGTCGCGGAATTCAGCCAGTTCCGGCTTGCGCTTGATCATTTCCTTTGGCGGTGTCCAGGTCGGCCATTCGCGCTTCAGGGCAATGCGGGCAGAGCCGGACCATTCAAAACCCTGCTTGCCGACGCCAATGCCGTAACGCATGGCGCGACCATCCCCAAGCATGAAGTAGAGGAACTTTGCATTGGTATCGACAATGATTGTCCCCGGTGCTTCCCCACTATCATAGCGAACTTCCTGACGCAGGAACTGCGGAGGAATTTTGGCGCGTGGAATGGCTGGAAGCACATATCCCGCGTCGGTCACAGAAGAATAGGAGGCAGTGGAATAGTTGAAGCCGAATGTGGAACAGCCGGTCAGAGCAGTTGCACCCATCAGTCCAACTGCAAGAGCGATCGTCTTGAGTTGCATAGTCACCCCATCAAGTATTGGCCGAATCCAAGGCGATTCAGTTGTCTTCCCTCATTACTGCCATTATTGTTAATGCTTGATTAACCGTAAAGCGTAGTTTTCTGTTAACCACGTTTTCTTCAACCAACTGGTGCATTTTTGCCGTATTCGGTTGCAGAGTTTTCAAAGATACTTGCGCCATGCCCCTTGTGATTCCCGGTCAGACCAGTCCGCTCATCGATGGACGCCAGTCGGAAAATGCCATGCTGGTGCGCCGCGGCGTGCAGCGGCTGTTTCTGGAGCTTGGTTTGGCTGTCGTGCCGGAGTTGCCTTTGGCCTCTGGTCGGCGGGCGGATCTGGTGGCTTTGTCGCGGAGCGGCGAAATATGGATTGTTGAAATCAAGTCATCGATTGAGGATTGGAAGGTCGACAGGAAATGGCCTGAATACAGGGCCCATTGCGACCGGCTGTTCTTTGCCACCCACCCCGGTGTTCCCGCTGAAATCTTCCCTGAGGATTGCGGGTTTATCCTGTCGGATGGCTATGGTGCCGAAATCCTGCGTGACGCGCCCGAGCATAAATTGCCGGGTGCCACCCGCAAGGCTATGACCCTGCGTTTTGCGCGGGTAAGCGCTGCACGCATGACGCTTGCCGAACTATCAGGGATACATTTGCCTGAAACGGATGTGGAGTAGGTGTTCGTGGTTCGACATAACAACCATGAGGGGGGAGGCGTATCTCCCTCATGGTGAGTTGCACCTACTCCAGACGCTGCAAAAACCGATGAAATAGAAACTCAGCGCGGGGCGCGCTTGGCGAGGATGCGTTGCAGTGTACGGCGATGCATGTTGAGGCGGCGCGCTGTTTCGGAAACATTGCGGTCACACATTTCATAGACGCGCTGAATATGCTCCCAGCGAACACGGTCCGCTGACATCGGATTCTCAGGCGGTGCAACCTTGGCACCGGAGCGCCGGGTCAGTGCAGCAAACACCTCATCCGCATCGGCGGGCTTCGACAGGTAATCGATGGCACCGAGTTTCACGGCGTTAACAGCAGTCGCGATATTGCCGTAGCCGGTTAAGACAATTGCGCGGGTATCTTCGCGGCGTGCCCGGATTGCCTCGATGATATCAAGGCCATTGCCATCACCAAGGCGCATGTCGACAACCGCATAGGCAGGTGCATGTGTCTTGACGCTGGCAAGTCCGGCCTCGACCGATTCAGCGATCGCCACCGTAAACCCGCGGGATTCCATGGCGCGCGCAAGGCGCTGCAAAAAGGGCTTGTCGTCGTCAACCAGTAACAACGTTCGATCGCCGCCTATGGCCGCAATATCGTCCTGATCCGTGTGTTCCATCAGGGTTTCCTGCTCATTTCTTACAAATATACTCCGTTAATGGTTCGCAATGAACAAAAAGTCAAAGGTTATCCGTTTTGTTCATCAAGTTGATTGCGCGGCCAAGTCACAACAACTTCCGCGCCTTGGCCCGGATCATTGCGATTACGGAAGGTTATGGCTGCGCCGGAGCGTTCCAGCAGGGTTTTGGCGATGAAGAGCCCAAGACCAAGGCCACCACCATGTTCATTGATCTCGCGGTCGCGGCCAGTGGTATAGGGCTCGCCGATTCGGTCGAGAATATCAGCCGGGAAACCTTTTCCGTCATCGGCGACAACAATCTGCACTGTCTTGTCGGTCCAGCCCCAGCTGACCTCTATGGTCTCGCGGGCGAAATCCACGGCGTTCTCAACCAGATTGCCAAGGCCATAAATGATCCCCGGATTGCGGCGGATAACCGGCTCGTGGCCTTCGCCGCGCAGTTTTGTTACCTCGATGCTGATGCCGAAATTGCGGTTGGGTTCGATGACTTCCTCGATCAGCGAGGAAATCTTCAACCGGGACATATGCTCTTCGCTCTCGGAGGAAAGGCTGGTCAGGCGCTTCAGAATTTCGCGGCAGCGATCGGTCTGTGAGCGTAAAAGTTCAACATCTTCAGCAAAGCGGTCGTCCTGGGCAAGCGCGCGCTGCATTTCCTTGGCGACAAGTGCGATGGTGGCGAGCGGCGTGCCAAGTTCATGTGCAGCGGCGGCGGCAAGCCCATCAAGTGCCGAAAGGTGCTGCTCGCGTTGCAGGATCAGTTCCGTCGCGGTGAGCGCATCGGCAAGCAGGCGGGCTTCTTCGGCAACGCGGTAGGCATAGACGGCGGTAAAGACCAGCGCTGAAACAACGGAACACCAGACGCCCGCGACGAGCACAAACGGCAATTGCAGGGTCTCGTCAGGGTACCAGGGCAGGGGCAGGTGGAAATAGGCCAGTGCCGTTGCGCAGACGGTCACGAGAATGCCGAGTATGACAGTTGATGATGCTGGCAGCGATGTTGCGGAAATAATGACCGGAACAATCATGAGGACAGCGAAGGGGTTCTGCAAACCGCCAGTCATATAGAGCAGCCCGGCCACCTGCAGGATATCGAAGGCAAGAACGGTAATCGCCGCCCGTGGTTCAAGGCGGTGATTGATCGGATAGCGGAACGACAGAAGCAGGTTCAGCCATGCTGAGCAGGCGATCAGTGCGAAGCAGATGCTGACCGGGAACGGAAATTTCAGATAGAGCGCGACGAACAGAACCGCGATGCTCTGACCAGCAACCGCCAGCCAGCGCAGGCGGATCAATGTTGTCAGCCGCAGTCGCCGCGACAGATAGGAAGAGCGTATGCCGAATTCTTGAGCCATGGGCGAGCTTTAGAACAAACCCGATGCAAAGGGAATTCTCGTTTTACATCGTTGGTTACGGTTCTAGGTGCCGCGCGGCTTGGCACGGCTGGTGGGCAGGGCCTGCGCCGGGTCCTCTGGCCAGACATGTCTTGGGTAGCGACCGCGCATGTTGCTGCGCACGTCCGCCCACGAGCCTTTCCAGAACCCCGGCAGGTCCCGTGTAATCTGGATTGGCCGGTGTGCGGGGGAGAGAAGCTCGAGCAGCAGCGGGATTGTACCTTCAGCGATAGCAGGATGGGTGCCAAGCCCGAACAGTTCCTGCACACGCACCGCAAGAACAGGGTCATCGGCATCATAGCGGATGGGAATGTTCGATCCTGTTGGCACCTCGAAATGCGTTGGTGCCAATGCGTCGATCTTGCGCTGCAAATCGTAAGGCACCAGCGAGCGCAATCCCTCAATCAGCACATGTGCGGGTATCTGGTTGAGATTTGATGCGCCTGACAGGAATGGCAGCAGCCAGTCATCGAGTGTCGCGATGAGGTCTGCATCCGCCATGGATGGCCATGGAGCGCCAAGCCCCTTGTGCAACCATGCGAGCCGCCGCCGCAGGATCGTCGTTTCTTTCGACCAGGGCAGGATGTCGAGACCGTGATTGCGCACCGCTTCGACAACACCCTGATTGGCCTGTTCACCCGTGGGTGCGGGCAGGTTCTTTTCCGACAGCGCTATGGCACCGATCCGGGTGGCATCGCGGGCCTGCAAGGCATTACGGGCAGCATCGTATGTAACCTGCTTTCCACTGACAATGTGATCCGCCAGCGCCTCGCGGATTTCCGTTTCGGATATTTCCGCCGCCGCCAGAATGCGGGCTTTTCCGGCCCGGCCTGCCAGATCGGCAACCACCAGCCATGGAGAGCGTGCCAGAGAGGTCGCCGCATCAACCTCGCCGCCGCGCCCATTGGCCAGCGTGAACTGGCCATTGCCGCGCGATTTGGCGATACGATCAGGATAGGCATCGATGAGCAGGCGTCCGACGCTATCAGGCTCTGTTTGATGGGCTGCATCGCGTCCAGCCAGCCGTTTGGCGAGGCCGCGTGCCCGTGTTGCCCGGTCGCCGCGTTCGCGCTGGAAGCGGGAAAGACGCACATCAAGGTCGATATCATTACCGCCAAGCCCACGCTCGGTCAGAAGCACCGCAAGCTCCGCCGCGCGCCCGGCCTGCCCGCGTTCGCGCGCGGTCAGCACCATATGCGCCAGACGTGCCGGCAGGGCGAGCGCGCGCATGGCATTGCCCATCTGGGTGATACGGTCGTCGTCCAGTGCGCCAAGGTTTTCAAGCAGAGCCTTGGCTTCCTTGATGGCGGGCGCTGGCGGCAAATCGAGAAATGACAGGCTGCGCGGATCAACAACGCCCCATGCCGCACAATCAAGCACCAGCCCGGTAAGGTCAGCCTCGAGAATTTCCGGCGGCGCGAATGCTTCCAGTGCCGCCGTCTGTTCGGCCCGCCACAGGCGCAATGCAATGCCCGGTTCGGTGCGCCCCGCGCGTCCCGCCCGCTGGTCCACCGCTGCCCGGGCAGCGCGCACAGTTTCCAGCCGGGTCAGGCCGGTTGCCGGTTCGAATTTCGGCAGGCGCGCAAGGCCGCTGTCGATGACAACGCGCACACCGTCGATGGTGATCGATGTCTCGGCAATGGAGGTCGCCAGCACCACCTTGCGCTTGCCCGCAGGCGCAGGCTTGATTGCCGCGTCCTGATCACGGCCCTCAAGCGCGCCATAAAGCGGCACGATCATCGTATCCGCGCCGACACGTCCTTCCAGCACTCCGGCGGTTCGCTCGATCTCGCGCTGGCCGGGCAGAAACGCCAGGATGCTTCCGGTCTCGGTCGCCAGCGTATCGCGGATCGCCTTGGCCATGGCATCTTCGATTTTTTCATCCGGCTTGCGCTCGCGATAGCGTGTTTCGATGGGGAAAGACCGGCCTTTGCTTTCCAGCACGGGCGCATTGCCCAGAAGCTGCGCAACGCGCGCGCCATCAAGTGTCGCCGACATCACCAGAAGTTTCAGGTCCGGTCGCAAGGCTGCCTGCACGTCAAGCGCCAGCGCCAGCCCGAAATCCGCATCGAGACTGCGCTCGTGGAATTCATCGAACAGCACCACAGCAACATCTTTCAGATCAGGATCATCAAGGATCATGCGGGCAAAAACGCCTTCTGTCACAACCAGAATGCGTGTCCTCGCCGAAACCTTGTTCTCAAGCCGCATGCGATAGCCAACGGTCGCGCCGACCTCCTCGCCAAGCAGGCTGGCCATGCGGCTTGCCGCTGCCCGCGCTGCGAGACGGCGCGGTTCGAGCAGGATAATGGTGCGTTCGCCGCGCCAGCTGGCATTAAGCAGATGCAGGGGGATGAGCGTTGTCTTGCCCGCTCCGGGCGGCGCAACGATAACCGCCGCATGACCACCTGCCAGTGCTTCATCCAGCGCTGGAAAAATCTCGGTAACGGGCAGGAGAGGCAGATCGGGCACGGGCAAAATCCAAGGATGAAATGTCAGGCCGTTTTGACAAGGTTTACCGCCGCAAGTCCATAGCCTTGTGCCTCCCTCCCAGCCGGTTGTCCTGATCGGCGACGGGAAATGTCGCCGATTTGATTGACGACACCGGCTATCATCCTGCACAACTGCAAATCAGTATACCGCACTTAAAAGACGCATCAGGGAGAGTTTGAATGAAATCGCGCGCCGCCGTTGCCTGGGAAGCCAAGAAGCCGCTGACCATCGAGACAATCGAGATTGGTGGACCCAAGCCGGGCGAGGTTCTGGTGGAAGTCATGGCCACCGGCGTGTGCCATACGGATGCTTACACACTCTCGGGGCTTGATTCCGAAGGCAAATTTCCCGCCATTCTTGGCCATGAGGGCGCAGGCATTGTGCGCGAACTCGGCGCTGGCGTCACGTCGCTGAAAGTCGGTGATCATGTCATCCCGCTTTACACGCCGGAATGCCGCCAGTGCAAAACCTGCCTGTCGCAGCGCTCCAATCTCTGCACCTCGATTCGCTCGACGCAGGGGCAGGGCGTTATGCCCGATGGCACCAGCCGCTTTTCCTGCGATGGCGGTGACGTGTTCCATTATATGGGCTGCTCTACCTTCTCCAATTTCACCATTCTGCCGGAGATCGCCTTGGCGAAAGTGCGCGAGGACGCGCCATTCGACAAGATTTGCTATATTGGCTGCGGCGTAACGACGGGCATTGGCGCGGTTATCTATACGGGCAAGGTCTGGCCCGGTGCGAATGTGGTTGTCTTCGGTCTTGGTGGCATCGGCCTCAATGTCATTCAGGGTGCGCGCATGGTGGGTGCGGACAAGGTCATCGGCGTTGATCTCAATCCGGCCAAGGCGCAGATGGCCAAAAAATTCGGTATGACCCATTTCGTCAATCCCAATGAAGTGGGCAATGACAAGGTTGTACAGGCCATTCAGGATTTGACCGATGGCGGCGCGGATTTCTCCTTCGATGCTACCGGAAACACAAACGTGATGCGGCAGGCGCTGGAATGCTGCCATCGTGGTTGGGGCACCAGCATTGTCATTGGTGTTGCGGAAGCGGGCAAGGAAATCGCAACCCGGCCATTCCAGCTTGTCACCGGGCGCAACTGGCGCGGTACGGCCTTCGGCGGCGCACGCGGACGCACGGACGTTCCGAAAATCGTCGACTGGTACATGGAAGGCAAGATCGAGATTGACTCGCTCATCACCCACACCATGCCGCTCGATGAAATCAACACCGCCTTCGATCTGATGCATGACGGCAAGTCGATCCGTTCGGTTGTGGTCTTCTGATGAACCCTGCCGATTACACGGTGGATGTGCGCGGGATTGATGAATTCAGCCCGCGTGATCTCTATGCCATGCTGCGCATGCGGGTTGACGTGTTCATTGTCGAGCAGAAATGCCCCTATCCGGAATTGGATGGCAAGGATCTTGAGGCGCTGCATCTCAGGCTTTTCAGCGGTGATGAGCTGGTGGCAAGCGCCCGTCTGCGCCAGCCGCATGGCGCTGGCAGCGATGCACGTATTGGCCGGGTCGTCGTCTCGCCTGTTCATCGCGGCAAGCGGCTGGGTGACCGGTTGATGGCGGAGGCGATTGCCGAATGTGAGCGGCGCTACCCTGATAGTCCTATTGCTTTGTCCGCCCAAAGCCATTTGCAGCGATTCTACGAATCCTTTGGCTTTTTGCCGGTTTCCGGGGAATATCTCGAAGACAATATTCCTCATGTGGATATGCAAAGGCCGGTGACGGCCAAAGCGGGGTAGGATGTTGATATTGCGGCGGCACAATCCCTTCTATCTTGCAGCGATTATCGGTATTGCGGCGCTGGTGCTTTCGCTCGCATTCTACCCGCGCCTTGCCTATGTGATCGGGGCAAATGCTTTTTTCATCGTCTATCTCGTGCTCTCCGCGTTCAAGATTCATCGTCTGACGGCAGCCTTTCTCAGGAAAAACGCCGCCCGTTCCGATGAGCCGATCTGGATTATTTTTGCCGTGACATTCTGCACGGTTGTCGTGGCTGTGGGCTCGCTTTTCGTGCTGATCAACAGTGAGAAAAACCCGCATTTGCTGGATCTTTCTCTGGCATTGGCTGCAGTGCCGCTTGGCTGGTTCACTATTCATATGATGACAGCCATCCATTATGCGCATCTTTACTGGCAGCCGGATGAGACGGCGGAAGGGGCAAAGGACGCGCCGCGCAAACATGTGGGCGGTCTGGATTTTCCCGGCGAAAAGGAACCCGGCGGCATCGAGTTTCTCTATTTTTCCTTCGTCATCGGCATGACAGCCCAGACCTCGGATACCGCTGTCACCAGCACCGAAATGCGCAAGGTCAATCTCTTGCACGCCATTGTTTCGTTCTTTTTCAACACCGTTCTTGTGGCGGCAGCGGTGAATGTCGCCGTCTCGCTCGGCCAATAATCAACGCATAAATCTCACGGGAATTGTCATGGAAACGTTATCGATCGCCAATAGTTTTGACGGTACGCAAGGGGTCTATCGTCATCGCAGCGATGCCTGCCAATGCGACATGACCTTTGCGGTTTTCCTGCCGCCGCAGGCCAAGGATGGCCCGGTGCCGGTGCTGTGGTATCTGTCGGGCCTCACCTGCACCCATCAGAATGTCATGGACAAGGGCGAATATCGCCGTGCCGCCGCCGAGCATGGCGTTGCCATTATCTGCCCGGATACCAGCCCGCGCGGCGAGCATGTGCCCGACGAAACGGACAATTGGCAATTCGGTAAGGGCGCCGGCTTTTATCTCGATGCGACGCAGGCGCCCTATGCCACCAATTATCGCATGGCTAGTTATATCGCTGAGGAATTGCCTGCGTTGATCGCCGCTAATTTCCCCGTGGATATGGCGCGTCAGGGCATTTTCGGCCACTCCATGGGCGGGCATGGCGCGATCACGCTGGCGCTCAAAAACCCTGGCCGATTCGGGTCCGTATCGGCCTTTGCACCCATTACCCGTCCGGGCGTTGCGGGCTGGTCACGTCCCGCTTTTGAGAAATATCTTGGCACGGATCAGGCGGCTTGGCGCGCCTATGACAGCGTGCTGTTGATTGAGGATGGCCACCGGGTGCCCGAATTGCTGGTGGATCAGGGCAAGGCCGATGGTTTTCTCGATGATGGCCTGCGTCCATGGCTGCTTGAAGTCGCCTGCAAGCGCGCCGGTATTCCGCTGACGCTGAACATGCGCGATGGCTATGACCATTCCTATTTCTTCATCTCGACCTTCATGGCCGATCACATCGCCTGGCATGCGGCGCGGCTTGGCTAGAGCCGCGCCATGCGTGGATCATTGGCAAAGATCGCACGGCTGAAGCCGAGCCGGATATCAGGCTGATCGCAAATGGCTTTGACGCCATAATCGGAGAAGACCAGCCGCCACGTCGTTGTGTGTGTCGGGCGGGGCATGGCAAAGGCGGCGCAGGAGAGCAGCGCGAGATTGGCACCGCCCGATGGATCGCGCACCGACTTGTAGCGGATAATCTCGATTTCAGCCTCATGCGCCGCATCGGCAAGCGCAAGACAGGCCGAGTAATCGGACAGGTGCGTCCAGTGCTCCGCATGCTGCACAAAGGGCGCAGCCATCAGATCGATGCCGCGCTTGGTGGCATAGCGGGCTTCAAATGCGGTGAATTCCAGCGCATTGCGCGGCCAAGGCGTACCGGGGCTCTCGCTGAAAAACAGCAACCGGTAGAAGGCTGTTTCCGCAACGGCTGTCTCCACCACTTCGCTGGCATAGAACACGCCGGGGGAATAGCCCTCGCGCCGGAAGCGCGAATTGCCGGGATAGCGGCCATAGCGGAACGGCGTTGCCAGCAGATAGTCGAGATGTACACAGGCTTGCGGCAGCGGTGGTTTGGTCGCCTCGATCTCGTCTTCAAGCAGAGCCTGCTCGTCGAGCGTATCGACAAGTTTCATGGTGGAAACGCGGTGCTGGGCTTCAACAAGACGCCAGCAGGCGCCGTGTCTGTCGCGCGCCTCAGATCGGAGCGCGTCGGGCGTCCAGATAGGCGAGGACATGGGCGAGACCGTCAATGGTTTTGATGCGGTTGAGCGGCTTGCCGCCAAGCATGCTGTTGTCAGTGCGTATCCAGTGCCGGGCGACGGTATCGTCACCACCAACAATGGCGTCGAGGGAGCGGTAAAGACGGATGAACAGGAGCGCCAGTTCGTAACTCTTGCCGGTCAGCGGCGTGCCGTCCTCACTGCGCTTCAGGCGTGATATGGTCGGCTCCGACAATCCAACCACTGTTGACAGCTCCTTGGCGGTCAGCCCGAGCAATTCCGCCGAGCGCAGCAAAGCTTTCGAGACAACCGCAGTCTTGCTGGAGCGTTCCGGTGTGCGTTGAGTGAGTGCCGACATGATCATACCTTTCATCTGAAAGGAATATAGCGTTTATTTCATGTGAAATCAATTGGTGGGATTATTGTTTGTCAAGAAAGAGTGCCGGGGACTACCGTGGCTCGCCCCGGTAGTCCGACAGGACAGAGGGGGGTGCGTGGTTCGACATAACAACCATGAGGGGCTTGGGTGGATGCAATGCTGATCGCAGAGATTGCAGCACATAAAGGTGCAGCGCAATAGTTGCAGAACTTGGCAGCCTTCAACCTACCCCTCTCCGTCATCCTCAGTCCTCGGGTTTAACCCGAGGATGACCCGAGGACCATGATCGAGAAGCACGATAATTGTAGTCGTTCCTTCCCCTTTGTCGTGGGTCCTCGGGTCAAGCCCGAGGATGACGGAGTGGGTTGAGGTGATGATGGAGAGGGCTGAGATGTCGGGAGCTATATTCTGCAACCTTTGCATTGCAGAACCATGGTTGCGCCCTTCGACAAGCTCAGGATGAGGGGTTTGGTTTGATTGCAAAACCAATCTCTATCATTGCAGACCTTGGCTCCCTTACCCTCCCCCAACGTGGGGAGGGTCGCTGCGCAGCAGCGGGGTGGGGGGTAAATGCTCGGAGATCACGATTCAACAGATGTGCCAATTCATCCCCCGAACCTTCGGTTCGACCCTCCCCACTTTGGGAGAGAGTAAGGTGGTGCCTGTTTTAGTCTTTGTGAGAGCACAGCGTCTGAAAAGATTCGAAAATTACCAAAGAGATTGGTTTTCTAACGATCTGATGAGACGTGCTTCCGAGATGCTTCCAAACTGGAATAAAGCCGCTGTACAAGGAACAACACCATTGCCGCTCCGATACCTACACGGCAATAAGTAAGCAATATCAGTTGGTTATTCGCATATTGATGTTTGGCCTGTTGATGCTGCGTCATTTATGGGGTCTCCCGCTTTTCCGTGGGATAAAAATGAATTAAAGTCCTAAATATATAAATGTATGCAACACACATATATATGGACGCAGATGAATTCACAACTGGTAAATTTACTGGGAGCCCTGGCATTGGCACTTGCTGATGCGCAGATTGAAGCTGTGCAGAAAAGCAGTGGTGTCGGAACCGCTGGTTGCGCGACTCTGGTGGCATTGGGTCATTATCCCAATCTGACGCTCCGGGACATTGCGACCATTGCCGGGCTCAGCCATTCCGTGATCGTGCGAACGGTTGAGGTGCTTGTCAGCGCCGGTCTTGTTATCAAAGCATCGGGCAAGGACAAGCGTGAAGTAACGCCGCAACTTACCCCTGAAGGACAACGCATTCGCGAGGCTTTGATCAACGCCCGTGCGGCGGTGCTTGCGAAAGCACTCGTCAACCTGTCGCCGCAAAAGCAGGATGTTCTGCACGGTCTGGCGTCCGAAATGCTGGAAAACCTGACAATCGATCGCGATCAATCTGATCATCTTTGCAGACTGTGCGATGAATCAGCCTGCGGACCCGATTGTCCCGTTGAGATGAAAGTGCAGAAAATGAACGGTGCTGATCGCGGAATGAACCACTGAGTTCAGATGAGATCGCAAAGATTGCAGAAGCGGTGTGCGTGGTTCGTGGTTCGACAAGCTCACCATGAGGGAGAGTGAGGATGCAATGCTAATCGTTGAGATTGCAGCACATAAAGGTGCAGCGCTAAGGTTGCAGAACGAAGGGTACAGAACTTGGCTCCCTGCAACCCACCCATCTCCCTCATGGTGAGCCTGTCGAACCACGCACAACAATCGCTGCAACCACTCATTTTCAAAAAAAACGTGCCAACTTATCCAACACCATCCCACCTCGCTTATTCTGATGGTGTCCTTTCCGGCGGGAATGCTCCGGAAACCTTCTGAAGTCAGGAAAGGATCGGTGATTTCACCTGCGGGGAGACCCCAACCGCAGGGGAAAGGTTTTATCTCACAAGGGTAAAATCAGTCATCGGGACGGGTGATCCGGGAGTTTCTTGACAAAACAGGAAAATCTCCGGGGAACGCACTGACTAGACTACCAATACCAAGACTTCCGCGTTCCCCTTATGGATCGCCCGTCTTTCCCACTTTTCAATAGCCAGACGCAAAAGCGGGCGTGGTAACGGGAAATAATGTTCTGTTGATTGCAGAACCGTTGTCGCGCCCTTCGACAAGCTCAGGATGAAGGAGAGTGAGGATTGCAGGGAGCCAAGTTCTGCAATCTTTGTACTGCAACCATTTTAATCTGCAATCTCTGCGATTATCGTTGCATCCACCGCTCTCCCTCATGGTGAGCCTGTCGAACCACGAACTACGGTGATGCAGCGCCCTGTTAAAGACTTAGATATTCCGAAAGACATTCACTTTCCATCCTACCTCCGCGCCGTAACAGCCATGGGTAAGCCGCCATCGGGTTGGGTGGTCAGCTTCTGCACCGGCCATGGCTTACCTGCGCCAACCGTATCAAAGCGGAAACGGTGCAGCAGTATTGCCAGTGCGATAATGGCTTCCTGCAGGGCAAAGCTGGCGCCGATGCACACGCGCGGCCCTGCGCCAAACGGCAGATACTGAAAACGGTCAATCTTGTCGCGATTATCCGGGTGGAAGCGCGCGGGTATGAAAGCCTCGGGGTTGTCCCAATAGAGCCGGTGGCGATGCACCGTCCACGGCATGACGAGAATAGCCGAGCCCTTGGGAATAAACAGGTCCTTGTACTGATCGTCTTCCACCGGCTCGCGATTGATCGAGGGTGCGGGCGGATAAAGCCGCATGGCCTCCTCAAATGCGGCGCGGGTGAGTGGCAGGGCGTTCAGCCAATCATGCGGCGCGGGCAAAGGGTCCTGCTGCATGAAGGCATCGATTTCCTGCTCGATCAGGTCGCGCTCCCATGGCGCCTGTGCCAGCAGATAAAGCGTCCAGCCAAGCGCGCGCGCCGTGGTTTCATGCCCGGCGCCGATGAAGGTGATGATATTGTCTTCGATCTCGGCGCGTGACAGCCCCTCCGGCCCTTCCGCCCGCAGAAGCAGCGTGAGGAAATCATTGGGAACCTTGTCGCCATCCCGGTCCATCCGTGCCTTGCGCAGGACAATCGTCTCGGCAACGATCTTGCGAAAGAAAGCCAGCGCCCGGCGCCCGCGTATCTGGGTAAAGCGCGGCAGCCAGCTCGGCGCACCAAGAAGGTCAAGCGGATCGACGCGGCCCATCGTCTCGAACAGCCGGTCAACCTCATGGGCGAATTGATCCGCTTCCCCGGCGATTTCGCCTGAGAATAAAGTTTCCGCCAGAATGTCATAGGTGAGCATCGTCATGTCGCGGGAGACATCGACGGTTCCCGCCACGCTTTCATAGCGCTCGGCAAAGTTTTCGGTCGTTCGCTTCATCGCCTCGGCAAAGCCGTTGATGTGACGCGGGGTGAAAACAGGGGCCATGGCCTTGCGCGACCGCTTCCATGTTTCGCCTTCGGCAGTCAAAAGTCCGTCACGCAGGATCGGGCGCAGGATACGCTGGCGCACTGCCGCCATTTTGTAGTTCCTGGCATTGTCGACAAGCACATGCCGGATCAATCCGGGATCATTGGCGATGATCGTATGCTGGAACGCCCAATCGATTGATACCCACGGATCATTGTATGAGGGCTCGCCCCATAATTCGAGCGGATTGCGGTAAATGGTACGGATTAGCTCGATCGTACCAACCGGTCCCGTACGCGGTACAGGGGCAGGGGGAATGAATGCGGTTCTGACAGTGTCCATTTGGCAGCCTCCAGAGCCACGATGTGGGTATAATTATTCCCAATGTCCACTAATTTAGCCATCATCCGTGGATAGCTTGGTGCTCAAGAATTGGAAAAACCTACATTAACCACTATATCTAAGTCTGTAACCGGGCATGATTCGCCCGGGTCCTTCACGCCAGTTTACGGCGCCAAGAAAAGATTGAATTTATATGAGTGATACACCTGAGATGACGACCGGAACTTCACCGGAATATGGTGCGGATTCCATCAAGGTTCTCAAGGGGTTGGATGCTGTTCGCAAACGCCCGGGCATGTATATCGGTGACACGGACGATGGTTCCGGCTTGCACCACATGGTTTACGAAGTCGTGGACAACGCAATTGACGAGGCACTTGCCGGTCATGCGACCCGCGTCACCGTGACGCTTAATCCCGATGGTTCCTGCACCGTTACGGATAATGGGCGCGGGATTCCCACAGATATGCACGAAGAAGGCGTCTCCGCCGCCGAGGTCATCATGACCCAGCTGCACGCGGGCGGTAAATTCGACCAGAATTCCTATAAAGTGTCGGGTGGTCTGCATGGCGTCGGTGTTTCCGTGGTCAATGCGCTGTCGGTCTGGCTGCGCCTGAAGGTTCGCCGTCAGGGCAAGATCCACGAAATGAGCTTCACCCATGGTGTTGCCGATGCTCCGCTGGAGATAACGGGCGACTCGAATGGCGAGACGGGCACGGAAGTGTCCTTCCTGCCATCGACAGAGACCTTCACCATGGTCGAATTTGATTTCAAGACGCTGGAGCATCGCCTGCGCGAGCTTGCGTTCCTGAATTCGGGTGTCCGCATCCTTCTGGCTGATCGCCGTCATGCTGATCCGGTTGATCTTGAGCTGTTCTATGAGGGCGGACTGACCGCCTATGTCAAATATCTCGACCGTACCAAGAAGGAACTGGTCAGCGAGCCGATTTACATTCGCGGCGAGCGCGATGACACCACGGTGGAAGTCGCCATGTGGTGGAACGACAGCTACCATGAGAACGTGCTCTGCTTCACCAACAACATTCCGCAGCGCGATGGCGGCACGCACCTTGCCGGTTTCCGGGGTGCGCTGACGCGCCAGATGACCGGTTATGCCGAAACGTCCGGGCAGGCCAAGAAGGCAAAGGTTACACTGACAGGCGATGATTGCCGCGAAGGGTTAACTGCCGTTCTCTCGGTAAAAGTTCCCGATCCGAAATTCTCGTCGCAGACCAAGGACAAGCTCGTTTCGTCGGAAGTCCGCGCGGTCGTCGAAAGCCTCGTCAACGAGGCGCTGTCGAGCTGGCTTGAAGAGCATCCGGCTGAGGGTAAGGTTCTGGTGGAGAAGGTCATTCAGGCCGCCTCCGCCCGCGAAGCTGCGCGTAAAGCGCGTGACATTACCCGCAAGAACTCGCTCAGCATCAGTTCATTGCCGGGCAAGCTTGCCGATTGTCAGGAACGCGATCCGGCCAAGTCGGAAATCTTCATCGTCGAGGGTGATTCCGCCGGTGGTTCCGCCAAGGGCGGGCGTTCGCGGCAGAATCAGGCGATCCTGCCGCTGCGTGGTAAGATTCTCAACGTCGAGCGCGT
This sequence comes from Phyllobacterium sp. T1293, assembly GCF_020731415.2. NCBI lineage: Bacteria > Pseudomonadati > Pseudomonadota > Alphaproteobacteria > Hyphomicrobiales > Phyllobacteriaceae > Phyllobacterium > Phyllobacterium meliloti. The sequence goes on along the minus strand of NZ_CP088273.1, from coordinate 2,687,942 downwards.
CAAGCTTGACCGTATGCTCTCCTCCGACCAGATCGGCACGCTGATTCTGGCGCTGGGAACCAGCATCGGCAAGGATGAATTCAATCCGGACAAGCTGCGCTACCACAAGATCATCATCATGACCGACGCTGACGTCGATGGCGCGCATATTCGCACGCTGTTGCTGACGTTCTTCTTCCGCCAGATGCCTGAATTGATCGAGCGCGGCCATATCTATATCGCCCAGCCACCGCTTTATAAGGTGTCCCGCGGCAAGTCCTCGCAATACATCAAGAACGAATCGGCTTTTGAGGAATTCCTGATTGATTCGGGACTGGAAGAGGCGTCGCTGGAATTGACCAGTGGTGAAGTACGCGCCGGGACTGATCTACGGGCTGTCATCAATGATGCACTGGCCGTTCGGCATCTGCTTTTGGGCCTTAATACCCGTTACGATCGTGCCGTTGTGGAACAGGCGACCATCGCAGGAGCCCTCAATCCGGAAGCCATTTCCGATACGCCGCGCGCTGAATTGCTGGTGAAGGAAGTTGCTGCCCGCCTCGATCTGATCGCCGAAGAAACGGAAAAGGGCTGGACCGGCCGCCTCGCAACGCCTGACGATGGTGTTGATGGTTACGTTCTGGAGCGCTCGCTGCGCGGTGTGAAGGAAACTGTAACGCTCGACATGGCTTTGATCGGTTCTGCCGATGCACGCCAGCTCGACCGCTACTCGCCGCGTCTGCAGGAAGTCTACGGCAAGCCGCCGGTTCTGCGCCGCAAGGAAAAGGTCGAAACGCTTGCCGGGCCAAGCACGCTGCTGGAAGCGGTCTTCGCCACGGGGCGTAAGGGCCTGTCACTGCAGCGCTATAAGGGGCTGGGCGAAATGAATGCCGACCAGTTGTGGGAAACCACACTTGATCCGAATGCGCGCTCACTGCTGCAGGTCAAGGTCAATGATGCGACGGATGCCGACAGCCTGTTCTCAAGGCTGATGGGCGATGATGTCGAGCCACGGCGCGAATTCATTCAGGACAATGCGCTGAGCGTCGCCAATCTGGACGTGTAAGGTTTCCAGTGAAATCCACTGCGGGCGTTGTCGTCAGGCAACTGCCCGCAGGTCGAAGTCCGCATGAATGACATCGAATGGTACACAGATTTTGGCGTCATCTGTGCGCGCTACGAGGCCCCATTCGATCAATGCAGTAACGTCATCATGAACACGCTTGACGTCGCGCTGAAGTGAACGTGCAAGTCCGCGAATACTTGTCGGCCCAATTTTCTGCAAGTGCTCGATCAGGTCCCACCGCTTTGGTGTGATGACTGAGAAAAGCTGCGCTGGCGAGCTGAAGGTGAACGTTGCGGCAGGTTCGGCCTTATCATTGTTCCAGGCATGCAGAAACCCATCCGCAGCATCTTTCAGGATGGAGGCAGTGTCATTGCGTATCTGGATCGTTGCCTTCTTCATCTGATCATCCTCTTGCCAATTTCAGCATAAAAATCATTGATCAATGCTTCTGGAGAGATAAAGCAGTACGGATGTTCTTTGCCGTCAAGATGGCAATGATCGCCCTTTCCACGTTCATTATCGTAACCAACGATTCGCTCGTTGTTTCGACCCCAGTACAGTCTGTATTTGTATAAGTGCATGCTTCCGGCGACCGGTGTTGGGATTTTCCAGATCACCATTTCCAAGATTGCGCCGTCGGAAAATACACTCTTAAATCTGTAAATTAAATCGGCTCTTCTGTTGTCAATCATGCCAACGATCCCGGCTGTTGTCAATTGTGCCAACGCCAGTTCCAAGCTGCAATTCATTGGCTGCGAACCATTGCAAGGACGGGAATTAATTTCCACGATCCACAGGTTGCAACAGGTCGCTATTGTCGTCTGCGCACAAATGCGGCGGCTATTATACTTTTGTACAATTACTATCTTGCCTGTTCGCCGGTGACATGATCTTTTGTCGAAGAAGAAGTGCGTGATGCCGGAATTGATGAAACGATTTATCGGTGCTTGCGCCTTGCCGAACAACCGGATTGGGAATTGAAATGCAGCCTGTCTTTGATGGTCACAACGATGTGCTTTACCGGTTGTGGAAACATTCAAGAGACGGAGCCGACCCGATCAGGGAATTCATCGATGGCACCACATCGGGGCATATCGACAAGAAGCGTGCGCTGAAGGGCGGGTTGATCGGTGGACTTTGCGCCATCTATGTCCCGTCCGGCGATCTCGCCTTCAAGGCGCCGGATGCCAAGGGGCATTACTCCACGCCCCTCGCTGCGCCTTTGGAGCGTGCCCCTTCTCTCGATATTTCGCTGGAAATGGCGTCAATTGCGCTGCGTCTCGAACAGGCGGGTGGCTGGAAATTATGCCGGTCCACTGCCGATATTGAAGAGGCGATGGGCAAGGACCTTTTTGCTGCGGTTTTGCACATTGAGGGCTGCGAAGGCATTGGCGCTGATCTTTCCGCGCTGGATGTTTTCTATGCGGCTGGGCTCCGTTCACTTGGGCCCGTCTGGAGCCGCAACAATGTTTTTGGCCATGGGGTTCCCTTTGCTTACCCTATGGACCCCGATACCGGCCCCGGTCTGACTGCTGCCGGCGAGGATCTCGTCAAAGCCTGCAATCGCCTCGGTATTCTTGTCGATCTCGCCCACATCACTGAAAAAGGTTTCTGGGATGTCGCCCGCATCAGCGATCAGCCGCTGGTCGCCAGCCATTCAAATGTTCATGCGCTGACCCCGGTCGCGCGCAATCTGACGGACAAACAGTTCGATGCTATCCGGGAGCGCAAGGGGCTGGTTGGCCTGAATTATGCTGTGGCTATGCTGCGTCCTGATGCGCGCGAAAATGCCGATACACCGCTCAGCGATGTGGTTCGCCATATTGATTATATGGTCAATCGTATGGGTATTGACTGCGTGGCACTTGGCTCAGATTTTGATGGTGCTAAAATCCCCAGTGAGATTGGCGATGCAGCCGGTAATCAGGCGCTTGTCGATGCTTTGGGGGAGGCGGGATATTCGGACGAGGATCTCGCAAAAATTTGCCGGGGGAACTGGATGCGCGTTCTTGGGTCAGCCTGGCACGAAACAAACTGAAACAACACAAAAACAGGGGTAACGACAATGTTGATCAATCAGATAAACGCCAAAGTCCGGCTGCTTGTCGGCAGCGCGGCGCTTTCAGCGCTGGTAATATCCGGAGTTCCTGCATGGGCGGCAACGCCAGCCGATACACTGGTGGAAGCCTTTGCCATTGACGATGTCATCACACTTGATCCGGGTGAAGCATTCGAACTCACCATGGGTGAAGTCAATGGCAATACCTATGACAAGCTGGTTCGTCTCGACATTAATGATCCCTCCAAGATCATTCCTGATGTGGCAGAAAGCTGGACCGTTTCCGATGATGGCCTGACCTATACGTTCAAGCTGAAGCCGGGTCTGAAGTTCGCCTCCGGCAATCCGCTGACCGCTGAAGATGTGGCTTATTCCTTCGAGCGCGCCATCAAGATCGACAAGAGCCCGGCCTTCATTCTTACCCAGTTCGGCCTGAAGGCTGACAATGTCACCGAAAAAGCCAAGGCAACCGACCCCAACACCTTTGTCTTCACCGTCGATCAGCCCTATGCGCCAAGCTTTGTGCTCAACTGCCTGACGGCAACCGTGGCATCGGTTGTTGATAAAAAGCTCGTCTCCCAGCATGTGGTCGACAATGACTACGGCAATGCCTGGATGAAGACCAACTATGCCGGGTCCGGTCCGATGAAAATCCGTGACTGGCGCGCCAACGAAATCCTCGTTCTGGAACGTAATGATAATTATTACGGCACCAAGTCGATACTCAACCGCGTTATCTACCGCCATGTGAAGGAGAGCGCGACCCAGCGCCTGCTGCTGGAAAAGGGCGATATCGACGTTGCGCGCAACCTTGAGCCGAATGATCTGGAACAGGTTGCCAAGAACAGCGACATCAAGACCACAAATGCTGCAAAGGGCACGATCTATTATTTCAGCCTCAACCAGAAGAACCCGAACCTTGCCAAGCCTGAGGTGCGCGAGGCGCTGAAATACCTCGTTGATTACGATGCGATCGGCGAAAAGCTGATCAAGGGTATCGGTGAAATCCACCAGACATTCCTGCCAAAAGGCATTTTGGGCGAACTGGATGAAAAGCCCTATTCACTCAACGTGGCAAAGGCCAAGGAGCTTCTTGATAAGGCCGGTCTGAAGGACGGCTTTTCGGTCACGATGGATGTGCGCAACAATCAGCCGGTGACAGGCATTGCCGAATCCGTACAGCAGACATTTGCGCAGGGTGGCGTCAAGCTGGAGATCATCCCCGGTGACGGTAAGCAGACGCTGACCAAGTATCGTGCACGTACCCACGATATCTATATCGGCCAGTGGGGTGTTGACTATTGGGACCCGAATTCCAATGCGGAAACCTTCACCAGCAATCCTGACAATGCCGATACGGGTACCAACAAAACGCTCGCATGGCGCAATGCCTGGGATGTACCTGAACTGACCAAGGAAACCAAGGCCGCCCTGCTTGAGCGCGATACAGCCAAGCGTGCACAAACCTATGTGGATCTGCAGAAGAAGGTTCTTGAAACCAGCCCGTTCGTGATGCTGTTCCAGCAGACGGAAGTTGCCGCCGTCCGCTCGAATCTCAAAGATTTCAAGCTGGGACCATCATTCGATACCAACTACGTCTTCAACGTATCGAAATGAACTGGGGCAAACGCCCAAGGCTGACACGATGACAACGACCGATACCCAACTGGAGGCCAGGCGCTCAGGCGCCTGGGTCTCCAGCCTTGCCCTCGCCATTGGCCGTTTTGTGCTGATCGGTGCAATCACCTTCCTTGGCCTTCTTGCCGTTACGTTCTTCATTGGGCGGGTTATTCCTATTGACCCCGCTCTGGCGATCGTTGGTGATCGAGCCCCGGCCCATGTGGTCGAACGCATCCGGGAGGAATACGGGTTGAACTTGCCGATCTATCAGCAGTTCGTCCTTTACGTGAAAGGCGCATTGCAGGGCAATTTCGGTAGCTCTGTTCTGACATCAAACCCTGTGATGACCGACATCCGCCGGGTGTTTCCGGCAACGATGGAACTTGCCACGTTCGGCACGCTCATAGGCACGCTTTTCGGCGTACCGCTTGGTGTGCTTGCCGCTGTCAAACGTGGCAGTCTTGTTGACCAGATCGTGCGTCTTATCGGTCTGATCGGCTATTCCATGCCAATCTTCTGGCTTGGGCTTCTGGCACTTCTGGTCTTCTATGCCAAGCTTGGCTGGACCTCCGGTCCCGGCCGTATTGATGTCATCTATGAATATACTTTCACGCCCATAACAGGCTTCTATCTTCTTGACGCCGTGTTGCAGGGCAATTGGGAAGCCTTCCGAAACATCTTCTCCTTCATCATCCTGCCTGCCTCGCTGCTTGGTTATTTCTCGCTTGCCTATATCAGCCGCATGACCCGCAGTTTTATGCTGAATGAACTGGAGCAGGAATATATCGTGGCCGCCCGTGCCAAGGGCCTGTCTGAAACCCGTATCATCTGGGCCCATGCGCTGCGCAATGCGGGGGTGCCGTTGGTGACGGTGATTGCCCTGTCCTACGCCAATTTGCTTGAGGGATCAGTCCTGACTGAAACAGTCTTTTCATGGCCGGGTCTCGGCATGTACATCACCAATTCCCTGCAGAACGCCGATATGAACGCGGTGCTTGGCGGCACCATCGTCATCGGCACAGTGTTCATCGCCATCAATCTTCTGTCCGATCTTTTGTATCGGGTGCTGGACCCACGGACGCGCGCACGATGAGCCAGACAATCAAGACACCACCACCCATGTCCCGCCGTGAATGGCTGATGAGCGACCGTCCACAATCGCGCCTGCAGGCAAGGCTCGGCCGCGCCTATCTGGTGTGGGGCCGCTTTGCCAGCAACCGGCTCGCCCTTGCCGGTCTTGCCATCATCATCGCTTTGTTGCTGGTCGCCGCCCTGGCCAATGTTCTCGCACCGCATTCGCCCGTCATTGGCGATTTGCGTAATGCGCGCCTGTTGCCGCCCGGCGGTGACTATTGGCTTGGCACTGATGATCAGGGCCGCGATATTCTCTCACGGCTGATCTATGGCTCGCGCCTGACACTCTATGTGGTGATTCTCGTTGCCATCATCGCGGCACCTATCGGCCTGATCGTTGGCACTGTTGCCGGATATGCCGGTGGCTGGGTGGATTCGATCCTGATGCGCCTGACGGATATTTTCCTTGCCTTTCCAAAGCTCATTCTGGCGCTTGCGCTGGTCGCGGCCTTGGGACCCGGCATTGAGAATGCGGTCTTGGCCATTGCCGTCACCTCATGGCCACCCTATGCCCGTATAGCCCGAGCCGAAACGCTCACCATACGTAACTCCGACTATATCGCAGCCGTGCGCCTGATGGGTGCCTCGCCCTTTCGGATTGTCCTGCGACACATCATGCCGCTCTGCCTGTCTTCGCTCATCGTGCGTGTGACGCTTGATATGGCTGGTATCATCCTGATTGCAGCCGGTCTTGGCTTTCTTGGTCTCGGCGCTCAGCCGCCACTGCCGGAGTGGGGTGCGATGATCGCTTCAGGCCGCCGCTTCATCATGGATCAATGGTGGGTTGCGGCAGCACCCGGCTTTGCCATTGTCATCGTCAGCCTTGGCTTCAACCTGCTGGGGGATGGCCTGCGCGATGCGCTTGATCCGCGGGGTAACAACCAATGAGCACCCTTTTGACCGTCAACGAACTGCGGGTTCAGTTTCCAACCCGCACCGGGGTGGTCGATGCCGTGCGCGGCGTCTCCTTTACTCTTGGCCGTGAACGTCTTGGTATTGTCGGTGAATCCGGTTCGGGCAAATCCCAGACCGGGCGCGCCATAATGGGGCTGACGCCATCTCATGCGAAAATCACGGCAGAGACGCTGAATTTCGACGGGATCGATCTTCTGAAAGTTTCAGCAGCCGAACGGCGGTCGCTGCGCGGCAATCGCATTGCCATGATCCTGCAGGACCCGAAATATTCGCTCAATCCAGTTATGAGCATCGGAAGGCAGATTGTCGAAACCCTGCGCACCCATGAAAGGGTCAGCCGGTCAGAAGCGCGCAAGCGGGCGCTCGATATGCTTGCTGCCGTGCAGATCCGCGACCCTGAGCGGGTTTTTGACCTGCACCCGCACGAGGTATCAGGCGGTATGGGGCAGCGCGCCATGATTGCCATGATGCTGATCACCGGACCTGAACTGCTGATTGCAGACGAGCCGACCTCGGCACTTGATGTTACCGTCCAGCTCGACGTTCTTGCCATTCTCGACAATCTGGTGCGGGACCGCGGCATGGGGCTGATCTTCATCTCGCATGATCTGCGGCTGGTATCGTCCTTCTGTGACCGGGTCATTGTCATGTATGCCGGACGGATCGTCGAGGAGATTGCCGCCAAGGACCTGCACAATGCCAAACATCCCTATACGCAAGGTCTTCTGAACTGCATGCCAAAAATCGGTGCCGATACCCATCCGCTTCCCGTCCTTGATCGCAAGCCGGAGTGGGCCGCATGACCACATCTCCTTCCAAAGCGCTTATTGTCGATAAACTTGAAGTGACATTCGACCGCTTCCGCGCGCTTCGCGGCGTCAGTCTTGACGTGATGCCGGGCGAATCCTTCGGGCTTGTCGGCGAATCCGGTTCAGGCAAATCGACATTGCTGCGTGCCATTGCAGGGCTCGCCCCAACGACACGCGGATCGATCACCATCAACGGCAAGCTTCTGGGCAAGAGCCGCACCAAGGCATTCTACCGGGAAGTGCAGATGGTGTTTCAGGACCCCTATGGTTCTCTGCATCCGCGCCAGACTGTCGACCGGCTTTTGCTGGAGCCGCTGGCCGTGCATGGCTTTGCCGATATTGAAAAGCGTATCCTGCGCGCGCTTGACGAGGTGGGGCTGGGATCAAGTTTCCGCTTCCGCTATTCGCATCAGCTATCCGGTGGTCAGCGCCAGCGCGTGGCGATCGCGCGCGCCCTGATCCTTGAACCATCGATCCTGCTTTTGGATGAACCGACATCGGCGCTCGATGCCTCGGTGCAGGCGGAGGTGCTGAACCTGCTCGAACAGATCCGCCGCGACCGCAAATTGACATTCCTCATGGTCAGCCATGATCTGGCTGTTGTGACCCACATGTGCGACCGGCTGATGGTGATGCAGAACGGGGCTGAGGTGGAGCGCCTTTCAGCTGATGATCTTGCCGCGCACAAGGTCACGCAGGCCTATACGCGCAATCTGCTTATCGCCAGCGAGGGCTTTGTGCGGCCGGATATACCCGCCGCTTAGGCTCTGTTTCACCGGATTTTTACCATACGCCCAGACTTGCCGCAGATCGTGACAATCTGAATGAATTTCCTAAAGGCGCATTTACGCCATTTCATCCATGGTCCGCTCAACACCGGAGCGGGCTATGAAAAAATTCAGAGATTTTCTTAAAGATACCAGCGGCGCAACTGCATTGACGTTTGGACTATTGCTTGTGCCGCTTCTTGGCGTGACAGGATTGGCTGTGGATTACAGTATGGCGTCTTCCGAGAGGGCCAATCTCCAGAACGCTGCAGATGCGGCAGCTCTGGCTGGAGCCGCCGTTTTCACCGGCTCAAACTCTCAAGAGGCCGAAAATCTGGCCCGCGGCTATTTGCGCGCTAATCTTGGCGACAAGGCCAATTCTGCAAATATCAGTGTCAGTGCGAAGGACCAGAAAGTCACTGTAGATATTGGTGGACAGACCAATACGCTTTTCATGCAATTGTTGAAACAGGACACGGTCAAGATTGGGGTTACGTCGGCTGCTTTTGCGCCACTCAAGCCAACCAGCGCGTCAATCACTGTTGGTGATGTTTACGGCTGGTATTATAAACGAGTCACCATCGTTGGGATGACTCCTGCCGGTAGTGAAAAAATGTTGGGAACGGTAATCTACAATCCCTATGACCATAGGGGCGCCAATGGACGTGGCACAGGCAGTACAGTCCCGAATAAAAATCAGATGACAACGATTAACCTTGATGGATTTGATAAGCTTTATTTGAAAATGGAAGTCAAACAAGATGGCTGTGGTCTCGGTTATAAAAATCCGGATACGAATGCCCGATATGTGAAATGTGTTGTTGATAACAGCAAGATAAATTACGATCTGACGCTGAAAACCAACAACGGCCAACAAGCAAATTACCTGTTTGTTGACGGAAAGCAGTTGCCCGTCGATCAGGTACCCAAAATTCTTGATATTCTCAGCTGCACCGGTACGCATCAACACGCTTGGGAAGATGGCGGTGGTTGGGATCAACAGGACTTTTTCTACACCGTTGTCACCACCTGCAAAGCTGTTGATGGCGAGAATGTCCGCCTGACCAACTGATCGGTAATCCTCCAGCGGCGCGATTGACTTTGCTCTTGCGCCGCTCCATCATGACTTTATTCCGAGGGGGGCACTGTACAGTGCTGAGATAGCGTCGAGCTGGACCCTTGAACCTGATCCGGGTTATGCCGGCGTAGGAACGGGAATTGAGCACTCTTCACGCACTCTGCCTTGTCTTCGCACATATCCGGATTTCCACGCTTTTGATGGAGTCCTGCAGATGCCGTTTACCCTGATATCGCAATCATTATTTCTGTGACGATGTGATCGCCGCCATGGGCATGCTTGTCCGCATCACTGGCGCCTTGCTGGCCGTACTTCTGTGCTGGCAACTGGCTGTCTGGGCTTTGCAGCCGCCACGTTTTATCCTGCCCGGTCCCGGCTCAGTTATTGTCGCCTTGATCGAGCAGCGCCACTATCTCCTGACCAATGCCGCCATCACCGTGCTCGAAATCCTGCTCGGATTGTTCTTTGGCGCTGTTGCCGGAATCCTGACCGCACTTCTGGTTGCCGGTTTGCCCGGCTTTGGCCAGATCGCGTGGCCGGTTCTGCTTGTTTTACAGGCACTACCTGTCTTTGCCATCGCGCCGCTTCTGGTGCTCTGGTTCGGTTTTGGCCTTGCCTCGAAAGTGGTCATGGCCAGCCTCATTATCTTCTTTCCCGTGGCCTCCGCCTTTGCCGATGCGCTGCGCCGCACCAATCAGGATTTGCTGGATGCCGCTGCACTGACACAGGCAACGCCGCTGGCAACCCTGTTTCGAATCCGCGTTCCCAGCGCCTTGCCCGGTCTTGGCTCGGGCCTGCGCGTTGCGGCGGTCTTTGCGCCCATTGGTGCGGTGATTGGCGAATGGGTCGGTGCCTCGCGTGGGCTTGGCTTTGTCATGCTTCAGGCCAATGCCCGTATGCAGACCGATACGCTGTTCGCCGCTCTCATCATTCTCGCAGTGCTGACCATTGTCCTGCGCTTTCTCGTCGATGCTTTCGCCGCGCGCCTCACCCCTTGGATGCAGGTGTCATGATCAGAATTTTCGTTCGTCCCATCAATAAAGGAATATCCATGTTTCGCCGCTGTGCGTTTGCCTTTGCTCTCTTAATCGCGTTGCCTTTCCTGCCGTCACAGGCGATGGCAGCGGACAAACTGTCTGTTCTTCTCGAATGGTTCGTCAATCCTGATCATGCACCGCTGGTTGTCGCTCGCGAAAAGGGTTTTTTCAGTGAGGCCGGTCTTGATGTCGATCTGATCCCGCCGGCTGATCCGGCGGCGCCGCCGCGTCTTGTTGCGGCAAAACAGGCTGATATTGCCATCGGTTATCAGCCCAATCTCTATCTCAGTCATGATGAAGGCCTGCCGCTGGTGCGCTTTGGCACCTTGGTGGAAACCCCGCTCAATACGGTGATGGTACTGGCCGATGGTCCCATTAAAAGCCTGAAGGATTTGAAGGGCAGAAAGGTCGGCTTTTCCGTGGCGGGCTTTGAAGATGCCATGCTCGGGGCCATGCTGAAATCGGAAGGCCTGAAAGCCGATGATGTCGAACTGATCAATGTCAATTTCGCCCTTTCGTCATCGCTCATCGCCAAACAGGTGGATGCGACTGTTGGTGGTTACAGGAATTTTGAACTCACCCAAATGGCGCAGGAAGGCCATAAGGGAACGGCGTTCTTCCCGGAGGAGCACGGTGTCCCTGTCTATGATGAACTGATCTTCCTGACCCATCCGGACCTTGCAAAAGATGATCGTTTGAAACGTTTCATCGAAGCGGTGGAGAAGGGCGCTGTTTATCTGACCAATCACCCGGATGAATCCTGGGCGCTGTTCATCAAAGCCTATCCCGATCTCGATAACCCGCTGAACCGGCAGGCGTGGACGGATACTTTGCCGCGTTTTGCCAAGCGTCCCGCTGCGCTCGACCGTAGCCGTTATGAGCGCCTCGGTGTGTTCATGCACGATGCCGGGCTGATCAAATCCGTACCCAAAGTTGATGATCTGGCCGTCGAACTGCGGTGAAACATTTCATGGAGGAAGAACAATCATGCCAAAAGTAGATTTCCGTTTGAATGCCATTGTCGATGTTGATGCAATCGGCGGCGACAAGGATCTGGGTGGGCTGGCGCTGCAGGCAGCGCGCGGCGGCGCAACCATTATCCAGTATCGCGATAAGAACTCACCAACCCGGGCGATGGTCGAACGCGCCCGCGCCATCCATGCGGCGCTCAAAGGCACTGATGTGCCCTTGCTCGTCAATGACCGTATCGATGTCGCTCTGGTGGCTGGTGTTGAAGGTGTGCATGTCGGGCGTGAGGATATGCTGGTCAGTGACGCAAGAAAGCTGCTTGGCCCGGATGCGATTATCGGCCTCACCGTGAAGAACGAAGCGGACGCACAGGCGGCCATAGCGGCGGATATTGATTATGCCTGCGTGGGCGGCCTGTTCGAGACACCCGCCAAGCACAATCCGGATGGGCCGATTGGCTTTGACGGCTTTGCACGGCTGGCTGCAATGATCCGGACAGCAAAGCCGGATCTGCCTGTGGGTGCTATCGCTGGCATTGACCTTGGCAGGGTGGCTCCAGCCATTGCGGCGGGAGCAGATGGCGTTGCGATCATTTCGGCAATCTTCCGGCAGGCTGATCCGCGCGCTGCGGCGCAGGTGCTGCGCGATGCTGTCGATGAGGCGTTGAGGGCGACGGCATGACCGCCATTGCCTTGACGATTGCTGGCTCTGACAGCGGCGGCGGCGCTGGAATTCAGGCCGATCTTAAGACGTTCTCGGCGCTTGGTGTTTATGGAACAAGTGTATTGACCGCAATCACGGCGCAGAACACGCGCGGCGTCACCGCCATCGAGAATTTGAGCCCCGGTATCATTCGCGCGCAGATTGATGCGGTTCTCTCGGATATCGCGGTGGGTGCGATCAAGATCGGCATGGTCTCCACCGTGGAAACCATCAATACTATCGCCGAAGCCTTGAACCGCTGGCAACGCAAGGTGGTGCTTGATCCGGTGATGGTTGCAACTTCGGGCGATTCCCTGTTGCAGCCGGAAGCCATAGAGGCGCTTCGCACGCAGCTTCTGCCATTGGCGCTTGTGCTGACACCCAACTTGCCCGAGGCCGCGCTCCTGACCGGCACGGATATTGCTGAAGATGAACAGGCAATGGCACGACAAGCCGAATTGCTGCTGAAGTTTGGTCCGAAGGCGGTGTTGATCAAAGGTGGCCATGGAAACAGCGCCTTGAGTACGGACCTTTTGTTCGACGGTTCGTCCTTACAGCGTTTTGACGGTCCGCGCCTGTCAACAACCCACGATCACGGTACGGGTTGCACGCTTGCAGCGGCCATCGCCAGCGGACTTGCCAAAGGTCACGACCTGCCAACGGCAATCGGTGCGGCGAAGGACTATCTGACGGCAGCCATGGCTGCCGCCGATACGCTTAAAGTGGGTCAGGGGCGCGGGCCTGTTCACCACTTTCATCATTGGTGGGCGGCGTAGCTGCCGCCCCCGCGTTGAGAATGCGCTGATAGAACAGCCCCACACCGACAAGCGAGAGGCCAAGGCCAATAAAGGACAGCGCCCGCAAGATGCCTTCGAGATTTGCCATGTCGAGCAGGAATACCTTGGCGATGACAAGAAAGACGATCGGCGCCGAGATCAGACGCAACGGCCTGTTCTGCCGCCATGCGCCAAGACCGAACAGGCCAAGGCCGAACAAGAGCCATATGGCGGAATAGGTGAACATCTCAGACGAATCCACACCCTGTCCCAGATGGATATAGTTGCCCTGGAAGAAGAGACGGATAGTCAGTGTGACCCATGTAAAGAGCATGAGGCCCGAGAGGATTGCCAGCGCCATGGCGTAATGTCTGGGGCGGTTCGCCTGTGCCATGACCAGCGGCAAGCCGAAGAGTTTTATCTGTGGTTCGCCAAAGGCATTGAGCGCGACCAGTGCTGCCAGAAGGCCGGGCAGCAGATAACCCATGAACAGGCTGTTGAAGACAAATCCACCAGCGACAAAACCGTCAAACAGCGGATTGAGCAGGATGAAATGCTGACATACGGCAATCAGAATGCCGACGTAACCGACAATCAGCGCGGCAGTGCGGTAGAGCCAGTCCTGGCCACCACGGCTCAGCATCATCAGGGACAGTGATCCGCCCAAGGCGATGAGTGTATAGAGCGACTGTTCGCTCAATGTGAGATCGCCACTGCTGTTCAATGTGCCGCCATTCATCCAATGGCGAACGAGGATATTGATAAGCACGAAGCCCGCCAACACGGCGAGCGCCTGTACGAGGCGATAGGCCGTATCCTTGATCCCCTTGGCAAGGATGATCTGGGCCACAATCATGGCCGCGAAGAACCCGCCATAATTGAGCAGAAGCTGGTTGAAGAATGGGGTTGTGGACAGCCGGTCACTGCCGACAATGGTTGGATCGAAGAAAATATGTCCGAGGATGACGACCGCAAAGACTGCCGGAGCAAAGCGCAGCACCGGTGCCATGCGCGTGCGGGTAGCAAGCGCATAGACAACAGCAAGTATGCAGGCGGCTAGAACGCGCCATTGTGGTTCGAACACGACAAATAGCGCAAGAACGGCAAAGCCGATGGATGCAGCGTCAAACAGCCATGCGGGCGAGATTGGCTTGATGTCGTCTTTCCATGCGCGTGCCAGCCACGTTGCAGCGCCAAAGCCGACAATTGCCAGCGCCACTGTCAATATTTCTTCGGTTGAAGCCGGTGTATTGCCGAAGATGTAGATCATCACGATGATCATGACGAATGGAACAGCAGTTCCCAATGCCGCATAGGCAAGTCCGCGTATGATGTCTGGTAGCCGGGCAAGCACGGTTGCGGCAATTACGCCGATGGCTGTGAAAGCAAGCGCAATGAAAATGGCAAAGCTGCGATATTTCATCGGGTCGTAGAGCGATAGGCCTGAACTGTCGAAGCCGCTATCCAAAAACGCATGCATGTCCAGAAGGGTGAGCGGTACGAGCGAAAGCAGCGCCGCCGGAACAAGGAAGGGCAGCGTGCGGCGTATAAAGAGCGGTGCCAGTGTTGATACGGCAATGATGATCGTTGCAAGGATCAGATAGCGCGAGGACGCCAGTCCGAAAAGATCGTGCGATATATAGCCAAGACCAAGAAGAACTGCGCCAGCGGCACCCGCTATGGTAACAGGGTCGAAATAGGGTTCGTCTGTCCGATCGAACAGTTTGTAACCACTTGGCTTCAGATGGCTAAAGACCGATAGAGCCAGCAGGCTGAGCGTCAACAGGCCGAGCGCGCCGCCATTGGGCATGGGATCAAAGCCGGTATAGGCCGCACCCCAGAGCGCCGCGAGAATGATTGCGCCGCCGCCGATCAGTGGCCAGTTTTTCGCGCGCGACAGAACAACCGAGACGAGGGTAACAACCGACAGATAGGTCATGAAGCTGTAGGGTGCTGGTGCCTGCGAATTCACCAGAGCCGGGGTGAGATACGAACCGATAAGGCCAAGCCCGGCAATCCACGGGCCATGTTTGATGGCCAGGGCGAGTGTCGCAAGGCCAACAGCTCCGAGCGCTATAAAGGCAGTGGAGGTGCCGATAAAGCCATAAATGCCATGGGCGGCATAGACGACGGCAAAGAGTGCCGCCGAACCTGCGGCGGTCAGAACGCCGGGAATATAGTCAGGACCGGTAACGGAAAGGCCGAGTGGCTTTTCCTTGCGGCGCAGATATTCACCCGCGCCCAAAAGCAGCAGGCCAAAAAGAGCGCCGAGGCAAAGCCGGATACCCGGCCCGAGCAGCTCATTTTCGATGGAATACTGCACGACGAAGATACCGCCGAGGAAAAGCGCGACACCGCCGATCCAGACTGGCCAGTTGCGGCCTAGCGACCGCTCGAAATCGCCATAGGATTTTTTCTTTGGCTGTTCGGCTGGAGTACCTGCTGCGGGCGTCGCCTTGACCGTAACCGGCGCGCTTGCGGATTTGCCGGACATGATCTCGGCGACCTTTTTGGGATCGAGTCGAGCGGAGGCGGCTACTGCTCGTATTGGTGGCCCTACGGGCTCGGCGGCGGGAACCTGGGGTGTGGCGATGGTCGTTAAAGGCTCATCTTCCCGGAACCGGCGAGCCGTTTTACTATTCTCGCGCCCTATGGGTGCAGGCTGGAGTGTCCCGGCAATTTGCTGCTGCAATTGCTCAACCTGCTTGCGCAGTACACTGATTTGCTGCCGCGCAGTTGCCGCTACAATCAGCGCGACGATTGAAATAATGATAGAAAGAAACATTCATGTGCCCCCGATTGAGCACACAACGCCATGAATCGGCTAATTATTCAACTAGCGTATTTATAGCCCGTTCAGAATGGGCGGTCTGCAGGAATGGCAACGAGGCTGAGACGGACAGGAGCCGGATCAGCCATTGCAATGGCAGCGGCGGGTTGGATAGTTGCGGCTGTCTGCTGCTGGGCAATGGCTGGAACCGGAGCCATAGGCAGTGAAGCGATTTGGGTCGACACGACAGGGGTGCCGCCCTTCAGGCCGGTTTCTTCGAGCATGCCCTTGCGCTTGGCCTGATAGTAATAGCCTCGCGAATAGAGCCGCACGGCCTGATCCGGATTGCGGTCGGCAACGCGATAGGCACCGGCCAGATATTTCACACCATATTTGAGGTTGGTTTCCGCATCGAGCAAGTCTTTGGCGGTACCGTTGTGACCCATGGCGCGAGCCGTGGACGGCAATAATTGCATCAGGCCCCAATATTTACCGTTACGCGCTTCCGGGCGGCCACGGCTTTCACGGTGAACGACGCGGCGCACAAGTGATTCAGGTACGGCATAGGCGGCTGAATATTGCGAAATGAGGGTGTCAACCGGAGTGCCCGGCGCAGAAAACTTGGCGGGTTCCGCAACCGAAGCCACTTCGACAGCGGCGCTTGGTGTGGTTGTTGTCGTTTTGACCGCCGGGCCCGCATAGGCCATCTGGACTGGCGCGTCCGTTACCGTCAATGCGGTGGTGCGGGGAGCAGCAGCAGGAACCGGAATCGACGCTGTAGCGACTGGAAGTGTCGGGTTGCCCGTGGTGCAGGCAGCCAAGGTCAGTACCAGAC
The DNA here is from genome assembly GCF_020731415.2 of Phyllobacterium sp. T1293. Lineage (NCBI taxonomy): Bacteria > Pseudomonadati > Pseudomonadota > Alphaproteobacteria > Hyphomicrobiales > Phyllobacteriaceae > Phyllobacterium > Phyllobacterium meliloti. Next base: position 2,671,426 of record NZ_CP088273.1, on the reverse strand, counting down.
CAAGACAGGCCAGAGGGCGCAGCAATCGAATGTCAGAAACCATTGTCCACCAGTTTTATGCGGCCGTTTACGACCCGTTAATTTTCTCTCTAACCTGTTCAGGGGCATCTGCGGCAATCACTTTGCGCAACAATCTGTAACAAATGTCCTTTCCACAGGCCTGTGTAGCGGTTTTGGGCGGATAAATTGGCTGCAAAATAGAACAATTGACTCTATCATATATATCAATGTATCAGTTGAATATTGGTAAGGCCAATTTACCAGTGGTGCGCGCGATCGGGAGGATGCACGCACAGGGGAGGGTCCATGTTTGCAGCCATCCAGCCACGCCGGCTCTACCGGCAGGTCGCCGACCAGATTCGCGCGCTCATCGAAAAGGGTGAGTTTGCGGTTGGCGAACGCTTGCCCGGCGAGCGCGAACTGGCCGAACAGCTTGCGGTCTCCCGCCCGACCATCCGTGAAGCCCTCATCGCCCTCGAAGTGGAAGGTTTTGTCCATATCCGCATGGGGTCTGGCATCTATGTTATCCAGCAGAGACCGCGACGGAGCACGTTTCATCCGGAAGATCTGGAGGGCCCATTCGAACTTCTTCGCGCCCGCTCATTGATTGAATGCGCCATTGCCGAAGAAGCGGCGCGGGTGGTTACACCAGTCCATGTCGCGGCAATGGACGAGGTTTTGACCAAGATGGCCAGCAATTTTCACAGCCCGCAGACATCCATCGGCTATGACCGCGATTTTCACACGACAGTGGCTGGCATTATCGAGAATTCCGCACTGAACCGCTTTGTCGGCGAGTTGTTTGACCAGCGCATGACGCCCTATTTCGAAAAGCTCGCAAGTTATTTTGAAGGTCCGGCGTCGTGGCAGCAGGCGTTCGCCGAACACCGCGCCATTCGTGATGCCATCGCGGCGGGTGATCCCGTGGCGGCCAAAGCGGCCATGCAATTTCATCTTCTGCAATCGCAGGCAAGATTTTCCGAAAGTTTCGGTGAGGAGCCGGACGCGGAGAGGGGGCAACCTGAGGGGCGTGCCAAAAGAAGCAACAAGATCTGATTTCAATCTGGGAGGAGAACGACATGAAGATCAAACTGACAGCCATCCTGGGCGCTGTGGCAGCGCTCGCCTTGTCCGCCGTAGCGGCACAGGCGCAAACCGTGCTCAAATGGGCCCATGTTTACGAAACATCCGAACCGTTCCACACGCAATCAGTCTGGGCCGCCGAAGAAATCAACAAGCGCACCAATGGTCGCTACAAGATCGACGTTTTCCCGGCCTCGCAGCTCGGCAAGGAAGCCGACATCAATCAGGGCCTGAAACTCGGCACTGTTGATATCATCATTTCCGGTTCGAGTTTTGCAGCCCGTGACTTCAAGCCGATTGGCGTTACCTATTTTCCCTATATCTTCCGCAACCCTGAGCACCTGATTGCCTATACGAAGAGTGATATCTTCAAGCGTCTTGCCAAGGGCTATGAGGACAAAACAGGCAACCACATAGCTGCTGTCAGCTATTACGGCACGCGTCACACCACATCCAACAAGCCGATTGCCAAATGCTCCGATATGCAGGGTCTGAAAATTCGCGTGCCTGATGTGCCCGCCTATCTCGCCATGCCGCGCGCCTGCGGTGCCAATACGACACCAATTGCCTTTGCCGAGGTCTATCTCGCCCTGCAGAACGGCACTGTTGAAGCGCAGGAAAATCCGTTGACGACAATTGAGGCCAAAAAGTTCTTCGAAGTGCAGAAGAACATCGTCCTGACCGGCCATATTGTTGATCACCTCAACACGGTGATCTCCAAGACCCGTTGGGCCAGCCTTTCGGATGAAGACAAGAAAATCTTCGGCGATGTGATGCAGGAAGCTGCTGAAAAGACCACCAAGATCATCGAGGACAAGGAAAAGCAGCTTGTCGCCAGCTTCAAGGAGCGGGGTCTCAGTGTCACCGAGGTCGACAAGGCCGACTTTGAGAAGAACGTCATGGACAAGGTGAAGTTCGAAGACTTCGGTTACGAAAAGTCCGATTGGGAAGCCATTCGCGCCATCAAGTAATTTCTGGCGATGACCGGGGAAACTCTCCGGTCATCTCTCCCCATGGTTTTTGAACGGAGAGATTGCATGACAAAGGATGTTCATACCCAGACAACCGCCGAGGAACTCGCGCATTCATTTGAAGATGCGGCGCCGACCGCCAATTTGTCCGATTATGCGGTGGAGGATTGGCTGACGCTGATCATCTTCTGGCTGATGACAGGCTGCGTGTTTCTGCAGTTCTTTACGCGCTATGTCCTCAACAACAGCTATGCCTGGACGGAGGAGATCGCCATCAACTGCCTGATCGGGGTGGTGTTCCTCGGTTCCGTCATGTGTGTGCGGGTCTCCCGGCATATTCAGGTCGACGTGCTTTATCACTACATTCCGGCACCTCTGGCGCGCGTGCTCGCCATTTTCGTTGACCTCGTGCGCATGGGCTTCTTTGTCTACGCCTGCTGGTTGATGTGGCGCTATGTCGACATTGTTGCCGACGAGCAGATGGTCACGGTCGATCTGCCGCGCAACATCGTTTTCTATTCCGTTCTGGTTGCATTCGTCCTGATGCTGTTTCGATCCATTCAGGTTTTCATCAGCAATTTGCGCCGTGGCTATTCCGTTCTGGAACGGCCGGAGGAATTTCAGAAGGTAGAGGATTAATCCATGCTGCTTCTTGTTGGATCGTTTCTTGTTCTCATGATCATTGGTGTGCCCGTTGCCATTTCCATGGCCGTGGCCTCGGTGCTCTATCTCGTTCTCTACGGCGTTGCCCCTGACATTATCGTGGCGCAGCGCATGATTGCCGGTGTCGAAAGTTTTCCGCTGCTCGCCGTGCCTTTCTTCATTCTCGCTGGCAATCTGATGAATTCCGCCGGGGTCACAGGCCGCATCTATGCCTTTGCCGTCGCGCTTGTCGGCTGGATGAAGGGTGGCCTTGCGCAGGTTAATATTATCGGTTCTGTCGTATTCTCCGGCATGTCTGGTACGGCGCTTGCCGATGCGGCTGGTATCGGCACCATCGAAATCAAGGCGATGAAGGACCATGGCTATCCCATCGAGGCGGCTGTCGGTGTGACCGCCGCTTCGGCAACGCTCGGGCCAATCTTCCCGCCATCCCTGCCTTTCGTCATTTATGGCATGATGGCCAATGTCTCCATTGGCGCATTGTTCATGGCCGGTATCATGCCAGGTGTGGTCATGACCGTTCTGATGATGCTGACGGTTGCCATCTTTGCCTATGTCTACAAATGGGGTTCGGACGCGCCATTCGAGATGAAGCAACTGCTTGAGGCGGGGCTCGAAATCCTCGTCGTCTTTTCCATTCCCGTTATCATCTACATCGCAACGCTTCTGGGTTTTTCCGTTAATGTTTCTGTCGGCATCGCCCTTCTTATTCTGCTGGCGGTGGACTGGTATTTTGACTTCTCGGCAGTGATGGCCCTGATGACGCCGGTTATTCTTATCGGTGGCATGACCATGGGCTGGTTCACACCCACTGAAGCCGCTGTTGCGGCTGTGCTTTGGTCATTGTTTCTCGGCCTTGTGCGTTATCGCACCATGACTTTGGCAAGCCTTGCCAAGGCGAGTTTTGATACGATCGAAACGACGGCTTCGGTGCTGTTCATCGTAACGGCGGCATCCGTATTCGCTTGGTTGCTCACGGTCAGTCAGGCCGCGCAATTGCTCTCGGCCACAATCCTGTCGATCACCGACAATAAATGGGTGTTCCTCATCCTCGTTAACCTCTTGATGCTGTTTGTCGGCTGTTTCCTCGATACGATTGCCGCCATCACCATTCTGGTGCCGATCCTGCTGCCGCTGGTTCTCAAATTCGACATTGACCCGGTGCATTTCGGGTTGATCATGACGTTGAACCTGATGATCGGCCTGCTGCATCCGCCGCTCGGCATGGTGTTGTTCGTGCTGTCGCGTGTCGCCAAGCTTTCGGTTGAGCGTACCACCATGGCAATCCTGCCCTGGCTTGTTCCGCTCTTCATCGCACTTATTGCCATTACCTTCATACCGGCGATCACCCTGTGGCTGCCGACACAACTGGGACTGATTAAATGAATACCATAGCTGCTACCCTTTTTGGCCCCGAGGATCTGCGTGTTGTCGAAGGCACGCTCTCCACACTGAAGCCCAATATGGTGCGCATCAAATTCGGGGCGGGTGGCATCTGCGGCTCGGATATGCACTATTTCCGCCACGCACGAACCGGCGATTTCGTGGTGACATCGCCGCTCATCCTTGGCCATGAAGTGGCCGGGGAAGTGGCGCAAATCGGGTCCGACGTTGCGGGACTTGCTGTTGGCGACCGGGTTGCAGTCAACCCATCGCGCTGGTGCGGCACCTGTGTCTATTGCCACGAGGGACGCGCCAATCTGTGCGAGAATATCTACTTCATGGGTTCCGCCTCAAAAACCCCGCATATGCAGGGCGGTTTCGCCAGTTATTTTGATGCAACACCGGCGCAATGCGTGAAGGTGCCAAAAGACTTTCCGTTTCAGGCGGCGGCGCTGGCCGAACCTCTCGCCGTCTGTCTGCACGCGGTGCGGCGTGCCGGACATGTCAAAGGCCATTCAGCCATTATTTTCGGTGCCGGACCTATCGGCCTTCTGACTTTGCTTGCACTGAAACATGCCGGGGCTGAATCGGTGGCGATGGTTGATCTGGCGGCGGCGCCCCTCAAATTTGCGCTTGAACTCGGTGCTGACAAGATATTCGACCTGTCAGAAGGCGAGGAGAAGCTTGCCAAGCTGGCTGTGGCAACGCCTTTTGATATTGGCTTTGAAATTTCGGGCACCGCCGCTGGTCTTGCCTCGGCCATACGTACCGTGCGGCGTGGGGGCACGGTCGTGCAGGTCGGCAACCTTCCCGGCGGGTCTATTCCGGTGCCCGCCAATGCTGTCATGGCAAGGGAGATCGACCTGAAAGGCACATTCCGTTTCGGCGAAGAATTCTATGAAGCGGTCGAGTTGATTGTCTCGGGCGAAATTGATGTGTTGCGGCTTGTGACGGGTGAATTCCCGCTTAGCGACGCTCCGGCGGCATTCGCTGAGGCTCTGGACCGGTCCCGTAGCGTCAAGGTTGTACTGACCGCTTGAAGCCCAGCGACAATTTAGTGATGGGAACACCGCTTGGTCTCGATCAAGAAATCAGCTAACAGGATGGCGGTGCAGCGTATTATTAACAATACTGCGCTAGAAACTGCCTGTTTGCACTCTTGGAAATCAGACACCGGAAAATGAACGTGCCGCGAGTTTTTTACCCTCTGTCACTGATGTCGAAATGCCTGGCATTGTTTGTTCTGGTCGTTGGTGTGGCAAGTGGCTGCACAACCACTTCGGCACTGCAGCCCGTAGCGACGACGACCCCGACCGTAATGACGGAGAAATCCGCTTCGATCGTCGTGGATAGCAGCACCGGTGCGGTGCTCTATCAGGCAAGTGCCGATCTGCCGCGCATACCGGCATCCCTCACCAAGATGATGACGTTGTATCTGACTTTCGAGGCGCTGGAAGCCGGCCGCCTCACCAAGAATACAATGCTTCCGGTTTCGGCTCATGCCGCGTCTCAGGCGCCAAGCAAGCTTGGTTTCAAGCCGGGGCAGTCGATCGATGTGGATACGGCCATCAAGGCCATTGTGGTCAAGTCTGCTAATGACGTTGCCGTCGCTCTTGCCGAAGCACTTGGTGGTTCTGAACCGCAGTTCGCTGCGTTGATGACGACCAAGGCGCGCCAACTCGGCATGAAGGGGACCACCTTTAACAATGCATCGGGCTTGCCCGATCCCGCACAGATCACCACGGCCCGGGATATGGCACTTCTTGGCATGGCACTGCGCAAGCATTTTCCGAATCAATATTACTATTTTGCCCTGCATGAGTTCACGTTCAACGGGAAGCTTGTGGAAGGCCACAACCGTGTATTGGCAAAGCTCAATGGTGCTGACGGCATCAAGACAGGCTATGTCCGGGCTTCCGGTTTCAACATTGTCACCTCGGTCTATGACAATGGCCGCCAGCTCGTTGCTGTGGTGATGGGCGGTGATACGGCAAGAGCGCGCGATCAACAGGTCGTCGATCTGGTTCATAGTTACCTGCCCATGGCGGCCTCACGCTAAGCACCTTCGATCTCTACCCAAGGACTTGCCATGCAACGCGCTTACGTTGCATGGTCCCCAGAAAGCGACTCAGAGTTTAGCGCGATGTATCGCGCTGATGGGAGGATGATCGCCCGATGTGGTCCTACATGCGCAATCTCAGCAGCAAGGCGCTTGCCTGGATAACAGCTGGTATTGGTGGTTTCGCGGCAATCGCCGTTGCCGTTGCATTGGGGGTTTCCGAAGCCCGGTCGCCAAATGAAATTCCCAAACTATCGCCAGGGCAATCGCTCGATGCTGGCAGATGGCAGATCAAACCACTGAAAGTCTGGGCGACGGATCAGAAAATTTATGGTCTGACGCCAAAGCCCGATCAGAAAGCACTGGTATTTGAAGTTGAGTTGATGAACCTGACGGCCCAGTCCGACAGAAGCTATTACAGCGCGTTCCATTTGCCCTCGGAAATTGAAACGAAGGCGGAAAAACCGATGGTCTATCTTGCCCGCGATCAGGCCTTGATGCCGTCTTTACAGCCGGGTCTGCCGGAAAAACTTGTCTATGTCTGGCTCATACCAGCCGCCGCAGTGCCAAAAGACGAGGTATCTGTGAGTATCGAGGCCGAGAAATTCAAACCACAGGACAATCTGTACGGGATGCCCGGCTGGTACAACAAATATACCGCGGCTACGGTTAGTTTGCCGCTCGCCGGAGGGCAGGGCTGATGCGCCTTGTCGCCAACATTCTGGCGGTCTGCCTTGCTGTTGCTTTGCTTTACGGCATGCAGCAGACCAAGCCACACTATATGGATTTAACCGGCCCCATTCCCGTCTATGGCAAGATGCATGACGAGGTGCGTACCCGCCGATTCGACGTAACATTGGATCAGGTGGAGTTTGCCCGCGCGCTTACATTCACCCAGTATGGGCAGAGCAAGACCCTGACCACTTCAGGTCTGTGGGCTATCGCAACGGTAGATTTGGCGGCAACAGACGCTTCGACAACAGTGATTGCCGCGACATGGCAGGGACCGACTGGCCTGCGTTACCAGAGGTCCGATCGTCTCGGGACGTTGGCGAGCATGATGCCTCCGATGCTTGAGCCGGGTATGCCTCAAAAGGTCCGTATTGTTTTCGAGATCATTCCCCATCAGGTGAATGGTGCCACATTGGTGCTCGCCAATCAGCTTGCGCCACGGCTTGATTCAGAGGCGCGTATTGCCATCGATGATTTCAGAAAATTCAATGATGGCCAGCCGCTCATAGCCGACAGCTACGATCTCTCAAAACCCATGCTTGTTTCAGGGAACTGACAAGATGAGCGCTATAGACGAGGAAACACCTGACCTTTCCGAACGCCGTTGGCGACGGCGCAGCCTTTGGGCGCTGTTCCTGCTCGTTCCCCTGACTTTGCTTGTTACGTCCTATGATGATCTCAAGGAAATGGGAAAAAGTAACGACTTTCTGCCTGTTGACGTCGCCCCGGGTCAGAGCGCACGCTATGGTGGCAGCGACTGGCAGTTTGTTGAATTGCGCACTGTCACCGAAGGCAAAAAATCCAAGTCACTTCCGGAAAATTCAGTACCTGTTATCGCGCGCTTCATTGTCGAGATTGGTGATCCTGATCTGAAAAACCTTTGGGTAATGTGCTCGATCCGGCTTGTCGATGCGGCGGGACGGTCATGGTTGCCAACGTCAGTTCCGGGTCTGCCGCGTCCGGCAGAGGGTATAGAGACGTGTGTTACCACTATCTTTGCCGGTGTCAGCAAGGGAAACCGGCGGGTGGTGGAGGAAACCTATCTTGTTCCTGCCAATGTGGTTGGTGAATTGCGGCCGACAATCGGTATGCGTACCGAGCGTCCCTATTATCTGCGCTTTGCCCGCCCGCAATAGAGCTTAGCTTGCAGCTTTTATAGGCTCGGCCACCACCTCCTTGGGTTTGCGGGTCATTGAGAATGCAGTTTCCAGAACAGCGGCCAGAAAGCAGATGCGCAGTGGCTCGACCAGAAGCCCGGTTGAAGAGTCCTGCAAGGAGCTGCCAAAAAGAAAACTGACGCCATTGGAAAGAACCTGCCAAATATCCAGCGAATGCGGACCAATCAACCGCGCGGTCCCCAGCCACAGCCATGCCCCAGCCCATTCGATAAAACGATAACCGAGGATCAGCGTGAGAATCAGAAGCAGTCCGGAATTGAGGGTCAGCTTGACGCTGTTGGCGATGGGCAGGTAGCGCGAGCGATAGCCGCCAATGAAATGTTCAATGAAATCACGCAGGAATTTCGGGATGGTTTTATAACGCTCGCCGAACCGTTCGACACGGTGATGGATGCGCAGAAGTTCCTTTTCGTCGCGCACGTCGTAACCATAGACCAGCGCCACCATGACGAGCCAAATGACAGGTATGAGCGCATGGAAAAACAGGCTCACCGCAACCGTGCTGAAGGCTGGCGGGGTCTGCTCGACGGGTATGAAACCCGTAGCGGCATAGGCCGATGAAACCGGCTCTGAGAGGCTGGCGACCAGTGATTTGACGTAGCCCCATAGATTGCCTTCGCTCAGTGCCTTCATCCAGCTGTCTTTCCAGCGGCTGACAATATAGAGACCGATGAAAACCCAGTTTGTCTCACACACGACCATAATGATCTGCCAGACAGACTGGCCGGTCTTTTCCTTCATGATCTTTGCGCATTTTCGCACCACCCACGAAATGGCAACGGACAAGAGTATCCATTTGGAATCCAATACGTCGAGGACATTGCCACCGCTTTCGCCGAAGGGCATCTGGTCAAGCGCTGCACGCGAATATTGCCGTACCGTATCCCCAAGAAATCCCCATGCGGCGTAATAGGCAAAGAAGGGAATGAGCGCGACGGAGACCATGGTGGCCAGTCTCGAAAGGCTCCTGCGTGCGGTGTCTTCCCCGCTATCAGGCTGTCTCTTTTCTTGAGCCGCATTGAGTGCCGGCAGGCCGGGCCTGATGATCTGGATCATGCAAACGGTAGTTACCAGCTGGGCCAGTGCAACCAATGTGAGCACCGCCAGTCCCGCATAGTGATTGGCGAAGGCGGCATCGACTGCCAATTGCATAAGTATGTTGGAGGCAATGACGCCAAGCAAAACCACGGCAAACAGTTGCGGCCAGAATCTCCACCACAGCCGGAATGTCAGCTTGATAGGCAATACCGCTTCGGCCAGCATGACAGGTCCCTCCCGAATCTCATGCGGACCTTAGCAAAATTGACGGCCCTGTCACCCTTGGGGGCGCTTCGGATTTCTGTCGCAAAAGACAGACAATGAAAAACTGCGCCGGATATCCGGCGCAGTTTGTTTGGCGTATTCAGCGTTCTGGCTAGCAGGCGGCAAGAGCCGTTGTAGCCGCCTGCCGGTCAAGTGCCTGGCTCCAGATCGTCAATCCAAGAGCACCGAGGACGAGGATTGCACCGACCCATGGTGTGGCGCCAAGGCCAAGCGGTGAAGCCACGATAAGGCCGCCGAGAAATGCACCACCGGCAATGCCAAGGTTGAAGGCGGCGATGTTGAGAGCAGATGCCACATCGACGGTTTCAGGCGTGTGGATCTTGGCAAGCTGCACCACATAGAGCTGCAGGCCGGGGACATTGGAGAAAGACAACCCGCCAAGCGCAGCAAGTGTAACCAGTGACCAGATTGGCGACACAGCCGTGAAGGTGAAGATTGCCAGCACGAGCGCCTGCAGGGCAAACATCACAATCAGCGCACCAACCGGATTGCCGTCGGCAACGCGTCCGCCAACCACATTACCCACGGCAATCGACAGGCCATAAAGCACGAGGATGAGGCTGACTGTTGACCCGGCATAGCCTGTGATTTCCTGCAATACCGGTGCAAGGAACGTGAACATCACGAATGTACCGCCATAACCAAGTGCCGTCATGGCAAAGGCAAGAAGCAGGCGGCCGCTGCCGAGGACACGCAGCTGATCGATCAGGCGGGCAGGGGCAGCCTTGGCGATCTTCGAAGGCAGAAGCATGGCAATCGCGATGAATGCAATGACGCCGAGGACAGTGACGGCCCAGAATGTTGCACGCCAACCGAGTTGCTGGCCGATAAAGGTGCCAAGCGGAACGCCGGTGACGATGGCAACGGTCAAGCCAAGGAACATCATGGCGATAGCCGATGCGCGCTTGTTGGGCGCAACCAGATCAGCGGCAATCGTCGCGCCGACGGAGAAGAACACACCATGCGCAAAAGCGCTCAGGACACGGGCAACCAGCAGTAGCTCATAGGTCGGTGACAGGGCCGCAGCCGTATTACCGATGATGAAAAGGGCCATGAGACCAAGCAGAAGTGGCTTGCGTTCAATCTTGCCGGTGAGAGCGGTCAAAACAGGAGCGCCGAAGGTGACGCCAAGCGCATAAACACTGACGATAAGTCCGGCGAGTGGCAGCGTGATGCCGAGATCACCGGCAACGGTGGGCAGGAGGCCGACGATCACGAACTCTGTCGTGCCGATGGCATAGGCGCTGATTGTCAACGCCAGAAGTGCGAGAGGCATTGTCTTATCCTTTGAAATGGCAGGTCAGATTTCGGTCCGGCCCGTAAATGGAATGATGACGGATAGCGATCCGGTTGCGCTGAATATGGTCGAAGTGCATTCCATTGATAATCGGGTGATATTGCGTGATACCCGTGAATTAAATTCATAAATGAAACAATTGGCGGCCAAGACTTGTTATCGCGTGCCGTTTCAGGAAAACTCGTGGCAATCGAGGCACTTCATGACGCATGGTCTTCCAGTCCTATATTCCTTTCGCCGCTGCCCCTATGCCATGCGAGCAAGGCTGGCTGTTCTTGCATCGCATCAGACCTGTGAGTTGCGGGAAATCATGCTGAGGGACAAGGCACCGGAGTTTCTGGCCATTTCACCCTCGGGAACAGTGCCCATGCTGCTATTGCCGGATGGCACTGTGATTGATGAAAGCCTCGACATCATGCGCTGGACTCTGAGCCAGCACGATCCCGAACATTGGCTCGGGGTGGATGATGGCGGCTGGATTGCCCGCAATGATGGCCCATTCAAGCGCAGTCTTGACCGCTACAAATATCCATCGCGTTTTGAAAAGGTTGAGCCGCTTGCCGAACGGGCGAAGGCTTTGGCCATTCTGGATGATTATGAAGAGCGCCTCGCATGGTCGCGTTATCTCTTCGGTGCATCACCATCGCTTGCTGATATGGCAATCCTGCCCTTTGTCAGGCAATTTGCCAGTGTGGATACGGATTGGTGGGACGCACTTGCCCGGCCCAATGTGAAGCGCTGGCTGGACGAGTTTGTATCATCAGGCCGGTTTGAAGCCGTCATGCTCAAATACCCGAAATGGCAGGCGGGTGATGTACCTACACTGTTTGGTCAGTAGCCGCAGGTGAGGTCTGCGGCACGCGTGGAACACTCTTGTTTTTCAGGTTCAGAAGATTGCCTGAAAGGATCAGTGCTGCGCCGAGCGCGGTATAGATATCAATCCGCTCCGCATAGATAAGCCAGCCGAGCACCGCCGTGAGAGGCACACGCAGGAAGTCCATGGGGATCACGATGGTGGCATCCGCATAGAGCAGGGCTTTTGCCATACAGAAATGCGAAAACGTACCTGTGAAGGCAATGATAACAATCCACGGCCATGCATGCACAGTCGGCCATTGCCAGACATGCAGCGCTGGCAGCAGGCCGATACTGGACTGGATCACCAGCATCCAGAAGATGATTTTCACCACGCTTTCCGTGCGGGTCAACGATTTTACCATGGTGAAGGAGATGCCGAAGGTGAAAGCGGCGCCAAGCACGATCAACTGCCCAACGTCGACTGTTCCGACGCCGGGCCTGACAATGATGATAACGCCGACAATACCGAGAAGAATTGTCAGCGTCCGCCACAGGTTCATGCGTTCGCCGAGAAACGCCACTGCCATCACTGCCGTCCACGCTGGCGTGGTGAATTCAATGGCAATGACCTGCGCCAACGGGATCATGGACAAAGCCTGCAGCCAGGCGAATTGCCCGGTATAATGCGCGGCATTGCGTCCAAGATGCTGCCAGATACGGCCCGTCTTCATCGCCCGCACACCGCCGGAGGAGCGGATCAGCGGGTAGAGCATGGCCAGCCCGATCAGCGATCGCATTTCCATGATCTGGAAGACGTTGAGTTCTTTTGATGCTTCCCGGCCCGAAATTGCCATCATGAGTATGGCAGTCAACGATCCGGTCATCCAGAACGCAGCCTTCAGGTTCGACGGCTTGAATTCCATGATGGATTATTTGGCGTAGACGCTGGCGAAATCGGCAAAGCCTTTGACTTCGATGGGATTGCCTGATGGATCGCGAAAGAACATGGTCCATTGCTCGCCGGGTTCGCCCTTGAACCGCACCACTGGCGGCATGACGAAATCAACCTTCGCCCCTTTCAACCGGTCCGCAAGGATGTTCCAGTCTTCCAGTGGCAGGATAATGCCAAGATGCGGCATGGGCACCATATGGTCGCCAACCTTGCCCGTATTGGTGGTTTCGAAAGGCTTGCCCAGATGCAGCGAAATCTGGTGGCCGAAGAAGTCGAAGTCGACCCAGCTATCCGTGCTCCGTCCCTCCTCGCAGCCGAGAATGCCGCCGTAGAAGCCGCGTGCTTCATCGAGATCATGGACGTGATAGGCAAGATGAAACAGCGAGCGCATGGGAAGAATCCTGAGAAGCGGGAGTGATGACAACGCTATCAGCAAGTTTACGGGCAATGCAACGCATGACAGTTCGAAATGCTGCGAAACATTGTCCTGCCGGGAGCAATCAGCGATCTGGCCGGGGTCTAATTACCTGCTTTCATGGAACAAAATAGCCAGCGAAGAGTTTTGTCAGGCTACGATTGTTCAGATCCCGAAAACAGGAAGTTTGTGATGTCCATACTTATCAGCCTTTTGATCACCGTTCTGGTGATTTTTCTTGTGCTCTATCTTGTCCAGATGCTGCCGCTTGATGGCCGCGCCAAGCAGATCGTTCAGGTGATCGTTGTGGTGATCGGTATTATCTCGCTGCTGCGTTATCTCGCAATCTTCTAAGGATCACTATGACGGGGCTTTTAAGCCCCGTCTTTTCACATTTTTATCTCGTCTATGTGGCTGAGTACCCAGTCGCGGAACGCGCGGATTTTTGGAACGTTGCGCCGCGCCTCCGGGTAAACAAGCCAGTAGGCGTGCTTGCCTGTCCCCACAACATCGAATGGTTGGATAAGCTGTCCTTGTTGCAGTTCCGATTGGAAAAAGATCGGTGTCAATATGCCGACGCCCTGTCCTGCCAGCACTGCCCGTCCCTCCAGATGCTGATCACCCAGCCGGTTGCGCACGTCGCCGCGCAGTTCCGGCTTTTCGATGCCGACGAGTTTGAACCAGATGGTCCACCATGGATCACCGGGGTCAAGCACCGGTAGTTTGAGAATATCTTCGGGTGTCTTGATGCCCCCAATGGAAGCCGCCAGCGCAGGCGACAGCATCGGCGTGAAATTCGCATAGAACAGCTTGTGGCAGACCAGGCCGGGCCATTTTGTTTCCCCGCTGCGAATGCCCACATCAGCCTCCTGACGGGCGAAATCCAGCATATCACGGGTGGATTTCAATCGCACAGCAAGCGAAGGGTGCTCCATCTGAAATGAACCGAGGCGTGGAACCAGCCATGTGGCGGCAAAGGTCGGGATGGTTGTGATGGTCAGGACACCATCAGCGCTCTCCCGTGTCGTCGCAAAAGCGGCGCGCAGGATTTCGAAAGCCTCGGTCGTTGAAGGCGCCAGCCGTGCCCCCACTTCGGTCAACACCACCTGCCGCGGCAACCGCAGAAACAGCGCTGTTCCGACGCGCTCTTCCAGAAGCTTTATCTGATAGCTGACGGCCGCCTGTGTCATGCCGAGTTCTTCCGCCGCCTTGGTAAAATTGCCATGACGGGCAGCGGCTTCAAAAACCCGGATGGCGGCAAGGGGCGGCAGATTCATGATGGCAATCCATAAGGTGTACTTATGGAAGATACTCGCGGTTTTGTTGGAAAACAAGCGTGATCAGGCGCATCTATTCTCCACCCAAGACGCGGATGCGCGTAGAACCCGGAGTTGAGGTCATGAACCCATCGCCATCACACTGCACACATATGGAAAATACCAGCTCCCGTTGGGGCTGGCTTGCGAACATTGGACGATTGCTGGCCCGGCCAACAGTGCCTCCAACCCTCAATGCTACGGATTTTTCCAGTCACATGCTGCGTGACATGGGAATGCTGGACGGTCGACCCATACGGGGGAAGGTTACTGCATCCCAAGGTGATCTGCAGAAAGACACTTTCAAAAGGTCGGTCTGAGCGTGCCGGTCAGGAATCAAAATCCACTTCAAGCTGCTTTTCGAGGGCCACGAGGTCCTCGGGAAGCGGCATTCCCATGGCTTTCAGTTCGTTGAGGTGTTCGCGCAAGGTCTCGTGAATTTCATGAGCATCAGCAGGCCGCTGCACCATCTCTTCAAGCAGGAGTGCGATCTGTGCCTTGATGTCTTCGAACGCCATGGTTTTTCCTCTCAATTCATCTGCAATGCCTGCTTCCACACCCAACGGCATGCTAGCAGATTAGGCCATCAACGCATATCATTTCGATGACACCTGCGCGTTTGCGGCGCTATTCTGCGCCGGAATATTGGCTATCGGAAACCTTTTCCATCCATTCGACGGCATTGCCATCCAGTGCTTCCTGCATGGCAATATGTGACATGGAATTTGCCGGGCCTGCGCCATGCCAATGTTTTTCTCCCGGCGGAATCCAGACCACGTCTCCGGCTTTGATTTCACGGATTTTTTCACCCCAGACCTGCGCCAGTCCGGAACCTGAAACCACATAAAGGGTCTGGCCAAGTGGATGGGTGTGCCATGCCGTGCGGGCAGCGGGTTCAAAATGCACGACGACGGAGATAAGCCGCGCTGGCGCTGGGGCCTGAATGATCGGGTCCTGCCACACCGTTCCGGTGAACCAGTCCTCCGGCGCGCGGCGTGAGGGTATGGAGCCGCAAGTCTTTACGTCCATTCGGTTTCTCCTGCTGGGTCGGGCGTATTGGCCATGATCGGGTTTTCGCGCAATGGAACGGTGTTAGCCGAGGCGATGATCGAATCGAGAAAACCCGGAAATCGCCCCTCCAGATCGACACGGCGTAAGGTCAGCAGCCGCTTCGTCCCGTCGGGTCGCACATTGATCACACCCGCTTCCCGCAGCTTGGCCACATGATAGCTCAGAGCGGTCTTGGAGCCGAGTTCAAGAAATTGACCGCATGTCATGGCGCGTTCACCGTTCCGCGCAAGAATAGCGATGATGTTCAGGCGCGTCTCATCGCCAAGTGCTGTGAGGATGGCTGGAAGCGAAATCTCTTCGGCGTCCGGATGAAAAAGCGGATGGGTCATGGTTTCTACCTAGCAACATCAGGCGAAAAGTTCAATGTTCAATAATCGTTGAACTTTGTTCTTGACTTCACATCCCGGTGAGTTCAATAGTTCAAGGATCATTGAACAAAGGATTACTCCCATGGACATTCGCCTCGTCGGTTTGGCGTTGGGTACATTCGCCATTGGCATTGAAGGTTTCGTCGTCGCCAGTCTCCTGCCGCAGATTGCCGGCGATACCGGCGTGACCCTCGTGCAGGCCGGTTATCTCGTCGTCATGTTCGCTTTGGCCTATGCGCTGGGTGCGCCTGTACTGGCGGCCCTCACTGGTTCAGCGGACCGGCGTGTCATTCTGGCTGGGAGTGCGACGACATTCGTTATCGGCGCGATTCTTGCCGCACTTGCCCCATCCTATGCCTTTCTGACTGCCGCCCGTTTGATTATCGGCATGTCTGCCGGTCTCTATGCGGCGACCGCTCAGGCAACGGCGGTTGCTATTTCGGAATCGCACCATCGCGCTCGGGCGATATCGGTTATTGTTGGCGGTACGACGCTGGCCGTGGCCTTTGGCGCTCCGCTTGGCGCGTTGATTGCGTCTTTTGCCGGTTGGCGCGGCACTTATGTGTTTGTCGCATTGATCGGCGCGGCTGCGACGACTTTCGTGTGGTTCCTGCTGCCGCGTGGGCTGCGTGCCGACAAGTTGACGCTAAAGCAGCGGCTCGGCGTCATCCGCCATCCCGGTCTTTTGCCCGCACTTGTAACCATGCTGCTCTATATGGCCGGTGGCTTTATCGTGTTCACCTATATTGCGGCTATCGCCGTGCAGGGCACGGGTCTTTCCCGCGAAATGGTCCCTCTCGTTTTGCTGGCTTTCGGTCTGGGTGCAGCCCTTGGCAATTTCGTTGGCGGGCAATTGTCTGATCGCTTCGGGCCGACGCGCACGGTCATCGCGGCTTCGTTTCTGAATGCTGCCTCGTTGATGGCAATCAGCTGGATCATGCAATGGCCTAATGAAATCGCTGGCCCCGCACTCATTGCGGTTATGGTTCTCTGGGGAGTTGCTGCCTGGATGTTCCCACCGGCACAGGCCAGCAGGGTTCTCGCCATCGCACCGGAAAGCGCGCCGCTGGCGCTTTCGTTAAACGGTTCGGCACTTTATCTCGGCATAGCGTCAGGTTCGCTGGTCGGCGGATTGATCATCGCCAATATTGGCCTTGAATATCTGGGCTGGATCGGTGGGACATTGCCGCTGCTTGGTCTTGTCGTGATGCGGCTCGCCAGTGTTGGCGCACGCAAGACGGAACTCTCCGTCGCGTGAGAAAAACCGCTGGCCGAAGCGATCACTTCGGCCAGCGCTATTGTCAGGAAGACGTTTTCAAAAGCGAAGCGATCTGCTGAGTGGTCGGGACCTGACCATTTGGTGTCAATTTGTCGACGACGCCGGGCAGGACCTTGGAGAGCTGTGCCAGCAGTTCATCTTCACTCATTCCCGTCTGCTGGGCGATCTCACTGATTGCCTTTTTGCCGAGGGCCACGCCAAGCTCATTGGGCGCAATGGGTTTGTTTTCACCGGGCTTCACCCAGGAATCGGCTGTCTCGCCGTGACCGGCATTGGTCAGACTTTCCAAAAGGCCGCCGAGGCCGCCAAGAAGGCCGCCGCCAGCAGCGTTGCCATTGTCGGCTGTCTGCGGATTTGCCGGAGTTGGAGCGGGCTGGCTCGAACCGCCACTGAACATTTTCCCAACGAGAACGGCTCCAAGCGCTATCAAGAGCGGCTTTGAAATGTTTCCGCCCGGTACCGCATTATCGAAAATTCCCATCTCGATCTCCTTCAATGTTGCTCGGTTTTCATTCAAATTCTGTATTGCATCCCCCCAAGGGAGTTTATTCATTCAGGGGTAAAGCACAACATAGCTTGATTTTATCCAATCTATGCGAAAACATGACGACATTATGCCAATGGATAGGGAAGGAATGCTTGCATGTCTGTTATCGGTTGGATTGTACTAGGACTTGTTGCGGGATTTATTGGCAGCAAGATTGTCAACAAGAGCGGTCAGGGTTTTATCCTTGATATCGTTCTAGGCATTGTCGGCGCCGTCGCCGGTGGTTTTATTTTCAGCTTGTTTGGTGCAACCGGTGTTACCGGTTTCAACATTTACAGCCTGATTGTTGCTGTTATCGGCTCCGTGGTCGTGCTCTGGCTCTATCACGCGATTACCGGAAACAGGTCTGCTTAAGCCAAGCCTGTATCACCCTGTGGATTAAAATAGCGCGGCACCGGTGTCGCGCTATGGTCTCTGGCAACAGCTATGATTCACGAAATCTGCGACTCACCCGGCAATAAAGCGCATATCAGCGCCTAAAGGCGCGCTGTGAAGAAGGAGGATATGTTTCATGACAACCAGCCAGAAAATCAGAACCTTCCTGTGGTTTGACAAGCAGGCTGAGGAAGCCGCCAATTTCTACGTATCACTATTCAAGGATTCGAAGATTGTTGACATTCTTCGGCCTGCCGGAGCCGAGCGCGCACTCACCGTTGTCTTTCAGCTCGGTGGGCAGGAATTCGTCGCCCTCAATGGCGGACCGCAATATAAATTCACCGAAGCCATTTCCCTCACCATCGATTGCGCTTCTCAGGAAGAAGTTGATTATTTCTGGGAGAAACTGTCCGCAGGCGGCGAGGAACGCGCATGTGGCTGGCTCAAGGATAAGTATGGCCTGTTCTGGCAGGTTGTTCCATCGCGCTTGCTGGAATTGCTGCAGGACAAAGATCCCGGCAGAGCCCAGCGCGCCATGAATGCCATGATGCAGATGGTAAAGATCGATATTGCCACGATTGAAAAAGCGGCGGATGGCGGGTGATGCCACTAATTGGGCAGATTGCGTTGCCGCCATTCATTCCGTGGAATGGCGCTGCCGATAGTGTAGGTCAATGATATCACGCGACTTATACCCGCATCGACAGAACATTGTAAATCGATGTTGTACCAATTTCCATCGCTGCGAAAGGCGCCTTGCACAACATTGAAAGAGGTTCTGGTTACGGCCCCACCTGTGGGGCCTGTGCGACGTAGCAGGATATCAGCGCGCCGCATTCCCGATTTTGAGCGAAGCCGCGCTATTGTCTCATCGCTACAAAGATTTCTGAGACGCACTTTCGGTGAAAGCCTGGCAACAATCTGCGCTGCCCTTGGGTCAAGGCTCGGAAGAAATTGTTGATTGAGATCGGCAAATGGATCGGAACTTTTCATGGCTCTTGATCCATTGGGCTTGAATGCCGGACCGGCTTTTTTGGGCTGAGGTTCGGACTTTTGTTGCGGCGTGGGAGCGTCCTTAAGAGACGCAGTCGGGGTGGGGGATGGTTGTGCCGCCTGTCCCGCTGTTTCACTGGGTGTGGGGGTTGATTGCATTTCCGCCACATTGGGCACCGCTGGTTGTGCCTCGACCGGAGTGGCGCCAGGTCCAGCGTCTACTTTTGCTTGTTCAGTGGCAGTGTCCTGCGGTGTTGAAGCCGCGTCTTGCGTCTCACCCTCGCCGGAAGGGGGCTTTTTGTCTTCGGTTGATTCTTTTTCCGATCGCGGCAGAAGTTTGAGGAGATGGTCCGAAGACGCCGCAGGTGCAGGTGCAGGAGCGGGTGCAGGCTGTGGCTTGGGCGCTTCTACCTTCTCTTCTTTCTTTTCCGGTTCAGGCTTTGGCTGTGGTTCGGGTTTTGGCGGTGGAACAATCTCAACCTTGACACTCTCCTGTTCCGGCGGTGTGGGTTTCCATTCCGGTAGTTGAAACAGCAACAACGCCGCCACCAAAAGATGCAGGACCACAGACGTCAAAACGCCTGCTCCAAGTTCGGCCCGCAGCTTCTTGGTATATTGCAGCATTGCTTAGACGATTATCGACCACATGCCCGAAACCTAGGAGCTTGAACGGCCCGCAACAAGTGGCAAAGTCGGGTGAATGTTCAACCTTACTTCAACAGTTTGGCAATTGCCGGTTTGTCCGCTGCCAATTCCAGTGCGGTCTTGCCGCTCTCTGTCTTGGCGGTCTTGTCGGCACCATGCTTGAGTAGTGCTTTGATAACAGCGGGATCATCGCCGTAACTGGCAGCCATATGCAGCGGCGTCATCTTGTCATAGTCACCCTTGGCGTTGACATCCGCGCCCTTGGCGACGAGCAGGTCAATCACGCTGGCCGGGCCATAATAGGCTGCAGTATGCAACGGCGCCCATCCCTCCTGAGACTTCAGATTGACGTCAGCGCCGCAGGCCAGCATTTTGGCAACCAGATCAGCTTTCTTGTCCCGGATCGCAATGGCGAAATGCGGATCACCGCCAGAATCCCGTCCATTCGGGTCGAGCTTTTTGCATTCAGCCGCCGTCGGCGCTGCGCTTGCAGTTGTCGCTGCAACCAGACCACCTGTGGTCAGCGCCAAGCCAAACAAGACTATGCTTGAAATCAATCTCGACATGCTGTCGTCCTCACCAATTTGATTGTTTCCGCCGCCCGTTACACAGTCGGATCGATGCCAGCCTTCTACAGGGCTTCTCATCAGCTGATCAAGGGAGGGCACGCTGATTTCACAGGGGCGACACCGCAATAAAAAATCCCGCAATTTGCACTGCGGGATTTGTTTTAACACGGCAAAGACCTAGCGATTGCGGCGAATGCCCACCGCACCGCCGATTGCCGCAGCAATTGCACCGATCAGCATGGCGATAAAGGCTGCAAAGCTGCCACTGGCGGCAAGTTTCGCAGATTTGTCGGCAGCCTGCTTGGCCTGAACTTTCAGTTCTTCGACCTTCGCATTGGCTTTGGCCTTTACGTCATCGATTTTGGCAGCAGCCGCGTCGTAACGCTTGTTGGCTTCATCAGGCGAAATGCCGAGCTGCGCCGCAATAATAGCGGTGACGCGCTGTTTGGTTTCCGCAGTCGTCTCTTCGCCCAATGCATGACTGGTCAGGGCCGAGACGATTTCCTTGCGCGCCTGTTCCGGCGTCAGGGATGTCGTGCCTGTTGGGTCGCGGTTGAGAACGCCGTCAACAAGGCGGTCAACTTCAGCGCCTGCCTGCTCCTTGGTGATGCCGCTGGCCTGTGCCGCTTGCGGGATCATGTCCTTGGCTGTCGAGGCAGCACCGGCTACGGCCTGACCTGCTGTCGAGCCGACCGAGGACGCGACGCTGCCAAGAACGCCGAAAGCACCGCCAACGGCTGTGCCGAGCAGATAAAGGCCGATAACCAGACCAGCGGCCCAGACTACCAGACCATGCAAGACACCACTCCAGCGCGCATATTGACCGGAAAAATACGCAGCGACATAGCCGCCGATTGCCAATGCGATGATCATTACAATGGCGCTCCAGATGCCGCCGCCGATGCCAAGGCCTTGCGCCGAAGCGCCATCGCCCGTTGCACTGACTGTGCTCAGTCCGATGCCAAGCCCAAGGGCTGCAAACAGGACCTGCACCGCAATCGTCAGAAGTGTGCCGCCAAAAATACCGCCCCAGGCCAGCCGCTGCCCGTCCACTGCGATTGTATCCACTGTGCCTCGTTCATACGAAACCATGGTACGTCTCCATTCATTTTGTTCTTCAGATAAATTGCCCGCAGGACGGTGCTGCCCGGCGAGATCACGGCAAAAACACGTCGGAACAAAGTTGGTTCCGGATCGGCAGCCGGATATATTTTATATTGATCAGGGAACAAAAAAGGCGTGGAGACGTACGCCTGCGCAGAACGCGCAGGCTGCAAAAAGGTCCGGATAATATTTTTGTGAAATTGCTTGCGCTATGCCAGTGCGCGGGCTTCGCTGAATGAGATCAGGCGCCGCCGCCCTTCATCCCACAGAACGAGCTTCACGCAGCGCAGGCTTTGCATGATGGTGATGCGTCCGACATCGCCAAGCTCCGGATAATCGCGCAGAACTTCCGGCAACCGGTAATAGGGAACGCGGCTGGAAAGATGATGCACGTGATGAATGCCGATATTCCCGGTGAGCCAGCGCAATACCAGCGGCAGGTCGTAGTGAGATGAGCCATGCAGCGCGGCTTCCTGGAATTTCCAGTCGGCACCTTGCGACCAATGGGTTTCTTCGAACTGGTGCTGGACATAGAACAACCAGATCCCGGCGGCACCAGCCAGAACAACAATCGGCAGATGGATCATCAGGAAGGGAATGACGCCGACAAACCAGATAAGGATTGCCGCCAGAAGCGCGATGGCAAAATTGGTTGCCATGGTTGAAACCCAGGGCTGGACACCGGAACGCATCATGCCGAATGGCAAGCGCTGCTTGAAAATAAACAGCCATGCGGGGCCCACGCCGAACATTATGGCCGGATGCCGGTATAGCCGATAGCCGAGGCGGCCCCAGCGTGACAGGGCACGATATTCGGTGACAGTCAGCGTGGTGATATCGCCAACGCCACGTTCATCGAGATTTCCCGCCGAAGCATGGTGCAGCGCATGGGCGCGGCGCCAATAATCATAGGGTGTCAGGGTCAAAACACCGATTACCCTGCCGGTCCAGTCGTCGGAATGCCGGTGGGCAAAGAACGAGCCATGTCCGCAATCATGTTGAATCATGAACAGGCGAAGCAGGAAACCGGCTGCCGGAATGATCAACAGCAGCCCCCACCAGAAGCCGTAATGCACAGCCGCCCAGCACAAAGCCCAGAATATTGCGAAAGGAATGACCGTCACAGCCAGTTCAAATGCGCTGCGACCGCGATTTGGTTTGCGGTAATTCAAAAGGATTTTCGGCCAGGCGCGTTCGCCGGAACCAGCGTCAGAATTCAAGGAGGAGTTTTTCATCGGCCATTATAGGCTTGCGCCACAGGTCCGCACAAGGGACGGCACCGTTCTTTTGTCGTGTGGATCGGATTTATGTACAGCCCGGAAGAAATGACGCTGCGCACTGGCGGAGGGCGAGACGCATTCTATCGTTTTCGCAGCGATTTTGAGTGGCCTGCACGGGAACCTCCCACGCCGGAGAGGCGTTTGCATCAGTATAACTGAGGTGAACAGCCCGATGGAAAGGTTCGTTTTGGAGAAACGTTTTAACACAAAGAGATTTCTACGTAAGTTGCACTACCATCTTCTGTGCCCGAAGGTTCCGGTACACACCGAGCCTTTTAAAGGTCCGGTGCTGGTGGTGGGGTCCGCCCCCGGATCGCATCTGCCCGAAGGGTTTAATGATCGTTTTCGCGTTATTACAGTCAATGGCTCCCAGAGCGTTACAAAGCGATGGGGCATTCCGGTGCCCGATGTCACTTTCATGCAATTTCGTCAGGTCTACGGCATGAATGAAAATGCGAGGGAAGTGCGGCGGGTGCTGAACGGGGAGCGGACCAGGCTGCTATATGTCATGCGCTGGCCGGAAAACCGGCGGCGGTTAACCGATGGGCTTGATGCTTTCAACTATGGTTATGACCGGTTGCAGACGATTAGCCGTTATGAGCGAATGGCGCTTTTTAAAAAGGCGACGGGTATCCTCAACAGCGAAGATGATCTTGATACAAAGTTTTCAAACGGTGTCACAGCCGTACTCTATGCACTGATAAACGGTGCGACATGCGTTGTTATTTCAGGGATTGATCCTGCCTCGTCAGGCCATGTTTACAATGCGCTTGAACTTACCCGTCATCACAGCCAGTCAGATCGCGACATCCTTTTATTGTTGAGCGCGCGGGGACATAAAATCTACACCGCCGATCCGGATGTGGCTGTAGCAACGGGGCTTCCGCTTTGGACAGAAAAAACGCATGCCGTGCATTTAGTGTCAAAGGCTGTACCCGCAATTCAAACCCTGTAAACACCTCCTTATGGGCGGAAGCCCGAACTAAATCCCGACGATGGAATGACGAATAATTGGTCATTTAGCTTGACCAAAGACAAACCAGCACCGCATTGCCCATCCGATTCTCGCCCCTTCCCCGCGATGGCGGGGAGTGATGCGCAAGCCGTTTGCGTCTTCGCAGGAGGTGGAGCATGTCAATTCTGTGACATATTGGCAACGCAGAGTTGCGAAAGATAGATAAGATCGGAAATGACGGACAAAATTGGGTGCATTCCTTGCGGAACTAAGTCAGCTTACCCGTGTAAAAGTATTACTATTCCAATTAAGGGGGAAGTTCATGAATATAAAGTCGCTTTTGCTAGGTTCTACGGCTGCACTTATCGCGGTCTCTGGCGCACGTGCCGCAGATGCTGTTGTTGTCGCCGAACCGGAGGCCGTTGAATATGTTCGCGTCTGCGATGCGTATGGCACTGGCTTCTTTTACATTCCAGGAACTGAAACCTGCCTGAAGGTTAGCGGCTATGTACGCTATGACGCCAAGGGCGGCGATGATGCGTATAATGGTGGCGAGCGCGGTACATGGTACAAGCAGTCGCGCGCCGAATTGCGCTTTGATGCCCGTTCAGAAACTGAACTGGGTACATTGCGCTCTTACGCAGAAGTGCGGTTCAACTACACGGATGGATCAAACAGCACCACCGAACTCAATCAAGGCACAATCGAACTGGGTGGCTTCCGTGTTGGCGCCGCCGACTCGCAGTTCACTTCCTATCTGGGTTACCTGGGCGACATCATCTCCGATGACGTGATTGCTCCCGGTGCTTATGTCACAAATCAGGTCAGCTACACCTTTGCTGGAAGCAATGGCTTCTCTGCAACGATCGGTGCCGAACAGGGTGACAAGGGTTATCTGATCGACGATTACATGCCACACGTTGTGGCTGGTGCGAAGTATGCACAGGGCTGGGGCTCGATCGGCGCAGTCGTCGGTTACGACTCTGTAGCTGAAGAGTGGGCAGGCAAGGTTCGCCTGGATGTTAAATTCACGGATACTTTCTCCGCTTGGGTGCAGGGCGGTTACAAGTCAAATGGCGATGAGCTCAACAACAACTATTTCGGTCGTTGGAACGGTGATTACGCAGTTTGGGGTGGTGTTGCTCTCAAAGTATCGGAAAAGGCAACTGTCAATGCACAGGCCTCCTATGAAGATGCTGGTACATTTGCTGCAGCTTTGAACGTTGGCTATCAGGTGACACCCGGCTTCAAGATCGTGCCGGAAATCAACTATACCTCGTTTGATGGCGGCCGCGGCAACGGCAATGACGATGCCTTCCAGGGTATCATTCGCTTCCAGCGCAACTTCTAATCGGCTGTTGATGGAATTTGGCGGTGCATGACATGTGCGCCGTCAAATAGCGAAACAATATGATCTCCAGTCATTGAATCGCAGAAAGCGGCGGACCCAAAGTCCGTCGTTTTTTTGTTTTGGCAGGATTCATTTGGTGAAGAGAGTGGCGCACCCGACAGGATTCGAACCTGTGACCTCTGCCTTCGGAGGGCAGCGCTCTATCCAGCTGAGCTACGGGTGCATGGGGCTGCGATAGCTCGCATGCGCGAAGCGGTTCTAGCTGATGCGGGGCAAGGCTTCAATGGGGAAGTTTGCAGAAGACAAAGAAGCTGTGAGATTGTTGGAGGGGCGGGCGGTTTGATTGCAGTGTGCCATTGTTGTGCCGGATTGTGGTAGTCTCGTTTCGAGCACGGTGCTTTCAGCCACTCAGCCACCTGTCCGCTTGAGCATGGTGACGCGTAGGCCGTTGCGAGCAGCCTCATAGCGGCGAAAATTCGGGATGGCAAATCCCCAAATTGTGGGAAAGCAACCCAGGTTTTGGCGCCACGTGTCCCAGCCATGTGGGTAGTGACCAGTCACTGAAAATTACGTCCGGAATGGAATCGAACCGGTCCATGAATACGGGCAGACGAAGAAGCAAAGCTAGCCGAAGCAACTGACGAATATGATACAATCTGCGTGGTCGAATCGGAACCAGTGATGTCGAATTCTGAGGCAGATAATAGCTCAAGATTACTAATACCGCCTGTAAAGCTTTATCGCTTCAGTGGCGGCCTACGCTTGATCCTTGATGACAACCGGCGCTGTCATTTATTGGGTGCGCGACCGGGACAAGAGTTGCATTTTGATCTAGGTGACCGCGTGGTCGGTCCGAGCTTGTTTAACAATGCTAATTTCAGACCGCTCGCTAGAAGCACATGTTACACCGAAGAAGAACTAAACGATCCGATTGCCGACGTTTTCGCACTTGCCGCTTGGGGACCCGATCACAAAAGCCTTACGTTTAGCCAAGAGTTCTATTGGTCTGGCGTTTCCCATGTATTCAATGAACAAGGGAAATCTGTTGAGGAAGGCCTAGTCCGGCGGCTTGAATCCGACGCCGTCTGGGTTACGAAATGACGACCGTTTGGCAGCCTGGGTATGATACGGCATGGTGCGAAGCAAGTTTGAGAGCTCGCGTATTTCATTTGCCTTTGGGGATGGAACTATGCCCTCAAGTTTGAAATAGAGATCAAGTGCAAGGATTGTCTCGTCGCGTGTCCAATTCGGGTTGCCGTGTCCCTGGGGTCTAGCCATCGTTGCCGACCAAATTCGTCGAGAACTCATCAGCATCCGCGGTATCTCTGAATGCATCCTCAATTTGAACGCCGAGTTTTAGAGGCCCAACATTCAGTGTCACTGCTCTAGAATCCGGCGCTATCGCCATTTAGATGTTCCCCCGCTTGGAGGAGATGGTTCGTTGATTCTATGCGCCAGTCAACTAAAGGTTGCATAAGATAGAATTGTAAGTCCTTAAGTTGACTGCCTCTGTAACTAACGGCGTCCGCCAGGCTGTCTAAGAGTGGGCGAATAGGTGTCGCTTTTAGGAGGGCAATCTTTTCCGCGGCAGGAAGTCTTTCGAATGAACTAGAAAATACCCGTAATATGAATGCTTTGGTCGGATCGAACGAGCTGATTTTCCAATGATTTCACTTAAGCGACCTATGAGTGCGAACTGGCTAAATACGACGGCGCTGTAGGATGAGCT
This sequence comes from Phyllobacterium sp. T1293, assembly GCF_020731415.2. Classification (NCBI taxonomy): domain Bacteria; kingdom Pseudomonadati; phylum Pseudomonadota; class Alphaproteobacteria; order Hyphomicrobiales; family Phyllobacteriaceae; genus Phyllobacterium; species Phyllobacterium meliloti. The sequence continues at coordinate 2,644,990 of NZ_CP088273.1, read as the reverse complement.
TATTTGCAGTCGTTTGTTTGACGAGATGTTTTTTGGATTTTCGAATATTACTTAATTATTAAGATTAAATATTTGAGTGATTGAGTAATTATCTTGATATACTTGATGCATATGTGATTTGATAATAAAAAATGGCGCTTGGGGGCGTAGGCAATGCGTTTATGTATTGGAGTCGGCCGTCTGTTGGCGGTCCTGTTCGTTTCGGTTTTTTTGATTGGTCCTAGTCAAGCGACGCAGCAATCGTTCGGGCCGTTCTCAATTGATGATAGTCGTCCAGATGTCATTGCTCTAAATGGAGAAATTGACGTTGGAACAGCTCTCAATTTTCGCCGGGTTCTACAGGCTGCGCCCAACGCCAAGCTATTGGTTCTCAATAGCCCAGGTGGAATGGTGCAGTTCGCACTTCTAATTGCTGATGACGTTCATCAACGGAACCTAGCCACATTCATTCCCAAGGGGTCGAGTTGCTATTCGGCATGCGCATACATTTTTCTCGCTGGGAACGAGCGTCAAGTCGACGGCGAACTTGGGGTGCATCAAATTTCATCTGACTCCGGGGACCTTGTCAGTGCCCAATATTCGATTTCAGACATTATTGATGTGTTGAACCGTTTCAATACTCCAATTGAAGTGCTGACTGTCATGTTCAAGACGCCTCCCAAGGACATGCATGTTTTCACCCAAGACGAAGTGGCTCGATTTCACATCAACCGCAAGCGTGAAGACCCCACAACCAATCCCACTGTCAATGTGAGCAATGCCCCTCCATCGGCAATAGACTCTTCAAACGCAGCGCAAATAGCGCCAGCTACTTTGCCACCAACAGCCGGGAGCGACGCGGGGCGAAATGATCAGGCTTTGTCAAAGCTGTCTACTATTGAGGAATACGCGCGACGACCAACTCGAATGGCGATATACGCAGGACTTGACCTATTTGGAGATGACATCTCATCTGTGCGAACGAGTGATGCTGCGCAATGCGCTAAGAGCTGCCTTTCTATGAACGGCCAGTGCAAGGCATTTACATTTAACGCCAATTCGAGCGCCACTCGTCAGCCAAACTGTTTTCTCAAAGCAAGTGAAGGCAAAGCGGATGGCAACGTTGTCGCTATTTCCGGTAAGCTTCTCAGCAGCGCGGACCCTGATCCGCAGCAATTTTCAATGGGCACCATTGACCCTAAACTGGCTATTTTCAAAGATGTTGATTTACCCGGTGGTGATCTCTCGTCACGTCCCTTTAAAAAAGGCGGCACAGCACAGCAGTGTCGTTTAGCGTGTATAGCGGAAAACCGATGCATCGCCTTTACCTACATACAACCTAAAACCGAATGCTGGTTAAAGGGAGTATTTGGAACACCAATCCACGGGGATGGCATGATTACAGGCCTGAAAAAGATGCAGACATTCTCACCGACCTCAATCATCAGTCTAGAATAGTCTTTTTTGCGATCGATTGCGTGACGAGAGTTCCTGTTTGGAAAGCGTATGTCAGGCGTCGGGGCGGCGCTTGTGTGCATTTGTCGGAAGTATTCTGCCTCTAGAAGGCATCGCTTTCGGTTGCTGGAGTGGGCTACCCTAGCGCGAGCGGATCAATGACCCCGACGACGTGGTCCGGGAGGTGATGTTGGATGGATGGAGCGAGAGTGATATCAAGAGCGCGCCCAGGTCTTCGTGATGCTCGTCCGCTAGGAAGCAAGATTTGGAGCCGCAATAAAAAGTATGGTTGCACTTCTGTTGCTTGCGTCTTTCTCTATTCTGGTCCGCGTAGCTGAGTCACTCGCCCTCCTTTTAATTTGAACCCGAGCGAGCCATGTCGATTTCAGATGTGATCTACCGCCCGTTCGAAAGGCTGATCCGGCCGCTCGATATACCCTACCGGCCACTGCCCACCAAGGGACCCGTGACGGTTCTCATTCACTTCATTTCGATGTTCCGCGGCGTTCTGATCGCCTTGGCGCTTTCCTCCATGGCTGTCGAGGCCATGAATCTCGCGATTGTATGGGGGCTTTCACTCATCGTCGACGGCGTAACGACGATGGGCGCTGCCGCTTTCTTACATGGCGAATGGCCACTGCTCACTTTTCTCGGCCTCCTGATCTTTCCGGGGATTCCGGTCGCCTCGTTCCTTACGAACACACTCACCTCGCATACGCTAAGCGTCGGCATGCCTGCCGCCATCCAATGGCAGGGCCACAAGGCTGTGGAGCAGCAGGATCTTGCTTTTTTTCATGATCTCTTTGCAGGACAGGTAGCCTCGCGGTTGTCGCAGGTGGCGTCTGCCGTGCAGCAGCAAATCGTTGCTGCATTCCAGTCCATCCCGCGCTTCCTTCTGCAGATGGTTGGCTCCCTCGTTCTGCTCAGCACGTTGTCCTGGCAACTCGCTTTGCCAGTCCTCGTGTGGATCGTGCTCAATGTCGCACTTGCCGTCAGGCTGGCACCGACCTTTGCGGAGCGGGCCCGCCGCACCGCCAAGCAGCGCAGCCTCGTCGCCGGCGCCATCACTGATCTTTACAGCAACATGCATATGATCAAACAGTTCGCGGCAGAGGACAGTGAAGCAGGCGCCATCCGTCGCATCATTCAGAAGGCCATTCAGACGCAGCACAAGGAGCAACGCATCTACCGGACGTCGGAACTGATCGTCGTGGTGCTCAACATGGCGCTCTGGCTAGCGATAATCTCGATCGGTTTCTCGGGCCTCATCAATAACTTCCTCAGCATCGGGGAGTTCGTCGCGGCAGTCTACATCCTCAGTCGGCTGTCCGCGCACACCTTCACCTTTTTGCAGATGGGTCAGCAGATATTTCAGGCGATAGGCACCATCAAAGACGCTATGCCGGTCATGACGACTCCGCCCACCATCACCAATCAGTCAGACGCGACCGAACTAACGGTAAGCCGTGGAGAGATCCGTTTCGAAAATGTTTGCTTCGCTTATAAGTCTGGGAAGTCGGTGATAAACGAGCTGTCACTAGTAATCCGGCCTGGCGAGAAGGTAGGCTTGGTTGGCCTCTCGGGAGCTGGGAAGACCACTCTGGTCAACCTACTTCTGCGCTTCTACGACATACGAGACGGTGCGATATTGATTGATGGTCAGGACATACGCACGGTCACGCAAGTAAGCCTTCGTCGCAACATAGGGGTTATCGCGCAGGATGTTGCGCTGCTGCACCGTTCTGTTGGCGACAACATTCGTTACGGGCGACCGGAGGCAACGCAGGACGAGATCGAACAAGCGGCGAATACAGCAAGAGCTGATGCATTCATTGCCGATCTCGCGGACGGCGAAGGCCGCATGGGTTATGATGCTTTCGTAGGGGATCGCGGCATCAAGCTCTCGGGCGGTCAGCGCCAACGTATTGCTATCGCCCGCGTGTTATTGAAGGACGCTCCAATCTTGGTGCTGGACGAAGCGACATCCGCCCTAGACAGTGAATTCGAGGCGGCCATCCAAGAAAAACTCAATTTGGTGATGGACGGAAAGACAGTGATTGCCATCGCCCATCGCCTTTCAACCATTGCCCGGATGGATCGTATAGTCGTAATCGATCAAGGGCGCATTGTAGAAGAAGGCAGGCCGGACGAACTGATCGAACAGAATGGCCTGTTCGCTTGTCTGTGGAAACGCCAGACCGGCGGCTTTATTCCAGAAGAAATCAGTTAATCTCTGCCCCTGTCACGGATGGATTTCCGTTGGCGGTGGACTGGCAAAAGCTTATTTCAAAAGAGCGCCGCGAAGAGATTAGCAAACACTTGGTAAAGGCAAATGCTGCAGATGGGATAGAAGAGCTGCTCTACACCCAGCTGTGCGACAAGCGGGATATCCTGCTTCAGTCCTTCTAAAAAAGCACGAGAAGCGCGACCGGTTTTCCAAAGACATACGGGCAATAAAAGCCCTAAGGAATTCACTAGCGCACGCCAACCACTATGCTGACACGCCAGAAAAGGCAGCTGACGTTTGCCAGATCGTTCGCGGCATAATCGAAATCTATGAACTCTTGGAAAGCTTCTGAGTGCGATAAGAAATTCGCTCGACATAAGAAGCCTACTTAAGCGTATCAAAATGCTTAGTAAGATTATGAGTTCCATAATGGGGCTTATGCAACTACCTCATGTAGCCGGGGTGGGTTCTATTCTGAAGTGCGACTTTGTAGCGATAACAATGGCTTATCGCAGCAAAGGAATTGCTCATGAATGGACTGCTTCGGCACACCTACTCCCAGATCACGCTTGATGAGCGGCGTAAGATCGAGCGCTGGCGCGCCGCAAAGATCAGCGTTGATATTATTGCCGAGAAACTGGGGCGGCATCGCTCGACGATCTTTCGCGAACTGAAGCGCAATAGTTTCGATGATCCCGAGATGCGAGAACTGACGGGTTATTACGGTCTGGTGGCCGATACGAAGTCAAAGGACCGGCGTTACAATCTGCGCAAACTGATGCGACGGCCGCTGCTGCGCGAGGCTATCATCGAGCGTATCCGCCACGGCTGGTCACCCGAACAGATCGCAGGCCGCCTCAAGCTGGAAGAAGCGCGACACGGCATGAGTGTCTGTCATGGGACGATCTACCGGTTTGCCTATTCGAAAGATGGTCAGGCGATCAAACTGTGGCACCACCTGCCGGAGCGTCGCGCCCGACGCCGTCCGCGGCGTGCCCGGCGCTGTTATGGCCGCCGGTTCAGCCCGGAACTGAGTATCCTGCATCGACCAGACAGCGTGCGTGAACGCAAGCAGTTCGGTCATTGGGAGTGTGATCTCATTCAGTTCAGGAAGAAGTTCGGCGAAGCCAATATCACTTCTCTGGTTGAGCGGGTCAGTCGCTTTACCGTGTTCCTGCGCAACAATGACCGGCAGTCGCGGCCGATCATGGAGCGTCTGATACGGACGCTGGAAGCCCTGCCCGTCCGTGCGCGCCGGTCAATTACCTTTGACCGAGGCACCGAATTCACCGATTGGCCACACCTACAAGCTGGGCTTGGAACTCAGACATGGTTCTGCGATCCGCAGTCGCCCTGGCAAAAAGGCACCGTCGAGAACACAAATCGCCGGGCACGCAGATGGCTTTCGAGGGATGTCGATCCCCTGGCCATTAGCGATATCGAACTGCACCGCGTCTGCAACCAGCTCAACACCACCCCCCGCAAATGTCTGGGCTTCAGGACACCGGCCGAAGTCTTCCGGCAAAAGGTCATGGCAAGGAGGCAGTGAATGGATTAGCTTGCCGATGCTGCAAGGTCGCACTTGGCCGAGAACTCACAATTGTCGCTGTTGTCCAAGATCAGCCCTGTCACTAAGAGTGGCGAATATGTGCCGCTCTTACGCGAAATACATGTGCTGGGAACGGAAAAGCCTTTGGGATCAATGGTAAAAACCATTCATTTTCAATGGTTTACGTAGCTTCGGAGGGCAGCGCTCTATCCAGCTGAGCTACGGGTGCATGGGGCTGCGATAGCTCGCATGCGCGAAGCGGTTCTAGCTGATGCGGGGCAAGGCTTCAATGGTGAATTTGCCAAATAGCAAGATGCCGCGTTGATGTCATTGAAGTCGCGCGCTTGGCTGGCACCGCAAATCCGGCAAGACGTAGGCGCTGTCATTTCGGCAGGAACATAAATGATGCCGATCAGCATTATCCGCCGACCAGCATCATTTCAAAATAATTCCAGATTTAGTCGCTGCTATTACATCTTCTTTGCATGATGACGATGATGCTTCGCATGATGGCGATGATGTTTCATGTGGTGCCGCATGTGATGATGCTTCTTCATCGGTGCTGCCGACGCAGTCGTGCTGCTGGTGGCAAGAACCGGTGCGGAGAATGCAAGAGCAAGTGCGAGCCCAAGTGCTGTATAGAGTGATTTTTTCATAATGCGTTTCCTCTCAGATGGGGCTGTTGTGATACAACCGTCAATTATTGACCGGTTGCACACCGAGCGCTTTCAATGCCTTGGCAAAAGTCCTGACACCCTGCGCCTGCCTGTTGCTTGCGCAAAATCGGATAGCCTTTTTCTGCAGTGATTTCGCCTTGGCCGCCCGGGGAGCCTCGGCATGCTCGATGATTGCCTGATGAACTTGTGTCTGGAATTTCGCGCAAAGTTCTTTGCGCGATAGCGGCCGCTCTTCAGCCGATACCCCATAGAGGCCAGTAGACATTATTGCCCCGGCAAGAAGTATCGTTTGTAAGGTAGAAATGTTTATCACGGACACCTGCAAGAAAGAGAAATGTATTCCGAAGATTAGCGAGAATACAAAACCATTTTACTTGCTCTTTATGGGCGAGCATTGTTTCGTCGATATTTCTGGGGTGTGGCGTTTTGTTTCTGTAATATTTCTGAAATAAGGCGTTTTGCGTAAACAGCTGAATTAAAATAATAAAATTGTGTTTACGGGTAGCAAAGACATGCCGCGGAGCGAATATGGATGCGGTCCGCTAAAGGAGCCGCATCCGTCCCTGTCAAAGCGCCATGAGCTTCTTGGCTGTCGCCTCTACGTCGTCGCTGGTGAGGTGGCGAAAATCTTCCATCGGGCTCGGCATGCCCAGATAGAAGCCTTGTCCCGCGCTGCATGATTCGCCCATCAAAAATTCCAGCTCATCCGGCGTTTCAATACCTTCCGCAAGGACAGGCATGCCGAGACCCCGGCCCAGACCAAGCACTGCCTTGACGATGGCGGCGGCCTGTTCGTTTTTGTCCACGGATTTGATGAAGGAGCGATCAATCTTGATCATGTCGAACGGGAAGGCGCGGACATTCGATAGTGACGAGTAGCCGGTACCAAAATCGTCCATGGCGATGCGCACGCCCAACGCCTTTAACTGCCGCAGCGTGGTCAGGGCGCGGTTTGTATCCTTGATGAGTGCAGTCTCGGTGATTTCAAGTTCGAGGCGATGCGGCTGCAAACCCGTATGCAGCAAGGCGTGGTGTACACGCTGCGGGAAATCATGGCTATAAAGCTGCACCGCGGAAACATTGACCGCCACGGATAATGGCTTGTCCCAGCTTGCCGCTTCCCGGCATGCTTCACGCAAGGCCCATTCGCCGAGCTGCAGGATCACGCCGCTTTCTTCTGCGATTGGAATAAAGATCGTCGGCGGGATATTGCCCTGACGCGGATTGTGCCAGCGCATCAGCGCTTCAAAACCGGTGACGGCGCCCGTATCCATCCGCATTTGCGGTTGATACACCAGCCGAAGTTCATTGCGCGGCAGAGCGTTGCGCAGATCATGTTCGATCATGCGGCGTTCTCTTGCCTCCGCTCCCATCTTGGCTTCAAAGAAGCGATAGGTATTCCGGCCCTCCGCCTTGGCCTGATAGAGAGCAGTGTCAGCCTGATTGAGCAATGTCTCGCGGTCTCCGGCATCGACAGGAAAGATCGCAATGCCGATACTGGTTGAAATCAGGAAGCCAATGGGTGAATTCAGGTTTTCCGACTGGAGTGCTTCCAGAATCTTGTCGGCTAACCGGCTTGCGGCTGTCGGTGTGACGAGACCCGGCACGATAACGGCAAATTCGTCGCCACCCAGTCGCGCCAGCATTTCATCCTTGCCAAGCAGCTTGGTGATGGCACTTGAGACACGCTGCAGGATATTGTCGCCGGCCGCATGACCAAAGAGATCATTGACCTCCTTGAACCGATCGAGATCAAGGCAGAATAGCGCCAGATAGGTTTCATCGCCGCCCATTGAAGCAGCAATCAGCTGATCCAGACGGGCGTTGAAATTGCGGCGGTTGGGCAGGCCGGTCAGCGCATCATGTTGAGCCAGATAGTTGATGTGGGCTTCAGCCTCCTTGCGGGACCGCAAATCGCGAACTGCGACAGCCCTGTGCCATTTGCCATTGAAATCAATGGTGTGAGCGATCAGTTCGACCGGAATGATTCCGCCATTCTCCGTCATAAGATCAGCTTCGATCAACTCGTTCTGATCGCTCAGAAGTTTTGAACGCAATCGGGCGTCGGGCAGAAAGGCCGCGATGGAACTGCCCGCGAGTCTGGAATCATCAGTGTCGGTGAGGGCACAGAAGCTCTCATTGGCGGTTACAATGATCTCGCCGTCGCAGATGACCAGTCCTTCAACAGCTGCATTGACCAGCTTGTGCATGCGCCGCAACTCAAGTCTGTATCGCCGATTGCGAACGTCGATGGTCAGGGCGATGGAACTGCCAATAAGAATAAATGTGCTTACCAATGCCACCGTTACGGCCACAAAATTGGCCGGAATGGCATTCTCGGGAACGAAGATCGAAGAATCCGGCGTGATGGACACAGCACTCATGGCGATGAAATGGTGACCGCAGATTGCAAGGGTCAGTAACGCGGCAGCCGCATGACGGGTCTTGTCTTCGGCTTGCGAAAGCGCAAGGCGGATAGCAAAAGCACCAAGGATAATACCAACGCCAAATGCTGCGGCAACGAATATCGGGTCCCAGACGATCCTGCCTTCGACTTCGAAGGCGGACATGCCGGTGAAATGCATCGCGGCAATGCCCGTGCCGATAATGGCTCCACCGGCAAGGTCAGCATTTTTCCATTTGGCTGTTAGCGCGATGAACGAACCAAAGCCGGTTACAAGAATGGCGATGAACAATGACAGGACAGTCAACAAGCCGTCATAGCCGTTAGGCAGGCCCGGCGAAAAAGCCATCATGGCAATAAAGTGCGTGGCCCAGATGCCGAAACCACAGGAGGCGGCAGAAACGCAAAGCCAAATTGTGCGGTGGGCTGAGTAACGTGCATGCCTGAGAAGGTCCACCGCTGTCAGGCAAGAAAAGATACAGATAGCCGCCGCAAGAAAAACAAGTCTGACATCATGCTCATTGACGATACAATTGTATACTGTCAGCATATTTTTGTTCCCTGTCCTGTATTCTTTTCTTCAACAACACTGTGTTTCTTTGTCTTAAGCCGGACTTAAGAAGTATTTTATTCGTGAGTTTGAAGTGATTTGGAACGGTGAGGATGAGAACGAAGTAAACAAAAATGAAACAATTCACAGAAGGCTTTAAGCAAACTGAATACGTAGGAATTCGGTAAAGTATAAAATTGTAATTATCTTCGAGCTGGCGCTGCCATCAGGGCAATAAAAAGCCCCCGGTCCGCAGAGACCGAGGGCTTGAATGGAAGTGGTCAGAGTATCAATCGATGTCGAAGGAAACGCCCTGAGCCAAAGGCAGTGCCTTGGAATAATTCACCGTGTTGGTTGCACGGCGCATATAGGCCTTCCATGCATCCGAGCCGGATTCACGCCCGCCGCCGGTTTCCTTCTCGCCGCCAAATGCGCCGCCGATTTCAGCGCCTGATGTGCCGATATTGACATTGGCAATGCCGCAGTCCGAGCCATCGGCGCTAAGGAAACGTTCAGCTTCCTGCAGGTCGAGGGTGAAAATGGAGGAGGACAGGCCCGCACCAACAGCGTTGTGATCGGCAATCGCCTTGTCGAAGTCGCTATATTTCATCACATAAAGGATGGGCGCAAAGGTCTCTTCGGTCACGGGACCGGCCTGCTCGGGCATTTCAACAAGAGCCGGGCGAACGTAATAGGCATTCGGGTGCGCCGTATCGATCCGCGCACCGCCAGTTACCTTGCCGCCATGGGCAACAGCTTCTTTTACGGACTTCTGCATATTGTCGAAGGCTGCCTTGTCGATCAATGGGCCGACCAGTGCCGATGTCTCGATCGGGCTACCGACGGAAACGCTTTCATAGGCCTTCTTCAGGCGTGGAACGAGCGTGTCGTAAACGCTTTCATGCACGAAGAGACGGCGCAGGGTGGTGCAGCGCTGACCGGCGGTTCCCATGGCACCAAAAGCAATGGCGCGCAGGGCCATGTCGAGATCAGCGGACGGGCAGACAATACCGGCATTGTTGCCGCCAAGCTCAAGGATCGAGCGGGCAAAACGTTTTGCAAGGCGCGGACCAACTTCACGGCCCATACGGGTCGAACCGGTTGCCGAAACGAGCGCGACTTTTGGATGATCCACCAGAGCTTCGCCGATTGTCCGGTCGCCCATCAATGTCTTGGTCAGACCAGCAGGCACATCGCCAAAGCGGGCAACGGCGCGGTCAAAGATTGCCTGACAGGCGAGGGCCGTCAGCGGTGTCTTTTCCGATGGCTTCCACACAACAGCATCGCCGCAAACAAGAGCGAGTGTCGTATTCCATGCCCAGACGGCGACGGGGAAGTTGAAGGCGGAAATGACGCCAACGACACCGAGGGGATGCCAGGTTTCCATCATGCGATGCCCCGGACGCTCGGTTGCAATCGTCAGGCCGTAAAGCTGACGGGAAAGGCCAACGGCGAAATCGCAGATATCGATCATTTCCTGCACTTCGCCGAGGCCTTCGGATGGAATCTTGCCGGCTTCAATCGAGACGAGGCGTCCAAGTTCTGTCTTCAGGGCGCGCAATTCTTCACCAAACAGGCGAACGAGTTCACCGCGCTTTGGCGCAGGAACAAGGCGCCATTCACGGAATGCAGCGTCAGCCTGTTCAATGGCTTTTGCGGTGTCACCAGCCGAATGAACGGCGATATCGGCGATCTTCTCGCCGGTAACAGGGCTGTAGGAAGCCATCTGGCCGCCAGTATAGGCAGCCTCTGCTACGCCAAGCTTTCCGAGGAGTGTTTTTACGTCTTGAGCAATCGTCATTTTGACTTCCCTTTACATATCTTTTGTCTGACCGTGCGGCGAGAGCCGGACTTTTGCCGGAGAGGCCGCCATAAGGTCAAATGAGCGTTCAACTTGCAAGTGCTGCGGGGCGCAGTGCTTGCAGGCATTGTTCGATGGAGCTTTGTTCAAGCCCGGCATAATGTGCAAACTCGTCAAGAACAGCAGTGCCGAGATCATTTTCAAACTCGCGCTGGCTGGGGCTGGCGACAAATTTCTGGCTGGCTTCATCACCAAGGTTCGACTGGAAAATACCTGCCGCGCTGACGGGGAGAAAATCCTCGTAGACGATGGGGTCGAACCGTACGGCTCCAAGCGCGATCAACGCTTGAATATCCGACGCATCACGTGAGGTCACGCGACCGGTGAAACTCTCGACCACGGAATAGCGGAAATAGCCGAGACCATCGCGGCGAATATCAGCCCAATTATCAGGGAATGTTTTGAACCTGTCGGACAGGGCGGCGATATAGGCTTTTGCATTGGAGCCGTCGGCAGCCGGACGAATGATCTTGCGGGTATCGTTCAGCAGCTTGTCATAGAGTGCCCGGCCTTTTGGCGTCAGTGCAATACCACGTTGCTCGATTTCACCGAAGCGTGCCGTATGCGAGCCGGTTTCCCATGTGCCATCGGCATTCTGGAAAGACACATTTTCTTCCAGCGCCTTGAAGGATGTCTGACGCAAAAGAATGGGGCAGGCGCGGGTGGGCGGGCCTTCGATGACGGCCTTGGGCGAAATGCCATGTTCGGGCATCAGGTCCTGTACCGCATCAATATCGAGCGTGCGCGGTGTCAGGTGGTTGATGTGCGGTCCCTTGAAGGAAACCACATCGGCGATCAACCGGTGGGCATCGTGCAGGCGCTGATAAAGCGTCCCACTGACGCTTGCCCGGTCATGCCAGCGGAATGTTTCGAGAATCTCACTCACGAAAGTTTCGGCATCCTTGGCATCAAGGCCACCCTGCGCTTCCGCCTTCTCGACAAGAGCGATCGCCTTGTCAGTGAAAATCTGGCGAGCGGCAAGCACAGCGCGCGCCTTTTTGCGCAAGGTGGCATCGCCGATAAGGTTGAGGCGCAGCAGGGATGTGAAAACCCGGAACGGATTGATCTTCAGTGCCGCATCGCCCACGGGACGGAAAGCGGTGGAATGAACGGGAACACCAGCTTCGCTCAAATCATAATAGCCAACGGGATACATGCCCATCACGGCAAAGACCCGGCGCAGCATGGAGAGTTCTTCCGGAGTGCCGACGCGGATCGCGCCATGGCGTTCTTCTGAGATACGGTCGAGCGTATCGGTTTCCTGCAGCTGATCCTTCAGGTCTGGTGATGCTGCGAGCGTTTTGCTGTTCACTTCGGCGACCAGTGACATCAGCGTGCCATAGGCTGGAACCTCAGTCCGGTACATGGATGACATGGCGGCCGAAAAGGACGCCCTGATCACGTCAGTTGACGTAAACGTGCCTGATTTCATCGTGTCTCATTCCGCGTTGTTGCTGCGACGGCGAAAACTATCGCTGTCATGCTCAATCTGGATTATAGAGTGGTGATATCGCCAAAGATTGCGATGATTTGAACTAGGTTGATGCGAGATAAGAATGAAGTTAAGCCGCCGTCTGATCCCGGACATCGATATCCTGCAAACCTTCGAGTGCGCCGCCCGCCATGGCAGCTTCACGCAGGCCGCCAAGGAGCTGAACCTGACCCAGAGTGCGGTCAGCCGTCAGATGAGCGAACTGGAAAGCCAGATCGGCGTGCTGCTTTTTGAGCGTATCAGGCAAAGGGTAGTGCTGTCCGATGCCGGACAAAAGTTTCTGCCGGAGGTGCGCCGTCTCCTTGGGCTCACCGAAGAAACAATGCTGCGCGCAATGGCAGCGTCACAGTCAGCATCATCGCTGAGTATTGCGACCTTGCCGACATTCGGCAGCCGCTGGCTCATGCCACGCCTGCCGGATTTCCTGCGGCTCTATCCTGATATGGCGTTGAGCGTGGCTTCGCGTTCGCAGCCCTTTGATTTTGAAGAAGAACCGTTTGATCTGGCGATCCATTATGGCCAACCGGTCTGGGCTCATGCCACATGCACCTATCTGTGCAGTGAAATGATCGTCCCTGTCGGCAGCCCGGAGCTGTTGGCGGCCAATCCTGTGGCCACACCCGTGGAGCTTGCGAACTCGGCACCTCTTCTGCATCTGTCGACGCGGCCAAAAGCCTGGGCTGATTGGTTTGAGTCAGTACAGGCGGACGGGGTCAGCCCCTATAAGGGGCATCGTTTCGAGCATTTTTCCATGGTGATTGAAGCTGTGCTGGCCGGATTGGGATTTGCCCTCGTGCCGCGTTATCTGATTGAGCATGAGCTGGCATCTGGCCGTTTGCAGGTGTTGTTTGATCAGCCGTTGATGACGGAGAACAGCTATTATCTTGTGGTGCCAGACCACAAGAAAGAGAATCCCATGGCCCAAAGCTTCTTTGGCTGGATCGCGGATCAGGTCAGCGAACGGCAATAAACCGAGATCATTCATTTCCCGCATCACCTGTTCGAGGAATTTCACTTCCGTTGCCAAAAACGCGGCTTATAAGCAGAATTGACTTCGAGTCTTTGCAAGATTGCCGGTAATTCCGGACCGACCTGACGGTGACCCCATGCTGAATGATGAACGCTCCCATGGCCTCTGGGAAAAGACGGCGCCACCAGCGCCCGCAACGCAAAAGTTGCGCGGGGATATATCCGTTGACGTTGCTGTCATCGGTGCCGGTTTCACCGGTCTGTCCGCGGCGTTGCATCTGGCCGAGACAGGCACAACGGTTGCCGTTCTCGATGCTGTCGAAATCGGTTATGGCGGGTCAGGCCGCAATGTCGGTCTGGTGAATGCAGGCATGTGGGTGATGCCCAATGATCTGCCTGAGGTGCTGGGGCAGGTGCATGGGGAACGCCTGCTGGAATTGCTTGGTAATGCGCCGCAATCGGTGTTCAACCTTGTCGATAAACACAAGATCGCCTGTGAGCTTGAACGCAACGGAACCTTGCACTGCGCCGTTGGCAAAAGCGGTGTGAAGCAACTGGAGCAGCGGGCGGCGCAATGGCAGGCACGCGGTGCAGCTGTTCGATTGCTCGGTGCTGAAGAAACGGCGCAAAAGGTTGGCTCGAAAGCCTATGCCGCCTCATTGCTCGACAATCGCGCCGGTACGATCCAGCCGCTCGCCTATGTGCGCGGTCTTGCGACTGCGGCGATAGGCGCTGGTGTTGCTGTTTATACGGGAACACCTGTCACCTCCACCACCCGCTCCGGCGATCGCTGGATCGTCAATACACCCAATGGAACCGTTTCTGCTGAATGGGTTGTCGTGGCGACCAATGCCTATACGACATCGCCATGGCCTGAGCTGCGAGCCGAAATCCTGCATCTGCCCTATTTCAATTTTGCCACCACACCGCTTCCCGAAGAGGTGCGCAACACCGTTCTCCCCGAAAGGCAGGGCGGCTGGGATACCAAGGATATATTGAGTTCCTTCCGTATGGATCAACGCGGCCGTCTGGTTTTTGGCAGTGTTGGTGCGCTGCGCGGCACGGGGATGGCCGTTCACAAGGCATGGGCCGCGCGCTCCATCCGCAAGCTGTTTCCGCAAATCAAGGATGTCACCTTTGAAGCCGGCTGGTACGGCCAAATCGGCATGACCAATGACAACCTGCCGCGTTTCCACACACTCGCGCCAAAGATCATCAGCTTCAGTGGTTATAATGGCCGGGGCATCGCTCCGGGAACAGTATTTGGCCGGGTATTGGCCGAACATATTGTTGGAAAGCTATCCGACGCGGATCTGCCATTGCCGGTCACCAAGCCAAAAGAAGAAGGTTTGCGTACCTTGCGCGAAGGCTATTACGAGGTAGGGGCGCAACTGGCGCATTTCGTCGGAAACCGGGTGTGAAATATTTCAATAGAAGCTGATCGCTGCATTTGCTTGCCATTCCATCATTCCCGACATATCTCTTATGGATGGACAGCAAGAAGCCAATGCGGCATTCAAGACCCAGTGTCTCAGCCAGCATCCTCGCGGCGGTCAAGAACCGTAACAAGCGCCCCACGGGTGTGACCAAGGTCGTGCGAAACGATACGGTCATCGCGTCCTACAATGTGCATAAATGCGTTGGCATCGACAAGAAATTCGATCCGGATCGCATTGCCCACGTTATCGGTGAACTCGATGCGGATGTGGTCGCGGTTCAGGAGGCCGACAAGCGCTTCGGGGAACGATCAGGTCTTCTTGATCTCGACAGGCTGGAGCGCGAGAACAATCTCGTACCGGTTCGTGTTGCCTCGCTTTATCCCAAAGGACATGGCTGGCACGGCAACCTGCTGCTCTTCCGTGAAGGTGTTGTGCGGCGGGTACAGCAGTTGAAGCTTCCGGGGCTTGAGCCACGCGGTGCGCTCGTCGTTGATCTTGATCTCGAAGCGGGTCCCTTGCGCATCATCGCGGCGCATCTCGGGCTTTTACGCCATTCCCGCATGCAGCAATCGGAAGCTATTCTCAACGCCGTCCATGCCGATCCGTCCCGCCCAACGCTGTTGCTTGGTGATTTGAATGAATGGCGTGTCGGCAAAGGCTCGTCGCTGCATTTCCTGCATCCGGTGTTTGATCCGATGAAAAATGCGGTGCCGAGTTTCCCTTCGCGCTTTCCGGTTCTGGCGTTGGACCGGGTGCTTGGCCATCCGCACAGTCTGGTGACTGGCATCGAAGTGCATGACACCCCGCTTGCCCGCGTTGCCTCCGATCATCTGCCGATCAAGGCCTATGTCGATCTCAAAGGCGCACTGGCGGAAACGGTCGAAATCAGAGATAGGGCGAGCCTAGCCAGATAATCCGGTCAAGCAGCCGCACCCAGAAAGAGCGGGCGCGCAGGCTTTGCAGCAGAACCGGTTTTGCCGATTGCATGGCGGTATCAATGAGCGCTTCCACTTTGGTGGCAAATTCTGCATTCATGATTTCAAGATCGACCTCGAAATTGAGGCGCAGCGAGCGCGGGTCGAGATTGGATGAGCCCACATAGGCCCACTGACCATCGATAGCCAGCAGCTTGGAATGATTAAAATTGCCGCTGGCGCGCCAGATACGGCAGTGACTGTTCAATATCTGGTCGAATTGCGCGGTCATGGCGCGGTCGACGAGTTTCAGATTGTTGACGGCAGGAATAACAATATCGACTTCAACACCCCGCCTTGCCGCCGTTACCAGTGCGCTGATCAATTCGCGGTCAGGCAGGAAATACGGTGACATGATGCGGATATGGCTTTGCGCCACCGAGAACGCGCCCATCAGCATGCGGTGATTGGCTTCCACGCTTCTGTCGGGTCCCGATGGAACCGCGCGGATGAACACAGGATCGCCCGCATGGGTATCCGGCGATGTGATGAGCCATGGCTCGCCAGCCAATTGTTCGCTCGTGGTGAAGCGCCAGTCTTCCGAAGCGATGTGGAAGAGGTCGGTGACAATGGGCCCGGTCAGGCTGAAATGTGTATCGCGCGCATTGTCCTCCCCGACGATTTCCGCGGAAAACCCCGCCCGAATATTCATGCCGCCGGTGAAGGCCGTGGTGCCATCGACAATCAGGATCTTGCGGTGGGTTCGAAGGTTCGCATAGGGCAGGCGCAGGCCGATAATGATGTTGCCGTTAAACACATCGGTGCGCACATTGTTCTTTTGCAGATAACCAACAATGCTCGGGATTGAGTAGCGCGCGCCGACCGCATCAATGAGAACCCGGACCTCGACACCGCGTTTAACGGCGGCAATCAGCGCATCGGCCAATCGCAGGCCGATCTTGTCCCGGTCAAAGATATAGGTTTCAACAAGGATGCTGCGTTTGGCATTGTTGATGTGCTCCAGCATCGCGCGGTAGGCTTCATCACCACTTTGCAGCATGGTGATGTTGTTGCCGGTGGTCAGACGGCAGCGGCTCACACGGTCTCCCAGCGTTTTCATCGCCGCAAAGCGCTTCTCGAAATGATCAAGCACGTTCTTCTCATTTGCATCGAAGCGCATGAGATGGTCCTGACCGATTTCGTGCAGGAAGGCGCGCTGCGAGGTGATGGAGGAGCGTCTGATCCGGTTGATGCCGGCAACCGCATAAATAACTGCGCCGATAACGGGCGAGAGAATGATAACGCCGACCCATCCAATGGCCGCGCGCACTTCTTCCTTCGTCATAGTCGCGTGGACCGCGGCGGGAACGCCAAGGACGATGGAAAGAACAAAGAATATCTGGGGCCAATAGGCAGGAAGATAATCACTCATTTGTGAGTGTCATATCACGATATTGAATCCCGGCGCGAGCGCCATTCGGCAAGAGAAACCGGCTGATCCGGAATACGGATTTCAAAACCTGTACCGGCGCCTTCACCGCCGCGCAGTTCAATTGTGCCGCCATGGGCGCGCACCAGCTCGTGGACAATGGCAAGGCCGAGACCAGTGCCACCCGAGCGCGCCGAGCCCTTGAACGCCGTGAACAGATTCTCGCGGGCCTTGGGCGGGAGCCCCGGCCCCGTATCCTCAATGCTGATGATAGAGGTGGTGCCGATTTGCCCCGCCGTAATTGTCAGCCGCTTGATAATTGAGGTGTCGCTACCCGTATCGCCGCTCATTGCCTGAACAGAATTGCGGCAGAGATTGGAAATGACGCGGAAGAATTGATCCGGATCGGCGTCGATCTCGAAATTTTCAGGAACGAGGTTCTTGAATTCGATTCCCGATTTTGCATCGAGATTGAGCATTTCTTCCACATCGCCGACGATAGTGTGAAGCTTAACGCGCCGCCGCTGCGGCGGTGGCTCCTGTGTTCCGCCATAGGCAAGCACGGTCTGCGAATAATTGATGGCGCGATCGATCGTCCGCACAAGCTTCGGCACCATGCGCTGAATGGCCGGATCGCTGGCATTGGCAAGGTGATCGGACATCAGCTGGGCGGATGCCAGAATATTGCGCATGTCGTGGTTGATCTTGGAAACGGCAAGACCAAGGTCGGCAAGGTGTTTTTGCTCGGAAAGCGTGCGTTGCAACCGCAGCTGCATGTCGGCCAGTTCGCGCTGGGCAATGCCAAGTTCGTCTTCGCGATCATCAGGCTGAATGACCCTCTGCGGATCATCAGGCTGCTGGGCGAAAGCCAGCATGTTGGCGCTCATGCGCTGTATCGGCCGGATAAGCAGATGGCTGATGGCAAGGAAGACCAGACCCGCGGTAATAGCCGAAATGAACATCGAGATAAGCGCGACATTGCGGGCGTAGCGTAGCATCGCATTGCGCAAAGGCGCGTCCGATGTGATCAGCTCGATGACTTTGCCGGTGTCTCCAACAGGGCCGTACACAAGGATGATGCGGTTCCCACCATTGATAATAGTATCGAAAGCGTCGCGCAGCGTCGTCCAGGGGTCGGTCACGGTCATGTCGATATGCCGGTCGACCTTGGATGGCATTTCCGAAACCGCAAGCAGGCGCGAAGCTCCCATTTCACGCAGGGCAATCGCCTTGGTGCCCGTGGCAAGAAGCACGTCGTTCTGCACACTCTGGGGGATGTCTTTGCCATCGCTCGCAGCGAGCACGACGCTGGCGGCAGCAACCGTATTCAGGCGGTCCGAAAGCCAGCGCATTCGCATATCGGCCATGATGGGAACGAAAATCATGACTCCGGCCAGAATGCCGAACAGAAGTGTAAGACGCAGCAGCTTACCGGAAAGCCGTTTGAGAACAGGCAAACGCCGACCCGCCTGCATTAGCACGCGCGACCGTTGCTGTTCCTTTTGCGTTACCGCCATATTTGCTCCATCAACGCCCGATGTAGGTCAAACGTTGCGCCGGTACAATAAATCACTTCCTGATTTTTGCCTATTTGTGAATCTTCTCGTATGAATTGACTTATCACCATCATGCCTCTATAAGCCGCGCACGTCCGGGTTGACCGCCCCGGCGGCGCATTTTTATGCGCTAATGGCGGTCCTGATATGCTCCTGTCAAAGAACAGACCACAAGAAGGGCCGCACACCGCGGTATTAAACAAATGAAGCGTACTTATCAGCCATCCAAACTTGTCCGCGCACGTCGTCACGGGTTTCGCGCCCGTATGGCTACTGCAGGCGGCCGCAAGGTTATCGCAGCACGTCGTGCTCGCGGTCGCAAGCGGTTGTCGGCATAAGGCATTCCGCGCAGGTTTGCGCGGTTGGCCAACGTTGGCATTGCAGGAATGAATGATCAAAAACCACTCCGCCTTCGCAAGAGAGCGGAGTTTTTGGCTGTTCGGGCCGGAGAAAAACGCCGTGGCGGCTTTTTCCTGCTCGAAGTCAAGCAGCGTGAAGACCGGGAAGGTCCGCCGCGTGTTGGTTTTACAGTCACAAAAAAGAACGGAAATGCCGTCGTCCGCAATCGCATCAAGCGTCGCCTGAGAGAGGCTGTACGCGTCAAAGTTGCAGGTGACATGGCCCCCGGAACCGACTATGTGATCGTTGCTCGCCGTGACGCGCTTGACGCGCCGTTTGCGGACTTATCCCGGGAACTCTCAAAACGGGTTTCCAAAAAATACCAAACCGGCGTTTCTCCAAGACATGACCGGCCCAACAGGACCCGATAATGGAAACCAATCGTAATTTCTTTATCACCATTGCTTTGTCCGTCGTTATTCTGGGACTTTGGCAGGTGTTCTATATGGGCCCCAAGATCGAGGCTGAGCGCCAGCAGGCACAGGTTGAAGCCTCACGGCAGGCTCAGGCAGCTAAAACAGCGGCACAGCCAGCGCCAGCGGCCGGAACAACAGCCAACAATCTGCCAGGCACGACACCAGCAGCGCCGGGTGCAAATATTCCGGGGCAGACGCCGGATGCGACACAGCCAGGTTCCCTGAGCCGCGCTGCGGTTCTTGGTCAGACTTCACGGGTTGTGATCGACACGCCCAGCCTCAGCGGTTCCATCAGCCTGACCGGCGCGCGTCTCGATGACCTGCAGCTCAAGCAGTATCACGAGACTGTCGACAACAATTCGCCGACCATTCAGCTGTTGAGCCCTTCCCAGATGGCGGACGGGCAGTTCGTCGAGATCGGGTTCACCGGGAATGACGCCACAGGAACCGTTCCCGGTCCAACGACCGTCTGGACTGTCGATGGCAACAACAAGCTTAGCCCATCCACACCGGTTACACTGACCTTTACCAATGAAAAAGGCCTGACTTTCAAGCGCACGTTCAGCGTTGACGACAACTATATGTTTACCGTCAAGGACGCCGTGACGAATGGAACGTCAGCTCCGGTGTCTTTGGCCTCCTATGGCCGCGTCACACGCTTCTACAAGCCTTTGCATGCCAGCACCTATGTGTTGCACGAAGGCCCGATTGGCGTGATTGCCGGAAAGCTGGTCGAGTACAAATTCGCGGCGATCGAGAAAGAAAAAGAAGTCGCTCCGGAGAAAACAGACACTGGCGGCTGGATCGGCATTACTGACAAATATTGGGCTGCCGCTCTCGTTCCGGCACAGTCAAAGCCGTTCAAAGCCCGTATGTCCTACTTCGACAATGGCCGCCCGCAGTATCAGAGCGATTATCTGTCTGACCCGACAACGATTGAACCCGGCCAGTCCACCACAATCGAAAACCTCGTCTTTGCCGGCGCCAAGGAAGTTGGCAAGATCAATGGCTACATGAACAATCTGCATATTCCATTGTTCAAGAACCTGATCGATTGGGGCTGGTTCTATTTCATCACCGAGCCGATGTTCTATCTCATCGACTGGCTCTATAAGGCTATCGGCAACTTCGGCGTCGCCATCCTTGTTGTGACTGTTCTGCTCAAGGCGCTGTTCTTCCCGCTTGCCAACAAGTCCTATGCTTCGATGGCGCGCATGAAGCTGGTTCAGCCGAAGATGACTGAAATCCGCGAGAAATATGCGGATGACAAGGTCAAGCAACAGCAGGCCATGATGGAGCTTTACAAGACCGAGAAGATCAATCCGATCGCCGGTTGCTGGCCGATCCTGATCCAGATTCCGGTCTTCTTCGCGCTGTATAAGGTTCTGTACGTCACCATCGAAATGCGCCATGCGCCGTTCTTTGGCTGGATTCAGGATTTGGCTGCGCCCGATCCAACATCCGTATTCAACCTGTTCGGTCTTATTCCATGGACGGTTCCGGCATTCCTGATGATCGGCGTCTGGCCATTGATCATGGGTGTGACGATGTTCCTGCAGATGCGCATGAACCCGACACCGCCAGATCCAACACAGGCGATGATTTTCAACTGGATGCCGCTGATCTTCACGTTCATGCTGTCCAGTTTCCCGGCGGGCCTCGTGATTTACTGGGCGTGGAACAACTTCCTGTCGATCACCCAGCAGGGCATTATCATGAAGCGGCAGGGTGCAAAGATCGAACTGTGGGACAATCTCGCAGGGCTCTTCAAGAAGAAACCGAAGCCCGCCGAATAGGCGGGTTAACCCGGAATTCCCAAA
Source organism: Phyllobacterium sp. T1293 (assembly GCF_020731415.2). Classification (NCBI taxonomy): domain Bacteria; kingdom Pseudomonadati; phylum Pseudomonadota; class Alphaproteobacteria; order Hyphomicrobiales; family Phyllobacteriaceae; genus Phyllobacterium; species Phyllobacterium meliloti. The sequence continues at coordinate 2,623,854 of NZ_CP088273.1, read as the reverse complement.
GCCCCCGCTCATACCGGGGGCTTTTCATTTGTCGTTGAACAATCTCGTTCAGTTGACAAGGCGGCGATAACATTGAATGCAGGTGGCATATGGCTGCCCAATGAACGGACGGAAAAGAACGTGAGTGAAACCAACGACAATACGACCAGGCTGATCGAAAAGGGCCGGATGCTCTTTGCGCAGGGCTGGGTTTTCATTCGCGGCGTTCCTGCAATGAAGTTCCTGCCGCCGGAGGGGCCCATCGAAATCGCGTTTGCCGGTCGCTCGAATGTTGGCAAGTCCTCGCTGATCAATGCGATCATTGGCCAGAAGGGTCTCGCACGCACGTCCAACACGCCGGGCCGTACGCAGGAGCTGAACTATTTTGTGCCGGATGGGCATTCAGGCGAAAATGGCGACCTGCCACCACTCGCGGTAGTCGATATGCCGGGATATGGTTTTGCCGAAGCGCCGAAAGAACAGGTCGACGCATGGACGCGCCTTGTTTTCGATTATCTGCGCGGCCGCACCACCTTGAAGCGCGTGTACCTGCTCATCGACGCCCGCCATGGTGTAAAGAAAAATGATGCCGAGGTGCTCGACCTTCTGGATCGTGCGGCGGTTTCTTACCAGATCGTTCTGACCAAGATCGACAAGATCAAGCCTGCCGGTGTTCCGCGTCTCATGGAAGAAACCGCACAGGCCATCAAGAAGCGTGCAGCGGCATATCCAACAATCTTGGCCACATCATCGGAAAAGGGCGCTGGTCTGGACGAACTGCGCGCGGCGATAGCGCTTCTTCTCGAAGAATAAACCGCTCTGTTTTCTAAATGCTGCTCACCGAGCCTGCAGCCACAACTGCACCTGTAGGCGCACCGCTCGGCGAACCGCCGACGGGTTCAACCGAGATGGCCAGCGTTGTGCCATCGCGCAATTTAGCCGCGACAGGGCTCGATACCGCAAATTCGGTTATCTTGGGCGACTTCAGCACACCAAGCGAGACCGGGGCGTCTTTTCCGGCGATCAGCCAAAGCTCGAGCGATTTGCCCTGCGGGATTTCTCCGGCAACAAGGGTCACTTTCAGCTTTTTCGACCTGTCATCAAAGATTGCCACGCTTCGCAGCGGACCGGTGTCGCTTGCCATGGAAGCAATCAGTTGCGAGGGCGCAGGGCCAGCCTGACGTTGGACGTACTCTCGACTGACGTTGAATATAACAAGGGCAAGTGCCGCAACGGCGACCGTCCGCCAGAAGGCGAGGCTATTCCAGAATGAAGCGCCCGCTGCGACCCGCCCTGAGTCTATTCCAAACAGGCGCTGGTCGACCTGACCTTTCAGGTAATTGGGCGCTGTCACCGGCTGGAACTGCTCATTCAGTGGATCGAACTGGCGCTGCCAGTTGGCAACAAGGCGGGCAAATTCAGGGTCGTTTTCAATACGGCGGGCAGCGTCGCGCCGCTCCTGTTCCGGGAGCACGCCCAGCACATACTCGGCAGCGACGAAATCGTCGCCTTCCGGCATTGTGTCATCGGGTGGTATCGTGCTCATCGTTCCAGACATTCCTTCAGTTTCATCAGGCTGCGGCGTAGCCATGTCCGCATTGTATTCAGTGGTACTCTGTGGTGTATCGCCAGAAGTTCGTAACTCTCGCCATTCAGATAGGCGCCCCGCACCGCCGATGCCCGGTCAGTGTCCAACTGGTCGAGACATTCATTGATGCGCTTTGTCTCACCCGATGCAATTGCAGATTGTTCGGGATTGGGCGATGGTTCAGCAACACCCACGGCTTTTTCCAGTTCAGCTGCAGCGGGTTTGCGCGCGCGCAGCACATCAATCGAGTGATTGCGGGCAATGGCCACCAACCATGAAATAGGGCTGGTATCAGAGACTGCAAACCGGTCTGCCTTGTTCCAGATCTTGACGTAGATATCCTGTAGTGCGTCCTCTGCTTCCGAGCGATTGCCCAAGATACGCAGGCATACGCCGAATAGTTTCGCACTTGTTGAGCTGTAAAGCACATCGAACGCCGCACGGTCGCGCAGAGCGACTCGCGAAATCAGTTCCGATATGCCCTCGGGTGTCATGCGGTAGACGTTTCCAACTCTTTGATTAACGAAGTTAAATCTGTGCAGAGGTTCATCTGTCAATGGGCCGCATGCAAAAACGTTCCCGCCAACCCTAAATCATGTTTGCCCATGATCGTCTTTAGGGTTATGAACCCCCCGTCCTTTTCAAGCTGGAGCTTGCTTCCCACATGTCCGAGACTGAGCACACCGCAGAAATTCAGGCAAGCCTTCTCTCCGCCGCTCTTCCCTATATGCAGCGGTATGAAAACAAGACCGTCGTTGTGAAATATGGCGGTCATGCCATGGGCGATGCCACGCTGGGTAAGGCCTTTGCCCGTGATATCGCCCTGTTGAAGCAGTCCGGTATCAATCCGATTGTTGTGCATGGCGGCGGCCCGCAGATTGCATCGATGCTGGCCCGTATGGGTATCGAGTCCAAATTCGAAGGTGGCCTGCGTGTCACCGACGCAAAGACGCTCGAGATTGTCGAGATGGTCCTGGCCGGTTCGATCAACAAGGAAATTGTCGCGCTGATTAATGCCGAGGGCGAATGGGCCATTGGCCTGTGCGGCAAGGACGGCAATATGGTCTTTGCTGAAAAGGCAAAGAAGACAATCATCGATCCGGATTCCAATATCGAAAAGATCGTTGATCTTGGCTTCGTCGGTGAACCGGTTGAAGTGGATCGTACATTGCTCGATTTACTGGCACGCTCCGAGATGATCCCGGTCATCGCTCCGGTTGCACCGGGCCGCGATGGACATACCTATAATATCAATGCCGATACCTTTGCTGGCGCCATTGCCGGCGCTTTGGCGGCCTCGCGCCTCTTGTTCCTGACCGATGTTCCCGGCGTGCTCGACAAGGACAAGAAACTGATCAAGGAACTCTCCGTTGGTCAGGCGCGCGCGCTGATTAAGGACGGAACGATTTCGGGCGGCATGATCCCCAAGGTCGAAACCTGCATTGATGCGATCAATCGCGGTGTCGAGGGCGTGGTTATCCTCAACGGAAAGACACCGCATTCGGTTCTGCTTGAGCTTTTCACCGAGCGTGGTGCCGGAACACTGATCGTTCCCTGATCAGCGTTTCAGGTGGTCGAGCGGTATCTGGCCCGGCCCCTTGATATTTTGCAGAACGAGTTGGGTGTGTACATCGCGCACACCCTTCAGACGCATCAACCTGTGCATGACGAAATCGTTGAGATCATCGACGGTTGGCACCATGACATGCAACAGAAAGTCGTGCTCGCCGGTCATTGTCCAGCAGGATGATACCTCATCCATACGTTGTATTTCGGTGATGAAGCGCTCCGGCGAATCGTCACTATGGGACGTGAGCCGCACCTGAACGAACACCTCCACCATGAGCCCGATAGATCGCCGGTCGATGACAGCGGCGAAGCCTTTGATAACGCCGGTTTCCTGCAATGCGTCGAAACGTCGACCACAGGGCGTGGCGGAAAGTCCGATGGTCTGGGCAAGATCAGTGATCGGCACCCGGCCATTATCGCGCAGCACTTGGAGCATCTTCACTTCAAATTCGTCAAATCGAGGAGATGTCACTCATTTTTCTCCGGAAGAGTGTATATTTCTCTCAACAGGATGCTACATTGAGACAATAAGGTCAAATTCACTCGCTTTCCCGACATATCCTTTGTCTGAAAATGGGAACCGAGGAGGAATTCATGACCATCAGTGTTGAGGCCTATGCCCGCGAATGCGCCGCTCAGGGATTGCGTGGCGATTATCATGCCTGCCAGCCAGATTTTACCGTTGAGCAGCAGTATGATTATTCGGTGGAAGATCAGGACGTGTGGCGTACCCTTTGCGACCGCCAGACCAAGCTGACCTCACGGCTTGCTCATCACAGCTATCTCGATGGTGTTGATGCTCTGGGTCTTCTTGATCGCATCCCTGATTTTCATGATGTGAGCGAACGGCTGCGCAAGCTGACCGGTTGGGAAATCGTGGCTGTTCCTGGCCTTATCCCGAATGAACCGTTTTTTGATCACCTTGCCAATCGGCGATTCCCCGTCACCAATTGGCTGCGCAGCAAGAAAGAACTCGACTACATTGTCGAGCCGGACATGTTCCATGATTTCTTCGGCCATGTTCCAATTCTCAGCCAGCCTGTGTTTGCTGATTTTATGCAGCTTTATGGTGAAAAGGGTGGAGCTGCCGTTCGCCTTGGCGGTGAACAGATGGTGGCCCGGCTTTACTGGTACACTGCCGAATTCGGCCTGATGCAGGAAGAGGGCGCAGAGCTGAAGGCCTTCGGGGCGGGCTTGATGTCATCCTTCAGTGAGCTGCAGTATTCGGTTGAAAGCCCCGATGCCCACCACGTTCCCTTCAATCTCGAAACGGTCATGCGGACCGGCTATGAAATCGACAAGTTCCAGCGTGCGTATTTCGTTCTCCCAAGCTTTGCCGCGCTGCGTGATGCCTTTGAAAAAGCTGATATGGCCGCCCTTGTGGCACGATGGAAAGACAGCACGGCGCTGGACCCTTCGGCTATTTAAGCAGCTGACTTCATCACCGGCTTGATGATGACGCAATTGCGGCCATTGCGCTTGGCCTCGTAAAGTCTGCGATCGGCGGTCTGAAAATGATCGGCGATCGTTTCCTCTGACAGATCGATTACTCCGCCAATACTGACACTGAGCGGCACCCGTTCATTCTCCGGCGTCCTGAAATCGAGACGGGCGACTTCCGCACGGATCGTCTCGGCGACCGCCCGCACCTCATTCTCGCGATCAGACGCGAGAAACACCGCAAATTCCTCGCCGCCGATACGGCCTATGCTGTCGTTTTCGCTGACAGTGCGTGAAATGCAATGGGCGATGGCCGTCAGCGCCCCGTCACCATTATAATGGCCGTGCTGATCATTGATCTTCTTGAAATGATCAGCGTCAATAATCAGCAACGATCCCGGCACCTGCATGCGCATCTTATCGACATGCGTGAAGAAAGCTTCACGGTTAAGGAGCCCCGTCATGCTGTCGCGCGAGGCTTTCTCCAGCAATCGCGCATTGGTCTCTTCCAGCCGCTGCATGACCTCGCCCAGATGGATGAGAGTGATGCGCAATCGCTCCGATTGCTGGAAAACCTTAAACGAGATTGGCGGCGCGATAACAAGCGGGCAAATCGCGGCGATGACAAATCCCATTTTGTTGTGCATACCGAAAGCAGACATGATGCTTCCGGTGATCAGCAAAGAACAGACAATCGCAATAATTGTGACCAATGCGCATTTGTAGAAAATTCTGAACATTTCGACCCTAACACCGCTTCGTCAGTACTATGCTGGATTGATGACGCTGCTGTTAGTAGAAAATTTAAAAATGGTCGTAGTTCAGTCTTTTTTCGTCTATTGAGTCGATATGGCAACAGAATGCCTGTCTTCTGCTTTATGGTTTCCGAAACGACGAGTTGTGAATGACAAAACATCCTGATCCACTGAATTTTGCCCATATAACGGACTGGATCTTTGATCTGGATAATACGCTCTATCCGCATCACTCCAATCTGTTCTCGCAGATTGATGTGAAGATGACAGGCTATATCGCCAATCTTCTGCAACTCTCCCATACGGATGCGCGCCAGATTCAGAAACAATTCTACAAGGATTACGGGACCACGTTGAAGGGCTTGATGGATCGCTACGACATCGACCCGGATGATTTTCTGCAGAAGGTCCACGATATCGACTATTCATGGCTGGTTCCTGATCCGGCTTTGGCCATGGCGATCAAGCACCTGCCGGGACGTAAATTCATTTTCACCAATGGCGATCGCGGCCACGCCGAACGGACAGCACGCCAGCTTGGTATTCTCGATCAGTTTGATGATATTTTTGATATCGTCGCCGCGGAACTCATGCCCAAGCCGGCACGTCAGGCCTATGATCGCTTTCTTGATCTGCATGAGATCGACGCCAAGAGCAGCGCCATGTTCGAAGACCTTGCGCGCAATCTGGTCGAGCCGAAGGCGCTGGGTATGAAAACCGTGCTGATCGTCCCGCATAATTTCGAGCCAACATTCTCCGAGATATGGGAGAGCGACCCTGATTATACCGATCATGTTGATTACGTGACTGACGATCTGGCATCGTTCCTGAATGCCATCCAACCGGGACAGGTCCGCACGGAAATTCCTGCTTGAAGCGGTTTACCTCGGCCGAGGCGGTTATCGATGCAGCGGCACACCGGGTCCTTGCCCGTTTGCCGCAACCGGGTATTTGTGGCGGCCCTGTCGAGTTTCTGGTCTTTGGCATCAAACAGGCTTGGGCGTGTCTGGTATCTGCTGATGATCATATCAGTCGTACTGGTGACGTGGGTTCATCCGCCGCGTGGCAAGGATGAACCCGACGATCAGGCCAATTCGTAGAATGTCTTGATGACACCCCATGCCTCGTCAGCATCATCGACAAAGGTGATCAGCTCGCGATCCGATGGTGAAATAACGCCCTGTTCGGCCAGAAACTCGAAATTGATAGCCTTTTCCCAGAACGATTTGCCGAACAACAGAACAGGTATCCGCTCCATGCGCCCGGTCTGGATGAGCGTCAATGTTTCGAAGGTCTCATCCATGGTGCCGAAGCCGCCGGGGAAAATCGCCAGCGCCTTTGCACGCATCAGGAAATGCATCTTCCGGATCGCGAAATAGTGAAAATTGAAGCAGAGTTCAGGCGTCACATATTCATTCGGCGCCTGTTCGTGTGGCAGGACAATGTTGAGGCCAATGGTCGGCGCGCCAACATCGGCAGCACCCCGATTGCCCGCTTCCATGACGCCGGGGCCGCCGCCGGTAACGACAACAAACTCGCGATTATATGTGGTTGAAGAATAGACCGAGCAGAGCTGCGCAAATTTGCGTGCTTCCGCATAATAGCGCGAATTGGCTTCAAGATTCTTCTTTTGCACCTCGTTCTTCGCTGCCCATGCTTCGCCGCCCGGTTCAGGAATGCGTGCGCCGCCGAAAAGAACCACTGTCGAGCGGATACCCCGTTCGGTCAGCGCCATTTCCGGCTTCAGCAGTTCAAGCTGCAGCCGCACGGCGCGCAAATCGCGGCGTGTCATGAACTCAGGATCGGCAAAGGCAAGACGATAGGTGTCTGATTGTGTTTGCGGGGTCTCGGGAGCAGTTTCTACCCGTCTTACGGCTTCTGTGGAGTGGGAAAATGGCGTCCAGCCGTTTTTTTCATCGGTATTCAATTGTTATTCTCCTTCTGCGGACGCAAGTGACGCTTACAGACATTAAATCCTATTCGTCGTCCAACATTGTGACGCTGCGATTGACCCTCTCACAGAGTTATCTTACTAGGCCTTACATCAGCCTTAACCGCCCGTGCAATGGAGTGACCCGAAAATGTCCAAGCCCGATCTGGCCAGCCTTGAGAAGACCATCAACAAGGCCTTCGATGACCGCGATGCCGTAAACACTGAAACACGCGGCGAAATACGCGATGCTGTTGAAACCTCTTTGCTGCTTCTCGATAGCGGCGAGGTCCGTGTTGCTGAACGGCAGGCTGATGGTGCATGGACGGTCAATCAGTGGCTGAAAAAGGCAGTGCTTCTCTCCTTCCGTCTCAATCCTATGGGGATTGTTGAAGGTGGCCCGGGTGGTGCGCCATGGTGGGACAAGGTTCCCTCAAAGTTTGAAGGCTGGGGCGCGACCGAGTTCAGCAAGGCTGGCTTCCGCACCGTGCCAAACGCCATTGTTCGCCGCTCTGCCTATATTGCTCCCGGCGCAATCCTGATGCCTTCCTTCGTCAATCTCGGCGCTTATGTCGGCGAGGGCACGATGGTCGATACATGGGCAACGGTTGGCTCCTGTGCGCAGATCGGTAAGCATGTACATCTTTCCGGCGGCGTCGGCATTGGCGGCGTTCTGGAGCCCATGCAGGCTGGCCCGACCATCATCGAAGACAATTGCTTCATCGGCGCACGATCAGAAGTTGTGGAAGGCTGCATCGTGCGCGAAGGCGCTGTTCTGGGCATGGGTGTGTTCATCGGCAAGTCGACAAAGATCGTTGACCGCGCCACCGGCGAGATTTTCTACGGCGAAGTTCCACCCTATTCCGTTGTTGTTGCAGGGACTTTGCCGGGCAAGCCGTTCCCGAACAATGAACCCGGCCCGAGCCTTTATTGTGCCGTCATCGTCAAGCGCGTCGATGAGAAGACCCGCTCCAAGACGTCGATCAATGAATTGCTGCGTGACTGATTAGGCGATTTACAACTGGACAGACGGAGATTCTCGACAGAAGCTGGTGCCAAAGCCGATTCCCATTTCAGCTGAGGTATCCGTATGACCGTACAGGCTTCCGTCTCCACCAGTGATTTTGAGGCCAAGCGACGACACGCCATTGCCGCTGCTACGATCGGCAATGGCCTCGAATGGTTTGACTTTACGGTCTACGGTTTCTTCACGCCGATCATTGCGCGGCTGTTCTTTCCGGCCATCGACGATCTGACCTCTATCCTTTTGACAGTCGGCACCTATGGTGTCGGCTTTTTCATGCGGCCGGTTGGTGCTGTCGTTCTTGGTGTCTACGCCGACAAGAAGGGGCGTAAGGCCGCGCTGACCCTGACAATCCTGATGATGGCGCTGGGTACGGCACTTCTCGGATTTGCACCAACCTATGCGCAGGCTGGAATCATCGGGCCGCTGGTCATTGTTCTTGCCCGGCTCATACAGGGCTTTTCCGCTGGCGGTGAAATCGGCGGCGCCACTGCTTTCCTGATTGAATATGCCCCGCCTGAGAAGCGCGGATTTTATGCCAGCTGGCAGCAGACAAGTCAGGCGCTTGCGGTTGTGCTCGGCGGTATCTGCGGCACGATCGTTACGCAGTTTCTTGACCCGGCCTCCATTGACAGCTGGGGCTGGCGTCTGCCCTTCCTGCTCGGGCTGCTGATCGGCCCCGTCGGGTTCTACATTCGCGCCCGCGTTGACGAGACGCCTGTATTCACCGACAGCCACACGCAAAAGAGCGAGTCGCCGCTACGGGATGCACTGCGCGATCATCCGCGCGGTATCGCGTCGGGTTTCGGTGTAACCATTTTGTGGACCGTATGCACCTATGTGCTCTTGTTCTACATGACCACCTATGCGGTCAAACAGCTCAACATTCCGCTGGCCGATGCATTCATTGCAACCACCATTGGCGGGCTTGTCCTGATGTTGGGCTGTCCGATTGCCGGAGCATTGTCGGACCGGATCGGACGTAAGCGGCAATTGCTGTTTGCCGCCATTGCCATTGGTGTTTTGATCTATCCGCTCTTCGCCTGGGTCAATGCATCGCCAAATCTGATGACCCTGTCGATTGTGCAGGCCATCCTTGGTCTTCTGCTTGCGGCATTCACAGGACCAGCACCCGCACTTCTGGCCGAGCAGTTCCCGGCTGGTCTTCGTTCCACCGGTCTGTCGCTCGCCTATAATTTCGCCGTTACCATTTTCGGCGGCTTTGCCGCTGTTATTGTGACACTTCTCATCGAAGCGACGGGAACGAAGCTGGCACCAAGCTTCTACGTGATTGCCGCAGCGGCAATCAGTGCGCTGACACTTCTTTCGATGCGGGACAAGACAGGCAAGCCAATCGACTGACGGGACTATAGAACTGTTTTCTGCCTGATCTCGGTGACTGCATGGCTGCGGATGGGTTGGCCTTCAGCCTGTCTGACACAAGCGATAACCTTTTCTGCCAGCGGTGTGGGAATGTTCTTTTCCCGCGCCAATTGCACAATGACACCCTGCAGATAATCGATTTCAGTGGTCCGGCCCCGGGAAAAATCCTCCCACATGGATGACCGGGCGCGCGGATCGATTGCCAGCATCTTGCGGGCAACGCGGCGAAAGAGAAAATTCGGCAGAAGCAGAATCAGGCGCAATATGGCCGGTGATACGCCCTGCACCGGCGCCGCGACGATACCATGCGCCTGCATGACCTTCAGCCCTTCGCCCATCTGGTCCGCAAGCAGGACGCGCCAGTCGCGATCCGCAAGTTGGGTGGCAAGCGGCAGGTTCGACAGGGCATTGAGCGCGTTGTTAAGGTTCATCATCAGCTTGCCCCACAAAATGCCCTGCATATTGTCGTGGGTACTAACCGGAAGCTGAGGCGTCGTCAGAACCTCGGCAAGGCCTTCCGCCCTGTTCTCGATCAAAATTGTGCCTGCCGTCGTCCGGCGTACGGTCAGCGGCAACTGCCCGCTCGCCGACTGAACAACGTTGAATGGAACCATCCCGGCAATGACGGTCATGCTTTCAGGCAGGTTCTTCCGCAGCACCTGCGCATTGCCAACGCCATTCTGCAGGCTGACGACAATGCTGTCAGCCGGGGCATATTTTGTGATCAGTCCGGCCATCTCTTGCGTAGCACCGCTTTTGACCGCAACGAGAATAATACGGGCACCATCAAAAGCGCTGGCCGGATCGACGGTTATGGAAAGTTGATCAGCGGGAATGCTGTGCTCCGTGCCGTCAAGAGTGATGACTTTCAGACCGGCCTGCCTGATTTCCTCTTCGACACGCGGGCGTGCCAGAAAGGTAACGGCTTTCCCGGATGCGGCGAGATGGCCGCCCACATAGCATCCGATGGAACCGGCGCCAGCGACAACAATACGGCTATTGTTTTCAATCATCATTTGGTCCCGGCTTGAGGTAGGTACAGATCATTAAAACAGATGCATGCATCGTGATCCAGTGCGTGACACGATGGTGCTTTTGGATTATCGCTTTGCATATGACATCCTCCACTGACCCCGTAAAAAACCTCGCCCAGCTTATCGCCTGCCCGTCGGTTACTCCGGCGGAGGGCGGTGCATTGACCACACTCGAAGCCATGCTTTCGCCACTGGGCTTTACCGTTGAGCGGCCCGTTTTCAGCGAAGATGGTACACCCGATGTGGAAAACCTCTATGCCCGGCGCTCGGGCAATGGTCCGCATCTGATGTTCGCAGGGCATACAGATGTTGTGCCTGTTGGCGACGAGGCGGCTTGGACCTATCCGCCTTTTTCGGCGGCAATCCATAATGGCGAAATGTATGGCCGCGGCGCCGTGGACATGAAAGGCGGCATTGCCTGCTTTGCCGCCGCTGTTGCGCGCCATATTGAAAAGAATGGCGCATTGAAGGGCTCCATCTCGTTTCTGATCACGGGCGATGAGGAAGGCCCGTCGATCAATGGATCAGGCAAATTGCTGGAATGGGCCAAGGGCAAGGGTGAGACTTGGGACGCCGCCATTGTCGGCGAGCCGACCAACCCCGATAAGCTTGGCGACATGATCAAGATCGGCAGGCGTGGTTCGCTCTCCGGGACTGTTACCGTCCACGGCGTTCAGGGGCATGCGGCCTATCCGCATCTGGCTGAAAATCCCGTTCGCGGTCTGACAACACTGGTCGACAGCCTGCTTTATCCGGCCTTCGACAAGGGTACGAAGAATTTTCAGGCGACCAATCTGGAAGTCACGACTGTCGATGTCGGCAATCCCGCAGTGAATGTGATACCGGCCAAGGCAACTGCGACGTTCAATATCCGTTTCAACGATACATGGACGGATGAAACACTGATGGCGGAAATCCATAACCGTCTCGACAAGGCGTCGGGCCGTCGCAAGCTTAGACCCGGCAGGAAAACCCCTGTTAATTACGAGTTGGTCTGGCGCGACCGGCCAAGCCATGTGTTCCTCACCCATGACGAGAAGCTGATCGGCACGCTGACCGCTTCCGTGCAGGCAGTAACAGGCAAGCGCCCGCAACTTTCTACATCAGGCGGCACATCCGATGCGCGTTACATCAAGGATTATTGCCCGGTGGTCGAGTTTGGTCTTGTGGGGCAGACCATGCATATGGTGGATGAGCGCGTGGCGGTCGCCGATCTGGAAACACTGACACAAATCTATGAGCGGTTTATTGCCGACTTTTTTGCCTGAGTGGCCATGCTGAGTTTCGAGGACATCCAACGCTATTTCTGGGGTTCGTGGCGGATGATGAATGGTCACGCCGACGGCTTGGATTATTTCGATTATTCCGAAGATGGTTTCTGGCAATCATTCCACGCCATTACCGTGTCACTGCCGCCGCTCATTCTTGGCTGGATTGTTTTTGCCAATGATATGGTGGCCTTTCGGCCCGAGGCGGGCACCCGGCTGTCCGTGATCGGCCGTGTCGCCTTTGTTGATCTCACCTCATGGGTGTTGCCGCTGGTTGTGCTGCTTTTGCTGGCGGCGCGCATTGGTCTGGGCAATCGCTTCAGTGTCTATGTGATCACCAGCAACTGGGGCTCGGCAGTGACGTCCTGGTTGGCTGCGCCTGCCACAATCATACGCGTTCTTCTGCCGGAATGGACTGCAGTCACCACTGTTTTCGGTCTTGCGCTCTATATGTTCGTTCTCGTCCTGACCTATCGCCTGACCTATGTCGCCTTGAAGAAACCCCACGCTTATACGGCGGTTTTCTTCGCCATTCTCGTGGTCGGTTCCATACTCCTGATGGTTGGCCTTCAGGATATGCTGGGTATTTCGCTGCCCGAACCGGTGACAATCGGATAATCCACACCGACAAGATAAAGCCCACAGGGCGGCGCAACGGGACCGCAAGCCTTGCGGTCGCGGGCCGCGAGAGCATCGCTCACATCGTCAGCCGTCCAGCGCCCGCAACCAACCTCGTTCAGCGTCCCGGCAAATGACCGGATCTGGTTGTGGAGGAAGGAGCGGGCCGATGCCCGGATTTCGATGATTTCACCGTTGCGGACGACGCTGAGATGATCAAGCGATTTGATCGGGCTCTTTGCCTGACACTGCGTGGCGCGAAATGTTGTGAAATCATGGGTGCCTACCAGCCGCTGCGCGGCATCGTGCATGGCTTCCGCATCGAGTGGCTTCTTCACCCACCAGGCACGAAAAGCTTCCAGCGGGGCGGGCGGCCTGCGGTTGATAATCCGGTACAGATAATGCCGGCCCGTGGCGGAAAAGCGCGCATCGAAATGTTCGCTGACCCGCTCGACATTGATGATCCCGACAGTTTCTCCAGCCACGATAAGATGCGCATTCAGCGCTTCACGCACTTTCGAACTGCTCCAGTCCTTGGTCAGATCGACATGAGCGATCTGCGCGATCGCATGCACACCGGAATCGGTGCGGCCTGCCGCGCCAAGCGATATGGTTTCGCCGCAAAACTTGAAAATGGCCTGCTCAATGGCCGCCTGAACCGTATGGCCGTTTTCCTGCCGCTGCCAGCCCGCATAGGGCGTGCCATCATACTCAACGGTGAGTTTGTAACGCGGCATCAGAGCGCCTCGAACGCTCTGGAATAAATCAGCGTTCCTGTTGACGGCGCATCGCCGAATGCCAGTGCTTGCAGATATTCACCCTGATATGGGCTGGCAAAACCCGATGCCCATTCATTGGTGTAGCCGAAGCGACCATAATATCCGGGATCGCCAAGTACGACAGAGAGCGTTTCACCCATAAGCACAAGCTGCTGATGTGCGGCCTTAATCAGGGCCGCGCCCACGCCTTTACCCTGATGGTCTGAGGCAACACTTAAGGGTGCGAGCGCGACCGCCTCAAAACGGGTCTCACCCTCAATGTGCAATCTTGAAAACAGGATATGACCGGCAATTGCGCCATCCAGTTCTGCAACCAGTTCGAGAACAACATCGCCATTATTGTACAAGTGCTGCACCAGTTTTGCCTCATCCGGGCCTTCAAAAGCATCGTCAACGATGCTTGCAATCAGCGAGCGATCTTCCGGTTCTGCGGCGCGGATGGAAATGCTGCTCATGGCAGCTTTGCCCCTTGCGTGAGCTTGGCACCGCGCTGGAACTCCAGCCCATCCATGACCTTGCCACCAGCCCGTTGCAGCGAGCGCAGCCGCACGGCACCTTCTCCGCAGGCAATACGCAATTCATAATCAAGCACTGTGCCCGGAGCGCCAGCGCCGGTTGCAAGCAGCGAGCGCAGCAGTTTTACCCGCTCCAGACTGTCCCCGATCTCCATCTCGCACCAGGCACCGGGAAACGGCGCAAGGCCGCGAATGCGATTATGGATATCAATCGCAGGCAGCGTCCAGTCAATGCGGGTTTCGACCTTGGTGATTTTCGAGGCGTAGGTGACGCCCTCTTCGGATTGCGGCGTCAGGGTCAGGCTGTCACGCGCCAGCGCGGCCATGGCCCGCACCATCAGATCAGCACCGATCATGCTGAGTTGGTCGTGCAACTCGCCCGCGGTCATATCCGACGTGATCTTGATCTTTTCAGCCATGGCAACGGGACCAGTATCGAGCCCCTCATCCATTTTCATGATCATCATGCCGGTTTCCGTGTCACCGGCCATGATCGCGCGTTGAATGGGTGCAGCGCCGCGCCAGCGCGGAAGAAGCGAAGCGTGACCGTTGTAACAACCAAGGCGCGTGCCTTCGAGAATGGCTGTCGGCAATATCAGGCCATAGGCAACCACAACCGCAACATCTGCATTCAAATCACGGAATGCCTGTTGTTCCTCGGCGCTCTTCAGGCTTTTGGGCGTGCGCACTTCAATGCCGAATTCTTGGGCATTGCGATGAACGGGCGAGGGGGTCAGTTCAAGCCCGCGTCGCCCGGCTGGACGTGGCGGCTGGCTATAAACGGCGACGATCTCATGGCCTTGGCCAATGAGCGCGTTGAGAACCGGAACAGAAAATTCCGGGGTTCCCATGAAGACGATACGAAGGCTCATGGCTTACACCGCCAGCCGGCTCGGAACACGATCCTTGGCAAGCTTCTTGAACTTCTTCACCACCATTTCCCGCTTCAAACGCGAGATATAGTCGATGAAAAGAACGCCATTGAGATGGTCAATTTCATGCTGCAGACAGGTCGCGAGCAGGCCATCCGCATCGATCTCGTGCTTTTTGCCTTCGATATCAAAATAGGCGACGCGTACTTTTGCCGGGCGTTCCACTTCCGCATAATAATCCGGAATGGACAGGCAGCCCTCTTCGTACACATTGCGCTCGGTGCTGGAAGACACAACTTCCGGGTTGATAAACACCTGCGGTGCCTTGGGTTCATCTTCCTTGGCAAGATCGATCACCAGCATGCGCAAGGGTTCCGCCACCTGAATGGCAGCCAGACCAATGCCCGGCGCGTCATACATGGTGTCGAGCATATCCTGCGAAAATTTGCGCAAATCGGCGTCAAAGCGCGTCACAGGTTGAGAAACCTGACGCAACAGCGGATCGGGAAGAATGACAAGCGGTTTGATAGACATGAGCATCACCTAATATCTCGGCTTTCAACCGTCAATCCCGATACAAATGGCATTTGTGTCAAGAGAAACAGCATTTGCAAAAATGTTCTCGTTTTGATCTCACATTTGCCATCCGAATCGGTTAGTCTGGTCTCCATGGAAACATCACATTCACTCGACCAGCCATTATTTCAGCTTGGCGCCAGCACCGTATCGGTCGGAACGGCCCTGCTGGTTGCTGCTGTGATCGTTGCCCTCGCTGTCATTCTTTGCGTGGTCGCAATGTGGCGGGCAGGGCGGGCCCGGCTTATGGCCGAGTTTCAGGCGGAAGATCGTGCCCGCGATGCGGAAACACGTATGGCTGAAATTTTGAAAAGCCAGTCGGAGATGCAGGGTCGTATGCAGACTATGGCCGAGCTTTTCGGCTCGCGTCAGGCGGAGCTTAACCAGTCGATCCGCGAACGGCTTGACGGTATGACCACGCGTATCGGTCAGACCATGACGGAGCAGACGCAATCGACGCATGAGAACCTTGCCAAATTGCAGGAGCGGCTCGCGGTTATCGATACGGCACAGAACAATATCCAGTCGCTGGCCGGACAGGTTGTGCAGTTGCAGGCCATTCTGGCCAACAAACAGACACGCGGCGCCTTCGGTCAGGCGCGCATGGAAACTATTATTGCCGATGGCCTGCCACAGGGGGCCTACGAGTTTCAGGCAACGCTTTCGAATGGCAGCCGGCCCGATTGCGTTGTCCGTATGCCGAACAATGCGCCCAATCTGGTTATCGATGCGAAATTCCCGCTGGAGGCATGGAATGCCATTCGGGAGGCCGAGACATCAGACGCCAAGAAAATGGCGCTGGCCCAGTTCCGCCGGGATATCGAAATCCATATTCGCGATGTATCGGAAAAATACCTGATCAGCGGCGAAACGCAGGATACGGCGTTTCTGTTTGTGCCATCGGAATCGATCTTTGCCGAGATACACGAGAATTTCGAAGGCATCGTACAAAAAGCCCACCGTTCGCGCATTGTGATCGTTTCACCATCGCTGCTGATGCTGTCCATTCAGGTCATTCAGGCGGTGCTGAAGGATGTGCGCATGCGTGAACAGGCACATCTCATTCAAGGCGAGGTTATCCGCCTGATGGAAGATGTTGTGCGCCTCGATGATCGCGTCCGTCGCTTGCAGACGCATTTTGGTCAGGCGAACAAGGATATTGATGATATTCTCGTTTCCTCCAGCAAAGTGACCAAGCGCGGACAGAAGATCGAGGCGCTGGAGTTTGTTGAGCCCTCGGCTGGTGAACCTGCAAAAGGTCCGGACGCCAGCCGATCAGCTGCTTCCACAACAGGCCAATTGCGACTGCGCGTGGTGGACGAGGACTAGGCTATATCCAAGTGGCTTTAGGCCAATTGGACTGGCGAAGCTGAAATGGGTCTGCAAACGGCAGCCCCGGTCGCTCACGTGCCCTAATCGTCCAGCCCTTTTCCGCCGAGAATCTGCGGTATGAATTTTTCAACGCGTGTCTCGCGTGTTTTGGATTGTTTCGGCGCGGAAAAATGAAAGAGATATGCTCGTTGGCGTCCGGGTGTGAGAGCCTCAAACGCGGCTTGCAAGGCAGGGTTCTCATTCAATCTGCTTTGAAACTCTTCGGGAACTGCGAAATCTTCCGTCTTTTTGAAAGTTACCTTTGCGCCTGATTTTTCGACATCGATGGCCGCGTGAATATAGGCTTTCAGGATGTTATCCATCTTGGATATTTCCTGAACACTGGTGAACCGGATCTGCCGTCCCGCCTGAACATTTTTCGTTTGCTGGATGAGAATATGGTCGGGGTCGTCCAACAGGGCGCCCTGAAAAAACAGGAGTGCGCAGTATTCTTTAAAACCATGTATGAGAACAATATTGCTTTTATCCAACGTGTAGCAGGCACATCCCCATTTCAGTTCTTCTTTGAGACCACAGGCAAGAACGATTGTTCTCAACAGCCTGAATTCTTCCTGCCATTTCTGGGTCTCATCAAAATACCAGTCGACTTCGGGGTTCGTTGTGTCCTTGACCATGGTACATCTCTCAACTGATTTGGAATGTCATTTGGAGTATGCCCTCTGGTTACTTCAGCCTTCAATGATTTTCTGCCGCCTTATCTTCCAGATACTCGCCGTCTGCGGTTTGACGAATACGGAAACGATGTCCGGATTGGCCTGACGTATCGCCGTTTCAATGCGCTCGACACAGGCTTCAATATCGGGCGCTGTCAGATGATCCTCAAACTCGATGCTGAGCCCGGCGACAATCTGCTTGGGTCCCATATGCACCGTCAACACACCGTTGGCCTGCTGAATAGCCGGGTCCTTGCCCGCAATATCAAGGATCTGCTGTTCCGCTTCCGGCAGCGCCGACTCGCCGATCAGCAATCCCTTGCTTTCCCGCGCGAGGAAAATCGCCGTTGCGCCGAGAATGATCGCAATCCCGATGGAAGCAACACCATCAAGCTCCGGCATATTAAACAATTGCGCGGCTGAGATGCCGATGAAGGCGACAATGAGCCCGAGGAGGGCCGCTGTGTCTTCGAAAAGCACCGTAAAGACGCTTGGGTCCTTGCTCTGCTGCACGGCTTCGAGATAGCCGAGCTTGCCTTTCATGGTTCGGAATTCTTTCAGCGCCACGGACCAGGAAATGCCCTCGAAAAGCAGCGCAAAGCCCAGGACCACATAATTGACGATGGGATTCGACACCGGCTCCGGCTCAAGAATATGGATCAGGCCCTCATAGAAGGACACACCGGCACCAACCGCAAAAACCAGCAGGGCAACGATAAAACTCCAGAAATAAAGCTCGCGTCCATGGCCGAGCGGATGCGATTTGTCCGCAGGTTTGGCCGCGCGCCGCAGCCCGTAGAGCAGCAATCCGCCATTTCCCGTATCGACAAGCGAGTGGACGCCTTCCGATAACATGGCCGAACTGCCGGTGAAGAAGGCGGCAATGAATTTTGTCGCTGCGATCAGAAGATTGCCTAGAATGGCGGCATAGATAACCTTCTTCGATCCCGCATGACTGCCAGATTGTGATGCCATTGAAGTCCCCTTTATCCCACGTCACAACGTAACAGGATTTGAATGGTTCCGGCACTCTTGTGCCGTTGCGGCGGCAAATGGTCGGAATGACGCTAGTCGTACGCGGTGTCTTGCGATAACCCTGCCTCAACAGGCGCAGGGCATCATGGCTGATTCACAGATAGAGAACGCAATTTTCCTCGGGATTGATACGGGCGGCACCTATACGGATGCTGTCCTCTGGTCGGAGGCGCGCGGTGTAATCGCCAAGGCAAAGGCGCTGACGACGCGTCATGATCTGAGTGTTGGGATATCAGGCGCTGTTGAGCGCATTGTCGAAGAGGCGTCTGTCGATCCCGGACAGATCCGCCTTGTATCCATGTCGACGACGCTTGCCACCAATGCGCTTGTTGAAGGGCAGGGTGGGCGCATTGCTCTCGTCATGGTCGGCTTTTCGCAAGTTGATCTTGAAAAGGCTGATCTCGGCACAGCGCTCGGCTCCGATCCGGTGATTTTCCTGCCGGGTGGACACGATGTCTATGGCCGTCCGCAGCCTTTTGACGTTTCGGCCCTTCAGGAAGCACTGCCGCGTTTGAAGGAAGAGGTGACGGGCTTTGCAGTCTGCGCTTATTTTGCCGTGCGCAATCCCGAGCATGAAATTGCCATTCGCGATCTCGTGCGAAGCGAAACCGGGCTTCCGGTGACCTGTAGTCACGAACTCTCCGCCAAGCTCAATGGTCCGCGCCGTGCGCTGACAACGGTTCTCAATGCGCGGTTGATTGCGATGATCGACCGGCTCGTGGCGGCAACGGAAGGATTTCTTGACCGGCGCGGCATTCACGCGCCGCTGATGGTGGTGCGCGGCGATGGCGCACTGGTGTCAGCGGCTTTCGCACGGCATCGCCCCATCGAAACCATTCTGTCGGGCCCTGCTGCAAGCCTTGTCGGCGCCCGCCATATGACCGGTCTCGACAATGCCATCGTATCCGATATCGGCGGCACCACGACCGATGTTGCGGTTCTCGACAATGGTCGTCCCCGGCTTGATCCGAACGGCGCAACCGTTGGCGGTTTTCGCACCATGGTCGAGGCGGTGGCGATGCGCACATTCGGGCTGGGCGGTGATTCCGAAGTGTCGCTCGATGACAATGCGATGGCCCCGCGTATCAAGCTTGGCCCACGCCGTCTGGTTCCGCTTTCGCTGCTTGCGGCCAATCACGGTGCAATCGTCATTGACCATCTGGCACGGCAGGTCAAAACCGCCAATCCCGGTCGACTGGATGGACGGTTTGCACTGTTGACCGGCGTGCCCGAACAAATGGCATCGGGATTGAGCAAGGGCGAAGCGGAGCTTTATGTGCGCATCACACGCGAGCCGCAGCCGCTGGATCGGCTCCTGAATTCGGTTTCGCAAACCGCGACCATTAACCGGCTGGTTGCGCGCGGGCTGGTGCATCTCTCGGGCTTTACCCCTTCCGATGCCTGCCATGTTCTCAATTTGCAAAGCAACTGGAACGGCGAGGCGGCGCGTTACGGTGCTATCCTTTATGCCCGCCGCAAGGATGGTGCGGGGCGTCCGCTATGCGATACACCGGAGGAGGTGTCGCAGCGCACCTATGATGCGCTCATTCGCCGTTCATCCGAAGTCGTGCTGGAAACCATATTGGCCGAGGATGGGCTGGATGGTCCTGATATGGTAGCGAGCCCGCTGATCCAGCGCGCTCTATCGGGGCAAGGCGGCATTGCGGGTATCAAGCTTGATATTGACCGGCCGCTCATCGGTCTTGGTGCATCAGCGCCCGTTTATTATCCTGCGGTGGGTCGGATGCTCGGCACCAATGATATCGTTCCCGCTGATACGGATGTAGCCAACGCACTGGGCGCGGTGGTCGGGCAGGTCCGTGTTTCGGTTGAGGCGCATATCAGCCAGCCGGTGGAAGGAATCTTCCGGGTTTCGTCGGGGGAAGTGGTCAAGGATTTCCAGGAGGAAGAGCTTGCCATCGCCTTTGCCGAGGACACGTTGCGGGGACAGGTCAAACATCTGGCACTGGAGGCGGGCACTGACGAGGCGCAGATTGCCATGGCAAGGGATATCAGCGCCGCAACTGTCGAAGATCAGCGGAAATTCATCGAAGCTGTGCTGATTGCAACAGCCACCGGCAGACCCCGCATCGCCCACTGAATGATTATTTCCATTCCGGCACAAATCATGTTCATTTTTGATGAATTGACTGGGAATGCTTTGGTGTGTTCAAGGATACGGTAATAAAAATTCTGAAGGAGCATGGCATGAGTGAGCGTATCGAGATCAACGGACTGAAGGTGGCAAAGGAACTCTACGATTTCGTGGCGAGCGAAGCCATTGCCGGAACTTCAGTCAATGCCGATGCCTTCTTCGAAGGATTGGCTGCTATCGTTGACGACCTCTCGCCAAAAAACCGGGCGCTGCTGGCCAAGCGCGATGCTTTTCAGGAGAAGCTGGACGCCTTCTATCGCGAGAAGCGCAATACGGGATACACACAGGACGAGTACGAAGCCTTTCTGCGCGAGATAGGCTATTTGCTGCCCGAAGGCGGCGCTTTTTCCGTCTCGACTGATAATGTTGACCCGGAGATCGCTGTCACTGCTGGACCGCAGCTCGTCGTGCCTGTCATGAATGCCCGCTATGCGCTCAACGCTGCCAATGCCCGTTGGGGTTCGCTCTATGATGCGCTCTATGGCACCGATGCGATCCCGGAAACCGATGGCGCCGAAAAAGGCAAGGCGTTCAATCCCGTGCGCGGTGCGAGGGTCATCGCCTGGGCCAAGGCATTTCTGGATGATAGTGCGCCTCTCGACGGCGGAAGCTGGGCGGATGTTACCGTTCTTTCGGTTGATCACGGCGCATTGGCGCTAAAGGACGGTAATGGAGCGGTTTTACCGCTGAAGGATCAGGCGCAGTTCGTTGGTTACAAGGGCGATGCGGCCAAGCCATCGGCTGTTCTTCTGGTCAAGAACGGCATGCATGTGGAAGTCGTCGTCAATGCCGATCACCCGATTGGCAAGACTGACCGGGCCAATATTGCCGATGTGGTTTTGGAGTCAGCGCTCACCACAATTCAGGATTGCGAAGATTCCGTTGCTGCCGTTGATGCGGAAGACAAGGTTGTCATCTATCGCAATTGGCTCGGGCTGATGAATGGCGATCTGCAGGATACGTTTGATAAGGGTGGCAAATCAGTCACGCGCAAGCTCAATCCCGATCGCGACTATACGGGTAAGGATGGCAAGCCTGTTACCCTGCCGGGCCGCTCGCTTATGCTGGTGCGCAATGTCGGCCACCTCATGGCCAATCCGGCTATTCTCGACAAGGATGGTAACGAAGTGCCCGAGGGCATTATGGATGCGGCAATCACCGGTTTGATCGCGCTGCACGATGTCGGCCCGAATGGTCGCCGCATGAATTCGCGTGCCGGTTCCATGTATGTGGTGAAGCCAAAGATGCATGGTCCCGAAGAAGTGGCCTTTGCGTCGGAACTGTTTGGGCGCGTCGAAGCACTGCTTGGCATGCAGCCCAACACGATGAAGATGGGCATCATGGATGAGGAACGCCGCACAACGGTTAACCTCAAGGAAGCGATCCGTGCGGCGAAGGAACGGGTTGTGTTCATCAATACCGGTTTCCTTGATCGTACCGGCGACGAAATTCATACATCCATGGAAGCCGGGCCGATGATCCGCAAGGGCGATATGAAGCAGGCGTCATGGATTGGCGCTTATGAGAACTGGAATGTCGATGTGGGTCTTGAATGCGGCCTTTCCGGTCACGCGCAGATCGGCAAGGGCATGTGGGCCATGCCCGATTTGATGGCCGCAATGCTGGAGCAGAAGATCGCCCATCCAAAGGCTGGCGCCAACACCGCATGGGTGCCTTCACCGACCGCCGCGACGCTGCATGCAACGCACTATCACAAGGTCAATGTGGCAGAGGTTCAGGCCCAGTTGAAGTCGCGCGGGCGCGCCAAACTCAGCGATATCCTGTCGGTGCCTGTTGCCTCGCGGCCCAACTGGACACCCGAAGATATCCAGCGCGAACTCGACAACAATGCGCAGGGCATTCTCGGTTATGTCGTGCGCTGGGTTGATCAGGGTGTTGGTTGCTCCAAGGTTCCTGACATCAACAATGTCGGCCTGATGGAAGACCGCGCTACTTTGCGCATTTCCGCCCAGCACATCGCCAACTGGCTGCACCATGGCGTTGCCAGCCGTGCGCAAGTGCTGGAGACCCTGAAGCGCATGGCTGCTGTCGTTGACAAGCAGAACGAAGGCGATCCGCTTTACCAGCCAATGGCTGCGGATTTCGATGGATCAATCGCCTTTCAAGCCGCCTGTGATCTCGTGTTCGAAGGTCGGGCCCAGCCGAATGGCTATACGGAGCCGGTCCTGCATCGCCGCAGGCTGGAACTGAAAGCCCAGCGCGCCGCAGCATAGCGACGGATGGCCACCTATCGCCTTCTGGCCCTGCTTCTTTTCGCATTATTTGCGGAGGCGGGGTTGGCGAGGGCGCAAGGGGCCGAACCTGCCGTTGAAATCCTCAACTGGGGTCTGACGCGGGCCAAGGATGTTGGGACGGAAACCGCGCCGGATACGCCGACGGGCTATAACAGGCTCGTCGACGGCCCGGTTGAAGTCATCAGGGCAGAGAAAATCACCGCCTGCCTTGGTACGAGTTTCGGCGTTATGTACGCCGCTTTCAATATTCCCGATTTTCAGATCGTGCCCATTATGGTTGTGGTACAGCATCCCGCCATTCACACACCGGATGGCCGGGTCATGTTGCGCAGCAGCTGGCCCGATGGTGCTATCCGGCGGCAGCGCTATGCGGGATGGGTGTTTGAGAAGAGCTACGAGCTTGTATCGGGTGTTTGGACCTTTTCGCTGCAGGACGCGAAGGGACACGAATACGCCACCAAAAGCTTTGATGTCTTGGCAGGGAACTGCCCCATTTCGTAAATGGGGATGAAATCTGAGGTTCGACCATGTTGATGATAATCCACGAAGCCGATCCTGACGAGGCAACACGCCGGACATTTGAAGAGGGGCTGGAGAGCTTCAATACCTCCAAGGCTGGCCCGGAGAATGCTGAGGATTTCTGGATTATCGCCCGCGATGATGAAGGCAAGGTGCATGGCGGCGTCAAGGGATGGTCATCTTTTTCCTGGCTGTTCGTTGACTGGCTTTGGGTATCCTCCGAAGGCCGCAAGGGCGGAACGGGTTCGCGGCTGCTGAAGGAAGCAGAGGAAATCGGCCGCCTGCGCGGATGTGTCGGCGTCTATCTCGAAACCTTCACCTTTCAGGCGCCGGATTTTTACCGCAAGCAAGGATATATCGAGTTTGGCAGGCTTGAGGGCATGCCGCCCGGTTATGACTGTATCTGGCTGAAGAAAGCGCTCATCCAGACCTGAGAGTGGATGCGACGACGAAGACAACGGACGGTTGCAAATAGCAATTGTCACAAGCCAAAATTAGACTATTTGATAGGTCAGATACTTCCTCTGTCTCTCAGACACAATTTGGCGATTGGGTTCATCCATGAGCGATTTGCCCCTTTCAGTGCTTCAGGACGCCCATAGGCTGGCTGCGCTTGAGGAATATGACATTCTGGATACGCCGCCCGAACCGGCATTCGATAATATCGTTTCCCTTGCCAAACAGATTTGCGAGGCTCCCGTGGCCTTGATCAGTCTGGTCACCGGCGACAGGCAATGGTTCAAAGCCCGCTCTGGTTTCGAACCATCAGAGACACCGCTCGAACAGTCGGTCTGTGCCCATGCCCTGCTGACAGGTTCAGTTCTCATTATTCCCGATCTGACGTTGGACGAGCGCACCAAGCACAATACGCTGGTGACGGGCGAACCCTTTATCCGGTTTTATGCCGGAGCCGTGCTCAACACGCCCAGCGGCGAGGCAATCGGTACACTCTGCGTCATTGACAATGCGCCGCGTCCCGCCGGGCTGACTGAAGCACAGACTGAAGCTTTGCAGGATCTTGCCGAGCAGGTCATCACCATTCTCGAATTGCGCCGCGTGGTGGAAGACCGCAATGATGTTGTGATCCAGCAGCGCCGTACGGTTCGGGCCACCCTCAAGCGCGCGCTGTCCAGTGAAGCGGCACGCAACAAGCAATACCGGATTGATGGCTGGCTTGCACCTGCCCAGCAGGCGGGCGGTATCGGCGCATTCGAACTCGATATGAAAACCAACACATCGCGGGTGACACCAGAGATGTGCAGGCTTTACGGGCTGGCGGTTAATGACCAATATCCGGCGACAACGTTCGAAGCATTGACCTACGAGGAAGACAAACACCTCGTATCGAACCAGTCCACGCGACTGGAAGGCAATGTCATTCTGGATATCGAATACCGCATAAAGCGCGCCGATGATGGGGCGCTGCGATGGTTGAGCCGCCGGGGTGAACTTGTCCATGATGATAAGGGGCAGCCGGTTGCTTTCCGTGGCACGGTTCAGGATGTGACCAAGCGCAAGCAGGCTGAAATCCGGCAGACTGCACTGCTGGAACTTGGTGATAGTATTCGCGATGCCAATACGACCGGTGAAGCCGCAG
The DNA here is from genome assembly GCF_020731415.2 of Phyllobacterium sp. T1293. Lineage (NCBI taxonomy): Bacteria > Pseudomonadati > Pseudomonadota > Alphaproteobacteria > Hyphomicrobiales > Phyllobacteriaceae > Phyllobacterium > Phyllobacterium meliloti. The sequence goes on along the minus strand of NZ_CP088273.1, from coordinate 2,598,918 downwards.
AGATTGCCTCAAGGATATTGGGAGAGAATCTGGGTGCCGGTCGCGCAGGATTTGCCATCATCGATCTCACGGCGGATCTCTTCAATGTGGAGCGCGACTGGACAGCGTCGGATCTAAAGTCCATGGCTGGCCGCCATTCGCTGGTTAATTTCAAGGCGACAATCAAGAACTCTCAAATTGGCATACCCATCGCCGTTTCTGATGTAACCAGCACGGACTGGCTTGCCCTCGACTATGATGGTTATGCCGCAATCCAGGCTCGATCCTTTATCAATGTCCCGTTGATGCATGGCGGCGAACTGGTGGGGCTGATGTTTGTCCATGATGAAAATCCACGGGATTGGCAGACGGATGAGATTCAATTCGTGGTCAGTGTTGCCGACCGAACCTATGCCGCCATCGCCAAGCTGCAGGCCGAACACGAGCAGGGTATTCTCAATCAGGAACTCAGCCATCGGTTGAAAAACACCCTGACCATGGTGCAGGCCATCGCGACGCAGACATTGCGGGATGCGCCGCAGGATGCTGTCGAGGCATTCAAGCAGCGCATCATGGCGCTCAGCTCTGCCCATAATGTGCTGTTGCATCAGAACTGGTCAGCCGCGCGCATCCGCTCGGTACTGGAAAGTGTTCTGGCATTGCATGGTGAAACGTCACAGTTCAATTTGCGCGGCCCCAATCTCAATCTCGGCCCCAAGGCCGTTCTTTCGCTGTCATTGCTACTGCATGAACTTGCAACAAACGCGCTGAAATATGGGTCACTGTCCAACGCGCATGGCAAAGTGGATATCAGTTGGGAGATTCAGCGGGCGCAGTCGCAGATGGAATTCGTGCTAACATGGCGTGAGCGGGGTGGTCCGGCGGCAATAGCTCCGGAAAAGAAGGGATTCGGTTCGCGCCTGATCCGGTTTGGTCTGTCGGGCACTGGTGACGCCGATGTACAATATGAAAAGGAAGGGCTTGTGGCACAGTTCAAGGCGCCGCTGGCGCTGATCATGGACAATTGATCGGAAGCTTTTTAACAGCAGGGAAGGGCAGGTCGGATGGACATCAAAGCAGCGCTTGCCCGTATTGTTGGCGCTATTCTGACAGTTCTTTTGCTCTGCTGTGGGGTTGCCGTTGCGGCGGATGATGCATCTGATGCCAACCTTTACCAGTCGCAGGCGGTGGTGACAGGGCGCGGCGATGCAAACAGAGCGCTTGGCCTTGCCCAATGTCTGCAAGATGTACTCGTGAAAGTCTCTGGCGATCCCCGCCTGATCGGCGATCCGGCGGCTATTGCACTTGGAGCCAATGTTGCAGGACTTGTCACCCGCTTTGAATATCATGATCGCCTGTCGGGCCAGCCCATACACGACGAACAGGGCTCTTACGATCGTCCACAGGATCTGACCGTCTATTTCAACAAGACTGCGCTAGATTCGTCACTGAATTTGCTTGGACGCCAACCGTGGCGCGCAGCGAGACCGCGTGTCGCGGTATTTCTCGATATCAGGCCGCCCAAACGCGTCTTTGTTATGACTGGCGACGATGATGAAGACGCTGACATGCGCAGCGCCCTTCAAGCGGCGGCCACGAAAGTTGGATTGCCTATTGCACTGCCGACCAAAGCACAATTGGCGCAAAAGGGCTGGACTGTCCAGACATTGCCAACGGCTGATCTTACAAAACTCAATGCGGCTGCAAAGGCCGGGATAGGTGATACAGCGCTTTCCGGTGAGCTTGTGTGGAGCAATGAGGCGATGGGCTGGGTTGCCGATTGGCGGATCAATGGCCAGCATAAAACATTTCACTGGCAAATCCGTGGCGTTGGTTTTGATGATGCCTTTCGCAACGGAATGCGTGGCGCCTTACAGGTTTTGTCCGGTCACGGCCAGCCACAATAGCAAGAGGTTAGACCTTAGTACGCATTGTTTAAGGCATCATTCGATGCTAAATTCGTGCCTATATAAGGAATATGAAGATGCGTACCACGCTTGCTCTCGATGATGATTTGGTTGCCAAAGCGCAGGAATATACGGGCTTGCGGGAGAAATCCGCGCTTATGCGTGCGGCCCTCAAGGCGTTGATCAACATTGAGAGCGCCCGTAGATTGGCACTTCTGGGTGGGAGTGAACCTGATTTGAACACTATACCCCGGCGTCAGATTACGCCGGACGTCCAAGAATGATCCTCGCCGACACTTCAGTATGGATAGATCATCTGCGTTATGGCGATGCGGAGCTAGTACGACATCTCGAAGCTGCGCAAATATTAATCCATCCGTTTATCGTGGGGGAACTGGCTCTGGGAAATTTGCGGCAGCGTGAACTCATTTTGAACAGCCTTCAGGATTTGCCGAAAGTGCAGGTGGCCGATGACAAAGAGATCTCATATTTCATTGACGCTGAAACAATCTTTGATCTTGGTCTCGGCTATGTCGATGCGCACTTGCTGGCTGCAACACGGCTGACGCCCGGCACGCGGTTATGGACAAGAGACAAAAGATTGGCCGCGGCCGCAACTCGTCTACGGCTCCAAGCGGATTTTCACTAATCGCGAGACCATGCACCAGAATCTGCATCGTCAAGCGAACACACCTTGTTTGCTGGCTGATTCTTGTTTACGCGATTGGTCATGAAACTGCTTGCCCTTGATACTGCTTCGACTCGTTGCTCCGTCGCTGTTCTCGATGTTGAAACCGGGACTATGCTCGCCGCAATCAGTGAGGATATTGGCAAGGGGCATGCCGAACGCTTAATGGCATTTATTGAACAGGCATTGAATGAAGCCGCCATATCAATCGGCGAAATCGGCAAGATTGCCGTAAGCGTTGGTCCGGGCTCGTTCACAGGTGTGCGTGTCGGGGTATCGACGGCACGCGGGTTTGGCCTGGCGCTGAAATGTCCGGTGGTGGGTATCAGCACACTTGAAGCGCTGGCTTATGATGCCCGGCAGACATTTGCCGGACGCCCTGTGCTGTCCATCATTGATGCGCGGCGGGACGAGATATATGCACAATTCTTTGCGTCAGATGGTTCGGTTGGCTCGGTGCCCGGTGTGACCACGCTGCCAGAGGTTTTTACCGCATTGTCCGAACGCCAGAATGATGTGGTACTATCCGGTTCGGGTGCGGCGCTTGTCAACGCCGGTCTTGAGCAGAAGCTGGATGTGGCTGTGACAACATCGACAGGAACGATTGGAGCCTTTGCCCGCCTTGGCGCGCCGCGCGAGATCAACGGTGAAGCACCCAAACCGCTTTATCTGCGCGGGCTTGATGTTAAGCCGCAACAGGGCTTCGTGTTGAAAAGGAAGGTCGCGGAATGATGGGCTTTCCCCTGGGCAATCTGCGAAACCGTCCTTTTGTCATTGAGCGATTGATGAGCGCCGATGCGACCCATTTGGCAAAGCTGCACATGCTGACCTTCAGCAAACCATGGAGCGAGGAAGAATTCCATGCGCTGATCGTGCAGGAAAATATCTTCGGATTCATTGCGCGGGAAGAGGGCAACCGCTTGGCATCACCCGGCGGTTTTGTGCTGGCGCGGCTTGTGATTGATGAGGCCGAAATACTGACTATTGCCGTCGCACCATCATCACAACGCCGCGGCCTTGGACACGCTTTGATGGATGCGACTTTGCGCCATTTGCACAATGCCCGCGCAGACATGTTGTTTCTCGAGGTCGATGAGACGAACGTTCCGGCTCTGGCGCTCTATCGTCGCCTTGGCTTTAAACAGGTCGGCAAGCGTCCGGGCTATTATGAGACCGCTGATGGGCGCTCTGCCGCCCTGACAATGCGCCGCGATCTGAAGCAGGTCCGCTGATATGATGGCATGGGCCCGTTTCATCGTAACGGCAACAGCGTTTGTCCTGATCACTGCGATCTCGATACCCTTGCAGTATATTTTCCTGAAGGCCGGTCTGGGTTTGCGTAAAAGCTTTCCCATTTTCTACCATCGTATTGTCTCCAGATTGCTTGGCTTCCGTATTCACATGCATGGTGACATGGCAACGGAGCGACCATTGCTGCTGGCGGCCAATCACGCCTCATGGTCCGATATTGTGATTCTGGGTTCGCTCAAGGAATTGTCTTTTATTGCCAAGATTGAAGTTGCAAGCTGGCCATTGTTCGGAATGCTTTCCAAGCTGCAACGCTCGGTCTTCGTTGAGCGTGAAAAACGCGGCAAGACCCATGATCAGGCGAGCGAGATTGCCACGCGCCTTGCTGCCGGTGATGTCATGGTGCTGTTCGCCGAGGGTACAACGTCTGATGGCAATCGCGTATTGCCTTTCAAGACCTCGCTCTTTGGCGCTGCACAGGTTGCTATCCGCGAAACGAGCGTTGAAACAGTCACCGTGCAACCCGTGGCCATTGCCTATATGCGGGTGCATGGTGTGCCCATGGGGCGGTTCCATCGCCCGTTGATTTCGTGGCCCGGCGATGTGCCTTTGGGACCAAGCCTGATCGGGCTTTTGAAGGACGGTGCGATTGACGTTGATGTCTGGTTTGGCGAACCGATGACCATCGATGCCAAAACCAATCGCAAGACCCTGGCACGATTGATGGAGGAGCGGGTGAGGGCGATGATGTTGTCCTCACTGCTCGGACGCGACCTGGTTACGCCTCGCATGGAAAACCCCGAGACGGCCATTCTCCCTGACTCTGCTATTCTCAAAGACGATAAAAAGCTTTAGAAGCCTCGCATGGACGATATCAGCATCTCTCATAAACCGGACGAGACATCCGGCCCCGCAGCAATTTCACCGGCGCTTGCCAATACACGCAAGGTCTATGTGAAGACCTATGGCTGCCAGATGAATGTCTATGACAGCCAGCGTATGACTGACAGTCTGGCCGCCGAGGGCTATACACCAACTGATACGGCTGATGATGCCGATCTGGTGCTGATCAACACCTGCCATATCCGCGAAAAGGCTTCCGAAAAGCTTTATTCCGCGCTGGGCCGTCTGCGCAAGATGAAGGACGCCCGCGCCAAAGAAGGCCGCGAGCTGACTGTCGGCGTGGCGGGCTGCGTGGCGCAGGCTGAAGGTGACGAGATCACGCGCCGGGCGCCGGTGGTTGATCTGGTGGTTGGACCGCAAACCTATCATCGGCTGCCGCAGGCGCTTGCCCGCGTGCGTCAGGGCGAACGGGTTGTCGAAACCGAATATGCCATTGAAGACAAGTTCGAGCATCTGCCTGCGCCGCGCAAGGAACAGACAAGAAGCCGTGGTGTGACCGCTTTCCTCACCGTTCAGGAAGGGTGTGACAAGTTCTGCACCTTCTGTGTCGTGCCCTATACCCGTGGTTCTGAGGTTTCACGGCCTGTCGCGCAGATACTCAAGGAAGCCGAAAAGCTTGCCGATGCCGGTGTGCGTGAACTGACCCTGCTCGGCCAGAACGTCAATGCATGGCATGGCGAGGGTCCCGATGGACGCGAATGGGGTTTGGGCGAACTGCTTTACCGGCTCGCAGAAATCCCCGGCATTGCCCGTCTGCGCTATGTGACCAGCCACCCGCGCGACATGGACGATACACTGATCCATGCCCATCGCGACTTGCCGATGCTGATGCCCTATCTGCATCTGCCGGTGCAATCAGGCTCAGATCGTATCCTCAAGGCCATGAACCGCAAACATACAGCTGCGGATTATGTCAGGCTTATTGATCGGATTCGCGGCGCGCGTTCTGATATTGCCCTGTCAGGTGATTTCATTGTCGGCTTCCCCGGTGAAACGGAAGAGGATTTTGAGGCAACGCTTCAGATCGTGCGCGATGTCACCTATGCCGCCGCCTATTCCTTCAAATATTCGCCGCGTCCCGGCACGCCGGGCGCCGATATGGACGATCACGTTCCTGAAGCGGTGAAGGATGAAAGGCTGCAGCGCCTGCAGGCATTGCTGTCCGAACAGCAATATGCCTTCCAGCGCAGTCTCGTCGGCAAGACCATGGATGTGCTGATTGAAAAGGCCGGGCGGGAGCCGGGACAGATGGTTGGGCGATCTCCTTGGTTACAACCTGTAATTATCGATGTACATGGCGGCGAAATCGGCGACATAATCAGGGTACGAATCATCAGCACAGGAACCAACAGTCTGGTTGGGGTTCGTGAGATGGAAACTACGGGCGATGGGACTATATAAGGACTGAACACCTTTTGGTAAGGAGAGCCGATTGACCGCCACCGAAAAGCTGAAACCCGCTCCATCAGGAGCCTCGGATCTGGCGCATATCGTACTGACATTTGATAATAACCGGCTGGCAAGTGCCCTGTTTGGTCAGTTCGACGAGAACCTTGCCCGCATCGAACAGAAACTGGGTGTGGATGTCCGATCCAAGGGCAACCAGCTTGCCATTCGCGGCGAACCCGGTGCGACGGAACAGGCCCGCAGGACTCTCGACCAGCTCTATGAACAGCTGCAGAAAGGCCATGACATCTCCGCTTCCGACGTGGATGGTGCCTTGCGCATGGCTATTGCCGCTGACGACCAGTTGACGCTTCCCACCATGGAAAATAAGAGCAAGATGGCTGCTGCCCAGATATCGACCCGCAAGAAAACCATTTTTGCCCGCACGCCGACGCAGGATGCCTATATGCGGGCGCTCGACCGCTCCGAAATGGTGTTCGGTGTTGGACCTGCCGGTACCGGCAAGACCTATCTGGCCGTTGCCCATGCCGCCATGCTTCTGGAACGCGGTCTTGTCGATCGGATCATTCTTTCCCGTCCAGCTGTCGAAGCTGGCGAGCGTCTGGGCTTCCTGCCCGGCGATATGAAGGAAAAGGTCGATCCCTATCTGCGCCCGCTCTATGATGCGCTCTATGACATGATGCCTGCCGACAAGGTGGAACGGGCAATTGCTGCCGGTGTGATCGAAATTGCACCGCTTGCCTTCATGCGCGGACGTACACTGGCACATTCTGCAATCATCCTCGATGAAGCGCAGAACACGACAGCGATGCAGATGAAAATGTTCCTGACCCGTTTGGGTGAAAACGGCCGCATGATCATCACAGGCGATCCAAGTCAGGTCGATCTGCCGCCCGGCCAGAAATCCGGTCTTGTCGAGGCGCTGAGAATTCTCGAAGGCGTCAGCGGCATTGTCACCGTTCGGTTCTCAGACGTGGACGTTGTCCGTCATCCGCTCGTAGCCGCAATCGTCCGGGCCTATGATAAGGAAGGCGCCAAGCCCTGAGATAGCTTCGAGCATTCAACCCGATAAGTCATCTGATGCGATTTTCTGCGCTTCCGGGGCTCATGGACTGAAATGTCCACTGCGCTCCGGTTCTCGAAAACCACAACAGCTGACTTATCGGGTTGAATGCTCGAAAGATATCCTCGCACTGGTGGTACAATTTTGATCGATATCGATATTCTGGTTGAGACAGACGGCTGGGCCGATGAGTCGGAACTGCGCATGCTTGCAGAACGGGCCATTGCGGCTGCATGGCAGATTCTCGACGGGGGCTCGCAGCCTGAAAGTGAACTCAGTCTCGTATTCATCGATGATGCGGCAATCCGCGAGCTTAACAATGACTGGCGCGACAAGGACAAGCCGACCAATGTCCTGTCATTTCCGGCCTTCCCCATCAAGCCGCGCCAGAAGCCGGGGCCGATGCTCGGTGATATCGTTATTGCGCGGGAAACGGTCGAGCGCGAAGCTATTGACGAGCAGAAGCCGTTTGACCACCATCTGACCCACCTGATCGTGCATGGGTTTCTGCACCTGCTCGGTTATGATCATATTGTTGAGAGCGAAGCGGAAGAGATGGAGGGACTGGAGCGTAAAATTCTTGCGCATCTTGCCATTCCCGACCCATATGCGCTATCGGTCTCTGACGATCAATCCGATTGAGGACCATGTCTGACACGTCGCACCAGAACGATCCTGCCGCACCCGCAAAGGGCATAACCGGGCAGGAGAGTGACGCCGAGGGGCAAAGTAGCACCAGAGCGCCCGCCACTGAAAAGCGCTCGCTTCTCACCGCAATTTTTCCATTCCTGCGCGCTCGCCCGGGTACATCCTTGCGAGAGGATATCGATGCGGCGCTGGCTGGCACCGATCATGGCGATACGGCATTCTCGCCGGAAGAACGCGCCATGCTGCACAACATCCTGCGCCTGCGCGAATTGCGCGTGGAGGATGTGATGATTCCGCGTGCCGATATTGAAGCGGTTGATATCACCACGACCCTTGGCGATCTGCTTGAGGTTTTCGAAAAGTCCGGCCACTCGCGTATGCCTGTCTTTGCTGAAACTCTGGATGATCCGCGCGGCATGGTTCACATCCGGGATGTGGTCAATCACATCACCAAGATTTCGCGGGTGAAGACCCAGCGGCGGACTTCGGCCAAGACACCGAAAGCGCCCGCTGCTGCCAAGTTTGATCTGGGCAATGTCGAACTCACCAAGACGATTGCGGAACTCAGCCTTATGCGCCCGATTCTGTTTGTGCCGCCTTCGATGCTGGCCAATGATCTGATGGGGCGCATGCAGGCGCAGCGCATTCAGATTGCACTGGTCATCGATGAATATGGTGGTACCGATGGTTTGGTATCACTGGAAGATATTGTGGAAATGGTCGTCGGCAACATTGAAGACGAGCATGACGACGATGAAGTGATGATCATGGAAGAGCCGGAAGGTATCTTCATTGCCGATGCGCGTGCTGATCTTGAAGAGATTGCCGCAAAGATCGGCCCGGGCTTCGTCGTTGGCGAACATGGCGAGGATGTGGACACGGTCGGCGGTCTGATCTTCTCTATCCTTGGACGTATTCCCGTGCGCGGCGAAATGGTGCAGGCGGTTCCCGGCTATGAATTCCATGTACTGGAGGCCGATCCACGCCGTATCCGCAAGGTGCGCATCGTACCCTTGCGCCATGCCGAGCGCCGTCCGCGCACCCCGCGGCAAGGCGCGGCGGATGAACCTGCCGAAATGGACGAATGATTGGCGCAAGTCTCACCGACTAAGACTGAAGAAAAATCAGAAGGGGTGGGGCTTGGTATGATCCAGCGTCTGGCCGGTAAGATCATCCTTCTATGGGGATGGAAGCGTATTGCGCTGGCCTTTCTCATGGGCGCTCTGGCGAGTTTCGCACTGCCACCCTATGATTTTTTTGCCGTTTGCTTCGTTTCTTTTCCCGTTCTTGTCTGGCTGATCGACGGTGCCGTTGATAATGCGGGGGCAGGTCCCATTCGCAGGCTGTTGCCAGCGGCCATGATCGGCTGGTGGTTCGGCTTCGGTTATTTTGTTTTCGGGCTCTGGTGGATCGGCAATGCCTTGCTCGTAGATGCTGCCAATTTCGCCTGGGCCATTCCATTGGCGATCCTTGGACTACCTGCAGTTCTCGCCATTTTCTACGCTTTTGCGGCAGCATTGGCCCGGTTGTTCTGGAGTGAAGGGCTTGGGCGTATCCTGTCGCTGGCATTCGCTTTTGGCGTTGCAGAATGGCTACGTTCCTTTGTTCTGACCGGCTTTCCGTGGAATGCCATTGGCTATGCAGCAATGCCGGTTCCCGTGCTCATGCAGTCGTCGGTCATTGTCGGGCTACTGGCAATGAATGCGCTGGCTGTGCTGGTATTCTCCATGCCCGCTCTATTGGCGGGTCGCCGGGATATCAGGACGGGCGTGATTCTGGCGTTGGTTCTGGTCTGTGCCCATGCCGGTTATGGATTCTACAGGCTGCAGACGACAAGCCTTGTGGCCAAGGGGCCGAACGTGCGTATTGTCCAGCCATCAATCGCGCAGAACCTCAAATTCGATGCAGGTGCTCGCCGCGATATTTTTGACAAATATCTTGGTATGAGTGCCCAGCCGCCAAAAGCCGGGGTCGCCAAACCGGATGTAATCGTCTGGCCGGAGACTGCTGTACCCTATATTTTGACCAAGACGCCGGATGCTCTGCAGGCCATAGCCGACACGCTTGACGATGGACAGATGCTGCTCGCAGGCGCCATTCGCATGGAAGAGCCGGGCGGTAATCAACAGCCGCTTTATTATAATACGATATATTCCATCAACGGCGCGGGCGAGATTGTCGGCGCGGCGGACAAGGTACACCTTGTTCCTTTTGGCGAATATCTGCCGCTTGAAGGTATTCTGCGCAGTCTGGGCGTCAGCGAGGTTGTGGAAATGCCCGGTGGCTTTACATCAGGAGCGTCCCGGCAATCGCTGAAGGTGAATGATCGTTTCGTTGCCCTGCCATTGATCTGTTACGAGGCGATTTTCCCCGCCGAACTCGGTTATCAGGGAGCCCCCGCAGATGCGATCATCAATGTGACCAATGATGCATGGTACGGTGATACGCCGGGGCCATACCAGCATTTTCGTCAGGCGCAGTTGCGTGCTGTCGAGCAGGGCCTGCCACTCGTTCGCGCAGCCAACAATGGGTTGTCGGCTGTTGTCGATCCATATGGTCGAATCATTGACGCTTTGGCACTGGATGCCATTGGCGTTATTGACGCGGCGCTACCGGGTAAGGTTCAGCTACCATTAAGTGAAGCCTTACGCAGGTTTCAATTTCTGATTGTACTCAGCGTGTTTTTTGCTGCGGTACTGGCGTATTTTTACCGTGACAGAAGGCGTCTTGGTTGACTTTTATGTCGTTGCCCTGTCGAATACCTGTATATTTGGTCTGTTGATACATTGATGATAAAATTAGTTTTCAGCCCCATTTCATACGAATGAGATTTTCATGCCCGATAATAAAAAGCGACCGAACCCAGTTGACGTCCATGTGGGCGCGCGCATCCGTTTGCGCCGCAACATGGTTGGTCTAAGCCAGGAAAAACTTGGCGACAGTCTGGGAATTACTTTTCAGCAAATTCAGAAATACGAGAAGGGTGTCAACCGTGTCGGCGCCAGTCGTCTGCAAGCGATCGGTAACGTTCTCAATGTGCCGGTCACATTCTTCTTTGACGATATGCCCGAGCAGCCGGACAAACCGCAGGGTTTCGAAGAGGAGAGTGACAACACGTATGTGGTTGGTTTCCTCAACAGTTCGGAGGGTATCCAGCTTGCGCGTGCCTTTGCAAAGATTGGTGATCCCAAGATAAGGCGCAAAATCCTCGACCTCGTCCGGACTTTGAGCCACGAGGAAGATTCGGAATAACAAAGATTCTGTGCAAACTGAGCTTTCTTTCCGGATTGTAGTAAAAAAAACTTCCAATGCTGTTTGTTTGAAAACGAAAGCAATTGACTGAATCCTTCGAGCTTGGCAAACACTACGCATGCTCGTTCCCTGCGGATAGAGCGCATAGTTGTTTCAAGAGGGGTTCCCCGTGACACGCAGTTCCTACCTTTTTACCAGTGAGTCCGTATCGGAAGGTCATCCAGATAAGGTCTGTGACCGGATTTCCGATGAAATCGTCGATATGATCTACAAGGAAGCGAAGAAGACGGGCGTTGATCCGTGGACTGTACGCATCGCTTGCGAAACCTTGGCGACGACCAACCGAGTCGTTATCGCCGGTGAGGTGCGTGTTCCCGATACGCTTCTCAAGAAAGACAAGAGCGGCGCGGTTGTCCATGACGCCAAGGGTCATCCGGTCATCAATCCATCCCGTTTCCGTGCTGCGGCGCGCCGTGCGATCCGTGATATCGGTTATGAGCAGGAAGGTTTCAGCTGGAAAACCGCCAAGATTGACGTGCTTTTGCATCCTCAATCAGCCGATATTGCACAGGGTGTCGACAACGCCGCCGACCGGCAGGGCGAAGAAGGTGCCGGCGATCAGGGCATTATGTTCGGTTACGCCTGCCGCGAAACACCTGACTTGATGCCAGCGCCGATCTATTACTCCCACAAGATTCTCGAACTGCTCGCCGCTGCCCGTCACAAGGGCGAAGGGGATGCTGGACGGCTTGGGCCTGATGCCAAGAGCCAGGTCACAGTTCGTTATGTGGACGGTGTTGCCGCAGAAGCCACTCAGATTGTCCTTTCGACTCAGCATCTTGATGCAAGCTGGGATTCCAAGAAGGTACGTCAGGTCGTCGAACCCCATATTCGCGAAGCGCTGGGTGATCTCAAGATTGCGGACAACTGCGTCTGGTACATCAACCCAACCGGCAAGTTTGTCATCGGCGGACCCGATGGCGATGCGGGTCTGACGGGCCGCAAGATCATTGTTGACACTTACGGCGGTGCGGCTCCCCATGGTGGTGGCGCTTTCTCCGGCAAGGACACAACGAAGGTTGACCGGTCAGCTGCCTATGCAGCGCGCTATCTTGCCAAGAATGTTGTTGCGGCAGGTTTTGCTGATCGCTGCACGATCCAGCTGTCCTACGCCATCGGCGTTGCGCAGCCGCTTTCTGTTTATGTGGATCTGCATGGTACCGGCAAGGTCAGTGAAGATGCAATCGAAGGTGCTTTGCGCAAGGTCATGGACCTTTCGCCGACAGGCATTCGCAAGCATCTTGATCTGAACAAGCCGATCTATGCCAAGACCTCAGCCTATGGCCATTTCGGCCGCAAGCCGGGCCGCGATGGTTCCTTCTCCTGGGAGAAGACCGATCTGGCCAAGCAACTGAAGACTGTACTGGCAGCGTAAGCCGCCACTACGATTGATTGTAATGATGACAGAGACAGAAGAGCCCAGACGCGAGCGTTCGACGGAAGCCTTTTTTGGCAGACGCAATGGCAAGACACTGCGGCCCTTGCAGCGGTCCATTCGCGATGAATTGCTACCGTTGCTCAAGCTGGATCTGTCGGAATCTGCACCAAACGACCTTCGCAGTTTGTTTACTGCGGAGGTCGACAAGGTCAGGCTGGAAATTGGCTTTGGTGGCGGTGAGCATTTGCTGCATGAGGCCGCACGCTTTCCCAAAGCCGGTTTCATAGGCGTCGAGCCTTTCGTCAACAGCATGGCGAAGCTGGTCGTCGATCTGCACGAGAAGCAGTTGCAGAACATCCGTCTTTACGATGACGATGCGACACAGGTTTTGGACTGGTTGCCGGAAGCATCGCTTGATGGCATTGATCTCTTCTATCCAGATCCCTGGCCGAAAAAGAAGCACTGGAAGCGGCGTTTCGTCAGCCAGAAAAATCTCGATCGTTTTGCCCGCGTTTTGAAGCCGGGTAGTCCATTCCGCTTTGCGTCCGATATCGACACCTATGTAAACTGGACACTGCAGCATTGCCGCATTCATAGCGAATTTGACTGGCAGGCAGAAACCTCTGCTGATTGGCATACGCCTTACGAAGCCTGGCCCGGCACGCGCTATGAACAGAAGGCGCATCGCGAAGGCCGCATTGGTGCTTATCTGACCTTTTTGCGCCGCTGACTTCGGTGTTCAGGCAATATTTGCCTGCTCTTTATTGCCTGTGACAGCTTCCAGACAGTTTTCTCATATCAATCTGAAGATGAGGAGACCGCTGGGAGGCTGTCCGTAGTTATATTGTTGTGCTTGAGTTCGACGCTCGCCGTCAATTCATGACTTTGACTGTTGCCAACTCCCGGCTTCTTCAAAGGACCAGCAAAAACAGACGGCGGAATGCTGTCACGGGAGGATTTCTACAATGGGTAAAATGTTGCTTGCTTTCGTCGCGACCGGCGCACTGATTGTGTCAGGTGCGGCTTTCGCTGCCGACTATAAGATCATGGCACCTGCAGCCCCTGGCGGTGGCTGGGATCAGACGGCGCGTACGCTCCAGACCGTCTTCCAGGATGAGAAGATTTCCGGAAACGTTCAGGTCGTCAATGTTCCAGGTGCTGGCGGCACCATCGGTCTTGCCCAGTTTGCCAATTCGGCAAAGGGTGATCCGGCGCAGCTGATCGTCGGCGGTTATGTGATGGTCGGCGCTATCCTCACCAATGACTCACCTGTTAATCTGACACAGGTCACACCAATTGCCCGCCTCACGGGCGAATTTGAAGCGCTGGTTGTGCCGGCGGCATCCCCGATTAAAAACATTGCTGATCTTGTTGAGAAGCTGAAGTCTGATCCGGGTTCCGTTTCCTGGGGTGGTGGCTCCGCTGGTGGTACGGATCACATTACGGCTGGCCTTATTGCCAAGGCCGCAGGTGTTGATCCGACCAAGGTCAACTACATCGCCTTCTCCGGTGGCGGTGAAGCACTTGCTGCTATTCTCGGCAATCAGGTGACCGTCGGTATTTCCGGTTACGGCGAGTTTGAATCGCAGATCAAGGCCGGCACATTGCGCATTATCGGCATTTCCAGCGATGCCAAGGTTGCAGGTGTTGATGCGCCAACCTTCAAGGAAGGCGGCGTTGATGTCGCGATTCAGAACTGGCGCATGGTTGCTGCTGCTCCCGGCATATCCAAGGAACAGGAAGCTGCTATCGGCGCGGATGTTGAAAAGATGGTGAAGTCGAAGACATGGCAGGATCAGCTTGCTGCCAAGGGCTGGGCCAATACATATCTTGCCGGTGATGCGTTCAAGGCGCAGTTGGCCAAGGACACGGAAGCCACGTCGGCGATCCTGAAAGATATCGGCCTTGTAAAATGACAGACAAGCCAACCACTTCCGAAGCGCGCCGCCCTGATCGGGCGGCGCTGGTCATTGCAGCCGTTCTGGCCATCATCGCGGCTGTGATTGTTTACAGCACTGCGACCGCCCATGGCGGAAGCTCGACCCGCATTGGCCCCGGCGCTTTCCCTTATGCCATCGCCGCCTGCTTGTTCGTATTGGCCATATGGACCGGTTTTGAAGCCCGTCGTGGAGATTTTCCCGCACGCGAAGAACAGGAATTCGGGCCGGTTTTCTGGATTGTTGGCGGACTTGCCGCCCAGATGCTGCTTCTGAACACCGTCGGTTTTTCCATTGCAACGGGCCTGCTGTTTGCAGCGACCGCGCGCGGGTTCGGTAAGGGGCCGCTCTGGATGACAGTTCCAATCGGTATCGTCCTTTCCTTTGTCGTATGGGTGATTTTTGCCAAGGGGCTGCAATTGTCGCTTCCGGCCGGGCCACTTGAGCACCTCATTTAAAGGGCATCATAGCCATGGATACATTCACACTCTTGGCCCACGGCTTTCTCGTCGCACTGGAGCCTATGAACCTGTTTTATGCGTTGGTCGGCGTCACGCTGGGTACTGCCGTTGGCGTCCTGCCGGGCATCGGACCTGCGCTGACTGTCGCGCTGCTTTTGCCCGTAACCTACAAACTTGATCCAGCGGGTTCGCTCATCATGTTTGCCGGTATTTATTACGGTGGCATGTATGGCGGTTCGACCACATCCATTCTTCTGAATACGCCGGGGGAAAGCGCATCCATTGTCACCGCGCTCGAAGGCAATAAAATGGCGCGCGCCGGGCGCGGGGGACCTGCTCTGGCAACGGCTGCCATTGGCTCCTTCGTTGCTGGTCTGATTGCAACGCTGGGCCTTGCGTTGATCGCGCCGACTATCGTCAGGTTTGCCCTGTCCTTTGGACCGGCCGAATATTTCGCCTTGATGATTCTTGCCTTCATGACCGTATCGGCTGCCTTCGGCGATTCGACGCTTCGCGGCCTGACAGCACTCTTTCTCGGACTTGCCCTCGGCCTCATCGGCATCGACCTTCAGACAGGTCAGGCCCGATTGGCATTCGGCATTCCGGATTTGCTTGACGGGGTGGAAGTGACGACGCTTGCCGTTGCGCTCTTTGCTATCGGCGAAACGCTGAGTGTGGCGGCTGCGCGTGGGGGCGGCGATGAAAAGATCGAGCCGGTCAAGGGTTCTGTCTGGATGAACAGGGAAGACTGGTCGCGCTCATGGAAACCATGGTTGCGTGGCACAATTATCGGCTTCCCGATTGGTGCCATGCCCGCTGGCGGTGCCGAGATTGGCACGTTCCTGTCTTACTCGGTGGAAAAGCAGCTGGCCAAGAAGCCAGAGGAGTTCGGTCACGGCGCCATTGAAGGTGTGGCTGGTCCAGAAGCTGCCAACAACGCGTCGGCAGCCGGAACGCTGGTCCCTCTTCTGACACTAGGCCTGCCCACGACAGCGACTGCTGCCATCATGCTGGCAGGGTTCCAGCAATTCGGTTTGCAGCCCGGACCACTGTTGTTCGCGACAAATCCGCAAATTGTATGGGGCCTGATTGCCAGCTTGCTGGTGGCCAACTTCATGCTGCTGGTACTGAACCTGCCATTGATCGGCCTTTGGGTCCGCTTGCTGTCGATCCCACGGCACTGGCTCTATGCGGGCATTCTGGTGTTCGCAACGCTTGGCACCATCGGCGCCAATCCCTCGACATTCGAGCTTGGTATGCTGCTGGTGTTCGGTATTCTGGGATATATCCTGCGGCGCTTCGGTTATCCGATCGCACCGGTGGTTGTCGGTTTGATCCTTGGGCCCATGGCCGAACAGCAATTGCGCCGCGCGCTGGCGATCAGTCAGGGCGACGTCACCGTTCTGGTGGGTTCGCCCATCGCGATCATTCTGCTTGTTCTGGCTGTCTGTGCTGTGGTTGTGCCGCTTATTCTGCGGGCACGGGGCAAAGGCAAGGTACTGTCGCAGCTTGCCGCAAACGAAGACTGATCAGCGATCAGTCTCAGTCCACCGGATAGAGAGCTTGCGCCTTATTGACGGCGCGATGCTCTAGTTCCGGTGGATAGCGCTGAACTGAACAGGGTCAATGCCAAGATTGCGCAGGTCTGATGCAACCGGCTGATGACCGATACGTGTTGCAGAAGCAACAGCGACGGCACTGCCGAATACATTGAGAAAGCGGCTGATCTTGTTAGGCATATGTCTCGTGGTCATGGCTCATTCCTTTCGCAGTTATATTGCGATGCAGCATAAATAGGTGAGTTGACCTCAAATGGTTAGGCCCTTCGGCGCAGGGCAGCCATGCGAAAATGCATTGCGATGGCCAGAATCGGGCGTTTTGGCCCCTTATAAAAGCCTCAATCCGCCTGCCCGGACCGTTTTTGACTGCCTTGGGCCTCTGCGGCGTTTCTCAGCGCAACACGTAAGACGGATTGGTAGTCTTCCGGTTTGAAAATCATCGAACTGTAGCTGATGTGTAGAAATTCGACACGGAGCTTGAAACTACCCCGTCATTTCGATATATAGAACTCATATTCTTGGTCGATAGAACAGGGGTGGGTCCACACAGGTCCCGCTCTTTTTTGTTTCTTGGGGCCGAAACAGGGAAAATTCTGCGTGACAGACGGCACCAAAACAGAACACGAAGCGGTTGATACAACTGCACATGAAGCGCGTATTATAACCGAGACGGGCATTGATGCCCGTGTTGCCGGAATTATTGAACCGGTTCTCGAATCCATCGGTTTTCGCCTCGTGCGTGTTCGTCTCTCAGGCCTGAACGGCCTGACTTTGCAAATCATGGCCGAGCGCTTCGATGGCACGATGACCGTTGAAGATTGCGAACTGGTCAGTCGCACCATGTCGCCGGTGCTTGATGTGGAAGACCCCATCGACCGCCATTATCATCTGGAAGTGTCGTCACCCGGTATTGATCGCCCATTGGTGCGCAAATCGGATTTCAACACCTGGTCCGGTCATATCGTCAAGGTCGATACATCAGCTGTTTTGAGCGGCCGGAAGAAATTCCGTGGCCGCATTGCTGCCGTAACCGATGATGCTGTCACGATAGAGAGCGATCAGGCGAGTTATGGTGATGAGCCGGTGATAGAGGTGCCTTTCGAGTTGATCTCGGATGCGCGGCTCATTTTGACAGATGATCTCATTCGCGATGCTTTGCGCCGCGACAAGGATTTGCGCGAAGGCAGGATTCCGGAGGAGGGCGCTGCTGACGAAGCAGGGCAGACGGAATCTGCTGAGCAGGAACAGACTAAACAGGATTGATCTTCATACGCCGCGGGAGAAGCGGTGCGATGAACCCCAAGGGGAATTTCAAGGAGAAAGACATGGCAGTCAGTGCAAACAGGCTAGAACTTCTGCAGATCGCCGATGCGGTGGCCCGCGAGAAGTCGATTGACCGCGAGATCGTTCTTGCGGCAATGGCCGACGCCATCCAGAAGGCCGCACGTTCGCGTTACGGTCAGGAAACCAACATCCGCGCCGATATCAACGCCAAGACAGGCGAAATCAAGCTGCAACGTTTGCTTGAAGTCGTCGATAATGTCGAAGATCCGGTTACGCAGATCAGCATGGATGCTGCCCGCGACCGCAACCCTGATGCGCAGCCCGGTGACTTCCTCGCCGATCAGCTGCCGCCGATGGATTTTGGCCGTATCGCTGCCCAGTCCGCCAAGCAAGTTATCGTGCAGAAAGTGCGCGAAGCCGAACGTGACCGCCAGTATGATGAATATAAGGACCGTGTTGGTGAAATCATCAACGGCAGCGTCAAGCGCGTTGAATATGGCAATGTGATCGTTGACCTTGGCCGCGGTGAAGCGATTGTTCGTCGTGACGAGCTGATCCCCCGCGAAACTTTCCGCTATGGTGATCGTGTTCGCGCCTATGTCTATGATGTGCGCCGCGAACAGCGTGGCCCGCAGATTTTCCTGAGCCGCACCCATCCGCAGTTCATGGCCAAGCTTTTCACCATGGAAGTGCCTGAGATTTACGACGGCATCATCGAGATCAAGTCCGTTGCCCGTGATCCGGGTTCGCGCGCCAAGATTGCCGTGATTTCCCGCGATTCCTCAATCGATCCTGTTGGTGCCTGCGTTGGTATGCGCGGTTCGCGCGTTCAGGCGGTTGTCGGCGAATTGCAGGGCGAAAAGATCGACATCATTCCGTGGTCGCCAGAACCGGCTTCCTTCATCGTCAACGCATTGCAGCCGGCAGAAGTTTCCAAGGTTGTTCTCGATGAAGATGCGGAACGTATTGAAGTTGTGGTTCCGGATGACCAACTATCACTAGCAATTGGTCGTCGTGGTCAGAACGTTCGCCTTGCATCGCAGCTAACCGGCTGGGATATCGACATTCTCACCGAGCAGGAAGAATCCGAACGTCGCCAGAAGGAATTTGTCGAGCGTTCGAACCTGTTCATGGAAGCGCTTGATGTTGACGAGATGGTCGGTCAGGTTCTTGCGTCGGAAGGTTTTGCCAGCGTTGAGGAAATCGCCTATGTAGATGGCGATGAAATTTCCTCCATCGATGGTTTCGATGAGGAAACGGCAAGCGAAATCCAGCAGCGTGCGCAGGAATATCTTGGTCGCATCGAAGAAGAGCGCGATGCCCGCCGCAAGGAACTCGGTGTTACGGACGAATTGCGCGACCTGCCAGGCATGACCAATGCCATTCTGGTTGCTGTCGGTGAAGATGGCGTCAAGACGATTGAAGACTTCGCCGGATATGCGGTGGATGAACTGACCGGCTGGCGTGAGCGCAAGGATGGTGAGACAATCAACCATTCGGGCATTCTCTCGGCTTTTGAAGTCAGCCGTACCGAGGCCGAACAGATGGTTCTGACCGCCCGCCTCAAGGCTGGCTGGATCACCGAAGACGATCTGGTTGCCGTAGAAACTGACGAAGTGCCGGACGAAGAGGTCGCTGGCTGATAGCGAGAAGACCTTGTACGTGGAACCGGAAATGAACGACAGGACATGCATTGTCACGCGCGAAGGCGGTTCTGTCGATGACATGATCCGGTTTGTGGCAAGCCCCGATGGGACGGTTGTCGCTGATTTGAAGCGCAATCTTCCCGGCAGGGGGTGTTGGGTGAAGGCCGAGCGCCGTTATATTGATGAAGCGGTCAAGCGAAAGCTTTTCCCGCGTGCATTGAAAACCAACGTGACTGTCCCGGATAATTTCGGGCTGGTTGTGGAGCAGATGCTGGTAAAATTCGCGCTCGGCAGTTTTGGGTTGGCGCGCAAGGCCGGTGTTGTGGTAACAGGGGCCGCAAAAGTGGACTCAGCTATCCGCAGTGGCACCGCAGCGTTGGTTCTTCATGCCCGAGAAGCCGCCGAAGATGGCGTCCGCAAGCTTGACCAGGCCCGCCGTTCGGTAGTTTATGCCGGCGGACCGGAAATTCCCGCCCTTTCATTGTTTGAAAGCGATGAAATGGATTTGGCATTAGGCGGGGTAAATGTGATACATGCTGCCGTACTCAAGGGGAAGGCAGCTGCCGGGTTCATCGATCGAGCTCGGCTGCTACAGCATTTTCGCGATGGCCGTACGGATCTGGCCGACGCTAAAGCGGCACCTGCCGCGAAGGAAACGGAAACGGAATGAGCGATACAAAATCGACAGACGACAAGACGCTTGGCGTCAATAAAAAGACCCTGACCTTGAAGCGGCCTGGCGTTGAACAGAGTACAGTGCGTCAGAATTTCAGTCATGGCCGCACGAAGTCTGTTGTCGTTGAAACAAAGAAGCGCAAGTTTAGCCTGCCGGATCAGAAGCCGGAGGTAACGCCTCCTGCTGCCCCGGCCCCGGCGCCCGCTGCATCTGCGGCGCCTGCGCCTGCGGCACCGGTTGTACGGCCAGCGGCTCCGGCTCCGCAGCCGGCTCCAGCCGCTGCGCCTGTCCAGACAGCAGCACCAAGCGCTCCAGCGCCTGCTCCGCGTCCGGCAGCACCTGCACCAAGTGTACCAGCAGCTTCTGCTTCCGCGAGCGCGCGTTCCGCTGCTCCGTCGCAGTCGCAGCGTCCTGCGCAGCAGCCCTACCGGTCAGCAAGTCCTCGTCCGAACGATCGTTCAGGCATGGTGCTGAACACATTGTCGACTGCCGAGCTTGAAGCCCGCCGCAAGGCACTGGAAGGTTCAAAGGTTCGCGACGCCGAGGATCGTGCCCGTGCAGCTGTTGAAGCTGCCCGCCGTGCGGAAGAAGATGCCTTGCGCGCCAAGGAGCGTGAAGAATCTGCCCGCCGTCAGGCCGAGGAAGAAGAACGCCTGCGCAAGGAAGCTGACGCCAAGCATCGCTCGGAAGAGGAAGCCCGCAAGCGCCAGCCGGAGACAGCGAAAGCTGCCACCGAAGAGACGGCTGCTCCCAAGGGCCCTGTCCGCAAGGTTGGTGGTGAGGAAGAAGAAGAACGTCGCGGTGGCGGCAGTCCTGCCGGCGCGCGTCGCGGCAGCAGTGCGGCTCCGGCCAAGCCGGAAGTGCGTACACCCAAGGTCGTCAAGGGTGAAGACGAACGCCGTCGTGGCAAGCTTACATTGGGCTCCGCGCTCAATGATGAGGGCCGCAGCCGTTCGCTTTCCGCGATGCGCCGCCGTCAGGAGAAATTCAAGCGCGGCATGCAGCAGGAAACACGTGAGAAGATCGCGCGTGAAGTCATTCTGCCAGAGACCATCACCATTCAGGAACTTGCCCAGCGTATGGCCGAGCGTTCGGTTGACGTCATCAAGTACCTGATGAAGGAAGGCCAGATGATGAAGGCTGGCGACCTGATCGATGCGGATATGGCGCAGCTGATTGCCGAGGAATTTGGCCATACGGTTCGCCGCGTTGCTGAATCCGACGTTGAAGAAGGTATCTTCAACGTACAGGACGATCAGTCTTCCTTCGTATCGCGTCCGCCAGTGGTCACGATCATGGGTCACGTCGATCACGGCAAGACCTCGCTGCTCGACGCTATCCGCAAGGCGAACGTTGTATCAGGCGAAGCCGGTGGTATTACCCAGCACATCGGTGCTTATCAGGTTGAACAGAACGGTCACAAGATCACGTTCATCGATACACCAGGTCACGCCGCCTTTACGGCGATGCGTGCCCGCGGTGCGCAGGCAACGGATATTGCTATCCTTGTTGTTGCTGCCGATGACAGCGTGATGCCGCAGACGATCGAATCGATCAACCATGCCAAGGCAGCGGGTGTTCCGATCATCGTGGCGATCAACAAGATCGACAAGCCATCAGCCGATGCACAGAAGGTCCGCAATGGCCTGCTTCAGCACGAAGTTTTCGTTGAAACCATGGGCGGTGAAACGCTCGATGTGGAAGTTTCAGCCAAGACAGGGCTTGGTCTCGACAAGCTGCTTGAAGCCATCCTGCTTCAGGCCGAAGTTCTTGATCTCAAGGCTGATCCGACCCGTACAGCTGAAGGCGTCGTCATCGAAGCCAAGCTGGATCGTGGCCGTGGTTCGGTAGCAACCGTTCTGGTTCAGAAGGGCACACTCAAGCCCGGTGATATCATCGTTGCCGGCAGCGAATGGGGCCGTGTCCGCGCGCTCGTCAATGATCGCGGTGAAAACCTGAAGGATGCGGGACCCGCAACGCCGGTTGAGGTTCTTGGTCTGCAGGGGCCGCCACAGGCTGGTGATCGCTTTGCCGTCGTTGAAAACGAAGCCAAGGCGCGCGAGATTTCCGAGTACCGTACGCGTCTTGCCCGTGAAAAGGCTGTGGCACGTCAGGCTGGCTCGCGCGGTTCGCTCGAGCAGATGATGAGCCAGTTGCAGGTGACAGGCCTCAAGGAATTCCCGCTGCTCATCAAGGGCGACGTGCAGGGTTCCATCGAAGCCATCGCCGGTGCGCTGGACAAGCTTGGAACCGACGAAGTTCGGGCACGCATCATCCATTCGGGTGCTGGCGGTATCACCGAGAGCGATATTGCTCTGGCGGAAGCTTCCAATGCTGCAATCATCGGCTTCAATGTGCGTGCCAACAAGCAGGCACGTGATCTGGCCGAGCGTGAAGGCATCGAAATCCGCTACTACAACATCATCTACGATCTGGTGGATGACGTGAAGGCAGCCATGTCCGGTCTTCTGTCGCCGGAACGCCGCGAAACCTTCCTCGGCAATGCGGAGATTCTCGAAGTCTTCAACATTACCAAGGTTGGCAAAGTCGCCGGTTGCCGTGTTACGGAAGGCAAGGTCGAGCGTGGTGCAGGTGTGCGCCTTATCCGCGACAACGTTGTCATTCACGAAGGCAAGCTCAAGACGCTCAAGCGCTTCAAGGACGAAGTTTCCGAAGTGCCTGCGGGTCAGGAATGCGGTATGGCGTTCGAGAACTACGACGATATTCGCGCAGGCGATACAATCGAAGCGTTCCGCGTCGAACACATCACCCGCACACTCTAATGCCCAGCCCTGAGAAGGGCGGCATTTAAATCATCGATAACAGGATCGCCGGACCAAAACCGGCGATCTCCTGTATGTTGGGATACGATAATTATGCCTCGTTCTGCTTCCTCCGGCCCGTCTCAACGCCAATTGCGCGTCAGTGAACAGGTGCGCCATGCGGTTTCTCAGGTGCTCCAGCGCGGTGAAGTCCGTGACGACACTTTGGAAAACGCCGTCGTCGCCATTTCTGAAGTGCGCATGTCCAATGATTTGAAGATTGCCACCTGCTTTGTCTCGCCCATTGGCGCGAAGGATGGTGACGCGGTGATTGCCGCCTTGAATCAGCATGCGAAATTCATTCGCGGCCGGGCGGGCGTTTTTCTCAAGCAGATGAAATATATGCCGGAGTTTCGCTTCCGTATTGATACGAGCTTCGACAATTACGCCAAGATTGATGCGCTGCTGCGCAAGCCTGAAGTGACCCGCGATCTCGACAATCATGATGATCATGATGACGATGACGGCGGTGATCCAAACCCCGGTGACGTGCCCGGACATGGCGGCGACGGGAATAACTGATGGCACGGCAGCGCAAGAAAAAGGGCCGTCCGGTATCCGGCTGGCTGATTTTCGACAAGCCGAAGGGCATGGGTTCGACCGAAGCCGTTTCCAAGATCAAATGGCTGTTCAAGGCTGAAAAGGCCGGTCATGCGGGCACGCTTGATCCGCTTGCATCGGGGATGTTGCCAATTGCGCTGGGCGAAGCGACAAAGACCGTGCCCTATGTGATGGACGGAACCAAGATCTATCGTTTCACCGTCACCTGGGGTGCAGAACGCACCACCGATGACATGGAAGGCGAAATCACAGTTACCTCCGATACCCGTCCCGACAAGGCGGCGATTACTGCCATCCTGCCCAAATACACCGGTGTCATTCAACAGACGCCGCCAAAATTCTCCGCCATCAAGATTGCAGGTGAACGCGCCTATGATCTGGCGCGCGGTGGCGAAGAGGTGGAAATTCCTTCGCGCGAAGTGGAAATCGACCGGCTTGACCTGATCGAGCAGCCTGATGCATTGACCGCGATTTTCGAAGTTGAGTGCGGCAAAGGCACCTATGTGCGTTCGCTGGCCCGCGATATGGGGCGCGACCTTGGCTGCTACGGCCATATTTCCGATCTGCGCCGCATTGAAGTTGCACCTTTTGACGAACAGGATTTCGTCACGCTGGCAGAGCTGGAAGCTGCCCATCCGCCGGTTCCCGCCGAGGATGAGGAAGGCGCGGATAATTCCTATGAAAGCATTGCAGCGCGTTTTTCCGTAATGGATGCGTTTCTTATCGATACGGGCGCCGCATTGGAAAGCCTGCCACAGGTTGCTCTTTCCGATGATCAGGCCCACCGCATCCGCATGGGCAATCCGGTCATCCTGCGCGGCCGCGATGCCCCTGTGGAAGCCGACGAAGCCTGCGTGACCAGCAAGGGCAAGCTTCTGGCTATCGGGTTTATCGAGCAGGGTCAGTTCAAGCCCAAGCGCGTTTTCACGATCTAGGTCTTGGGCCTTTGATTGCAGTGCTGCGGGTGGTGGTCCGTGGATTCGTGGTTCGACAAGCTCACCATGAGGGAGAGGGGTGATGCAATGCTAATCATCGCCGACGCAGATTGTGGCTCCCGTTTATCAACCCTACACCGTCATCCTCGGGCTTGACCCGAGGACCCATAATTTAAAAACGCCGGCATCTACGTTTGTTTGAGCTTCTTAGCCGTGGGTCCTCGGGTCAAGCCCGAGGATGACGGAGTAGGTGGGTTGCAGAGAGTTAAATTCAGCAATCTTTGCGATTATCATTGCATCACCCCTCTCCCTCATGGTGAGCTTGTCGAACCACGAACCACACAGAGCGGCAACAATGCCAACCTAAGCTTTCACATAAACCCAGGCATCAACCCCTGACTTCAACCGCACTTCAATGCGTTTATAGTCGGAGACTTCATATGCATCGGCGGCAGCAAGCTCCGATGCGGTTATCTGGAAAACCGTTCCAGCCACCTCGTCAGCAAGATCGCCACTCGGCACAACTATGGGATGAAAATTGCTCCCGCTGGCACGGATGACATCGGGATCGGTGATCTCGATCACCGATTGCTTGAAGCCCGGCATCGCATCCGGTGAACCGCTCAGGCGACGACCGAACGAGGATAGCTGCACGCCCTCCTGCTGCAGGGTGCCATAGGAAAAGAGGTGAATTGCCGGGGTGTCATTCATGCCGTCTGCTATCTCCTTGATCTCCGTTTTTATTGGACGACATCATTCCTTGACGCAACTATAGACAGCCGTGTCATAGGGCAGCGTCACTTCTGTCCTGCCGGAAAGTGATGGCTCGCTCGCTATGATTGCCCGCACGTCAGCTGCGACTTGCTCCTGCTTTTCCGGCGGCAAGGCCGCGATGAAGCTGGTTGAAAGCACGCGGTTGACAAGGACATCCTCCGGTGACCCGATGTGACTGTTGGGAAAATGTTGTTCCTTGAGAGCACCGAAACCCTTGAATGGAAAAGGTTTTTTCCAGTCGCCACTGCCATGGCGCGGTGTGTCGCCCTCATAGGGCTTGAAAACATCAGCAAGTCTTGCCACCCAGGGCAGCCGCTCGTCCCGCGTGTTCCAGATCAGCCCGAGATATCCTCCGGGCTTGAGCACGCGGTGAATTTCCGTGAGCGCGGCTTTCGTCGCAAACCAGTGAAATGCTTGGGCACAGACAACAGCATCAACCGATGCGTCATCAAGGGGAATCGATTCCGCCGTGCCTGCCATGGCTGTGATATCAGGGTGTTTCTCTGAGAGTTTCTGCAGCATTTCGGGCACCGGTTCGACCGCTATGGCGGTTGCGCCTGTTGCGATGAGCCGGAGGGTGAATTTGCCGGTTCCGGCTCCAAGATCAACCACGGTCTTGCCGGATGTTAGCTGAAGCTCATCACGCAGCCATATATCGAGTGCAGGCGGGTAATCGGGGCGTCCGCGCACATAACTATCAGCCTTCGCGGCAAAACCCACGGCAGCAGCCTGATGAATGGTGTTCATGATTTCACTCCTGATTGATGGTGAGCAAACGCACTATGGAAAGGCGGCTTGGCGGAATCGAGGCAAAGACGATCCCGCCATGCTCATGCCGGAATCTATTTCTATTGTAAGATGGCAAAATGAATATGACCGTTTTGCCCCATGTTCGACTGCTGAAATGCCCTCGAATCATTTGCGGCTGGTAATTTGTCACATTTTCGACTATACGGCCCGCAGCGATAGGCTTTGCCTCCGCTTTAACCGGCCCCCGCTGGACGACATCCCGGCCGTGGGCATCCCGTTTTTCCCTTCAAAAGAAAGGATATACGATGTCGATTACCGCTGAACGTAAGCAGGCACTGATCTCTGAATATGGTACAAAGGCAGGCGACACCGGTTCTCCGGAAGTCCAGGTTGCTGTCCTGACAGAGCGCATTGTTAACCTGACCGAACATTTCAAGGACCACAAGAAGGATAACCATTCCCGCCGTGGTCTGCTCAAGCTCGTTTCGACACGCCGCAGTCTTCTTGATTATCTCAAGAAGGTTGATCAGGGTCGTTACCAGACGCTGATCGAAAAGCTCGGCCTGCGCCGTTAATAACGGATTGAACCGGCGGTTGCGTTAACGCGCTCCGCCGGTTTCGTTCATTCCGAACAGGGGTGAACACTTACTCATGCGACACGTCATGGGGCAGGATTGCAGGCAACTCGAAAGTGCGAGTTGCACGTTGTCTTGCCCGTGATTGGTCAAAACGAAACGGAAGAATAACGCTGCTATCCAAAGGGATGCGCGTTTGTCTCCACTCAAGGACACAGTATGTTTAATCAACACAAAGTTGAAATCGAATGGGGCGGTCGTCCGCTCATTCTGGAAACGGGCAAGATTGCCCGCCAGGCCGACGGCGCAGTTCTCGCCACTTACGGCGAGACCGTGGTTCTTGCCACTGTTGTTTCCGCCAAGGAACCAAAGCCAGGTCAGGATTTCTTTCCGCTGACCGTAAATTATCAGGAAAAGACCTACGCAGCCGGCAAGATCCCCGGTGGCTACTTCAAGCGTGAAGGCCGTCCAAGCGAAAACGAAACACTGGTTTCGCGCCTCATCGACCGCCCGATCCGCCCGCTCTTTGCTGATGGCTACAAGAACGACACACAGGTTGTTTTGACCGTTATCCAGCACGATCTCGAAAACAACCCAGATATCGTTTCGCTCATCGGTGCTTCTGCAGCGCTGACGCTGTCAGGCGTTCCCTTCATGGGCCCGATCGGCGGCGCACGCGTCGGCTATATCGGCGGTGAATACAGGTTGAACCCGACCGTTGACGAAATGGTCGAGTCGAGCCTCGATCTCGTTGTTGCCGGTACAGGCGAAGCGGTTCTGATGGTTGAATCGGAAGCCAAGGAATTGGCTGAAGACGTCATGCTCGGCGCCGTTATGTTCGGTCACAAGAGCTTCCAGCCGGTTATCGATGCGATCATCAAGCTTGCTGAAGTTGCTGCCAAAGAGCCACGCGATTTCCATGCGGAAGACCTTTCCGCTGTTGAAGCTGCTGTTCTCAAGGTTTGCGAAGCTGATCTGCGCACAGCCTATAAGATCACTGACAAGCAGCAGCGTTATGTGGCGATTGATGCTGCCAAGGCCAAGGTCAAGGCACATTTCTTCCCGGAAGGCGTTGAAGAGCCGGAATTCTCCTCCGAGCAGATCGCAACCGTGTTCAAGTCGGTTCAGGCGAAGATCGTTCGCTGGAACATTCTTGACACTGGCAGCCGTATTGATGGCCGTGATCTGTCGACAGTTCGTGCAATCGTATCGGAAGTTGGCCTTCTGCCACGCACCCACGGTTCGGCCCTGTTCACCCGCGGTGAAACACAGGCCATCGTTGTTGCAACGCTGGGCACCGGCGAAGACGAACAGTATGTCGACTCGCTGACCGGCATGTACAAAGAAACCTTCCTGCTTCACTACAATTTCCCGCCCTATTCGGTCGGTGAAACAGGTCGCATGGGTTCGCCCGGCCGCCGCGAAATCGGTCACGGCAAGCTCGCTTGGCGCGCTATCCATCCGGTTCTGCCTGCCAAGGAACAGTTCCCCTACACACTGCGCACGGTTTCGGAAATCACCGAATCCAATGGTTCGTCGTCAATGGCAACCGTTTGCGGCACCTCGCTTGCCCTGATGGATGCCGGCGTTCCGCTGCTCCGTCCAGTTGCAGGTATCGCCATGGGCCTGATCAAGGAAGAAGAGCGTTTCGCTGTTCTCTCTGACATCCTTGGCGATGAAGATCACCTCGGCGACATGGATTTCAAGGTTGCGGGTACTGAAAGCGGTATCACAGCGCTCCAGATGGACATCAAGATCGACGGTATCACCGAAGAGATCATGAAGGTTGCTCTGGGTCAGGCCAAGGACGGCCGTCTGCACATCCTCGGCGAAATGGCGAAAGCCATCACCGAAGGCCGTTCGGAACTTGGCGAATTTGCTCCGCGCATTGAAGTCATGAACATCCCGACCGACAAGATCCGTGATGTTATCGGTTCCGGCGGCAAGGTCATTCGTGAAATCGTCGAAAAGACCGGCGCGAAGATCAACATTGAAGATGATGGCACGGTCAAGATCGCGTCTTCCTCTGCCAAGGAAATCGAAGCCGCCCGCAAGTGGATTCACTCGATCGTTGCTGAACCTGAAGTCGGCGAAATCTACGAAGGCACAGTCGTCAAGACCGCTGACTTCGGCGCATTCGTCAATTTCTTCGGCCCGCGCGATGGTCTGGTCCATATTTCCCAGCTCGCTTCCGAGCGCGTTGCCAAGACCTCCGATGTGGTCAAGGAAGGCCAGAAGGTCTGGGTCAAGCTCATGGGCTTTGACGAACGTGGCAAGGTTCGCCTGTCGATGAAGGTTGTCGATCAGGAAACCGGCAAGGAAATCGTTCAGGAAAAGAAGCAGGCTGAAGAAGACGCTGAATAAGCCTCTTGCTTTGACGTGATGAAAGCGCGCCCCTGTGGCGCGCTTTTTTCTTGGCGGGATTTCCTTATCTGGCAATTTCGCCCTAGATTGACCTATTGATGAATGGACACTGCCATGGCCAACGGCGCGCTCAAGACGCTTTTTCTGCCCTTTGAAGACGAGATATTGCCGCTCCCCGGTGCTGATAGCGCATGGCTCTTCCTTGGCGCAGAGGTGGATCGCGACATTGATCCCGCGTGGAAGGCTGTCCTGACGGCCCTCCAGCCATTCAGGCCCGATTATCTCGCCTTGCAAAAGGCCGGCTTCAAGGCCGTTTCGCGCCTTGAAGGCAACGAACGCTTCAATGGCGCGCTGATCCTGCTTGGCAAGCATCGTGGGCGCAATGAAGCATGGCTGGCACAGGCTCTGCGCCAAGTGAATACCGGCGGTCTGATTGTGGTTAGCGGCGACAAGAAACTCGGTGTCGACAGTTTCCGCAAGACAGTTGAAAAATTTGCCTCCGTTGAGGACCGTTTGTCCAAGAACCATGCAGTGGCCTTCTGGTTCACCCGCCCCGAAACTATCGACGATACGCAGGTGCAGGCATTGGTTGCCGAGCCAACGCGCGTGGAAGAGCGTTTCACCACTGCGCCCGGCATGTTCTCCCATACGGCCATCGACAAGGGTTCGGCGTTGCTGGTGAAGCATTTTGCCGGACGTATTAGCGGCCATACGGCGGATTTTGGCGCGGGCTGGGGTTATCTCGCCAGCGAAGTGCTGAAACATCCTGAGAAGCTGAAATCACTGGCGCTCTATGAAGCAGATTTTGAAGCGCTGGAAGCGGCCAAGTCGAACCTTGCCGGATCAACGCAATTGCCATTGTCATTCCACTGGCATGATGTGAACGGCGAAGCCATCACTGAGATTTACGATACCATCGTCATGAACCCGCCTTTCCATGCCGGACGCAGTGCCGATCCAACCATGGGGCAGGGGTTCATCGCAGCCGCCGCCAAGCGCATGAAGCCCGGCGGCAGGCTGCTGCTGGTCGCCAACCGGCAGATGCCCTATGAGGCGGGCCTGAAGTCGCTGTTCCGTTCGGTTCTGCCGATAGAGGACGTGGCTGGCTACAAGATTATCGAAGCGAAGAAATAATCAGAGTCCAGCCCCCTAGTTCATCGCTCGTCTTCGGACACCGCAAAGCCGGGTTTCCTCAATGGCCGCCTCGCTCATCCACGCCATGGTTTTGAGGCTGACGACGATACGTTCGAGAATGGCGGGACGTGGCCCCTTGCGCCATATATCGCTGGAATAGAGCGCCTGCTGCGAACTGTTCAGATGATCAAGATTGTCGTAGGCGCGCACCAGATAATAGGCATCGGGGTGGTGTTCCGACTGGCCGAAGTCGACGATGTCCATATCGACAGCATTGTGTATCGGCAGGCTTTCTTCGCGCACCAGCCTGTAGAACTCGGCACCTGTTCCCGGGCGCAGGCTGTAAATAAGTGTTTCAACGAGGCGCATGGTGGTTCTCCTGACATTCCTGACGAAAAATGGAGGCCCACTTTCAACAAAAATCCCGCAAAACCAAGCCTGATTTCACGGGACTACTGTCAGTTCTGGCAGGAGGATTTACTCCTTGCCGTCGTCGGATTTCTTCAATTCTTCAAGCGTTGGCATCGATACGATGTTGTAGCCGGAATCCACATAATGGATTTCACCGGTTACACCGCTCGCAAGATCGGACAGAAGATAGAGCGCTGAACGACCGACATCTTCGATATCAACGGTCCGGCGCAGCGGCGCATTGCGCTTCTGGTAGGAGAACATGGCGCGTGCATCGCCAATGCCCGCACCGGCAAGCGTGCGCACAGGGCCAGCAGAGATCGCGTTGACGCGAATACCTTCCGGACCGTAATCCGCCGCCAGATAGCGCACCATGGCTTCCAGAGCCGCCTTTGCCACGCCCATGACGTTGTAGTTCGGCATAACGCGAGTCGAACCGCCATAGGTCAGCGTCAGGATTGAGCCGCCATTCTTCATCAGCTTTGCGGCGCGCTGAGCCACTTCCGTGAAGGAATAGGCCGAGATCACCATTGTGCGGCTGAAATTATCGCGTGTGGTCACATCCGCGTAGCGGCCCTTGAGCTGTGATTTGTCGGAAAAGCCGATGGCATGTACGATGAAATCGATCGTGCCCCATTCCTTTTCCAGCGTCTCGAACACCGCATCAACAGTCGCAATATCCTCGACATCGCAGGCAAGCAGCAGCTTTGAGCCCAGCTGTTCGGCCAGCGGCGCAACGCGCTTGCCGAATGCGTCACCCTGATAGGTGAAGGCAAGCTCTGCGCCATTATCGGCCAGTTCCTTGGCAATTCCCCAGGCAATGGAATGGCTGTTCGCGACTCCCATAATGAGACCGCGTTTGCCTTTCATCAGTTCACCCATATTCTTCCCTCTCAACCCTGGAACCGCTGGAACACCAGCGTTGCATTGGTGCCACCAAATCCGAAGGAGTTGGTCAGAACCGTATCCAGTTTGGCATTGTCGATCCGCTTGCGCACAATAGGCATGTCCTCGAATGCCGGATCGAGTTCTTCGATATTGGCGCTTTCGGCGATGAAATTGTGGTTCATCATCAAAAGCGAATAGATTGATTCGTGTACGCCAGTGGCACCCTGCGAGTGGCCGGTCAGCGATTTTGTCGCCGAGATTGGCGGGCAACCGGCTTCTGTCGTGCCAAACACTTCGCGAATCGCCTCGATCTCCTTGAGATCGCCAACGGGCGTCGATGTGGCATGCGGGTTGATGTAATCCACCTTGCCCTTCACGTTTTCGATTGCCATGCGCATGCAGCGGGCAGCGCCTTCGCCGCTCGGTGCAACCATGTCGGCACCATCTGAGGTGACGCCGTAGCCGACAATCTCGCCGTAAATCTTGGCGCCGCGTGCCTTGGCGTGTTCCAGTTCTTCCAGAACCAGCACACCGGCACCGCCGGAGATAACGAAGCCATCGCGATTCTTGTCATAGGCGCGTGAAGCTACCGAAGGCCTGTCATTGAACTTTGATGACATGGCACCCATCCCGTCAAAGAGCACGGAGAGGGTCCAGTCGAGATCTTCACAGCCGCCGGCAAACATCATGTCCTGCTTGCCGTAAAGGATCATCTCGTAAGCATTGCCGACGCAGTGATTCGAGGTCGCGCAGGCCGATGAGATGGAATAATTGACGCCCTTGATCTTGAACCATGTGGCAAGTGTTGCCGAAGCGGTTGAAGACATGGCTTTCGGCACAGCAAAGGGGCCGACCTTTTTGGACGAACCCGATTCGCGGGTTTTATCGGCAGCTTCCACGATTGTACGGGTGGATGAACCACCGGAACCCATGATGATGCCGGTGCGTTCGTTGGAAATCTGGCTCTCATCGAGACCGGCATCGGCGATTGCCTGATCCATGGCCACATGGTTCCAGGCCGTTCCACCACCGTGAAACCGCATTGCGCGCCGGTCGACCAGCGTTGTCGGATCAAGCGTAGGAGCGCCGTGTACCTGACTGCGGAAACCGTATTTTGCATAGTCTTCGGCGAAGACAATGCCCGATTTCGCTGCACGCAGGGATTCCAGCACTTCCTGCACATTATTTCCGATAGAGGATACGATACCCATCCCCGTCACAACCACTCGCCGCATCGCGATCTCCTTGAAGGTATTGCGCTGCCCTATCAGGCCGCGCTTTCCTTGAACAGGCCAACCCGCAGGTCAGTTGCCTTATAGATAGTTTCGCCATCGGCTTTTAACCAGCCGTCCGCAATGCCAAGCACCAGACGTCCGCGCATGACACGCTTAAAGTCGATACCATATTCAACAAGTTTGGTCTTTGGTGTGACCATACCGGTAAATTTCACTTCGCCTGTTGACAGGGCGCGGCCCTTTCCGGGCTCGCCCAGCCAGCCCAGATAGAAGCCGGTCATCTGCCACATGGCGTCAAGGCCAAGGCAACCCGGCATGACAGGATCGCCAATGAAGTGGCAGGGAAAGAACCACAGGTCCGGCTTGATGTCGAATTCGGCGCGGATATAGCCCTTGCCGTTTTCGCCGCCGGTCTCGGAAATCTCGGTAATGCGATCGAACATCAGCATGGGTGGCGCTGGCAACTGGGCATTGCCCTGGCCGAACATCTCTCCGCGGGCACAAGCAAGAAGCTCTTCATACCCGTAGCTTGATTTCTGTTCTGGCATTCTGTCTCCCATCAATTGCTTCAATGCTGGCGCTTTTGCGCGGGCGGACCCTATCACAGAGTGTTTCTTGCTGAAAACGGTCTGTTGGCTTATCCCTAACGGAATGGCTGAATTGCAGCCTATTGATCGATTTCGCAAGACGGCATATATCAATGATGTAACACGATAGACAACAGTCTATGGTGAGACTTTTGATATCATTTAACGGAGTGGCAGACGGGCCATGCATATTTCTTATGAGATTGATGCCGACGTACCCTTGCAAGAGCGCCTGCGCTTTGCGGGTTTGCGTCCTACCCGTCAGCGTATTGCGCTTGCCAGCCTGATCTTTGCAAAGGGTGATCGCCACCTTTCAGCGGAAGAACTGCATGAAGAGGCGCTGGGCGCCAATGTGCCGGTTTCGCTGGCAACTGTGTATAACACCCTGCACCAGTTCACCCAGGCGGGAATGCTGCGCATTCTGGCTGTGGAAGGGGCAAAGACCTATTTCGACACCAATGTTTCCGATCATCACCACTTTTTCGTCGAAGGCGAAAATGAAGTGATCGATATTCCCGATGGCTCCGCCATGGTCGGCAGCCTTCCTCCTGTGCCTGAGGGCATGGAAATCGTCAATGTGGACATCATCATCCGCCTGCGCAAAAAGCGCGGCTGATTGATTTGATGTTTAGGCGTGTGCCAATTTAGGCAGCGTCTTGAAATAGTACCTTGCGGCATTTGCGAAGAGCGACGTTGCGCTGTCATCACGATGATCGCGATAGGCGAGGGATATCTCAAGATTTCCCAAAGCAGGGTATCCGTCGGACTCATCAAGAGACTTGAACGACGGCGTTTGTGTGCTGGCCGCTATTGCGGACACCGCCATGCCTGATGACACCGCTGCCAATATTCCAGCTTGGCTGGTACTCTGATAGCAGATTGCGTAATCTTTCTTTGCTTTTGCCAGAGTTTTCACGGCCAAATCCCGATCAGCACAACCTCTGGTAAACAGGGCCAGCGGCACGGTTTCTGCCCTGTGGACATCGCTTGCCTTGGAACAAACCCATTGCAGCGGCTCTATATGAAGCGTTTCGGATATGATGTCAGCCGGGCAATTCTGCGTGAGGACGATATCCAACTCACCACAGGCAAAATCACCCCAGATTTTTTCGCTGTAGCCGCAATGCAATTCGATTTGCAGGTTTGAACGAATGTCTTTGCACATGGCGAGTATTGGGGGAAGAAAACACGCCGCATAGGTGTCCGATGTTCCAATTCGCAAACAATCAGCTGGCTGCGAACGGCATAGCATCGCAACCGCCTCGTCGTTGATCGCAAGCATCTTTATCGCATAGGGCAGGAGTGCTTCTCCCTCTGCTGTCAAACTGATCCTGCCATGCTCGCGGACAAAGAGCTTCGCATTTATGTTCGCCTCGAACCGCTGGATAAGCTGGCTGACGGCAGATTGAACGCGATTGAGTTGCAATGATGCGCGCGAAAAACTTCTCAATTCAGCCACTGTCACGAAGGCGCGCAACTGTGAGGTATCCATATCCATCGGCCAAATCCTGTATAAAGGAGGCAATCATATTGTGTGATTGAGGAGATCGTTATTTCTAATTTTACGGGCAATTCTGAATGAATATTATGCCGGGCATCGTTCAAAACAATGGAAATCGGGCTGTCTGTGCGAAATCTCGTCAAGGTCGCTCCCGTGCTGTTTTTGCTGATGTGGAGCAGCGGCGCAATATTTGTAAAACTGGGCCTTGAGAATGGCTCCGTCTGGTCGTTTCTGGTTCTGCGGGCTGTCGGGGCGCTGTTGGTGATTACAGTTGCCAGCAGCGTTCTGTTGCCAAGGGAAATACGTGAAACGCTCTCTGTATCCAAAAGCCTGATAGTGAAATCCATGGTCGCCGGGCTGTTGCTGCAGGTCGCCTATCAAAGCTTCTTTTTTCTGGCAATTGATCATGATTTGGCACCGGGCACTCTGGCAATCATTCTGGGTCTTCAACCCATTCTCACGCCCATTTTTGCGCGGGAAATTATTGGTATCAGGGGATATCTGTCGCTAGCCGTGGGTTTTGCGGGACTTAGTCTGGTCGTTTACGGTGCCAAGGATGTAAGCGCCATGAGCGTAAGCGGGGTTCTGTTCGCTTTTGCATCGGTTCTCGCGATCACGATGGGCTCTGTGTATCAAAAGCATTTGAACATCCATCCGATCGCGTCAGCGATTTATCAATACACAGCCGCTTCCATTGTCTTTCTCATCATTATTGCTTTTCAGGGATGGAATGTGGTGTGGACGGCTCAATTCGCCTTCTGCGTCGTGTGGATGGTGTGTGTTGTGTCCGTTGGCGCTGCTCTCCTGCTCTTCCACATGCTTTCCAATGAAGCCGCGAGCAAGGTAGGCGTTTTGTTTTATCTGGTGCCGATTTTTACCATGGCTTTTGATTATATTGTTTTTGGCACCCTTGTGACAGGTTTCACCATTGTCGGTGTTATCATTGTCATCTCGGCGATTCTTATGTTCCAGCGGTCGCAAAATCGACGTGGGCACGAGGTCGTATAAATCTAATTATCGAATTTCTCGCCGGGATAAGCGCCCCAG
The DNA here is from genome assembly GCF_020731415.2 of Phyllobacterium sp. T1293. NCBI lineage: Bacteria > Pseudomonadati > Pseudomonadota > Alphaproteobacteria > Hyphomicrobiales > Phyllobacteriaceae > Phyllobacterium > Phyllobacterium meliloti. The sequence goes on along the minus strand of NZ_CP088273.1, from coordinate 2,563,238 downwards.
ATATCCGATTGCCGCATCCAGCCGCTGGCACCGCTGAAAACCAGCCGGCACCAGTCCCCATTGCAGTTCTTGAGGGTTGCCAGAACGCCGGGTTGCACCTGCGCCACGACGCCAGCCTTGTCATCGGCGCTGCGATAGACATTCAGCATGACATTGTCCTTGTCGCGCTGCCACGGTGCGGTCATGGCCGTGCGCTTGCCTGAGAGCAGGGACTGATAGACCCAGCCTTCTGTCCCTTCAGAATCGCGAATGCGCCGCCAATTGTCATATTCCTGGACGATTTCAACCGGCAGCCCGGATTTCAGAAACAGCCACGTCACCGCATAATCACGTCCGGGACCCACGCGCAAATTGACGCGGCCGGGTTTCAGACTGACAAAACGCGGCAAGGGGAGGCCGCTCGGCCCCACCTGTTCCGCGGCTTGCGCCGTTGCAAAGCCCGGTATCGCGGCAGGCGAGGCCAGCAAAATGGCCCAGACAATGCCTGCAGTCAGTGCGAAAGAACGAATAAATGAGATGCCCAACAAAACCAGTCCTTCATCATTCCCTGCTCTTTTCCGGCGATTATGCGGTTGAACGAGAAACGATCCCTATTTTTCTTTGTCTTTGATGCGCCGCCTTGATAGACAGGGAGCGGAACTCAAGAGCGATTGCAGTTTGCAATGGTTTGGTTAAAGAGGTCTCAATACCATCGGAAAAAGGGAGGGGAATATTGGTTAGCAAAAAGCCTCTGGTCGTCATCACCCGAAAGTTGCCCGATTCCGTTGAGACGCGCATGCGTGAACTTTTCGAATCCAGGTTGAATGTCGATGACCGGCGATTGTCGAAGGCGGAACTGATTGAAGCCGTCCAGCAAGCCAATGTTCTCGTGCCGACTGTCACTGACCGTATCGATGAAGAGATCATCAATGCAGCCGGTCCCAATCTCAAGCTCATCGCCAATTTCGGTAATGGCGTCGATAATATCGATGTCCCCGCCGCCGCCAAACGCGGCATCACTGTTACCAATACGCCCAATGTCCTGAGCGAAGACACCGCTGACATGACCATGGCGCTGATGCTGGCCGTGCCGCGCCGTCTGGTGGAAGGCGCGTCCATTCTTCTCGATGATGGCAAATGGGAGGGCTGGGGCCCGACCTGGATGCTCGGACGCCGTATCTGGGGCAAGCGCCTCGGTATTGTCGGCATGGGCCGCATCGGTACAGCCGTTGCCCGCCGCGCCAAGGCATTCGGCCTGTCGATTCACTATCACAATCGCAAGCCCGTCAGCCCCAAAACGGAAGCTGAACTGGAAGCTACCTACTGGGACAGTCTCGATCAGATGCTGGCCCGTATGGACATCATCTCGGTCAATTGCCCGTCTACTCCCGCGACGTTCCATCTGCTGTCAGCACGGCGGCTGGCGCTGATGCAGCCCTCCGCCTTTATCGTCAACACGGCCCGCGGCCAGATCATTGATGAACAGGCGCTTATTGCCCAGCTGGAAACCGGAAAACTCTCCGGCGCCGCACTTGATGTGTTCGAACACGAGCCTGCGGTGAATTCGAAACTGCGCAAGCTCGCCAAAGCAGGCAAAGTCGTCATCCTGCCGCATATGGGTTCTGCCACGCTGGAAGGCCGCATTGATATGGGCGAGAAGGTGATCATCAACATCCGCACCTTCATTGACGGTCATCGCCCGCCTGATCGGGTTTTGCCCAACAGGGTATAGCCGATTTGTATCAGTTTTGTGGGATGGTTCGTGGTTCGACAAAACAACCATGAGAGCAATATCTCTCTCCGTCATCCTCGGGCTTGACCCGAGGACCCATGGCTAAAAATATCAGGTCAACATGGATGCGGGCTCTTTCAAACTATAGGTCCTCGGGTCAAGCCCGAGGATGACGAAGGGATGGGGTATAGGCGCTAAATTCTGCAAACTTTGTGATCTGCAATCTCTGCGATTATCGTTGCATCACCTCTCTCCCTCATGGTGAGCTTGTCGAACCACGAACCTGCAAACAGTTCTATCGGATTGAAATCATCCCAGCTGCATCTATCTGTAAAATCTCATGGGACAGAGACCCGAACGCCTTGCGATCAAGTTTCAGGGCCATTGGCGTTACGTGGCCCATTTCCTGAGCCACGATCAATCCAAGCAGAAGGATGGCATCGGGTTCATGCAGGACAATTGCAGCGGGGGCGAGGCCCGCATAGACAAGCTCCAGAAGCACGGCGGCGGCGGACGAAGAACCGATGGTTCCCGGAAGGCACAACACCTTTCCGGTGATTGCTACGCCATGCTGCGGGTGGCGCACATCGGCAATCAGCCCTGTTTGGGGATTAACCCCACCCCAGAAACTGATCGGGGCCGTCAGCACCAGCGCCTCGGCCTTTGCTGGCTGTCCCTTCACGAGGATTTCTGTCTGAAACTCAGTCATGCGGCACCAAATACGGGACGCCCGGTTACGGCACTTTCCACGCACTCGGCCATGGAGCCGTAAATAACGCCATAACCCGTATTTCCCGGTGCATAATGTGCAAACTTGCCCGAATTGGTCATGAGCACGGCATCGTCGATATCGGGCAGGATAGGCGTAACGACGACGCAGGTATCGGCAACGATAATGACGCCGCTTTTCTCCAGTGTCTGACGCTTGCCGCTGTTCTCCAGTGTAGCCAGTGCGTGGCGGCCGGTGCAGGCATAGAGTGGCACGCTCAGGCGACGCCCGGCGATCAGGGCCTCCAGACGCTCAAATTCAGTGCTGGAAAGATGCGGGCTGCCAATCGCTACCGCATTGATGGTTTGCGTGTTTGCCACGGTCGATAGTCTGCGGCGTGAATCTCTGATCATATCGCCGCTCACCTTGATCACCGTTTCAGGCGTCTGATGGTGCAATGCTGTGGCAAGATCGGGCGCCTCAGGCGTCACACCCGCCACATGAAACAACCCGACAGCACCTGCTGATGCCGAGGCTGCACCAAAGGCTTTCAATGCATCCTCGCCCGGATGATGGTTGATACCGGCGACAACGCCGACAGAATCGCCAACTTCCCGCCCGAACAGGCTGCCGAGAATTGGCCATGCAACCTCCGAGCCGAGAAAGGCGGCATCAAGGTCCGAGACATCAAATATGATTTTGGCCCGGCGGTTTTCCGGCTGGTGAAATCCATAATAGGGGGCATAGCCTGATATGGCGCAGGCGATATCCAGAAAATCGCCGTAACGGTTTGTGCGCGCACCCAAAACGGAATTGCAGAAAACCACCGCATTGGATTCGCCCCAGGCAACATCACTGCCAAGGGCAGGGCGATGGCCCGCCTGATAGGGCGCGCAGGTCCATGTCGGTTCGCAGCCAAGCGTCCGGTAGGCATCCATCATGCGCCGCGCCATGCCGCGTTCATGCGGTTCAAGCCGGTTTTTGGAGCAGCCGGTCAAGTCAAGCGAGCCGACATTGAGTGTCGCCCGCACGGCAACTTTCGCTCCGCCTTCCACCAGTTTCTCGGCAAACAGCGTGCCGGAATCGCCGTGATAGAGCGCGCCATCAATGTGGGCGGATGCAATGGGGATGAGAGAGGGCGCACCCATCAGTCGGGCCGTTGCGGCCACAATGCGCATTGCCATTGCCGCGCCTTCACCACGCGCGCCGCTGGCGATTGCCTGCTGCTCGGGTGTCAGCTCAAGCGGCATGGATCACGCTCACGCCGCGGCCCCGGCTGCACTTGTTCTATACTTGATCGTCTCGAACCGCGAACTCAAAGCATCGTAAAGCAGCAGCTTGCCGATGAGCGGTTCACCCACACCGGTAATCAGCTTGATGACCTCCGTGGCCTGCAGACTGCCGATCACACCCGGCAGCACGCCAAGGACGCCCGCTTCCGCGCAGGCAGGCACAAGTCCCGGTGGTGGCGGCGACGGAAAGAGATCGCGATAGGATGGATTTTGCTCACCCTTGGCGTTCTGCTCATAGGGTTTGAGCGTCGTCAAAGACCCATCGAAGCGCCCAAGCGCTGCCGAAACCAGCGGGCGTTTTCCTGCTGCACAGGCATCTGCCAGCAGATAACGTGTGTCAAAATTATCCGAACCATCAACGACGATGTGATAGCGGCTGACAAGATCGGCAACATTGTCAGGTGCAACCCGTATTTCATGCGCCTCAACCGTTACGTGTGGGTTGATCGCAGCAATGGCCCGGGCAGCGCTTTCCACCTTGGCTGAGCCGACAAGGTCCGTATCATGGATGACCTGCCGTTGCAGGTTGGACAGCGAAACCCGGTCATCATCGACAATGCCGAGGGTGCCAACACCGGCGGCTGCCAGATATTGCAGCACCGGTGCGCCAAGCCCGCCAGCCCCCACAACAAGCACGCGGGCACGTTTGAGCTTTTGCTGGCCAGGCCCGCCGATCTCCGCAAGGATGATGTGGCGGGCATAGCGCTCGAGTTCCGTTGAGGTAAATGCTGGGTTTTCAGGCTCGGTCATATCTCACATTAGAACAAGATTGAGCCTGAAGGCAGCATCCGATTTGTCTCAGGCGAGAAATTTCAAACCGGCAATACCGGATACAATCAGGCCGATACAGACAAGACGGATCACTGTTGCCGGTTCACCGAAGAGATACATGCCAAGCAGGGCAGTACCCACTGTGCCAATGCCGGTCCAGACCGCATAGGCACTGCCTACGGGCAATTCACGCAAGGCAAGTCCAAGAACAACAACACTGATAACCATGCTTGCTCCGGTCAGTACCGAAGGCGTCAGACGGGTAAACCCATCCGTATATTTGAGCCCGATAGCCCAGCCAATTTCAAACAGTCCTGCGATAACGAGATAAATCCAGGCCATGACGACCATCCTTTTCCAAATGCGGGCCGTCCCGGCTGTGTTCATCCGCTGCAAATCATGCCGCGAGGAGGGCGTCCTCCATGGCTCTATCTAGGCTGGGGCGAATGCGCAGGCAAGGGCTGAAAGGCTGAGTAATTTTGGTGTTTAACATCAAGGATAATGAATGGAATTGCGTCAATTCAGGCCAGATATAGACGTATCGGGCTGGTCTTTTCCCGTTTCACTACGCCTTTGGCTTCCAGATCAAGTTGCACAGCCTTTGCCCACCATCCGGCCTTGGCGCCGCCGGGAAAGTGCTCCTGTGACAACACATCGGTCAGGCGTTCACGAATTTCAGCCACGGTCAGGCCGGGCGTCGCTGCTGGCAGGACCTGCAGATAGGCCTCCTTCATGGCATCATATTTGGCCTGATCGAGGCGCTGTTTGTTGCCGGGATGGTTGACGTTTTCCACCTGCACTTTTTGTGATTGTGTCATTTCATTCTTTCCTTCTGACATGCGCCCCACGCCGGGCGTTGCACAATAGGACGTATAGGCGAGTTGAAAACCGACAGGCATGCGAAAATAACTTAAACCAATCGCGGCCAGTTAAAGCCGCGACGCCTGTTGGCCGACGATTACGCTCAAGGCGGCGTAACGATCATCCAGGTAAAGACATAGGCCTGAAGCATCACAAGCACGCCGACAAGGCAGGCAAGGATGATCGAGTGCTTGAAGACGAAGCGCAGGATCGTCCCCTCATGCCCGTACCAGTTGGTGGCTGTCGAAGCGACAACGATGGACTGGGCGTCGATCATCTTGCCCATGACACCGCCTGATGAGTTGGCAGCGCCCATCAGGATCGGCGAGAGGCCGAGCTGTTCGGATGTGATTTTCTGCAGATTGCCGAAGAGCACATTGGAAGCGGTGTCCGATCCCGTCAGGGCAACACCCAGCCAGCCCAGCAATGTGCCGAAAAACGGGTAGAGCACGCCTGTGGCAGCGAAAGCGAGCCCGAGGGTGGCGTCGATACCCGAAAGGCGTGTCAGCGTTCCAATGGCCAGCATGGCGGAAATGGTGATGAGGGAATAGGAGCAGAGCTTGATCGTGCGCCCATATACTTTGAGCATTTCCATGGGCCTGTAGCCCATGACGAGCCCGGAAATAACAGCCGCAATCAACATGCCTGAACCCGTATAGGACAGCCATGTAAAGGCAAAGACCGCTTTTTCAGGTGTTGGCTGTGCCGCGATGGGCGCTACTTTCATGATCAGATTGTTGAGACCGGGAACGCTGTAGCTCAAGGTCGCCCATGGATTGACTGTATTCTTGAACCAGTCGGTACCCCAGAGCAGGAGCACGGCGCAGACAATGATCCACGGCGTCATCGAGGCCCAGACTTCTGCCCGGGTTGGTGTTGTCTTCGTTGTCTTTACCGGTGGGACCTGCGAGGCGGAATCATCGCGGGTACGCAATGCTGCGGATGTCCATATGACTTTTGGCTGCCATATGCGCAGGAAGCCGATGAGACAGGCCATGGAGATCAGCGATGCACCGATATCGACGATCCATGGATTGATAAAGTTCGAGATGAGAAACTGCGGCACGGCGAAGGAAACGCCGGTGACGAGAATTGCCGGCCAGACCTCTTTCATGCCCTTATATCCGGCAAAGGCCCAGACAACCCAGAATGGCACGATCAGCGAGAAGAATGGCAGCTGGCGGCCAACCATGGCGCCAAGGAGAAAAGGATCAATGCCGGTGACGCTGGAAAGCCCTGCAATGGGTGTGCCCAGAGCACCATAGGCCACCGGGGCCGTATTGGCGATCAGGGAAAGCCCGGATGCTGCCAGCGGCGAAAAGCCAAGGCCGATGAGAATTGCGGCGGTCACGGCCACAGGCGTTCCAAAACCCGAGGCACCTTCGAAGAACGCACCAAAGGAAAAGGCAATCAGCAGGATTTGCAGACGCCGGTCGCGCGTTACGCCACCAATGGTGTTTTGCAGCGTTTCGAACACGCCTTTTTCCACCGTGAGCCGGTAGAGGAAGATGACGTTGAGGACGATCCATCCAATAGGAAAAAAGCCGGTGATGACGCCAAGCAGCGATGCCCGGATCGACATATCGGCAGGCATGGTGAACACAAAGATTGCAATGAGATTGGCGACAATCAACGCAATGATTGCTGCAATGTGTACCTTGACCTTGTTGGATGCGATCATCGCCAGGAGCACGACAACAGGTATCGCTGCTGCCAGTGTTGAAAGAACGGAATTGCCAAACGGATTATAGACCTGATTCCACATCATAATGCCCCCCATCATGGAGCACCGCGACGATCCGAATACCTCGAACAATCGTCCGGTACTCTAATATATGTGTCAGATTGGTCTATTAGTTACGGCTCTGCCGGGAGAATGCAACCGGGCAAGAAGCGAACGCCGCCAAAACGGCGGCATTCACAGGTTTTTCAACAGGCAATGCTGGAATAAGGGCTTTTACGGGCGCTTGGGGATATCCAGACCGCGCTGTACTGCCGGACGGGCAAGACCACGTTCCAGCCATGCCGGTACGTTCTTCAGGCTGGCATAGTCGACAAGATCACCCGCGCCATAGAAGCCGACCAGATTGCGCACCCAGCCAAGTGTGGCGATATCGGCGATGGTGTATTCATCGTCCATGATCCACTGGCGGCCTTCCAGACGCGTTTCAAGCACGCCAAGCAGGCGCTTGGATTCATTCTGATAACGTTCAAGCGGGCGCTTGTCCTCGATCTCACGACCGGCAAACTTGTGGAAAAAGCCAACCTGACCGAACATCGGGCCAATCGCGGCCATCTGGAAGAACACCCACTGAATTGTCTCATAGCGGCGCGCCGGATCAGAGGGCAGGAACTTGCCGGTCTTTTCGGCGAGGTAGAGCAGGATCGCGCCGGATTCGAACAGTGCCAGCGGCTTACCATCAGGACCATCCGGGTCGATGATCGCAGGAATTTTGCCATTCGGGTTGAGTGCCAGATATTCCGGTGTCCAGCTTTCGTTTTTGCCAATGTCGATGAGATGAACCTCATAGGGCAGACCAAGCTCTTCCAGCATGATCGATACTTTCACGCCGTTCGGCGTTGGCAGGGAATAGAGCTGGAGACGTTCAAGATGCTGGGCCGGCCAGCGTTTGTTGATTGGGAAGGACGAAAGATCAGACATAGGGGTTCCTTTGTTGGATCAAGTGGCCGAGGGCCGTAGAAGCTTTGTTTGATGGGGATTGCTGCAGAAGAGTTCGATTCTGGGGCATGCTAACACGGTGACAGACAGACTTTCCATGGTCTGTTCTAACCGGCATGCACTTCTCCGTGAGCCACGTCGAAAAACTGGGCGCGACCCGCGAGACTTGAAAACAACGCCCGGTCGGTGCCGGTCATGAAGGCTTGACCGCCAAGCTCTTCGATGATGTCGAAAAGTGCTGCCCGGCGGCCTTCGTCAAGATGGGCGGCAATCTCGTCCAGCAGAAGTATGGGCGCCATGCCTGCGAGTTCGCCTGTCAGGCGTGCATGGGACAGGATAAGGCCAATGAGCAGGGCTTTCTGCTCGCCCGTCGAACAAAGTTCAGCGGGCATGCCCTTGGGCCGGTGCCGCACCAGAAGATCGGATCGATGCGGACCATCCAGCGTTCGCCCCGCTGCCCGGTCGCGGCTGCGCCCATCATGCAGTGCGCGGCGAAAGGTTTCTTCTACATCGGTTGCCGATTCGATGCCGATGCGCGCTTCCAACTCGCCGTTGAGGATGCAATCAGCCTTGGGGAAGGGGCTGTCATCCGGCAGCCGCTCGATCATGCCGTTGATCAGGCGCATAAGCTCGGCGCGGGCTGCGGCAATGGCAATGCCAAGCTCGGCCATAGGCGTCTCGATGGCATCAAGCCAGGCGCTATTACCGCGCTCTTCCGTCAAGAGGCGGTTACGGCTGCGCATGGCTTTCTCATAGTCAGCCACGCGGCGGCCATGCGCTGGATCAATAGCAAGCACCATACGGTCGAGAAAACGCCTGCGATCACCAGCGGGACCGGTGAAGAGCCCATCCATGGACGGCACCAGCCAGAGAATGCGGGAATACTCCAAAAGGTCATCGGCGCTCGTTGCAGTCACACCATTGATGCGCACACGCCGTGCCGTATCTCCCGGCGCATTGCCCGCCAGTCCCGTGCCGACATCAACCGAGCCCTCTTCGGTTTCGATGGCCGCGTGGATGGCAAAACCATCAGGCGCATCATTACGGGTAACATCCGTATAGGTCGCGCGGCGCAACCCGCGGCCCGGCGAGAGGAACGAAATCGCCTCGAGCAGATTGGTCTTGCCCGAGCCGTTTTCCCCCGTCAGCACCACATGCGACGGTCCAAGCCGCAGCGACAGGTTTTCATAATTGCGAAATTGCGCGAGCTTCAACCGGCTGATGGAAACACGGGCCGGTTTACCTGCACCCGCTGTGGGATCATCGCTTATCATGCTCAAGCGCTGCCACTGAGAAAGGAAAGCGTCCGCATCAGTGAACTGTCGCGTTGATGAAAGAAATCATATGACATTGCATTATTCATTCTCCCATCCGATCGCTGTGGTGTTTGTCAGGGTTCAAAGTGTGGTTGGTGATGCAGGATGCGTGGTTCGTGGTTCGACAAGCTCACCATGAGGGAGAGAGGTGATGAAGGGGAGCCAAGTTCTGCAATGGTGGTGATCTGCAATCTTTGTGCTGCAATCTTTGCGATTAGCGTTGCATCCACACTCTCCCTCATGGTGAGCTTGTCGAACCACGAACCACGAACCACGAACCCCATCTCACCCTCCACACCACGGAGGAGGCTAGGAACTCCAGCGTCAGAAACGTCCGTCAGCCAGCGTTAAACCCGCATTGGCATGAGCACGTAGAGCGCATTTGCATCGCCCGTATCGCGCACCAATGTTGGCGAGCCCGCATCAGCGAGCATGAAGATCGCCTCGGAGCCGGAAAGCTGGGCTGTGATATCAAGGAGATATTTTGCGTTGAAGCCAATCTCGATGGGATCGGAATCATAATCAGCGGCAAGCTCGTCCGTTGCGCTGCCGGAATCCGGGTTGTTCACGGTCAATGTCAGCTGGCCGTCGGCAATGGTCAGTTTGACGGCGCGGCCACGCTCGCTTGAGATCGTCGACACGCGGTCAACGGCAGAGGCAAAGCTCTGGCGGTCGATGGTCAGCTTCTTGTCATTGCCGGATGGAATGACGCGCTGATAGTCAGGGAATGTGCCGTCAATCAGCTTGGAGGTGAGAACCACCGAGCCAATGGTGAAGCGGATCTTGGTGTCCGACAATTCGATCGTGACAGCGACATCCGGATCATCGACAAGCTTCTGCAATTCGGCAACTGTCTTGCGCGGAATGATGATGCCGGGCATGCCTTCGGCACCTGACGGCGCTTCGAGTTCCGCGCGCGCCAGACGATGTCCGTCCGTGGCGACAGCACGCAGTTTCAGCGAACCTTCGCTTTCGATGGCATGGAAATAGATGCCATTGAGATAATAGCGGGTTTCTTCGGTCGAGATGGCGAACTGGGTCCGCTCAATCAGGCTTTTCAGCGCTGTCGAGGTAATGCGGAATGTGTGAGTGAAGGAGCCCGCTGTTAGCTCGGGAAAATCCGATTGCGGCAGGCACTGCAGGCGGAAATTCGACCGGCCGGAGGTCACAGTCATCGAATTGCCATCGGTGTTGGTCGCCAGCATGACTTCCGCGCCATCGGGCAGCTTGCGCACGATGTCATAGAGCAGATGTGCCGGTACTGTGGTCGCGCCCGATTGTTCAATCTGGGCAGCCGTGGCTTCGGTTACTTCAAGATCAAGGTCGGTCGCTTTGAGGGCAAGACTTGCACCCTCGGCCTGTAAAAGAACGTTCGAAAGAATCGGAATGGTGTTGCGCCGTTCCACCACGCGATGGACATGGTTGAGCGACTTCAGAAGATTGGAACGTTCAAGAGTTACACGCATGATAAACCGGTCTCACTGTCTTTTTCGACCCAAAGCCATTACGGGCCTGCGGCGCTTTTTCTGGCGAGAGGGCGAAGTTCCCCCAAGGTCAAGCAAATTGGCAGAAAGTCACCGTAAAAAGCAAGCCTGTGGCTGGTATCAGCGTACCATACCACAGGCTTTCTGTTGATAAGTGGCGTCGGCCTTACTGGGCCTGATCGTTGATCAGGCGCTTGAGCAGTTCAAGTTCCTGCGACAGTTTCTGGTCCTTGCCGACAATATCCTCGATCTTGCGCACCGCATGCAGAACCGTGGTGTGATCACGGCCGCCAAAGCGTCGGCCGATTTCCGGCAGCGAACGGGGTGTAAGCATCTTGGCAAGATACATGGCGATCTGGCGCGGCTTCACGATGGTGCGTGTACGCCGGTTGGACAGAAGGTCCTGCTTGGACACGTTATAATGGCGCGCAACAATGCGCTGGATTTCTTCGATGCGGATACGCTTGGCTTCGCCGCCGCGCATCAGATGGCTCAGCAGCTCATCGACCCGGTCTACGGAGAGGTTGGGTTCGAATGTCTGGCGGAACAGCAGCTGGTTGAACGCGCCTTCGAGTTCGCGGCCGCTTCCCGTAACGGACTGGGCAACGTGATCAAGAATCTCGGGTGAAATATCAAGCGACTGGTCTTCGTGCTGGGCTGAAACCAGACGGCGCTTGAGAATCTCCAGACGCATTCCATAATCAGGGGAGATCATTTCAAGGGCAACGCCGCCCTGCAGGCGCGAACGTACACGCGCATCCAATGATTCCAGTTCTGATGGCGGACGGTCAGCGGCCACAACAACCTGCTTGGCGCTATCGAGCAAGGTGTTGATCAGATGGCAGAATTCATGCTGGATCGACTTGCCCTGCAGGAACTGCATGTCGTCAATGATCAGAAGGTCGATGTCGCGCAGCTGTTCCTTGAAAGAGAGCGCATTGTTGTCGCGAATAGCCGTTGCAAAGCGCCACATGAAATATTCAGCGGTCAGATAAACCACACGGGCCCGTTCCGAGCGCTTCAGGGCGTCAGCGGCAATCGCCTGCAGAAGATGTGTCTTGCCGAGGCCGACAGAGGCATGGATGAACAGCGGATTGAAACGGACGGCACTGGCACCGGCATCGGCAATGGTGCGGGCCGCAGCCAGAGCAACGCGGTTTGGCGTCCCATCAACAAATGTTTCGAATGTATAGCGAGGGTCCAGCGGCGAACCAAAGACAGAGTTCTGTCCGGGGCGATCGGTAGCGCGGTCAGCGAAATGCGCCGGTGCCTTCTTGTCCTGCGACGTGTTGCCGACAGGAAAAACCGGCTTGTCACGGGTGATGGCACGCGGATCGGCACGCAATGCAGGCTCGGCCTCCAGCGAAGGACGGCAGGCACGGCTGGCGCTGCGGAATACGATCTCAACCTTGAGAACCTGCTCGTCTTCTTCACGCCACAACGCGTTGATCATGTCGGAGTAGTGATTGTTGATCCAGGAACGGAGAAATGCGGTCGGCACAGACAGGCGAACAATGCTCTTGGAAGTCTCATCCAGTTTCAGGCGGCCGAACCAGCTCGAGTAAACTTCATTTCCAAGCTTGGCCTTGAGTTTGGTCTTGACCCTCTCGAAAATCATCTCGCCCTGGCTGCTGGCCGGTACCATACTTTTCCCTTCGTCCATATGGAGCGGGACCATGGCTGCATTCGTGCCGTTATCCATTATTCCGCTGGTCATTGTCATCGCCTCATCCTGATATTTATCTGTTCGGGCTTAGATTGCCCGTGTTCTCATGTGGACCGGCATGAACCGGTTTGCAGTCCTAAAGAGCCGATCACCCCTATGGCCGGCTTTCAATCTCCTGGAGCTATAGATCGGATAAGGAGAAGGACGCGTAATACAGGTCTGAACAATCTCGCACTGAAGTTCTAAAAACCGCCACGTCCATATCCTTCTCAACTTTGGCGCAAAAAGACTCACGCCCGGCTGATGCCAGCGCCGCCAACTTGCTTCTTTTCTGAAACACCCAGGTCCGTATAAAACCTGAATACCGACAAAACTTACTCGTTACGCAAACAAAAAATCTGCGTTCGAACCCACTAATTTTATAAGCCTGTTAAATGGGTTTTTGCCCACCCCTTCGATGTCTGGACCTTACAAAAACCTTTGCGTGGAGGGCAAGGGCAGGCACGACGCTTTTTTAGTGAATTAAAGGTTAACGCTTTTACGATTTTTTTAACGACTCCCGGTTCGGTGCGGAAAAAGCCTTCGGATTCAAAGCCTTTTTTGGAATGCGAATTTTGCTGCAGTGCGGACTCACGCGATCAAAAAAAAATATTAAATTATCGCTTGACAGTGGCTGGGGTGGCAGATTCTCCCGGCTGGGGTCGGCACACAATGACTACCTGCCGTAAGTATTTGATATTAAACAAGAAATGATGATTGTCGCTTTTTGTATGAAACTATTTGTGACCAGCATATGTCAGGGTTTTGATATGCCACAATCTTTTTCACTGGAAACGAATTTATGCTCAAAAAAACGGCAAATAAAAAACCCGGCTAAAGACCAGCCGGGTTTAAAATAGACTATTTCTGTCTAATTATGCAGACATGGCCTTGAGGCGATGTGCAAGACGGGAAACCTTCCGGGATGCCGTGTTCTTGTGCATTACGCCTTTAGTAGCAGCGCGCATTACTTCCGGTTCAACAGCCTTGAAGGCTACGGAAGCGGCTGCCTGATCACCGCTTGCCACCGCATCTTCGAACTTGCGAAGGAAGGTGCGCACGCGTGAGCGGCGGGATTTATTTACTTCGGTGCGGGCTTCGATCTTACGCGCCGCTTTCTTGGCCGAAGGAGTGTTGGCCATGATGCCTCTCTTTTCTGTCAGCTACTCGGCAGCTTCAAAGCGGCCGTCACAAAATAATAGGGTGGCCGAGGGGCCACCAAACGTTGTCGGGCTTATAGATGACGTTTCCTGTTGCGTCAACTTGGAATCGTCGCCTTGCCGGTGGATATTTCACCCTCAACGATTCTTGAAATTTGGCGTGCGCTTTTCCGCAAAGGCCGCCATTCCCTCTTTCTGATCTTCCAGCGCAAACATGGAATGGAACAGGCGCCGCTCGAACCTCAATCCTTCCGACAGCGTTGTTTCATAGGCGCGGTTGACCGTCTCCTTGGTCATCATGACAACCGGCAGGGAGAAGGAGGCAACTTTCTTGGCCGCCTTCAGGGCTTCCTCAATAAGCTCGCCAGCGGGCACCACGCGTGCCACAAGGCCGCTGCGCTCCGCTTCTGCAGCGTCCATCATGCGTCCGGTCAGGCACAGGTCCATTGCCTTGGACTTGCCGACAAAGCGCGTTAACCGCTGGGAGCCGCCCATGCCGGGCATGACACCAAGTGTAATCTCGGGCTGCCCGAATTTGGCAGTATCCGCTGCAATGATGAAATCGCACATCATGGCAAGCTCGCAGCCCCCGCCCAGCGCATAGCCCGCCACCGCGGCGATCAGTGGTTTGCGCAGACGCGTGACCCGCTCCCATTCGCTGAAATAATCGCTGAGATATGCATCGGCGAACTGGAGTGTCTGCATTTCCTTGATGTCGGCACCGGCAGCAAATGCCTTTTCAGAGCCGGTGATGACGACGGCACCGATCCGCTCGTCCTTTTCGAAGTCTTCAAGCGCCGCGCTCAGCTCGGCAAGCAAGGCGGAATTCAGCGCATTCAGTGCCTGCGGTCGATTGAGTTGAATGAAGCCAACCTTCTCGCGCGTTTCGACAATGATATTTTCGTAGGCCATGCGGGTGCTCCTCCTAATGCTGGCAGATCGGGCAGAAAAATGTCGACCGTCCGCTTTGGACGATGCGCGTTACCGTGCCATCACAGGCAGGACGCGGGCAAGGCTCGCCTTCGCGATCGTAGACAGAAAATGAATGCTGGAAATAGCCAAGCTCCCCGTCGGTCTGCCGGTAATCCTTCAAGCTGGACCCGCCTGCGGCAATCGCATCGGAGATGACGGAGCGAATGGAGGCAGCAAGCCGCTCCGCCATGGGATTAGGTTCGCTGTTCTCGCCAGTAATGGTCCCGGCAACGCGCAGAGGTGACAGCTCAGCCCGCCAGAGAGCTTCGCAGACATAGATATTACCAAGGCCGGCAATCAGTGTCTGGTCCAGCAGAGCCGCTTTCAACGGCGCATTCTTGTCTTCGAAAAGTTTTGCGAGCAGTGCGCCGTCCAGCCGGTTGCCTGTGGGTTCGATGCCGAGATCCTGAATGAATTTGTGGGTGTTGAGCGCGCCGGGTTCTGCAAACAGCATAAAGCCGAAACGACGCGGGTCGTTGTAGATGATACGACTTTTCACACGTTCTTTTGATTCCACATGGATCACAACATGGTCGTGCGTCGTATTCCGCGACCGTTCATAGTGAAACACACCTGGCGCAGTTTCTTCCTCGTCCCGCTCGATTCGATAGGAGCCGGACATTCCCAGATGGCTGATCAATCCCAAACCATCGTCCAGATGCACAATCAGATATTTGGCCCGGCGTTCCAGCGAGTCGATCCGGCGCCCTGTCAGCCTTTGGGCAAAGTTTTCCGGAAAGGGAAAGCGCAGATCCGGTCTGCGCTGCTCGACACGCGCAATGGTTGCGCCTTCCATGAAGGGCTGCAATCCACGGCGAACGGTTTCGACTTCAGGAAGTTCAGGCATGGGATGCTGTGCCTCGCAGGAAGCTCTTGCCGTGTGGGCCGGGTGCAATGTCGAGATGAGCAGCAATCGTTTCGCCAATATCGGCAAAGGTCGGACGGATACCCAGCGATCCATGCGGCAGGTCAGGCCCGAAACAGAGAACCGGAACGCGTTCGCGCGTGTGATCTGTTCCCTTGAAGGTTGGATCACAACCATGATCGGCCGTCAGGATGAGCAGATCACCGGCCCGCAATTTTGCCAAAGCTTCCGGCAGGCGGCGGTCAAAGGCTTCCAGTGCCGCGGCATAACCGGGTACATCACGGCGATGGCCGTAAAGCATGTCGAAATCGACGAAGTTGGTGAAGACCAGATCACCGTCCTGCGCATCGTCCATGGCAATCAGGGTCTCGTCAAAAAGGGCCATATTGCCATTGGCCTTGCGCACCTGTGATACGCCCTTATGCGCATAGATATCGCCGATCTTGCCAATCGCGATGACGGTGCGGCCAGCATCGGTCAGGCGGTCAAGCAATGTCGGTTCGGGCGGCGGGACGGAATAGTCGCGGCGATTACCGGTGCGCTCAAAGGTTTCTCTGGTTTCACCGACAAATGGCCGCGCGATCACCCTGCCAATATTCAGCGGATCGACCAGCTCGCGCATGATCTCGCAGAGCTTGTAAAGCCGGCCGAGACCAAAATGCTGTTCGTGCGCAGCGATCTGGATCACGGAATCCGTTGACGTATAGAAAATCGGCTGGCCGCTGCGAATGTGCTCTTCGCCATACTCTTCGATGATGTCAGTACCGGACGCATGTTTGTTGCCCAGAATACCGGGTAAATTGGCACGGCGGACAGCTTCTGCAATCAGACTGTCGGGAAAGGTCGGGATTGTCTGGGGAAAATAACCCCAGTTGAAGGTTACGGGTACGCCAGCGATTTCCCAATGACCTGACGGCGTATCCTTGCCATTGGAAACCTCTTCTGCGGCTCCCCATAATCCGACCGGATCAGTTGTCTCAGACGGAATTTCGAAGTTGGACGCAAGACTGGCCGCGTGGAAAAGACCAAGTGAAGCCATTTTCGGCAGAGCGAGCGGGCCGGAACGCAGCCCGGTCCTGTCCCCACGTCCCTGAGCGCATGCTTCCGCAATATGCCCCAGCGTCGTTGCGCCCGCATCACCAAAAGCTGCAGCATCCGGCGCGCCGCCTATGCCAAAGGAATCGAGCACAAAAAGAAAAGCGCGAGACATGCATTACTCCATCAGAACCACCTTCCACAGATAGGTGAAACTGAAGCGGATGACAAACATCAAGTATCAGCAGGTCTTGAAGGCGATCTGTTATCTCAGCAATTGCTGCAAGCGACTGCTGTACCCTGACGGACGCGGCCATAGATTGTCTTCGCCATGGGAATGCCTTTGCCTGAGGTGCCAATGGACGTGTTGACAGGATTTTGCATCGTCCAGGCGATGAGCGGTAGGTAGGCGATATTTGTCTCAACACGTACAAATGTGATGTTTGTACCCGCGACGCGCAGATTGGGATCAATGGCGATGGTGCTGCCTTTCGCATAAGGCGTTGTGACTGACTGGTTGACCCGGCGCTGCGACCACGCAACCGTCGCACTGCTGCCATCTCCGGGAACATTGATGGATGTCACCGTGATTTGCGGCAAATCACGCTGGTAAGGCAGAAGCGTCAGACCGGCGATTTCCATGATATTGTTAATCTGGTCTTTCGTGACCGATTGCTGTTGCGTGACCAGATCGGCCACCATACTGCCGGAGCGTGCGAGTTTTCTGTTGACGTCAATTCCATTCGTCACTTCAACGCTGCCAAGAAGCAACAGGATCATCACCGGCGCAATCAATGCAAATTCCATTGCCGCGACACCACGTTGATCTCCCAGGAAAGTCGTAAAAGAGGCTTTCAAATTACGGGCGATTGCAAACAGGCTTTTACATGGCTGCATGGCGCGGGCTCTCGCTGAAGACAGGGAACGTTGGGAAGGCTGGTGGGCAATCATAGATAGGGCTCGTTTTGCCAGGTTGCCGTTGAGAAGAGCAGGGTCTTCCCTTTCCCCTTTATGCTTTCAATGCGGGGCTTCATCAAATCAGTCAGGATAGGCCAGCGGTAAAAGACCCGCAGTTGATTGATTGTTCCAGCGCCGCCGGGAGCATTCTTGAACCCGGACGCGTCGACATCATTGTCCGCCTTGATTGGAATGGTCTTCGGTACAGCCTTGAAGGTCGCATATGTTTGCAAATCGACGACGAGATCAGGGCAACCCGCTGCAGGCATGAGCAACTGGCCGCAAATGAGCGTCGCCAACTTGCTGCCGCTTACGTCGCTGGCTTTGAGCTGGCCGGTTCTCAGCTTGCGCGAGAGATCGTCAACGGTGTTGGACATGACCTGTTCGGCGGTAAAGCTCAGGCTGATTTCTATAATAGCAAAAATAAGCAGGAAGAAGGGAAGGGCAATCAGGGCAAACTCGATTGCAACGGTACCGCGATTGTTCCTGCAGAACCGTGCGAACATTGAAGGCCTGCGTTTGCCGCATGCTGGTCCAGCAGGGTCATGACCTTCATGTAAATCAGTTGTAACAGCTCCCCGCACCATGGATTGTCTTTCTCCGTATCATCGCGCCGGACAAAGCTCTATCAGCCAGATGTTAGAATCTCGTTTGAAGCCAGATGCAAATTGCGATGAGTGAATTCACTCTTTCTCAACTTTGATGCAGGTGAACGAAGGAATTATCAGTTGCCGCCGATTTCCGTATCGGATTTCTTTTCGGCGTCGGTCTTCTGGGATGTTTCGCAAAAGGGCGAGCATGAGAGTGTCTGGACAGCAGCGCGCCTATAGACGCGGACGGTGTTGGCAACGCTGCGGCTGACGAGAACGTGATCATCGACAATGGCACCGCCATCGGCGTCCATGATGACGATGTTCGTCACACCGAAACCTTTACCTGTTAACACCACCGTTTTTGAATCTTTCACAACCGCATCGGCTATTTCAGGATCGCCGACAACGACCGTATCCGCAGGGCGGGCCAGCTTCAGAACGGTGGCCTGATTCATCACAACATGGATGCCGGTGTCAGCACCAGCTTGTGCCGCGCTCGACACAGCGGCCAAAAGCGCAAGTGCAATGATCGTGCCGTGATGTCGAACCATGGAAATGCCCTTCGCAAAATCGTTGGATGAACCATGCCCGTGATTGGTGAAAGAAGGCTTAATCCGTGAACCGCTTGTTAAGCATAATTTTGAGCGGCAATAGGTCATGAGCCCATGTGGAGCGATCAATTTCAGGCTTCAGTTTCATCCTTTCGTAACGGTCTTTTTTAAGATGAAAGCAATTCGTCGCGGATAATCTCCCACCATATCACGTTACAAAAATGGCCGCGATAAATGGCAACAGAAGTGCGGGAGATCACAATGTTCAACGTAAAACATCTCGCAGAACCGGGCGACAATGCGTTCACCGGCTTTCCCCGGAACAGGTCCGGAGCGACTGCCATTGAATATGCCCTGATTGCGGCCATTATCTCCATTGGGATCGTCTCCAGCGCAGGAACGCTCGGAACCGCCATCAAAGCCACCTATCAAAGTGTCTCAACCAAAGTTGTAGATGTGAGCCAGTGATGTTCAAACGCAAAAACGGCTCAGACATTCGGCGTGACGGACAAGCGCGATGATTGAAGCAGCAATATTGATCGTCTTTCCCTTTGCCATGGCATTTGCGGGCGTATCCGATCTTCTCTCCATGACAATCCAGAACCGTGTCTCGGTCATCCTGCTCGTCTCTTTTGCCGTACTTGCTCCTCTCACCGGAATGCCCTGGGATATTTTCGGCCTGCATTTTGCAGCCGGTGGTGCAGTTCTTGCGGTCACGTTCCTGCTGTTTGCGACAGGAACCATGGGCGGCGGCGATGCCAAGCTCATGACTTCAACAGCAGTCTGGATCGGGTGGAACATGGAATTGGCAGGCTATCTGCTCATTCTGTCGCTGCTTGGCGGCGCTCTGACACTGGCAATCCTCAGATATCGAAGCTCGCATCTGGCTATTGTATATGCGGGGCGGTTTAATTTCATGCAACGATTGGCACAGAAAAACGAAGGCGTGCCCTACGGTGTTGCCCTCGGAGCAGCTGGTTTGATGGTGTTTCCATCATCGCCAATGTGTCTGTGGGTCGTGGAACGATTGGCTCATATTTGACAGCTTCTGCTTTGCTTTTCGATCCTTCGCACGTCATGCGTGTAGGATTGGGCCAAAACAATACGAAATACGACCAGACTATCCCCATTAATCATCATTTTAAGCAAAGTATTAACCATAATTACACGATTGCGAAGCCAAGGTACAACCCTGGGTAAACTTAGACAAAAGTCTATTGGGGTTGGTCGATGCAAAAGGCACGCGTTGTTATTCTCATCGTGGCGATAACGGCTGCCGGTGCAGCTGGTTATATCGCGACGAATATGAAGCCCGAAGCACCTGTTGTCGAAGCTGCCGCGCCCCCTCTGCCCCAAATTGAACTTCAGGACGTGCTGGTTGCCACGGATGGCCTTGGCGTTGGTGCCGAAATGCAAAACCAGATGCGCTGGCAGCCATGGCCCGTAGCGGCATTGGCTGACGGCTATATCAAACGTTCAGAGCGGCCAAACGCTGAAAAAGAACTGAGCGGATCGACTGTCCGGCTGCAGATATTCCCGGGAGAACCGATCCGCGAAGCCAAGCTGATCGGCAAGGGCCAGAGCTTCATGTCAGCGCAATTGCCCGCCGGGATGCGTGCAGTGGCAACGCAGATTGCAGCTGATACCGCCGCGGGCGGCTTTATCCTGCCCAATGATTATGTCGACGTGATCATGATCCGGCAGGTGGAAGGCGAACAGAAACAATTCGCTACCGAAACAATTCTCAGCAATGTGCGGGTTCTCGCCATTGATCAAACAATTCAGGAAGACGAGACCGGCCAGAAAAACAAGGTGGGCTCCACCGCAACGCTCGAACTGACCCCGCAACAGGCGGAGATATTGTCGGTGGCGCAGCAGATGGCGAGCCGGATGACGCTGGTGCTGCGATCCCTGCAGGATGTGCAGGAGCCGACAGGGCCCGGCGCTGAATACCTCGTCAATTCACCGGGGCGCGCCGGAAACGTCAAACTCATCAAATCCGGAACTGTCACTGAAATATTGGGGCGCAAATAAAATGGGGTTCGGATCAATCGTCATGATGCGCAAATGCGACAACCGCCTGTCCCGATTCTGGAAAGCCGGACTCATTGCAGCGGGCTGCGGCATCGCTCTTTTGCCAATGCAGACAAATGCCGTCGCTGAAAGCAATGTGGTCAAACTCAATCAGGGGCAGGGTGCTTCCAAGCGGATCAACTTGGCACTTAACAAATCGCTTGTCGTTGATCTCCCTGCGGATGCCTACGATATTCTCGTTGCCAATCCCTCCGTAGCTGACGCTGTTACCCGCACGGCCCGCCGCATCTACCTTTTTGGAAAACAGGTCGGGCAGACGAATATCTTCGTTTTCGGGCCAAATGGCGAGCAGCTTGCAAGCTTTGATCTGGTGATCGAACGTGATGTCGCTGGTCTTGAAGGCAGTCTTAAAAAATACATCCCGGATTCCGACATCAAGGTCGAACTTCTCAATGATAACGTGATTTTGACGGGAACAGTGCAGACCCCGCTCGACGCCAAGCGTGCGACCGATCTTGCAACCTTGCTGGTCACAGGCGGTGAAGCAACAACCGGTCAATATTCGCAGAACAGCGTAACCGGGGGTAATGGCACCAGTGTCATCATTGGCGATCAGGATGAGGCACGCCAGAAAAGCAAGATCGTCAATCTGATCCAGATTGCCGGCGAAGATCAGGTGACGCTCAAGGTTACAGTGGCAGAAGTCAGCCGCTCGGTCATGAAGCAGTTGGGCGTCAATATGGTTGGATCAACAAAGTCCGACGGAATTTTATTTGGTTCGGAAAATTTGGCTTCTCTTGTTGGGAAGGGTCTTAGCAGCTCCGGCGCAAGCATTCCGATTTCGATCGGCAGTGCAACTATCGATTCTTATATCAATGCTATGGAATTGGCCGGTGTGATGAAAACACTTGCCGAGCCGACGCTCACTGCGATCTCGGGTGAGAAGGCCACATTCCGGGTTGGTGGCGAATACAATATGATCAATGGCTCGGAGGTAGATGATAAGGGCAGGCTCAAATACGATATTGGGAAAATCGAATACGGTATTGGGCTGGAGTTCGTCCCTGTTGTCCTATCTCCCGGGCGTATTAGCCTCAAAGTACGAACATCCGTATCTGAACCCACAATGGAAGGTTCCGTTTCTCTTGCCGTGTCGAATCCATTGAGTTCTGGAAGCGCGGCCCGCGGCCTTTCGACCAACGTCATATCGCTTCGCAAACGATTGGCCGACACAACCGTCGAACTGCCGTCTGGAGGATCGATGATGATCGCCGGTTTGATGCGCGATGACGCCAGACAGGCCATATCGGGACTTCCGGGCCTTTCAAAAATACCCATTCTTGGCACCCTCTTCCGCAGCCGCGAATTTGTGCGCAACGAAACCGAGCTTGTTATCATCATCACGCCCTATCTCGTTCGCCCCGTTGCCCGCAATGCGCTTGCCCGCCCGGATGACAACCTCAACCTTGCCAGCGATGCGGCGGGAATGTTCCTTGGCAAAGTCAATCGCGTTTATGGGACGAAAGCCGCCGCCGCACCGACCGGACGTTATGAAGGCGTTGTTGGATACATCTACAAATGAGCAAGGACACAGTCATGTCAGACAAGAAATCTATGCGCATGAAGCCAGTGCTTGCTCTTCTTGCGGTCACACTCCTTGCCGGTTGCGCTGACCGTAGTGGAACTGTTGGCAGCATTCCGGATGATTATCGGACCAATCACCCGATTGTTATTGCCGAGAAAGAGCAGGTTTCGGATATTCCGGTTGGACATGCCGACACGAGGCTTTCAATTACGCAACGCAGCATCGTTCAGAACGTGCTGGCCAATTATCATGCCAATGGTTCTGGCGTCATTCATATCCTGTTGCCAGCGGGCACGTCCAATGAGCGCGCCGCCGCCCGGTTGCGGGACGATATCGTCGCGACTTTGCGCAAGAGCGGTGTAAAGCCGTTCAATATTTCGAGTGAGCGCTATCAGGCAGACGCTGACGAGTCAGCGCCTATTCGCCTGTCCTATTCCGCCATGACCGCGTCGACTGGCCCCTGCGGCCAGTGGCCCAAAGATATTCTCGATACCGCCGACAACAAGCATTATCAGAATTTTGGTTGTGCCAGTCAGAACAATCTCGCGGCACAGATTGCCAATCCGGCTGATTTGCTTGGACCAAGAGCAACCACTTCAATCGATGCCGAACGCCGCGGCAAAGTGATTGATGCCTACAGAAACGCCACGACGCCACAGCCTGTCTACACGCAGGAAGTCAAATACTAACAGATGAACAGCACCTCTTTTTGAAAAGCGGAATGCCAGGATGAGCCAGTTGGCCTTTGAATCAGAAATTCAGTTCGAGGATGGCAGCGGGCGTGCGACCACACCCGGGCTGCACGCTTACAGGCCTATTCCCCGCATATCGATACAGGCATTTTGCGAAACGGATGCTGTTGCACAGCAGCTATCGCGGGCAAGCGAAGACCGCCGTATGGCGAAGACCCATGCCCAGCTGCATATGGGCGGGATAGGCAGTGCCGTCGAACTCTTCCAGACGATGCCGACGCCCAATCTCATTCTTCTGGAATCATCGGCAGCGCCTCGCGATATGCTGGAACAGCTTGCCGCGCTTTCTCAGGTGTGCGATCCGAGCACCAAGGTCGTCATTATCGGTCACTACAATGATGTCTGGCTTTACCGCGAACTTCTGCGCAATGGCATTTCCGAATATATGGTCGCTCCAATTGATCTGGCCGATATTATCGGCGTGATCGGCGGCTTGTTCGTTGATCCAGACGCCAAGCCTTTGGGAAGTTCCATTGCATTTATCGGTGCCAAGGGTGGTGTCGGTGCGTCCACCATTGCGCATAATATTGCCTGGTCCATCTCGTCGCTCTTCAAGAACGAAGTCGTCATTGCCGATATGGATCTGCCCTATGGCACAGCCAATATCAATTTTGATCAGGACCCGCCGCAAGGCATAGCGGAAGCGGTCTTTTCGCCAGAGCGCATTGATGATGTCTATCTCGACCGGCTTCTCGCCCAATGTGCGGAAAACCTGTCTCTGCTTGCCGCCCCATCCACGCTCGACCGCGTGTTTGACTTTCGTGACGATTCTTTCGCTCATCTGATTGATGTTGCCCAGCGCTCTGTCCCCCATGTGGTGCTGGATATTCCGCACACCTGGAATGGCTGGACCCGCACGACGCTTGCACGGGCTGACGAGATCGTCATTGTCGCTTCGCCTGAGCTAGCCAATCTGCGCAACACCAAAAACCTTCTCGATACGTTGAAACAGTTGCGGCCGAATGACGGGCCGCCGCGCCTCATTCTCAATCAGGTTGGAATTCCCAAACGGCCTGAGATCGCACCGGCGGATTTTTGCAATCCGCTGGGAATTGCGCCGCTGGGCGTGATCCCGTTTGATCCGGCGCTGTTTGGAAATGCCGCCAACAATGGGCGGATGCTTGCGGAGACTGATTCCGCCAA
Organism: Phyllobacterium sp. T1293; assembly: GCF_020731415.2. Classification (NCBI taxonomy): domain Bacteria; kingdom Pseudomonadati; phylum Pseudomonadota; class Alphaproteobacteria; order Hyphomicrobiales; family Phyllobacteriaceae; genus Phyllobacterium; species Phyllobacterium meliloti. The sequence continues at coordinate 2,539,062 of NZ_CP088273.1, read as the reverse complement.
TGCTATTGTCCAGAACATCAATGAGATTGCCCATATCCTGACTGGCCGCCTTGAACTGAAGGCCAAGAGGAAGCCGGTACTTTCTTCAGTCCTGTCGAAACTGAAGCGCAAGAAGTGACATTGAAGGAATAAACCCATGTTCGGCAAACGCGGAAATACGGGAGAAGGCCGGCCGATTCAGGAGTTTCGGGCCGTTGCGCTTGAGACGGCGTTGCCGATGCACGCTGCACCGGACGCTGCGCGTTCTCCGCGTGATGTTGCCGAAATAAAGCGTCTTGCCGTTGTCGAACAGCCGCCAAAACCAGCCGCACCGCAACGCGAAAAGAATGAAAGCTATTACGACACCAAATCGCAGGTGTTCACGGCATTGATCGACACGATCGATCTTTCACAATTGTCGAAACTTGATCCAGACGTTGCGCGCGAAGAAATCCGCGACATCGTCAACGACATCATCGCGATCAAGAACTTTGCCATGTCGATTGCCGAGCAGGAAGAACTGCTCGATGATATCTGCAACGATGTTCTCGGCTATGGTCCGCTGGAGCCTTTGCTGGCGCGCGATGACATTGCCGATATCATGGTCAACGGCGCGCGCAAGACCTATATTGAAGTCCTCGGAAAGGTACAGGAGTCCGGTGTCCGGTTTCGCGACAATCAGCAGCTTCTGAACATCTGCCAGCGTATTGTCAGCCAGGTTGGCCGCCGTGTTGATGAATCGAGCCCCATATGCGATGCGCGTCTTCCTGATGGCTCGCGTGTCAATGTCATTGCCCCGCCTCTTGCGCTTGACGGACCTGTTCTCACCATCCGCAAATTCAAGAAGGACAAGCTGACCCTTGATCAACTGGTTCGCCTTGGCGCCATCTCGCCTCCCGGTGCTGAATTGCTGCAGATCATCGGACGTGTTCGCTGCAATATTGTTATCTCCGGTGGTACGGGTTCAGGCAAGACAACGCTTCTGAACTGCCTGACGAATTATATCGACCGGGATGAACGTATCATCACCTGCGAGGATTCCGCTGAACTTCAGTTGCAGCAGCCGCATGTGGTCCGTCTGGAAACCCGCCCGGCCAATCTGGAGGGTGAGGGCGAGATCACCATGCGTGATCTGGTGAAGAACTGTCTGCGTATGCGCCCGGAGCGCATTATCGTCGGTGAGGTGCGCGGACCCGAGGTTTTCGATCTTCTATCCGCCATGAACACCGGCCACGACGGGTCGATGGGTACCATTCACGCCAACAGCCCACGCGAATGTTTGAGCCGTATGGAATCGATGATTGCCATGGGTGGTTTCGCGCTGCCGCAAAGGACCGTGCGTGAGATCATTGTTGGTTCTGTTGATATTATCATTCAGGCTGCGCGTCTGCGCGATGGCTCCCGGCGTATCACCCATGTGACCGAGGTCGTTGGCATGGAAGGCGATGTGATCATCACGCAGGACCTCATGGTCTACGATATCGAAGGCGAAGACGCCAATGGCCGCCTTGTTGGAAAGCATGTCTCGACAGGATTGAGCCGTCCGAAATTCTGGGATCGCGCACGATACTACAATGAAGAGCATAGGCTGGCGCAGGCCATCGACGCGATGGAAGTTCAGTCATGAGATCGTTAGCACGGCGGGAGCATGGCGATGTTCGGTCTTGATTTCGAGCAACTCGCATTTGTCGTGCTGACAACATTCTCGCTCGCCTCTTTGGCCTATTTCTGCGTCTTCGACCAAATCGAACAGCAGAAAAAGTCTGATGATCGCTTAAAGTCGGTCAAGCTGGCAGCAACCGACAGTCTGAGTAAATCGGGTGCCCGCGATAAACAGGCCGAGGCCGTAAAGCGCCGCAAATCGGTGCAGGACACGCTGAACGATATCGACCAGCGGCAAAAGCTGCGCGACAAGAACATCAAATCCCCTCCGCTCAAAATGCTGTTGCAACAGGCGGGCCTGAAAGTCACAGTCAGGCGCTTCTATGTTTATTCGGGCATTGTCGGGATTGTTCTGGTCTTTCTGCGCATATTCTTCGGTGCGCCGCTTTATCTGGCGCCCGGTTTCTTCCTGATTGGCGCTTTGGGTCTGCCGCGCGCCTTTGTTTATTATATGCGGCGGCGGCGCGTTGCCGCCTTCCTGCATGAATTTCCAAACTCCATTGACGTCATCGTGCGTGCCATACGGTCGGGCCTGCCACTCAATGATGGAATTCGCCTGATAGCACAGGAAGCGCGGGAACCAGTTCGCACGGAGTTCCGGCGGATTGTTGATATGCAGCAGGTCGGCGTGAGCATTCCGGAAGCGGCAATGCGCATGTCGGAATTCATGCCCTGTCCCGAAGCAAGCTTCTTTGGCATTGTTATCCAGATTCAATCGCAGGCAGGCGGCAATCTGTCCGAGGCACTTGGCAATCTTTCGCGCGTATTGCGGGACCGCAAAAAAATGAAGGCGAAAGTGCAGGCTCTGTCCATGGAAGCCAAGGCATCCGCCTATATTATCGGAGCATTGCCCTTCGTTGTTGCCGGGCTCGTTTACATAACAAGTCCCGGTTACATTTCGCTGCTGTTCACGACCGATAAAGGCAATCTCATCATGATGTGCGCAGCTGTTTGGATGTCCATCGGCATTCTTGTGATGCGCAAAATGATCAACTTCAAATTCTAGACGGAGCAGGCGCGGTGTTTTCTTCCCTTCTCAAAGCCGTGCATGACAATCCGGACACCGTTCGGGCTGTGCTCGTGGCTGTTTCAGCCTTTGCAACGGTTATGACGATTTTCCTGCCGAAACTTCGCACATCGGGTTTGAAAACGCGGATGAAATCGGTGGCTTTGGAGCGGGATCAATTGCGTGCGAAAGATCGCACGCGTCTTGCCGCTGAAAGCATAAGTCGCCATAAGTCCACTTCGCAGGGTAGCCTGCGCATGGCCCAGCGGCAGGGCGTCCGGCAATTTGTCGAAAAGCTTGATCTGCAACGGGCGCTTGCCGATGAAAAGACACTGGCATCGCTGCGCACGGCCGGCTTTCGGGGGCAGAATGCACTGAATGTGTTCCTGGCGGCCCGTTTCGGTCTGCCATTTCTGACATTCACCCTGACAGCCTTCTGGATATTCGGCCTGAATGGTCTTTGGGGACAGCCGACAATGGTGCGCGTACTCGTATGTCTCGTTGGAGGCTATGTCGGTTTTTACGCGCCCAATCTTTATGTCAGCAATGCGGGCAGCAAACGAAAACATTCAATCCAGATGGCATGGCCGGATTCCCTTGATCTCATGCTGATCTGCGTTGAATCCGGAATGTCGATCGAGGCTGCTTTCAAGAAGGTATCGGAGGAGATCGGCGTTCAGTCAACGGCGCTGGCCGAAGAGTTTGTCCTGACGAACGCAGAACTTTCCTTTCTGCCCGAGCGGAGGCTGGCCTATGAAAATCTTGCAACGCGCACTGGGCTGGAGTCGGTCAAATCAGTCGTACAGGCTCTGACACAATCCGAACGTTACGGTACATCCATAGGCGGCGCGCTTCGAACCTTGTCCGATGAAAGCCGCGAAGCCCGGCTGAATGCTGCCGAGAAGAAGGCGGCAGCCTTGCCGCCCAAATTGACCGTTCCGATGATTGTGTTTCTTCTGCCTGTGCTTTTCGCGGTCATTCTTGGACCCGCGATCATTCAGGTTTCGGCGCAAGGCGGCATTTTCGGCGCGCTCAAATAAACAAGCCGCTTCTCATCATGCGGCTGTTTCCATGCTCTTGCAGGGTCAACTGTTGTTGGGCTTCTTCTTGTCTTTCAGCATGTTCCACGAGTTTTGCTGGGCAAGCATCGAGCGGAGATACCTGACATTGGTCTCTGCCTGTTGCGGCGAGAGTTCCTGTTTGGCGATTGTTTCCGCCTCGGCGAACCGGCCCTGAAGTCCGACAACCAGCGCCAGATTCTGCCTGACACGGCTATCGGCACCCTGAGCGCCAACTGCCCTGCGCATATATGTTTCCGCCGTGTTCAACTCGCCTGACAGGACATAGGACATGCCAAGATTGGAGAGCAGCGATGCCTCATTTGGATTGATGTCCATTGCCTGCTTGTAGATGTTGCGGGCCTCGCTGGTCTTGCCCAGCTGGTCAAGAATAGCGCCTTCAGCGGAAAGCAGTTTCCAATCGGGATATTCGGGTGTCTGCGCGCGGCGAATTGCATCAAGCGCGGCTTCAAATTCGCCGCTGCTCGCTAATGCCTTGCCATAGGCAGCAAGCACGTCACGGTCTTTCGGATAGGCAATGGCCAGACTGCGCATGACCGCAAGTGCCTGATCATTACGACCTGTCATACGCAGCACGGTGGAAAAATTCATCGCCGTGGCTTTGTCTTTGGGATTGCTTTGATAGCGCGCCCCAAGACTGGATGATGCTTGCGCGAGCTGCTGCGCATTCATCTGGTCGAAATTGCCCGCTGGTGCTGCCGTGGTCGAAGCCGGGGAAATAGAACCGGTGGTTGTTTTATCGGTTGTAGCGCAACCAGAAATACCCGCGGCAAGGGCAATCATTGCGGCGGAAAAAATGAGACGGCGATTGCGTTGAATAATCCCTGCGCTTGTCATAATTTGCCCCGTCAGATCCCACCGCACGTTCATTGGTGCGTTAACCAATCCCATGCGAAAGAAATATTCTGTTAACCCTAACGGATCGTTAATGACGCCATGTTTGCAGGCGTAAATGCATAAAATTGACCTCAGGAGTAATCAATCATGTCTGCCGAAATCACCAAACAGAAGTCACCGGGCAGCAGGCCCGTCTGGTTCGTCCCGAAGGGTGGGTTGGAGGGCCTTGGACTTGATGCGGTAACGCTCGCCTGGGCCCATGCAAACGGGTTTGAAGGCCAGGCTGGCAGGCTGCTTGTTGTTCCCGGCGAAAAGGGTGAAATATCGGGCGCACTGCTTGGCACAGGCAAGGATGACAACCGGTTGGCCGCAGGCAAACTCGCGCAGGCTTTGCCCAAAGGTGCCTGGCATCTGGCCGGTCCGGTTAACCAGCCGGATCTTGCAGCACTCGGCTTCCTGCTCGGCGGCTATAAATTCACTCGTTATGTGAAAAAGGACGATACGGAAGTCTCGCTTGCCTTGCCTGATGGCGCGGATAAGGCTGACGTCAAGCGGCAGGCAAGGGCGGTCACGCTCGCGCGCGACCTCATCAACACACCGACCAATGATATGGGTCCCGATGCGTTGGAAGCCGCCGTACGCAAACTGGGCGACGAGCACAAGGCATCTGTCGATGTCATCAAGGGTGATGCGCTGCTCAAGAAGAATTTCCCGATGATCCATGCCGTTGGCCGCGCCGGAAGTGAAGAGCCGCGCCTGATCGATCTGGTCTGGGGCAAGAAGGATGCACCGAAAGTAACGCTTGTTGGCAAAGGGGTCTGCTTCGATACCGGTGGTCTTGATATCAAACCAGCGAGCAGCATGCTTTTGATGAAGAAGGATATGGGCGGCGCAGCCAATGTGCTGGCACTTGCCAGCATCATCATGGATGCGAAACTGCCTGTTCGCCTGCGTGTTCTCATTCCAGCTGTCGAAAATTCCATTTCCGCCAATGCATTCCGGCCGAGCGATATTCTGACCAGTCGCAAGGGCATCACGGTTGAAATCGGCAATACGGATGCGGAAGGCCGTCTTGTCCTTGCCGATGCGCTGGCGCTGGCCGATGAGGAAGAGCCGGAAATCCTGATTGATATGGCAACCCTGACTGGCGCAGCGCGTGTTGCGCTTGGTCCCGATGTCCCGCCATTCTATTCGAACGACGAAACTTTCGCGGCTGATGTCGCCAAGGCTTCTGAAACTGTAAGCGATCCGGTATGGCGCATGCCGCTGTGGCAGCCCTATGAGGCAAAACTTTCATCCCGCGTTGCCGATATCAACAACGTAACAACGGATGGTTTTGCCGGTTCGGTAACAGCGGCTCTGTTCCTGAAACGCTTTGTTGAAAAGGCCAGGGTCTGGGGCCATTTCGATATTTATGGCTGGAACCCGGTGGAAAAGCCGCATTCACCTGTTGGTGGTGAAGCGCAGGCCATCCGGGCCCTTTATCATCTGTTGAAGGCCCGTTTCCCGGCCAGCAAATAACGGTTCTTGGATCAGTGTCCGGCAGCGAGTTCTTCAAACGCTGTCGGATGCACCGGACCATGATTTAGTCTTTGGGCGATCTCAGCAGCACAATCCTCAGGGCTTTGTGCTGATGTATCGACTTCCAGATCATAAATACCGGGATGATGAACAGCCTCCTGCCAGCGGAGCACGGCTGCCGGGACTGGTGCATCAACCGTTCCCGTCTCATATCGACCATCACGCCCCGGCTGACCGGCATTGCGGCGCTGCATGATGACCTCGAGAGAGCAGCGAACGCCGACAAACAGCACCGGCAGGCCACTCAAACGCCGCGCGCAATCGACGAGGATATGAAGCGGCTTTGTGTAGCTGTCGTGATGTCCGATATCGGCCACGACGTTCAGTCCGAGCCGACTATGCGCGGCAATGGATTCATAAAGGGCCGCATAGAAGACGGGAAGGAGCGGTTCGATATCTGGCCGTTCGCCGCCAGGGCGCAATCCGATACCCGGTTGATAGCGCGGCGGTGTGATCCGCATCGTCTGGTCAACGCCCAGATTCATCCAGACACCGCTGAATGTTTCCTGAATGACCGCCGCAATGCTGGATTTTCCGGAGCGTGGCGCTCCGTTCAGGATAATGATTTGCCCATATTCCATCGAACACCTCGCTCTATGCAGGTTCAATTTAACCCGACTTGCCGAACAAAATGAACCGCTTGCACTTACCGTGGCAGAGAATAAAATGATACGGAACCGAAATGATCTCGGAAGCCTCTTATGCAGATTGAACTCAAGCCGTTTCAGGCCCTGACATTGTGGAAGGAAATTGCCATCTCCGAAGTGCGGGATGATGCGCATGACCTGACAATGCGGCAATTGGCCGTGCTGCTGACTGTCTATCTGGAGCCGCCGCCGCATACGATCCGTGGTATGGCTGCAAAGCTTGATGTGACCAAACCGGTGATCACCCGTGCGCTTGACACAATGGGCGGTTATGGATTGGTGGATCGTCATCGTGATGAAAAGGACAAGCGCAATGTTCTCGTCAAGAGAACGGTAAAAGGTGCGCTCTATGTTGAAAAGCTCGGCGACCTTGTGATTGCCAAAGCAAAAGGATTACCCCTGTGACATTGGATAAACGGTTGAATGCATTCCGCCCCGATCTGGCGGATGAAAGTCTGCGCGGGCAGGTAGAGGCGGATCGCTTTGTTGAAGGCAAGCCCATGCGCATTTCCGATCCGGTGGTTGATGTGCGGGGCGAAGCGCGCGGCGATGCCGGTGTGACCACGCAATTTCTATTCGGCGATGATGTCCTGGTGTTTGAAGACAGCAATGGCTGGTGCTGGGTCCAGAACGAACGCGATGGCTATGTCGGCTATGTCGTCGATACCACGCTTGATCAACGTTATGACGAGCCAACCCATATCGTTATCGCACCACGCACCTTTGTCTATCCGGGTTCGGACCTGAAGTTCCCGCCGACCAATGCCTTGTCCATGGGATCGCTGGTCACGATAAAGGGCGGCGAGGAGCGCCGGGGCACGCTTTATGGTCTTTTGCCAAGTGGTGAGGCGATTATTGCCAAGCATCTCGTGTCCATTGATGAAGTCACTGATGATCATGTTGCTGTGGCCGAAACCTTGATTCACACCCCCTATCTCTGGGGCGGCGTATCAGGCTTTGGCATCGATTGCTCTGGCCTTCTGCAACTGTCGCTGCTGATGACCGGACAGTCCGCATTGCGCGATTCCGACATGCAGGCGGCTTCCATCGGCGAACTGGTGGAACCTGACGAACATTACAAAAATCTGAAACGCGGGGATTTTGTTTTCTGGAAAGGCCATGCCGCCATGATGGCCAGCCATTCCATGCTGCTTCACGCAAGCGGCCATACCATGAGCGTAACGCTTGAACCGCTGCACGATGCCATTGAGCGTATTGCCTATCTTTATGGCAAACCGACAGCGGTGCGGCGGTTGTAGTTTTCCGGCGGATTGCTCCGATATCTCTTTCCTCGTGGGCTCCCAGATACGGTGTGCTAGGCGACAACCCTCCCCCACCGTGGGGAGGGTCGGACCGCAGGTCCGGGGTGGGCTGCGCAGCGCCAAACATCAATCTGGTTCCGAACGGTCCCCCCACCCCGCTGCTACGCATCGACCCTCCCCACGTTGGGGGAGGGTAAGATGGTGCCTCAAGCAGCCGTCAATTCAGCCACGCGCCTGAACGTTCCGATAATCTGCAGACACGCACGCGCGGCTTCCTGACCTTTGGTGAGGAAATGCTTGGTGAAGAACTCGATATGCTGTGTGTGCTCCTGAAAATGATGTGGAGTCAGCACGGCTGACAGCATCGGAACACCCGTTTCCATTTGGGCGGTAAGAAGTGCATTCACCACTGTTCCGGCGACGAAATCATGCCGATAGATACCGCCATCAACAACCAGACCCGTTGCGACGATTGCATCGTAATGCCCGGTTTCTGCCAGTTTCTTGGCCAGCAGCGGAATATCGAATGATCCCGGCACGTCATAGACGTCGAATCGTCCGGGGATCACGCCCTGACTTTTGAGTTCGCCTTCAAAGCCGACGCGGCATTGATCGACGATTTCCGAATGCCATCGGGCCTGGATAAAGGCGATGCGTGGTGCGGGATGTGGGGTATTGTTATTCTGGAACTGATCCATGTCTGTCTCCTTCGAGTTGACGTGAATCAGGGCACAACCAAAAATGCTCAGGGACTGCCTGACGGCAGCCCTTGCTTTCAGTTGTTCTCTTTCATCCGGACTATACCGTCGGCTTCGGAATTGCACCGAAATCTGCTGACCTTTCCGGCGAACCGGAAAGCGCTCGCGGGCTCGCACCTGACATCTTTCGACACCCAGTGATTACCGCCGGTGGGGAATTACACCCCGCCCTGAGAACACTTACGCGGGCAATCTATCCGAACAGCAGCGGCGGTCAAAGCCAAATTTTTCTAATACTGCGCTTGCCTGTCGACAATATTTTTCAAGGGCTCACCGCGCTCATAGGATTCAATCTGCGCGATGATCTCAGGAACAAGCGCAGATGGACTGGAGCTTGCCGCTGCGTGCGGCGTCACAATCACCTGCGGATGCGTCCACAATGGGCTATCCTTTGGCAATGGCTCCTTGTTGAACACATCAAGCGTGACAGCCGAGAGCATTCCGCGTTCGAGCGCCGCCAGAATATCCGCCTCGTTCTGCAAGCCGCCACGACCGGCGTTGATAAGGCTTGGCGGTCCAAGAGGCCCATCGGTTTTCATCTGGGCAAACAGGCTCATGGAAAGGATATTCCTGGTCTCCGGCGTCAATGGCAGCAGGGACACAACAATATCGGCATCCTTCAGGAAAGCCTTCAACCCGTCAGGCCCATGGTGGCTGGTCACGCCCTCGACGGTCTGCGGCCTGCGGCTCCAGCCGCTCACCTTGAAGCCCAGCATGCGCAGCTTGAGCGCAGCATCGCGGCCAAGCACGCCCATGCCGAGAATGCCGACATTGACCTCATGGGCCGCGGGCTGGCGCCGGTCCTCATGCCAGACCTTGCCAGCCTGCTGCTGCCGATAGCGCAGGCCGAGGCGATGGTGATCCAGCACCTGCCAAACCACATATTCGGTCATGCGCATGGTGAGATCAGGCGAGACAATGCGAACGATCGGCACGTCAGGAATCCGGTCATCATGGAAAACGTGATCAACGCCAGCACCGAGCGAAAAAATGACTTTCAGGTTCGGCAGATCAGCGAGCGATCCGGGGCGCTGCTTCCACACCAGCGCATAACGAACCTTTTCCTTGTCCGTATCGGTGTTCAGCACGAGTTTGCGGGCAGGATCGTTCTTGGCAAATTCCGAGAGCCAGACTTCCGGGTCCCAACCCGTTACAGCCAGAAAAATCGTGTCGCTTGCACCGGTCATTCGCTTACTGCTCCCTGTTCGGCCGTTTCTATCCTGAAGGCCGCTGCCATCAGTGCTTTTGTATAGTCGCTCTTCGGATTAGCGAAGATTTCCTCCGACGGACCATATTCTACCGCCTTGCCATTGCGCATCACCAGCACATCATTGGCCAGCGCTTTCACCACTTTGAGGTCGTGGCTGATGAAAAGATAGGCCAGATTGTGCTTTTGCTGCAATCCGCGCAGCAGATCGACCACCTGTGCCTGCACGCTCATATCAAGCGCCGAGGTTGGCTCATCCAGCATGACAAAGCGCGGATTGAGCACCATGGCGCGGGCAATGGCGATGCGCTGGCGCTGACCACCGGAAAATTCGTGCGGATAGCGGAAGCGGTTTTCCGGATCAAGATTGACTTCCCTGAGTGCCGCAACAACCCGTGCATCGCGTTCATCCGCCGATAGTTTCGGCTCGTGTACCGCAAGACCTTCAGCGACGATATCGGCAATCGACATGCGCGGTGACAGCGAACCGAACGGGTCCTGAAACACGATCTGCAATTCGCGCCGCAGGGGCCGCATCTGCTTGAACGAGAACTGGTTGATGTCCTTCTCGCCAAAGCGGATGACGCCTTGAGACGAAATCATCCGCGACAGGGCGAGGCCAAGCGTGGTCTTGCCCGAACCGGATTCGCCGACAACACCGAGCGTCTGCCCGGCGCGAATGGTGACATCGATACCGTCAACGGCCTTCACATGATCAACGGTACGGCGCAGGAAACCCTGTTTGATCGGGAACCACACCTTGACCTGTTCACCGCGCATCACAGGGGCGGCGGAAAGATCGGCGGAGGGCGGATTGCCCTTTGGTTCAGCGGCCAGAAGATGGCGCGTATATTCGTGCTGCGGGTTGTCGAAGATTTCCTTTGTCGGTCCCGTCTCGACAATCTTACCCTTGGTCATGACACAGACGCGGTCTGCAATCTTGCGGACAATGCCAAGATCATGCGTGATGAACAGCATCGACATGCCCTGCGCCTTTTTAAGGTCCGCAAGCAGTTGCAGGATTTGCGCCTGCACGGTCACATCGAGCGCCGTTGTCGGCTCATCGGCGATCAGCAGTTTCGGTTTGTTCGCCAGTGCCATGGCAATCATGACGCGCTGCCGCTGTCCGCCTGACAGTTGGTGCGGATAAGCATCAAGACGCTTCTCCGGCTCACGGATACCCACTTCATTGAGAAGTGCAAGCGTGCGCTCCTTGGCAGGCTTGTCGCCCATGCCCTGATGCAGTTTCAGCACTTCAACGATCTGTTTCTCGATCGAATGAAGCGGATTGAGCGAGGTCATCGGCTCCTGAAAGATCATGGTGATGTCATTGCCACGCACGCGGCGCAGATCATCCTCGTCGCTATCCAGAAGGTCCTGCCCGTTGAACAGGATTTGACCCGAAGGGTGTGAAGCTGGTGGATAGGGCAGGAGCTTCAGGATCGAGAGGGCTGAGACTGACTTGCCGGAACCGGATTCGCCGACAAGGGCGACCGTCTCGCCTTGAGCAATGTCAAAGGAGATGTGATCGACAGCAATCGACTGGCGGCCATTCTGGGTGAAGGCGACCGAGAGGTCACGCACGGAAAGGAGAGGGGACGCACTCATTTGAAAGCCTTGCGCGGATCGAATGCGTCACGGGTCGCCTCACCCACAAAGATCAGCAGCGACAGCATCAGCGAAATAACGATGAAACCGGTGAGGCCAAGCCACGGCGCCTGCAGATTGTTCTTGCCCTGCGCGAGCAGTTCGCCAAGCGACGGCGAACCGGGCGGGAGGCCAAAACCGAGGAAATCCAGCGAGGTCAGCGTGGTGATCGAACCGTTCAGAATAAAGGGCAGGAAGGTCAGCGTCGTCACCATGGCATTGGGCAGAAGATGCCGGAACATGATGGTCCGGTCACGCACACCAAGCGCCCGCGCCGCATTCACATATTCAAAATTGCGGGCGCGCAGGAATTCCGCCCGGACAATGCCGACAAAATGGACCCATGAGAACAGCAGCATGATCCCGAGCAGAATCCAGAAACCCGGCGGCAGGATCGATGCCATGATGAGCAGCAGATAGAGTGTTGGCACCGAGGACCAGATTTCGATGAAACGCTGTGCCAGAAGGTCAAGCCAGCCACCGAAATAACCCTGCAATGCACCCGCCGTCACGCCGATCACGGCTGAAGCCGCCGTCAGGATCAGGCCGAACAGAACGGAAATACGAAAACCATAAAGCGCACGGGCAAAGACATCGCGCGCCTGATCATCGGTTCCCAGAATATTCATATTGCCGAACGTGCAATTGGCGTCGTTCACCCCTTGGGGATAGCGCGCACAACGCTCCTCAGCCGTATAGAGCCAGAAGGGCTTTGACGGCGCCGTATCGGGAAGCTCGTTATTGACGGTCCGGTAGGAATAGCGCACCGGCGGCCAGATAGCCCAGCCATTGGCCTTGATCTCGTCCTGAATGACCGGGTCGCGATAATCCGTCACCGCATAGAAGCCGTTGAATTTTTCCTCCGGATAATCGACGAGCACCGGAAACAGGATTTCGCCCTTGTAGGAAACGATGATCGGCTTGTCATTGGCGATAAATTCGCCGAACAGCGAGCCAATGAACAGGAACAGGAATATCCACAATGCCCACCAGCCGCGCCGGTTGGCCTTGAAATTCTGCCAGCGCCGGGCGTTGAGCGGCGACATACGCGGACGGCGGATTGCGGCGGGTGCGGCTTGGGTGCCGATGGTCGTATCGCTCATCAGACGTCCCTCCGCTCAAAGTCGATACGCGGATCGATCCACGTATAAAGCAGATCGGAGAGAAGGCTGATCACCACGCCAACCAGCGCGAAGATATAGACCGTGGCGATGACCACAGGATAATCGCGGTTGATGATCGATTCATAACCGAGCAGTCCAAGCCCATCGAGCGAGAAAATCGCCTCGATCAGCAGCTGGCCGGTGAAAAAGATCGAGATGAACGCACTGGGAAACCCGGCGATGACAATGAGCATGGCATTGCGGAAAACGTGACCATAGAGAATTTTGCGCTCGGTCAGGCCCTTGGCGCGTGCTGTCGTGACATATTGCTTGCGGATCTCATCGAGAAACGAGTTCTTGGTCAAAAGCGTCGTCGTGGCGAAGGCCGAGAGCAGCATAGCTGTCAGCGGCAGGGCGATATGCCAGGCATAGTCGACAATCTTGCCGAAGAAGGAGAGGTCGGCGAAATTGTTCGAGGTCAGACCGCGCAGCGGGAACCAGTCAAAGAATGAGCCACCGGCAAAAAACACGATGAGCATGATACCGAACAGAAACCCCGGTATGGCGTAACCGACAATGACAACGGCGCTGGTCCATACGTCAAAGGCAGAGCCATCCTTGATGGCCTTGCGGATGCCCAGAGGTATGGAAATCGCATAGGATATCAGCGTCATCCATAGCCCGAGCGATATGGAAACGGGGAGTTTTTCCTTGATAAGCTGCACCACGCTGATATCGCGGAAATAGCTCCGGCCAAAATCAAAGCGCAGATAGTTCCACACCAGAAGGCGGAAACGCTCCAGCGGTGGTTTGTCCAAGCCGAACTGCTTTTCAAGGCTGGCAATGAAAGCGGGGTCGAGGCCCTGCGCACCACGATATTTCGAATTGGCTGCCCCGGTGCCAAGCGATTCATTGGTCTGGCCAAAATCAGCCCCGCCACCGCCGATGCGGTCAAGTGCATTGCCGCCCTGACCGGTCAACTGACCGATAATGCGCTGCACAGGACCACCGGGCACGAATTGTACAATCACGAAGCAGACTAGCAAAACCCCGAACAGGGTCGGTATCATCAGAAGCAGACGCCGTAGAATATAGGCTCCCATTAAGACGGTGCTCCGCAGGGGAGGATCAGTTCAAAACTTGCCAATTGCCTTTGCCTTTGCTTCGTCACGCCACCATAGCGTTTCCACCGGAAAACCATAATCGGGCTTCGGCTCCTTGAAACCGAACATATCCCAATAGGCAATCAGGTGATTCGCACTATACCAATTTGGAATCCAGTCGCGTCTTATACGCAAGAGCCGATCGAGAACACGCATAATCGTGATCAGTTCGGCCCGCGACTTGGCCCCGCTCACTTTCTGGATCAGCGCATCCACGCTTGGATCGGCGAGGCCCGGAAAATTTGTTGATCCCGGAATTGCTGCGGATTTGGAGCCGAACATCGCCTGCAGGCTTTCCTCGGTCGGCGTCGGCCCCAGCGAATAGGCAGCGCCGATCATATCGAAATCGAAATCCTGCAACCGCACCTGATATTGCGTGGGATCAACCAGCCGCAACGACGCATTGATGCCGATAGCGTTGAGATTGTTGATGAACGGCGTGGAAGACCGGGTGAAGACTTCGGCAAAAATCAAAAGCTCAAGATTGAGCGGTTTGCCTTTGGAATCGGCAAATTTGCCATTCTGGCGGGTGAACCCCGCTGCTGTAATCAACTCGACGGCCCGGCGCAGATTATCTCTGTCGCGCCCTGATCCATCCGATGTGGGCTGCAGGAGCGCATCACCGAAAATCTCCGGCGGCAGCTTGTCCCGCAACGGCTCCATAATGGCAAGTTCGTCCGGGGATGGTTTGCCTTCGGAGCGAAATTCCGACTTCTCAAACAGGGATTGCGAGCGGTTGTAGACGTCATAAAAAAAGTTTTTGCTGGTCCATTCAAAATCAAAGCAGAGCGCAATGGCTTCCCGCACGCGCTGATCCCGGAATTGCTCGCGGCGCTCATTGATTGCCCATGCCTGCAGCACTGGACGCTTTTCGCTTGAGAATTCGCGTTTCACCACGCGTTTTTGTTGAATGGCCGGAAAATTATACTCCGTCACCCATGTTTTCGCGACAGATTCAGTTCTCCAATAGATATCGCCTTTCTTGAAGGATTCGAAATCTGCCTGACGCTCGCGAAAGAACTCAATGCGGATGCGGTCAAAATGATTGGAGCCGCGCTGTACAGGCAAATCCTTCGCCCAATAATCCGGGACCCGTTCATATTCGATTGTCTGTCCGACAAGGATTGTTGCGGCACGATAGGCCCCTGAACCCAATGGCGCTTCCAGTGTCGAGGTGTCAAAATCGCGCGTCGCATACCAGGCTTTGGAAAAGATCGGTATGACAGCCGCTATATCGAGAATGGCGCGATCGGAATGCTTGCCGGAAAAGCCAAGACGCAGCGTATGGTCATCCTGCGCGACAATCTCTTTGAGTTCCGCCATCAGGACGATGAGATCGGGATGGCCCTTGGTCTTGAGCGTTTCATAACTGAATGCAGCATCATGTGCCGTCAGCGGCGAACCGTCATGAAAACGCGCTTCCGGCCGCATCTTGAAGACAAATGTCTTTTTATCCTCGGAAACCGTCACAGTCTCGGCAACCAGCCCATAGACCGAATCAGGCTCATCAAGCGCTGATGTCATCAGGGAGTCGAAACACAGCTCGATACGGGGCGGCGCATCACCGCGCGCGCTGAAACCATTCAATGTGTTGAAGGTTTGCGGTGACTGATTGAAAAACCAGGTGCCCGGTGAAAAGCAGAAGGTGCCACCCTTCGGCGCATCGGGATTGGTATAGTCAAAATGGGTGAAATCCGCCGGATATTTCAGCTCGCCAAAGGCCGAAAGGCCATGCAGCGGCACGCCTGTTTTGACATCCGCGAGCGCAACGCGCGGGGCGAGCGCTGACAGCGCCGCCGCACTCGAATATTTCAGCAGGTCCCGGCGGTTGAGACGGTTCAACATCATTGCGCCCGGGCTTTCAGAGCTTGTTCCTTGGCGGTATCGATCCACCATGAATAGGGATCAACGCCAATATAGTCCGGTTGCTTGTCGGGCATGCCGAACTTGTTCCAGTAGGCAATCTTGGTTCTGTCATCGTACCATTGCGGTACGATGTAATAATTCCATAGGAGAACCCGGTCGAGAGCATGGGTTGCTGCAACAAGCCCGTCACGGTCTTTGGCGAAAATGACCCTATCAATCAGCTTGTCGATTGCCGGATTTTTGATGCCCATATAGTTGCGGCCACCGGGCGTATCCGCCGTGACAGACCCCCAAAAGTCCCTCTGTTCGTTACCCGGCGACAAGGTCTGTCCGATCCCGGAGATCGCGAGGACGTCGTAATCATAATCATTGACTCTGGCTGCATACTGTACGGCGTCCACCGCCCTCATTTGCGCATCAATGCCCAGTTTTCGGAGGCTGGCCATAAATGGTCCAACCGTACGTTCATTGCCGGGATCATCGGCAAGAAACTCAATGGTCAGCGGCTGGCCGGTTATAGTATTGACCAGTTTTCCGTTCTTTTGATCATAACCAGCATCCCGCAGCAGTGAGACAGCTTTGCGCAAATTGTCACGTTGTGCCTGCGGCGTGTCGGAAACGGGATTCTTGAATTCCTCGGTAAAAACACCTTCCGGAACCTCGTCTTTAACCGTCTGTAGAATTTCAAGTTCTTTGCCTGTCGGAAGGCCGCTTGACGCCAGTTCGGAACCCGCGAAATAACTGTCTATCCGCTTATATTCTCCGAAAAATACATTCTTGCTCATGGTCTCAAAGTCAAAGGCGTAATTCAGTGCCTCGCGTACTCTGATATCCTTGAATTTGTCACGTCGCGTGTTCAGCAAGAACCCTTGCATACGACCAGAAGATCGCTCCGGAAATACCGCTTTGACGACATCACCTCGTGTGAACGCGGGGAAGTCGTAACCGCGCATCCAACGGCCAATGCTTGGTTCGCCTCGCAAATCCTGAAATCCGCCCTTCTTGAAGGCCTCCCAGCTGGCGTTCGCGTCACGGAAATATTCATAACGAATACGATCAAAATTATAGCGCCCGACATTGCTGGGTATATCTTTGCCCCAATAATCAGGAACACGGCTCCATGTTATGGTTTTGCCTAAGTCGACACTTTCAATCTTGTAGAACGAAGAGCCAAGCGGAATTTCTGTTGTGGGCTTGGTGATATCGCGCTTCTTGCCGGATGGATCAGTGCCCTCCCACCAGTGTTTTGGCAGTATTGGATATTCGCCAACGATACTTGGCAA
This sequence comes from Phyllobacterium sp. T1293, assembly GCF_020731415.2. NCBI lineage: Bacteria > Pseudomonadati > Pseudomonadota > Alphaproteobacteria > Hyphomicrobiales > Phyllobacteriaceae > Phyllobacterium > Phyllobacterium meliloti. Next base: position 2,521,982 of record NZ_CP088273.1, on the reverse strand, counting down.
TTCACGATTTCCACCGCTGGCAAAGGTAAAGGTGACTTCACGATCGCCGGTTTTTTCAGCCTTTGTCACATCGTGGTAGTACTTATTATAAATCGGGCTTTGCGCCTTCAGAATATCAAAAGACCAGATCACATCCTCGACGGTGATGGGCTCACCATCATGCCATTTCGCTACCGGGTTCAAGCGAAACTTTACCCAGGAAAAATCATCCGGGTAGGCAATGGCTTCGGCAAGCAGACCGTAATTTGTTGCAGGCTCATCAAGTGCGCGGCTGAGAAGCGTGTCATACAGCAGTCCACCCAAAATTGTGCCGCCGGGAAGCCCTGCCGCAGCGGTTCCCTGAACCACAAAGGGATTGAGGCTATCGAATGCACCCTGCGCAATCTGGTTTAGGGTGCCGCCCTTGGGGGCATCGGGATTCACAAAATCATAATGTTTGAAATCGGGCCCATATTTGGGTGTGCCTAAGGCGCTCACCGCATGCCGCCATTCCGGCTCTGCAGCCCTCGCATTTGACAGGGGAGCCATCGCGGTGATGGCGAGGAGGGCGAGGCTGGCAACAAGCGGACGGAAGTGCAAATCAGGTCTCCACAATTTCTCTTTTCGTTCAGTCTAAGAGAAATTGCGGCAGAGAACAGGCCTTCGGTAAAAAAACACGCAGTCTTGATGGCGAGATCAGCCCGATACAAAAAAGCCGGGCACAAGGCCCGGCTTTCAGTGTTCTTTTGTTTGGCTTATTTCGCTGGGGCAGGTGCTGCGCCTTCAGCAGGCTTTGCGCCCTCGGCTGGCTTGTCGCCGCCCGCAGGTGCTGCGTCAGCAGCCGGAAGTGGCTTTGGACTATCGGAGAGCGTGCGCAGATAGGCGATCAGATCGGCGCGCTCATTGTCCTTCTTGTCGCCGGCAAAGCCCATGGCTGTGCCCTTGATATAGGCCTTTGGCGAGGTCAGGAAGTGGTTGAGATGGTCAAATGTCCACAGCTCCTTGCCGCCTTTCGAAAAATCCTTGATGGCGCCGGAATAGCTGAAACCTTCATGGGTGGCCATTGGACGATCAACAATGTCCCAAAGGTTTGGGCCAACCTTGTTTGCTCCGCCCTTTTCGCCGGTGTGGCAAGCCTGGCAGCGCTTGAAAACAGCCTCACCGCGTGTCGCATCGGCAGATGCCAGCAGTGTTGCAATCGGCACGGCAGCCGCAGCGGCCGGTGCGCCGGCTTCGCCTTCACCGCCAGCTTCCGCCGCCTGAATGATAAAACCGGGTTTTTCGGGCGCATGTGAATCAAATACGAAATCCGAAAGGATGCCCGCTGTCATGACAACGAAGACTGTTGCCAGAAACGCCATGGCATATTTGTTGAACGCGCTCGAATCCATTGTCGATCATTGCTCCTCTTGCGGAGGTTCTCATTATCTGGTCAATGCAAACAGCTGCATTTACTTGACGAGAGTCCCCTCGTGATCGCGCGGAAACTAGGTCTTTTGCTCAAGACTTGCAACACATATAAGGGCTGTTCTGCCTGAGACTTTTTGACACCGTAGGTTACTTGCGACGATGAAAACATTGACCCTGATTCCCGCCCGTATGGCCTCCACCCGGCTTCCCGGTAAGCCATTGGCCGATATTGCCGGAAAGCCGATGATCGTGCATGTGGCCGAACGCGCGCTGGCCGCTGGACTTGGCCGCGCTGTTGTTGCCACCGATAGTGCCGAGGTGAAGGCCGCAGTCGAAGCGCACGGACTGGAAGCTGTGATGACGCGCAGCGACCACGAATCCGGTTCGGACCGCATCTATGAAGCGCTGCTGGCGCTCGATCCGGATGGCACTGTCGATGCCATTGTCAACGTGCAGGGTGATCTGCCAACCATTGATCCTGAACTGGTCAGGCGTGCCCTTTTGCCGCTGCAACAGGGGCCTGCTGATATCGCCACATTGTGTGTTGAAATCATCAGGGAAGACGAGAAGACCAACCCCAATGTCGTGAAGGTCGTGGGATCGGGTATTGGTGAAGGCAAAATGCGCGCGCTCTATTTTACCCGCGCGACAGCGCCTTATGGCAATGGCCCGCTTTATCATCACATCGGTCTTTATGCCTATCGCCGTGCGGCGCTGGAGCGCTTTGTCGGACTCGGGCCTTCGCCGCTGGAACAGCGCGAAAAACTGGAACAATTGCGCGCGCTGGAAGCTGGCATGCGCATTGATGTCGAGATCGTTGATTCGGTGCCACTGGGGGTCGATACCCCTGAAGATCTCGAACGGGCACGTGATATTCTTACTTCCATAAAGGGCAATTGATTATGGCCAAGACCAACCGCATCTCCTTTCAGGGCGAACCCGGCGCTAATTCCGACACGGCGTGCCGGAACATGTTTCCGCAGATGGAACCGCTGCCATGCCCGACCTTTGAGGATGCGTTCAATGCGGTTGAGAGCGGTGCAGCCGATCTTGCCATGATCCCGATCGAGAACACGATTGCCGGGCGCGTGGCCGATATCCATCATCTTTTGCCGGAATCGCGCCTGCATATTGTTGGCGAGTACTTTCTGCCTATTCATTTCCAGCTGATGGTTCTGCCGGGTACCAAGCGCAGCGATATTGTCACGGTTCACAGCCATATCCATGCGCTGGGCCAGTGCCGCAAATATATCCGCAAGAATGGCTGGAAGCCGGTTATTGCCGGTGACACAGCCGGTGCAGCGCGGCTCGTTTCCGATGTGAAGGACAAGACAATGGCAGCGCTTGCGCCGCGTCTTGCCTCCAGCCTCTACGGTCTCGATATTCTGGAAGAGGATGTCGAGGACACCGAGAACAATGTGACGCGCTTCGTCGTTCTGACCAAAACGAAGAAATGGGCCCCGCGCAAGTCGGACGAACTCATGATGACAACCTTTGTATTCCGCGTGCGCAACGTTCCGGCCGCGCTCTATAAAGCCATGGGCGGCTTCGCCACGAACAGCGTCAACATGACCAAGCTGGAAAGCTATCAGATTGATGGCAAGTTCACGGCAACGCAGTTCTATGCCGATATTGAAGGACATCCTGACGACAAGAATGTCGCCCAGGCGCTGGAAGAGCTGGAATTCTTCTCGAAGGAAGTGCGGATTCTGGGTGTCTATCCCGCGGATACTACATTCCGCAGCTCGCAGAGTGATGAGTAGATAGCTGTTGGCCTCTGCTGCATAGCTATGGTTCGCCCTTCGACAGGCTCAGGATGAGGGGCGCTAAATTCTGCGCCCTTTGCGATTGGCATTGCATCCTCACTCTCCCTCATGGTGAGCTTGTCGAACCACGAACCACGAACCACGAAGTGGTGGCATTCACCCCCTCTGCCTTGTCAGGCTACCGGGGCGAGCCACGGGTCTCGCCCGTCCTTCGGACCCCCACAAGGGGGAGATCACATTGACATCAACGCCTTTGCACAACCGGCAAAGTTTCAGATTGTGCAAAGGCCGTAATGACGGCTGATCTCCCCCCTTGTGGGGGAGATGTCCGACAGGACAGAGGGGGGTGATTGCATTCACCAGTTGCGGAATATATCTCCCCATTACCACGCCCGCTTTTGCGTCTGGCTATTGATGAGGTGGGAAAGACGGGCGATCCAAAGGGGAACGCGGAAGTCTTGGTATTGGTAGTGTAGTCATGCGTTCCCCGGAGATTTTCCTGTTTCAACCAAGAAAATAACCGGATCACCCGTCCCGATGACTGGTTTTACCCTTGTGAGATAAAACCGCTTCCCCTGCGGCTGGGTTCTCCCCGCAGGTGAAATCACCGATCCTTTCCTGACTTCAGAAGGTTTCCGGAGCATTCCCGCCGGAAAGGACACCATCAGAATAAGCGAGGCTGGATGGTGTTGGATAAGTTGGCACGATTTTTTTGAAAATAGGTGGTTGCAGAACCATAGCCGCGCCCTTCGACAAGCTCAGGATGAGGGAGAGGGAGGATTGCAGGGAGCCAAGTTCTGCAAGTATTGCGGGCTGTCATATTCTGCAACTTTTGCGATGTGCAACGTTGGTGATGTTTGGTCTCTGCGATCAGCCTTGCATCACCCAAGCCCCTCATGGTGAGCTAGGCCTCTGCGATTAGCCTTGCATCACCCATGTCTCTCATGGTGAGCTTGTCGAACCACGAACCACCACAACCCTACGTTCCGCTCTCAACCCAGCTGCGGATGAGATGGGCGGCAATGGCGCCGGGAGGGGGTGTCATCAACCCTTCCGGGTGGGTGCGATCAAGCATCAGGACGACTTCCTCGCGGGTGAACCAGCGGCCCGCTTCCAGTTCCGCCGTATCAAGCGTGTAATCGTCGGAGAGTGCCTCCGCATGGCAGCCAATCATCAGCGAATAGGGAAATGGCCAGGGCTGCGACGCATGATAGACAACGCGGCCAATCGGCAGGTTGGTTTCTTCGAGCGTCTCGCGCCGCACGGCATTTTCGATGGTTTCACCGGGCTCGATAAAACCGGCGAGGCAGGAATACATGCCCGGTCCAAAATGCGCACCGCGCGCCAGCAGGCATTTGTCGCCGCGCACCACCATCATGATGGCCACGGGATCGGTGCGTGGGAAATGCTGGGCGTCACAATTGGGGCAGGTGCGGCGATAGCCGCCGTCGCGCATCACCGTTTCCGAACCACAGCGCCCGCAGAAGCGATGATTCTCATGCCATGTCAGTAAGGAGACCGCCTGCGCCATGGCACCGACCTGATCCTCTGGGACAAGACCCTGCGTGTAAACAGGACGATATTCAATGGCCTTGATTGTCTCGGGTAAGGTTGCCAGATCGATGCCGCTTAAGGTCGCAAGAACCGGTGTCTCGTCCTGCATACCCAAATAGATCATCCTGTTCGGGTTCGGCAGCAATGCCGCAGCCTCCTCAAGCCCGAAAAGAGCATTGCCGATGCCGTCGCCCTGAGCCACCAGCACATGGCCTTGCACAATCAGCAACATGCGTGTGTTTGCGTCTGCCAGTGCAACCGTCACGACGTCATCGCTGCGCTTTTCCGCATGGCGGTTGATCCTGTTGCCGGCAAATCCGACAAAGTGGCTCGCTTCCGCTTCCGGAACATCATAAAGGCGAAACGGCATGGATAAAGCTCCAGAAGGCTGGTCCGGATGGGGGACTCACATGGTGTGAAGAATTAGATAGCCCCGAGAATGGCGTTCGCAAAGTCCCTTGCATCTTTTTCGCCATAGGGTTCGCGAATACCATGTCCCCAGACAGGTCCGGGCCACGCAGGATCGCCCGTGTTGCGGGCAATCACATGCAAATGCAGCTGCCGCACAATATTGCCAAGTGCGCCAGTATTGATCTTTTCACAATTGGCGACAGTTTTCAGGGCCTGTGCGGCTATACCAGACTCGAAAACAAGCATGGTCTGATCAAGCGGCGTGAGGTCATGAATCTCGCTGATTCCAACCCGTTGCGGCACGAGAATAAGCCAGGGCCAGCGCCGGTCATTCATCAGGCGCAGGTCACAAAGGCCCAGCCTTGCAATGGGAATTGTATCAGCTGCAAGTTTGCTATCGAGTATGAACGTCATGATTTGCAACAAATAGCAGTTTTTTTGTCGTTCCGCTTGCTTTTTGCGTAAAGATTGCCGATATGAGCCTCGGGAGGTTGGTGGTGGACGAGCCACTCGCCAACCGGGTCAGGTCCGGAAGGAAGCAGCCCCAACGAGCCAGGCACGGGTCGCCGTGCCAGCCTCCCACCCTTTATCCTCTTCAAAGCCGTTATCCGGCATTGACGCTGCGGTGTGCGGCGGTACAAACTTGTCTGACGCAATGAAGAGCAATGCAGGAGCGGAATCAACCGGGATGGACACCAAAACGGCAGATAGCGCCTATCGCGTGCTCGCCCGCAAATATCGCCCGCAGAATTTCGACGATCTGGTCGGTCAGGAACCTATGGTGCGCACGCTCACCAATGCGTTCGAGACCGGCCGTATAGCGCAAGCGTGGATGCTGACCGGCGTGCGCGGGGTCGGCAAGACGACTACGGCGCGTATTCTGGCCCGAGCACTCAATTACAAGACCGCTGAGATCGACAAACCGACCATCGACCTGTCTGTTCCCGGTGAACATTGTCAGGCGATCATGGAAGGCCGCCATGTCGATGTGATCGAGATGGACGCCGCCTCGCATACGGGTATTGATGATATCAGAGAGATTATCGAGCAGGTGCGCTACCGCCCGGTTTCGGCCCGCTACAAAGTCTATATCATCGACGAAGTGCATATGCTGTCCAATCAGGCTTTCAACGGCCTGCTGAAAACATTGGAAGAGCCGCCACCCCACGTCAAATTCATCTTTGCCACGACGGAAATCCGTAAAGTTCCGATCACTGTTCTGTCGCGTTGCCAGCGTTTCGACCTGCGCCGCATTGATGCGAACATGCTGACTGGTTTGTTGAAGAAGATTGCGGACAAGGAAAGCATCACGGTTGATGCGGCATCGCTGGCGATGATTGCCCGTGCTGGCGAAGGCTCGGCGCGTGATTCTCTCTCGATCTTCGATCAGGCGATTGCCCATGGTGCGGGCAATGTCGATGCGGACACCGTGCGTTCCATGCTGGGTCTTGCCGATCGCGCCCGTATCATCGATCTGTTTGAAATGCTGATGCGCGGCGATGTGGCCTCGGCCCTGCGCGAGTTCCGTGCGCAATATGATGTCGGGGCCGATCCAAGTGTTGTGCTTTCCGATCTTGCCGACTTCAATCATCTGGTGACGCGCATTCGTTTCACCCCTGATGTGGCTGACGATATTTCGCTGTCGGAAGACGAACGGGTACGCGGCAGGGACTATGCGGAAAAACTTTCCATTCGGGTGCTTTCCCGCACATGGCAGATGCTGCTGAAAGGCATTGCCGAGGTGGATGCATCCAACCGTCCGGTCCAGGCCGCCGAAATGCTGTTGATCCGGCTGACCCATGCCGCCGATCTGCCGACATTGGATGAAGCGCTGAAATCGCTGGAAAACGGTGCGTCTCCATCTGGCCAATCGCCGCGAAGCGATGGCCCGCGTCCCGGTAATGGTGGTGGACAGGCTTTGGGCCGTTCGGCACCGGCGGATGCGGTAGCACCTGCCCGCAATACCGTAAGTTCAGGCGGCGGTGCCACCATGCGGCTGGTTGAGCCGACGGCACAACCGGAGCCCGTTGTGCAAGCGCAGCCTGTGGTTGAAGAACAGGCTCTATCGGTTCCGGTAAACAGCATCGCCGATATCATCGCGCTCGCGGAAAAAGAGCGCAATATGCAGTTCAAGATTCTGGTCAAGAATTGCGTCCGGCTCGTCAGCATCAAGCCGGGCAGGCTTGAGATCAATCTGACCGATGATGCGCCAAAAACCCTGATCACGGATCTGTCGCAAAAACTGACCGCATGGACTGGCGCGCGCTGGATGGTGTCCTTGTCACGCGAGCAGGGTGCGCAAACGATCAACGAAACTGAAACGGCGCGGCGCGATTCCATGCTCAGCGATGCCCGTGCCGATCCGGATGTGGCAGCGATCCTTTCGCGGTTTCCCGGTGCCAAGATTATCAATGTGCGGATTGCGACGCCTGCCGGGCAGGCCAATGGCGATCCGGATGCAATGGACGGGACAGGTCTTGGCGATGATACGCTGGCACCCGTCGAAGAAGACGATTGATCAAAAGGAGTTTTTCCCATGCGTGACATTATGGGCATGATGAAACAGGCCAAGGAAATGCAGGGCAAGATGGCCGCCATGCAGGAAGAAATCGCAGCGCTTGAAGCCGAAGGACATTCGGGCGGCGGTCTCGTCACGGTGAAGCTGTCAGGCAAGGGGGCGTTGACCTCGCTCAAAATCGATCCGTCCCTATTCAAGGAAGATGATGTCGAGATTCTTGAGGACCTGATTATCGCTGCCCATAATGAGGCGAAGGCGAAGGTCGAGGCTGTTATGGCGGAGAAGACTCAGGCGCTCACTGCTGGCCTGCCTATCCCGCCCGGATTCAAGCTGCCGTTCTGATTGTTTTCGGTACAATCACAAGTTTATTGGAAATGATCAGAGCTTGGTCTATATTGAGCTTGGAGTGAGAGGCGAGCTTTCGCCCACCTCTCTCTTGCTTATCTTAAGAATTGAACCCGGATCGTCAGTTGCCAGCTGGTCCGGGTTCTTTTCATAATAAGCGTGATACTAAACGGGAATCTCCGCATAGTTTCACCTCCAAGTTCAAAGGCAAGGCTGTTGCCCCAGTCAGGTAGCCCATTCTCCTGATGCACCGGCTGGCGCGGTGCTGCTGCTTCGCCTTCGAACCATTGCGTCTTTCAACGCTTGCGGTGATGATTACTTGGTTCGTGGCTATCGGCAACGAATGCAGGGTTGTGAAATTTCGGCCACTTTTCGCTCAGGTTGCGTCTGCGATTCCCTACAAGCCGAATTTGCTTTAAACCGTCGATATGTCGAAACGAATCGCCGGTCCTGAAATTGAACGCCTGATCCAGCTTCTGGCCAAAGTGCCGGGGCTTGGACCGCGTTCGGCACGCCGGGCGGCGCTGCATCTGATCAAGAAAAAAGAAGCACTGCTTATCCCGCTCGGTTCCGCCATGCAGGATGCGGCGGAAAAGGTGCGTATCTGTTCCACATGCGGCAATGTCGATACGTCTGATCCTTGCATGATCTGCACCGATCCGCGCCGGGAACGGGCTACGCTGATCGTGGTTGAGGATGTTTCCGATCTTTGGGCGCTTGAACGCGCCGGTTCCATGAATGTCCGCTACCATGTGCTTGGCGGCCGCCTGTCGCCGCTGGATGGTGTCGGCCCTGATGATCTCAACATTGCAAGCCTCGTCAGCCGTGTGGCGGAAGGCGAGATCAAAGAGGTTATTCTCGCCGTCAATGCGACGGTGGAGGGGCAGACAACAGCCCATTATATCACCGACCAGCTTGCCGACTTTGATGTGCGCATCACGCGGCTTGCCCATGGGGTGCCCGTCGGCGGCGAACTGGATTATCTGGATGAGGGCACGCTGACGGCGGCCCTGCGCGCACGGACGACGTTATAGGAGAAGACTTTGATCAAACGCCCGATGAAATCAGTCCTTGGGGCGGTGATAGCCATCCTTCTCTATGCAACAGCGGGTTTTGCCGCTTCCAAGCCTGAAATCGAAGCGCAATTCCGGATGTGGCTTGCCAATGATCTATGGCCGGAAGCCAAGGCGCAAGGGATATCCAAAGCGGTCTTCGATCAGGCCTTTTCGGGCGTCACACTCAATTTCGATCTGCCCGATCTGGTCATGCCCGGTGAAAAGCCGCAGACGCCGAAGGAACAGAAGCAATCGGAATTCGGTTCGCCCGGTAAATATTTCAATGACAAGACGGTTGGTGCGGTCACGTCAGGCGGTACGGCAAGAGCCGGGCAATATGCGCAAATCCTCAAAGCCGTTGAAAACAAATATGGCGTGCCGGGTCCCATTGTTCTGGCGATCTGGGGTCGCGAAAGCGGCTATGGCAGCGTCAAGATTCCCAATAATGCCTTTACCGTGCTCGGGACAAAGGCTTTTTTGGCCACGCGCAAGGACATGTTCCGCAAGGAATTGATCGCAGCACTGCAGATTGTCGAAAAAGGTTATATTGGCGTCGGCGCCATGAAGAGTTCATGGGCTGGCGCGCTCGGGCAACCGCAATTCATGCCGACGTCCTATCTCCAGCATGCGGTGGATTTTGACGGGGACGGCAAGCGCGACATCTGGAATTCGGTTCCCGACACACTTGGTTCCATCGGCCATTATCTGGCACAGTATGGCTGGCAGCGTGGGCGGGACTGGGGCTATGAAGTCAATGTTCCGCAAACTGTCAGCTGCGCGCTGGAAGGACCGGATCAGGGCAAGCCTTTCGCCGCTTGGTCCAAGCTCGGCATTACCCGCGTCAACGGCAAGTCGTTTCCGTCAAGCGAAACAAATCGCGAAGGCTTTCTGCTGATGCCTGCGGGAAGGCATGGACCGGCTTTTGTCGTAACCAAGAATTTCTATGTCATCAAAGAATACAATATGAGCGATCTTTATGCGCTCTTCATCGGCCATGTGGGTGATCGCATAGCAAATGGCGCCAGGGGCTTCTCGGTTGGCTGGGGTGATGTGGGCGGGCTTTACCGTTCGGATATTGCCAGCCTGCAGAAAGCGCTGGAGAAAAAGGGCTATGATGCCGGTGGCGCCGACGGTTTCCCGGGCTTCAAGACAAGACGCTCCATTGGTGATTGGCAGGCGAAGCAGGGGCTGCCCGCGACCTGCTTTCCGGATAAGGATCTGGTCAAGGCAATTCGCTGATTTTCCCAGCGATAGCCACCAGATGGTTCAGGGTAGGGGATGGATCATCCCTGCGCCAGATCAGCCCGGTTTCAATCACAGGCGGCTCGCCGGATAGTTTCAGATAGCGCACACCGGTGCGGCCAAGATTTTGCAGTGATGCCGGCACCAGCGCGATCCCCATTCTAGCGGAGACAAGGCTGATCATCGTTTGCATCTGGATCGCTTCCTGCCCAATAAGTGGAGCGGCGCCATTTGCCGTATAATAGCCGGTGATCACATCGTGAAAGGCTGGCGCGCTGCGGCGAGGAAAGATAATCAGGGGGTCCGACAAGGCTGTGGCAATGTCCAGTTTGCCATTCAGGCTTTTCAATCTTCCTGATAGCAACCATTGCTCCGGTACGGCGGCCACAAGCTCTTCCTGAAGCAGCGGCAGATAGGACAGTGAGGCGTGAAGCGTCGCCTGCGGCGGAATGATCAGACCTGCATGAATATCGCCCTGCAACAATGCTTCGATCTGGAGATCGCTCGTTGCCTCCTGCAATGTGATTTGCACATCGGGATAATCGGCTTTGTAGAGGCCGAGCAGCGTTGGCAGCAGACTGTAATCGGCGGTGCTGACGAAGCTGAGCTTCAGTGTGCCGGATGTTCCCTGCGCGAGTTGCCGGGCGATGCTGGGCAATGCTGCCGCGTCATCCAGAATTTTTTGCACATGATCAAGCCATTGCGCACCTGCTGGTGTCAGCACAACACTGCGCTTGGTGCGTGCAAACAGTTCCACACCGATTTCTTCTTCGAGTGCGAGAATAGTCTGGCTGAGGGGCGGTTGGGTCATGTTCAGTCGTGCGGCAGCCCGGCCGAAATGCAGTTCCTCGGCAACAGTGATAAAGTAGCGTAGCTGACGCAGATCCATATCGCGTTTGTAATATGGAAAACGACCTAATCAAGCATGAATTATATATTTCACACTTGTTTGGAAACGCTCTAAACAAAAGGCAATCGGATCTTCGAACCAAAATGTCCTTGTGGAGGAACAGCCATGGCAGCCAATGAACGGTCGAAACATATCACACAGGGCGTAGCGCGCTCGCCCAACCGCGCCATGTATTATGCGCTGGGTTATGAGAAGGCGGATTTTGACAAGCCGATGATCGGCATTGCCAACGGCCATTCGACCATCACGCCATGCAATGCCGGATTGCAGCCATTGGCTGATGCGGCGGTTGCTGCGGTTAAGGCAGCGGGCGGCAATCCGCAAATCTTTGGCACGCCAACCATTTCCGATGGCATGGCGATGGGCACGGAAGGCATGAAATATTCGCTGATTTCCCGTGAGGTCATCGCCGATTGCATCGAAACCTGCGTCAACGGTCAGTGGATGGATGGTGTTCTGGTGCTTGGCGGCTGCGACAAGAATATGCCGGGTGGTATGATCGCCATTGCCCGCACCAATGTTCCCGCAATCTATGTTTATGGCGGCACGATCAAGCCGGGTAAATGGAAGGGCAAAGACCTTTCCATCGTTTCATCCTTTGAAGCGGTCGGGTCTTTCATGGCTGGAAAAATGAGTCAGGAAGATTTTGAAGGCATTGAGCGGCATGCCTGTCCATCCACCGGCTCCTGCGGCGGCATGTATACGGCCAATACGATGAGTTCCTCGTTCGAGGCGTTGGGTATGTCCCTGATGTCGTCATCGACCATGGCCAATCCGGATGGCGAAAAAGTTGACAGCACCGCGGAGTCCGCCCGCGTTCTGGTGGAGGCGGTGCGCCGGGGTATCCGTCCGCGCGATATCATCACCCGCAAATCCATCGAAAACGCCGTGTCGCTGATCATGGCGACGGGCGGATCGACCAATGGCGTTCTGCATTTCCTCGCCATTGCCCATGCGGCTGAGGTCGAATGGACGCTGGATGATTTCGAACGCGTCCGCCGCAAGGTGCCGGTTATCTGCAATCTTCGGCCATCAGGCCAATATATGGCTGTTGATCTGCATCAGGTTGGCGGCATTCCGCAGGTTTTGAAAATTCTGCTCAATGCCGGACTGTTGCATGGCGATTGCCTGACAATCACAGGCCGCACCATCGCCGAGGAACTGGCTCACGTTCCAGATGCACCACCTGCTGATCAGAATATCATCCGGACCATCGACAAGGCGCTCTATAAGGAAGGGCATCTGGCGATCCTTAGGGGTAATCTGGCAACAGAGGGTGCTGTCGCCAAGATTACCGGTCTGAAGAACCCTGTTATTCAGGGCCCGGCACGGGTGTTTGATGACGAGCAATCGGCGATGGATGCCATTCTGTCGGACAAGATCAGGCCCGGTGATGTGGTCGTTTTGCGCTATCTCGGGCCGAAGGGTGGTCCCGGAATGCCTGAGATGCTGGCTCCGACATCGGCGATTATCGGGCGTGGTCTTGGTGAGAGCGTCGGGCTGATCACTGATGGCCGGTTTTCCGGCGGCACCTGGGGCATGGTCGTCGGCCACGTTACACCGGAGGCCTTCGAGGGTGGTGCGATAGCGCTGATCAAGGAAGGCGATATGATCACCATTGATGCGCACAAGCAGCTTCTGCAACTCGAAGTGAGCGATGCGGAACTCGCCGAGCGCCGCAAGACTTGGCAGCAGCCCGCGCCCCGCTACACGCGCGGCGTTCTGGCAAAATTTGCCAAACTCACCAAATCCGCCAGCGAAGGTGCTGTCACGGGTTAGATTGAGAACAGTCTGTCAAAAGCATGGGCGGTATGAATGCCGCCCATGAAATGCGATCCTGACGCGCAATCGAAATCGTCAGGAAATAAGCATATGCCAGCCCTCGTGAATGGACAGTGGATCAAAGGTGACGTTGCCGCCAGTGAGATGAAGGATGGGGCATTCCATCGCGAGCCGACCCGGTTCCGCAACTGGATTACGCCAGATGGCGTGCTCGACAAAGAGGGCACTCCCACATTCAAGGCAGAGGCCGGTCGTTATCAGCTTTTTGTGTCCTACCTCTGCCCCTGGGCATCCCGCACGCTGATCTTTCGCCACCTCAAGGGGCTGGAAAACATCATCGGCATTGCCGTGGCTGAGCCTGCCCTCGGGGAAAATGGCTGGACATACACCAATCTTGTCGATGCGGGGTCAAAGGCACCGCCGATCCATTACCTGCACCAACTCTATACGGCTGGCCTGCCCACTTACACAGGCAAGGTTTCTGTTCCAGTGCTTTGGGATCGTCAGGAGGGGCAGATCGTCAACAATGAGTCGGCTGATATCATCCGTATCCTGAATTCCGCATTCGATGGGCTGACCGGTGATCGCAGGGATTTCTATCCGGAGAGGCTGCAGCCGGAGATCGAACGGTGGAACGCGCTTATCTATGACGATATCAACAATGGCGTTTACCGTGCCGGGTTTGCCAAGACACAAGAAAGCTACGACGAAGCGGTGAGGGATGTCTTTGCCGCGCTTGATCGTGTGGAAGCACATCTCGCCGATCATCGCTATCTGGCAGGGCAATATTTAACCGAGGCGGATTGGCGTCTGTTTGTGACACTGGTCCGGTTTGATGCTGCTTATAATGGCGTCTTTAAATGCAACATCCGTAGGTTGGAAGATTATCACCAATTATCCAATTATCTGCGCGAACTCTATCAGTTTGAAAATGTCCGCGAGACAGTGAAGATCGATCACATCAAGACAGGCTATTATTCCATCGCCTCGGTCAATCCGACCGGCATCGTCCCGGCTGGGCCAATGATCGACTTTGATCGGCCGCATGACCGGGAGCGCCTGACCGGCAAAGGCATCGTCCTGCGCTAAGCGTCGAATTCCACCGTTCTGAACCAAAAGCCCGATGGCTGGACCAAATGTCCGCTCATCGGGCTTTTTGCATTGCAGCAGCTTTTTCTCTTCATTTATGGCTTGTCAGAAATACCCATATGTGAAAATATTATTCACAAAAGAAGATTGAGGAGGATCGCACTATGGGACGCCAGTCCATTCCTGAAAGCCTGAAATGTGCTTCAAGGTGCAGCTGTGAGTGATTTTGCGCCCACAGTCGGCGTGTCCTCGACACAGCCAAAGAACATGCCAGCCGACCATGCGGCACTGCCGGTCTGGAATGCCGAAAACTGGTTCTATGAGGATTGGCCCGTTGGGCAAAAAATCCGCTCGCTGCGCCGGACGATTTCCGAAAGCGACAGCCATCTCTTCAATACACTGGTCACTGACATCCACCCCTATGTGCAGGACCAGATGTTTGCGGAAAGCGAGGGCATTTTCGGCAGGCGGCTCGTTGCCGGGGCCTTTGTCTTTTCCGCTGGTCTCGGACTCGTCGCAACCAATTGCGTCAATGCTTTTTCCTATGGCTATGACAAGCTGCGGTTCATTAAGCCGGTCTTTCTGAATGACACGATTTATACAATCCGCACCAATCTGGACAAGCGCCCGCGCTACAAGGAATTGGGCCTGATCCGCGCGAGCTACGAGGTGTTCAAGAACGAGGGCGAACTCGTTCTCTACTGTGAGCATCTGCAAACGGTGAAATACCAGAACCCCGCCGATTTTATTGGAAAGACCGAGAAATAATGACCACGGATAATGCTGATCTGCCGCTTACCGGCCTGCTCGTCGTTGATATGAGCCAGTTCCTGTCAGGGCCCTATGCGTCGCTGCGCCTGATGGATCTGGGCGCGCGGGTTATCAAGATCGAGCGACCCGATGGGGGCGATCTTTCCCGCAGGCTTTATCTGAGCGATACGGAAATCGGCGGCGACTCGACCATTTTCCACGCGATCAATCGCGCCAAGGAAAGTCTGGCGATCGATCTGAAAAGCGAAAGCGATCTCGCCTCATTACGGACACTTCTCGGGAAAGCTGATGTTCTCATTCAGAACTTCCGTCCCGGTGTCATCAAGCGTCTGGGCCTCGATTATGAAGCTGTTAAGGCGATCAACCCGCGTCTCGTCTATGCCGGTATTAGCGGCTATGGCGAGGAGGGTCCGTGGGTCGGGCGTCCGGGTCAGGATTTGCTGGCGCAATCACGATCAGGCCTGATGTGGCTGAATGGCGATGAAAGTCAGGGGCCAGTACCTTTCGGGCTTGCTGTGGCCGATATGCTGGCGGGTGCGGCAACGGTTCAGGGTATTCTGGCTGCGCTGGTAAGACGTGGCATCAGCGGCACCGGCAGTCATATTGAAACAAGCCTGCTCGAGTCTCTCATTGATTTCCAGTTTGAAGTGTTGACCACGCATCTCAATGATGGCCGCCGTCTGCCCAAGCGCTCGGATTTCCGTAGCGCCCATGCCTATCTCTCGGCACCTTATGGCGTCTATCCGACCAAGGACAATTACCTTGCCCTTGCCATGACACCCCTGCCGAAACTTGCTGACCTTCTGGGACTGGATGAACTCGCGCCTTATCGCGATACACCCGCCAGCTGGTTTACCGCCCGTGATGAAATCAAGCGGATCATCGCCGACAAACTTGCAAGTGAGGATACGGATCACTGGCTTGCTATACTTGAGCCCGCCGATATCTGGTGCGCGAAAGTACTGAACTGGGAAGAACTGATGGCGAGTGAGGGTTTCAAGGTTCTCGACATGCTGCAGACTGTCGAACGGGAGGACGATGTCTCCATTCTCACCACGCGCTCGCCCATCCGGGTCAACGGCAAACGGGCAAAGTCCGACCGGGCAGCGCCGCGGATCGGCGAACATAGCGAGGCGATCCGCAGGGAGTTCGGCCTGTGAGCAAGATCACATTGAAGGGGATGACGTGGAGCCACCCGCGTGGCTACGATCCCATGGTTGCCTGTTCCAGACTTTGGTTTGAGAAGACCGGAGTGGCCATCGAATGGGATAAGCGTTCGCTTCAGGATTTTGAATCGTTTCCCGTGGAGGAACTGGCGCGCAGCTATGATCTGATCGTGATTGATCATCCGCATGTCGGGCAGATCACGGCTGAGCATTGTCTTGCTCCGCTCGATGTTCCCGGTCGGGAGATTGAACGCGACGGCCTGAGTAAAGGCAGCGTCGGGCAATCTTATCCGAGTTATCATTGGCAAGGTCATCAATGGGCCTTTCCCGTTGATACGGCAACGCAGGTCTGTGCGTGGCGGCCCGATCTTCTGAAGCAATCACCAAAAACTTGGGACGAGATGTTGGTCCTTGCCAGAGAGGGCAGGGTTCTTCTTCCGCTCAGGCCACCGCATTCCCTCATGACGTTCTATACTCTGTGCGGAAATCTCGGCACTCCCTGCGCAACGGCATCGGGCGAATTGATCAATCGGGAGCACGGTATGCGTGTTCTGGAAATGATGCGCGAGATCAGTGCGCTTGTTGATCCAGCCCGTTTTGAGATGGACCCGATTGCTGTGCTTGAACGAATGGCTGAGAGCGGATCACAAATCGCCTGCGCGCCCCTGATTTATGGCTACGTCAATTATGCGATCAAAGGCTTCCGGCCCAATCTCGTTGCTTTTGCCGATATTCCTGCTGCGGGTGAAAATGGCCCGATCGGGTCAGCACTTGGTGGAACAGGTATTACCGTCTCGGCATTTTCAGCACATCGCGCAAAGGCCATTGATTTTGCCTACTGGATAGCCAGCGGCGATATACAACGTGGCCTTTATGCGGAGGCTGGCGGTCAGCCCGGACATGCTGATGCGTGGGAAGATGAAGCGGTCAACGCTGCCACGTCAGATTTCTATGTAGCAACACGCATGACGCTTGAGGCTGCCTGGGTGCGTCCACGTCACAATGGCTATATGGCGTTTCAGCAATCAGCATCGGATAGGATCAATCAGGGGTTGCAGAGCTGGCAGAACACCGGAAGCGTGATTGACGATCTGAATGCTCAATTCCGGCTTGGTTTTAGTCAATAAACGGACTTCGCGTTTAGCCGTCTCTGCCGTGGCGCATCTGTTCACCGCGACCATAACGTCCCGGACAAACACCAATACCACGCTGACACTCAGTAGGGCTTGAATCTGTTATCTCGGACGAGCGCGGGGTCCAGCTTGCATAGGTCGATCCACAAGCACTCAAAGCCAGGCTTGATAAAAGAGTTACAACCGCCACGTACTTCATTCTTTAATCCCAAGATTACGACAACAACTCTGCTTTGCCGCAAACCAGAATGAAAGTCAAAGTTGTGATGCCCGATAGACCATCATCAAACAGGCCAATCACGCATAGCGTTTCTCAGGTTCAGCATCCGCTCCATTGACGGCCGGGTGGGCATTGACGGCCGTGATGACAGCCAGAGCAGCAAGGGAATTCACACTGCGATTGCCGCGATTGAATGCGGTCATAACGGTTTCGGCGATAATTTTCGCTTCCTCGTTCGTGCTGGATTTCACGAGGAGTGTCGCCGCCGCCTTGTCATAGGCCGCCTGCATCAGGTCCCAATCATCCTGCGAATAGGTCGTTTCCGGTGGATTTGCGAAAGACATGGGGAGTATTCCTTCCCTGAATCGAATGAAAATCCCGCGACAGGAAAAGGCTAGTCGCTCAAATGTGGCATGGCAATTCGAAACGATTTCCTGCTGTTTTGGAAGAACTTACCGCACTGCAAACTGCCGACGTACCTATCGGAATATGGCAAATCCGGACAGGGAATATGAGCCGGCTTTGCCCTTTTATGGATGGGTGATTCGAGCCATCGCTACAAACTGCTTTCAGCATCCGTTCTTGCCTGAATATGCCGGGAAAGACGGGACCACCGCTGACTGAACCAGGGTGTCACCAGAGATATTTTTTCGAATTGCCGGTTGGAAAAAGACGGATCAGTCTCCTCAAAGGTCCAGACCTTGAAGTTTGTCAGCTCGTGCGGCCCGAATGTGTGGATGAGCGGAATATCAGCCGCATCGCGTCCGCGCGCCACGACAATGCGTCCGATACGCCGCGTGTTGTGGCGGGCGTCGAATGTGTGCCACTGATCTCCGAGATAGACCTCGAACCACGCGTTGAAATCCATCGGCGCGGGATCGGCAGGAATGCCGATATCACCCATATATCCATTGACGTATCGCGCTGGGATATTCATGCAACGGCAGAAAGCAACAGCCAGATGCGCGAAATCCCGGCATACGCCAACGCGCTCCTCATGGGCCTGTGCTGCAGTCCGCGTGGCACGGGCAAAACCATAGCTGAAAGTCAGCCGCTGGTTGACGTAATCGCAGATGGCCTGAACCCGCGACCAGCCTGGCTTGACATTGCCGAACAGGCTCCATGCCAGATTGCTCAGCTCATCCGTTTCGCAATAGCGGCTGGCGGACAGGAAGGCGAGACACTCGGTCGGCAGCTTGTCGACGGTTAGTTCCCGTGCGTTTTCGTCAATGGGATCAGGCAGCCCGTCATCCTCTACTACAGCATCATATTTCAATGAAAGATTGCCCGCCGGAGCCAGAAGACGCAGGCAGCTATTGCCGAAAAGGTCGTGAAAATTCTCGAGTTTAACCGTAGGCGACGCCGACGGCCCCCTCTCGCAAACAATGTCGGAAACGCGTCCCGCCTCCAGATTGAGATAGGTCGTCATCGGCGTTGGTTCGTTGCACTTGATAGCAATTTCATATCCGACACGGATCAACATGGCGCATCCTTTTGGGGTTTTGAATGGAACGCGAGAAAGGAGTTTGAGTTCCTGCCATGCCCAATAAAATTGTCGATAAATGCAAATGGCTTTGCTCAAACCCGCGCCGGAAGGCTCTTCAGTCTTTGTTGACCATAAGATTGTAAAATTTGAAACGAATGCCGCCTCAGCCCGTTATCTCAGCAGGCCCAAGCATTGCTGGAAGGGTGATAGGCGGGTGCAGAAACATAGGCTTTTGAGGTGTTTGGCACGCGTCGGCAGATGAGTACCGATCTTGCTCCAGAAATGGATGGGAAGGGTCATATGGCTGTAAAACATGGAATGCCGCATCAACCGGTTGCCACGGTCATGCGCACACAGATTACCCGGCAGGATTTCCGCAATGCCGTCCAGTCCTCCCAGCCTTCTCAGGCTGATAAGGATCTCCCCTCGCAATTCGTTGATCTGCTCAAGCGCCTTGAAAAGGCGGAGAAGCGCAAACAATAGGGAATGGCTCAGTTGTTGCGTGTGTCCTGCATGACCTTGCCCTGATAGGCGAGGTGGGCGTCCCGGCCATATTTGGCCGTGTAATTGACAAAACTGCCGAAGGACAAGGCAAAAGCCATGAAAATGAAAAAGACAATGCCAAGACGCTGTACAAGCATGACAGATACCCCTGTGGAACTGACACAAAGGTATGAGTTGCAACCTGAACATGCGTAGAACCCGCCGTTCATCCCGCGTTTCAATTTATTAAAATTTTACAAATTTTATGGCCGTTGCCCGGCAGCAATGGGTTTCTTCACCGACCAGCGTTCGTGCAGTCGTGCCAGCATCAGATAGATGACCGGTGTGGTGTAGAGGGTGAGCACCTGCGACACGATGAGCCCGCCAACAATGGTAATTCCAAGCGGACGGCGCAGTTCTGAACCGGGACCGGTCGCAATGATGAGCGGTATGGCGCCCATGATGGCGGCAAGCGTTGTCATGAGGATTGGCCGGAAGCGCTTGAGACATGCCTGATAAATCGCGTCCTCCGCTGACAGGCCATAGCTTCGTTCGCCCTGTAGTGCGAAATCCACCATCATGATGCCGTTCTTCTTGACGATGCCGATCAGAAGAATGATGCCGATAAAGGCAATCAGTGTCAGTTCCGTGCCCGTTATGACCAATGCAAGCAGGGCGCCAAGCCCGGCAGAGGGCAGGGTGGATATGATTGTCAGAGGGTGGGCGAGGCTCTCATAGAGAATGCCGAGCACGATATAGACTGTCAGCAATGCCGCAAGGATAAGCAGGGGTTGGCTGCCGGTGGATTGGGTGAGTGATGCGGCGTCGCCCGCAAACTCCGCGTGAAGTGAATCGGGAAGATGCATGCCGAGAACAGCTGCCTGTACCGCATTATTGGCATCTTCCAGCGAGGTCCCCAATGCCAGATTGTAGGAAATGGTGACGGACGGAAACTGCCCCTGATGATTGACGACAAGGGGCGCAAGGGTGCGCTCGATCTTGGCGACACTGCTGAGCGGCACCTGTATGCCGCCGGTTCCGGTGACATGCAGATTGGCGATTTGATCGGGGTCGAGCGCGTAACCGGCATTGGCTTCGATCACCACCCGATACTGGTTGCGCGCCGAGTAGATCGTGGAGACCTGCCGCTGTGAAAAGGCATTGTTGAGCGCGCTGTCTATATCGCCGATGGCCACGCCCATGCGCGCGGCTGCGACCCGGTCTATCGTCACATTGGCCTGCAATCCGTTGGGCTGGCGGTCCGTCGCCACATCGGTCAAACCGGGTTCCTGTTTGAGACGGTCCAGCACCTTTGGCGCCCATGTGACAAGCTCACTGTAATTGGCATCCCACAGGGTGAACTGGTACTGCGATTGGGTCGACCGTCCGCCCGCGCGGATGTCGCCGGGGGAAAACAGGAATGTTGAAAGGCCCGCCACGGAGGCAAGCGATTTGCGCATTCGGTCAATGACAATGGCGGTCGGGTCGCGTTCCTTCTCCGGCTTCAGTGAAATCAGCAACTGCCCGCGATTGACACCGGATGAAAACCCGCCGCCACCGACGGAGGAGCCAACGCCGGCAACAGCCGGGTCCTGACCTGCAATCGCTGCCGCCTGCCGCTGCAGGTCCACCATGGCCGGATAGGAGATATCGGTTGAAGCCTGCGTGCCGCCCATGATGAAGCCGGTATCATCAGACGGAAAGAATCCTTTTGGGACTTTGACATAGAGAAAAGCTGTGATGGCAACACAGGCAAAAATGACAAGCACGGCCAGAACACGGTGATAGAGGACACTTTTCAATGTCCGGCCATAAAAGGCGATCACAGTGTCAAGCGTACCTTCGACTATACGGCCGAAGGCACCCGGACGGGCATTGGCATCATGGGCTTTCAGCCTATGTCCGCAGATCATCGGCGTCACGGTCAGGGATACGACCGTGGAGACAAGAATGGTGAAGGCAAGGGTCAGCGAAAAGGTCTGGAAGAAACGCCCGACGATACCACCCATGAAGAACAGGGGAATGAAGGCGGCAAGCAGCGATACGCTTATGGAAATGACAGTGAAGCCAATCTGCCGCGCGCCTTCAAGCGCTGCCCGCATCGGCTTCATGCCTTCTTCGAGATTGGCATAAATATTCTCGATCATGACGATCGCATCATCGACAACGAACCCAACCGATACGGCCAGTGCCATCAGGGACAGATTGTCGATGGAAAGACCCCAGGCCCACATGGCGGCAAATGTGCCAGCGAGCGACAATGGTACGGTCACACCGGCTGCCATGGTCGGGGTGGCACGCCGCAGGAAAACCATGACAACCGCCATAACAAGACAGATGGTGGCCAGAAGCGTCCACTGCATATCATTCACACTGGCGTGAATGGTCGTGGTCCGGTCTGAGAGAACCGCAATATCAATGCCCGGCGGTATCAGCCGCTTCAGATCAGGCAGCAGCGTTTTCACCGCATCCACGGTGGCAATGACATTGGCATTGGCCTGTTTGGTGATGTTGAGAAGAACCGAAGGCTTGCCATTGTACCAGGCGTCTGACCGGCTGTTGCGCACGCCCTGTTCGACAGTGGCGATATCGGACAGGCGAACAGCCGTCCCGTCGCCGCTGCGGATGATGATACGGCCGTAATCCTCGGTTGTTTTCAATTGCGCATTGGTGCCAATCGAGAAAGCAAAATCACTGCCATCGATGGAGCCCACCGGTTCGGCCACATTGGCATTGACGATGGCGGTGCGAACCGTGTCGAGCGACATGCCCATGGCCGCAAGGCGATCAGGGTCGAAGCGGACACGGATCGCCGGTTGATCCGCTCCGCTGGCCGTCACTTCGCCAACCCCTTCCACCTGTGAAATACGCTGAACGATGACCGTGTCTGCCGCATCGTAAATAGCGCTGGCAGAGACCGTATCGGATGTCAGCGCCAGAATAAGCACGGGCGCTGCCGCCGGATTGACCTTGCGGAAACTGGGCAGTGACGGCAGGTCGGAAGGCAGGTCCGTAGCAGCCGCATTGAGCGCTGCCTGCACGTCTTGCGCCGCTCCGTCGACATCGCGCGACAGGTCAAATTGCACCGTAATGTTGGTGGAACCGAGCGAACTGACCGATGTGAGTTCTGTAACGCCAGCGATTGAGCCGAGGCGGCGCTCCAGCGGCGCGGCAACGCTGGCAGCCATGGTCGCGGGATCGGCGCCGGGGCGGCTGGCGGAAACGCGGATCGTCGGCAGATCTACCGAGGGAAGGCTCGCAACAGGCAGAAAGCCATAGGCAACAATGCCGAGCATCAACAGACCCAGCGCCAGTAGCGTGGTTCCAACAGGTCTGCGGATGAACGGTTCGGAAAAGTTCATACGCCGCCATCCGCTTCAGGGGCAGGCGTACCGGTTGGCCGACCGACGATGCGGCTGCGCAGGCGCTCAAAGCCGAGATAGATGACCGGCGTCGTATAGAGCGTCAGAAGCTGGCTGAGGACGAGGCCGCCAATAATGCTGATGCCAAGCGGAATGCGCAGCTCCGAGCCGGTTCCTTGCGCAAGGGCCAGCGGCAGGGCGCCGAAAAGCGCGGCAAGCGTGGTCATCATGATCGGACGGAAACGCAGGATCGATGCTTTGACAATCGCTTCGCGCGGATCAAGTCCTTCGGTTCTTTCAGCCTCAAGGGCAAAGTCGATCATCATGATCGCGTTCTTCTTCACGATACCCATGAGAAGCACGATGCCGATGAGCGCAATGATCGACAGGTCCTGCCCGAACAGCATCAGGGCGACCAGCGCGCCGACGCCCGCCGAGGGCAGCGTGGAAAGAATGGTGATGGGATGAATGGCGCTTTCGTAGAGAACGCCGAGCACGATATAGATCGTGATGATGGCCGCAAGAATGAGCCAAGGCTCGCCTGCCAGTGAACTGGCAAATTCCGCCGCATCGCCAGAATATTGCCCGCGGATCGACTCGGGCAGCGCAATGGCCTTTTCAGCCGATTTGATTGCCGTCACCGCATGGCTCAATGAGGCTCCCGGTGCAAGGTCAAAACTGACAGTGACAGCGGGGAACTGCTCGTCATGGCCAATGACCAATGGTGCCGTGGTGAACGAAGCGGTGGCAAACGCGCTCAATTGTACCTGAGCGCCCCCGGTGCCGCTGACATAGAGCTTATCGAGCGACTTCGGGTCCGCCTGATATTGCGGCGAGGCTTCTAGGATGATCCGGTATTGATTGGCCTGTCCGTAGATCGTGCCGATCTGGCGCTGACCGAAGGCGTCATTGAGCGTGTCACTAACCGCCTGCATGGAAACGCCGAGCCGCGAGGCGGTTTCCCTGTCGACGTTGACGAAAATGCGCCCGCCGCCCATTTCTATTTCCGAAGCCACATTGATCAGAGCCGGATCGCGCTGCAATTCCTTGGCGAGGCGCTGCGCCCAGTCCACCACCATCGCGGTATCGGTGCCGGTCAGCGTATATTGGTATGGCGCACGGCTGGAACGGGTGCTGATGCGGATATCCTGCACGCTCTGGAATGTTACCTGTACGCCGGGAATACCAGTGGTTTCTGTTCGCAGCCGGTCGATAATCTGCGCGGCCGAATCCGACCGCTGGTCCTGTGGTTTCAGCACAAGGCTGAGCGTGCCTGTGTTGGGTGTAAGATTGGTTGTGCTGGTTCCAACCACCGAAACAACACCTGCCACATCAGAGTCCTGTCGCAGCCTGTCGGTAACAATAGCCTGGGTTCGTTTGATCGCGTCGAACGAGGTCGTCGGCTCGGTTTCGATGATCGCCGTTATCAGCCCGGTATCCTGTGAAGGCAGAAATCCTTTGGGGATGATCACGTAAAGCGCAACTGTCGCTGCAAGCGTGACAGCCGTCAGCAGCAACATGAGTTTGCTGCGATCAAGCGCCCAAAGCAGGCTGCGGCGGTAGCCCTCTATGACCTTGTCCATCCATTGGTCGATATTGTGCAGCACACCGCGGCGCTCGCCCTCTTCTTTGCCGCGCAGAATGCGGGCGCACATCATGGGTGTCAGCGTGAGGGAGACGATTGCCGACACAACAACGGCAATGGTCAGGGTCAAAGCGAATTCGCGGAACATGCGCCCCACAATGCCCGTCATGAAAAGCAGCGGGATGAACACTGCAATCAGCGAGACGGTCAGCGATATGATGGTAAACCCGATCTCGCCCGCGCCCTTGAGCGCCGCATCCAGCGGGCCTTCGCCATCTTCGATATGGCGAACGATGTTCTCGATCATCACAATGGCATCATCGACCACAAAGCCGGTGCCGATGGTCAGCGCCATCAGGGAAAGATTATCGAGGCTGAAACCTGCAAACCACATCACCCCGAATGTCGCCACAAGCGACAGGGGGAGGGCCACGCCGGCAATGATGGTGGCGCGCATGGTTCTCAGAAAGATGAAGACCACAAGAATGACCAGTGCGATACTGATCGCGAGGGTCAATTGCACGTCATGAATGGACGCGCGGATTGTGTTCGTCCGGTCGTTCACCACATCCAGCGTCACACCTGCTGGCAAAGCCTGTTTGAGGCGCGGCAATTGCTGCAGCACGCGGGCAACCGTATCGATGACATTGGCACCGGGTTGGCGCATCACATCGATGACGACGGCAGGCTCGCCCTGATACCACGCGCCAACACGGGAGTTTTCCAACCCTTCAACAACAGTTGCCACATCTTTGAGCAGGACCGGGGAGCCGTTCTTGTAGGCAACAATGATGGAATTATAGGTCTGCGGATCGATAATCTGGTCGTTGGCTGAAATCGTATAGGATTGGTGTGTGCCATCGAGCGCGCCCTTGGCACCGGCAACGCTGGCATTGGTGATCGCAGTTCGAATATCCTCTAGCGCAATGCCATAGGAGGCAAGACGCGGCAGATCCGCCTGAATGCGCACGGCGGGACGCACGCCGCCCTGAATATTGACATTGCCGACGCCCGTAACCTCGCTCAGCCGCTGCGCCATCATGGTATCGGCAAAGTCACTGAGATTGCGGATGGAATAGCTCGTGGAACGCAAGGCAAGGGTGATGATAGGCGTATCGGCGGGGTTCACCTTGGCATAGGTGGGCGGATAGGGCAGGGTTTTTGGCAGCAGGGAACCGGCTGCATTGATCGCAGCCTGCACGTCCTGTGCTGCACCATCGATATCCCGGTCGAGATCAAATTGCAGCGTTACCTGACTGATGCCGAATGCGCTTGATGACACCATTGAGGAGAGCGAGGGTATCTGTCCGAGTTGTCGTTCAAGCGGTGCGGTGACGAGTGACGCCATAGTATCGGGATTGGCACCCGGCAATTGTGTTGTCACCTGTATCGTCGGAAAATCCACCTGCGGCAGCGGTGCGACCGGCAGGGCAAGATAACCGAGAATGCCGCCGAGCAGCACGGCAATCCCCAGAAGCGAGGTTGCTATGGGTCGGTGGATGAAAGGTGTCGAAACACTCATTTCGGGGTCCCGCTATCGGCCTCTCCGCCGCTTGCACCACCGCCCTGCTGATTGCGTCGCTTATGCTGCCGTTCGCCGCTCTTTGCAGCTCCATCCGGTTGTTTGCCATCATCAGCCGGTTTTGCATCAGGAGCAGGCGTCGTTCCCGCATCCGCAGCGCTCGTAACCTGAACCTTGGCACCGTCCTGCAACCGGGCAAAGCCTGTAGTGACGATTTTGTCGCCCGCTGCAACACCTTCGGTAATGACGGCCTGCACATCATCCTGTTGCCCCACCGTCACCGGATGCATGGCAACCGTATCACCCTCCTGAAGCAGGTAGACAAAAGTTCCCGTCGGGCCGCGCTGTACCGAAGCTGTGGGCACGACAATTGCCCCGTTCAAGGTCTGCACCAGCAAGCGCGCATTGACGAAAGCGCCCGGCCAGAGGACAAGTTTGTCATTGGGAAAGTTCGCCTTGAGCTTTACGGTTCCCGTCGTCGGATCGACCTGATTGTCGATAACAGCAAGGGTGCCGCTGTCGATGACCGTCTTTCCGTCTCCCGAAAGCGCCTGCACGGGGAGGGTATTGGCCGCGCTCGCCACGTTGATCTTGGCCAGTCGCTGCTGCGGGATCGAGAATTGCACTGAAATCGGCTTGATCTGCGACAGTGTCACGATACCTGTTGTATCAGATGTGCTGACAATATTGCCGACATCGACATTGCGGATACCGGTGCGCCCATCAATGGGTGCGCGGATAATCGTGTAATCCAGTGTTGCCTGCGCACTTTCAATGGCAGCCTCGTCGGACTTGAGCTGCGCCTCATATTGCGCGACCAGCGCGCGCTGCGTGTCTGCCTGCTGCTGTGTGCCCGCATTGGTCTGGGCAAGCCGGATATAGCGTTCAAGGTCGAGCTTGGTATTGGCAAGAAGCGCCTGATCCTGCGCCTTCTTTGCGGTGGCCTGATCCAGTTGGGCGCGATAAATGGCGTCATCAATGCGCGCGAGCACATCGCCCGCCTTCACATCCTGCCCTTCCTGAAACTCTATGGCGGCCAGTTTGCCGCTGACCTGCGAGCGCACGACGACGGAGTTGAGCGAGCGGACTGAACCCACGCCATCGATATAGACAGGAACATCGGCAGATTTGGCTTCAGCCACCAGAACCGGTGTAGGCCCGAGACTTGAACCACCGCCGCGCCGTCCGCCGCCACGGCGTCCGCCTTCACGCTGGCCAGCCGCGGGAGAGGCGGCGTCCTGCGTTGTCGCACCGGGTGTTTTCCACCAGCGTTCGCGCGTCACATATGCGCCCGCGCCAAGGGCAGCAATGATCAGGATCACCACCAGAGCGCGCGTTTTCGATACCATTCACTCACCTGTTCATGTCTTCCCTCGAAAGGGTCTAAGAGAAACAGTACATTAGCGGGTAATGGGGTTGCATGGAAATTGCCGCCGCCATTAAATTTTGTCCATATTTACGCGGCTTTCGCTTGCGCCGGAGAGGCTTTCAAGGCTAGGAACAATTTGAAACGGATAGCCCTTCTCAAGGTGCAACTTGCTGACTGCCACAAGGCTCTACATCGCGTCTTTCGCGTTGACGCTCATCGCTCTCTTCGCTGTCCTCCAGCTTGGGCTGCTTTCGGCCCTTCTATCGGGACTTCTCGTCTACAATCTCGTCCATCTTGCGGCACCCGTACTTGGTAAACTTGGTGTTTCCAACAGCTTGACCAAGACATTGGCGCTGGCGTTGCTGGCCATTATCTTCATTCTTCTGATTGTCGCAGCTGTCATCAGCGGCCTTGGGCAATTGACCAATGGTTCCGAAGGCGTTGTCTCGCTGTTCAAGAAAATGGCCGAGATCATGGATACGGCACAGGTTCATGTGCCTGATTGGGCAAAAGCTTATTTTCCGTCCAACCTTGATGAACTGGAATCCATTGCCGCCAAATGGCTGCGCGAACATGCAGGCCAATTGCAGCTCGTCGGCCGCGATTTCGGCGTGCTGATCGTCCGCATCATCGTTGGCATGGTGATCGGCGGCATGATTGCGCTCAGCTCGGTGAATATATCGCGCACGCCGGGGCCGCTGGCCTTAGCACTGGTCGAACGCGCGAGCCTGCTTAGCGGTGCGTTCCGCAACATCGTCTTTTCGCAGATCCGCATTTCCGCGCTGAACACATTCCTGACGGCGATCTATCTCGTTGTCATCCTGCCGATCCTTGGCGTGCATCTGCCGCTGGTCAAGACGATGATTGTCGTCACCTTTGTGGCCGGTCTTCTGCCTGTTATCGGCAATCTGATTTCCAACACGATTATCGTCATTGTCGGGCTCAGTGTGTCGTTCATGGCAGCCTTTGGCTCGCTCGCCTTCCTCGTTGTCATTCACAAGCTCGAATATTTCCTGAACGCCCGCATTATCGGCGCGCGGATCAAATCCCGCTCGTGGGAATTGCTGCTGGCGATGGTGTTTATGGAAGCGTGGTTTGGCGTGGCAGGGCTCATCGCCGCGCCGATCTATTATGCCTATCTGAAAGATGAGCTTACCGCGCGCAAGCTCATCTGAAGCTTATTCGCGTGATGCAAACAACGCCTCGAACCCGCTGACGTACTTTTCGAAAAGGCGTCCGAAGATTTCGATTTCTTCGGGCGACCAATCAGCAACAATGCCCTCGACAATGGCCTGCTTCTGCAGCCGCAGTTCGGCGAGAAGCCGCTGTCCGAGCGGTGTCATGACAACGACGATGCGCCGCGCATCGGCCTGCGAGGCTTTCCGGCGCAGCACATTCTTGGCAACCATTTCCGCAACGATACGGCTGGCGCGTGAAGGGTCAATCCGCAATGTTTCGGCAATCAGGCCAACAGTGACTTCGCCGGAGATTTCCCCGCGCCTGACCGCATCAAGCACATCCAGATGGGTCAGTTCCAGCCCCGGTGCAACCTTCTGAATGGCAAGACGGCCAATCACCCGCCGCCCTGTCATCAGCCGCATACGCGTCATGGCATGGCCAATGCGCAGGAGATCGTCATCTGTCCCGGTTTCGGGCGTTTCGATTTCATGTGTCACTAAAGTATCAGTCATGATTCAACCATAACAGATGCGCACCGGGTTTAAAATATGCAAAAAGCATTCCGCTGCTGTTGACATATGTATGCTAATAGCACATAAATTGCACCAATCAAACCGGATACCCCATCCTATGGACCAGAATAATTCCTTTGAGCCGCTCGTCGCGGACCCGCGCAAACGGCTGACTCTCTTCTTCTTTCTGATGGCTGCCATGTTCATGGCGACGTTGGATAATCAGATCGTCTCAACTGCCTTGCCAACCATAGTCGGCGAGTTCGGCCAGCTTGAGCGCTTCGCCTGGATCGGCTCTGCCTATCTGCTCGCCATCAGCGCGGTCATGCCTGTTTATGGCAAGCTTGGCGACCTGTTTGGCCGCAAATATGTGATGATTTCGGCCATCTTTATTTTTACGCTCGGCTCTGTTGTCTGCGGTCTTGCGATCTCCATGAACACGCTGATTGCCGCGCGCGTGCTGCAGGGGCTCGGCGGCGGCGGGGTCATGGTCTCGATCTTTTCCGTCAGCGCTGATCTGTTCGAGCCGCGCGAACGCGCCCGTTACCAGAGCTATCTCAGCCTTGTCTTCATTGCCTCCGGCGCTATCGGTCCGGTTCTGGGTGGCACGATGAGTGATCTTTTCGGCTGGCGCTCGATCTTCCTGATCAATCTGCCGATCGGGCTGATCGTCCTCGCCGGGCTGATCTTCATGCTTCCCTACCGCAAACCTGCCCGCAAGCCCAAGATCGACTATGCCGGTGCAGTGCTGCTTGCCCTGACGACGACAAGCCTTGTGCTTGCAGCCGATGGCGGCCAGCTGTTCGGCTCGCTGCTGGCGCCGCAGACCCTCGGCATTATCGGCTTCGGCATTGTCTGCGCCATCATATGGGTTTTTGTTGAACGCCGCGCACAGGAGCCGATCATTCCGCTGTCGCTGTTCCGCAATTCGACCTTTACTTTGTTCGTGATCATTTCCGTGGCCAGTGGTTGCATTGCTATCGGCATGGTCAATTATTTCGCCTTCTTCCTGCAGACGACGACGGGCCTGTCGCCATCGATGGCGGGCCTGCTGTTCATCCTTTTGACGGGCGGCATCGTCGGCGGTTCGCTGTTTACAGGCCGCGTGATCTCGATGACGGGCCGCTATAAATATCTGTCAATGGGTGGCCTTGCCTTCAGTACGGTTGCCTTTGGTCTGTTCACGCAGGTTCATGCGGGAACTCCCGTGGTTCTCATCGGTCTCCTGATGCTGATGCACGGTGTTGGCATTGGCATGGGGCAGCAGATTCCGATTATCGGCGTGCAGAACGCCGCCGGAAGTCGCGATGTGGGTGCAGCAACCGGCTCGGTATCGCTGGCACGCATGGCTGGAGCCTCGATTGCCATCTCGGCCTATGGCGCCATCATTGCGGCCAACATTTCGCATGGGGCCGTCAACATTCCGGGTGTCGGCAATATCGAGGAACTGACGCCGAAGATGATGGCGGCACTGCCAGCGGAAGCAAAGCAGATGCTTGCCGATAGTTATGCTGCCGCATTCAGCCCGCTGTTCCTGACTGCCGCCTGCATTGCCCTGTTTGGTCTGCTGATGGCGACGCTCCTGAAGCCGGTGCAATTGCCAAGCGCGGGCAAGCCCAAGCCGGTTGATCCTGCCATGCAGGCCAATGAAGCCATTGCGGAGGCGGCGGAATAGTCCGCCTCCGGCCCATTGCGGCGCTGACTGAAAAGTGCTGATCTTGCTGCTCACCCACTGCAATCATTGCGGGAAATGGAGAGCATCATGAAACTCAAATCAGTCGTCGCCGCTCTGGGATTGTTGTTTGCCTTCGCTGTGACAACGGCGCTTGCTGCCGAGCGCTGGGAGCAACTGCCTGATCCCGCACCAATGCCAGCCGCCGTCAAAAGCGGCACCGCCCCCGTCAATGGCATCCAGATGTATTATGCGGTTTATGGTTCGGGTCCGCCGGTGCTGCTTATCCATGGCGGGCTTGGCTATAGCGATGTCTGGGGCGGGCAGGTGGCTGATCTCTCCAAGGATCATATGGTTATCGTTGC
Source organism: Phyllobacterium sp. T1293 (assembly GCF_020731415.2). Classification (NCBI taxonomy): domain Bacteria; kingdom Pseudomonadati; phylum Pseudomonadota; class Alphaproteobacteria; order Hyphomicrobiales; family Phyllobacteriaceae; genus Phyllobacterium; species Phyllobacterium meliloti. The sequence continues at coordinate 2,491,096 of NZ_CP088273.1, read as the reverse complement.
CGATAGCCGCGGCCATGGCCGCTCCACCCGCAATGCCAATCCGTTCAGCTATGACCTGATGTCCTCGGATTACCTTGCTTTGCTCGACTATCTCAAAATCGACAAGACGGCGCTGGTTGGCTGGAGCGATGGCGGCATTATCGGCATTGATATCGCCATTCATCACCCGGAGCGCCTGACCAAAGTGTTTGCGCAGGCCGCCAATACCAAGATCGACGGCGTCAAGCCGGATGTGCTGCAGAACAAGACCTTTGCGGGTTACATCGAAAAGGCTGGCGAGGTTTACAGGAAAATCTCCCCGACACCGGGCGAATATGATGCCTTTGTCGAGCAGATCAGCGGCATGTGGGCCAGCGAGCCAAACTGGACCGATGACGACCTGAAAAAGATCAAAACACCGATTGCCATCGTGCTTGGAGATCATGACGAAGCAATCACCCGCGAGCATACGGATTACATGGCCAAAACCATTCCCGGCGCCAGTCTGGTGATACTGGACAACGCCAGCCACTTTGCGATGCTGCAGGACCCGGCCGGGTATAATAGGCCGTGCGGGATTTTATTGATCGGTAGGTGATCTCCCTGCAACCATGATTGCATCGACAGCGATGCAGAACTTGACTCCCTTACCCTCCCCCAACGTGGGGAGGGTCGCTGCGCAGCAGCGGGGTGGGGGGCTGCACCGAATGATGGTTGAGCGGCGCTTGCGTATTCATCCCCCCACCCCGGACCTTCGATCCGACCCTCCCCACGTTGGGGGAGGGTGAGGTGGTGCCTCCTGCCTGGCCTTTCAGATTGCTATGCTGCATCCACCCGAGTCCCTCATGGTGAGCCTCCAGAGCTTGTCGAAGGGCGAACCACGAACCACGCCAAGCTCGATAAGTCTGCATACTGGTAGTTCTACCAGTTCCGCCCCTGTCACATTCCAATTATGGTCCGCGATGAGACCGCTCGAAATGGATCGGTCTTGGGGTGTCGTAACCCCTCGCAGGCGGCCTTGTGCTGCCGTATACTGCACTTCCCGTTCTATGATCGGGGAGGCGCCAGCGTATGTTCAGGGGGCAACCCTAAAGGCTGGCGCGCTCTTCCTGCGAGAGTTACGAACTCCCCGGTCACCAGAGGCTTAGCCTCCGGTGGCCACCTTTCTCTTGGACAAGGGGGTGCGCATGAACGATTATAATTTCTGGGCTCATCTGCTCGACACTTTTCAAGCCTCGCCAGATTTGATCAAGGCGATATGGCTGCTCACACCTCCCTTTTTCATGCTGGGGTTAGTTGCGCTGACCATGCGCTATCGCATTGAGAGCAAGCGGGCAGACAAAGGGCTTGATGGCGAATTGGTTTATTCAGTCCTTCGTGATGCGCAAAACCGGGTTCATATCATCAGTCATACCAGACAATTGGACGGCAGCGCGCCGCTTCTCCTGCTCGACCCGGTCCGTACCGACCAGACGGAGCCGGACCTCATCGACAAATAGAGCGCGTTTCTCGCGTCACGCGGCACGCAGCGGGACGATGTTGGTTTGGTTTGTATCAGCAGGTTCGGTGCGCTGCGGTTTTGTTTTCGACCCCGCCACCCAGTGCGGACTGCCGCCGGAATCCATGGTTACGCGCAGAAAGACGTGGGTTCGGCAATCGGCCCACAGCTCGCTCGGCAGCTTCAGGGAACCATTGGTCCATCGCCACGATTTGCCGTTTTCGCTCTCCGGATAGTGAAAGCCGTCATCAAGCCGGGGATCGTTGAGGTCGATGTCCTTGCTGCAGCGCAAGCCGTCATTGATGTGAAGCCCATTGATGGAAATGCCGAGCCTGCGCTCGTCGCCGCTATCGGACCATTCGGCCGGAATGAATGTCTCCGATACAAGCCGCACGTCGCGGGCACGCACCGGTATGAGAAAGCGTGCCAGTCCCTCGTCAAGATCCGGTTCGATCCGCACACCATCGGCCACGATGTGGATATCCATATCGGTGGTTTTGGTCCAGCCGAGCAATTCCGCCCGTGCCCGCAACCGGCTCGCCACCGCTTCAACGATCAGCCCGTCAAGGATCAGGGGCCGGCAATAATCCGCCGGGCTGCCAAGTTTGCGATCCGGGTCAGTGACACCGTGGCTTCCCTCAAACCATGCGCGGCTGCCGCAATCGAGATAGCTTTCCGTTGGCAGGCCATTGGCGAGAAGAATATCGTGGCTGCCGAGTTCGACATGCCAATAGGTAATTTCATCGACATCGACCTGTGCGATGGTTGCGCCATTGATGAGATAGCCAGCCGGGATAAGCACCTCGTCGAGAATACGCACGCAGACGGCATGGCCGGGAGAAAGCCACAAATCGGCATAGGGCATCTGGTCGCCAAAAGCTCCGGCCTGAATGCGGACGGGGCAAGCGGACTGAAACTCGGCTGATCCGTTACGTTTCATGGTGTGATGGCCCAACCAGATAATCGGGCGATACTCGCCGGAGGCGGTGATCACCACATCTCCGACGTCGAGCGTTTCGACCGCGATATCCCCGCGCTCCGTCCGGATCAGCGTTCCCGGGGCGAAACAGGGCGCATTGGGGTCAATTTGGGTTGTTGTGAGCTTTCCCGTACTTGGGTCGAAGGCCAGATCGGCCATGTCGACCCCATTGCCAAAATTGAGGGTGTAATTTCCCATATTTGTTATGAATGTTAACGTGTGCCCGTTTATATCCGTCCCGGATATGGTCGCCCTATCTATGGCGCATATGATCGTGTCACGGAAATAAAAAGACTCTATTATTCCGTCAAACTGCGTGTGGAAAGTAAAGGTTGCGCCGCTCGAATGAGGGTAGTTTCCAGCAGGCATTTGAATTATTTGAGCGGAGTTCGCTCCATACCATTCATAGGATGAGCCTTCCCCCATTTTGACTGTGCCCGTTGCGATAGTACCAGGACCAGCAAAGAATTGGGCGTAATACAAATATATCAAGCCGCCAGAGATGATTCCTGGTGGAGACCCCCATGAAATCGTTATTGTATTACTAACCAGAAGCGCGGAGTTGTTTAATATCAAACTCCCTACGCCGACAACATAGGCGGTCGTGCTCGTGTTGTTGAGCACCGCTGTATCCCAGCCTCCTGGTCTACCCGCGTCCCAGTTATTACCGCTCCACGGGTTTGTTACAGGATCGACCCGCGGATTATCCCATCCCTGCATATTGTCTGAGGGGCCAATCCAAGTTGTTGTTACCACGACCTTCCCCCTTCGTGACAATATCGCTTTGTTTGGATTTTAAAAGACGCCAGAGCAGACGTGAGCGTCGTGTGAAATATTAATCCATCATTCATCAGCAGCGAAAATTTATCATATCCGTAATATGTTTCAATAGTTGTACTAAGTCTTTGTATTGTTATGGAGTGGAGGGGTTTTTACGTAATATGTTGAAATTTATACATTAATAACGGTATTTGAATATTTATCGCACATTGAAGATTGCCTTTGATCATCTTTCATAGTTTCGGTCGAGATTTGCCGCGCAATGGCTGTGCGGTTCATGAACTTGCAAAGATCATACAGACAGGCGCTGAATGGATGTTGGGTATGATCCATTCAGCGCCCGGCAGATGGTTGAAGATGGGCCTACTGGAACATGCCCTTCGGCGTTTCATCTTTCAGGAAGGGCTCCACAAAGGCTTCCAGCAATTCGGGTTGCGTGATGATTGCGGTATGTGAGGTGGCGGGCATGACGGCAAGCCGTGAGGCCGACAGAGGCTTGCCCATATCGCCCATCGCGCCGCCGCCAAGCAGCCGGAACAGAGCCACGGAGTGTTCCAGTGTCGTCACGTCGGCATCAGCAGTGATAATCAGTACCGGCGCTTTGACTGCCTTGACATCCGTTCCCCATGCCATCGGTTCATGTTCAAGTGCGATCAGCTTTTTGACGAGGGCGGGAAAACCATCAGGATTGGCAGCAAGTTTGCGATATTCCTGAGCAAACGGCATTCCCACGAACATCTCGACACTCATCTGCGGAATGAAAGCCTTGTATTCAGGCTGAAAACCCTCGGCGTCATAGGCGGTGGACGCTGCCACCAGCCGCGTCACTTTATCCGGATGACGGATGGCAAGTTGCAGCCCGGCACCGGCACCCATGGAATAACCGAAGACATCGGCTTTCTTGACGCCCACGGCATCCATGAACGCAGCAGTATCGTCAGCCAGGTTTGCATAGGTGATTGGCCGGTCGATATCATTGGTGCGTCCGTGGCCCTGAAACTCCAGCGCATAGACTTTGTGGTTCTTGGCCAGCATCGGGATGATTTTGCCCATCGATGGAATATTCATATAGGCGCCATGCAGCACAATGAGCGGATCGCCGCTTCCGGAAACCTCGTAATAGATTTTCATACCGTTGACTTCGGCATAGGCGGACTTTGCCGCATCCTGTGCATGCGCCAGCGGTATTGCTGCTGCGATGAAGAACGCGCCGACGATTGCCTTGAATATTGAGTGTTTCATGATGGTTCCATCCCTTCAAATGTGGCTTGTAGTCCTAGGACGTTCGAGCCAAGCCCGATTCTACATTGCCTCAAAAATTTTTGAAAACCGAAGATTTCTGTACGGGTTGCCACTGCATTAAGCGCTAGGACACGGGCTCGATCCGTCAGGCCATAACAAGCTTGAGCGCGATTTCATCGACAACTAGGGCCGTCGTGATATCCTGCTTCCATTGTCGTGCTTGAGAAGGTATGAGCCGCACATGTCCAGTTCATTATCATCGCTCGAAAACGCCGCAAAATACCTCTCGCCGGAGGACAAGGCCCAGTTCCTGAAAATCAGGCGCGAGATGGAAAAAGCCGGTGCTTCCAGAAAAAGCATCGAGGAGCGTCTGCACGCCTTTATATGGGACATAATTGAGTCCGATGACGAAGACGAAGATGATGAAGGGGCCGAATAAGGCCCTCTGGTTTTAGCGCTATCAATATCGCACCGCTCTTACGTCAGCGGAATGGTCATTCCTGTCTTGACGCGGTCCATCACAACAACAGTGCGGAACCGTTTGACGTTGTGATTGCCGAAGAACAGTCTCCGGGTCAGGGCTTCATATTCGGTCATGCTGGCAACGATGACCACCAGAATAAAATCAGCCTCGCCGGTAACATAGTAGCACTGCTGTACCTCCGCGGCAGCAGCAAAACTCTTTTTGGCCGCGTCAATCAGGTCGATACGCTCGCTCTCAACCTCAACTTCGACAAAAAGTGTGATGGGTTGCCCTACCTTTGCAGGATCAAGCACGGCGATATTTGCCTGAATAATGCCCGTTTCCTCCATGCGTTTGATACGGCGCTGCACAGCTGGCGCGGACAGATTGACCGCCTCGCCAATAACCCGCTGCGGCGTGGCATTATCCCTTTGCAGGATGTCGAGGATCGCAAGATCGAAGTGATCGAGATCATTTCCTCCTATCAATGATTTCTTTGCCATGGGATGTCTTTCACGAAACAAACTTGCACGAGTATGGTCAAATCAGAGCGCTTTTATCACCTGTATCGCAATATAAATACGCCAACCACAGGAGCGAAAGAGCAATGCTGATCCTCAACCAGCACCCCGACCACAACAAGCCACTCGATATAAGCGATGCGCAGACGCTTGGAGCAGAGGCGGCCAAAGAGGTTGAGCGGTTTTTATCCCATCGCGACAATCATGTGCCGACGCCACTCCATGCATTGCCAGTCCTTGCCGCAGAACTTGGCATTGCGGCGCTCCACGTCAAGGATGAGGGGCAGCGTCTTGGTCTTGGGAGTTTCAAGGCACTGGGCGGTTCTTACGCCGTCATCAGGCTTGTGCTTGAGGAAGCCAATCGCCAACTCGGGCGGATCGTTGATGTCAGCAAACTTCATATGCAAGAGGTGCGGACCATAGCCAGTCGCATGACCTTCGGCTGCGCGACAGATGGCAATCACGGCAAGTCGGTTGCGGCAGGTGCGCGGCTTGTCGGCGCAAAATCAGCGATCTTCGTCCATGCCGGAGTGAGCGATGAAAGGGTGGCTGCCATTGCCCGTTATGGTGCCGAGATGATCCGGGTTGATGGCACCTATGACGATTCCATTCGCGAGTCCGCGCGGGTAAGCGAGGCGAAGGGCTGGACCGTTGTTTCAGATACATCATGGCCGGGTTATGAGCGCATTCCGGGGCTGGTGATGCAAGGATATACGGCCATCATTTGCGAGGCATTGCGCGATCTGCCTGAACTGCCAACCCATGTATTCGTGCAGGCAGGTGTGGGCGGTGTGGCTGCGGCTCTGGGGGGGCATCTGGCACTTGTCTTCGGTGACAGGCGCCCCACCTTTATCGTGGTCGAGCCTGCACGCGCGGCTTGCATCTTTGCCAGTGCGGCGGCGGGCGAGGTGGTGAAAATTGCCCATGGTGAAGCAACAGTCATGGCGATGCTTGAATGTTATGAACCTTCGCCCGTGGCGTGGCGGGTTCTTACCCGTGCTGCCGATGCGTTTATGACCGTGGAAGAAGAAGGTGCCGTCCTTGCCATGAACCGGCTGGCCCGGCCGCTGGGCAACGATACGCCTATTGTTGCCGGGGAAAGCGGTGGCGCCGGTCTTGCGGGATTATTTGCTGTCGCAGGAGATCGGGCGGTGCGTGAGGCCATTCATCTTGATAGCCATTCGCGCGTCTTCATCGTCAACACGGAGGGTGCCACAGATCCGGAGCTTTATACGCGCCTCGTGGGGCTTACGCCGCATGCGGTGATTGGCGAGGATGCCTAAGTTCTCTGGTCTCTGCCGGATTTGATAAAATCAACAAAAGCGCGCAGCGGCGTGGGCATGTGGTTGCGGCTTGGATAGTAGAGAAAAGGTCCGGAAAAACTCTGCCACCATTCCGGCATGACAGGCAGCAGCGCCCCGCTTGCGAGCCCCTCCTGCAGAAACTCTTCGAAGGTGCAGATAATACCCAGCCCGGCTATAGCCGCACCATATTCAAGCTCCATGGTGGAGGCGATCAATGGTCCTGTTGGATTGACCTTGACCAGTTCACCATCCCGCTCAAACTCCCAGGATGCGACCGCGCCGCTGGCAAAGCGGTGACGTATGCAGGCATGTTCAAGCAAATCCTTTGGATGCCGTGGCGCGCCGTGTTTTTCGATATAGGCAGGTGCTGCAACACAGATGAAGCGCTGTCTGCGCGGGCCGATGGGCACGGCAATCATGTCGAGTTCAATGCTTTCATCATAGCGGATACCCGCATCAAAACCTGCCGCAAGCACATCGATGAATGTGTCATTGGTTGATACTTCAAGTGTGATGCCCGGATAGGCGGTGAGAAACGCGTTCACGATTGGCGAGAGGACGCGCTGTGCAACAATGCCGGGAACATTGAGCTTCAATGTTCCCGTTGGGCTGTCGCGAAAACTGTTGAGTGCATCAAGCGCTCCGGTGATTTCACCCAGTGCAGGCGTCAGCCGCTCGAGCAGCCGCATGCCCGCCTCTGTCGGTGTCACGCTGCGGGTGGTGCGGTTGAGCAGGCGAACGCCCACGCGCTCCTCCAGACGCCTGATAGCATCGCTCAACGAGGAGGCGGATACACCGCGCAGCTTCGCGGCGCCGCGAAAGCTGCGTGAACTGGCCACGGCCACCAGCGCATCAAGATCGCTGAGATTGGGTTCAGTCATTGTCCGATTTTCCGTACAACCCGTGCATAATGAACTGGATTATCGCACAAACCGCTCCGGTTTATAAGAGCCTACCTGCCGCATGGTGTGCGGCAGCAAAAAGGAGTTCGATACGATGCAAATTCGTCCACTTGGTGCGACCGGCCCGCAAGTTTCCGCTTTGGGCCTTGGTTGCATGGGCATGTCCGGCATATACGGTCCTTCAGATCGGGCCGAGAGCATTGCAACCATTCACGCGGCACTTGAGGCAGGTATTAACCTGCTCGATACCGGCGATTTCTACAATATGGGCCACAACGAGCTGCTGATCAGCGAAGCCCTCAAGGGCACAAAGCGCGATGATGCCATTCTCAGCGTCAAATTTGGTGCGCAGCGCGATCCGGCGGGTGGCTGGATAGGCTTTGATGCCAGACCCGCCGCTGTCAAAACGGCGCTTTCCTATTCGCTGCAACGGCTCGGTGTTGACTATATCGATATTTACCGTCCAGCCCGCCTCGATCCGAATGTGCCGATTGAAGAGACGATTGGTGCCATTGCCGAACTGGTGAAAGCCGGTTTTGTCAAACATATCGGCCTGTCCGAAGTTGGCCCGGAAACCATCCGCCGTGCCGCGGCGGTGCATCCGATTGTCGATCTTCAGATCGAATATTCGCTGATTTCGCGCAGTGTCGAAGATCGCATTCTTGCGACCTGCCGCGAGCTTGGCATTGGCATTACTGCTTATGGTGTCCTCTCGCGTGGCCTTATCAGCGGCCATTGGCAAAAAAATGCCACCGGCCCAACGGATTTCCGCAGCCATAGCCCACGTTTTCAGGGCGAGAATGTCGACCGGAATCTGGCTCTGGTGGATGCCTTGCAGAAGATCGCCGCGGCCAAGGGAGTGACGGTTGCGCAGATTGCCATAGCCTGGGTTGCGGCACAGGGCGATGACATTATTCCGGTTGTGGGTGCCCGCCGTCGCGACCGCCTGACCGAAGCGCTTGGCGCGCTCGATGTGGTCCTGACAAGGGATGATCTTGATCGTATCGAACAGGCCGTACCGAAAGGTGCAGCTGCTGGTGATCGTTATGCCGCCGCGCAGATGGCGCATCTCGATAGTGAAGTGGGTGCCCATTAAGCACCAAAACAGACAGACTGACCGGCATTGGCCGGTCAGCTCTAATGAATGGCCGTATGTACCCGGCCATCATCCTGCGGCGCAAACGCATTGGCGATGCGTGAGCCGATAGTGTTTTCGATGTTTTCGACATGTCTGATTTGCTTGCGAAAATCATCGAGCCGGTCGCCTTCCAGATCAGTACCCGCAGGCAGCTGGGTGGCAGTCGGGTCGTAATATTTATCGCCCATGCGCAGCTCGTAATAGAGGTGCGGACCGGTGGAAAGACCGGTGGAACCAATATAGGCGATCACCTGACCCTGACTGACGCGCTGGCCAACCTTCAGCGACGGCGGTGTGCGCGAAATATGCGAATAGGTGGTGAAAAATCCGCCATCATGCTTGATGCGGACATATTTGCCATAGCCCGGCTCAAACGAGATCAGCACCACTTCGCCATCACCAGCCGCAAGAATGGGTGAGCCGAACGGCGCCGCATAGTCCACACCGTTGTGATGTTTGCGCACTTTCAAAATCGGGTGGGTGCGCCACGCAAAACCATCGCCAAGGCGTCCGTTTGGAACCGGATTTTTCATCAGCGTTTTGGAAGCGGACTGGCCGTCCTCATCGAAAAATTCCGCCTTGTTTCCCGGTGCCGCACGGTAATGATAAAACCGCTTCGTCTTGTCCTTCATGTTGAAGGTGACGGCAATCGGCTCGGATTCGCCTTTTTCATTGGTGCGGAAAACAAGCTCGACGGACTGGTCGAGCAGGGCAGCATCAGTGAGCTTGATGCCGTTTTCCTTGGCAAGCTCCAGAATGCGCGCCGCCATGCGGACGGGAACGTTCAGTTTTTCCAGCTGCTGCATGGCTGCCGGAAATTCCTTCTCGGCGGCCTGTACCCGCTCATCCGTGGTGGTGTCAGGGTTTGCGGCATCGATACCGGCCGCGTGTGCATCATGCGCCAGCCGCTCATACAGCCGCGGATTGTTGACGCGCTGGAGGATGCCACCATCGTCGCGCCCAAGATCATCAGGCGGGCTATCGTGCCGGAAGAGCCGTGCCATCAGCAGCCGTTCCGGGGCATCCTTGTGCGGCGCCTTTTCCAGAAGCAACTCAATCCGCTCTGGCGATTGATCATTGCTGGCACTCAGCGCTGTCTGCAATGCCACACGGTCTTCGCTGGTCATATTGGCTGCGGCGAGCAGATTGTTGATGTCGCCGTCTTTGGTGGGCAGCGCAACCACCTGCTCGACGGCAGGTGCTGGCTGTACCTTTGCCGTACTGACATTGACAGGTGTTCCGCGCACAAGAATGCGCTCTTCACCAAGGCTTGCCAGCGCCACCGGCATGACAGCGGTTTTCGCCGTCTTGGTCTTTTCCGTCAGAATAGCCTTGAACGGGTCGCCGCCGGAGCTGGCGAACCGCTGTTTGAGAACAGTGGTATGGCCGGGGCTACCTTGTTTGGGCACTTCGGTATCTGCACCAATTTTCACCTGATGGTAGGCGAATTTTTCGGTGGAACCATCCGCCCGGCTTTCAATCACCTTGGCGACGGGGATTGCCTGCGCGACAGCCGGTGGTGGTAAACGATCCCCCTTCGGGGCAGCTTCCGGCCGCCGCCGGGCCGGCGGCGCCGCCGTGGCGAGCGCGACTGGCGGACGCTTGCCCATCACGGTCAGAATCCCCGCGAACATGCCGGCAGACGCAATCGCGGCCAGTAAGATTGCAACCATAAAGCGTGCGTGGGTGAAAAATGAAAAGCGTATGATGCGCGAGATCTGGCTTGTGGCGCCAAACTTCTCGTCGATTGCAGGTTCAATTGTCTGTTCTGCGCTTGATCGCGTCATCAGGTCCCGTAGGCCATTTTTATCGTCCGCGAGCAGTTATTCCTTAACGTGGCAATATCGAGGCAAACAAGGCCTTATCCCCAATAAACTGCCTTATATGTGCTCAACCCATGTCTGCGCGAACGCTCCTGACAGGAGGATGTCAGGAGCCATACAGTACTGTTCATCTGTTCCGGAACGGGATTGGAATTCGATGAATGACGTTTGTAACGTGGCAGACATGCCCGAATTTGAAGTCAGCGCATTGCTGGATACGGATGTCGTTTCCATGAGCAATGTGCGCTGCCATGGCCATTGCCGCCATCGCAGCGCCGAGGAGTGTACGTCCGCCACCCATCTCGTCTTCCCCTATCGCGGGCTCTATATCAGGCATGTCGGCAGCGAGCAGGCGGTGGCTGACGCCAACCATGTTCTGTTTTTCAATGCGGGCGAGGGCTATCAGGTTAGCCATCCCGTTGGCGGCGGTGATTCAAGCCTGTCGATAACGCTATCCGAAACTGTCCTGCAGGAATTGGCCCCGGCGTCTCTGATCAAGAAGCGTGGCGAATTTGGTTTCCGCAGCCAGCACCAGCGTATTGACCCGCGTGCGCAGGCGCTGGTCGCGCTGCTGCGCCATCATCTGGAAAACGCCACGATAGAACCTCTGGAAGCTGAAAGCCTGCTGCTCACATTGGTGGCCCGTAGTCTTGGACCGCGCACCTCGCACGCGCCGCGCGCCACCTTTGCCCGCAGCCGTCTGGCGGACCGGGTCAAAGTGCTTTTGGCAAGTGATCTTTCCCGTCGCTGGACGCTGGCCGAAATCGCCGGGGAAATCGGTGGCTCGCCTGTGTACCTCACACAGGTGTTTCAGCAGGTTGAAGGCATTCCGCTCTATCGCTATCACCTGCGTCTGCGCCTTGCCCGCGCGCTTGATCTTCTGGCTGGCTATGACGACCTTTCGGCCCTTGCGCTGGACCTGGGTTTCTCCAGCCACAGCCATTTCACGGCAGCCTTCCGGCAGGCCTATGGCCGCTCACCAACCGCTTTTGCGCAATCGGCCCATTCCAAAAACAGCTAAAGATCTCGATAGCGGCAAAATGCCCGTGGTGGTCTCCTTGGTATGCCCGATTGGCGGGTGAAAAGGAGAAATATCATGGCTGAGAGAACCTGTGCTGTCTGTGATGACAAGCTTGTGGCAACCGTCATCGAAGTCAAAATCGGCGACCAGACAGTCGAAGTCTGCTGCGAGGAATGCGCCGACAAGCTGCGCGAAGCGACAGCAAAATCCGCGTGAGGATGCAACCGGCAAAGACGGGGCGGGGGTGAAACTCACCCCCGCCAAACCCACGCAACTCAAGAACCAAAATGATGGAGGCCGATATGGCTGATATTGCGTCTTTCTTTTTCAGGCTGGCGAGCCACTGGCGCGCGGCGCGCACGTACCGGCACATCAATGAGCTTCCTGACCATATCCTTGCGGATATTGGCTGGCCGGAAGCCTATTTCGAACGGCGCGTGAAGCACGCGGTCATGGACGAGATGTGCGAACCTGTTATCCGATCGTGTGACAACCCGGTGCTTTGGCGGCGCAGCCCGGGATAGAGGCTCGTGCTCTATCCCATAAATGCTTTCAGCATCTTCAGCATGGCCGAGCGACCCGCCATGCATCGGTTCGGTTTTAAGGATGACTGGTGAGCAGTGCGGCCGCTGTGGTTTCAAGTACGACCGCGATCTTGGCGATAATCGTTATGGTTGGGTTGCGTGTTTCACGCTCGATGCCGGATATGTACGTTCTGTCAACATCCGCCTGGGCTGCAAGCTCTTCCTGGGAAAGCTGCAACTTCTGTCTGCCAAGCCTGACATTGCGCGCCAGAATTCCGCGAACGTTTTCCATTGCGTGGATCGCACTCTCAACAATTGTCCAGCCGACTGTAGTCAACAAAACCGCGTTTACAATAGGAAGGGATGTTGGCTTGCCGGTAACGTTCCCGCATGAAATTCTGCCGATAATAAGAGCGCGTAGGCAAAGCGGAACGATTGCACTGATCCGGATTGCAGGGGAACAGACCATATGAACACAGCCAGCGACGCCCGTTTCTGGGATCGAAGTTCGCGGAAATATGCCGCATCTGCGGTTTCGGATCAGGCCGGGTATGAGCGCACGCTTGACCGTACCCGCGCTCTGCTCGACCCCGCATGCCGCGTGTTGGAGCTGGGCTGCGGCACCGGAACAACGGCGCTGCAGCTTGCCGGTGGTGTGCAAAGCTATCTTGCCACTGACATCTCTGCCGAGATGATTGCGATTGCCAATGACAAGCACGTTGCCAATCCTCTCGCGGGACTGACCTTCCGCACGGCAACCGCCGAGACAATCACATCAGGGACAGACCGGTTTGATGCGGTTCTGGGTTTCAACTATCTGCATCTGGTGCGCGATCTGCCCGGCACATTGCGCAGCATCCATGCTCTTCTTGATGCAAAAGGCTTGTTCATCTCCAAAACCCCCTGTGTCGGGGAAATGAACCCGCTCATCCGGCTGGCCCTGCCTGTGATGCGCGCTGTCGGCAAGGCTCCCTATGCCGGCATTTTCCGGATGGCAGAATTGACTGCGTTTATCAGCGAGGCCGGGTTCGATATTCTTGCCAGCGAAATCCACGCCACCAGCCGCAACGACAGCAGACCTTATATCGTGGCGCGCAAGAGATAACCGCAAGGATTGCGCCCAGTTCGCGCGTCCTACTCTTCGGAGCGGCTGGTGGACTCGCGGTCGCGCTCATATCGTTTTGCCAGCGGAAATGGCGGCAACCAGGATTCGCGCCTGATGGTCCAAAGTTCATAGGTTGGGATGAACTGGTCGGGCGCATCAAGCGAGCCCAGATTCACTTCGATCTCGTCGGCACTGCGGGCGAAAACCGGTGAACCGCAGCGCGGGCAGAAAAACCGCCCGGCATAATCTCGGGTTTCGCCCTCGATTGTCACCGCATCCTCAGGGAATATGGCCGAGGCGTGAAAAAGCGCTCCATGATGTTTGCGGCAGTCGAGACAGTGACAAAGGCCAACCCGGTAGGGGCGTCCCGAAGCCACAATGCGGACGCTACCGCACAGGCAACCGCCGGTGAACTGGTCCATGCTGCGTCTCCTCCAAAAAGCAAACAGGCCGAATATTTACCCGAATATTTACAATGAACAGTCGCCGCATGGCAATGACAGCCGCGCGCGGCGGCGCGGCTGTAAGGCCAGCAAAGCGATGCCGTGCTTACGCCTCCGCTTTGCGATAGGCAGTAACGACAAGCCAGACTGCGGACAGCAGGAAGTAGAACGCGCCGAATGCCGCATAGGGAGCAATGTCCAGAATTGTCGGCACGGTTGCGCCGATGGACTGGCTGATCATGAAGCCGCCGGCGAGGGCGGACTGCGCACCGCTCAGGATCATCGCCCATTGCGCGCCGTAGGAACGCCAGCGCTTTACCCCCGTATTGAGCTGCAGCAGACCCGAAAAGATCGCCCAGACGCCAAACACGGCCAGAACCGCATACATGCTGCTGCTGACAGCCGCGATGACGGCGAGCGTCGTTACGGTGCTGACCGCGACATTCAACGCCTGAGACCGGTTGGCCTGCAAGCCGCCATTGCTCTTGGCGTCAACCAGATTGGCAAGAGCGTCCCATGCCGGATAGATGACGAGCAGAAGCGCGGCGAGATTGGCCTGCGCGCTGAAGAGAATAGCGGCGGCAACCCAGGCGACCGAGAATATGGCGCGTGTGAGATAATAGGACCACAGCCAATTGGACTGGGTTGAAGATTGGCTTTGCATCGGGAAATTCCCTGTTGATGTCTACCTACCAGTAGGAAGGTTATGGCGCAGAGTCAACCCGCTGCCTGAACACCTCATTGTGAAAAGCGCAAGCGCTGGCAAGGCTTGACATCCGGCCTACCAGAAGGTAGGTGGCGGCATGAAATCAACGGCTTCCACGTCAGAAAAGATTCTTGATGTCGCCCAGTCTCTCATCGTTGCGGGGGGCTATAACGGGTTCAGCTATGCCGATATCTCGGCGGCAATCGGCATCCGCAAGGCGAGTATCCACCATCATTTCCCGGCAAAGGCCGAGCTGGTCGCGGTGCTGGTGGATCGCTACAGGCGGCAGGCGGAAGCGGGTCTGAATGCGCTGCGCGAGCAGGTCGCAAGCCCCGCCGAACAGCTGCAATCCTATCTGAACTACTGGCAGACATGCATTCGCGATGCCTCGCAACCCTTCTGTGTCTGCGCGATGCTGGCTGGCGAGATGCAGATGCTGCCCGATGAAGTTGCATCCCGCGTTCGCAGCCATTTTCACAGTCTTGCGGCATGGCTTACCTTGGTTCTGCGCGCCGGAGCGGAGCAGGGCCTGTTCCGCTTGAACAGACAGCCCGAGGATGAGGCCCAGATGCTGCTGGCATCGGTCCATGGGGCAATGCTCTCGGCAAGGGCTTTGGGCGATCCTGAACTGTTCAGCACAATCGTCACCACCCAGCTTGCCAAGCTGACAAAATAGTCAGCGCGCGGCTACCGGTGGAGCCATGGTCTGGCACGGCCATCGCCCATGCCAGATTACCCCATAAACGCTTTGAGCATTTTGGCAGCGCGATCAAGCTGTTCATCATTCATGCGCGAAAGCGTTCGATGAATATCCGTTAGAAGCCGCGCGCGCTCGCCTGTACCCGGCACGGTGCCAGCCCCGAACAGAACCGGCGTCGGCACATTGAGTGCTGACGCGATCTTATCAGCGGTGTCAAAAAGCGGCGCGGCTTTGCCTCGCTCGATCTTGCCGATCGTCTCTTGGGATACACCGACCAATTCAGCCAGATGCTCAAGCGTCCAGCCCTTTGCTTTGCGGTGATGACGCACATTTGCGCCGAAGAGGAGTTGAAGTTCCATGCGTCCTGAAAGAGAGGCATGCAGCTTGTTAAATCCATAGATAGGAACTATGGATTCTCAAAAATAAGATGTATAACATCGGAAACAGTCGAAACTTGATCTCTGGTTCTTATATGTTCGCAGTTAATCTTATTCTTCAAACTTTGGGCTGGCTTTTGGTCGTGTTCTTAAGCGGGCAAGTGCTCATATTTATAAGCTTGGTCTTGCGGACTATATGGAAAGACACCATTGAGCCGCGACTAATCCCTGCGAGTGAAATTGATAGCGTTGCAGAAGCCATAATCGCCAATCACCGCGATCCCGAGGGCGAAGCTTTTGCCCGCCACCACCGCGCATGGCGTCGCTGCGTTGGAGCAGAACAAACCTATTGGTACCGCGTACGAAAAGCGGTCAGGCGGCGGCTGACTGTGATTTGAGCAAATCGCTCTTGACAGTGATCGATATCAAGATTCAATCTGACTACAAATTACGTATACGAAGATCAGATCAGCCGCGTTGAAGCTGCGCTTTAGTTTGGCGGGCGAAGCTGTTTCCAATGACTCGTTAAGGTCTATCCAAACGTGTCGCAAGGCCGCGCCATTTTGAGTTGATCACAGCGAGAATTTCGAAACTAATGAGTCGATGTACCGTAACTGGAGCCGCGAAACGAAAGATCATGATTTGTGGAAGAAATAATTAAGAGAAGTTCGGGATTTGGTTTGGGTAGAGTGCTGATACTCCTTTCAAGTTTTTCAAGTCGTCTTATTTGGCGTAACAAAATTTCTCTGGCCAAATCATCTATAACAGGGCGTTTTTCCACATCACCCCACCAGAGGATTAGTGCGGATAAAGCGCGCTTAAGGATGTCTGACAGATAGATTTCAAATTCTCCAAGTTTGATTGCGGCTTCAAATACTTCGAGCTGGTCTCCTGCTCTGGGTGAATAGTGTGCCACCGCATCGAAGTATTCCCTAGCAAAATCAAAGCGAATACTTATTAATCTTTGAAAAAAAGATGGGGCCACTGTCTGCCTTTGCATCTTGGAACTAATACGCTGGACCACTTCAAAAGCCAGTACTGCAACCCGCTTCCAATCACCGCGAATTTTTGCAGTTTTTATTAAGCCGGTACACGCAGCAATAAACGCATCGAGCCAAATATCGCGGTGAAGTTCGGTCGAAGAGAGCGATTTTGTTAGCTCATACAGCCCTTGCCAGTCCTCTAATAATTTCTTTGCTTGGATGATGTAAGACGACAGTTCTGGTCGTCCGCAACCGAGTTTACGAGCCGATTCAAGAACAAGGTCAGCTTCTTTTGCTCGCGGTGGCGACACCTTTAGAAGAGCTGCACCGTAAATAGAGAATGCATCGCCATTAGTCGGATGTTGAGATTGCAACTTGCGCGCAGATATTACTGCGTCATTAGCGCGACCCTCCTTCCAATCACTAATTATTTTTCTTATTGCCAACCCTATTGATTTGGAGTTCGACTGGCTTCGCTCTTCGGCTTTCGCGCAGGCTTCTTGGACAGTGGCCGCTTGTGACCCAAGATGCCTTTTTAGAATTTCTTTGACTGATATCAAATCACTTGGCACAAATATTGTTGCATCACCGCTTCCGCGTATTGAGGTTGCTAAAAGATGATAACTCTGGAGCCGTGATATTCTGTCGCGAACGATTTTCGGGGTGATTTCAAGTATAGTTGCAAGATCATGGATACTTGTTTCTCCTAAGAGAATGACAGCAAGAAGTAGGCGAGCGTCTGGGGAGCTTAGCCGTTCAATTTCCCGCTTAAACGCAAAAGCTCGTACATCTTCACCATCTTGACCTTTCCAAGTTTCAATAGCTTGCTTGATACCCTCACCAAGTTTGACAAGGCGCACTATAGATGCGGAAAAGAGGGGGGAGCCAGACGAGCTCTCGTAGAGTTCATCGAGTGTCTCTCCATAGATCGCGGGAATGCCGAACAATCGAGCGATGTTTGATACATAGTGTCCAAAGACGTCTCGTTCCAAGCCAGCTAGCTTCAGGACTGACGTCTGTGGAAGTCCCTGGTCTATTCGGGATGTCATCAGTATTTTACTAGATGCAAGCTCACGTCCTACAGTGCGAAGACCTATGCCATTCATTGATGAGACGACACGTCGTTGCTCTTCTGGCTCAAGACTGTCTATATCGTCCACTACGATTAAGCAGGGTACAATATTTAGTGCTTCAATGATTCTTTCTTCAAGCTCTTCGGTCTCAACATCATCATCGTCCACTGGAGACTCATAATGTAGCACGTGTAGAATTTCGCGATGAAGGCTCATCAAATCGTCAAAATCAACTCGTCCTACGGCGACCATCTCGCCTTTTAACGCGGAATAAGTTCTCACTTTTGCAGCGAGCCAGAGTACCTGTTCAACCGCGCCGGCTCCTAGTTCGGTAACTTCCTCTGCAAATCGGTAGGCTAGGGTTGTTTTACCTAATCCACCGATCCCAGTGATCAAACGGACTGGGCTTCGAGGATCTGCTATCCACTCTCTCAATTTTGCGAGTGCCCCAGATCTCCCGAGAAACTCCACGAGATCTGGGTCGCGCGCTGGGAGTGACGAGGAAATTCTGTTGGAACGATATTCGGTTATACGTTGTCCGGGAGGGGATCGGTCGGAATGCAGAAAAACCCAATCAGAGCTTATGCTTGCAGCAGGACGACATTCATCACGAATGCGTACATACGTCTCTTTGTTAAAGCACTTTCCACCGTTAATTTTTAACGGGCCCTCTTTCAAAAATCGTACGGGAATTGCACCTGTAGCGCGGCGAGGGATTAAAAGGAATCCGATATTTCGTTGCTCGCCATTGGGCGCAAAAACTCCCATTGAACGATAGTCGCACTCAATCGGATTATCGCCAATATAAGAATTAAGACGCTTGTTAAAGTCGGCGCAATCGAAATCACACTCAATTCCTTTTATACGGTCTTTGCCCTTGTCTGTCACCCCAAAGACGATATAGCCTCCATATGCATTGTGAAAAGATACGGCATCTTTTATTAAGTCTCCAAGTTCGGCGTTAAATATCTTTCGATCGTCATCTGTTGCCTTCTCGGGTAATCTTGGTAGTTTTTCTTTGTAATCCCATAATTGTTTTTCACCTTCATGGGGTTTTCCATCTGGGATTAGGGCATCTGCCACATCTGGTGTGAGCGAAAGGGCATCTACAAGATTTCGTAAATTTATTATGAGTTGTGAAAATATTTGTTCTGACGACAAAGTAGCGATATCTCCCCAAAATAACTTACGTTACTTTATTATCATAGAATAAATGCCGTAAGTTATTTTGAGTAACATTTCTGTGACTATATTAATAGCCATTTCCGTAGCTTTTACAGTTTCAAATTGTTTGGGATCAAAGGAAATGGTGCCGCTTCCCGGAATCGAACCGAGGACCCCATCATTACGAATGATGTGCTCTACCAACTGAGCTAAAGCGGCGGGGAAGGGACTTCCCGATCCTAGCGCCCGGCCCGTCAAAAACACGCCGGAGGATGACGCGCCTGATAGCGTTATTGCACCCGAATTGCAAGCCTCGTCATAACAGCTTTTAGCGCGAGCCACTAAAATTTCTGTCCTTCTTACAGTGTGTGATAACTGGATTGGGGGGCTGTTTTGCCCGTCAGCAAGGGCGGTTGATCCTGTCGGTGGAAAGAGGGCGGGGATATTGATTGGGGTGGGCATGTTGTGTGGTGCGTGGTTCGCCCTTCGGCAAGCTCAGGAAGCTCACCATGAGGGAGATTGGAGAAGCAATGCTAATCGCCAAGGTTGCAGAATTTAGCTCCGCCACCCCACCCATCTCCGTCCTCGTGGGGAGGGACATACCCCTACCCGTCATCCTCGGGTCAAGCCCGAGGATGACTGAGATGGGTGGGGTGGCGGAGCTAAATTCTGCGACCCTTCGATCAGCGTTTCATCACTCCTCTCCCTCATGGTGAGCTTCCTGAGCTTGCCGAAGGGCGAACCACGCCCCACACACCATGCCCACACCCGTGTTTGCGTTACCTCGTGCTCACCACAATCACCGCGTAGCGGCAGGCCTCATCCGTTTCATTGGCAAACACACAGTCGCTGGGGGCGCCAAGTTCCAGGCAATCGCCCTGTTCCATCAGATGAAACGTTTCACCCTCGGTAAAACTGAGTGTGCCGTGCAAAACCCAGATCAGGTGCCGCTGGAAAACATAAGAAGAGGCGGGGAGCGCCACCCGCGCCCTTGCCGGCAGGTCGATATGCACCACATCCACAGGCAGGTCCGAGGCGGGGGAGACATGGCGGCGGGTATAGCCGCTGTCCGGGTCGATCCACAGCGGTTGGTCCTTGTGGCGCAACAGGCGTCCCTCCTGCATTTCGGCGCGCGCCATCAGCGTTGACATGCTCAGGCCAAAGGCACCGGAAAAACGCGCCATCAGCATGGCCGTCGGGCTGCTCTGGCCGCGTTCCACCTTGTTGATCATGGCGCGCGACACGCCGGATTTTTCCGCAAGCTCCGTCAGGGACCAGCCGCGCGCCTCGCGTTCGATCCGGATGCGGGCGCCGATTTTCTCATCGACATTATCTATTTTATGAGACATATTGAAACTATAGTAGACAGACCGGAAGGATGCAAGTTGTGATTGTGCGTGAGGCCAGTGAAGGTGATCTACCTGCCATTCTCGAAATTTATAATGATGCGGTGGCGAACACACTGGCGATCTGGAACGAAACGCAGGTTGATCTTGCCAACCGCAGGGCATGGATGGCGGACAGGCAATCCAGGGGGTTTCCGGTGCTCGTCAGTGTGGATGAGGCAGGCAATGTCACCGGCTATGCCTCATTTGGCGACTGGCGCACCTTTGATGGTTATCGCCACACGGTAGAGCATTCGGTTTATGTCAACAAAACAGCGCGGGGCGGCGGCATTGGCAAGGTGCTGATGCTGGCGCTGATCGACAGGGCCCGCGCGCTTGGCAAGCATGTGATGGTTGCCGGAATTGAATCCGGCAACGAAGCGTCCATCCGCCTGCATGAAAAATTGGGCTTTCAGAGCGTTGGCCATATGCCTGAAGTGGGAACCAAATTCGGCAAATGGCTTGATCTGACATTTATGCAGATCACGCTCGACAGGGATGCACCGCGTTAGAACATCGCCCCCAATGGACAGTAGGATGTTCTAGGCGGCGCAAAGCTTGGCTTTGGCCTCGCGATATTCGCGCTCCAGCCTGTCAACGAGATCGCCAGCGCCGACGATTTCCTTGATGGCACCGATGCCCTGACCGCAACCCCAGATGTCTTTCCACGCCTTGGCGCCTGTTGTTGCCGCTTCAAAATCCATCTTGGATGGATCGGCTTCCGGCAGGTGATCCGGGTCCATGCCAGAATTGGTGATGGATGGCTTCAGATAATTGCCGTGGATGCCGGTGAAATAATTGGAATAGACAATATCCGACGAGGCGGAATCGACAATCATCTGCTTATAGCCGTCGACAGCCCGCGCTTCGGTCGTCGCAATGAAGGGCGAGCCGATATAGGCAAGATCAGCGCCCATCGCCTGCGCCGCCAGCACCGCTTTGCCGGTAGCAATGGCGCCTGAGAGCAGCAGCGGCCCGTCAAACCATTCGCGGATTTCCTGAATGAGCGCGAAGGGCGAAAGCGGCCCCGCATGGCCGCCAGCACCGGCAGCAACAGCAATCAGCCCGTCCGCACCCTTGCGGATGGCCGAATTGGCATGGCGGTTGTTGATAATGTCATGCAGCACGATCCCGCCATAGGAATGGATGGCCGCATTGACTTCGGGCACCGCGCCAAGGGAGGAAATGACAATCGGCACCTTATACTTCACGCACATCGACAGATCATGTTCCAGCCGCTTGTTGGAGCGGTGGACGATCTGGTTGACGGCGAAGGGCGCGGCGGGACGGTCCGGGTTCTTGGTGTCGTGATCGCGCAGGCCCTCGGTGATCTCGGCCAGCCATTCGTCGAGTTGAGCTTCGGGACGGGCATTGAGGGCCGGGAAGGAGCCGACAACGCCGGCCTTGCATTGCGCCAGCACAAGCGCTGGATGCGAAATGATGAACAGCGGTGCACCAACAACAGGAATGCGCAGCTTCTTCGTCAGGATTTCGGGCAATGCCATGTTTTTCCTCCCATGGAACAAATTTTGACGTTTCCGTAAACGTAACTCTTTTTAGCAGACCGCGTGCCGTGATCAAGCGAAAGGTTGTGGCTGATGTTCCCGCGTAATCAAAGCCACGTGACCGGACGCGCTCCAGCGTCAGTAAAGATGATCCGGGTGCCTCACCGCAAGGGCTATCGCATCGGCAACCTCATCCTGCCGCTCGCGCAAGATGCTGGTGGCAACGCGGATATGGGGTGACGGGTTCACCACATATTTGCGGCCGATGCCGACAGCGATGCCTCGTGCGGCAAGTGTTACCAGCGCAAACTGCTCCGATGCAACGGGAACCCACAGGCTGAACCCTTCGCCCCCCGCCAGATGAACACTGCGTTCCCGCAGCGCCTGCATCAGCCCATCGCGCCGTTGCCGATAGATCGCCTTTGCCCGCTGCAAGCTCGCCTGCGTTGCGTCATCATTGATAAGGAACGCAACGGCTGATTGCAGCACACGGCTGGTCCAGCCCGCACTGAAACTGCGGTAAGATTGAATCTGTTCGACAATCCGCGTCGAGCTTGAGAGAACCGCAAGCCGCAGATCGGGACCGAGTGATTTCGAGTAGGAGACAATATGGATCACCCGGCCCGGAAAACGATCGCCCAGACTGATCGGGGGCAGAGACGAGATATCGCCTACACCGTCATCTTCGATAATAAGCGTGTCACTGTCGGCAAGCACATCGCCAAGCGCGGCAAATCTGTCATGGCTGACACCGCGCCCTGTTACCGCATGGGTGCGTGGCTGGAAGAGGAAAGCGGCGGGCTTGCGCATGAGAACCTCGGCAAGAGCCTCCGGTAATGGCCCGTTTTCATCGCATGCGACGGGCAGTATGTAAGCGCCGAGGTCCTCAAGAATATCGAGAAGCCGAAGAGCGGTCGGCTCTTCAATCGCCACGAATGACCCCGGCATAACGAGCGCGTGCAAAAGCGCATAGACCGCATTGTAGCCGCCATTGGTGGCAAGAAATGCCTCCGGTTTATAGGGCCAGTTTGGTGCAACGGCAGCCTGCAATTCGGGAAGGATGGGGACGCGCTCATAGCTGTTGAGTGCTTCTGCTGTCGCTCCATGTTGCAATGCTTCTGCCAATGGCGGAAGCAGCCTGACATCGGGGGATGCGATGGCAAGGTTGAGCACGCCATCGCCGTAATCGCCTGAACTGGCCAGCCGCAGGGGCTTTGGCGCGATGCGGTCGCCGCTGACCCATGTGCCGTTGCGCCCGCGCCCGGTGATGATCTTCTGCCGCCGCAATTCGCTCCAGGCTTCCGAGACCGTGGCCGGGCTGACGCCGAGTGTGTAGGCGAGGTCGCGGATAGCAGGCAGTTTGGTGCCCACGGGTATGGCCCCAGCGCGGATCAGCGCGCTGGTCTCAACGGCGATGCCGCGCATCGTTCGGTCACTCAATTTCTCGGCAAACCACTGAACGGAGGCCAATTCGCTCATTTCTGTCCCTCTTTTAAATGTTCAGTAACGTAAAAGAATTTGATCAGTCAATAATGAACATTTAGCTTCCCTCATGAAAACCGAAAATGCAATGAGGAAATGTCTTGCGTATCACTGTTCGATTGGCCGTTCGCGATTGGGATTATTATACGCCATTGGCGTTGGGGGATGTCACTTCGGACAGGCTTGATGTCAAAGTCGACCGCGTTGGCACGCTTGTCGGTAATGTTGCGGCTGATCCGCATCATGATGCCGCCGAAATGTCGTTCAGCCGCTACGCATCTGGGCGGGCCACTGGTGAGACGGATGTTATTGGTGTTCCAAATTTCGTCATGCGCGGTTTCCGCCATCGCTGTGTCATCACGGCGAAAAACAATCCGATTACCCGGCTTGAGCATCTGGCAGGCAAGAAGATCGGCGTCACCGGCTGGCGCGACTCGGGCAACACATGGACCCGCGCTGCGCTCTCCCATGCGGGTGTCGGCATTGAGGACGCGTTCTGGTTTGCCGGGCGACTGACAGAGGCGCATCCCATCACCGACAGGCTCGATGGTTTTGGCCGTCCCGGTCGTATTGAAGCGGTGCCGGGCGAGCGCCCGATGATGCAGTTGCTGGAAACCGGCGAACTTGACGCCGTGTTCACGCCATTCATGCCGGAAGGTTTTTTTGGTCCTGATTCCAAATTCCGCCATGTGCTGACGGATTTCCGCACTGAAGAACTCGCCTATTTCCACGAAGTTGGTTACATCCCCGGCATGCACCTTCTGGGCCTCAAGGCCTCCTTTGTCGCCGAACACCCCTGGCTGCCGGAAGAGCTGAGCAATCTGCTTGATGAATCCCAGCGCGTCTGGCTGGAAAAACGCCGCAAATATGCCGACACCACGCCGTGGATCATCGACGAACTCGGTCATGTTGCGCGAGATTTGCCCGCCAGCTGGAACGATAGCGGTTTTGCCGCCAATGAACGGATGATCGCAGATTTTGCCGAACAACTGCACCTGCAAGGACTGACACCAATGCTTCTGTCGCCCACCGATCTTTTTCCACATCAAACTAGCCAGTCATCTGGCGCAACCAGCCATGCGGGAGTTCCGGCATGAGGGTCGCGCTGGGGCAGTTCGCCGTAAGCAAGGTCTGGCAGGAAAATGCCGATATCTGCACGCAGCTGATGCGTGACGCCCATGCTGGTGGTGCTGATCTTCTGGTATTGCCGGAAGGTATTCTTGCCCGCGACATAACTGATCCCGATATTGTGCTCAAAACGGCGCAGCCGCTGGATGGTCCGTTCATGACCCAGTTGCTGGCGGAAAGCCGGAACAGCGATATGACTGTGATGATGTGCATACATGTGCCAACCGGTGGTCAGCGCGTCTTCAATAATCTGGTGACAATTCGCGGCGGCGAGATCGTCGCGCAATATCTGAAGCTTCATCTTTATGACGCTTTTGCCGCCAAGGAATCGACCAATGTGCAGCCGGGCGGTGAAATCCCGGGCTTGATCGAAATCGCAGGGCTCAAACTAGGCCTCATGACCTGTTATGATTTGCGCTTTCCTGAACTGGCTCGCCGTCATGCGGTTGATGGTGCCGATGTGCTGATTCTGCCAGCCGCATGGGTCAAAGGCCCCGGCAAGGAGGCCCATTGGGAGGTGCTGGTGACGGCGCGGGCGCTGGAAAACACCTGCTATATCGTCGCCGTCGGCGAGTGCGGCGAGCGCAATATCGGTGCGAGCATGGTGGTCGACCCGCTGGGTGTGGCCGTTGTGCGGGCAGGGGAAGGCCCGTCACTCATCTTCGCGGATATTGATCCAAAGCGGATAAGCCATGCCCGTGCGATCCTGCCGGTTCTGGCCAATCGCCGCTTTGCCCGGCCTGAACTGGCCGATGCGGCCAACTGAACACCATACCCATTCAAAGATAATAAAAAGGGGAACGACAATGAAATTCAAACACCTGACCTATACTGCATTGTTTGCGGCAACTCTGTTCGCTGCACCTGCAATGGCTGCGGAGGTGGCTATTGCCAAACAGACTATCAATGAGGCGCTTCGC
This sequence comes from Phyllobacterium sp. T1293, assembly GCF_020731415.2. Taxonomy (NCBI): domain Bacteria; kingdom Pseudomonadati; phylum Pseudomonadota; class Alphaproteobacteria; order Hyphomicrobiales; family Phyllobacteriaceae; genus Phyllobacterium; species Phyllobacterium meliloti. The sequence goes on along the minus strand of NZ_CP088273.1, from coordinate 2,465,951 downwards.
GCCAAGTTGCCGGAGGAAATCCGCAAGGCTGGCAGCATCACTTCCGTTAACAATGGTTCCTTTCCGCCCTATGAGATTGTCACCGGCAATACAGAGATGGAGGGTGCCAGCGCCGATTTGACCAAGGCTGTCGGTGAATTGTGGGGCGTCGGGATCAAACATGCGACGGTCAGTGGTCTTCCCGCACTCCTGAGCGGCGTCAATTCCGGGCGGTACCAGTTCGCCATGGGGCCGGTTGGTGATTATCCATCGCGTCAGGCTGCCAATGATTTCGTTGACTACGTACAGGAGTTCGTGGTGTTCGCCGTGCAGAAGGGCAACCCCAAGGGCATTACTTCGCTGGACAACACCTGCGGTAGCCGTATTGCCGTCATGGCTGGCGGTTCGGCTGAAAAAGTCATCAAGGAACAGGCAGAAAAATGCCTGAAGGACAGCAAACCAGCTATCGAAGTCCAGTCCTTTACTGACCAGCCGACTTCTATTCTGGCTGTTCGCTCCAAGCGTTCCGACGCCTTCTTCTCCTCGCAGGCCCCGCTGATCTATTTCGTCGAGCAGGCCAATGGTCAGCTCGAATTGACAGGCACGGGCCTGAAGAACGGCTTTGACGATATTTTTCAGGGAGCGGTGGTCGCCAAGGGTTCGCCACTTGGCCCCATACTGGTGGAAAGCATCAAGACCCTGATGGATAATGGCACCTATGCCGCCATTTTGAAGAAGTGGGGCCTTGAGAAGAACATGTTGAAGGAGCCGGGGATCAATCTCGCCGGTAAAGCTGCAAAATGAGCCAGAACACGCAAACACTGGCGTCGCCCATAACGGGCGATGCAGAGGCTGCACTTCGCGATGTGGCGAATGCGCATCGGCCTTTTCGCACGGATCGCTGGCTGCTGTGGGGCATAACGCTTCTCGTTGCCGCGAACTTTCTCTGGATCATTGCCAATAATCAGAATTTCGGTTGGCCTGTTGTGTTTCAGTGGTTCACCGAAGCGACTGTTTTGCGCGGCCTTTATGTCACCTTGGGTCTGACCGTTGTTGCCATGGCGATTGGCGTTGTCATAGGGCTCATTCTTGCCATTGCCCGCATGTCAAATGACCGCCTCGCCAGCTCGCTTGCGGGTCTTTACATCTGGTTCTTTCGCGGCACACCGCTGCTGGTCCAGCTTATTTTCTGGTACAATCTTTCGACGCTGTTCCCGGAAATTTCCATTGCGATTCCCTTCGGTCCGACGCTGGCCAGCTGGAATACCAACGACCTCATTACGCCAATGACCGCGGCTATTGCCGGGCTTGCCTTGAACGAGGCTGCCTATATGGCCGAGATCATTCGCGGTGGACTTCTGTCCGTTGACAAGGGCCAGATCGAAACCACCGAAGCTTTTGGCATGACGCGCACGCGTGCGCTGCGGCGTATCATTATTCCGCAAGCCATGCGCTCCATCGTGCCGCCCACAGGCAATCAGTTGATCAGCATGATCAAGGCAACATCGCTTGTCAGCGTTATTGCCATGGCTGACCTGCTCTACTCGGTGCAGGCTGTTTACAACCGAACCTTCGAGGTCATTCCGATGCTGATGGTTGCCGTGATCTGGTATCTGTTCATCACATCAATCCTCAATATCGGACAGGGCTTCATCGAGCGCTATTACGGTCGCGGTGAACGCGGTTCTTCCACCATAAAGAAGCAGGAAAAGGTTGTTGCCGTTGCTGCAGAAGCCGTTCCAGCCCTGTCGCAGGAGATGAGCAAATGACTGCGCAATTTTCAATGAATGGCACAGAACCCGGCGATGCACTGGTGCGGGCCCGCAATGTCCACAAGTCCTTCGGCGACGTGGAGGTGTTGAAGGGGATCGATCTTGACGTCGCTCCGGGTGAGGTTGTGGTTGTTCTCGGTCCTTCCGGTTCAGGTAAATCGACCTTTCTGCGCTGTATCAATCATCTGGAAACGATCAACCGGGGCTCGATTGTCGTTGCTGGCGAACAGATCGGCTATTCCCTGCGCAATGGACGCCTCAACAAACTTCCTGCACGGGCTATCGCTGTCCAGCGGCGGCAGATCGGGATGGTGTTCCAGCAGTTCAATCTCTATCCGCACATGACTGCCCTGCAGAACATCATCGAAGCACCCATTGGTGTACACAAACAAAGCCGCAAGGCGGCCACCGAACTGGCGATGGAACTGCTGGCGCGCGTCGGGCTCACGCACAAGGCGGACGCCTATCCCCGGCAATTGTCGGGTGGACAGCAACAGCGCATCGCCATTGCAAGAGCCTTGGCGATCAGGCCGAAGCTGATGTTATTCGATGAACCGACCTCGGCACTTGACCCGGAGCTTGTCGGCGAGGTGCTGGCGACCATGCGTGATCTCGCTGATCAGGGGCTTACCATGATCGTTGTCACCCACGAAATCGGATTTGCGCGGGAGGCTGCTGACCGGGTGGTCTTCATGGATGGTGGCTATATCGTCGAACAGGGCAAACCCGAAGATGTTCTCGGCAATCCGCAACATCCGCGCACACGGGCATTTCTCAGCCGCTTCATCTGAATATTGTTCACCCGGCAACGCGCTCACACAGCTGCCGGGTGAGACTTGTTTGAAATGAGCATCACTTAGGACGAAAACCGCCATCATTGCGCCGCGGTAGTCTTGAATAAGCAGTTAAATCGTCTATGCGTAGTGGTCCGATTCTGGCATTTGCAACCCTTTGATACGAACCAGCAAGGCAAATGCCAGGATCAAAGGACCACTATCAAGTCTATGATTCTAGTGGAACTTTGAATTTGACATTCGCATATTCCGGGTGATGTCAAATGGGTCGCGAATGTCAAATTCGTTCCACTAGCCCGGTCATACGAGCTGCTTTGAAGGGGAAATCGTCCAGTTGGAAGCGATTGAACAAGCCATCCGGAATGCTTTCGCCAAAGCGGATGTGAGTAATCCTGCCGTTCGCCAGAAGATTTACGAATCGGCGTGGACAGCGCACGAACGCTCCCTGACCGCCAATGGTGCGCTCGATGAAGCAGAGCGCGAGGAACGTCGCGAACGCCTGAAAGCCGCAATTACCCGCATTGAAGGTGAAGCCCGCAACCCTTCGCGCGGCGCGCCGGAGCCCGTTGTGGAGCGGCGCGAGCCATCCATTTCGCCAGAGCCTGCGCAGCGGCGACAGGCGGCATCTGGCCGCGTTGAGCCATCCATGGATGCATCGCTCGATTCCGATCTTGGCCCTACAGATAACAACCGCGCTGATAATTACCGTCCTGCCTATAATCAGCCGCGGGTGAAGAAGACACGTGAACATCAGAAGGCGCGTGGTCTTACCAAATTCATCATCATTTTTGCGATACTGCTGGTTGCAATCGGTTTGCTGTGGCTTGTTGCATCGGGCCTGATCAATTCGAAGCCATCTGGTAGCACACCGCCAGCATCGAGCGGTGGCCCTGCTGTGGGCAGCCATGAGCCGATGAAGGAAGGGCAACTTTCCGCGGATGGCAGCTGGATTTCGATTTTCGATCCGGCTGATATGACCCGTGTTTCGATGGCAGGCCGGGCGACAGCCAGCGTTGCAGGCGACAATGTGCAGAAGTTCGTGCGGATCAAGTCACCCGGCGAGAATGATGATATTACCTTCCAGGTCGGGCAGGGTGTGCTTCAGCAACTGGCGGGAAAGCACGCCATCTTTGACATTATCGCCAAAGCCGAGGACGGCTCCGCCACACAAATGGCTGTGAGCTGCGATTTCGGTACGCTCGGTGATTGCGGACGCAAGCGCTACGATGTCACCGATGCGAGCAATGAATATCTGTTCGAGTTGCAATTCCCTGAAGGCAAAAAGCCCGCTGCTGGCGGTTTCATCAAGATCAACTCGGATATTGCCCGTACCGGCAAGGCGATCGACGTCTTTTCTATCCGCGTTCTGGTTTCGAACTGAACCAGCATGGCACGGGCGTTCCTGTCATCGGGTGATCTGATCGCGGACCGCCGTGCTTCCTATGCGGATATGCTTTTCGAGTCCGGCGACCATGTAGCCGCCGCCGACCTGATGCGGCAGGCATTGGAAATTGTTCCGGATTGGACCGCCGGGCTGTTTCGTCTGGGAGAAATGGAAGAAGCGGCAGGCGATGACGATGCGGCTGCCGAAACATGGCGCCGCCTGCTGGAACGCGATCCCGGTGATCGTTTTGGCGCGACGCTGAAGCTGGCGGCTTCGGGTTATGCTGTCGTGCCTGATAATCCGCCGACGGCCTATGTCGAGACTTTGTTTGATGCCTATGCGCCGACATTTGAGACGGCGCTTCTGGAAAAGCTGCACTACCGCGTACCGGAATTGCTGGCAAAGGCTATCAAGGCAGCAGCGCCCGCACGCCATTATCGCTCCATGCTTGACGTTGGATGCGGCACCGGCCTGATGGGGGATTATTTCCGGGCGGATGTGGATCATATGGCTGGCATGGATCTTTCCGAGGCCATGCTGCAGAAAGCCGAAGAAAAGCGGGTCTATGATCGTCTCTTCAAAGGTGACGTCAATGAACTCGATTATCCCGCAGGTTCGGCCGATCTCATCATTGCAGCGGATGTTTTTGTCTATGTCGGCGATCTCGACAAGGCCTTTTCGCGCCTTGTCGAAGCGCTTGGCTCCGATGGACTATTCGCCTTCTCCGTGGAAACCCACGTTGAGGATGGAGAACTGATCCTGCAATCCTCGCTGCGTTATACCCATTCGCAAGCCTATGTGCGCCGGGTTCTGGCCGAACATGGTCTGGTTGCTTTGACGATTGACCGCGAGGCGATCCGTTTTGATCGCGGCGAACCCCTGCAAGGGCTGATCATCGTCGCCCGCCGCGCCTGATCAATCTTTCCGGAACATCAGGCGGCCCATCCAGCCGGTAAAGACCGCCAGAAACACCGCAAACAAACCGTAGAGCAGGCTGTTTTCATGTGCTGCCTTGTAGATGCGATATTCCAAACCGGCTTTTACGATATTAAGACTGGTGGAGCTTTCACGCAGGAATTCGCCATTGCGAAACAGAAAAGCCCGCGCCACATGCTTGCCGACGGGTACGTTGGCCGGTAGCGACAGTGTTGCGCGAAAGAGCGTGGATGACAGGAACTGAACATCTCCCGGACGCTGGCTGTACAGATTTTGCTTGAGCTTCAAGCGCGGCAATTCCGTCGTAAATTCCCGCAGCGATGCGCTGGAGCCGAAGCCATCCGGCATGGGCTCGTAAAAGATATTGTTCACGCCGAGCGCCAGTTGGGCAAATGTCTTGGGAACGGCAATGTCCTGAAGGCTACGCGTTGAGGCCAGTGAATAGGATGCCGGGATGTGCTGGAATGTCACCGATTCTGAATTGACCCAGACGCCGAAGAACCGGTCCTTCCGCCGAACGACAAAATTGCGTTCGGGTCCCTGCAGGATCACGACAATATCATAGCGGCCCTGCCGCTGGATCAGCGGATCGGCATTGTCGAGAGCGCCAAAGACGGTGAGGTCCGTTCCCCGAAAGCCTGACGTAATCGCAATCGTATCGGTTGAGAGCCCGATCTCGACAGTTTCCTTATTGCCGGGAACTTGCTGTGCGAAGGCTGCGGACAGCGATGCCATGGCCAGAAGGAACGCAATTATGAGAGTTCTCATGACGCCGCCGGTGCTGTGAGCGCAATGGCGATTGAATAGAGATCATCGGGCGTTACAAAAAGTTCGATGGCAAGGCGCAGCCCCACGGCCAGAACCAATGTGGCGAGCAGGGCACGCAATTGTTCGCCGCGCAGTTTCTGGCCGATACGCGTGCCATATTGAGCACCGATGACGCCGCCGCTCATCAGCAGGAACGCGAGCACGATATCAACCGATTGGTTGGTCGTTGCCTGCATGACGGTGGTGAATGCGGTCACGAAAACGATCTGGTAGAGCGATGTGCCGATAACCACATTGGTTGGCACTTTCAAAAGATAGATCATGGCCGGAACCATGATGAAGCCGCCGCCAACACCCATGATCGATGAGAGAAAGCCGATGGCAGCGCCAAGCACCAGAACCGGGATAATGCTCACATAGATTTTCGAGGCGCGAAACCGCATCTTGAAGGGCAGGCGATGCACCCAATTGTGCTGGCCGGGCTTCTTGAGGGTGGCGAGTTGTCCCGCCTTGGTCCGGCGCATGGATTTGACGCTTTCCACCAGCATCAGACCGCCGATTGTGCTCAGAAATACCACGTAAAGCAGTGACACGATGAGATCGAGCTGGCCGAGTTCGCGCAAGAGCACGAAGACATAGATACCAATACCGGCTCCGGCTATACCGCCGATAACGAGCAGCGTTCCCAGTTTCACGTCAAGCGAGCCGCGTTTGAAATGCGTCAGCGCCCCGGTGAAGGAGGATGCGATAACCTGATTGGCACCTGTTGCAACGGCGACGGCAGGCGGGATGTTGTAGAAGATCAGCAGTGGCGTGATCAGAAATCCGCCGCCGACACCAAACATGCCGGACAGGAATCCAACCGCTGCCCCCATGCCGAACAGCACGAAGATATTGACCGAAATCTCGGCTATAGGCAGGTAGATACCCAATTCAGACCCCGAACCCATCACGGCGTTGTGGCGATTGTTCGCACACCATGATGACAGAAATTCTTTAATGCATTCTGGCTGTAGACTGACACAGGATGCTTTAAAGTTTCTTGCCCTCAGCCAAGCGCCAAGTCAAACAATGACTGTTGCGGGGGCAACGTGTTGCCCCAAAGGCGAAACGATTTGTCGCAACAGTCGCCGTTGTCGATTTAGGTGTTCTTTTCAAGTAGCCGCTTGACCAGATCCTTGTCGATATTACCCGTTGGCTTCAGCCCGTTGGTCTTCTGGAAAGCCATGATGGCATCGCGGGTCTTCGTCCCCATCTTGCCGTCCGAACCACCAGCATCATAGCCGTTCTTGTTGAGGATCAGCTGGATATTGCGGATCGCCTTCTCCATGTCGACCGAACCCGTTGTAACAGGGCTTTCGCGCCATTCTGCCGGTGTGCTGAGCGCATTGGTCTCCGGGTTCATCGCCTTTGGCTTCCAAAGCTCGGTGGCTTCGCGTGCCCGGGTCAGCTGATCGGCCGTCATGGCTTTCGCAACTTCATCGCGCTTCTGGCCGGCATCCTTGTCACCGGCATTGGCAGCAAGCGCAAACCACTTGTAACTTTCCTCAAGGTTCTGCGGAACGCCCATGCCCTTGGCGGATAAAATGGCCAGATTGAACTGGCTGTCTTTCACGCCGAGTTCTGCTGCCTTCGTGAACCACATGGCGGCGGATTCATTGTCTGGTGTACCATTCGCACCGGCCGCAAACAGCACGGCAAGATTGTGCATCGCGCTGGCATTGCCCTGTTCGGCGGCCAGTTGATAGTAAGTTTTCGCCTTGGCAAGGTCGCGCGCAACGCCGAGGCCCTTTTCAGCGAAATTGCCGAGACGATATTGTGCCGGTGCAAAACCCTTATCGGCGGCGAGATTGTACCATTCGGCGGCCTTGGCATAGTCGCTCTGGACGCCGCGGCCATCCATGTAGCGATCACCGATTTCAAACAAAGCCTTGGGGTTGCCGCTGGCTGCGGCCTCGCGCAGTGGTTCGGGGCCTGCTTCCATTGGAATGGCGGGAATCGGCGTGGCTGCTGTATCAACCTTTGCTGATGCCGGTAAGTCTGTTGCTGACTGTGCGGCAATCAGGCTGCCTACGGTTTCCTGCGTTGGAGCAGGCGCCGTGGCCTGATCGTCGACCTGATTGCTTTCCGCGGGAACCTTCGGTGCTATAGCAGCCGGAGATGTCTCAGGCGTGGCAGGGGCGACGGCCGCGGCAACCTGTGGCTTGGGGTCGACTGTTGGCACAAGCGGCGCCGCGACGGAACCCGCATCGCTGCTGATAGCAGCAGGGCCGCTAAAGTACGCGTTCTTCAATTGCAGCCCGGCAATGGCAATCATGATTGCGCCGATGGCAAGAAGAATGGGTTTGCGCTGGCGCGCAAGAAGGCTGCCCTTCTTGCCTTCCGCAGTATCCTTGCCATGGCCGGAACCACGGGTCTGGCTTTCAACTTCCGCAGCGGCGGCTTGTGCAGCACGGCGGGCGGCCGCGATGAAATCCGCCTTGCCAACAGTGGCATCACCCGCAAGGTTCATCTCGCGGCGTTCATCGCGAACGCGCTTGAGAATGGAATTCAGGTCAGGCATGCCGGAGCCGGGCTCAAGCGGACGGTTCAGAATCTCGGAATCAAGGTCAACCTTGTCATCGGTCTGTTCGTCGCTATCAACCGCTTCGATAGTTGGTTCCCGGTACGCCAATTCCTGCTTACTGCGAGATTTCATGCCGCGTGTCAGGTTGCCAAGCAGTGATTTGCGCGCTGGAGCCGACTGTTCGAGTTCGTCAGCGTCATCGCCAGCAAGTGTTACCTGTGCGGAGATGTCATCGAACTTGGAAAAAACGGGCGTTTCAAAGGCGCTCTCTGCCGCGCGCTGCGGTGCCTGATAGGCATCGACTGTTGCCATGGCCTTTGCAGCGGCACGTGACCCCTCCACCCCACCGCTTTCCAGCGAGCCGAGACGGTCAACGATTTTCAGCAGCGTATCGTGGATAGCCTCGAAGGTTTTGGCGTTGCGGTCTTCGGATTTACGGGCGAGGCCTTCCAGTGCTTTCAGATCATCCGCGAGTTCGCGGGCGATGGCGCCATCATTGGTGTTGCCGAAATTGGCCGAGTTGCGAATGGCTTCTGCTGCCGCCTGACGCGCTGCCTCCACGACAAAGTCGCGGTTCATGGCCATTGATTCCTCGATCGCATCAAGGCGCGGTGGAATGGCTGAGAATTCAGCGTAACGTTCATTCGACTGGGACAGATGCTCGGCAAGACCGGCGATCTGCAATTCAAGATTGCGAATGGCATCATTCGCGCCGTCGGCCTGCGGGACGTTCTGGGCGATATAGCGCGCCATATCGTCAAAGCGGGCTTCGAGATTGTCAGTCAGCCTGATATCGCTGTGCTCGGCCATCATGTGATGGTCATCGAGACGGCGGGTCAACTCTTCAAAACGCTGGTCGATCTGGTTCATGAATACGGGATCGGCGGCGGGTGCCTGCTGGGGCGCCGTTTCCAGCCGGTGGATGATGTGCAGCACCCGGTCTTCCAGATCGCGGAAATCGGAAATGCTGATGGAGGCTGGTGTGTTTTCCAGATGACGGGTAACGGCAGACAGCTGTTCCGAAAGGGCATCAAGATTGACCGTCGGAGCCATGCGCATGGCAGCCAGATGATCCACACGCTCGGCCAATTCGCCCATACGTTGCAGGACAGTGTCAGAGGTACGGTCATAGGCAACCGCCTCGACCTTGCTGCTCAATGTCGCGATACGTGCTTCGAGACGTTCAAACGCATCGGTATCGTGATGGCTTGTCTGGGCGGGACGGGCTGTTGCGACGATGGCGCGGCTGATTTCGTCAAGCCTCTCATCCATCTGGCGCATGAAATGGTTGTTTAAACCTGCCGTGCCGGTGTTTGAGATATGCTCGTCCATCGCATCCCGGCGATTGTTGAGGCTCTTGACCTGTTCTTCACGAGCCAGTGCCGTGACGGTGCGCTTCAGCTCGTCAAGATCACCGCGCAGCATTGAGAGATGGTTCTCATCGCCACGACCGATAACATTGTTCGGCTGGCGGCTGGCCGTTGACTGGTTCAAACGCTGCAAGGTTTGCGTGTGTGGTTCAGTATAGGGACGTGTGGGCGTGCGGGTATCGTCGCGCATTTCTTCCCGCAGCTGCTTGATACGGGCAGCGATGGCAGAAAGATCGTGCTTGCCGTTCTGTGGCTTGCTGGCAAAGGCGGGCAGATCGTCGGATGGCTTGTGCATTGGAGTGCCTGTGCTCCCAGCACGCGAGGCGAGGGCGGCAAAACGGTCAGCAATATCGCTCTGATCATCTTCGGGATATTCGGGTTCCATCGAGTCGCGCAGCTGGGCTTCCAGCGCTTCGAGCGTGCGATTGATACCATCAAGCGATGAAGTCTCGCGGCGTGAGCGGTTCACATTGACCTGTTCCAGTAGTGACCTTTGGTTCGTCATGGACGCCTGCTTTGCCGTGGTTACGCCAGGGGTCTGGCGGGTTAATTCTGTCCTACGGGGCAGGGCCGGAAGTACTGGCTATGTTCGCCTGTCACTCCTGGCATTGTCGTCTCGGTCTTCCGAAGCTTCTGAATGCGTTCTGCACATTGCTATCCGGAAAGCCGGGACTGTTCGCCCCATGCGGTCCGACAAGCCGTGAAAAACAAATCACTTATAGACACGGTTCACCGACACCGTGACATTGGCGAAACGTGGTAAACAAGTGGTTAAGAGATGGGCTGCAAACGTTAAAAATGTGATACGGTACCATTGTAATCTATGAACTCAGGCACTCGTCGAAATCGCTCGAATCCATTTTTCATCGCCGCAATCCCATTGAACAAGACACCCAATTCAGAAAGATTGATCCACAGGGGCAAAATATCACAAAATTTTGACGTTTACGGAAACGTCAAAATTTGTTAGAGAGATGGAAAATCCGACGGCACCGAAGTCTCCGGGCCGTTTTGCTCGTTTATGTTTTGGAGGAAACTGATGCCGAGTTATCGCGCGCCCGTTGAAGACACGCTTTTCATTTTGAACGATGTTCTGGGCTATGAACGCTACAACAATCTGCCAGGATTCGCGGATGCATCGCCGGATATCGTCGAAGCAATCTTGAGCGAAGGTGCCAAGCTGGCGGAAAACACTCTGTTTCCGATCAACCAGTCCGGCGACCATGAAGGTTGCGTGCGCCATGCGGATGGCACGGTCACGACACCAAAGGGTTTCAAGGCTGCCTTTGACCAGTACCGCGAAGGCGGCTGGATGAGCCTTTCCATACCGGCGGAATTCGGCGGTCAGGGCCTGCCCTATGCGCTGCATGTGGCCGTTGGGGAATATATGTCCTCGGCGAATATGGCGCTTGTGATGTATCCCGGCCTGACGCAGGGCGCGATTGCGGCGATCCTTACCCACGGCACAGACGACCAGAAGCAGACCTATCTGCCGAAAATGGTCGATGGCACCTGGACGGGCACAATGAACCTCACCGAGCCGCATTGCGGCACCGATCTTGGCCTGCTGCGTACCAAGGCTGTGCCGAATGCTGACGGTTCGTACAAAATATCAGGCCAGAAGATTTTCATCTCGGCTGGCGAACACGATATGTCCGAGAATATCATCCATCTGGTGCTTGCCCGCATTGAGGGCGCGCCTGAGGGTGTGAAGGGTATTTCCCTGTTTATCGTTCCCAAGTTCAATCTTGACGACAGCGGCAATGCCGGCACCCGCAACGGTGTGTCGTGTGGATCGATCGAAGAAAAGATGGGCATCCACGCCAATTCCACCTGCGTGATGAACTATGATGAAGCGACAGGCTATCTGATCGGCGGCGAGAACAAGGGCCTGCGCGCCATGTTCACGATGATGAACGAAGCGCGTCTGGGCGTTGCCCTGCAGGGTCTGTCCATTGGCGAAATCGCCTATCAGAATGCGGTGGAATATGCCCGCGAGCGTATTCAGGGCCGCGCTCTGACCGGACCGAAGGCGGCGGACAAAAAGGCCGACCCGATTATCGTTCATCCGGATATTCGCCGTATCCTGATGACCATCAAGTCATTCAATGAAGCGGGCCGCGCGTTCATTCTCTGGTCTGCCCTCAAGTCTGATGTGGCACACCGTTCCGACGATGAAGGCGACAAGCAGATTGCCGACGATATTCTCGGCCTGATGACCCCCATTCTCAAGGGCGTTCTGACCGATAAGGGTTTTGAGCACGCCGTGATGGCACAGCAGGTCTATGGCGGTCATGGCTATATCGAAGAACACGGTATGAGCCAGTATGTGCGCGATGCACGTATTGCCATGATTTATGAAGGCGCCAATGGCGTGCAGGCACTTGATCTCGTTGGCCGCAAGCTTGGTGCCAATGGCGGCCGTGCCGTCATGGCCTTTTTCAAGGAAGTCGGCGATTTCTGCGAAGAGAACCGCGGCGATGAAAAGCTGGCCTTCTTCACCAAGCATCTGAAGAAAGGCCTTAACGATCTGCAGGCCGCCTCCATGTGGCTGATGCAGAACGGCATGGCGAACCCTGATAATGCCGGTGCAGCCTCGACTGATTATATGCATCTCTTCGGGCTGGTTTCGCTGGGTTACATGTGGGCGCAGATTGCCAAGGCTTCCCATGCGAAACTGGCAGAAGGCACCGCCAAGAAGGATTTCTACGAGACCAAACTGGTCACTGGAAAGTTCTTCATGGAACGTGTGATGCCCGAGACATCGGCTCATCTCGCCCGCATCCAGACCGGCGCGGACACGATGATGACGCTGGCCGCAGAAGCATTCTGATTTCTGGCAAATGGGGGCGGAGGCCCCCATTTGTGATGAGCGATGATTTCTAGGGAGGTTAGAAATGTCTATTCGGCCGGAAGATGTGTTGGGCGTTCCAAAACCCGACTGGAAAACCGAAGATGTGGTGATGTTGCAGGACATGACTTCGAAGTTTCTCGAAGCCGAAGTTCTGCCGCACTACGACCGTTTCGAGAAGCAGGAAATTTTTGACCGCTCTGTCTGGGAACTGGCTGGCCAGAATGGTCTGCTCTGTGCCTCGATGCCGGAAGAATATGGCGGCGCGGGCGGTACTTATGCCCATGAGAGCGCCATTCTTGAAGCCATCAGCCATGTGGGCGTCGATGGCTTCGGCATCGCCCTGCACAATTCAATCGTGGCTCCCTATATTCTTCACTATGGTTCGGAAGAACAGAAGAAGAAGTGGCTGCCGAAGATGGCAAGCGGCGAGTTGATTGGCGCTATCGCCATGACCGAGCCGGGTGCAGGTTCTGACCTTCAGGGCGTCAAGACAAGCGCCAAGAAGGACGGGAATCACTACGTCATCAATGGTTCGAAGACGTTCATCACCAATGGCCAGCTGGCCAATCTGGTTGTTGTTGTCACCAAGACCGATCCTGCCAAGGGTGCCAAGGGCACATCGCTGATTGTCGTCGAGACTGATGGACAGGAGGGTTTCGAGCGTGGCCGCAACCTTGATAAAGTCGGGCTGAAATCGAACGACACGTCGGAACTGTTCTTCAACAACGTCCGTGTGCCGACCTCCAATCTGCTTGGAACCGAGGAAGGTCAGGGCTTCGTCCAACTGATGCAGCAATTGCCGCAGGAGCGCCTTCAGATCGGTGGTACGGCAATTGCCATGGCCGAACGCGCCATTGCAATCACCTCTGATTATGTCAAGGAACGCAAGGCTTTCGGCAAGGCGGTCATCGAGTTCCAGAACACCCAGTTCAAGCTGGCCGAGATGAAGACGGAAGCCACCATCGGCCGCGTTTTCTACAATCATTGCGTGGAGCGCCACGTCAATGGCGGCCTCGATCCTGTTACCGCCTCCATGGCGAAATATTGGCTCAGTGACCTGCAGAACAAGATTGTCGATGAGTGCCTGCAGCTGCATGGCGGCTATGGTTACATGAATGAATATCCGATCGCACGTATGTTCCGCGATGCCCGCGTTCAGCGGATTTATGGCGGAACCAATGAAATCATGAAGCTTTTGATCGCCCGCAGCCTCTGAGCTACGGTTCGAAAAGGGAGAATGAAATGGCCGAAGCATATATTTATGACCACGTCCGCACACCGCGCGGCAAGGGCAAGAAGGATGGCAGTCTGCATGAAGTGCCTGCTGTCCGTCTCGGCGCCAAGGTGCTGGAAGCACTGCGCGACCGCAATGGTCTCGACACGGGACTGGTTGATGACATCATCTATGGTTGTGTTGATCCCGTTGGTGAAGCGGGCGCTGTTATTCCGCGCTCTTCGGCTTTTGAAGCCGGTTACGATTTCAAGGCACCGGGAATGCAGATTTCGCGCTTCTGTGCGTCAGGTCTCGATGCGATAAACTTTGCCGCCGCCAAGATCGTGCAGGGTGCCGATGACATCGTTATCGCTGGTGGTGTGGAATCCATGTCGCGCGTTGGCATGGGTATGTCCGGCGGTGCCTGGTACATGGACCCATCCGTTGGCCTGCCCGGTTATTTCATGCCACAGGGCGTCTCAGCCGATCTGATCGCCACCAAATACGGTTTCACCCGCGATGATGTTGACGCCTATGCGGTCGAAAGCCAGAAGCGCGCCGGTGAAGCGTGGAAGAAGGGCTACTTCAAGAATTCGGTGCTCAGCATCAAGGACCAGAACGGTCTGACAATCCTCGACCATGATGAGCATATGCGTCCGACCACGGATATGCAGGCGCTGGCTTCCCTCAACCCATCCTTTGTGATGCCCGGCGAAATGGGCGGCTTCAACGCCGTTGGCATTCAGGCGCATCCGGAAGTTGAAACCATCAACCACGTCCACCATGCCGGTAATTCCTCCGGTATCGTTGACGGCGCTGCTGGCGTTCTTCTCGGCTCGAAGAGTGCGGGCAAGGCGCTCAGCGCCAAGCCGCGCGCCCGTATCCGCGCCTTTGCCAATATTGGTTCCGATCCGGCATTGATGCTGACAGGTCCGGTTGATGTCACCGAAAAGCTGCTCAAGCGCGCCAAGATGAAGATTTCAGACATTGATCTGTTCGAACTCAATGAAGCTTTTGCGGCTGTTGTCCTGCGCTATATGCAGGCTTTCAATATTCCGCGCGACAAGATCAACGTGAATGGTGGTGCCATCGCCATGGGCCACCCGCTCGGTGCAACCGGTGCGATGATCCTCGGCACGGTTCTTGACGAACTGGAACGCCGCGACCTGAATGTAGCACTGGTCACACTGTGCATTGGTGCCGGTATGGGCACAGCAACCATTATCGAACGCGTCTGAGGGAGAGCAGAAGATGAGCTATACAAACTTCAAATTCGACGTCGACGCCGATGGTATTGCGCTCGTAACATGGGATATGCCTGACAAATCGATGAATGTCTTCACCGAAGAGGTGATGAAGGAACTCGACGCCATCGTTGACCGGGTTGCCAAGGACGAAGCCATCAAGGGCGCGGTCATCACCTCTGGCAAGGATACATTCTCCGGCGGTGCTGACCTGACCATGCTCAAGCGCATGTTCCAGCTGTTTCAGGATGAAAAAGCCAAGGACCCCAAGAAGGCCGTTGAGCTTCTGTTCGAAAACACCGGCAAGATGGGCGGTCTGTTCCGCAAGCTTGAAACATCTGGCAAGCCATGGGTTTCGGCCATCAACGGCACCTGCATGGGCGGCGCATTCGAAATGTCGCTGGCCTGTCATGGTCGCGTTGTTTCCGATGATCCATCGGTGAAAATGGCTCTGCCTGAAGTCAAGGTTGGCATCTTCCCTGGTGCCGGTGGTACACAGCGTGTCCCGCGCCTGACCAACCAGCAGGACGCCCTGCAGATGATGACGACGGGCTCCAGCCTGACCGCTGCGCGCGCCAAGGCCATGGGTCTGGTACACGAAATTGCTCCGGCCAAGAAGCTCGTTGAAACCGCCAAGAAAATGATCAAGGCAGGCCTGAAGCCTGTTCAGCCATGGGATGAAAAGGGCTTCAAGCTTCCCGGCGGTGCGATCTATTCGGCAGCGGGTGCCAATCTCTGGCCAGCTGCAACGGCCATTCTGCGCCGTGAAACCTATGGTAATTATCCGGGTGCCGCCGCGATCCTCAAATCCGTCTATGAAGGCCTTCTCGTGCCTTTCGATACGGGTCTGAAGATCGAGCAGCGCTACTTCACCAACATCCTGCAGAGCACCGAAGCGGGCATGATGATCCGCTCGCTATTCGTTTCCCTGCAGGAGTTGAATAAGGGTGCGCGCCGTCCTGTTGACGTCAAGCCAACCAAGTTCAAGAAGGTCGGTGTTATCGGTGCCGGTTTCATGGGTGCAGGTATTGCTTATGTCACTGCCAAAGCCGGTATTCCTGTCGTTCTGATCGACCAGACTCAGGAAGCTGCGGATAAGGGCAAGGCGCATACGACTGACCTGATCACCAAGGAAGTCCAGAAGGGCAAGGCGACTGCTGAGGACAAGGAAAAGCTCCTCGGTCTGATCACGGCGACAACGCAATATGCGGAACTTGACGGTGCGGATCTTGTCATCGAAGCTGTGTTCGAAGACCGTGAAGTCAAGCGCAAGGCAACGGAACAGGCCGAAGCCGTGTTGAAGCCCGCAGCTGTGTTTGCATCCAACACCTCGACATTGCCGATCACCGGCCTTGCCAAGGTTTCGGTACGGCCAAAGAACTTTATCGGCATTCACTTCTTCTCGCCTGTCGACAAGATGATGCTGGTCGAGGTTATTTTGGGCAAGAAGACTTCCGAGAAGGCACTGGCTGTTGCGCTCGACTACGTTCGTGCAATCAAGAAGACGCCGATTGTCGTCAACGATACGCGGGGCTTCTATGTCAATCGCTGCGTTCTGCGCTACATGTGCGAAGCCTACAACATGCTCGTGGAAGGCGTTCCGCCTGCAATGATCGAGAATGTCGCGCGCATGGCTGGCATGCCGGTGGGACCGCTCGCGCTCAACGACGAAACTGCAATCGACCTGTCGCAGAAAATCCTCAAGGCAACGCTTGCCGATCTTGGCCCGAAAGCTGTCGACCCGCGTCATGTGGAACTGGTCAATACGCTGGTCGATAAGTATGACCGTCGTGGCCGCAAGAATGGCAAGGGTTTTTATGACTATCCGGCCAAGCCAGCCAAGAAGCATCTTTGGCCAGAGCTGAAGACGCTTTATCCGCAGCAGGATGCCGACAAGATCGATGTGGAAGAACTAAAGCAGCGCTTCCTCTTCACCATCGCCTTGGAAGCGGCCCGCGTTATGGAAGAAGGTATTGTTACCGACCCGCGTGAAGCGGATGTCGGCTCGATCCTCGCTTTCGGTTTTGCACCCTATACGGGCGGAACACTGTCCTACATCGATGGCATTGGTGCAGCGAATTTCGTGAAGATCGCCAAAGGCTTGCAGAAGAAGTACGGCGCCCAGTTCAAGGCACCGAAACTGCTGCTTGATATGGCTGAAACAGGTGAAACCTTCTATGAGCGCTTCAATCCCTATCCGGTTGAAGCCAAGAAGAAAAAAGCTGCGTGATTGAAAAATGAGGGGGTCAGATACTGATCCCCTCATTGTTATTGCAGGTAGTTCAAGCTTTGCATGAATATCGTGCGTGGTGGTTCGTGGTTCGTGGTTCGACAAGCTCACCATGAGGGAGAGGGGTGATGAAGGGGAGTCAAGTTCTGCAACATTGGTGATCTGCAATATTTGTGCTGCACCCTTTGCGATTAGCTTTGCATCCCCACTCTCCCTCATGGTGAGCTTGTCGAACCACGAACCACGAACCACACCACTAAAATAAGAAAGTTTTCCGCGTTTTAACTCGACTTTTCCTCAAATCGCTCCTAGAACTTTAGTGAAGGTATTTTTTCCTTTATCTGGAAGAATCTGATGTTTTCACACGACCGAATCTGGGCGGCCATTGATGCGCTGGCGGAACGCCATTCGCTTTCCGTTTCGGGATTGGCGAAGCGTGCCGGGCTTGACCCCACCACATTCAACAAATCCAAGCGCTATGCGGTTGATGGCCGTGCGCGGTGGCCTTCGACGGAATCGCTGGCCAAGATCATGGAAGCGACGGGCGCGTCTCTGGATGAATTCATGCTGCTGGTTATCGGCGGTAAGGGCAACAGGGCCGGAAGCGGTGTGATGCGCTCCGTACCGCTGCTGGGCTTTGCCCAGGCGGGGGCGGGCGGCTTCTTTGACGATGGCGGTTTTCCGGTGGGGCAGGGCTGGGATGTGGTCGAATTTCCCGTTGGATCGGGTGATGCCGTCTATGCGCTGGAAGTTTCCGGCGACTCCATGCTGCCACTTTATCGCGATGGCGATACAATCATTGTCGCGCCCGGTGCTCCCGTGCGTCGCGGCGATCGTGTCGTTGTCCGCACAAAAGAGGGTGAGGTCATGGCCAAAATTCTCGCACGCCAGACCCCGCGCACTGTTGAACTGCTGTCAATGAACCCGGAGCACGCCAACCGGACATTCGATGCCGTTCATATCGACTGGATTGCCCGGATATTGTGGGCCAGCCAATAACAGGGAGCGAATTCCCCCATGCGTCAGATACCGCTCTATATTCTGACCATTCTGGTCGGGCTTGGTTTGGCCTATGTCTTCATCTCGCCGTTTTATATCGGCCTGCCATCATCAGGTGTAAGCGGGCAAGATGTAACGATTGCTCCGGAAACCTTTCAGATACCCGATGATGCGGGCGGTGAAGCGCCGGGTAACTCTGACCAGCTGCAGGAAGCGGCACCTCCAGCGCCACAAACAACAACTGCCGCACGGCAGGTTGATCCGGATGGTTTTTCCTTTACGGGTAAGGAAACAGTGCCTCTGCAACGCATCGAACCGCGTCAACCGCTGAGCGAGATCGGGCAGGCAGTGCCGCCGCCGCCTCCACCACCGCCTGTGCCGGTTGATAATACGGCAAGACCCAAATTGCTTTACCGGCCAGTGGCGACCGCTGCGGGGACAGTTGAGGCCTCCGGCTACAGGATCACCGTTGAGGGCATCAACATTATATCCCCTGATGAAACCTGTGCAATTGACGGTGGTGCATCATGGCCTTGCGGCATGGCTGCCCGCACTGCTTTTCGCAATTGGCTGCGCTCGAAAGCCATAGAATGCAATGTTCCCGGTCAGCCGCCGGAGGCTGTTATTTCGACCCAATGCAAGCTTGGCACCATCAATCTGGCCGCATGGCTGGTTGATAATGGCTGGGCACGGGCCGCTGATGGCACATCTCTGGCTGAAAACATGAAAAGGGCGCAGGAGGCGAAGCTTGGCATTTTTGGCAGCCCGCCTCCAACGCTTCCGGCAATTGATGAAGCGCCATTGCTTGATTCTTCCGGTGATGTGCCAGGGCTACAGCCCGCGCCGCCGCCGGTGACTGCACCTGACGCATCATTTCCGCCGAAGCCGCAGTAGAGAGCTTAATTCCTCAACGCTCGTGGCAGACAGCTTCCACATTATGGCTGTCCGGATCGTGTACAAAGGCCCCATAATAATCGGGATGATAATGGGCACGCAGTCCGGGCTGGCCATTGTCTTTGCCACCCGCTTCAAGCGCCGCCTTATGGAAGGCATCCACAAACGCACGATTGCTGACACGAAACGCAACATGGACAGGGGGATTGTTCGGCGTGCCGCTGGCAATCCAGAAATCCGGTTTGCCGCCTTCGCCAAAACCGGCAACATCAGCGCTGCCGGTGACAGAGGCAGGAAACTCGACAATCAGTTCATAACCAATGGCTGCCAGCGCTTTCTGATAGAACTTCTTGCTCTCTTCGAAATTGCTGACATTCACTCCGGTGTGGTCAATCATCCGTTCCTCCCGAGGATTCTACTCCTGATATGGAAGAACTAAGCCAATTGACCCGTCAATGCCTTTTTGATGAGCGCCCGTGTTTCATTGATGCCATAAAGCGCGACGAAAGAGCCAAAGCGCGGTCCGCGTTCCTGCCCGATCAGCACCTCATAGAGCATCTGGAAGAACGACACGGATACACCGGGTCCACCCTCGGGCTCTTCTTGGTATGATCCTGATAGCGTTCAATGCCACGGGCGACGTCCAGCATGGCATTCTGGATCGCATTGCCATCCGCATCCGCAGGCAATGTCGCGAGCTGCGCGTCAATGCCCCTCAGGGCCTCAAGCTCGACCTCATCAGCCGGGCGGAACTTCTTCGTCGGCTTGACGAAGTCATTGAAATACCGGATCGCATAGGTAACGAGTTCATTGAGCTTCGGATTGTTCTCCTGTGTCACACCTGGTGCATAACGGGAAATGAAGCCCCAGAGAACGTCGGCATTCTCGGCGTTTGAAGCGCTGACAAGGTTGAGCAGCATGGCGAAAGGCACGGGCATATCAAGTACGGGCGGGTTGCCGTAATGCTGATGCCAGACAGGGTTGCCCAGCCGCTCCTTCCATTCCTGCCGCTGATACGCGGAAAGGAACGTGAAGTACTCGTCCACTGCCTTCGGGATAACGTCGAAATAGAGTTTTTTCGCGGTCTTCGGCTTCTGGAACATATAGAGCGAGAGGCTCTCGGTCGGGGCATAGGTCAGCCAGTCATCGATGGTCAAGCCATTGCCCTTCGACTTCGAAATCTTCTGGCCCTTGTCATCAAGGAAAAGCTCATAATTGAAGCCTTCGGGCGCGCGGCCGCCAATAGCGCGGCAAATCTTGGATGACAGCGTAACGGAGTCGATCAGGTCCTTGCCTGCCATTTCATAGTCGACACCAAGCGCGGTCCAGCGCATGGCCCAATCGGCTTTCCATTGGCACTTGACCTTGCCGCCAGTGACTTCCGTTTCTATGTGCTCGCCGGTATCCGGATCTTCATAAGTAATGGTACCTTTTTGCACATTGCGGGCAATCATGGGTACCTGCAGGACAATGCCTGTGGTCGGGCTGATAGGCAGGAAGGGCGAATAGGTTGCCCGGCGTTCCTCACCCAAGGTTGGCTGGATGATGTTCATGACATCATCATAGGCCGCCAGCATTTTGAGCAGCGTCTCGTCAAACCGGCCCGACGTATAATAATCTGTGGCGGATGCGAATTCATAGTCGAAGCCGAAGCGGTCGAGAAATGCCCGCAACCGGGCATTATTGGCGGCGCCGAACGATGGATATTCGTTGGAGAAGGGATCAGGGATGCGGCTGAGCGGCTTGCCCAGATACGACGCCATCATATCCCGGTTTGGTACATTGTCTGGAACTTTGCGCAATCCATCCATATCGTCTGAAAAGCACAAAATCTTTGTCCTGACGCTGTCCTTTGTCAGGACGCGAAAGGCGTGTCGAACCATCGAGGTCCGCGCAACTTCGCCGAACGTGCCGATGTGGGGGAGGCCGGATGGACCGTAACCCGTTTCGAACAGCACGGTTTCAGGATAACCTGTTTTCTCATACCGTTTGATAATCTTCTGCGCCTCTTCGAAGGGCCACGCTTTGGCCTCTGCTGCCGCCGCGATAAGCTCGGGGGTCAGTTCGATTTGGGTATTGGGGCGCGAAGTCATTCTCGGTTTCCTGTTTTCCTGCCATGTGGTGAAGCGCGCGGACACTATGGCGGCAGCTTCGCCGCGTCAATTGCCACGGCGTCACACAGGACTGTTGGTAGGCGGTTTTAATAAAAATCGACGGGAAAGTACCGCAGATAGAGTTCAGAGGTCGTGCCTTTTTCTTCCATGGATTTCAATGCAAAATTGAAGGCATCAACGAGATCGGTGTTTTTCGTCGTGGTGGCGATCATCATACCATCGCCCAGAAACTGCGGCGCAATGTAAGGTCCACCGGCAAACGTGCAGCAATTCTTGGCTTCCGGGCTGCCAATCCAGAACGACAGATCAGACCCGTCGCCGAAAACTGCGTCGATTTTCTTGTCCAGCAAATCCTTCAACATCAATTCGCGCGTGGGATAGCCGACCCATCGATCTTTGGGAAAATAGTCGGCAAAAATCGCCTGATGAACGGACCCGGCAACGACGCCAACCACTTTGTTCTCAAGCTTGTCAGCCAAAGGCTCCGCAAGGCCCGTTTCCTTTAAGGTAACGAAACGGGCAGGCAAGCGCATATAGGGAGCGGTGAATGCGAACTTTTCCCGCAGCGCTGTTGTGGGTTTCAACCCAGCGATGATTGCCTCGGCTTCGCCGTTTTCTACGGTCTGCTGCAATTCGTTCCATGGCCGTGCTTCG
The DNA here is from genome assembly GCF_020731415.2 of Phyllobacterium sp. T1293. Classification (NCBI taxonomy): domain Bacteria; kingdom Pseudomonadati; phylum Pseudomonadota; class Alphaproteobacteria; order Hyphomicrobiales; family Phyllobacteriaceae; genus Phyllobacterium; species Phyllobacterium meliloti. The sequence goes on along the minus strand of NZ_CP088273.1, from coordinate 2,444,180 downwards.
ATCTGGCAAATCGCAGTCACATTCAACTCGTTGCAGATGGCTCGCACCAGATCGATATTGAAACCGGAAATACGCCCGCTTGCGTCAACGAAATTGAATGGCGGATAATCCACCGTGGTGACAAACCGGATACGCTCGACCGTGGAAAGGTCTGGTTTTGCGACGTGCTCCCGCCCATCCCAGTAATGCGGAAAATCCGATGCGGCAACGGCTTGGGACAGCCCCGCCATGAGGAAACCTGCAGTGCAAAAAGCGATTGTCCGGATATGCATTCGATCTCAGAATCTGATGTGATTTGCCTGAAGATTAGCACGGCTGGTTCCGACATGACAGGTTTGATGGTTGTGGTTGGGTTTATCCATCGTACCCATCTGCCGGGCAGGACCGGATTTGATAACTGGCTTCGACTTTCGATGGATTGTTATAGATGTAAATCACGCCTACAAGTATAACCTATTGTTTATAAAGCTATAAATTGTTCTGAACTTCATTTTCAATTTCGAATTGTGGGTTGAGTTTATAATGTTGGCTTGTTCATTGCTAAAGAAACACGTTCTGTCCATCGCGAGCATTCAGGAAACCTGCATCCAGTAGACGGCCAGTGCTTTCCCGTGAAATTGAAGTTCTTCTGGCCGCGCGACTCTATCGTGCGGGTTTGGCGAAAGCGCTGATAGAAGCTGCCTTCGCGGCTTCCATCAACAACAACACCTCTTTCATCGATGAACTCTATGCAAGTGCATGCGGCGAAGATGGGTTGATCGGGCAGTGTATTGCTGATGTTGCGGGGGTGGCTTTTGAAGAGGTTCCCCGAAGCACGACCATTATTTTGCGCACGGGCCTGAATATGAGCATTCTGCCACGCGCACGCATCGCAACGGTACTCACCCGCCACAATAATGCGCTGATTTATATCGCGCCAACCATCAATGATATTGCTGTTATCAAGCGCGGTTTGTCAGAGCGCGGCGATTTGGTAACACGATTGAGGATAACCACGCCGTCAGGCGTGCGTGAGCTTCTAAGATCCGGCCACGAAAAGTTGCTCGTCGATGAAGCATCGAGAATGGTTGAGGACACGCATCAGGAATATTCAGCGAAAATTGTCCTGACAGGCCGGCAAGGTATTCTGGTCGGCGGATTGGCAACCTGTTTTCTGTTGTTGGCATTTCACAACGCGCGACTGACATGGCAGGGGCTGCACGTTATTTTTTCCCTGTTCTTCCTTTCCTGCGTCCTGTTGCGATTGGTTGCCTGCAAGAGCCTGAGTAGCGATAGCCTATCACCCCTGCTTGAAATCAGACCTGATGAGCTTCCTGTTTACACGGTTATGGTGGCGCTTTATCAGGAAGCAGACATTGTTCCGCAACTGGTAAAAGCCATGTTGGGGCTGAACTGGCCGCGATCGAAACTACAGGTTCTGTTTCTGTGCGAAGCGGACGATGAGGCGACGCTGGCTGCGCTCAAGCGTGAAGAAATGCCTCAGTGTTTTGACATCCTGCCAATATCCGACAGCGGTCCGCGAACGAAGCCAAAGGCGCTCAATTACGGCTTGTTGCTGTCGAAAGGGTCATTTGTAGTCATCTATGATGCGGAGGATCGCCCCCATCCGGACCAGTTGCTCGAAGCCTTCCAACGCTTCCAATCGGCTGATGAAAAACTTGGATGTCTTCAGGCTCCACTCAAGGTGGGCAATGCCCATGAAAGCATGATCGCGCGAATGTTCGCGTTCGAGTATGCGGCTCATTTCAGGAGCTTCCTGCCATGGCTTGCGCATCATGGGTTGGTAATGCCGCTTGGTGGCACCTCCAATCATTTTCGTTATGATTGCCTGAGAGCCGCTGGAGGATGGGACCCGCACAACGTCACGGAGGATGCGGAGCTTGGAACCCGCCTGGCTCGACTGGGGTATCGGATCGATATGATTTCGCGTCCAACCCTTGAAGATGCGCCAACCGAAATTGACATATGGTTTCGCCAACGCACGCGCTGGTTCAAAGGCTGGATACAGACCTGGCTCGTTCAGATGCGCCGGCCTGTTATATTGCTGAGGCAACTGGGCGTTCAGCGCTTCCTTGCCTATCATTTGTTGGCAGCGGGGATGATTATTTCCTCGCTGCTTTATCCGTTCACTCTGTTTTTTATTGCCGGAGCCACCTTCTGCTGGCTTTCCGGGTATGGCGTCTTTGCGGATATCCGGGAACTTCTTTTTCTCGATATCCTCAATATCGTCATGGGGTATTTATCGTTCCACACGCTGGGACGACGCGCGCTGGCGGGCACCCGAATGCCCGGCCCGATTTTACCATGGATACCGCTTTATTGGCTGTTGATGTCCTTCGCCGCATGGCGGGCTTTGCGGCAATTAAACCGCTTGCCATTCCTGTGGGAAAAAACACCGCATCGCCCCGCGCGATCTATTCAAGAAACCCCGGGCCCGAACCAATGATCAGCGCATCTTCATTGCCAATGACTTCAAGGTCCCGATCTTTGTAGGGCAGGCTTAATAGAACGCGGCGGATAACGGCGATGCGCGCGCGGCGCTTGTCGTTGGAGCGCACGACCGTCCACGGCGCATGGGCCGTATGGGTCCGGGCCATCATCTCGTCGCGAGCCTTTGTGTAGTCATCCCATTTCTCGGCACCGGCAATGTCCATCGGCGAGAACTTCCAGTTCTTCAGCGGACTATGGCGGCGATCATGGAAGCGTTTGAGCTGCATGGTCTGACCGATGTTGAGCCAGAATTTGAAAAAGAAAATACCGTCAGCCACGATCATTCGCTCAAAGCCGGGGTTTCCTCCAGAAAGGATTCATGCTGTTCGGGCGTGCAAAATCCCATGACGGGTTCGACGCCACCGCGATTGTACCAGGAGCGGTCGAACGTCAGGAATTCTCCGCTTGTCGGGAAGTGTGAGACGTAACGCTGGTAATACCATTGTCCGCTTTCCGTCTCGGTGGGCTTGGGCAGCGCGACATTGCGCGCATTACGAGGGTTCATATATTGGCGCAAGGTGAAGATCGTACCACCCTTGCCCGCAGCATCACGGCCCTCAAAAACAGATATCACGCGGCGGCCGGTTTCCTGCAACCAGCTCTGCATCTTGACGAGTTCTATTTGCAGCTGTTCCAAGGTGTCTGCGTACTCGTCCTTGTCCATTTTTTCCGTGTAGGGAAAATCCCCAGATGCAAGGGCACCATCATCAATCCAATCGGGCAATTTGGGATCATCGATATTGAAGCTGCGCTTCTTCCCATCAATCTTGAGTTTAAGCGTTGTCTTACCGACTTGTGGCTGGTCGGATTTCTTTTTCGAATTCTTGGCCAATACAGCCTCCCTCAATTGACATGAAGCCATGTTATTGGGACAGCGTTGTGGCGTCCAGTGTCGATGACAAAGCATGGCAGGGCAGGGAGTTGAACGCATGAGCATATTGGGTTCGGGTCGGGAAAGCCGCGGTTTGCGGCAAAGAGCGTTGCAACGGATCATCCGTGCGCGCTACATTCTGGGCGCCGCTGCCTTTCTCACTGCGCTTGTGCTCAATTCCGGTGCCTCCTGGTGGTTGAGCTTTGCGATTTTGATGTTGCTGCTGCTTGGTGTGGTTGCGCTCTCCGCGAGCATTCCGCGCATTGATGATGCGAGCGCAGTCCAGCCCATAAACGATGCTGCGATCTTTCGCCTATCCGGCCAGCAGCTTGCTGCACAATTGCCTGATCCGCTGATCATCTTCGATCACGAGGGCACAATTCTCTATGTGAACCCCGCTGCCAATGGTGCATTCGGTCCATTGGCACGGGGTGGAACGCTGCTCCTGCATTTTCGTGCGCCAGAAATGCAGACCCTGGTTCAGTCAGTCATGTCCGATGCGCAGGCCGGATCGATTGACTATTCCGAACGTGTTCCGGTCGAGCGCTGGTATCGCGCCACCGTCCTTCGTCTCGATCAGGGTGGTCCGGACCGGCAGTATCTCCTGTCGTTCCGTGATCTGACCGAGGCGCATCGGCTGGAACGCATGCGTTCAGACTTCATCGCCAATGCCAGCCACGAGTTGCGCACGCCGCTTGCCTCGCTCAGTGGTTTTATTGAAACCTTGCGCGGACCAGCGCGCAACGATGCCGTCGCCCGCGATAATTTTCTTGAGATTATGCAGAAGCAGGCCGAACGCATGGCACGGCTGATTGATGATCTCCTGTCTTTGTCGCGTATCGAGATGAAAGCCCATATTGCCGTCAAGGATCAGGTCGACCTGACCACGGTTCTGAACCATGTGGTTGACTCGCTCCGCCCGCTTGCTGCCGATCTGGACATTGAGATTGAACGGAACATTGATCCGGGACCTGTCATGGTCCTTGGCGACCGGGATGAACTGACGCAGGTTTTTCAAAATCTGCTGGAGAACGCCTGTAAATATGGCCAATCAGGCAAGAAGATCATTGTTGAACTCAGCAACAATGGCGACGGTATCAAAGCCACCGTTCAGGATTTTGGTCCCGGCATACCGGAGGAACATATCCCGCGGCTGACCGAGCGCTTTTATCGGGTAAACATAGAGACAAGCCGCGCCCAGAAAGGCACGGGACTTGGCTTGGCAATCGTCAAGCACATTCTGACGCGCCATCGCGCTCGCCTTGTGGTCCGCTCTCGTGTCGGCGAAGGATCATCTTTTACGGTCGCTTTTGGTCCGCAAAAAACCAAGGCGTGAGAACAAATAAAAAAGGCGCCATCAGGCGCCTTTTCCAATTGCATTTCCGCTTATCGAACGCGTCGGCGATCCGATGCCGGTTGGTAAGCCAAGCGGGAGTGATAAGTGCAGTAGGGTCCACCTTCAGCCACATCATTTCCACAGAAGTGAAAATCAGGCTGTAACGGATCACCCATTGGCCACTTGCAGGTACGCTCGCTCAGCTGCACCAATTCGAGGCGGCGTGAAATCGGCACAACAACATCGGTCGATGAAGTTTTCATGACCGTCTGCGTCACGGTGTCAGCAAAATATTCCTGCTGCAACGCCGTTGCACCAACGCTCTTGGTCACCACCCGGCTTGTCATCTGTGCGGATGTTGTAACACCGCTGCGATGTCCGCTTGAGGCTGTTGTATTGACTTTTTTGCTGCGCGTTTGTGTCGATGTGGTCTTACCGCGACCTGACAATTTCAGGCGGTGTACCTTACCGATGACCGCATTGCGGCTGACACCACCCAGCTGTGCTGCGATCTGACTTGCACTCAGACCTTCGGCCCAAAGCTTTTTCAGCTGTTCTACGCGCTCATCTGTCCAGTTCATCTTCCTTGGCTCCGTATTGTGCGGACTCTAGGCTGAATCCTTCCTTCACATCTGGATTGCTCCAGATTGCAGATACTATATCTATCCAGGTGACGAGGTCCGCCGCACGAAATCTAGCTATTCCGTTTCTCAAGCTACAATATGCGATGACTCTGTGACAAGAGTCGGGCATGGGAAGCAGCTATGCTTTTTTGGGTTTTCCCCAACTTGCGCGTGGAAACGCGCGATAAATGACATTTCCTTGAGGACATGTCGCTTTCCGTATGACGGTACGGTTATTGTTTTGAAAAACTTGAGGAAAGACCGTTCTTTGCAAAGGGTAATATCTCGTCCGGTTTTTGAAGTGTTTATTTGACAATTGCAATTTGAATGATGATATTACCTGTGTCAGGCCGCCCTTGTGGGCGGCTTTTTGATTTCATCGCTGCCGGTTTCATCTTAGCAAACAGCAGATCCAAATAGGGTATTGGAGGCCCGAAACGACATGACGGACGCAAACGCGCAACCGCTATACGACACTTTTGCTCGTGCGGATCTGCGCTTTGAGCGAGGAGAGGGTGTCTGGCTGATAACCGAAGGCGGCGACCGCTATCTCGATTTCGCCGCTGGCATTGCTGTCAATTCGCTCGGTTATTCGCATCCGCATCTTGTCGAGACCCTGAAGACCCAGGCTGATAAGCTGTGGCATCTGTCCAATATCTATGAAATTCCCGGACAGAAGCGCCTTGGTCAGCGCCTTGTTGACAGCACTTTTGCGGACAAAGTCTTTTTCACCAATTCCGGTGCGGAAGCTCTGGAATGTGCGATCAAGACCGCGCGTCGCTATCATTATGTGAATGGCCACCCGGAGCGGTTCCATATCATTACGTTCGAAGGCGCCTTCCACGGACGGACGCTGGCCACGATTGCTGCTGGCGGTCAGGAAAAATATCTCGAAGGTTTCGGACCAAAAGTATCAGGCTTTGATCAGGTGCCGTTTGGCGATGAGAAAGCACTGAAGGCGGCTATTGGTCCGCAGACTGCTGCGATCCTGATCGAGCCGATTCAGGGTGAGGGCGGTGTGCGCCCGGTTCCCGATGAAGATTTGCGCCGCCTGCGTAAGATTTGCGACGAGAATGGTCTGCTGTTGATCCTTGATGAAGTTCAGTCGGGTGTCGGACGTACAGGCAAATTCTTCGCCTATGAATGGTCGGGCATTACGCCTGACATTATGGCTGTTGCCAAGGGTATTGGCGGTGGTTTCCCGCTCGGCGCCTGTCTTGCAACCGCTGAAGCGGCCAAGGGCATGACGGCAGGCGTGCATGGCACTACCTATGGCGGCAATCCGCTCGCTATGGCTGTAGGCAATGCTGTGCTTGATGTCATTCTTGCCGATGGCTTCTTTGAGCACGTTCAGCAGGTTGCACTGTTCATGAAGCAGGGTCTTGCGTCAATTTCCGATCGCTATCCGGATATTATCGCCGAGGTGCGTGGCCGTGGTCTGTTGATGGGCATCAAGAGTGTTGTTCCAAACACAGCGCTTGTGCAGGCCCTGCGCGACGAGCATCTGTTGACCGTTGGTGCCGGTGACAATGTTATTCGCCTGTTGCCGCCTCTGGTCGTAACGGAAGAAGAAGCGCGCGAGGCTCTGTCGCGGATTGAAGCGGCTGCCGAACGCCTGTCGGTCACAGCCCGGCAGAAGAGTGCGTAGGAAACTGTCATGACAATCAAGCAGGACCTCCGTCACTTCACGGATATCTCGGCGCTTTCTTCCGGTGTGCTGCGTTCGATCCTTGACGATGCGCGTGCGCGCAAGAACCGGCTCAAGGCTGGCAACATTGAAAAACCTTTCGCAGGCAAGGTCCTTGCGATGATTTTCGACAAGCCTTCCACGCGTACCCGCGTCTCCTTTGATGTCGGTATGCGCCAGCTTGGCGGCGAAACCATCATGCTCACAGGGTCCGAAATGCAGCTCGGCCGTAGTGAGACTATCGCTGATACGGCAAAGGTGCTCTCGCGCTATGTCGATATCATCATGATGCGCACGACGACCCATGACCGGTTGACCGAAATGGCCGAGAACGCCACCGTGCCAGTTATCAATGCTCTGACGGATGACACACATCCTTGCCAGATCATGGCTGATATCATGACGTTTGAAGAACATCGTGGCCCGGTCAAGGGCAAGACGTTTGCCTGGACAGGTGATGGCAACAACGTGCTTCATTCACTCGTTGAAGCGGCTGCGCGTTTTGATTTCAACCTGAACATTGCCACGCCTGATGGTAGCGAGCCGGAAAGCAAATATCTGGCCTGGGCCAAGAGTGCCGGTGGCAATGTCAGGCTGACGACCGATCCGATTGCCGCGGTCGAGGGCGTTGATTGCATCGTCACCGATACATGGGTCTCGATGGGTCAGGAAGGTCGTGCGCGCGGTCACAATGTGTTCATGCCCTATCAGGTCAATGATGCTTTGCTGAAGCACGCACACCCCGATGCGCTGTTTATGCACTGCCTGCCAGCGCATCGCGGTGAAGAGGTAACGGATTCAGTCATTGACGGACCGCATTCGGTTGTTTTTGATGAGGCTGAAAATCGATTGCATGCGCAAAAAGCAATTCTAGCCTGGTGTCTCGAAGGAGGTCGCCCGAGTGTCTGATATGTCTGACATTGCCAAGCGCTCCGACGAATATGTTTTCGCCGGGGATGATGCCGTTGTGCCGTTTCAGGTCGAGGCGCTGGATGCCCGTGGCCGCGCTGTGCAATTGGGTGCGACGCTGGACGATATTCTCAGTCGGCATGACTATCCCGAGCCAGTTGCAAAACTGCTGGCGGAAGCCATTGTCCTGACCGTTCTCTTGGGTACGTCATTGAAGTTTGATGGCAAGTTCATTTTTCAGTCGCAGTCCGATGGGCCTGTTGACATGCTTGTTGTCGACTTCCGTACGCCCAATTCAGTGCGTGCCTACGCCCGTTATGACGAGGACCGTTTGGCCGAGGCAATTGCTGCAAATGAGCTGTCTCCCGAACAGTTGATGGGCACCGGAACACTCGCGCTGACCGTTGACCAAGGCGAATACACCCAGCGCTACCAGGGCATTGTTGCGCTTGACGGCTCCAATCTTGAGGAGATCGCCAAGACATATTTCCGCCAGTCGGAACAGATCCCGACGGATATTCGTCTATCGGTCGCCAAGCTTATCGAGCGCGGCGAGGACGGCAAACCCGTTGAACAATGGCGTGCTGGTGGCTTGATCGTGCAGTTTTTGCCACAATCCGAGCTGCGTATTCGCCAGCGCGATCTTCCGGCGGGCGATGCTCCCAACGCTGATCAGGATGATGAAGAGTTTGATGAGGATGATGACTGGACCGAAGTAAAGGCGCTGGTTGCCACCATCGAAAGCTCGGAGCTGACCGATCCGCAGGTTGGAGCCGAACGCTTGCTCTATCGTCTGTTCCACGAACGCGGTGTCCGTGTATTTGACGCGGTCCCGGTCAACGACGATTGCTCGTGCTCGCGTGACAAGATTGCGGGCGTTCTTTCCGGCTTCACCGCCGAAGAGATCACCGACAGCATTGAAGATGGCAAGATCAGTGTAACATGCGAATTCTGCTCCACTCATTATGAGTTCGACCCAGCAGAATTCCTGCCAAAAAACTGATTTTCCCTCAGGCGCGTGAGCGCGCCCGGCAATAAGGATCGCCATTATGGACGTGCGTGACAGCAACGGAAATGAGCTTCAGGATGGCGATTCAGTCACTTTGATCAAGGATCTCAAGGTCAAGGGGACATCCGAAACAATCAAACGTGGCACGTTGGTCAAGAACATCCGTCTGAATGGCCGTGAAGGTGAGGTCGAGTGCAACACCAAACAGGTCAAGGGTTTGGTTCTGAGAACCGAATTCGTCAAGAAGGCTTGACGCGCTGCCAATATAGCTGCCCGTTACTTCAGCAATCCGTTGGCCATGCGCCATGAAACCAGTGCCTCGTGAGCAACGGTGACGACGATAAGCAGCACGATAAATGCGCTGATGATCAACCATAATGGCCATGGCTTGACCGACCGTTTGGCGAACAGTCCGACAACAAGGCCCGGAACAAGCGCAAGCGCCAGCAGTTCCGGTATGCCAGCTTTTCCCGCTTGAATGCTTGGCAGAGCATACCCCATAAGCAGCGCACCAAAACCGACCGCAAAAGTGATAATGGAACAGGCAAGCGCCTTCACATAGGGTATTTCAGTTTGGGTGGTCATCAGGTCATGCACTCTTGCTTGTCAAAAATGGCGCTTGAAATGACTGCGCTATAGATCAAACTGCTTGGTCGATAGTTAATTCAATGTCCGCAATTGGTCTGGCAAATCAAGCGAAAAAGCCGGAATCTCGATATCAAACAATTTTCCGGTCTCGGTTTCCATGGAATAGCGCCCGACCATAACACCTGATGTTGTTGTCAGAGGGCAGCCCGATGAATATTGAAATGAGTCGCCGGGATTGAGCACCGGTTGTTCACCAATCACACCCGGTCCACGAATTTCTTCGATCTGACCATTTCCATCGGTAATTTTCCAATAACGGGCCCGCAATTGAACAGTCCCGTCGGATTCATTGGCAATCGTAATCCGATATCCCCAGACATATCTGTTCTCTTCCGGATTGGACTGCTCCTCCAGATAGAATGGTTCTACGACAACTTCAATGTCACGGGTAACGGCGCGATACATAATAAACCTTGTTTCACCACTGATATTGCGGGTCGCAGCCATTACGTCAACCATTACAATACATAAAGTTGGTTAAAATTAATGTGAATATTCAATATTATCTCTAAATTTATACTTAAATATACCAAAACCGCACTGAAATTGGTTTCAGTGCGGCATCGGTGATGGCCTATTTGGCTGCCTTGAGGGCAGTGTCAAAATCCTCGATCAGATCATCGGCGTCTTCAAGACCAACAGACAGGCGCAACAGCCCATCCGAAATGCCCAGTTCTGCGCGTGCTTCATCTGTAAGGTTTTTATGCGTGGTTGTCGCGGGGTGAGTGATGAGACTTTTCGAATCTCCCAGATTGTTGGAAATCCGCACCACTTCCAGACCATTTTCGAAATCGAAAGCCGCTTTCTTGCCCCCCTTCAGTTCAAACGCAACAAGTGTCGAGCCGCCTGTCATCTGTTTGGCGATAATATCGGCCTGCGGATGGTCGGCCCTGCCGGGATAGATCACCTTGGCAATTGCCGGATGATCGGCGAGGAAATCAGCAATCTTTGCCGCGCTTTCCGTTTGCTGGCGCACGCGCACGGGCAAAGTTTCAAGACCCTTCAGCATGATCCATGAGTTGAACGGGCTGAGGCCCGGGCCGGTATGGCGGAAATATTCGTGCAGGTTTTCATCGATCCATTTCTTGTCGGAAAGGATGACGCCGCCAAGGCAACGGCCCTGACCCTCAATGTGCTTGGTTGCCGAGTAAACAACGATATGCGCCCCAAGTTCGAGCGGCTTCTGAAACAGCGGCGTCGCGAACACATTGTCGACAATCAGCTTGGCACCGACAGAATTGGCGATCTTTGCCACGGCGGCGATATCGACAATCTCGAGTGTTGGATTGGTCGGACTTTCCAGAAACAGTGCCTTGGTATTCGGGCGAATTGCCTTTTCCCAATTCTCGGTCTTCGAACCATCAATCAGGGTAAAATCGACGCCATATTTTGGCAGGAGTGTTTCGATGATGTAACGGCAGGAGCCGAAGAGGGCGCGCGCTGCCAGAACATGGTCTCCGGCCTTGACCTGACACAGGATTGAAGCGGCAACGGCGGCCATGCCCGAGGCAGTTGCGCGGGCATCTTCCGCGCCCTCAAGAGCACACATGCGCTTTTCGAACATGTCAGTGGTCGGGTTGGCATAGCGTGAATAGATGAAGCCGGGTTCTTCGCCCTTGAAACGGGCTTCGGCGGCTTCGGCGCTGTCATAGACAAAGCCCTGAGTGAGGAAAAGCGCCTCCGATGTTTCGCCGAAACCGGAGCGCAGGGTTCCGGCATGAACGAGTTGTGTCGCGGGGCGCAGCTTGCGGGTTATGGTCATCGTCTTCTCAATCTGCCAGAATCTGGCCAATAAAAAACCGGCCTTGCGGGAATCGCAAAAAGGCCGGACGAGACCGGGCCTCTTTTAGCAAATTATTTAACGTGGCTGCAAGCCGGCCGGCCAAATCACCACGGGATAAAAGTGCTTTAATCCTCTTGGCGGCTTGCGTCAATCGGGTGAGGCGCTAAAGCTTTTGTGAAATTTAGTGAGGTCGCGGCGGTTGATATGAGTATACATGAAGCGGGCATTCTGGCGGATAGTGGTATCAGGGCATTGTATCAGGCCGGTGCGCTGAAAACCGAACGGGATTTCGATGCCGATCAAATTCAGCCAGCCAGTCTCGATTTACGGCTGGGCACAAAGGCCTATCGTGTGCGCGCCAGTTTCATGCCCGGGCCGGGAACCCCTGTTATCAACAAGCTGGAAAAGCTGAAGCTGCACGAGATTGACCTTAGCCAAGGCGCAGTGCTTGAAACCGGCTGTGTCTATATTGTCCCCCTGCTGGAAAGCCTTGCTCTGCCTGCGGGCGTTTCGGCATCGGCCAACCCCAAAAGCTCCACAGGGCGTCTCGATATTTTTACCCGGGTTATCGTCGATGGCGCTCAGGAATTCGACAAGGTGCCCGCGGGATATCACGGGCCTATCTATCTTGAAGTGAGCCCGCGCACCTTCCCGATCGTTGCGCGTGTCGGCTCGCGCCTGTCCCAGATACGTTTTCGCACGGGCCGGGCGCAGCTTGATGAGACGGAGCTGACCGCACTGCATAAAAATGAAACGCTGGTTGCTTCCGATACGCCCAACATTTCCGGCGGCGGCATTGCGCTGTCCATCGACCTGACCGGCGACAAGAACGGTCTTGTTGGCTATCGCGGCAAGCATCACACCGGCGTGGTGGATGTTGACAAGCGCGGTGCCCACGACCTCTTCGATTTCTGGGAGCCAATCCATGATCGTGGCGCCCGCGAACTGGTGCTCGATCCGGATGAATTTTATATTCTCGTATCGCGTGAGGCTGTGCATGTGCCGCCGCTCTATGCGGCCGAGATGACGCCTTTTGATCCGCTGGTGGGTGAGTTTCGCGTTCACTATGCGGGGTTCTTTGATCCCGGTTTTGGCCACACCGCCGCAGGAGGCACGGGCAGCCGCGCGGTGCTTGAAGTGCGCAGCCATGAGGTGCCGTTCATTCTGGAGCACGGCCAGATCGTTGGCCGCCTCATCTATGAGCACATGCTGGAGCGGCCAAAAGCCCTTTATGGCACCGATCTCGGCTCAAACTATCAGGCGCAGGGCCTCAAACTCTCCAAACATTTCCGGTCGTGAACAGTCACTGATTGACAAAACTTTGGTTTGGCAGAGGCTGATGCGTATGACGGATTTTCCTGAAGGAACTGGATATTCGCAATGCCTCAGCAGCCCCAGTCCAAACGACGCATCATTGTCATCGTCCTGACGGTCATTACGATCATTGCCCTGCTGCCCTTGTTTTCAGTATTGGCGACCTATGCGATCGCCACAACTCTTGGCTGCACGGTGGATGAGGGCAGTGTTCACCCCTGCCTTTTAGGCGGTATGGATATAGGCGACATGCTCTATACGATGGGCGTAATGGGCTGGTTGATGATCCCTGTCGCACCGGTCCTGCTGATTGCGATACTAGGTTGGATAGGACTGGGCGTGGCTGTGTTGACGGGGCGGATGCGCAGGGGCTGATAATAGATTGCAGGATGATCAGCGAAACCGGTTGACTATCGGTCTCGTCTGCTTTTGATTTCGATTGTCTGTCCAGCAGGTCTCTCGGATATGCGGGTGTAGTTCAATGGTAGAACGGCAGCTTCCCAAGCTGCATACGAGGGTTCGATTCCCTTCACCCGCTCCATCAACCTTTTTAGTAGTTTTGGTTGTAATTTCCTGCCTACTCTATTCAGAGTTTTACAAACTATATTCTTCTTCTGGCCTCATGGACAAAATCATCAAATGAAGCGACAGAAGGCGCAATTCCCGATTACCGCTACAGCGCCGTTGTGAGGTCTGTTTGTCGATTGGTCGAAATGATAACGTTCAACTGGGGAATTATCGGCAAGGGGCACAAATATGAACTGGGTGAACAGCCTTTTCGGGAAAATAGCGTCTTATGCCGATAACAGAGGAAACCGATATGATGCGGAACGCGGCCAGGCAATATCGCGCATTGTTACAGTCCCGTTCATTGCAGCCTACATCATAATCGCTCTTTCCGCGAGCGAGCGTGAGTTGAATGCGGTTACCATAGCGCTGCTCATCTACTCCGTCTTTTACATTCCCGTTTCCTGGTTCCTGCTTCACAACATCGTAAAACGGCCTGGTTACAATCTAAAACGCCGCATCTTCGCCATGTCCAACGACTATCTGGCGATGACATTTGCAATGGCTGTCGGCGGAGCAATCACTGCACCTGTGTTTGCGATGGTGTTATGGGTCACTGTTGGCAACGGGTTGCGGTATGGGCCACGCTATCTGATAGCGGCGACGGTCGTTGCGCTGGTTGCCCTGGCAGCCACCACCTATTTCAACAGTTTCTGGCGCAGTGAACCCTATGTTGTCGTCACCCTTGTGATGACCGCCATTCTGGTTCCCGCCTATGTCTATATTCTGCTCACGCGTGTCCACAAGGCCTACAATGCAGCGCTGGAAGCCAACCTTGCCAAGTCGCGGTTTCTGGCACAGGCAAGCCATGATCTGCGCCAGCCCATCCACGCCATCAGTCTGTTCATCGCCTGCCTGCGCGATGCCAGACTGGGCGTTGAAGAACAGCAGATGGTCAACAATATCGACCGGTCACTGCAAAGCGTTTCACGCCTGTTCCAGTCCCTCCTCGACATCTCGACCCTCGACAGCGGCAAGATATCGGCGCAGCCCGAAGCTGTTGCCATCGGTGAGATCCTGCAGGATATCGCACGGCAGAATTCCGAAGCGGCCCAATGGGCCGGTGTGACCCTGACCGTCGTGGCAACGCATAGGTTCGTGCGCACCGATCCCAGCCTCCTGACCACCATGATCCAGAACATTGTTTCCAATGCCTTGAAATATGCCCCGGGTGGCCCTGTTCTGCTGGGATGCCGGGTGCGCGACGGCAAACTGTCGATCGAGGTGCATGATCGCGGCCCCGGTATTGCCGCACAACATCTGCCGCGGCTTTTCGAGGAATTCTATCAGGTACGCGAACGCGGCGACAAGGACACGGAAGGGGTTGGCCTTGGCCTGTCGATTGTGCAGCGTCTTGCCACGCTCATGGGACTGGACGTATCGCTGCGATCGGTGGAGAACCAGGGCACGACCGTTATCATCGATGGCTTTGAGATGGTCGCAGAGCCGGTTCGTTCACTTGAGACGGTCAGGGCCAAGCCTGCTTCCCTGCTGGACGGCCTGCGTGTGCTCTTGGTGGAGGATGATGTCAATATTCTCATGGCAACCGGCATACTTCTGGAGAAGTGGGGCTGCATTGTTCAACAGGAGGATGCGCTTCCTGAAGGCAAGGATGTGACCTGCGACTTCATCATCACGGACTTCGACCTTGGTGCCAAGACCACGGGGACGGACTGCATTGCCTATATCCGCCGGGCCAATGGCCGCAAGATCCCGGCAATTGTTGTAACCGGTCATGACGAAAACCGTGTGCGTGATGATGTCGGCGATCCGCAGATACCAATCCTGTCAAAGCCCATCCGCCCGGCCGAACTGCGCTCAACCATTCTGGCGCTGAAACTTCAGACAGAACAACAACCCATCCACGCATGAGTATCAGCCAATTCATGCTCCTTTGAAAAGCTGAGCTTCTGTCGCGATCCAAGACAAGTGTGTCGACATCTGAATCGACGCGCCGTCCGAGATTGTTCCAGTCCTGCCGGTTTAGACAATCAATATAGGCGCGGTAGAGTTGCGAGCAGACGCAAGCTGTCAACTCATTGGATAGGGTGGAATTTATTTTTTCAATGAATGTCGGATTGAGGGGTTCTCAAACGTCCTTTGCAAGTTAATGGATCAAAGGAGGTTGCAATGACCATTCGCACGCGCATTTCGCCGAATCTCTGGTTTGATTTCAACGCGAAAGAAGCGGTAGATTTCTACGTTTCAATTTTTCCCAATTCCAAAGTGTTGCGCACGTCGCATTATCTGAAGGACAGTCCGGGGCCGGAAGGCGAAATCATGACTATTGAGTTTCAACTCGATGGTTTGATCTTCACGGCTATCAATGGTGGACCGCAGTTCAAATTCAACGAGTCCGTGTCATTCCTGATCGAGTGCAAGGATCAGGCCGAAGTTGATCGCTATTGGAATGCTCTTCTTGCCGATGGTGGTGAGCCGAGTGTTTGTGGCTGGCTAAAGGATCGCTTCGGTTTGTCGTGGCAGGTCAACTGGTCACCGATGATAGATATGCTGCTCGATGCCGACAAACAGAAAGCCGGACGCGCAATGCAGGCGATGCTCAAAATGCGCAAACTGGATGTTGCGACCCTGCAGAAGGCCTATGCCGGAGACTAAGGTCAGATATCATGGATGCCCCGCTATGCTCAGGGATGGCGGGGCGTCACCGTAATGGCAGCTCTAGGAATCCACATCACACAGCACATCGGCTTTAGATGCGGCTGGATTGTTCCACGTCAATTGGCCGAGCGTCTTTCGTGCGGCGTATATCGACAAGAGCGCACCATGCTTGTTTGCAATGTGTATCCGCGGGACCCCGTTTTCCAACACTGTGCGAACAGTCCATTCGGGGTCCTTTAAATCCTCAAAAAGTGTAATCTCTGGGCCCACAAGTTGGGTCAGCGTTGCATTGCCCTTACCATCGAGCGAAAACTCAAGGCGATTGCCGCCCTCCCAGCATTTCAAAGTGCGAACCGGGTTCTTCGTTTGCGCAAGAGCGGGGCCTATCGATCCGAACGTGACGGCCAATATGAGAGTGACGGACAAAGAGGTATACATTCTCATGTACGCTCCTCATTGACGGGAAAGCGAGAAGGAAACCCGGACTATCAGCTTCGTTGCTACCTGTGTTCAGGCCGAGCCATCATCCAGAAATACGTTGTCCGAACCGGTCTGGGCAACGCCGCCGCAATCAATAGCGTCACCTATACGGCCTGCCGGTCTGCCATTGATGAATACCGTTGGTGAGCCCACCGCCAATGCGCGCCCATGGGATGGCGCTGGGCATGACGGACACCCGTGCGGCGCATAGGCGTCACCAACGCGCACCGCATTCTTGCCGTTGATAATAACATCAGGACTGCCCTCAATCGCATTGGTCGGAGGGAAATGGCAATCATGGCCGGAACCGATGTCGTCTAAACGCGCTTGTGCTGGCATTCTGTTTCCATCGTGTAAATTGTAGTTTGACAATTGCCAATTGGCATAATGACGTTTGCGCTTCTATGGCCAATCCGTTCAGTTGAAGACACGGCACCCCGCTCGCATTTATGTGAGCGTACATATACAGAATTTAGGGCAAACGTTCTCAATCATTGGCAACTTCTATGAAGCTCTCAACTTTAGTGAGCTTCCAAAAAAGATAATGAGCAGCTTCCGTAAACTGGTCGAACTTACATACCCTCTTTTGCACGCCTCTTTCTTCATAATATACGTGCCACCATACTTCATCATACTTTCTCAAAACGTATTGATCTTCGCCAAATACGTCTTGTCCGACTATATCAATTTTATACTGCTCTTTACGCACATTTTTTAAATCTAGCGCTTTTATAAGCAGATCAAAGTCATCATCAATCACGGAAGGGACTCCCTGTTTCTTTCAGATATTCTTTTTGAATCAAGTAATCTATATCCTTGTTGTCGGGAACCATAAATTGCTTTCCACCACCAATCTGGTCAAACCACGGCTGAGCGGGACCAGACCACAAATCAAGAGGCTTGAGAACTTCGTATTGACGTAAAGTTCGGTTTACATCGTTTGCGGGCAATGCTCGTTTTCCAAATGGTGTTCCAGATGGTGCTAAATACCCACCATTATTGTCTCCGTAACGATCAAGCATTGTTCCTTTGGGCATAGTCTCCATAATTTTTGGCCCATCAAAGCCGTCATTGGGCGGCCAGTTAATCCTGCCATCCGGTTTAACCCATTTTGGATCGATGCCTTTTTCCTTGGCCGTTGCTAGTTGCTGGTCTGTATATTTACCATTGGGCTTTGCACCCGGCTCGTCTTTATCAGTCTTTCCCTTAATTCCGTTTTGTGTGTCATCCATAAGATTACCGGCATGAACATCATCCAGCTTGAATTCAGCATGCAGATCGCCGGCCCGATAGGTACGCTCAAGCTTACGCATAGCAGAGCCTGCAACGCCGATAGTTGCTCTTACAGTGACGAGTGTGTCTTTTGTAACCCTTGCGCCAGTTTTAGCTGCGCTACCTACGGCTTTTGTGATCGCTGGAAGACTAACGTGGGCTGTGAATTTGACGGATTTAAGCAGCGCCATCGCCCCGGCTGAAAGGCCCGCCCCAAGCGCCAGTTCTCCAACTAGAAACACCGCATCCGTTGCCGTCGTGGCAACGGCATAAAGGATCCCGCATTCGCGCCAACGCTTCTCTATGGCTTTCCATAGGGATACAAAAAACTCTTTAGCCTTTTCTTTTGCCAAAGCATATTCAAAATCTGCGGCTTTTTGGGCGGTTGCAGCACGTTGGGTTTCGTCTGCAGCCACGCGTTTGTGATAGATTTCCCGACTGCCATCTTTTGCCCATGGCAGGGTATACTCATTGGAAAACCAGTCATGCCCGAATTGGTTGATTGTATCTTCCCAAGATCCATTGACGGCAGCATCTGCATGGTCGGCGGCTCTTGATCTAGCTGTCTTGGCGATACCGGAAAGAACATCACCCTTAATGAGATGCCCTGCGGCGCTATCCATAAAACCATCAAAAAGCGATTGGCGCGCTGCCTCGCTCGTCGCAAGCTCCTTGATCAACTTAATAACGGCAACGTATTCATAAAGCTTGTTGCCGACATAATCGACATAAGAACAGTTGGACGGCAATTGGCTGCCATCCATTGTAATGTCAGGATTAACCATTTTCTTTGTCAGCCGATCTTTGTCAGGTCATATGTCGGGACGACATCGGAAACGAAAAATGCCTTACGGGCAGATGCAATTAGGTCTGTAATGTAAATCGGATTGATTAGACTGGAAAAATCCATCGATCCTGGGCCAATTGCATTCAAAGTTACCAAGGCCGTAGCAGCAATGGACAGAATTTCTGCATCGTCGGTTCTGTCCCCAGCTTTACTAAGCAGCATTGCGATATTGGCAAGGCGTTCTTGCGGGGCAATATCGATATCCGCCATGTCCCGGCTTCGCGTAACAGCAAGTCCTGACCAGAATTCTTCGCGCTTTACATTGCGCAGTGCCTTGTTTTCCTGTTCTGCCGCCAGCCATTCCTCAGACAAAAGCTTCATCACGATCAAATACCTCTGTCAGTTTAGATTGATCTTGCCTGCTTTGACAGTCAGTTCGGCCTCTTCCTTGATGAGCAATTTAACACCTTCTATAGTGATCGTCCCATCGCGCTCCATCAGAATCCGAGACTTGCCGCATACGATTTCGTATTTATGGCCAATAACAGTAACCTTGGTTTGGCCAACTTCTTCCCAAGAACCTATGGCAACGCTTTCATTTTTGACACCGCCAACGGTAAGTTGATAGCCGCCGCCAACAGTAGTCGCTTTTGCTGCTCCCACCACTTCCGTCGAACTCACCATCACGGTCTCAGCCTTGTTCTTACCCACACCAATAACGAGATTGCCCTCCCCCATGGTGGCGTCGGAGAGGAAGCCCAGCTTGTCGGTGAATGCACCAAGATTGGATGACAGCAGATCGCGGGTCTTGGAACGCAGAACCTGCATGGCTGCCGTTACACCCTTTTGAAGGATATTCGGCCCGACCATCAACGTCATATTGCCGCCGATCACCTCGTGATGGTTGTTGCCAACCTCGATTGTTTTATTGTGACCGACACTTTCAGCCTGATTGTTATCAACGCGCTTCGAGCGGCTGTTACCCACATGGATTCGGTTATCCCGCTGGGCATGCATATAAATTTCTTCCTGACCATTCTCATCTTCAAAGCTCAGTTCATTGAAGCCGTCACCCTTATGGGTGTTTGTCCTGAATGTGCTCTTGGTTTTGTTGTCAGGTAACGTATACGGCACTTTCGTGCTCGGATTAGGCACGATACCTGTGACGACGGGTCTGTCCGGGTCACCTTCGAGATAGGTAACCATCACTTCCATGCCGATGCGGGGGATCACCTGTGCGCCGAAACTGCTGCCCGCCCATGATTGCATCACGCGAATCCAGCAGGTGTCGGAACCGTCTTTCTTGGCGCGGTTGCGTTGCCACGGAAACCAGACTTTGATGCGTCCATATTCATCTGGATGGATTTCTTCACCCGGCGGACCGGCGACGATGGCAACCTGCGAGCCATCAATCCGTGGAGTGCTGGTATGGCGATGCGGTGTTGCCGGCAAGCGGCTGGGAAGGGCTATGAATGAATTGGCGTATTCCAGCTTGCCATCGCCCGTCTCGTAGGATGAATCAACGATCTGGTGGACAATCGCGGTGACCACGTATTCTTCGTGCTGGTGGTCCGCGTGCGCCACCTCGTAAGGCTTGAACCGCCGCCCCGCCGCCAGCGTTCTGACCGTCGATGATCCTTCGATCTGTTCATGACCCGCTTCCACCGCCTGCATACGCAGTCTGGAAGCCTGATCATTGGCCGATTGATCCATCGCTTTTGATGGATAGTGGAACAGCTCATATTCGGCATTTTTGGGGAGCGAGACAAGCGAGGGCGTCGTTGCCCCCTGCGGTCCTTGCGGCTTTTCAAAGTTCCAGTCGCCGCCAGCACGTTTTCCCGGCGTGAACTGATAATTGCGGGCAAACTCGCTGATGTGGTTTCTGTCCGTGGAACCCGCTGCAAACCTGACATCGGTATCAGGACCCTTCGTATAACCGAAGGGATGACTTGCCACATGCAGCGTATGCTGGCCTTCCTCATGTTCAAACCAGTAGAACAGGCCGTCGGCTTCCAGCCGCCGGGTGAGATAGGCAAGATCAGTTTCGTTCCATTGCACGGAGTAGTGCATCGGTGCGGGCGGCGTGACAACGCCGCCTGTGACCGCGGCCTTGATGCCGTGTTCGCTCAAAAGCGTTTCCACGATCTGCACCGTGGTCATGTCCATGAAGATGCGGCAGTCGGAGCGTTGCGACAGCAGCCACAATTGCGGGCGGATGATCAAGCTGTAGGAGCGCAGACCACGCGAGACAGGCGGGCCTTCCTTCAACCCCGTGACAAGACCATTCCAAGGCCGCCGCTGGCCATAGGCGATTTCCAGCGATAGATCGATAAGCGTTCCCACAAGCTCTTCCGGCTTGATGTCGGTACGTTTGGATTTGACGTCGACCGCGATCTCGAACAGGCCGTTGATTTCCTCGCGGATATTCATTTTCTCGGCCAGAAGAACATCTGTCCCCAGCGACGTTGAAATGCGAAGAATGCGGTCGGCTTGAATCAAGCCTGCGTCGGTGAAGTCAAATTCCATCCATTCCTCAACTGTAGTTGGTCTCGAACCCACAACCTTTGATTGTTTTTAAGTTGCTTGAAAAGCGACGTCGAGTGTTTATTCGTCTATAGTGATTATTAGGCTGGTATAAGCCTTCTATTCTTGAATAATCACCAGGTGAATTCAGTATCATTTTGAACAAATGCTGTTTTGGATATGGGTGTGTTGCACCGCGACCATCTTGAAACCGACAATCCAATTGCTTGAACCAGATCGCTAATCGCCATATGTGAAGGGGATCGCAGCTGTTGCCGCCCTATCACCGGAGTATCGATGTCAGACAATATAAACCGTTTTCTGGGAGACACGCCCGGCCGCATCTTGCTCAAGCTCGTTGTCATCTCGCTTTTTGTTGGCGTGGTCATGAGTGCGTTCAACTGGTCGCCGCTCGATATTCTCTATGGTTTTGAGAACTTTGCCCGCCGCATCTGGAATCTTGGCTTTGGTGCCATTGAGCGTTTCGCTGACTATTTCTTGCTTGGTGCCGTTGTGGTCATTCCCTGTTTCATCATCCTGCGGTTGTTAAGCTTTCGGCGCTGAGCGCAAAAATATCTCTCTGGCCTGAATGAGCCACAATTGCTGGGTATCGGCAGTGTGTCTCATTCAGGAATTGCCTATGCCAGCTTTAGAATTTCGTTTGTCACGCCGCAGCTTTCTTGGTTTTGCAACTGTCTCGGCACTCTTGCCGTTGGCAGCGTGCCAGACGGTGACAAGCCCGCCCGGAAAGGGAGAAGGCGTTTCGTCGTCAGCTACCTCCCTCGTTCAGAATATACGGTCTTCAAATGGCCTTGCCGGTTTGACTGCGGATTCCACTCTGGAAAAAGCCGCCTTGCAGCAGGCGGGTTTTATGGCAAGCGCAGGCCGGATGTCGCATACGACGGGCTGGGGCCGCGATTTTGCAACTCGGGTGAGAAATAATGAAATTCATGGTCTTGCTGCAGAAAATATTGCGGTGGGCCGTATGGAATTGGACCGACTCTTTGCCATGTGGATGGCTTCGCCTCCGCATCGCCGTAATATGCTTGATCAAAAATTCACCCGGTTTGGTCTTGCTTATTCCGAAGCGTCAAGCGGCAGTACCCAGCGCTATTGGGCGCTCGTTCTTGCAAGCTAATCTTTCGGCTGCAATTGGCCGATAGTGCTGGAAAAGAACGGCGTCCAATGGCATAGAACACCGCTAGCCTTCTGGCCTCTTTCTCCGGTGTTTCCATGTCAACGCAAGTGTCAACTCCTGATGGATCAAAGATTGTTCGCCCATTCGAGGTGACCAATCGCTTGATGCTGGCGATTACGATTCCGGTGATGCTGGCATCGCTGACGACACCTTTGCTTGGCCTTGTCGACACAGCTGTTATTGGCCAGCTTGGCGATCCGCATTTGCTGGGCGGGCTTGCGATCGGCGCATTGGTCTTTGATTTTCTGTTTTCGACTATGAATTTTCTGCGTGCCGGAACGACAGGGTTGGTGGCGCAGGCCATGGGACGCCATGACAATGTCGAGCAGCAAGCCGTGTTCTGGCGGGCAATCGGCATTGCAGTGGTTGTCGGCTTTGTTTTTATCGCTATCACGCCTTTGGTTCTGACCGGGACGATCAGGTTTATGAACCCGGATTCAGCCGTCGCCAACGCCATGTCAACTTACGTGTCGATCCGGCTTTTTTCTTCGCCGATGGCGCTCGGGAATTTCGTCGTGCTTGGTCTGCTGCTGGGGCAGGGAAAGGCGATGCAGGGGCTTTACCTGCAATTCCTGCTGAACGGTGTCAATGTCATCATGACCTATTGGCTGGGCCTCGTTCAGGGTTGGGGTGTTGCGGGCATTGCCTGGGGAACAGTTCTCGGCGAAAGCGTGGCGCTTCTGGTTGGCTTGACGATGGTCTACTGGCAGTTTCGCGCGGTGCCCAACCCCTCTCTTGCGCGTATCCTCGATATGCATGCCATTCGACGGATGTTTGCGGTCAACCGCGATATCATGTTGCGTTCTTTCTTTCTGCTTATCGCCTATGCCTATTTCACCCGCGCTGGTACCGAAGCGGGTGCAGTGACATTGGCGACGAACGCCGTTTTGATGAATTTTCTGCTGATTTCAGGCTATCTGATCGATGGCGTAACCACGGCCGCGGAGCAGATTTCCGGCCGTGCCGTAGGCGCACATTATCGCCCGGCCTTTGATCGCGGCATCAAGCTATCATTCCTGTGGGGACTGGTTCTGGCTTCGCTGATGGCACTTTTCTTCCTGACCTATGGCAACGCCATCGTTGCCCTGCTGATCAAGTCGGCCGATGTTCAGGCCATGGCAGCACTTTACATGCCATGGGCGGCTTTGGCTCCTGTCACCGGCCTGTTGGCCTTCCATATGGACGGCGTCTTCATCGGCGCCACATGGTCGCGCGACATGCGCAACATGATGATCCTGTCACTCCTCGGTTATTTCGCCGCCTATTACGTCCTGCCGCAATTCATGGGCAATCACGGTCTCTGGCTGGCGCTGCACCTTTTCCTCGGATTGCGGGGACTGTCGCTTCTGGCAATCCTGCCACGGCGGGCAAGGTTGCAGTTCGCCAACTAGACCAATGAGCTGGGTTGCCGTTCAGCGCGATCAATCGCATGCTGGATCAATCGGTCCACAAGTTCGGGATAGGGGATGCCAGTCGCTCCAAGCGCCTTCGGATACATGCTGATATTGGTGAAGCCCGGTATGGTGTTGACCTCGTTGACGACCATGCTCATATCGGGCCGAACGAAGAAATCAACGCGGGCCATGCCTTCGCAGCCCAAGGCCCGGAATGCGCGGCCCGCCATATCCTGCAACTGCCCGGTGACAGCGTCCGGGAGATTGGCTGGAATAGACAGGGCAGCACCATCCGCGTCGATATACTTGGCTTCATAGGTATAAAACCCATGGCTTGCCGCCGGTGCGATCTCGCCGGGGACTGAGACAGTCAATGATCCATCGCCATGTTCCAGCACGCCGAATTCAATCTCGCGCGCCTGAACGAATTCTTCTACGATGAGCTTACGGTCGTGCTTGAAGGCCTCTTTGATGGCCGCATCAAAGGCTTCCGCAGTCGCTGCCTTGCCGACACCGACGGATGAGCCCTGCCGGGCAGGTTTGATAAAGACCGGCGTCCCCAGATCGCGTGCGATATCGTCGAAAGAGGCCGCTTCGCCAAACTGGATCGTCACGCCACGCGCGACTGGCAGTCCTGCCTCTTTAAGCAGGCGCTTGGCAATGTCCTTATCCATAGCCGCAGCGGACCCGAGAATCCCGCAGCCAACATAGGCCACATCAGCGACTTCGGCCAATCCCTGCACAGAGCCGTCTTCACCATAGAGGCCATGCAGCACTGGAAAAACCACATCGATAGGCGGCAGTTCATGCGGCGCGCCACTTGCCGGAATAACCAAAAGACGACCTTTACCACCCGGCAGCAGGCTGACCTCTGGTCCGGTTGTCGGCACTACCTTTGGAAGGCCACCATCTTCAAGCTCAACCAGCAGCCACCGCCCGCTGCGTGTAATGCCGATAGGCACTATTTCGTATTTTGACGTATCGATGGCCTTGACGACATTGCTGGCAGAAAGAAGGGAAACCTCATGTTCGGCTGAACGTCCGCCAAAGAGAACTGCAACCCGTCTTTTGCTTGTCATCAATCTGTTTCCATGTGGTTGGGAATATCGCTGCTCCTTTGGATTGAGGAACAATGGCAAAATTACGCTTCAAGATCAGGCTGGGATGTCTTTGACAGCCCACTCTGCAACATCGCGGTCACGCAGTTCAGCAATGTTGCTCACGCCGTCGCGTTTTAGTGCCGCTGACATATCCTTGATAATCTCGGCAGCAAGCCCGGGGCCGCGATAGATCATACTCGTGTAGAGCTGGACAAGATCAGCGCCCGCGCGGATTTTTGCGATTGCTGTCTTGGCGCTGTCAATGCCACCAACACCGATGATTGGCAGATCAGGTCCAACGCGCTGGCGCATTTTAGCCAGAACAATTGTTGAGCGGGTGAAGATCGGTGCGCCTGAAAGTCCACCAGCCTCGGCTGTGTTTTTCGCGCTGCGCAAGCCAGTGCGTGACAGCGTGGTATTGGAGATGATCAGACCATCAAGCGGATGTAGTCCAACCTCGGCCGCAATATCGTCAAGGCTTGCATTAGGCAGGTCAGGTGCGATCTTCAGAAATACGGACCGCCTTGCGCCCGATTGTGCAGCAACTTCATCGCGCGCTTCCAGCACCTTGCCGAGCAATTCCTTGAGGCTGTCGCGCGCCTGCAGGTCACGCAGACCGGGCGTGTTCGGCGAAGAGATGTTGACGGTGAAGTAACTTGCAAGCGTATGGAATTTGCGGATACCGGCCACATAGTCTGCCACGCGATCAGCCGAATCCTTGTTGGCTCCGATATTGACCCCGACAATTCCCGGATGGTTCTTGCGTGATGAAAGGCGCTGGAACGCAGCCTCATGGCCTTCATTGTTGAAGCCGAGACGATTGATTACGGCATTGTCTTCAACCAGACGGAAAATACGTGGTTTCGGATTACCGGATTGCGCCAGTGGCGTGAGAGTGCCGATTTCAGCGAAACCGAAGCCAAGTTTCAATAAAGCGTCCGGCACCTCAGCATTCTTGTCGTAACCCGCAGCCATACCCAATGGATTTGGAAACTTCAGTCCCGCAATCTCGACACGCAAGGCTGGATCATTCGTTGAGGCACAGGACGGAACGAGTCCCGTTTTCAAGGCCTTGATCGACATGCCGTGGGCATCTTCCGGGTCGAAGGTAAAGAGAACTTTGCGGCCAATCGACTGAAACAGCCCGCTCATGCATCCATCTCCGGAAACTGGTGTTTGCCGCCGGCATCAAGCGGCAGAGGCTTGACCCATAGAACTGCATCCATGGGGAGCGATGCATAGAGATGCGGGAAAAGATCACCGCCGCGAGAAACTTCGTACTTCAAGGCTTCGCCAAGTCGGTTAGCCTCGACTGCAATCAGCAGCAGGTCATCCTGTCCAACAAAGTGTTTGGCTGCCGTTTCCACCGCCTGTGCAGCGGTGGAAAAATGAATATAGCCATCGGCATGGTCAATCGGTGCGCCATCAAACACACCGGCAGCTTCTGCCGCCCGCCAAAGTGCCCTTGGGGCAATCTTGTAAATCAATTTGCTCATGCGGTTTTACTAGACGCAAAACCGCAATGCGCAAAGAGTAGACTGACATCGGTAACAGAAATCTCGACCCGAATTCCTATTTTCGGCGTATTATCCGCTCAAGGTCGATGTTCTGCATTTCGGAGGTCAGTCATGTCACGCACGCGAACTCTCTTTGCCGCCGTTACGGCTGTACCACTTCTGGCTATTGCTGGCTCAACGGGCGCTTTTGCTGAAGACACGGTGAGCTATTCGCTGGAAAAGACCGAAACCGGTTATATCAGGCTGAACAACAAAACAGGCGAGATGTCCATCTGCCAGGAAAAATCCGGGCAACTCATCTGCAAGCTCGCTACGGAAGAGCGCAAGGCTTATGAGGAAGATCTGGCTGATCTGAAAACCCGCGTCGCCAAATTGGAAGAGGCGGTGGCGAGTATAGGCAAAATCCCGCCTGTTATACGCGATGCGCTGCCTTCCGATGAAGAATTTGAAAAAGGCTTGAGCTACATGGAGAAATTCATGCGTCGTTTCATGGGCATTGCCAAGGAATTCGAGAACGACGACAAGGGCTCGAAGGCAGAACCACAAAAGACCTGAACCCCACGAATTTCCGCATGATTTTCGGGGTCTGTTTTCCACGGATAATAGCAAATCCTTGCCTCTCCGCATCATTTTGTTCTTGATTTGTTCACGCAATTATACGACTTTAGTCGTTCAATAATTGACGCTGGAGGGACAGGATGAACGAGGGCCCAAGATTGATCGGTGAGATTTCCATCCGGCTTTTTGTGCGCCACGGCGACCAGCAAATGGCCCTGGATTTCTATGAGAATGTGTTTGGTGCGCGGATTGTCGGGCGACCTTATCTGCACAATGGTGAATTGATTGCAGCGGAAATGCGCATGGGCGCATCCGTGATCATGATTGTGGGTGCAAATCCGAAACGCGATGCGGACGCTTCAATGGGCGGCCCGCGCTCGGTTCACGCCATTGGTGCGACGCCTGTCATGCTCGACATCCATGTGGATGATGTGGATCGTGTCATGCACCATGCCACGTCGGAAGGCGGCCATGTGCGCAATGCCGTTGAGGAACTTGATAATGGTGATCGTGTCGGCGTGCTTACCGATCCGTTTGGCCATTTGTGGGTGGTTAAATCACGGCGCAAGCATCTGGCTGCGTAACGCACGCATCTGCCGCGTGAAGTGGCAACCGGCAATTCTGCTATGCCGGTTGCCAAAGTGGAATATCAGGCAGCGAACCTCTTGGTTGCTGCAATGAGTTCATGAACAATGCCCGGCTCGGTGACTGAATGACCGGCATCTTCAACAATCCGCAAATCGGCTTCGGGCCAGACCTTTTTCAAATGCCAGGCGTTCAGCAACGGCGTACACATATCGTAGCGGCCATGCACCAGAACGCCCGGAATCTCGCGGATCAGATGGGCATTGCGCAGGAGATGATCATCCGTATCGAAAAAGCCCTTGTTCTGGAAATAGTGGCACTCGATCCGCGCAAATGCGATGGCAAAGTGGTCTCCGGCAAAAGCCTCTTCTCGCGCTGGATCTGGCAGGAGGGAAAGCGCCGAGCCTTCCCAGCGCGCCCACAATTTGGCCGCAGCCAAGCGAACGGCCGGGTCCTCGTCGGTAAGGCGTTTGTAATAGGCGGCAATCATGTCGCCGCGCTCTGCCTCCGGAATATGCTCCTGATAGGCCTCAAAACGGTCTGGATAGATGATGCTCGCGCCGTTTGAGTAGAACCATTCAATCTCAAATCGACGGATCATGAAGATGCCGCGCAAGATCAATTCGGTCACGTGTGCCGGATGCGTCTGGGCATAGGCGAGTGCAAGGGTCGAACCCCATGAACCACCGAAAACCTGCCATTTCTCGATACCGAAATGCTCGCGGATGCGCTCCATGTCGGCCACAAGATCCCATGTCGTGTTCTCACGCAGTTCAGCATAAGGTGTTGATTTTCCACAACCACGCTGGTCAAAGAGAATGATGCGGTAAAGCTCCGGATCATGCAGGCGGCGCATGGTGGGATTAATTCCGCCGCCTGGCCCGCCATGGATCATGATGACCGGTTTACCATTGGGATTGCCGCATTCCTCCACATGAATACTGTGCAAATCGGACACAGCAAGCATCTGCTCGGAATAGGGCTGAGTCTCGGGGTAAAGAGTATTGGTGATCATGCATCTTTCTTTCGAAGATTGTGCGTCATGTACGTATGATTGCGCGGGATTATGGTTTTGCCAAGTCAATTCATGTGTTTAGCAGATATCAACGAACATACCGCACGGGTTTGGAGCTTTTATGTGGACTAAATTTGTCTTGATATATCAGGTAAATACGCTTTAGTCGAAAGCATTAAAATCAATAAATTACAGTTGCTGATATTTTTCGAAATAAGGACTTTTCAATAATGAAATTTAAGTTTGTCATTGTGGACGATCATCCACTTTTCCGCGGCGCATTGAAAGCAGCTCTTGGCATGCAGCCATGGGATGCGGAAATTATTGAAGTGGGCGATCTGGAGAGCGCCAAGAAATTGTTGCTCGACATATTTGATGTTGATCTGGTGCTTCTTGATCTTGCATTGAATGGGGTTAGTGGCCTGACTGGCTTGATCACCTTGCGCGCGCTGTGTCCAGCCATTCCGATTGCAGTCGTTTCGGCAACTGATGATCTGTTCACCGTTCGCGCAGCTCTTGCGCTGGGCGCATCGGGTTTTATTTCCAAATCATCGACGCCGGATAAAATTGGCCTTGCTGTCAGCAAAATATTTGACGGTGAAATCTGGTCGCCGCCCGCGTGCGAAGACGAGAGTTCTCTTGATGCTGAGCATTATGAGTTGATTGCTTGTTTGCGCCGGCTCACGCCACAGCAGGCGCGCGTTCTCGGTATGATGGCTGGCGGTATGCTGAACAAGCAGATCGCCCACGAGCTTAATGTATCGGAGGCGACCATCAAGGCGCATGTGTCGGCTGTTCTGAATAAGCTCGGTGTTGAAAGCCGGACACAGGCAGTCATTCGTTTTTCGCGTTTCAAGTCCGACACGGCGACCTTGAACACTGAACTTGTTGAATTTTAGCAGACCTGAATGCAATTCAACCGCAGCTATCAGTTAGCTGAAAGTGCGAAAGGAGCGCTCTGAGGGCTGCGGGTTTGACGGGTTTGTTGATGATCGAAACATTGGCGGACATGGCGTCGTCGCGCAACTGGTTGGATCGCTCGGCGGTAACGAGCGCAGCCCTTATCTGACAATCATAATGGCTACGAGCATATTCAACGAGATCAAGACCGGTTGCATCACCGAGATTGTAGTCAGCAAGGATGACATCTGGCGGTGCCGTGTGATTTTGGCAAAAGCTGCTTAAAGCGCCGCAGTGGTTCAACATGTCCACTTTGCATCCCCAGCTTTGCAAGAGCGCTTTCATCGCGCAAAGCGAATGCTCATCATCGTCAATGCAAAGAATTGCCAGGCCATCCAATGAACGGGGGTGCCGTAGGGCTGGGATCTCATCGGCAAGCGTTGATGCTTTGGTTTTTGACACCGGCATCTGCACCGAGAAGACCGAGCCTTTTCCAAGGCTTGAACGAACCTCGACGGACATGTCCAGAGTTTTGGCTATGCGTTCAACGATCGATAAACCAAGGCCAAGTCCATCCGATTCCTTCATGCCCTCGGAGAGCCGGGAGAATTCACGGAAGATGATGTCCAGCTTTGATCTCGCAATACCAATGCCCGTATCGAGGACCTGAACCTCAAGCATTTGGCCCCGGCGGCGCACCCCGACCAGTATCTTGCCGGACTTACAGTACTTGATCGCGTTCGAAACGAGGTTTTGAAGCAAGCGGCGCAGGAGGTTGCGATCTGTCGCAACGATGGCCGAACTCTCGACCAGTTTGAGTTCAAGACCCTTCTGGCGGGCCGCAGGCAAAAAATCCCCTATCACCTGCTCTAAAAGTGTGTTCAGCGCAAAGACAGAGATAGCGGGCTTCACAGCACCGGCGTCCAACCGTGAAATGTCCAGCAACGTGTTGAAAATCGACTCTACTGCCTCGAGAGATGAATCGAGGCTGGCCGCCAAGGACCTCTGATGCGAATCGCCCAATTGCTCGGTCAGTGCGGACGCATAAAGACGGGCAGCATTGAGCGGTTGCAGGATATCGTGCCCCGCATCAACCAGAAAACGTGTCTTGCTGATATTGGCTTCTTCGGCCCGGCGCTGTGCTTTTGCCAGTTCCTCATTCGCATGCGTAAGCTCTGCTGTCCGTTCGCGAACACGTGCATCGAGATGCTCATCTCCCCGACGTAAACCCAAGGCACGGATGAGCGGTCGGCCCCTGCTGTTTTCGCTGTCAGCATGCCGGTCAATTGTCTTGGTACGCACATAGTGTGCCATGAGATATAAAAGTGCGACGAGCGCGCCAGTCCAGCCCACCATGGGCCTCAACCTTCCGTTAAATAGCGGCAAATGCCTTCATGAAAATGGATCGATCTCAAAATGGGAATGCGGAAAAATCTGCGGTAATGAATGCGTATCTACTTATAAAACAAAACTTTTTGTTAATAATTTAGGAACATCTGTTACTGTCAATCTGTGTTGCACGTCGCATCACTGGGGACTGACAGCTTCCAATTAACACGGAATACTGGAGAGTGGTATATCATGCTAAAGGAATTCAAAGAATTTGCCTTGAAGGGAAACATGGTCGATCTCGCCATTGGTGTGATCATCGGCGGTGCTTTTGGCAAACTGGTTGACTCGATTGTTAACGACATCCTGATGCCGATTATCGGGCTTATTACAGGTGGCGTAGACTTTTCCAACATGTATATCCAATTGGCGGGAGCGCCCGCTGCTACACTGGCTGCCGCACGCGCCGCCGGTGCAACGCTTGCTTACGGCAACTTTATCACCCTGGTGATCAACTTCCTGATTATCGCCTGGGTTCTCTTCATGGTGGTGAAAGCCATGAACAGGCTCAAGAAGAAGGAGGTGGTTGCTCCTGAAGCCCCTGCTGCGCCGACCAAGGAAGAAGTATTGCTTACTGACATCCGCGATCTGCTCGCCAAACGCTAAGGCGTTTCGCACGTATTTTAAAACCCCGGCCCCGTGCCGGGGTTTTTGTTTATACCTGTCAGTAAGTCGTCAGCAGACTATCAGCGGCGGTGATGGGAACATCACAAATATCCACGTGATTATTAAGTTTCGTTGCGTTACGTCTGGCCTCTGGCATTGGAGAAAATCATATGGGTCTGATCGAACATTTGCGCCACGAAGCGGCTGTCGCTCCCGAAAGCGGCATTGTTGCCGTGATGAACCACGGCAGGCGACAGGAGGGTGTCATCCCTTTATGGGCGGGCGAAGGCGATCTGCCCACGCCGGATTTCATCCGCGACGCCGCAAGTGCTGGCTTGGCCAATGGCGAGACCTTTTACACCTGGCAGGCAGGCATTCCGGAATTGCGGCAGGCGCTGGCTGATTATCACAAGCGCCATTTCAATGTTGATCTGCCTGTAGACCACTTTTATGTCACGGGCTCCGGCATGCAATCGATCCAGCTTGCGATTCAGGCCACTGCGGGGGCAGGGGATGAAGTGATCTATCTGTCGCCCGCATGGCCGAATTTTGCCGCCGCAGCCGGTATTGCCGGTGCAACGCCGGTTCCTGTCATTCAGGATTTCACCGGAAATGGCTGGACACTTGATCCTCAGAAAATCCGCGATGCAATCACGCCAAAAACAAGGGCACTGTTCATCAATTCTCCATCCAACCCATCAGGTTGGACTGCCGATATCGAAACACTGAAAGAGATATTGCAGATTGCGCGCCAGCATGGTCTGTGGATCGTTGCCGATGAGATCTACACCCATTTTTATTACGGTGCGCAGCGGTCGCCTTCTTTCTTTGACGTCATGGACGCGGATGACCGCATCATTTTCGTCAACAGCTTTTCCAAGAACTGGGCCATGACGGGTTGGCGGGTAGGCTGGATGACCGTCCATCCTTCCCTTGGCAAAACTGTAGAAAACCTCATTCAGTATTCAACGTCGGGCGTCGCGCAATTCATGCAGCGCGGTGCCGTTGCTGCGCTTGATCATGGTGACGAATTTATCCGAATGCAGGTTGATCGTGCGCACAAGGCCCGCGACATTCTCTGTGCCAAACTTGCTGCCACGGGCAGGGTGCGGCTGTCGCCGCCCGCAGGCGCTTTCTACCTGCTCTTTGGTATTGAGGGTGTCATGGATTCATACCGTGCGGCCTTTGATATTGTCGATCAGGCAAAGGTTGGCCTTGCGCCCGGCACAGCTTTTGGGGATGGTGGTGAAGCCTTCCTGCGACTGTGTTTTGCCCGGCGAATCGATCAGGTCGAGGAGGCTGCCGATCGCCTCGCAGACTGGATTCGGAAACGTTGAATCGCATACATCTCAATAATACCCAGGCCACTATTCTTTCCCTATTCATTGCCTCGGCTGGCGCTTTCAGCGCCGGTTTTGTCGGTCTGCCTATCCCCTTTCTGCTTGGATCAACGCTCGCGGTTACGGCCGCATCGCTGTCGGGTGTTCGTATTCATTTGCCCGACTGGCTGCGGGTCTTCGTCTTCTTCATGCTGGGTATTCAGGCTGGTTCCGGTGTTTCGCCTGATACGATCAACCAGATGGTGCTGTGGCCGGTGAGTTTTCTCATGCTCTTTGTCGCGCTGGTCGCTGTGACGGGGCTCACCTATCTGATGCTGCGTAAAGGGTTTGGCTGGGATGGGCCCACAGCCCTGTTTTCGTCGCTGCCAGGTGCGCTTTCCTTCGTGCTGGTTGCGGCGATGGGAACGCAGGCCAATATGGTCAAGATCACCGTGGTTCAATGTATCCGCCTGTTATTGCTGATCGGCTTTCTCGCACCACTGCTGGCGATCATCGCAAAGAACGCGCCGCACGTTGTTGTTGAGATGAATTATAACTGGACGGTGCAGGAGGCGCTTATCCTGTTTGTCTGCGGCCTTGGGGGTGCGCTTCTTGGTCACTTCACCCGTGTGCCCGGCGGTATGATGCTGGGGGCTCTGCTGGCGAGCGCCTTGCTGCACGGGGCATCCTTGGTGACAGCCGTAGTGCCACGCTCCATCGCTGATATCGGATTGATTATTCTGGGTGTTCTGATTGGCTCGCGAGTCGGAGCGGAGCATCGCACCCAACTCGTGCGCTATCTGCCCGCAGCTCTCTGTGCGTTCGTCATTGGAACCGTCGCATCATTTCTTGCCGCCTTTGCCGTCTGGTACATGCTGGATATCCATCCGGCCCAGATCGCGCTTGCCTTCGCGCCCGGCGCGCTGGAAGCTTTGACTGTGATCGCCTTCTCTCTGGGTGTTGACCCTTCCTATGTGGCATCCCATCACGTGGCGCGGTTCCTGATGATTGCGCTCGCTGTCCCATTTCTCGCCCGTTGGTTGAGTAATGCCGACGCAAACAAATAAGCCCGCCATATCGAACGATATGGCGGGCCTGTTCTAGCTTCAGAAAATGGGGTTTTAGCCGCCCGCCTTGGATACGGCGAGTGTGACCACGCGTTCATCTGTCTTGACCAATGGTGTGCTGTCCTTGGCAAAGGGGATGCCAAGAGCCGTCCAGACTTCAACCAGAGCGTCCTTCAACTCAAGCACCAGTTCATCGGAATGGAACGGTGTTGGAGTGATGCGCAAACGTTCGGTTCCGCGCGGAACAGTGGGGTAATTGATCGGCTGGATATAGATGCCATGAACTTCAAGCAGCCGGTCGCTTGCCATCTTGCACAACTCGGGATCGCCGACATGGATCGGGACGATGTGCGTTTGCGAGTGCATGACAGGCAGGTTTGCCGAAGCCAGAATATCTTTGGTAAGCTGCGACTGACGCTGATGCAGTCTACGCTCTTCCTGCGATACTTTCAGATGGCGAATTGACTGGGTGGCAGCCGCCGCAATGACCGGGGGCAAGGCCGTGGTGAAAATGAAGCCGGGCGCATAGGAGCGAACCGCATCAATCACTGTCTTGGCTCCAGTAATATAGCCGCCGAGTGTGCCGAAAGCCTTGGCCAGTGTCCCTTCAATAATATCAATACGGTCTGAAAGGCCTTCCTGATCGGTGATGCCGCCGCCACGATTGCCATACATGCCAACGGCATGGACCTCATCAATATAGGTCATGGCGTTGTATTTTTCCGCCAGATCGGCAATCGCTGCAATCGGCGCGATATCGCCATCCATCGAATAAACAGATTCAAACACGATCAGCTTGGCGCGCTCCTTGCCTGCTGCTTTCAACAGGTCTTCGAGGTGCGCGACATCATTGTGACGGAAAATCTTCTTCTCTGCACCGGAGCGACGAACGCCTTCGATCATCGAGGCATGGTTCAACTCATCGGAAAGAATCAGGCAATTGGGCAGAAGCCGTGCGATGGTTGAGATCGACGCCTCGTTGGATACAAACCCTGATGTAAAGACCAGACCAGCTTCCTTGTTGTGAAGATCGGCCAGTTCGTTTTCAAGCTCTACAAGCGGATGGTTATTACCTGAGATATTACGCGTGCCACCAGCGCCGGAGCCCATGCGGCTGGATGCATCATGCATGGCAGCGATCACGGATGGATGCTGACCCATTCCGAGATAATCATTGGAACACCATACGGTTATCTCGCGCGTGGCATCAGCGGTACGCCAAAGCGCACGCGGAAATTTTCCCACGATCCGTTCCAGATTAGCAAAGACCCGATAGCGCTTCTCAGCGTGCAATTGGTCGATCGCGTCTTCGAAAAACCGACGATAGTCCATGTACTGCTCCTGTATCACAAACTTACTACCGTTTTTGCTGCTTAAAATCCATGACGGGAAGGTGGGCAATTTGCCACGCTTGGTAAATGACAGCGTTCAAGTTCAGCATGCCCTATAGTGCCAAGGATTTGCGGAACACGGACGCCGTCGTTCGCGATGATGTTCAGTCTGAGGTGTCCTTGCTGCATAAAGCGTTTTGGCTGAAGAATTTTTATGCTGTCGCTTCAAGGCTTTGCACTCTTGCCGAAATACGGCAAGATGATAGCTGAGAGCTGTATTCATGGTTCAGAGGTTAACAGATGACAGTACTCGTAACCGGCGGTGCCGGATATATTGGCAGCCACATGGTCTGGGAATTATTGGATTCGGGGGAGTCTGTTGTTGTCATCGACCGGCTATCCACCGGATTTGAATGGGCAGTGCCCCCGGAAGCCAAACTCATCGTCGGCGATATTGCGGATCAGCACCTTGTCCGTGAAACCATCGAGCGCAATTATGTTGATGCGGTCATTCATTTTGCCGGTTCGGTCGTCGTGCCGGATTCGGTTCGCGACCCGCTCACATACTATGAAAACAATACCTCAAAATCCCGCTCCCTTATCGCAGCGGTCATAAAATCGGATGTGCGGAATTTCATTTTTTCATCGACGGCAGCTGTGTATGGCGACGGCGGTATGGAGCCCGTCACCGAGGATACGACACTTCAGCCGCAATCACCCTATGGTGTTTCCAAACTGATGACCGAATGGATGTTGCGCGACACGGCAGCAGCCCATGATTTCCGCTACACGGCGCTTCGCTATTTCAATGTTGCTGGCGCTGACCCCAAGGGCCGGTCCGGCCAATCCACGAGAGGGGCAACCCATCTGATCAAGGTTGCTTGTGAAACGGCGCTTGGCAAACGGCCCTATATGGAAATTTACGGCCACGACTTTCCCACGCCTGATGGTACGTGCGTGCGCGATTATATTCATGTGAGTGACCTCGTTGCAGCCCACCGCCTTGCACTTGATCGCCTGCGCACAGGCGCCAGCAGCCTCACCGCCAATTGCGGTTATGGCCGGGGATATTCCGTGCGTGATGTGATTGAAAGCGTCGAGCGAGTTCACGGTGCGCCTATTGATGCTCGCCTCACGGATCGGCGTCCAGGCGATGCGGCGTCCATCGTCGCTGACAGCGCACGAGCCAGAAAAGATCTGGGTTGGGAGCCGCGCCTCGACAATCTTGATGCCATCGTCGAATCTGCCCTGATGTGGGAAAAAGCTCTGGGAAGCCGCAACTCGGGCCGCTAGTTATTTTCCCTTGGTTTCCTTTTTGAGTGGCAGCATTAATCTCAACGTCAGGAAGGTGACGAGGGAGATGATAAAAGCCACATCATAACTCTCCAGGCCGACCGCAACGCCGATTGCCCCGGTCGCCCAAATGCTGGCAGCGGTAGCCGTGCCGCGCACGGAATCTTTCATTTGCAGGATCGCGCCGCCGCCGATGAAGCCGACGCCAGTGATCAGTCCTTCGATGATGCGCGCTGTAGCTTCCGGGTGCTCTCCCATGACACCTTCGGTGCCCTGAATAAAGCCGCAGCTGGCAAGTGCGACAAGGGGAAATGTGCGCATGCCTGCACTACGCTCTTCGATTTCCCGTTCCCATCCGATTGGAAAGGCAAGCACATAGGCAACTGCAAGAGTGATTACGTGCTGCACGATGGGCAAGGAATTAAGATATTGAAATATTTCGTACAAAACATACCCCATTGGCCGGAGGAAAGGTTGCTTTACAACGCCTGCCGACGCGGACAGTTCCCGATGGGGTAACGACATTTGTCCTTCCGGAGGCCATGCGGCGGAGAGACACATTGTCTTAACGGACATAAGTCTAGAAAAGGGGAACCTTCTTCGCTGGGAAGGTGTTTAAGACCACGAAGTAGAGTTGGAGTAATGCGATGGACGGCGCCAACCGGACCAACGAAAAACAGTTATCAAGAATCTTGCGACGACAGATATCGCAGTCGTCCTACAGGACGGCAATACGTGCTGCCGGTATCTACAAGGTGGAAGACACCGTGCCTGAGAGCTTGCTTGATCAGCTCCGCCGGCTTGATGAAGCCGAACACAAGGCATTGAAGTAGCAGATCGCTGATAAGCGGATCGCTCTTCTGTTCCAAAAATCCATATCATTACATGGGAAAAGAGGTGGATTGCTATCCACCCCCTTACTGGTTTGATCCGTTAGGCCGCAAGGGCCAAATGGCTGGTTTGTTCTTCGGCTGTCGCAATCGCCTTGGCTGCTGCTTCTGGCCCCATGCCAACGCCTTCGATGCGAACAACGTCAACATCCGTCATACCAAGGAAACCGAGCACCGATTTGAGGTACGGCGTAGCATAATCCATACCTGAAGCTGGTCCTTCCGAGTAAACGCCGCCGGATGCGATCACAAGGTAGACTTTCTTGCCTGTAACAAGGCCCTTGGGGCCATCTTCGCCATAGCTGAATGTCTTGCCCGCACGGGCGATGTGATCAATCCATGATTTCAGCGTTGAAGAGATGCTGAAATTGATGAAGCCCGTCGAAATTACAATGCTGTCTGCTGCAAAAAGCTCGTCGACGGCCTTATCCGAGATAGCAACAGCGCGCTGCTGCTCAAGTGTGCGTGCCTCAACCGGTGTATAGATACCAGCCGTGTATTCGGCATCAATATGCGGCAACGGATGGCTGGCAAGATCGCGGGTGACAATCTGGCTACCGGGCGTTGCCCGCTGCAGCTTGTTTGCAAACTCTTTGGCAACCGCGGTTGAATGCGATGCCGCACCGCGAGGGCTGGATGTAACGAGAAGAATGGATGACATGATCTAAGTACCTTCTAAAAGGATGATTGATTTCGTGCCTGTAATTTGGCCCTCGACATCCATTTAGAAAACTGGGAAAATATCTATCAAACTCATCTAAAAAGTAGATAGATCATGCAGCCGAACCCGACACTCGATCAGCTCCAGGTGTTTCTGGCCGTTGCCGACACGGGCAGTTTCTCCGCCGCTGCCCGGCTCCTCAATCGCTCCCAATCGGTTATCAGCTATACGATTGCCAATCTTGAATCCCAGCTCGAACTGCAGCTTTTTACCCGTGTGGGAACCAAGCAGCCGCGATTGACCGATGCGGGTCTCGCCATGCTTGAGGATGCGCGGCGCATGGCGTCAGCCCTGCAAAGCTTGAGGGCGCGGGCCGAAGGTCTCAAAGCGGGCCTCGAAGCGGAAATCTCGATTGCCGTTGATGTGTCCGTACCTTCTCCGGTTCTCATCCATGTTTTGAAGGCCTTTCAGCAGCACTTTCCGACCGTCAGTCTGCGTCTGCATGTTGGCGCGCTGGGTATGGTGTGGGACCTTGTGTTGAAGAAGCAGGCAGATATCGGCATTGGCGGACCGCCGCTTCAGTCAAGCGATGATCTGGTGACGATGAAGGTTGGGGAAATGGCTATGACGCCCGCCGCTGCGCCTGATCATCCGCTTGCCCTGTACAAGGGACCAGTTCCCTTATCATTCATCCGCGATCACGTTCAGCTTGTTGTCACCGATCTTTCCGAGCAAACGAAAGGCCGCGATTTCGGTGTTTTCGCTTATAAGACGTGGCGGATGACCGATGTCGGCATCAAACACAACTTGATGGTCGCTGGTCTGGGGTGGGGCGGTCTACCCAAATGGATGATAAGCAATGATGTTGCCGAGGGTCGGTTGGTTAAGCTTGATCTCGAACCTTATCCCGAGGGGAGTTATCCGCTTTTTGCGCTTCATATGGCAGACAGGCCCCTCGGGCCCGCCGCTACATGGTGGATCGAACGCTTCAAGCAGGAAATGGATTCGTGCAACTATTGATCTTGGAAGATCTGCTGGATCACGCCTTTTTTCCGATGCGCCCGAGATGCGTGTCCTGAAACGCGCTGTAGAATTTCAGGCCGTACCCAAGAGCGCGATCAATGGCGATGTGGAATACCCATATCAAACCAATGGACAAGACGAGTTTGGAGCCGGACCACCAGCCAGCCGCCAGAAGAATGATAGGCAGAGCATAAAGATGCACCGCATTATAGCAGATCGCACCAATCTTCGGACCTTTGAGATAGGCCAGCATTGAGATATCGGGCACGAGGAAGAGCACAATAAAAAGCCACCAGCTAAGGCCAAAAAGCGAATAAGCTGTTATGGCGAGCACAGCCACCATTGCTCCTTCAATCCGCAGCAGAATGGTCATAATGGTATGTGGCTCCCTTGCACTGCGTCAATTTATATCCCGA